>NZ_AUCP01000001.1 GCF_000429825.1 Cohnella thermotolerans DSM 17683
CAGCCATGTCGACAACGAACAGCGCATCATTGGCAAAAGGGGAACCGAAGCGTTCGTCCGGCAGCATACCGACGGGAAGAACGTTTCGGTCGGCGGGCTCTATAGCCAATCGCCCTGGATTCTGCTGATGCTCAAATGGGACGTATGCGGTTGGCTGAACACCACCTTTAACGGCATTGGAGCGAAGCATTTGCAGGCGTACCTGGACGAATTCTGCTTCCGGGTCAATCTGAAGCTGCGCACGGCGCCCGTGTTCGGCGAGTTGCTTGGCTGGTGCGCTTCGACGCCGGTGCTGATTTACAAAGAGCTGACGCGGGACAAGCCGGTGCTCCCCGTTCCCTGGCGCTTGTGGGGGAGCAGGGCGAAATGGAAAGCTCGGCACTTCAGAGCTTGGGGGGCGTGATGTCTATCTGCGAAGATGGAGTAACCGCCTTTTCGTTAACCTCGAGGTCATGTTCCCATAATTTAATCGAGCTTTCGGTGGAACCATCTATTTTGATCGTTTCCCTTTCAGCCCGAGGACCCAGCGTGTTAACGTCCTGGTTTAATGGGATACGAAAATATCCTATGGCATGTCTTCCCTTCACGTCCCCTCATTCACTGAGTCAAAGGGATAATGGGATGAGGGCATGTGCGGGGGAGCGTGGTCCCCGGAATAAAGGCGATTGCCTGAAGCATGGGGATAGAGGGAAGCGGGGATGCGGGGGTGTGGAATGCGGACGCAAAAACAGCCCCCCTGCGAAGGGGAGGCTGTTCGTGTGTTCATGCGTAATTAAGCGGATAAAAAACGATACTGCGCTTCGATAAGGCCGCGGTAGTGACCGTCTTTGAGCCGCATGAGCTGCTCATGATTGCCCTGCTCGACGATGACGCCGTGATCGAGGACGACGATAAGGTCGGCATGGCGGATGGTGGAGAGCCTGTGCGCCACGATGAATGAGGTACGGTCGGCCAGCAGCGTGCCGAGCGCCTCCTGGATGCGCAGCTCCGTTTCGGTGTCGATGCTGGCCGTCGCTTCGTCCAGAATGAGGACGCGGGGATCGGCCAGCAGCGCCCGCGCGAACGAGAGGAGCTGACGCTGTCCCATCGACAGCGTGCTGCCCCGCTCCTGCACTTCGGTATCATAGCCGTCCGGCAAGTTCGAGATAAAGTCGTGGGCGCGCACCGCACGCGCGGCTGCTTCGACTTCGGCGTCGGTTGCGTCCGGACGTCCGTAACGGATATTGTCCCGGATCGTACCGGAAAAAATGAACGTATCCTGCAGCACGATGCCGATTTGGGAACGAAGGCTTTCCAGCTTCACGTCGCGGACATCGACACCGTCGATGAGTACGCGCCCCTTCACCGTATCGTAGAAACGGCACAGCAGATTGACGATCGTGCTTTTGCCCGATCCGGTATGTCCGACGAGCGCAACGGTCATGCCGGGCTTAATGTCCAGGTTGATGCCGCGAAGCGCCGGGCGATCGCTCTCGTACCCGAACTCCACATCCTCGAACCGGACGTGCCCGCGTACTTCGGGCAGGTCGACGGCATCCGGCTTCTCGCCGACGGCGGGCTTCTCGTCCAAATACTCGAAGATCCGCTCCGCCGAAGACATCGAGATCAGGAGCTGGGAATACATTTGGCCGAGACGCGTAATCGGCTCCCAGAAGTAGCTGACGTAAGTGATGAAAGCGACGAGAACGCCGACCGTCATTTGCTCCGATTGAATGAGGTGGGAGCCGTAAAGCAGCAAAATCAGCGTGCCGACCGCAGACGTAATTTCGATAACCGGTCCGAAAAGCTGGTTCAACGCGGAAGCAAAGTTCCACGAACGGATGTTGCTCAAGTTCATACGGTCGAAGAAACCGATGTTTTCTTTCTCTTGAGCGAAAGCCTGAGTTACGCGAATCCCCTGGATGCTCTCGTTCAAGTGAGAGTTGATTCGCGACTGCTTGATGCGCACCGTCTGCCAGGCGAAGCGAATCCGCTTGCGCAAGGAGGACGACACGATGAACATAAGCGGAACGGTAATCATGACGGCCAATCCGAGCTTAAATTGAAGGGCCAGCAAGATGATGATAATGCCTGCCAGCTGCGCGATATCGATGACCGAGTTGACGACGCCGTTCGTGAACAGGTCCTGCAGCGAGTTGACGTCGTTGGTTACCCGAACGAGCACCGATCCGGCCGGCCGCTTGTCGAAGAATCGGAACGACAAACCTTGAATATGTTTGAATAGCGCCGTTCGCAAATCGAAAATGACTTTTTGCCCGATGCTGTTCGTCTGGCGGATCGTATAGTGTTGAGCCCACCATCGGAGGGCGTACATCGCAAGCATGATTCCCATGAAGAGGCAGAGCAGGCCGCCGCTCGTCTGACCGTCCGCAGGCTTGATCGCCTTGTCGATCGCCATGCTGATCAGGAAAGGGATCGCCAGCTTCGTCAGCATGCCGAACACGGTCATGACGAACACGACGCGGGCGACGTCTCCGCGATAGGGCTTGACGTAGGTGAACAGACGGGCCATCTGCTTCCAGTTAAAATTTTTCTCGATCAGCACATCGTCCTGATATTGGAACTGCCGGCTCATCCGCTCACCCGCCTCTCGCCTGCGGAAGCCGACTCCAGCTCATCCGGACGGTCCGCGTACTGCGTTTGATAGGTTTCTCTGTACAGCCCCGGCTGGCGGATCAACTGCTCATGCTTGCCGCGTTGAACGATGCGGCCGCGATCAAGCACGATGATCTCGTCGGCATGACGCAAGGACGAAATACGGTGGGCGATAATGAACGTCGTTCGGCCCGCCATGACCTTGCGAAGCGATTGCTGAATGACGTGCTCCGTCTCCATGTCGAGCGCGCTCGTCGCATCGTCCAGCATGAGCACCTTCGGTCTAAGCAGCAGCGCACGTGCGATGGCGATTCTCTGCTTTTGTCCGCCGGACAGCCCCATGCCCCGCTCGCCCACGATCGTGTCGTAGCCCTGCGGCAGCTCCATAATAAAGTCGTGCGCCTGGGCGAGCTTCGCCGCTTCAATGATGCTCTCTTCGCTGGCATCCGCTTGGCCGTAAGCGATGTTCTCCCGAATCGTCGTCGAGAACAGGAACGTCTCCTGGAACACGATCGCCATCTGCCGGCGAAGGCTCTCCAGCTCGATGTGGCGGATATCGACCCCATCCAGGGTAATGGAGCCTTCCCCGACGTCGTAAGCGCGAAGCATCAATTGAACGACCGTCGATTTGCCGGAACCGGTGCCGCCGAGCAGGCCGATAACCGACCCGGGAGGCGCGTCGAGATTGAAGCCCAGCAACGCGGAGGGCTGCTCCTCGTGATTCGGATAGCGGAAGCTGACGTCCTCGAAATGGATATGCCCTTGTACAGCCTCGTCTTGAAGCCGTAGAGCGCGGTCGGCGTTGCGAATCGTAACCGGCTGGTTCAACAGCTCCAGGAGCCGCTCCCCGGCCGCTTTCGACTGGGTGTAGTTGTTAATTTGGAAGCCGAGCGTCCAGAGCGGGGCGACGATCATGCCGAGCATGCCGTTGAGCGAAACGAGCTCTCCCAACGTCAGGGTCTTGTTAATCACTCGAAAACCGCCTACCAGCAGGAGCAGGACGACACTCAGGTTGGCGATAAATTCGATGATCGGAAAGTACTTCGCCCAGACGGCGGCGAGCGCGAGATGGTTGTCCCGATAATTTTCGTTGCCCCCTCTGAACTTCTTCATTTCATGGGGCTCGCTCGCAAACGATTTTACCGTTCGGACGCCCATAATGTTCTCTTGCACGCTGACCGTCAGTCTACTGACCGCCGCACGTATGGAGCGGAATACCGGGTGGATGTGAAACTCGAAACGGATCGCGATGTACGCGAGCACCGGAATGATGACGAGCGTCATGAGCATGAGCGGCCAGTCGATGATCGCCATCATGGTGAAGCCGAACAGGATGAGAAATCCCGTGTTCATCAGCTGGGCCAGGCCGAAGCCGATGAAGTTCCGAATGCCTTCGATATCCGCGGTGAGCCTGGACATGAGATCGCCCGTACGCGCGGAATCGTAAAACGAGAAAGGCAGCACTTGCAGCTTCTCGTAGCTGGCATTGCGCAGCCTGGACGCGAGCCGGTTGCCCAGCCGTCCGCCGCTGAAGCCGTGAACGTATTGGCAGCCAGCCTTGAGCATGACGATGCCGACCGCAAGCAGCGCCAAGCCAAGCAGCCCTTCGTATTCGCCCGGGATGATCATGTCGTCGATGAGCACTTTCAGAAGCATCGGGTACACGAGCCCGAGCGCCGTGGCTGTGGCCAAGCCGAGCACCGACCCCAGGAGAAATCCTTTGTCTTGCCAGAAAAAAGACTTTAAACCTCGAAATACGTCCAAATGATGTCAACCCTCCCAGTCGATCGGATACGACGGAAGCATAACAGGAACCTTGCCCCCCTTCAAACGGCGTGAGGAAGCATATCGCGCCCTCAGCCGGAACGACCGCGCTTCAGACAATGGAGAACCGGTTCATTCTCCTTAATCATCGGAGATTCTCCCTTTCTTCCCCTTATTAGGGTTTAAGAAAGCGTATCAGGCCGAAAAAGAATGAAAAGGCTTTCCTGTATCGCGGAAACGATACGGGAAAGCCAAAAACAGCCAAAAATAACCGGAGGGAAAATCAGGTGCTTTTCCCATTTCGCAAAATCGTCCACTGCCGCCCGATTTCCTCGAGCAGCCGCTCTTCGCCAGGCCGGCGAAGCGTCTCTTCGAGCCCCGAAGCGTAGGCGGCCAGCTCTGCGGCGAGAGCGTCCGCTGCCTTGCCGAGCTCCGTTCGGAACGTTCCGGCGGCCGCTTCGCTCCACTCCGCTTGCGTCGCGGCCAGCCACGCATCGGCGGCGCGGAACAGCTCGTTCTCGAGCTCGTCCCGGAGTGCCGCCTTCCCGTCTCTCTCGAAGAAATGCTTCGGACTTCGGAAAGCGTTCCAAAGCCTGCGGGCTTCCACATTCGGCCCGTCGGCGAACGGCTCGCGCACGGGAAGCGCGAGTTCGGGCCGCGGCGGCTGCTCCGGCGCAAAGCCTTCCAGCGAGGCGCTTAGCGCTTCTTCCGCCACCCGCTGACCCAGCAGACGGTGCAGCGCGTTCTCCATCCGCAGTCCCGCCGCCCGCAGCTCCTGCTGCAAATCTTCGGCGACGCTTCTTTTTAAATCCATCCAGCAAGCTTGGAGAAGCTTCTTGAGATCGCGGCCGTCGTCCTGCAGCACGGAAGGATGGAACGCCATCATGAAGTGCTCGCCGAAGCGGTATTTGACCCGTTGCCGCAAATGATAGAGCTGCTCGCCCAGCTCTTGGAGCAGCGGCTGCACGGCTGTGTCGTTCAACGACGACCGCAACCGCTCCTTCAACCGCTCGGCGCTCTCAAGCAGCCGTTGCTGCCGCTCCATCCGCGTCGACGCGTCTTCGCTGGCCGCCCGAAGCAAGCTGCGCAGCAGGCCGTCGATGCGATCCAGCTCTTTGTTCGCGCTCGCGGCGGCCAAACCGCCGAGCTCCTCTCTCGCGAACGCTGCGAACGCCGTCTCGAAGGCCGTCAAGCCGGACGAAGCCAGCGATTCGCGGGAACCGCCCAGCTTGGCCTCGAGACCTCGCAGACTCGATACGGGAAACAGCCGCGGCTTGCGGATGCCGTGCTTGAGCAGCTGCGCTTCCACGTGGGTAACGACGGAGGCCAGCTCCTCTTCCGAAGAGGCGAGATCGGCCGCGTTGATGACGAAAAACATTTTATCGAGCTCGAACGCGTCTTTGACGCTCCCCAGTTGGTTCAAAAAGCGCTTGTCGGCTTCCGTAAAAGCGTGATTGTAATACGTGACGAACAAGACGGCGTCCGCATCCTTAATATATTGGAAGGCGACTCCCGTATGCCGGGCGTTGATCGAATCCGCCCCGGGCGTATCGACGAGTACCGCGCCGCTGCGGGTTAAGGGCGCGTCGACATGCAGGTCGGCGGACGCGACGAAGCAGGACGCCTCCTCTTCGGCGACGTACCGGCGGTACGCTTCCTCTTCCGCATGCAGCTCCCGGCCGAGCAGCTCTCCGTAGCGCGGCCATCCGGCCGCCGCCGCTTGCAGGAAAGCCAGATGCGGCCGGCCGCGCGGATGCAGGTCTTCCGGCGACATTTCCGCCGCCAGCCGCAGCAGCGCCTCGATATCGTCCCCCGCCGAACGGGCGGCGTCTTCGCCGATGCCGAGCCTTTCCAGCGAGAACAGGACGTCCTCCCGCATCGCCTCGGCCGTCTTCATCCGGATGAGCGCCGTGCCGTGACGGTAGTCGCCGGACGGGGCGACGATGCGGTTGATCGTCGCTGTCGTCGGATTCGGCGATACCGGCAGTGCCGGCAGGCCGACGAGCGCGTTGGCGAATGACGATTTGCCCGCGCTGAACGCGCCGAACAGCGCGATCGTAAAGCGGTTCTGACGGAAGCGCTCCGCTTTGGCGAGCAGTCCGTCCGCTTGCCGGCGGAGCGGCCCCACCTGCCGCAGCAAAGCGGCCGCCCGTTCCAGCAGCTCCGCGGCGGCGGCCTGCGGCCCTTCCGATGCCTCTCCGACCGGCGACTCCCGCTCGGCATCGGCCGTCGCGACGCCGGTTGCTTCCGGCACGCCGCGCCCGGCCCCGTTCGAGCCGCTCGCTTCAAGCCGCGCCAGAGACGGCGAACGCCCGGTTGCCGGCCGAACGGCTTCCGCCGCTTCCGTGCCGGCCTCGGCCGGCTTGGGCAGGCGATCCGCCTCCCAGGCCGGCGTCTCGGGCAACATCGCCAGCAGCTCGCGCTCCCCGGCGCGCTCCGCCGCTTCCAACGCCGCGATCGCATTCGCGGCCTCCTCGCGCCCGGACAGCGCTTGAAGTTCCGCTTCCAACCCCGCGGCGGCCGCTTCCCGCGCCGGAATCCGCCGCTTGTCGAGCTCCGCCGCCAGCCGCAGCGCTTCGCGGCGAACGCCGGACTTCATCTCGGCGCCAAGCTCCGCCGCGAAATGCAGCGTCGCCTGGCCGTCCGCTGCCGTGCCGGGCTTCACCCGCTGGCGCAGCCATTCGGCGTCGACGCCCGGAAACGCCGCCTCCAGCTGCGCTTCGAGCGCCTCGCCCTCGAAGCCCGCCTCCTTCGCTTCCTGCCGGAGCATCGACTGCACATGCACGAGAACGTGAGCCGTCAGCTGCACGTTCAAATCCCGCACGAGCTCCTCCATGCGGCGCCGGCGCTCGGCTTCGGTCTTGGCCGCGCCGCCGAACCAGCCGCCCGCCTTGAAGTTCGGCTGCAGGCTCTCCAGCACTTCCCTCACTCTCTCGCGGGTTTCGGCGGGCGTCACGCCGGCGTTGGCCAGCAGATGGTCGAGCCGCCCGCGAAACGCTTCGAGCCGGCGCTCCCCTTCGCTCCGGAGCGCAGCGAGCTCGCCTTCGAGCCGCGCGCGCTCTTCGGCAAGCCTCGCGGCCTCGTCCGCACCGCCCGCCCGCTCGGCAAGCGCCTCCCGCTCCGCCGCGTGCCGCTGCCGCACAAATTCCCGGTGCTGCTCCGCCAAGTACCGGGCCGAACGGTCCGCGCTTCGCAGCAGCAGCTCCTCGCGAAGCGGCTTCAGCCGCTCGATGACACCGAGCAGCTCCTCCCATTGCGACAGAGGATGGCCCGGCTCCCTGAGCGAAAGGAATAAAATGCCCGCCGGCTCGATGCGCCAATTGGCCAGCGCCTGGCGAAGCCCTTCCTTGAACTTCGGAAACGCCACTTCCTCCTCGCGGTGCTTGTCGATCATGTTGACGACAAGGTAGGTCGGCTTCCCCCAACGGTGCAGCGTCCGCAGAAACCGGAAGTTCACCTCGGACAGCACATGGTTGTAATCCGTGACGTAGAAGACGACATCCGCCAAATGCAGCGCCGATTCCGTCGCCGCCCGGTGCGCCCCGTCGGTGGAATCGACCCCCGGCGTGTCGACGAGCGCCGTCCGGCCGCGCAGCACGGGCACGGGATACGTCACGTCGATCGACGCAACGCCCTCGCCGTCGATGGCCAAATCCTTCAGCCGTTCCACCGGCAAGTTCGGCGTCTCCGCCGTCGTCCCATCTTTGCCGCGGAAAACGACGCGCGCCGCCGGCTCCCCGTCGCGTACCGTCACGACGTTCGCCGTCGTCGGAATCGGCGAGGACGGAAGCAGCTCCGCCCCGATCAGAGCGTTCACGAGCGTCGATTTGCCCGCCGAGAAATGGCCGCAGAAGGCGATCGTCAGATCGCCCCTCTCCAGCTTCTCTGCCAGCTCGGTAAATTTGGCGCGCTGCGCTTCGTCCCCGTTCGCTCCGGCGAACTCCGCCATGCGGCGCAACGAATCGCCGTACGCCGCCATCGCTTGCGTCCGCTCCCGGAGGAGCGTGTCTCCCCCCGTATTCCGGCCCGTCATGGCGCCTCGCCTCCTTGCGCTTGCGTCGAAGCGGCCGCGGCCGCCTTTTCCCTCGTTCTCGTCTCTCCCTTGGCTTGCGAAGCCCGTACGCCTTCCGCGTCCACCGTACGCTTCCTCGTCGCCGCCTTCGCTTTGGACGCTCCCGCCTTCGCGGGCTTCAGCGCCGCCTTCATCCGCTTCTTGCCCTCCGGGCACACATCCAGCAGCGGACAAACCTCGCACGCGGGATTTTGCGCCTTGCAGTGATACCGCCCGAAAAAGATGAGCCGATGATGCGTCAGCGTCCACTCGTCGCGCGGCACCAGCTTCATCAGCTTCTTCTCGACCTCAAGGACGCTGTCGTCCGGCTTTGCGATCGCGAGCCGCTTGGATACGCGCTCCACGTGGGTATCCACCGCAATGGCCGGCACGCCGAATGCGTTCGAGACGACGACGTTGGCCGTCTTCCGGCCGACGCCGGGAAGCTCGGTGAGCGCGTCGTGCTCGCGGGGCACTTCTCCGCCGTACCGGTCGATCAGCATCCGGCACAGCTTCCGGATGTTGGCCGCCTTGTTGCGGAACAGCCCGATCCGGCGGATGTCGTTCTCGAGCTCCTCCAGCGGCACGTTCAAATAATCTTGCGGCGTCTTGTATTTTTGGAAAAGAGACGCCGTCACCTTGTTGACCGTCTCGTCCGTGCATTGGGCGGACAGCAGGACGGCGATCGTCAGCTCGAACGGATTGGAGTGGTTCAGCTCGCAATGCGCGTCCGGAAACATTTCGGCGATCGTATCCAGTATATGTCTCATCTTTCCCGCGTTCATCCGGCTAGCTCCTTCTTCTCGTCCCGTTAAAAAGCGTGAAAATTTTCATAAACAAGTGTACCGAATCTTGGCCCCTCCGGCAACCGCCGCGTCCGTTCGCGTTCGCCTCCGGGAGCCCGAACAAACGAAAAAAGGCCGGTCGCCGAAAGGCTTATCGCCTTCCGGGACCGAGCCCGTGGTGCGGCGGCCGACTAGGCTTTGACGATCTCCACCGCTTTGTTCCGCAATACGTACACCGTTACCGTATCGCCGTTCGTGAGATTGCCGAGCGCGAGCGTCGACGTGCCTTGATGAATATAAGCTGCCGGGCTGACTTTGACGGCGTCTTCCTCCGCCAGCGTCGCCTTCTTGAAGTTCAGAATCAGGTTGGTCGCATCCGCATACCAGACCGTCTTCGTCGTTCCCGTCACGACGGTAATCGTCGTGTCTCCCGATTCGTTCTTGCGAATCTCCACGCGGTCGTCCGCGGCGATTGAAGTGAGCGACGACAGCGTCGAGCCGTTCTTCGTAATGATCGGCGACGTACCGACTTGAACGGCAGTCTCCGTTCCGGAGCCGGACTGCACGGTCACCGTTCCCAAAGCCGCGTCGACCGAAGTCACCTTGCCGAAGATGACTTTAACGAGCTTGATCGACTTCAGCGTCTTGCCTTCGAACGTCGCGTTCAACGCCGAGCCGGCCGTGAACGCGCTCAAGCTTGCCGCTTTGCCGTCTTCGCCCAGAACCGATACCGACGAATCCAACGTCCATTCCGTCGTCGTCCCGGCACTGTCCGTCACGTTAATTTTATTCTGCGAGGCGTTCAGGGAGACGACATCGAATTGCGCCGTCTTGTTCACGACGATGCGCGTGATCGAATCCTGGTCGGAATTGAGTGTGACGACCACTTTATTGCCTTTGGCGACGTCGCTGTACGAGGCCGAAGATTTGCCGTAAATTTCGACGGTCGGCGTACCGTAGCTGAGCGTGACGCTGCTTCCGTCATCCAACGTCAGCTTCAGCTGATGGGCGGAGGTGTCGTTTTTGGCAACCGTGCCCGAATATTTGGAGACGAAAGAGACGTAAATAAGCTTCGATCCGGAATAGCCGATATTGACCTTCTTGCCTTTCGTCATGTAGTTGATCGCGTTGGCTTTCGTAATCGTCGAACCGTTCAGGTCGTACTTCGTGGCGGTGTCCAGCTTGAAGGCGACCGGATTGCCGTCCGCGTCGTTGACGACCAGCACGTTCGAGCTGTACGAATAAACGACGGCTCCGACCAGCGTATCGATCGAGCGGTCCGTCACCTGAATCGCCGTGACTTCGCCCTCGTCGTTCAACGTCATCGTAATCGCATCGTCCTTGTACAGATCGTCCAGATCCGGCTCGGAATCATTGTTGATGCTGACGGTGACGTCGTCCGTGTAAAACTTCAGTTTAATATCGCTCGAATCGCCCGAAGTCGTATACTGGATCGTCCGATCGGTCTTGTCGACCTTGAACAGATAGCCCTTAACCGTCGTCGACGAGGTCGACTTGGAGACGACGATGCTCGTCACTTCGCCGTTCTTCACGACGTAGCTGATCGTATCCCCGGTGTGCAGCTCGGACAGATCGACGTATATGCCGTCCTTCTTGACCGTTGCCGTCTCGGCTACGGAGAGCGTCTGAGCGACGCCGGTGGACGCATCCTTGACCTGCATCTTCCACTTGTCTGCGTCAACGGCCGTAACGGTCCCGGTGCCCGATTTGGATACGGCGGACGTCTTCAGCGAGACGGCCAGCACTTTAGGCGAGGCGCTGAAAGCGTCGACGATGACCTTGACGTCGGCGTTCGAAGCCAAATCCGACAGCTTGATCGCGTTGTTGTCCGCGTCGGTTACCGCGGGCGGGCTGTTCTCGTCGTAGCTGTATTGCTGAACGTCTTCCCCGACCAAAATCGAGATCAGATGCTTGCTGGAATTGACGACGACCAGCTTGCCCTCCACCGATTTGACCTGCGCCGTGTCGTCCAGCTGCTCGGCGTATTCGGCTGTCCCGTCTCCGCTGCTGATGAGCAGCGCTTTGCCGTACACCTTCAGCCCGTCGATCGTCGTCAGCTTCTCCGAATCGGCGCGCGCGAACAGCGTGGCGGGAGATACCGTGTAAGTCGAAGTCGTTCCGTCGGCGTGCAGCATCGTAAGCTTGTCGGGGCCGACCGACAGCCAGATGCCCGTCACCTGGCCGGAGTAGGCGGTCTGGATTTGCGATTCCGCGCGGCTGAACAGCGTGGCGGCCGCCGCCCGGGTCAGATTGCCCTTCGGATCGAACTTGTTGCCGTCCATGCCGTTGACCAGCCCCGCGCCGACGGCGACGTTAATGTAGCCGAGCAGCTCGGGATCGATGGAAGCATTGTCGGCGAAGGAAGTCGCTTTACCGCTTTGCGCAGCGGCATCCGCGTCCTTGCCGATCGCGCGGACGAGCAGCCGGGCGACCCACTCGCGCGTGGCGGGGCTGCTGCCCCAAGCCTTCTTCGGTTCTTTGTCGGCCAGAGCGAATTCTTCCGTCATGCTGAGCAGCTTCTGCTTGAAGGCGAAGTTCACATACGGCTTGAAGAAATTGTCCACCGTGAACGTGCTCGGAAACGCGACGACGTCGTTCGGCTTGACTTCGTCCTCCATCCCCATGAGCCGGATCGCCATGACGACCGCTTCCTGGCGGCTGAGCGAGTCGTTCGGCTTGAACAAGCCGTTGTTGCCCTTCACCAAGCCTTGCAAAGCCAGCTTGGCGATATGCTTCTCGGCCCAATGGCCGGAAGCCACGTCGCTGAAAGGCGTCGAAGAGGCCGCCGACGCGGCGGGAGCCGGAACGGCCGCGCCGGTCCAGACCAAAGCGAGCAGCACAATCAAGCTTATCCATGATTTTCCACGCGACACCAACGCCATTGCTCATTCTCCCCTGTCTGATTGTTTGCGTGCCGCGCGCGCGGCAGCGTCAGCTCAATTGCAAATATTTCTTAATGGCGGTCGCCAAGCCTTGCGCAAGCTTGTTCTGGAAATCCTCCGTGTACATCTTCTTCTCGTCGTCGGCGTTGGACAGATAGCCGGCCTCGTACAGCACCGCGGGCATCTTCGTCTCCCGGGTGACGGCCAGGCTCTTCTGAATGACGCCCCGATCCTGCATCCCCGTCGCCGGAACCGCGTATTGGTGCACGACGTTCGCGAAGGCCAGGCTGTCCGTTCTCGTATAGTACACTTCGGCGCCCTTGACCGTATTCTTCGTATTGCTGTTGCCGTGCACCGACAGGAACAACGACGCGTTCAGCGAATTCGCCAGGTTGTAACGGTCGGCCAAGGTCGGATATGTATCGGAGGATCGCGTAAGCACGACGTTAAGCCGGCTGTCCTTCGCGAGCAAATCGCGAAGCTTCAGAATGACCGCCAGGGTGAAATCTTTCTCCCACTTGCCCGTAATGCTCGGAGCTCCCGGATCGCTGCCGCCGTGACCCGCGTCGAGAACGACCGTATAGACGCCGCTGCCTCCGCTGCCGGGTTGGGCAGGCGCAGCCGACGGCTCCTGCAGCTTGATCTTCAACTCTCCCGCCGCCGCGTCGTTCGTCAGCTCGTATCCCCACTTCTTGCTGAGGTCGAGCACGAACCGAATCGTACGGGGGTTGTCCGAAAAAAGGGAGTAGCGAATTTTCTGCAGCGCTTCGTGGCCGGTCACCGCCAGCTCCCCGAGCGGCTTGACGCCCATCCCGTCGTCCGTCGGCAGCGCCGGCGAGAAGTCGGAAGCGAAATCGGCCGAAGGCAGATCGACGACAATCCGATCGGGCCCCGTCAGCACGGACGTTTTCGGCAACAGAAACCCGCCGTCGTACTTCAGCACGATCGTATCGCCGTCCTCGAACGATACCGAATGAAGCTGCGTCAGCGTGCCCGTCGGGTTGGTCACGACCGATCCGTCGCCCTCGTCCCCTTCCGAGCCGTCTTCCGGAGTTACGACGCCGACGAGGCCGCCGTCGCCCGGATGGCTTCCGCCGCTCGAACCCGAGCCGTTCGTTCCGCCGCTTCCGGAACCGCTGCCATTGCCGGCGCCGGATTTGCCGTTGCTATAAAGAAAGACCGACTTGCTCGCATTCTCCCAATACACTTGCAGGCCCAGCGACTCTCCCACGAATCGGAGCGGGATGAGCGTAGTGCCGGATTTGGCCGTCGGCGGCGCCTGCAAAGCCACCGATTTGCCGTCGATCGTCGCTTTCGTCTGATTGATGACCATTTCCACGACCGACGTGTCGCTCTTCACTGTGACCTTCTTCGTGCCGCTGTCGTAATCGACCTTGTAGCCCAAGCTTTCTCCGACGACCCGGATCGGCACCATCGTGAAATTGCCGACGAGCGCGGGCGGCTCCGGGGGGTTCAATTCTTTGCCGTCCAGTACCAGCTTCGGCGTCACCGTCTGCGCGGACGCAATCTTCGCTGTCAGGAACAGCATGACAACAGCGACAAACAACAGGGACGTCCACTTCTTCATGCTTCACCTCGGTGCGAATGTGTTTCCAACGTACCGGAAGGGTGAATCCCCATCCGGCTTGTCTACGAAACATTAGACGTCCGCACAAGGCAAAAGTTGCGAGATTTCGAGGAAAAAAAGGCCCTTTGCCCCGAATTTTGCCGTTTCGGGAACAAAGGGCCGCGCAAGCTTGTCGGATTATGCCGTTAATAGGTCGAAATGGCTATTTCTTAGTAGGAATTCGCGAGGCGAGCCTGGTGCTTCGCTTCGTAAGCCGCAATCGCGTCCACGTGCTGGAGCGTCAGGCCGATGTCGTCCAAGCCTTGAAGCAGGAACTGGCGGCGGTGTTCGTCGAGGTCGAATGCGATTTGCAGACCTTTGCCGTCGGAGATGGACTTGTTCTCGAGGTCGACCGTCAGCTCGTAGCCAACACTTGCGTTCGTCCGCTGGAACAGCTCTTCGACTTGCTCCTCGCTCAGCTTGATCGGCAGGATGCCGTTCTTGAAGCAGTTGTTGTAGAAAATATCGGCGAACGACGGCGCGATGACGACGCGGAAGCCGTAGTCCAGAATCGCCCAGGGGGCATGCTCGCGGGACGAGCCGCAGCCGAAGTTGGCGCGGGAGAGCAGCACCGAGGCGCCTTGGTAGCGCGGCTGGTTCAGGCTGAATTCCGGAATCGGAGCGCCCTTCTCGTCGAAGCGCCATTCGTAGAACAGGAACTGGCCGAAGCCGCTGCGCTCGATTCGTTTCAGAAATTGCTTAGGAATAATGGCGTCGGTATCCACGTTCACGCGGTCGACCGGCGCGACGATACCCGTCAGTTTCGTAAATGGTTGCATGATATCGCAGCTCCCTTCTTATGCCGTCACTTCGGACTTGAATTCCCAGTTGCGGACGTCGGTGAATTTGCCTTTGATCGCCGCCGCGGCCGCCATTTCCGGCGATACGAGGTGCGTCCGGCCGCCCCGGCCCTGACGGCCTTCGAAGTTCCGGTTCGACGTCGAGGCGCAGCGTTGGCCGGGCTGCAGAACGTCCGGGTTCATCGCGAGGCACATGGAGCAGCCCGCATCGCGCCATTCGAATCCGGCTTCGGTGAAAATCTTGTCGAGGCCTTCTTTCTCGGCTTGCAGTTTAACGCGTCCGGACCCCGGAACGACGATCGCCGTCACGTTCGGGCTGACTTTGTAGCCTTTGGCCACTTTGGCGGCGGCGCGCAAGTCTTCGATCCGGCCGTTCGTGCAGGAGCCGATGAACACGTAGTCGATCGGAATTTCCGTCATCGGCGTGCCCGGCTTCAGATCCATGTATTCAAGCGCCTTCTCGGCCGCTTTGCGCTCGTTCTCCGTCGGGAACTGGTCCGGATAAGGCACCGTGGACGTAATGTCCGTGCCCATGCCCGGGCTCGTGCCCCAGGTGACTTGCGGAATGAGGGTGGAGACGTCGAGCTCGACGACGCGGTCGTAGACGGCGCCCTCGTCGGTGCGCAGCGCCTTCCACTGTTCGACCGCGCGGTCGAAGTCGGCGCCTTGCGGAGCGTATTCGCGTCCGCGCAAGTAGTTGAAGGTCGTCTCGTCGGGCGCGATCATGCCGGCGCGCGCGCCGGCTTCGATGGACATGTTGCACACGGTCATGCGCTCTTCCATCGTCAGGCCGCGAATCGCTTCGCCCGTGTACTCGATGACGTAGCCGGTCGCGAAATCGGTGCCGTACTTGGCGATCAGGCCGAGGATGAGGTCCTTCGCCGTAATGCCGGCCGGACGCTTGCCGATGAAGCGCACTTCCATCGTTTTCGGCTTCGCTTGCTGCAGACATTGCGTCGCCAGCACGTGCTCGACTTCGCTCGTGCCGATGCCGAACGCCAACGCGCCGAACGCGCCGTGCGTCGACGTATGGCTGTCGCCGCAGACGATCGTTTTGCCCGGATGGGTGAGCCCCAGCTCCGGCCCCATGACGTGCACGACGCCCTGGTCGATCGTGTTCAGGTCGTACAGCTTGACGCCGAACTCTTTGCAGTTCTTCGTCAGCGTGTCGACTTGCTGCTTGGAGATCGGGTCGGCGATATTGAAGCGATCCTTCGTCGGGACGTTATGGTCCATCGTCGCGAACGTCAGGTCCGGGCGGCGGACTTTGCGGCCGTTCATGCGCAGTCCTTCGAACGCCTGCGGCGAAGTCACCTCGTGAACGAGGTGCAGGTCGATGTACAGAATGCTCGGCTTGCCTTCTTCCGAATGGATGACGTGGTTGTTCCAAATTTTCTCGAACATCGTCAATTTACTCATGAATCTTCACCCCGTATAAGGACTTCTCTAGCGAATCTTATTCCTATCATACCATCGCAACGTTCATTGCTCCAAGATATAATATCTATAAAGTTAATAGTTTCATGTTATAATTAGAACATAGAGCCATCGTCCCGGCCGCCGCAACCGCCCAATCCATCCCGAAAGGAAGATGCCGTTGGAACTCCGCCTTCTGCAATACGTCATCCAGATCGCCGCCGAGCGCAACTTCTCCCGCGCCGCCGAAAAGCTGCACATCGCCCAGCCCTCTCTCAGCCAGCAGTTGTCGAAGCTGGAAAAGGAGCTCGGCGTCCTCCTGTTCAAGCGCAGCACGAACTCCGTGGAGCTCACCCACGCGGGCGCCGTGTTCGTCGAGAAAGCGCAGCGCATCGTCGACATGACCGAGCAGCTCCGGCGCGAGATGGAGGACATCGCCGATCTGCGCAAAGGACGCATCGTCATCGGCAGCCTGCCGATGACCGGGGCGCACGTGCTGCCCGACGTGCTGACCGCCTTCCGATCCGTTTATCCGCAGATCGAGCTCGCGCTCGTCGAGGAGACGTCCTCGCAGCTGGAGCAGCTGACGGCCAGCGGCGGCATCGACGTCTGCCTGCTCTCGCTGCCGCTCGTCGAGCCTTCGCTCGCTTACGAACCGATCATCGAGGAGGAAATTTTCCTCGCGGTGCCGCCCGATCATCCGCTCGCCCGCAGGCCGGCCTCCCAAACCGTTCCGATCGCGGAGCTAAAGGACGAGCCGTTCGTGCTGCTCAAGAAAGGCCAGGGCTTCCGCGCGATCGCGCACAGTCTGTGCGAAGGAGCAGGCTTCAGCCCGCGCGCCGTGTTCGAGAGCGGCAACATCGAGACGGTGCAGTCGCTCGTCGCCGCGGGCATGGGCGTCGCCTTCGTGCCGCAGATGGTGGCGCGAAGTCCCGTTAACGGCCACGCGCCCGTCTACGTCCGGCTCGAAGGCAATCCGACCCGGACGCTCGTCATCGCCTACCGCAAAGGAAGATATTTGTCCAATGCGGCCGAAGCGTTCATCGCTACGTTCCGCGAGACGATGAAGCGGCTGTCCGCCGCTTTTTCGAACGGCGATACCGCTCACTCGTAAACGGACGGGCGCCGGTCGTCGAACACGGGAATGCGGCTCCGGACTTCGTCGGTCAGCGTTAGGTCGATCTCGGCGGTCAGAATCGTCTCTTCTTCCCCGGCCTCGGCCACGATCTCTCCCCACGGATCGACGACCATCGAATGGCCGAAAAAATGCGTCTCCCCGCTGACGCCGACGCGGTTGCAGGCGACGACGTACATCTGGTTCTCGATCGCGCGCGCTTGCAGCAGCGTTCGCCAATGATGCAGGCGCGGATGCGGCCACTCGGCCGGCACGAACAGCACCTTGGCGCCGTCCAGCGCGAGACGGCGGGCGAGCTCGGGGAAGCGGATGTCGTAGCAGATCATGACGCCGGCCGGCACGCCTTCGAGCGCAAAACGTCCGGGACGCTCGCCCGCTTCCAGATGGAGATGCTCGTCCATCAGCTTGAACAGGTGAATTTTCGCATATTCCGCTATTTCGTTCCCTTCCCGGTCGAAGCCGTGCACCGTGTTGGTGACGCCCCCGCCGTCCTGCAGCTCCGCGATGGAACCGGCGATGACGTTCACGCCGTGGCGGCGGCAAAACGCCGATACGAACGCCTTCGTCCGGCGGCCGGCGGGATCCGCCAACTGTTGGATGCGGTCGAGCGCGTAGCCGGTATTCCACATCTCGGGAACGAGAACGACGTCGGGCTTCGGCTCGGCGCGCGCGGCGTCCTCCAGCAATCGCTCCAATCGGGCAAAATTATCGTCGGGATCGCCCGCGTTGATATGCATTTGCACGAGCGCTAGGCGCAGCTTGTCGGTCATCGGTCTCTCTCCTTCCGAATCGGCCGCCGCAGCGGCTTCGCTCTCATCGTACCGCATTTTCCTCGGCCGCGACAAGAAGGGTTATTCCGCCTTTTCCGATTGCCTATGCCGTCCGAATGTGCTACATTCATCCTATCTTTGCATCAAAGCTGGAGCGTGAAAGTGACTTATGTCGATATCCATTCAACCGGCCGAGCGACTGAAGACGCTGCCGGAGCAATTTTTCGCCGCGCTCGTCGCGAAGGCGAACGCCCGCGCGGCCACCGGCGCGGACGTGATCAATCTGGGGCAGGGCAATCCCGATCTGCCGACCCCGCAGCGCATCGTCGAGAAGCTCAAGGAAGCTTCGGACAATCCTCTTTACCATAAGTATCCGCCGTTCCGCGGTTTTCCGTTCCTGAAGGAAGCGGTCGCCCGCAGATATAAGGAAGATTACGGCGTGGAGCTCGATCCGGCGACCGAGGTCGCCATTCTGTTCGGGGGCAAAACGGGTCTGATCGAAATCAGCCAATGCCTGCTCAATCCCGGCGACGTCTGCCTCGTGCCCGATCCCGGCTACCCCGACTACTGGTCCGGCGTGGCGCTGGCCGGCGCCGAAATGGCGTTCATGCCGCTGCTGGAGCAGAACGGCTTCCTGCCGGATTACGAGGCGCTGGATGCGGGTGCGATCGCTCGCGCCAAGCTGATGTTCCTCAACTATCCGAACAACCCGACTGCGGCGACGGCCGACCGTTCCTTCTACGAGGAGACGGTGCGGTTCGCCAGGCGGCACGGCATCGTCGTAGCCAGCGATTTCGCCTACGGCGCGATCGGCTTCGACGGCAAGCGGCCGGTCAGCTTCCTGGAGACGCCGGGCGCGAAGGAAGTCGGCGTCGAATTTTACACGCTGTCCAAAACGTACAACATGGCCGGCTGGCGGGTCGGATTCGCGCTCGGCAACGCCCGGATCGTCGAAATGATCAACCTGATCCAGGATCATTACTATTGCAGCCTGTTCGGCGGCATCCAGGAGGCGGCGGCCGAAGCGCTCGCGGGACCGCAGGACACGGTGTCCGAGCTGGTTCGCATCTACGAACGGCGCCGCGACGCCTTGTTCGAGGCGCTGGACGCGATCGGCTGGAAGGCGCGCAAGCCGGCCGGATCGTTCTTCTGCTGGCTGCCGGTGCCGGAAGGCTACAGCTCGATGGCGTTCGCCGATCTGCTGCTGGAGAAGGCCGACGTCGTCGTCGCGCCGGGCAACGGCTTCGGGGAGCACGGCGAAGGCTATGTGCGCCTAGGCCTGCTCGCCCCCGAAGACCGGCTGCGGGAAGCGGTCCGGCGGGTCGGCGAGCTTCAGCTTTTCCGGTAGGGCGGTTGCACGGAATGAGGGTCCCGTTCCTTTACAACGCTTGCGGCGCATGGTATTCTAAACATTAACCGAGGCCGTCTTGAGCAAGTCGGCCCAAAGCGCAAACGCCATGACGGGCAACGAAGCGGAACGGGCACGTCCAGAGAGCGAATTCCGAGGCTGCAAGAATTCGCCTTCGCCCCCCGCTTCCCCCACCCCCGAGCGGCCGGCGAGGAGCCGGACAGTTCCTGCTGTTACCAGGAATCCGAGCGGATGCCGTCCGCACTTCATGTGCGCGGCGTCAATGAAGGTGGTACCGCGGAAGGCAACTTTCGTCCTTTGTTCAGGACGGAAGTTTTTTTATTTTCCCAAGAACTGCGAGAGGTTGGTGTTATGGCATGAACCGACGCATCGTCGTCAAAATAGGCAGCAGCTCCCTGACCTCCGAGGAAGGCGGGCTGAGCCGGGACAAAGTCCGCTTCTTCGCGGACGAACTGGCCGGACTGCGCCGCGCGGGACATCAGGTGCTGCTGGTGACGTCCGGGGCGGTCGCCGCGGGATTTCGCCGGATCGGCTACCGGACGCGGCCGAAGCTCGTTCACGAGAAGCAGGCGGCCGCCGCGGTCGGGCAAGCGCTGCTGATGAAGGCGTATCAGGAGGCGTTCGCCGCCCACGACATTCCGGTGGCGCAAATTTTGCTGACCCGGCCGGACTTCGGCAACCGCGAAAGAGCGCAGAACGCGCAGCGGACGATCGAGGAGCTGCTGAAGCTGCAGGCCGTCCCGATCATCAACGAGAACGACACCGTCGCGACGGACGAGCTCAAATTCAGCGAGAACGACACGTTGTCCGCGCTTGTCGCCAATTTGACGAAGGCGGACGGCCTGTACATTCTGACCGACATCGAAGGGCTGTACACGGCCGATCCCCGCAAAGATCCGAACGCCAGACGGATCGAGCAAATCGACGCGATCACGGAGGATCTGTACCGGATCGCGGGAGGCGCGGGCTCGGCCGTCGGCACGGGCGGCATGCGCTCCAAGATCGAAGCGGCCCGCATCGCCATGGGCGGCGGAGTGGCGACCTTTATCGGCCGGGTGACCGAGCCGGGCGATTTGACGCTGGCGGTCGAAGGGCGCGGACGCGGCACTTATTTTACGACTTCCCTCCACTCCCTCCCGGCCAAAAAGCAATGGATCGGCTTCCTCTCCGTTCCGCAAGGGCGCATCGTCGTCGACGCGGGCGCGGAGGCGGCGCTGCTCCATGGCGGCAAAAGCCTGCTGCCGGCCGGGATTACGGGCGCCGAAGGCGAGTTCCATCCCGGCGACGTGGTCGAAGTGGTGAATGCGGAAGGCAAAACGATCGGCAGAGGCGTATCCAACTATGCGGCCTGGCAGATTACCGCCGTGGCCGGCCTGCCCAGCGACGAAGCGCAGCGGCGGGTGGAGGCGCCGCGAGTCGAAGTGATTCATCGGGACGAATGGGTCACGACCCATGTGAAGAAGGAGGCGGAAATCCATGAGTGAAGTTAGAACGAAAGCCGCATTGGCCAAAGAGGCGGCCGCGGCTCTGAACAATCTCACGACCGAGCAAAAGAACGAAGCGCTGCGGCGCATGGCCGATATTCTGACCGAGAGGCAGGACGATATTTTGGCCGCCAACGAGCGGGACCTGACCCGGGGGCGGGAGAACGGAACGTCCCCTGCCCTGCTCGACCGGCTGAAGCTGACGCCGGAGCGGATCGCGGGCATCGCCCAAGGGTTGCGGGAAGTCATCGAGCTGCCCGATCCGGTCGGCGTGCGGCTCGAGACGTTCGAGCGGCCGAACGGACTCCGGATTGAGAAGCGAACCGTGCCCATCGGCGTCGTCGGCATGATCTACGAGGCGCGGCCGAACGTTACGGTCGACGCGGCGGGCCTGTGCCTGAAGACCGGCAACGCGGTCGTGCTGCGCGGAGGCTCGGCGGCGCTGGAGTCGAACCGCGCGATCGTCGCGGCGCTCCGCGAAGCGCTGGCCGCGACCGCCGTTCCGCCGGACGCGCTGCAAATCGTCGAGGATCCGAGCCGGGATTCGGCCAATGAGATGCTGAAGCTGAACGGCTTGCTCGACGTCGTCATCCCGCGGGGCGGCGCGGCGCTCATCCAGAACGTCGTGCAGAACGCGACCGTTCCGGTCATTGAGACGGGGGCCGGAATTTGTCATACTTATATCGACGAGACGGCCCGGCCGGAGATGGCCGAAGCCATCGCGCTGAACGCCAAGGTGCAGCGTCCGTCCGTCTGCAACTCCATGGAGACGCTTCTCGTGCACGAAGCGTTCGCGGCGCGGCATTTGGCCGCCCTCGCGGACAGCTTCCGCGCCCGCAACGTGGAGCTGCGGGGCTGCGCCCGCACGCGCGAGCTCGTCCCTTGGGCGAACGCCGCCACCGACGAGGATTACGCGACCGAGTACAACGACTACATTTTGAACGTGAAGGTCGTGTCCGGCCTCGACGAAGCGCTCGCGCACATTCGGCGCTTCGGGACGATGCATTCGGAATGCATCGTTACCGAGACGAAGGAGCATGCCGAGCGGTTCCTGCAGGAAGTCGACGCCGCGGCCGTTTACCACAACGCCTCCACCCGCTTCACCGACGGGTTCGAGTTCGGCTTCGGGGCGGAGATCGGCATCAGCACGCAGAAGCTGCACGCGCGCGGCCCGATGGGCCTTCCGGCGCTCACGTCGACGAAGTACGTCGTGAAGGGCAACGGGCAAGTGCGGGGATAATAGCGGCGGCGGGCCCAGCAAGACGGTTTTTCCTATCGCAGCCCCATAATAGATAGGCACGATATTCCGAGCCAAGCGTATACAATAGAACGGGAGTGTTAACATCCATGACAAACATGAACGCCGCTTCCCCGCTGGGGAACGTCAAAATTTGCTTTTACGGCGCCGGCTCGATGGCCGAAGCGATCGTGCGCGGGCTGACGGAGACGCGCGCCGCCGCGCCCGAGTCGATCACCGTGACGAATCGCCAAAACGCCGACCGGCTGCGGGAGCTCCAGGACCGGTACGGCGTCGTACCCGCGCTTGAGCCCGAAGCGCGCCAGCAGGCGCTGGCCGGCGCCGACGTCATCGTGCTCGGCATGAAGCCGAAGGACGCGGTCGAAGCGCTGCTGTCCCTCAAGCCGCTGCTGCGCCCCGAGCAAATTCTCGTCTCGCTCATCGCGGGCCTCTCGATCGATACGATGGAGCGGCTCATCGGACGCAAGCAGCCGATCGTCCGCACGATGCCGAACACGTCCAGCACGATCGGCCTCGGCGCTACGGGCCTCAGCTTCTCCGAGGCGCTCTCGCCGGAAGGCCGCTCGCTCGGCCTCGCCATGTTCGACGCCGTCGGCATGACGGCAGTCGTCGAGGAACGGCTCCTGGAGACCGTCACGGCGGTCTCCGGCAGCGGCCCCGCTTACATCTATTACATGATGGAAGCGATGATCCAGGCCGGCGTCGCCCAGGGCCTGACGCGGGAAGCCGCGCACGCGCTCACCGTCCAGACGGTGCGCGGCGCGGCCGAGATGGCGCGGCTGACGGGCGAAGCGCCCGCCGAGCTGCGCCGCAAAGTGACGTCGCCGAACGGCACGACCCAGGCGGCGATCGACACGTTGGAGCGTCTGGGCTTCGCCGATGCGGTCCGTCAGGCGATGAACCGCTGCGCGGAGCGGGCCGGCGAGCTCGGCCGGGCGATCGCCGACGAAGCGCTCACCCGCTAGGCGGAAAGGGCAACGATCGAAACGAAAGAAGGTTATGACGATGATCAACCGTCCGAACGGACAAGCCTACACCACCGCGACGTACCGCCTCTTTGACGACAAGGCGGACTTCCACAAAAAAGCCGAAGGCATCGCCGTCGGCCTGACCGTCGGCAGCTGGACCGACCTCCCCGAGGTCGCCAAACGGCAAATGGAGAAGCATCTCGGCCAAGTGGTGTCGGTCGAGGCGCACGAGCCGGAAGGCGCCGCCCCGGGCGAGCGCTATGCCGATATTACGATCGCCTACCCGGACCTGAACTTCAGCCGGGACCTGCCAGCGCTGCTCGTCACCGTCTTCGGCAAGCTGTCGATGGACGGCCGCATCAAGCTGCTCGACCTGAATCCGTCCGCCGACTTCCTGCAAGCGTTCAGCGGCCCCCGCTTCGGCATTGCCGGCGTTCGCGGCTTGCTGGGCGTACACGATCGGCCTTTGCTGATGAGCATCTTCAAATCGGTTATCGGCTACGATCTCGACGGCTTGCGCGAGCAATTCCTTCAGCAGGCGCTCGGAGGCGTCGATCTGATCAAGGACGATGAGATTCTGTTCGAAAATCCGCTCACGCCGCTGGAAAAACGCGTCGAGACATGCATCGGCGCGGCGCGCCAGGCGGAACGGGAAACCGGGCAAAAGCTCATCTACTTCACCAACCTGACCGGCCCGACGTCGAAGCTTCGCGAGAACGCGCGCCGGGCCATCGACGCGGGCGCGAACGGCCTTCTGTTCAACGTGCTCGCTTACGGCTTCGATGCGCTCGCGGAGCTGGCGAACGATTCGTCGATCGACGTGCCGATCGCCGCGCATCCGGCGATGGCGGGCGCGTTCTATCCGTCGCCCTACCACGGCATCGCCGCCCCGCTGCTGCTCGGCAAGCTCACGCGGATCGCGGGCGCGGATCTGTCGCTGTTCCCCTCCCCTTACGGCTCGGTCGTCATGCCGAAGGAAGAGAATCTCGCGGTTCAAGCCGCGCTCGTGGACAAAGCCTTGCCGCTGCGCGAGGCGTTCCCCGTGCCGTCCGCCGGCATTCACCCCGGCCTTGTGCCGCTCATTCTCCGCGACTTCGGCGGCGACGTCGTCGTGAACGCGGGAGGCGGCGTGCACGGCCATCCGCTCGGCGCGGCAGCCGGAGGCCGGGCGTTCCGGCAAGCGATCGCCGCCGTTCTCGCCGGTCAAGATCTGACGGCATACGCGGCGGCCGGTCATGAAGAGCTCAAGCTCGCCATCGAGCGCTGGGGGGTTCGCCAGGCATGACAAGCATGACGGGCACGAACAGCGCGAACGGCAACAGAGAAAGCCTAAACGCCAACAACGGCGCGGCAAATGGAAGCCGCAAGCCTCCCGTTCTCTTTTGCGACTTCGACGGCACGATTACGCTCAGCGACAACATCGTAGCCGTCATGAAGCATTTCAATCCCGAAGGATGGGAACCGATCGTCCGCGACATCGTCGAGCTTAAAAAATCGGTGCGCCAAGGCGTCGGCGAGATGTTTGCGCTGCTCCCCTCTTCCATGAAGCAGGAAATGACCGACTATATTTTGCGTACGGCGGGCATACGCGACGGATTTCCGGAGCTGCTGGACTGGTGCAAAAAGAACGGCGTCGAATTTTTCGTCACGAGCGGTGGCATCGACTTTTTCGTTTACCCGCTGCTGGCTCCGTTCGACATTCCGCGAGACCATATTTTCTGCAACGGCAGCGACTTCAGCGGGGAGCGCATCCGCATCACCTGGCCCCATGCGTGCGACGAGCACTGCAGCAACGACTGCGGCATGTGCAAAACGGCCGTCATCCGGCGCTTCCCGCAGGACCGGTACACCCGTATTCTGATCGGAGACAGCGTCACCGACTTCGCCGGCGCCAAGCTGGTCGATCTCGTCTTCTCCCGCTCGCATCTGACCGAGAGATGCCGCGAGCTCGGCTTGCCGCACATCCCGTTCGAGACGTTCCACGACGTCGTTCATCATCTGGAGCAAGGAGACTGGAATTCATGAGCGATCAACCTAGCAACCCGATTCTGTTGGAGGAAAAGCAGCGCATCTACCGGGAGCTCGGCATCGTCAAAGCCGATTTCGCTTCCCGCGGCTGGTTCCCGGGTACAAGCGGCAACCTGTCGATGCGCGTCGGCGACTATTCGCCGGACCGCTTCACGTTCGCCGTAACGGCCAGCGGCAAGGACAAGGCCGCCTCCACGCCGGAAGATTTCCTGCTCGTCGATCAGGAGGGCAAGCCTTGCGAGCCGACCCGGCTCAAGCCGTCGGCGGAGACGCTCATCCACTGCGAAATTTACCGCCGGACGGGCTGCGGCGCCATTTTCCACATTCATTCCGTATACAACTGCCTCGTGTCCGAGCTGTTCTGGGATCGCCGCGCCGTGCCGGTAGAGGGCGTCGAGCTGATCAAGGCGTTCAACATTTGGGACGAGGACGCCGTCATCGACGTGCCGATCGTCCCCAATTACGCCGACATTCCGCGCATCGTGCCGGAGGTGACGGACAAGCTCGATCCTCGCGTTCCCGGCATTTTGCTGCGCAAGCACGGCATTTACGCCTGGGGCCGCGACGCTTTCGAAGCGCGCAAGCATTTGGAGGCGTTCGAATTCCTGTTCGAGTACGTGTACCGCCTGCAGCTCGTCCGCGGCCGATAATCCAGAGAGGGAGAAGCCGATCCGGCTTCTCCCTCTTCGTTGGCCAACCTCTCGCCCGCTACTTCATCCGACTGGCCGGTTGTCTTACAGTCCCGTGTACGGCACTATCCATTTCACCCAATAATACAAACCGAACAGCGTAAACAGCAGCGTCGGCGGAATGACCAGCACCGTCAAGCGCAAGTAGTCCTTCCGCTCGACTTTAACGCGGTGCGTGCGAACCAAATGGAACGTTTGTTCCATCCAGTCCAGCAGCACGGTCATTTCCCATCGCACCGTTTCACTGATTTTGTCCGTTTCGGTTCCATCCTTGTTTTATACAAACGCCGCGTTGGACTGGGCAAAAGGATTCGTAAACTTGTCGAGCAATTCCGGATTTTCTTTGCACTTGAGGCGCGCTTCCATGCTGATGCCTTCCCCGCTATGAAAGAAATCGTAAGTCCACGGCAAATCGACCAGCGAACTTCGCCCCATTTCCTCCCATTCGTTTACATATTCGTCCCTTAAATGGAATAGCGGGTGTTTCCGGTCCGGAAACCAGTCGCTGATCACGCGTTCGAAAAAGATGTTGATCCCCGAAAAATGAATCAGGCGCAGCGGCTTATCCTTCACTCTGTAAACGCCGCCGATCACGTTCAACAGCTTCCGTTCGCTTTCGTGCAAGTTCCAGCCGGCCAAATTGTAGCCCGGATGCTTGAGGATGTACACGTCAAAATAGGCGGGGGCCAGATTTAACCATTTTTGATCCACAAACATGCCCTGCTTTTCGTCGATGTAGCAGTAACGTTCCAGTCGGCTTGTCATCCAGCGAAGAAACTTGTCGCTGTCTTCCGATCTTTTGAGAGCAAAACAGCCACCGTTGAAGGTGCCGTCTTTCAGGAAATGCTCCCAGGGGTCGGGATCCACCCGGTGCGGGGTGAGCACGAGCGCATGTTTGTCCAGAGCTTCCGAGATTTCTTCGAACGGTCCATAAACTTTCATGTCCGAATCCAGATACACAAATTTATCTTCATCTTTGTAATGATTCATGGCATAAATCATCGTGTGATACTTCATGATGCAGGAAGCTTCCAACGCGTTGTGTTTGAACATCAGCTTGTGAAAATTGGGGATGCCCAAATCTTTGGCCAACACCACTTCGTCAAAATATTGAAAATCCTTGGTGGCGTTGGACATCCGCAGGTCGGAAAGCCATGCCTCCGGCGTGCGCGGGAGCGGACGGTTCGCGCCCGACTCAAACATTTTCAAATCCGTTTCAATCAGGCAGGCAATGATTCGCGCATGCGGCATGTGAACCTTGGAGGACCGCGCCATGACTTTTGCCTTGTATAAGTGGTCCGCGCAAGTCGTCGTGATCATGATCATCGGTTTGCATTTCTCCTTTACCCGTGATTTTGCATAATGCGTTTGTTGGATTCCGCGAAAAGATCCGGGTACTGATCGAAGTCGTCCGGGTTGGTTCGATAAAGGTGCCGGGTCACCTGGGCGATCTTTTCGCCGCTGTGAAAATAGTCGTAGCTCCAGGGCTCGTTGGAAAGGTCCTGATCGCCGTTCTCGTCGTTTTCGGACCGCCAGCTTTCCCACTCGGCAAAGTTGAAGATGCATAGCTGATTCCCTTGAACGTGGCAAGTGCCATCGTTGGACATCGTCATCCGCTCATGAAAATTCCAAGCCGCGACGTTATAGCCGGGATGTTTCAAGACGTGCAAATCGAAAGCGGCCATAGCCAGATTTAAAAACCGCTTATCCCAATATCTCCCGTTGTATGGATCCTCGTAAGAACGGCTCAGCCGTTCCGCGAACCATTCGACGAACCGGAGCGCGTCATCCGTTCTTCGGATGCCCAGAATGCCGCCGTGAAAGGTGCCTTCGTTCAACAACTCCACTTCCCGGATGACATGCCGGATATCGGAGGGCAGCAACTGGTGCGGCGTGATCACAATGGAGTGCTCCTTCAGCGCGTCGAACAACTCGGAACACGGACTGAACACTTTCATTTCGGAATCCAGGTAAAGGAATTCGTCCTCTTTCCGGTAAAGCCTCAGGATCAAGTCTTTCAACAATTGTCCTTTCACGGCACATATGGCTTCCATGGCGTTGTATTTGAAAATGAGCCGTTCAAAGGGAGGCCAGTCGTAACCCAGATCTTTCGCCAGCAAAACCCTGTCAAAAGCCGTGCAATTTTGGGCCGCCGGATGGACCGATTGCTCGACCAGGCATACGACGACCGTGCTTCCCGCCAAATGCCGCTTTACCGACTCGGCCATAATTCTCGCTTTCGGAATTTGGGCGGCAGTGATCACGGTGCAAACGATCATGTGCGGTTTTCTCTCCTTTTAGGAATGGATTAACTTTCGAATGCCTTCTTCCAGCGTCGTTTTTGCGACCCAGCCGGGCAACGGCTTCCCTTGATCCCACAGGATCATGGCTTCCCTTTCGCGGTAAGGACGGGCTCCCCATTGGATGGGCAGCTTGCGGCCGGATACCGTTTCGTACGTTTTGGCCAAATCTTTCAGCTTGATCGGCGTCCCGGAAGACACCGCGTAAACTTCGCTTTTTTCCGCGCGCCCGGAAAAAAACCGCTCCGCGCTGACTTCATAAGCGTCGATGATGTCGTCGATGTAAAGGATATCGATATATTGCTCGCCGGGAGACATGGCCAGCGGTTTGTTTTCTTTGGCCGACCGGTGCAGCAGATTCAGAATTTTGGGCCGCGGGTCGTCAGGGCCGTAATTGTCGAACAATTTCAAGGTGATCACTTGCAGGGGCGTCGCTTCGGTATAGTAGGTCAAAATATCTTCAAACGCCTGCTTCGTTGCCGCATAAAGGCAGCTTGGGCTGTACGGCTTGTTTTCGAAATGTTGGGAATACGTGCCGGTATTGATGAGGCGGAAGGCTTCATGACGGATCATGGCTTCGGCAAGCTGCGCCCCAAAAATGACGTTGCTTTGCATCATCGGCACAATATCGGAAGGTTCATAGCGGACGGACGAAAATGCGGCCAGATGAAACACGATGTCGGGCCTCGCCGCCTTCACGATGTCGAACATCCCTTCCGTTGAACCGTCATGACGATGGACGGTCACGCGATCTTCGAACTTGCGGATGGACGCCAGATTCGACGGATGCCGCACGAGGACATGCACGCACCAACCATTGTCAACCAAACGCCGTGCCAGATGCGAGCCGACAAAACCGGTGGCTCCGGTCACCAATGCCCTGCGGGGTTCCTTCCGGTTCAAAGACATTCTCTCTCCCTTCATGCTGTTGGACTGTTGAATTCTTCCAGTTGCTTGAAGCAAACCGCCCGAATATCCTGTTGTTCTTTATAGGCGAACGTCCATTCCACCACCTTTTCAATCCGCTGCCGAATGTTCCACCGCGGATGCCAGCCCAGTTCCATCTTGGCCTTGGAATTGTCCAGCTTCAGATAATGATCCTCATGCAGATGCGGGGTATGATCGATCTCGTACGCCGCGCCGTCTCCCCACAGCGCGCACATCTGTTCCACCACCCATTCGACGTGCTTCGCGTCGATATCGTCCGGACCGAAGTTCCAGGCTTGCGCAAACTGCGGACCGGTTTCGTAGAGTTGTTGCGCCAGCAGCAAATATCCGCTCAGCGGTTCCAGCACGTGTTGCCAGGGGCGGATCGATTGGGGGTTGCGCAGCTTGATGACGTCCTTGTTAAGCAGCGCCCTTACGCAATCCGGGATCAAACGATGCTGCGCCCAGTCCCCGCCGCCGATGACATTCCCCGCTCTCGCGGAAGCGAGCGCCACCCCGTGGACGTCGTATTGATGCGGATGAAAAAAAGAATTGCGGTAAGACGCGGTGACGAGTTCCGAGCAGGCCTTGCTGTTGGAGTACGGGTCGAATCCGCCCAGCACATCCTGTTCGCGGTAGCCCCAGACCCAGTTTTTGTTGTCGTAGCATTTGTCGGTCGTCACATTGACCACCGCTTTGATCGTTTTTCCGTTTTGTACGGCGGATCGGACCGATTCCAGCAAATGCACCGTTCCCATCACGTTCGTCTGGTACGTTTCAACGGGGAACTGGTAGGAATGCTTGACCAACGGCTGCGCGGCCATATGAATCACGATTTCCGGATCGGCGGCGAACAGGGCGGCGCGCAATCGCTCGTAATCCCGGACGTCTCCGATGTTCGAATGAACCATTTCATCCAAATGACATAATTCGTACAAATTCGGCGTCGTTTCCGGCGTCCGCGCATAGCCCGTCACCTTGGCGCCGAGCGAAACGAGCCAAAGCGACAGCCAGGAGCCTTTGAACCCCGTATGCCCCGTCAAAAAGACGCGTTTGTTCTTCCAGAATTCACGATCAATCATGCCCTTCACTCCAGTTCCATGGCGCTCTACCCGTCTTCCAAATTTCCTCCAAAAAGTTTTTGTCGCGCAACGTGTCCATCGGATGCCAAAAGCCGGTATGCTTGTAGGCGACCAGTTGCCCGTCCCGGGCAAGCCGAATCAAAGGTTCGTTTTCCAGCACCGTCTGATCGTTTTCGATATATTTGAAGACTTCGGGCTGCATAACGAAAAATCCGCCATTGATCCACCCGCCGTCGCCCGACTGTTTTTCCTTGAACTCCAGGACCCGGTTGTGCTCCGCTATTTCCAGAACGCCGAATCGACCGGCGGGCTGAACGGCGGTCACCGTCGCCAGTTTCCCGTGCCGCTTGTGAAATTCGAGCAGCTCCAGAATGTCAATCGAGCCCACGCCGTCTCCATATGTCAGCATGAACGTCTCGTTGCCGACATATTTCTGGACTCTCTTCAGCCGGCCGCCCGTCATCGTGTTCAGGCCCGTATTGACCAGCGTCACCTTCCAGGGTTCCGCGGATTGGCGGAGAATCATCATTTCGTTTTTTTTCGTAAAATCGAACGTCACTTCCGATTCGGACAAATAGTAATTTGCAAAATATTCCTTGATTTTGAAGCCTTTGTATCCCAAACAGATCACAAAATCGTTAAATCCAAAGTGAGAATAAATTTTCATGAGATGCCGTGATTTGCAGCCACGTGCTCGAGCATGTTCCGGATGACCGGAAGGCGATGCGGGAACTGTACCGGGTCATGAAACGGGGCGGCTGGGGAATCATGCAGGTTCCGATTGCCCTCAGCCTGCAAACCACGAAGGAAGATCCGAGGGTCATCGCTCCCTCTCATCGCCTCCGGGTATTCGGTCAGGAAGATCACGTGAGATTGTACGCCAAAGAAGATTATGTGCAAAGACTGGAATCGGTCGGATTTGCGGTCAAGCAGATCGAGTTGGGGCAAGCCTACAAGAAAGCGGACATTTTCAAATACGGGTTGTCGCCCAAAGACGTTCTCTACGTTGCAATGAAACCGGGCCCCTCCCATTCACGGAAAGGCGATGAAGGCGTTGCCCGCGGATTGAAGAACATGTCCTGGGTGAATCATCTGTGGAAGAAGTTCCGGCGGAAATAAAACGCGGATGAAGCGGGGACAAGGGCCAAACCGCGGTCTCGGTTCACGGAAAAAACCGATCATTGGGATCGGGCAGCCTGTTGAAAAACCTCAACAGGCTATTTCTTATGAAAATCTTCGTTGACGGATCAGATGAAAACCGTCATCCTCGGCATGGCGATGACCGAAAGCCGAAATGGCATCCGCTGTTCGAGGATTTTGCCGCCACGGAAAAAAATCGCCTCTTCGTCGAACGGAAGCGACTCCGTTGCTTCGAAGAAGCGATGGACAAGTTGGATAAGGACCAAACGGTCTTGTCTTATTTGCCGGTATGGCCGAAGCCGCCTTCCCCGCGAACCGTCTCGGGCAGCTCGGTCACTTCCTCCAGCGTCACTTGCGGAACCCGCTGGAACACCATTTGCGCAATGCGCTCGCCGCGTTCGATCGTGAACGGCTCCTGCCCCAGGTTAATGAGCAGCACCTTCACTTCGCCGCGGTAGTCCGCGTCGATCGTGCCCGGCGAATTCAGGCACGTAATGCCGTGCTTGTAGGCGAGGCCGCTGCGCGGCCGAATTTGCGCCTCCAGCTCGCGCGGCATCGCCATCGCGAACCCTGTCGGCACAAGCGCCCGTTCGCCCGGCGACAACGTCAGCGGCTCCCGAACCGCCGCATGAAGATCGAAACCGGCCGCCCATTCGGACATCATCTTCGGCAGCGAGATGTCCTCATTCCCCGGCAGCCGCTTGAACTGAACTGGATACAACAAACTCCCTCCCCAATCCGGACAACACTTTCTCGTGCGAGCCGACGACCGCGATCGCGCAAGGTTCCTTCATGATGCGGTCGATCATCTCGTTCACGTCTTCCATGCGGACCGAATCGATCCGCTCCAGCATCTCATCCAGCGTAAAATGGCGGCCGAGCATCAGCTCGTTCTTGCCCAGCCGGTTCATCCGGCTGCTCGTGCTCTCCAGACTAAGAATGAGATTGCCTTTGAGCTGCTCCTTGCCGCGTTGAATTTCCGCCTCGGTGAGCCCCTTGTCCCGGATCTCGGCGAGCATCTCAAGCGTCAGGTCGTAAACGTCCTGCGTCTGCTTCGGAGCCGTTCCGGCGTAAACGGTAAACAGCCCGCTGTCCGCATAGGACGTATGGTAGGAATAAACGGAATACGCCAGCCCCCGCTTCTCCCGAATTTCCTGGAACAGCCGGGAGCTCATGCCGCCGCCGATCGTGTTATTCAGCAGAATCATCGCGTACATGTTCGGATCGTCGATGGAGCAGCCCGGGAACGTCAGGCACAGGTGATTCTGCTCCGTCTTCTTCTTGTGGAACTTCGCTCCGGAGCGGAACGTCGGCGCCGTGAGCCGCATGTCGTTGCCGGTGACGTCGAAGCGTCCGAAATGCTTCTCAAGCAGTTCCAGCACCTCTTCCCCGACGTTGCCCGCCAGGCTGACGACGGTGTTCGCGACCGAATAGCGTTCGGACATGTACTTCCGCAAATCGTCCGGTCCCATGGCGTTCAAGCGCTCGGCCGTGCCGAGAATGGAATAGGCGAGCGGATGGTCGCCCATCGCGGCGCGGGAGGCGAGATCGTGCACCGTGTCGTCCGGCGTGTCCTCGTACATGGCAATCTCTTCTAGAATGACGTTCTTCTCCTTCGCGAGCTCCTCTTCGGCGAACAGCGATTCGAAGAACATGTCGGAGAGGACGTCCACGGCGATCGGCAAGTGCTGGTCCAGCACTTTCGCGTAGTAGCACGTATACTCCTTGGAGGTGAACGCGTTGACGTTGCCTCCGATGCCGTCGAACCGGTCGGCGATCTCCTTCGCGGAATGGCGCTTCGTCCCTTTGAACAGCATATGTTCGATAAAGTGGGAGATTCCGTTGTTCTCAGGCGTCTCATAGCGGGAACCGGTCTTCACCCAGATGCCGAACGATACCGAACGACTGGTCGGAATCGATTCGATCACCACGCGCAAACCGTTTTTCAATGTATACTTCTTCACCCGATTTCCCCCTAAAGATCAATAGTAACACTATATCAAATATCGACAACCGTCTCAACCGCTCGCGATGGAACATCGAACCGGCCTTCTCCCGCAGTCCCGCTTACTTTCCGGCGTCCCGGTCCAGGCGTTCTGCGGACAGCGTCTCCGCAACGGTTCCGGGCACGAGCCCTTTCGCGCGGATAGCGCGGATGATCCCCGGGAGGGCGTCCTTCGTCGTTGGCGTCGGATGCATCAGAATCAACGTTCCGGCCTGCGCCCGCGCGGACACTTTGGCGACGACGCCGGAAGCGGGGGGATTCTTCCAGTCGATCGTATCCAGCGTCCACAGAACGGTCTTCAGTCCGTATTCCGAAGCGATCTCGACCGTCTTCTCGTTGAAGTCGCCCGAAGGGGGCGCAAACCACCGGTTGCTGACGCCCAGCTTCGTCTTGAGCAAGCTTTCCGTCTTCGCAATCTCGTCCCGCTGGCGGGCCGGGCTAAGCCGGCTCATATCCGGATGGGAGTAAGCGTGATTGGACGCTTCATGGCCTTTGCGGACGATCTCCTGAGCCAGCGCCCCGTTTTTGGACAACCAGCTGCCGTCAAAAAAGAAGGTCGCATGCACCTTCTCCTTCTCGAGCGTATCCAGGATGGAAGGCAAGTACTCGTTGCCCCACGCGACGTTGATCATAAGCCCGACCATCGGTTTGTTCGGATTGCCCCGGTAGATCGGCGACGGGCCCAGGTCGTCCAGCCCGACTTTCGGCCGAAGCACCTTGTATACCCACGGGAACGCGTCCGGATCGCCGCCGGCCTTCACCCCGAGCGCTCGCGCTTGTCCATACGTGGCTTCCACGTCGACTTCGCGCCCGTTATATCCCGGTATCGCCTTCCAGACATTGTCGATGACGGCGTTCTGCGGCTCGATGCGGCGATTGGGCGCCTCCGCGCGAATCCACTCCAGCAGGTCTTGCCGTCCGTCGACCCGGAACGCGATGGCCGCCGTGCTTCGGCTTTTGACCTCCTGAACGTACGCCTGCAGCGGACCGTAACGGCCGGCCGCGAGCAAGGCGGCCAGGCAAACCAGCATCGCCGCCAGCCGGGCGGGCGACATCGATCTCATCGGTTTTCCTTCACCTCCGCAGCCCGAGCCCCGATTCTCCCGAGTCGTCGGACATGCCCGATAACAGCCTCGCCTCCATCCTATGCCAAAATCGCTTCGATTATGTACAAGTCCCGGCGGCCGGACGGCCGTGCGGGCATGAAAAAAGAGACTGACGAAATCGGTCTCTTTTGGGATTGCTATCGTTTTGCAGCCTGCGTTACTTTACGGTCTCCTCCGCGCCGAGCAGCACTTTGCGGGACAAATTGATGCGGCCCATGGCGTCGATCTCGGTCACTTTGACCTGGATTTTATCGCCGATGCTGACGACGTCCTCCACCTTCGCCACCCGCTCGTTCGCAAGCTGCGAGATGTGCACGAGTCCGTCTTTGCCCGGCAAAATTTCCACGAACGCGCCGAACTTCTCGATCCGCTTGACGGTGCCGAGGTAAATCTCGCCGACGACGACCTCGCGGACGATGCCTTCGATGATGGAGCGCGCCTTCTCGTTCGCCGCCGCGTCCGCGGATGCGATATACACCATGCCGTCCTGCTCGATGTCGATCTTGACGCCGGTCTCTTCGATGATCTTGTTGATGACTTTGCCGCCGGAGCCGATGACGTCGCGGATTTTATCCGGATGGATGCGCATCGTGACAATTTTCGGCGCGTACGGGCTAAGCTCCTTGCGGGGCTCCTTGATCACTTCGAGCATTTTTTCGAGGATGAACAACCGTCCTTCGCGGGCTTGCTCCAGCGCTTGCGTCAGAATCGGGCGGTCGATGCCGTCGATCTTGATGTCCATCTGGATCGCGGTAACGCCTTTGGCCGTACCGGCTACTTTGAAATCCATGTCGCCGAGATGGTCTTCCATCCCTTGAATGTCGGTCAGAATGGAGAAATGCTCCCCGTCCTTGATGAGGCCCATGGCGACGCCGGCAACCGGCGCTTTGATCGGAACGCCCGCATCCATCATGGCCAGCGTGCTGGCGCAAATGCTCGCCTGGGACGTCGAGCCGTTCGATTCGAGCACTTCGGAGACGAGACGAATCGTGTACGGGAATTCCTCTTCCGACGGAATGACCTTCAGCAGCGCGCGTTCGCCGAGCGCTCCGTGTCCGATCTCGCGGCGTCCGGGCGCGCGCAGCGGGCGGGCTTCCCCGACGGAGAACGGCGGGAAGTTGTAATGGTGCATGAACCGCTTCGATTCCTCAAGCCCGATGCCGTCGAGAATTTGCACGTCGCCAAGCGCGCCGAGCGTACATACGCTGAGCGCCTGCGTCTGGCCGCGGGTGAACAAGCCGGAACCGTGCGTGCGCGGCAGAAGCGAGACGTCGGCGGAGATCGGCCGAATCTCGTTGAGCTTCCGTCCGTCCGGGCGCACCTTCTCGTGCGTGATCAGGCGGCGGACTTCGTTCTTGACGATGTCGTACAGCACTTCCTTGACATCGGCAAGCTTCTCGGGCGTCTCGGCGTACACGGCGGCGAAATGCTCGACCGTCTCGTCGTTGATCGCGTCGATCGCTTCCTGGCGGGCATGCTTCTCGGCGATGCGCACGGCTTCCACGAGGCGGTCTTTGGCGTACGCGTTCACGTCCGCTTCCACCGCGGGGTCGACCGCGTGCAGCGTCACTTCCATTTTCGGCTGGCCGCATACTTCTACCAGTTTGTCGATCGTATCGACGATTTTTTTGATCTCTTCATGACCGAACATAATCGCTTCGAGCATGTCGGCTTCCGGCACTTCGTCGGCTTCGGCCTCGACCATCATGATGGCGTCGCGCGTTCCGGCGACGACGACGTACATGTCGCTCTTCTCTTCCTCGGCAACGGTCGGGTTGATAATGAACTTGCCGTCGACCCGGCCGACGATAACGCCGCCGATCGGACCGTTAAACGGCACGTTCGAGATGGACAGGGCGGCGGAAGTGCCGATCATGGCGGCAATCTCCGGCGAGCAGTCCTGATCGACGCTCATGACCAGATTGACGATCTGCACGTCGTTGCGGAAGCCTTCCGGGAATAACGGCCGGATCGGGCGGTCGGTCAAGCGGCTGGCGAGTATCGCCTTCTCGCTCGGACGTCCTTCCCGTTTGATGAAGCCGCCGGGAATTTTGCCTACGGCGTACAGCCTTTCCTCATAGTTGACCGTCAGCGGGAAAAAATCGAGGTCCTTCGGTCCCGGCGATGCCGTGACGGTGGACAAGACGACGGTGTCCCCGTAACGAACGACGACGGCACCGTTGGCCTGCTTGGCGAGGCGTCCGGTCTCCAGTGCGAACGGACGGCCGCCGAGCAGCATTTCAACGCGATGTTCCATGAGAATCCCTCCTCTATGTAGACTTATGTAAGTTCGACACTCTTTCCATTATTTCCTGCCTGCGAACTACTTAGGCACGCATAAATGGCGCGGTTCGAAACAAAAACTCCGTTTATCAAGGAAAAAGCAACCCGGCGTCGGTCGGGATCGTTCCCGTGCGACAGGACCAGGTTGCTTCTCGCGACAACGAATTAACGGCGCAAGCCGAGCTTCTCGATCAGAGCGCTGTAGCGTTGAACGTCCTTCTTCTTCAGGTATGCCAACAGCTTGCGGCGTTGGCCGACCATCTTGAGCAGACCGCGGCGGGAATGGTGATCCTTCTTGTGTTCCCGCAGGTGGGCCGTCAAGTTGTTGACGTTCTCCGTCAGGATAGCAATTTGGACTTCCGGAGATCCGGTATCCGTAGGGTGCGTCTTGTGAAGTTCGATCAGTTCTTGTTTGCGTTCTTGCGTCAATGCCATCCTTGTTCACCTCCTTAATCAATTAATCGCCGTTAGCCTCGCCGCCGCCGGTGAGCGCGGTCGGCCAAGCCAAGGTTATGCCGCATCGGCTAAGCCTTGCGGGCCGCTTAATGCAACGAGTATTAGTATAACATAAGACGAATGCCGGACACAATGAAGCCGACGCAAAAAAACGTTATTCCGAGGCCAGCAGTTCGCGGGCCCGCTGCGCGTCGCGTCCGATCTGCGCGATCAGCTCGTCCAGCGAGCCGAACTTCATCTCCGGGCGAAGGAAATGGCGGAACTGAACGGTAAGCGTCCCGCCGTACAGATCCCCCGAGAAGTCGAACAGATGAACTTCAAGCTTCGGTTCTCCGCCCGGCGCGTCGACGGTCGGGCGAACGCCGACGTTGATGACGCCGTCGGCCGTGACCGGCTTCCCGTCCTTGAAGCCGGTCACCTTTACGGCGTAGACGCCGTGCAGCGGGATGACGTAAGCCCAATCCGACTCCAGATTGGCGGTCGGGAAGCCGAGCTGCCTTCCGAGCGCTTTGCCGTGAATGACTTTCCCCCGGATTTCGAAAGGCCGGTTCAGCAGCTCGGCGGCTTCATCGCAGCGTCCCTGGGCCAGCAATTCGCGAATGCGGGTGCTGCTCACCTTGGCGTCCCCCCGGAATACGGGCTGGACGACCTGTACGTCGATCGCCCCGCCGCTCTTCCTGCGGAGCAGGTCCGCATTGCCTTGGCCGCGATGCCCGAACTTGAAGTCGAAGCCGACGACCGCCGTGGCCACTCCCAGAGGGAGCAACAGCCGTTCGACGAATCGGTCGGCCGTCACTTGCGAGAAGGCCGTGTCGAACGACACGACGAACGCCGCTTCCACGCCCAGCCGCTCGAACAGCGCCAGCTTGTCCGGCAGCGGAGTGAGCACCGTGTGATATTGATCGTGACCGAGCACGACGCGCGGATGAGGATCGAACGTCAGCACGGCGGGCGTCTGCCCGCGGGCGCGGGCCAGCTTGACCGCGGTGCGGATCACTTCCGCATGCCCGAGATGAACACCGTCGAAGAAACCGATCGCCAAGGCAAGACCGCCCGGCTTGTTAGCGCCGGCGGGAATCGCGAACGATTGCTCCGCCTGCGAATACGAAATCTCGTAACGTTCCACCTGAGTCCTCCTGCACTTATGACTGCCGGCTATTCAGCGTCTCCCCTAGGTTCGGGAGGATGAAACACTTTGACGGGGCGCAGCCTGCCTTCCTCGGGCTCTTCCTCGAACAAGCCGAGGAACGCTTCATCTTCCGCTCGGTACACGCGCCACAGTCCCCCGGAGCCGAACGGGGCCGGCTTGAGCGCCGCGCAGGGAAGCGGCTTGCCCTGCAAGGCGTGCAGAGCCTCCTTCGCGTCCGCCGCCGTGCGCGGCAGAAAGTCCAGAAGCGCATCCGCCGCAAGCAGCCGCTGCGCGAGCTCGTTCCGGCTTTGCAGCTGTTCGATCTGCTCCAGCGTCAGGCAGTCCGCCTGCGTCAAGCCCGCGCTCTCGGTGCGCACGAGCTCCGCCATGACGGCGGGCACGCCGAGCTTGCGCCCGATGTCGACGCATAGCGTGCGGATGTACGTCCCTTTGGAGCACGTGACGGAAAACCGAAGCTCAGGGTGCGGCCCCTCCGCCTTCACGCTCAGCACCCGGATCGCGTGAATAGTGACCGGCCTCGCTTGCCGCTCGACCGTTACGCCTTGACGTGCCAACTCGTACAATCGTTTGCCGTCCACCTTGACCGCGGACACCATCGGCGGAACCTGCAGGATGTCGCCGACGAACGAGAGCGCCGCTGCCCGGATGGCCTCTTCCGTCAGATGGGAAGCGTCCGTCCGCTCGATCACCTCGCCGCCGGCGTCTTCCGTATCCGTCGCGATGCCGAACCGGAGAAGCGCTTCGTACGTTTTGGGCATCTCCTGCAAATACTCGACCATTCGGGTAGCCCGTCCGACGCAGACCGGCAGAACGCCGGTCACCGCCGGATCGAGCGTCCCCGTGTGTCCGATCCTTCGAATGCGCAAAATTCGTCTCGCCTTCGCGACAACGTCGTGGGACGTCCAGCCGGCCGGCTTCCAAACGGCGAGAACGCCTTCCAGCTCCGGAGTCGTCACCCGCTTCATCCGGCTTCCTCCAGTGCTTTGCGGGTGGCGTCCACCACTTGCCGGATCGCTTCCTCCAGCGGCGCCGACAGCCGGCAGCCGGCCGCGCGCACATGCCCGCCGCCGCCGAATTGCTGCGAGACCGCCGCCACGTCGACAAGCCCCGCCGAACGAAGACTGACCTTCACCGCATCGGAACCGATCTGCTTGAACAAAATGCCGACTTCGACGCCTTCGATGTTGCGCGGGTAATTGACCAGCCCTTCCAAATCCTCGCTCTTCGCCCCGGTCTCGCTCAAATCGTCGGTCGTCACCCACAGCCAGCCGATGCGCTGATCGTCGCTGAACGCCAGCCTGGGGAGCGCGCGCTGGATCATTTTCATCTGACCCATCGTCATGCGCTCGAGCAGCCTGTCCGCCAAGCCCGGGCCGTCCGCTCCGGCATTGAGCATCCGGGAGGCGATGTTCATGACGGCCGCGCTCGTATTCGAGTAACGGAAGCCGCCGGTATCGGTCAGCAGGCCGGTATAGACGGCCGTGGCCGAGTCGGCGTCGAACGGAAGATTGAACGTCCGGATCAGGTCGAACAAAATTTCAGCCGTGGCCGCCGCCTCGAACCGGAGCAGATTGACGAGGCCGAAGCCGTCGTTCGTCGGATGATGGTCGATGTTGAGAATTTCCGCCCCTTCGGCGAACCAATCTCTGGCGCCGCCCGCCCGGGCGAAGTCGGCGCAGTCGACCATGATGACGTTCCGGTACGCCTTCTGCGGCAAGCCCGTCGACGCGGTCGCGATCGCGCCGCTGTTCCACAGGTAGCCGAGACGGGAAGGAACCGGACCGTCATTGTACATGGCGTACTTCTTGCCCAGCTTGTCGAGCAGCCAGGCGGTCGCCACCGTGGAACTGATGGCGTCGCCGTCGGGCTGCACGTGGGAGACGACAAGGAAATCGTCCCGCCCCCGGATGAAATTCGCCGCTGCGGTCAGCCGCCGATCCCAGGTCATACGCCCCTGCTCTCCCGGTTGATCTCCTGCAGCAGCGCCTCGATCCGGCTGCCGTATTCGATCGAGCTGTCGAAGCGGAACTCGATTTCGGGCGTATGCCGGAGCCGTATCCGGCGTCCGAGCTCGGTTCTCAGAAACCCTTTGGCCTTGCCAAGGGCGAGCAAGGTCGCTTCCTTCTGCTCCTCGTTGCCGAGGATGCTCAAATAGATGCGCGCTTGCGACAAATCGCCGGTAACGTCGACGCCGGTCACCGTAATAAAGCCGATGCGGGGATCTTTAAGCTCCGTTTGAATCAAGGCGCTGATCTCTTTCTTGATCTGTTCGCCGACGCGTCCGACGCGAAATTTCGCCATGGGCGTATCACCTCATTCTGTATTGCGCAGTTGTGCGGCTTAGCGCTCGACGGACTCCATCACGAAGACTTCGATCATGTCGCCGATGTGCAGATCGTTGAACTTCTCCAGCGTAATGCCGCATTCGTAGCCTTCCGACACTTCCCTCGCATCGTCCTTGAACCGCTTGAGGGAATCGATCTTGCCCTCGTACACGACGACGCCGCCGCGGATGACGCGGGCTTCGGCGCCTCGGGTCACTTTGCCGTCGGTAACCATACAGCCGGCGATCGTGCCGACCTTGCTGACTTTGAACGTCTCGCGCACTTCCGCGTGCCCGGTGACCTTCTCCTTGAAGATCGGGTCGAGCATGCCCTTCATCGCCTGTTCGATCTCTTCGATCACTTTGTAAATGATCCGGTGCAGGCGCACGTCGACCTTCTCCTGTTCGGCCATGGAGGCCGCGCGGGGCTCCGGACGGACGTTGAACCCGATGACGATCGCCGAAGAAGCGAGCGCGAGCGAAATGTCGGATTCGGTAATGGCGCCGACGCCGCTGTGAATCGTCTTGACCCGAACGCCTTCGATGTCGATTTTCTCCAGCGAGCCTTTAAGCGCCTCGAGCGAACCTTGAACGTCCGCTTTGATAATGACGTTGAGGTCTTTGATCTCGCCTTCCTTGATCTTGCTGAACAGGTCGTCGAGCGTCACCTTCTGGTTCGACTTCATGGCTTCCTGGCGCGTCTTGATCGCGCGCTTGTCGGCGATCTCGCGGGCCTTGCGCTCGTCCTCGAACACCATGAACGGATCGCCGGCTTGCGGAACCTCGGTCAGACCGGTAATTTCCACCGGCGTCGACGGCCCGGCTTCCTTGACGCGGCGGCCGCGGTCGTTCGTCATCGCGCGGACGCGGCCGAAGCAGTCGCCCGCGACGAAGGCGTCGCCGACTTTAAGCGTACCGTTCTGAACGAGGACGCGGGCGATCGGCCCTTTGCCCTTGTCGAGCTCGGCTTCGATGACCGTACCGCGGGCCCGTTTGTTCGGGTTCGCCTTATAGTCGTTCACTTCGGCGACGAGCAGAATCATCTCCAGCAGACCGTCGAGGTTGATGCGTTGCTTCGCGGACAGTTCGACAAAGATCGTGTCGCCGCCCCATTCTTCCTGGACGAGACCGTATTCGGTCAGCTCCTGCTTCACTTTGTCCGGATTCGCGCCCGGCTTGTCGATCTTGTTGACGGCGACGATAATCGGCACGTTCGCCGCCTTGGCGTGGTTGATCGCTTCGACCGTCTGCGGCATGACGCCGTCGTCGGCCGCGACGACGAGAATCGTAATATCGGTCACCTGGGCGCCGCGGGCGCGCATCGTCGTGAACGCTTCGTGGCCCGGGGTGTCCAGGAACGTAATTTTCTGTCCGTTGACTTCGACTTGATAGGCGCCGATGTGCTGGGTAATGCCGCCCGCTTCCCCGCTCGCCACCTGCGTCTCGCGGATCGCGTCCAGCAGCGTCGTCTTCCCGTGGTCGACGTGGCCCATAATCGTGACGACGGCCGGACGGGTCACGAGATCGTCCGGATCGTCGGTTTCTTCGATCGTCTCGAAGTTCGTGTCTTCGACGACGATTTTCACTTCGGTCTCGACATTGAATTCGCTCGCGACGAGCAGGACGGTGTCGAGGTCGAGATCCTGGTTGATCGTCGCCATGACACCCATCATGAGCAGCTTCTTGATGACTTCGGAAGCGTCCTTGTGCAGCAGCTTCGCGAGCTCGCCGACGGTCATCTCGCCGCGCACGATAATTTTCTTAGGCGTATTGTCGATCTTCTCGCGCGGCGGCTGATTGTTCTTGCCTTTGCCGTTTTTGCCGCCTTTCGCTTTCGGTCTCGCGCCGAAGCGGCCTTCCTCGAACCGCTTGCCGAAATCGTTGTCCTTCCGGCCCTTGGCGCCGCCGTTGCGGTTGAAGTCGTTGTCGCGGGGTTTGGCATCCCCGCGTCCGCCTTGCCGGCCGCTGCGGGCCGGAGCCGGCGCCACTGCGACGGGAGCGGGCGTGCGCGGCGCGCCGCCGAAGCCGCCTTGGCCCTGCGGGCGTCCCCCGCCGAAGCCGCCGCCCTGGCCTTGCGGGCGATCCCCGCGCCCTGCGCCGGAGCCGCCGCCGCCTTGACCTTGCGGACGATCGCCCCGGCCCGCGCCGAAGCCGCCGCCCTGGCCTTGCGGACGATCCCCGCGCCCTGCGCCGGAGCCGCCGCCGCCCTGGCCTTGCGGACGATCCCCGCGCCCTGCGCCGGAGCCGCCGCCGCCTTGACCTTGCGGACGATCGCCTCGGCCCGCGCCGAAGCCGCCGCCGCCCTGGCCTTGCGGGCGGTCGCCCCGTCCGCCTTGGCCCTGCGGACGATCGCCGCGATGGCCGCCCTGGCCTTGCGGACGGTCGCCCCGTCCGCCTTGGCCCTGCGGGCGGTCGCCGCGTTGGCCGCCCTGGCCTTGCGGACGATCGCCCCGGCCCGCGCCGCCTTGGCCTTGCGGGCGGTCGTTCCGGCGATCGTCCCGCCGTGCGGGCGCGCCCTGTTCGGTTGCGGCGGAAGCCGCCGCCGGTTGGGCCGATCCTTGGGAAGGAGCGGCCGAACGGGAAGCGATGCTCCCCTCTTCCGGCTGGCGGCCCGGCTGCGACCCGGCGCCTTGGCCCTGACGCTGTCCGGACGGGCCTTGCTGCTCGCCGGACGGCCTGCGGTCTCCTCCGCCCGTCTTGGCGTTCGATTGCGCCATTTTGGCCGCCGCGTTCGCCTTGACGTCGCGGAAAAACTTCTCCACCGCTCCTACCATGTTGTCTTCCATAACGCTCATATGGTTATTGACGGGCAAGTTTACCCGTTTGAGGATCGTAATGATTTCCTTGCTGCTCATGTTGAGCTGCTTCGCGTATTCGTATACGCGCAGCTTATCCTTGTTGTCGTTCGTTTCTTGTTTACTCAATATTCTCCACCTCCGAATGTTGAACCCAGCCGCTTCGAATCATGTCCGCAAACCCTTTATCCGTCACGGCGAAAAGCACCCGTTCCGGCTTGCCTGCGGCTCCCCCCAGCTCGAAACGGGAAAACCCAATCAACAGCTCTACGCCGTAGCTTTCGCATTTGTCCGCGATTTTCTTGCGCGTGTTGCCGGAAGCGTCCGCCGCCATCAGCACCAGCTTCGCTTCCCCGGAACGAATTGCCTTCAGCACCAGTTCCTCGCCGGACAGCAGCTTGCCGGCCCGCATCGCGAGTCCCAACCGGGATAATGCTTTATCCACCTTCGTCATCGTCTTGCATGAGCTCCTTGTTCGCGTGGAACTCGTCTTCCACCTTTATAAAATCCGCTTCCAGCCGGTCGTAGATTTCCCCGGACACCGGCGTCTTCAGCGCGCGCTCAAACGCCTTGGATTTCTTCGCCAGCTTGAAGCAGGAAGTTTTCCCGCACAAATAGGCGCCTCGGCCCGGCTTCTTGCCCGTCAAGTCGATTTGGATGTCCCCTTGGGGCGAGCGAACGATGCGGATCAGTTCCTTCTTGGGCATCATTTCCTGACACGCTACGCATTTGCGCTGCGGAATTTTTCTCGTTTTCAAGGTTCCTCTCCTCCCCGCCTGGCAATTCGTTGTGCGGCTCCGCCGAGCGTCTAGCCGGTCAGTCGATCGTTACGCTGTCCTGATGCATGACGGCGCCGGACGCCGTGCGCGGACGCCCGTATTCCTGTTCCGCCTGCGTCTCGCTCTTGATGTCGATCTTCCAGCCGGTCAGTTTGGCCGCCAGGCGCGCGTTCTGGCCTTTGATGCCGATCGCGAGCGACAGCTGGTAGTCCGGCACGATGACGCGGGCCATCTTCTCCGCTTCGAACACGATCACTTCCAGCACCTTCGACGGGCTGAGCGCGTTGGCCACGTATTCCTCGACGGAATCGGACCAGCGCACGATATCGATCTTCTCGCCCTTCAGCTCGGTGACGATCGTCTGCACCCGCACGCCCTTCGGCCCGACGCAGGAGCCGATCGGATCGACTTCCGGATTGCGCGAGTGAACGGCGATCTTCGAGCGGAAGCCGGCTTCGCGGGCCACGGAGCGGATCTCCACGGTGCCGTCGAAAATTTCCGGAACCTCCAGCTCGAACAGCCGCTTCAGCAAGCCCGGATGCGTGCGGGACAGAATGATCTGCGGTCCCTTGCTCGTATTTTCCACCTTGGTAATATACGACTTGACGCGATCGCCTTGCTTGAATTTGTCGGTCGGCATCAGTTCCGTGAGCGGAAGCGCCGCTTCGACTTTGCCTAAATCGACATACAGGTTGCGCTGGTCGAGACGCTGGATGATGCCCGTCACGATGTCCTGCTCCTTGTCGACGTACGCGTTGTAAATCAAGCCGCGCTCGGCTTCGCGAATGCGCTGCGTGACGACCTGCTTGGCCGTCTGCGCGGCGATGCGTCCGAAATCGCGGGGAGTTACCTCGATCTCTGCGATGTCTTCCAATTGATAGTGAGGATTAATGCTCCGCGCAGCTTCCAGCGAAATTTCCAACCGAGGGTCCAGCACTTCTTCCACGACCGTCTTGCGGGCGTAAACCTTGATCAGGCCGGTCGACCGGTTAATATCGACGCGCACGTTCTGGGCCGTATTGAAATTGCGCTTGTAGCTGGAGATGAGAGCCGCTTCGATGGCTTCGATCAGGACGTCCTTGGCGATGCCCTTCTCGCGCTCGATTTCGGACAGCGCTTCGATAAACTCCATGCTCATGTGAGTATAATTCCTCCTTCCGGGATTAGAAAACGATGGCCAAACGGGCAGAGGCCACTTTATCGTAAGGGATGGCGTGTTTGCGACGGCCGACCGCGATCCGGACGACGCTTCCGTCGAAACTGTCCAGTCTTCCTTCGAATTCCTTGGCGCCGTCGATCGGCTCGTACGTTGTGACGAACACGTGCTTGCCGACCGCTTTGGCCACGTCCTCCGGCTTCTTCAGCGGGCGCTCCGCGCCGGGCGAACTGACTTCCAGGAAGTACGCGCCTTCGATCGGGTCCAGCTCGTCGAGCTTGGCGCTGACGAATTCGGAGATGCGGCCGCAATCGTCGATGTCGATGCCGCCCTCCTTGTCCACGTAAATCCGCAGGAACCAGTTGCTCCCTTCCTTGACGTACTCCACGTCCACGAGTTGGAATCCGTGATCGTCCAAGTACGGCGTGATGAAGGATTCCACGATGGATTTGATTTTCGGTGCGCTCAAATCATGACCTCCCGATTGCTTCAAATGGATCGCCTGACCGCCGCCTTAACTCGAAAAGGCCCATGGCAAAACGGAAAGAGTGGGTTTCCCCACTCTTCTGCAGACGGTGTTATCCACATGATTACCAGAATTAATATACCATAACCTCTATTCGGATAGCAACCGAATTTTTGCCGTCCGGGACCGTCAGAACAGGGACAGCTGGTTCGATTCGGGCAGTCCCCGGAAGCATCCCATGCCGCTCAGCACCTCGACGATCGTCTTGCTCGCCTTCGACCGCTGCTGGAAGTCTTCCACTGATAGAAACTCCCCGTCCTCCCGCGATTCGGCGATGTTCCTGGCGGCGTTCTCGCCGATGCCGGCGATGGCCGAGAACGGCGGAATGAGCGCGTCGCCGTCGATGATGAACCGCGTCGCGTCCGACCGGTACAGATCGATCGGCTTGAAGCGGAAGCCGCGCGCCGTCATCTCGAGCCCCATTTCCAAGATGGAGATCATGTTCTTCTCCTTCGTCGTCGCCTGGAAGCCTTTCGCTTCGATCTCGACGAGCGTCTTGAGAATGACATCATAGCCCTGGCAGAACAGCTCCACGTCGAAGTCGGCCGCGCGGACCGAGAAGTACGTCGCGTAAAACTGGATCGGATAATACAGTTTGAAATAAGCCGTGCGCACCGCCGAGATGACGTAAGCCGCCGCGTGCGCCTTCGGGAACATGTACTCGATGCGGAGGCAAGAGTCGATATACCATTGCGGAACGCCGCATTTCTTCATCTCTTCGATCCACTCCGGCGTCAGCCCTTTGCCCTTGCGCACGCTCTCCGTAATTTTGAACGCCAGCGACGCGTCCATGCCCGCTTTATAGATGAGATAAAGCATGATGTCGTCGCGGCAGCCGATCACCGTTTTGATCGTGCACGTGCCGTTCTTGATCAGCTCCTGCGCGTTGCCGAGCCATACGCCCGTGCCGTGCGACAGCCCCGATATTTGCAGCAGGTCGGCGAACGAGGAAGGCTTCGTCTCCTCGAGCATTTGGCGAACGAATCGCGTGCCCATCTCGGGCACCCCGTACGTCGCCACCGGCGTCCGGATTTGTTCGGGCGTCACCCCGAGCGCGTCCACCGAGTTGAAAAGGCTCATGACCTTCGGGTCGTTCATCGGGATCGTCGTCGGATCGACCCCCGTCAAATCCTGCAGCATCCGCATCATCGTCGGGTCGTCGTGCCCGAGAATATCGAGCTTGAGCAGGTTCGCGTCGAAGGCGTGGTAATCGAAGTGCGTCGTCTTCCACTCGGAGCTCGTATCGTCCGCGGGATATTGAACCGGCGTAATGTCCTCGACCTCGATGTAGTCGGGGACGACGACGATGCCGCCCGGATGCTGGCCGGTGCTGCGTTTGACGCCGGTACAGCCCGCCGCCAGCCGGTTCAATTCCGCGCCCCGCCACGATTTGCCGTGATCTTCCTCGTACTTCTTGGCGAAGCCGAACGCCGTCTTCTCTGCGACCGTGCCGATCGTGCCCGCCCGAAACACGTTCTTCTCCCCGAACAGCACCTTCGTGTAATTGTGCGCATGGGGCTGATATTCGCCGGAGAAGTTGAGGTCGATATCGGGCACCTTGTCGCCCTTGAAGCCGAGGAACGTCTCGAACGGAATGTCCTGGCCTTCGCCCTTCATGATCTGGCCGCAATGCGGACACGCCTTGTCCGGCAAGTCGAAGCCGCTCGGCACGCTGCCGTCGAGAATCCATTCGCTGTGCTTGCACTCGGGATTGCGGCACAAATAATGCGCCGGCAGCGGGTTGACCTCCGAGATGCCGAGGAACGTCGCCACGACCGAAGAGCCGACCGAGCCCCGCGAACCGACAAGATAGCCGTCCTGGTTGGACTTCTTGACGAGACGCTCGGAAATCAAATAGTTGGCGGAGAAGCCGTATTTGATAATCGGGACGAGTTCCTTCTCCAGCCGCTGAACGACGACGTCCGGCAGCGGCTCGCCGTACATCGACTTCGCCGTGTCGTAGCATTTGTTGCGAATCTCTTCGTCGGCCCCTTCGATAATCGGCGTAAACAGCTGATCCGGGAACATGGTGATCTCCTCGAAGCGGTCGGCCAGCTCGTTCGTGTTTTTGACGACGACCTCGTACGCCTTCTCCTTGCCGAGGAATTCGAACGCCTCCAGCATCTCGTTTGTCGTGCGGAGATGGGCGTCCGGCTTGCGCTGCTCCTTCAGCGGGCTGAAGCCCGTGATGCCGTGGATCGTGATGTCCCGGAACAGCTTGTCCCGCGGCTCCAGGTAGTGGACGTTGCCGGTCGCGATGACCGGCTTGCCCGTCTTGTCGCCGATCCGCACGATTTTGCGAAGCGCCTCTTCCAGCTCCGCACGGCTGCCGACGAGCCCTTTGTCCAGCAGGTGCATATAGAAATCGAGCGGCTGAATCTCCAGCACGTCGTAAAAATCGGCGACTTCCTCGGCTTCCTCCTCGGACTTGTTGAGCACCGTCTCGAACAGCTCGCCTTTCTCGCAGCCCGAGATCAGGAGCAGTCCTTCGCGCATTTCGATCAGCTTGCTTCGCGGAATGCAGGGGACGCGGTGAAAATAATCGGTATGCGACAAGGAGATGAGCTTGAACAGGTTTTTCTTGCCCGTCGCGTTGAGCGCGTAGATGCCGCAGTGGAACGGCCGCGTCGTCTTCCAGCTGTTGCCGTTGACGGAATTGAGCTGTTCCAGCCGATGGACGTTGCGCGTGGCCGCGTCCTTGATCAGCCCGTTCAGCACGCCGGCCAGCGCCACCGTATCGTCGATCGCCCGGTGGTGACTCTCGAGCGGAACTTTGTACAAGTCGGACAACGTGTTCAGCCGGTGGTTCTTCAGCGTCGGATGAAGGAACCGGGCCAGCTCGAGCGTGTCGAGCACCGGATTCGGAATCGGAGGCAGCCCGAACCGCTTGCACGCTTCCTGCAGGAACCCGATGTCGAAGCGGGCGTTGTGCGCGACGAGCACGGCGTCTTCGATGAAGACGAGGAACTCCTTCAGCATCGGCTCCAGATCCGGCGCGTCCTTGACCATCTCGTCGTTGATGTTGGTGAGCTGCTGAATGTTGTACGGGATCGGCTCGTGCGGGTTGATGAACGTGGCGAACCGGCCGATCTCCTTGCCGCCTTGCCACTTGACGCCCGCAAGTTCGATGATTTTGTTCGCTGTGACCGACAAGCCCGTCGTTTCGATGTCGAATACGACGTACGTGGCTTCGGCAAGCGGCTCCTCTCTCGGGTTCAGCACCATCGGAACGGCATCGTTGACGACGTTCGCCTCGACGCCGTACAGCACCTTGATTCCGTTTTTCTTGCCGGCCTTGGCCGCTTCCGGAAAGCTTTGGACGTTGCCGTGGTCGGTGACGGCGATCGCCTTGTGCCCCCACTTGGCCGCGGTTTTGATATAGACGTCCACCGGCGTCACGGCGTCCATCGCGCTCATCGTCGTGTGCAGATGGAACTCGACCCGCTTCTCTTCGGCCTCGTCCTTGCGCGGCGGCCGCGGCTGGATCTCCTTGACGTCGCTCGGCATCATGACGAGCTCCGGCGGATTGAGGAACCGGTCGTACTCCACTCGGCCGCGCAGCTTCAGCCATTTGCCGTTGGCGAGCAGGCTGAGCGTCTTGACGTCTTCCTTGTTCTTGCCGAACATCTTCACCGAGATCGAATCGGTGTAGTCGGTAATGTTGAAGGTAAACAGCGTGCTGCCGCTGCGAAGCTCCTTCACTTCGAGGCCGAACACCGTCCCCTGGACGGTGACCTTCTTCTCCTCTTCCCGGATCTCCTGCAGCGGAACGGGATCTTCCTTAATCTCGTAGCCGATCTGCAGCGTCTGCGGCGCCTCGCCCTCCACAGCCGGCGCCGCCTCCTCCCGCGCGCTGGCCATTAGCTGCTGGATGTGCTGCGTCTCTTCTTGCTGGATTTTCTGCACGAACTCTTCGTACGCTTCCTGGCGGGATTCGCCGACGATCATTTTCACCCGGCATGCCCGTCCGAAGCGCTTCTCGAAAAAAGCGGCCGCATGCGCGTCGACCGTCTTGCGCCTCGCCATCTCCAGACCCGTCTGGTCGAGCAGCGCAAGCGTCAGGAGGCCGCCCTGGACTTCGTATTTGGCTTTGGCCAGCCAGCCGTTCACGGAGGCGTATTCGGCCTGCATCCATTCGACGAAGACGCTCCAATATTCGGAGAGCACCGCATCCGTCGCCACTTCGTCCGTATAGCGCAGCGTCATCGAGATGCCGGCCAGATGCCCGAGCTTCGTTCGGAGCTTCTCGTAAAAATCCGCATAGACGTTCGCAGGCAGCAGCGTGCTTTTGACCAATTGGAAATGCCATTCCTTCTTCGAGCGGCTCACTTCCACCCGATCTATGTACCCGTCGCGAAAATAGGATTGGATCCAATCCGGCGAAACGCCGGCTTGCTGCAGCAGCAGCTCGAACCGTTGTCTCTGCTCCGCCGTCGGTTGCATTCTCGTTCCTCCCCGCCTTCCCTGAAAAACAAAAGCCTCCGCGTAAAAAGGGGGGCCCGCGCCAGGATCGGCGCCGGACCTTCTTTCAAGCCGGAGGCTCAAGCAAAAACGCCTTCGTCGTCCTCGGACGACGAAGAAGCTTTGCGGTGATCATTCAGATGCGAGTAAGCGCGTCGCTTTGATTTCTGAATGATGAACAAAATCGCTATTAGTTATTCTACCTTTTCTATCAAGAACCATCAATAGACATCGGTCGACAATCGGGCGGGAGGGTTGAAAAGGGGACGTCAGAGAACGCCGTAGGATTTGATCGTACGAAGCCGATCCACCGCTAGCAAGCCGCGCCATTCCGACTCGCCTGCCGGGCTAACCGCCGCGAAGGACAGCGGCCAGCCGCCGTCCTCCCGCTGCTGCCGAATTAAGGCGTTCAAGTGGCGTTCGACGTCCGCCTCGGATACGAACTTGCGCGCGTAACTGTCCGGGGACGGCGCCCAATCGAGCACCTTCTGCACGTAGCCTTCGGTGTCCGGGTTCCGCTCGATCGTCGTCGGCAGGCGAAGCCAGCCGTCGAGGACGCGGGCCGCTTCGGCCGCCCGCTCGCGTTCGGGCGTATGGCGGAGAAAGTGAATCCATTGAACGCCGTCATGATAATGGTGCGGCTCGGTCGTTTCGAATTGGCGCCAGACGTAGCGGACGCTCCGTTCGAACCAAGGCTCGCGGACGATCTCCGGGCGGGCGGTTTGCTTGTACAGCAGGCCGAGGATCGTGCCCGTCGGATTGATGGAAGGAGCGGCGTCCGAATCGGTCTTCCACCACGGGGCGTGCGGGTAGGTCTGGGCATCGCGGAAAACGAGGGGGAACCCCCCATTCGGGAGCGCAATGCGTTGCAAATAGTTCGCGATGCCGTCCAAAATCGGCGAATCGAATCCGTCCACTTCGTCGAGAATGTGAAGCGCCATCTCCGTCGGCACCGGCTGGCTCTGCGGACAGCGGATGTCCGGCTCGAGCGCGTGGCCGAAGCCGCCGTCGGGGTTTTGATACGCCTGCAGCGCCGACAGCACCGCCTTCTTCGTGCCTCCTTCGAAATGATACTCGTAGCGCCTTCTGTCCAGCAGCCTCGCGTTGTTGTAAATGAATGCTCTCGCCCGCTCCAAAAGTTCGCGACTGCTCATGCCCATTGGCTCCCTTCGTTCGATCTTCAGCTGTTTTCGGCATCCTCGTTCGGCCGGTACTTGCGCCGCATTTCGCTCGCCTTCTCGTAAAGTTCCCGCCGGAGCCGTTCCGGCTCGATCACTTCCGCGTCCGTTCCCATGCCGAAAAACCATTTGACCGCCCATTCCCACTCGGATGCCGGACAATCGAAGTCGATCTCCCATTCGTCGTCGCCCGTCTGCCTGACGCATTCGCCGACATGCTCGTCTTGCTCCGCCAGAAGCGCCCCGCGGTAGGTCAGCTTGGCGACAATGCGCTCCGTGCGGCCTTCCTTGCCGCCTCGAGCCGGACGAACGCCCGGAGAGGTCCGATCGTTCGGGGCGTCCGGCAACGTTTCGACCTTCTCGAACCGGTCTGCGCGGAACGTTCGTTCTTCCCCATGCGCCGTGGAATAAGCTTCGCAGTACCAGAAGCCGTGCGCTGCGTAGATTTTCCTGGGGAGAAGGTCCAGCCAGCGCTTGCGGCGCTCCGAGCGATAAAGGACGCGCAGCCAGCGGGATTGCGCCGCATTCTCCATCAAGGCGGCCAGATGGGGCGCTTTGACGCTGCGTTGGGGAACTTGAATTTCGACGCGTTCAAGCGCCGGCTCGACCTGCCGGAGCGTCTGCTCGGGAAGGGCGGCGCGAAGCTTGTCCATCGCCGTCCATCTCGCTTCGCGGAACGGCGTGTCCGCCATTTTCGCCACCGCCGACAGGGCGAAAAGCACGGCCAGCGCTTCCCCGGCGTCGAACTGCAAGGGGGGCAGGCGGAATCCCTCCATGAGGCGGAACCCGCCCCCGGGACCGCTGACGGCGTAAATCGGGACGCCGATCTCGGAGAGCGATTGCATATCCCGCAGAATCGTCCGTTTGGACACTTCCAATTTGTCCGCGATGGCGCCGGCGTTCACCGGACCTTGCTGCAGCGCGATCAGCAGCGCCATTAACCTGTCGTGCCTCTTCAAGCTCGCTCCCCCTCGCTTCGAATCCAAGTATAGCAGCGAATCGGTGACAACAGGGTGTCACCGATTTCAGCCGGCTTGCGGATTTTTTTATCCGCAGCGGCGCCGCGAGGGAGGCTTGGCCTGCTTAGCCTGCTTGCTCCGCAATGCCTCTTCCACTCGCTGTGACGCTTTCACGCATATGTACCTCCAAAATTGAGCTTCTTTCGCTCTCCGTGCCGTTTTTCCCGCCCATGTACTTCAAATATTGAGCCTCCAGAGCTCCCTATGCCAACTTTCCGCCAATGAGAGGAACCCAGTTCCTCTCCTCCGCTCGCCGCGCCGCAGAACCCTCTGCCCGCCCCGCACTAACGCGGACAAATGCAACTAGAGCCGCCCGACCGGACGGCTCCTGGTGCAAATTCCTATCAATACGCTCTCGCAAACACAACCGTATGCTTCGATTCGTCGCCGCAGACGAGACATTTCGTCTTCGTCTCGGCCGGCTCGAACGGAATGTTCCGGCTCGTCGCGCCGGTCTCCTCCTTGACCTGCTTCTCGCACGCTTCGGAGCCGCACCAGCCGGCGAGCGCGAAGCCGCGCTTCTCTTCAAGCGCAGATTTGAGCTCGTCCAGCGTCTCGATGGAGAAGAAGTGCTCCTCGCGGAACTTCAGCGCCCGGTCGAACATCTCGCGGTGCACCTCGTCCAGCATCGCCCGGACTTCCTCGACCAAGCGGTCCAGCGGCACCTGCTTCTTCTCGCCGCTGACGCGGGAGACGAGCACGCAGACGCCGTTCTCCAGATCGCGCGGCCCGAGCTCGAGACGAACCGGAATGCCGCGCATCTCGTACTCGTTGAACTTCCAACCGGGCGACACGTCGGACCGGTCGTCGACGCGAACGCGAACGCCGGCCGCTTTGAGCTGCGCGAACAGCTCATCCGTCTTCGCGATAACCTGCTCGCGCGACTTCGGCGGGCCGATCGGAATCATAATGACCTGCGTCGGCGCGACCTTCGGCGGCATGACCAATCCGCGGTCGTCGCCGTGCACCATAATCAGCGCGCCGATCAGGCGGGTGCTGACGCCCCAGGATGTCGTATGGCAGTATTCCTGGGTATTTTCGCGGCTCAAATATTTAATGTCGAACGCAACGGCGAAGTTCGTGCCGAGATAGTGCGACGTACCCGCCTGCACGGCGCGGCCGTCCTTCATCATCGCTTCGATGGAGTACGTGTCCACCGCGCCCGCGAACTTCTCGGACGGCGTCTTCTGCCCCCGGATGACCGGAATCGCCAGCACGTTCTCGGCGAAATCCGTGTAGACGTCCAGCATCGTCATCGTTTCTTTGCGGGCGTCTTCCTCGTTCTCGTGCGCCGTATGGCCTTCCTGCCAGAGGAACTCGCTCGTGCGCAGGAACGGCAGCGTTCTTTTCTCCCAACGGACGACGTTCGCCCATTGGTTGATCAGCAGCGGCAGATCGCGGTACGAGTTGATCCACTTGGCGTACATATGCCCGATCATCGTCTCCGACGTCGGACGGATCGCCAGGCGCTCCTCCAGCTTCTCCCCGCCGGCCTCGGTCACCCAAGGCAGCTCCGGATTGAACCCCTCGACGTGCTCTTTCTCCTTCTGGAAAAAGCTCTCGGGAATGAACAGCGGGAAGTAGGCGTTGCGGTGCCCCGTCTCCTTGAACCGGCTGTCCAGCTCGCGCTGGATGTTCTCCCACAGCTCGTAGCCGTCCGGACGGAACACGATGCACCCGCGCACCGGCGAGTAGTCCATCAGCTCGGCCTTCTTGATGACGTCGATATACCAGCGGGAGAAATCTTCGCTTTGCGGCGTAATTTCGGTAACAAACGATTTGTCCTTCGACATGACGAATCCCCAACCCCTACAACGGCTTAATTTTTGACCAGTCGCAAAATATCGTTATACGTGACGACGACCATGAGCAGCATCAGCATGGCGAACCCGATAAAATGCACCATGCTCTCCCGGTTCGGATCGACCGGCTTGCCGCGGACGGCTTCCAACCCGATGAAGATGAGCCGGCTCCCGTCGAGCGCCGGAATCGGCAGCAAGTTGAAGATGCCCAAGTACAAGCTAAGAATCGCCGACCACAGCGTAAGCTGCGGCAGGCCTTGCTTGGCAATCTCACCCGTCATCTGCGCGGTGCGCACCGGTCCGCCCAGATCGTCCAGCTTGAATTCGCCGAAGATCAGCTTCCGGAAGCTCTCGAAAATGTTCTTGGTCGTATCTACCATCGAGGTGCCGGCGAATTTGAGCGTCTCTCCGATTCCCGGCCGCCGCATCTCCGGACTGAGATAGACGCCGACTTTGCCCGTCGCTTTGTCCGGCGTCACCGACAACTCCAGCTCTTTGCCCTTGCGCTCGACGATCCACTTCATCGGCTTGCCCGCGGATGCCGTGATCTTGCCGACGAGCACGCTGCTGTCGCCGACGATCTCCTCGCCGTTCACCGACTTGATCCAGTCGCCTTTGTGCAGCCCGGCCTGTGCCGCAGGCATGCCGGCTTCCGTGCCGCTGACGATCACCTTCGTCGAATTTTCGACGGGCACGCCGGACATTTGCAGGTAGACGATGAACAACATAAACGCGAGAATGAAGTTCATCATCGGACCGGCGAAAATCGCCATCGCGCGCTTGCCGGTGGACACGCCGCCGAATTGGCGGTCGATGGGCGCGATTTGCGTCTCTTGACCCCGGGCGACGATCAGCGCCTGCGGATGAACGTCGTAACGCTGAATGTCGCCATCCACGTCCAGCGTGACGAACAGATCCCGCTCCAGATCGAGCGCTTTGACTTCGCCGCGCATGATATTCGTCCGCTCGTTCAGCCGATCGAGATAGAAGCGGGTCGCTTTGCCGTCCTTAAGGCGAACGCCGACCGTCTGCCCCGGCTGCATCTCCACCACTTCGGGATCTTCGCCGGCCATCCGGACGAAGCCGCCCGCAGGCAGCAGCCGAAGCGTGTACCGGGTCTCGCCCCGTTTGATCGAGAACAGCTTCGGTCCGAAGCCGATGGCGAACTCGCGAACGAGAATGCCCGCGCGGCGGGCAAAGTAGAAATGTCCGAATTCATGAATCGTGACGAGCACGAAAAAGACCAACACGACAAGGAATACGATCTGTACCATTTGCATCCTACACTACCCCCGTTGCCTGTGACGGCTGTCCTTAGATTAACATTATTCTCCGAGCCGTTACAAGAGAATACGGGAAGGGCGGCGGATTGTCTCAATTATTTGAGGGCGTCCGCTTCGCGGCGCGCCCACGCGTCGGTCTCCAGAATCGCGGCCAAATCCGGATGAGGCGTCGGCGTATGCTTCGCCAGCACCCGCTCGATGATGGTCTCGATCGCAAGGAACGGAATGTCGCCGCGCAGGAATCGGGCCACGGCGGATTCGTTCGCCGCATTGAAGACGGTCGTCGCCGTTCCTCCCGTCCGCCCCGCCTCGTAAGCGAGTTTGAGACAAGGATACCGTTCGAAGTCCATCGGCCGAAAATGAAGCGTGCCCGCCTTGAGCAGATCGAGAGGCGAAGCGGGCGACGGGCGGCGTTCGGGATACGTAAGAGCGTATTGGATCGGCACCCGCATGTCGGGATTGCCGAGCTGCGCGATGACGCTTGTGTCCGCGAATTCGACCATCGAGTGAACGATGCTCTCCGGATGCAGAACGACGTCGATCCGATCGTACGGCAAATCGAACAGCCAATGGGCTTCGATCACCTCGAGCCCTTTGTTGACCATCGTCGCGGAATCGATCGTAATCTTCGCGCCCATCGACCAGTTCGGGTGCTTGAGCGCGTCCTCCACCGTGACGTCCGCGAGCTGATCCCTCGTCCGGTCCCGAAAGCTGCCGCCGGAAGCCGTCACGATCAGCCGCTTGACCGCTTTGCGGTCTTCCCCGTTCAGGCATTGGAAAATCGCCGAATGCTCGCTGTCCACCGGAAGAATCGGCACGCCCTTCTCTTGCGCCCGCTTCATGACCAGGTGCCCGGCGGTCACGAGCGTCTCCTTGTTGGCCAGCCCGATCGCCGCGCCCGCCTCGATCGCCGCGAGCGTGGACGTCAGGCCGAGGCTGCCCACCAGCGCGCACACGACGTAATCGGCGCCGGAGGCGGCCGCCACTTCGATCAAGCCTTCTTCGCCGAAGACGATCTTCGTCCCTGCCGGCAGCCGGTGGCGGAGGCTGTCGGCCAGCTCCCGCGTCCCCACGGACACGATGCGCGGACGGAATTGCTCCGCCTGCCGAAGCAGCAGCTCTGCGTTCGCGCCGGCCGCCAGCCCGACGACCTCGTACGCCTCCGGGTTCCGCGATACGACGTCCAACGTCTGCGTGCCGATCGATCCGGTGCTGCCCAGCACGGCCACTTTTTTTATCGCCATCGTTCTCCTCCGCAATCTCTATGTATCTGATGTTAAGCAGGAAGCAAATGCAGCAAATGGACGAGCGGGAACACGATCAGCCAGCTGTCCGTGCGGTCCAGCACGCCGCCGTGGCCCGGCAGCAGGTTTCCGGTGTCCTTGACGCCGCGGAACCGCTTGTACGCCGACTGGATCAAATCGCCCATCGTTCCGGCGATCGCAGCCGCAAGGGCGATAACGACGGCTCGTCCGAACCCGAGCCAGTCCGGCTGGACGAAATGGAACGCGAGCGCTACAAGAACGGCGGTCACCAAGCCGCCGACGGCGCCCTCCACCGTCTTGTTCGGACTGATCGCCGGCCACAGCTTGCGCTTGCCGACGGCCTTCCCGACGAAATAGGCGCCCGCGTCCGAAGCCCAGATGCTCAAGAACGTCAGCAGCGACCAGAACAGGCCGTGCTCCAACCCGCGCGTTTCGGCCATAAAGCGAAAACCGAGACCGATATAGACCGCCCCGAGGAAAAGCAGGCTGGCATGCTCGAGCTGGATCCGGTTTTTGCTCAGAACGGTCGCGGCCAGCAAGACGAACAGCAGCAGCCAGATCAAGGTAAAGATCGGAGGCGAGCTCCAACCGAGCGGCAGACGCGGCAGCGCCAGAAGCAAAACGGCGACGTACCCGACGAGGATGTCTCCTCTTGCCCTGGGCAGCCCGTTCAACCGGACGTATTCGCTGAACCCGATCAAGGCCAGCGAAGCGAGCAGCGCCTCGTAATATCCGTCGCCGAGCAGCAGCAGCGCGATAAAGCCCGCGCCGGCCACTACGCCGGTGACCAATCGTTGAGCCATCGGCTTTAAAGCCCCCCGTAGCGGCGAGCCCGGCGCTGATATTCGCGGATCGCCTCATAGAAGTGTTGTTCCGTAAACGCCGGCCAATAGACGTCGGTAAACCAGAACTCGCTGTAAGCGAGCTGCCAGAGCATAAAGTTCGAGAGGCGCAGCTCCCCGCTCGTTCGAATCAATAAATCCGGGTCCGGCAGCCAGCCGGACAGCAGACTGGCGCTGAAATCCTCTTCGCTGATGGCGTCGGGATCGATCTCGCCGTTCGCGGCTTTGCGGGCCAGCTTGCGGGCCGCTTCGACCATCTCCATCCGGCTGCCGTAATTCAATGCGAAATTAAGCACCAGTCCGGTGTTGTTTTCGGTTTTGCGCACGGCTTCTTCGATGGCGTACAGCGTGTAATCGGGAAGCAGATCCCGCACGCCCATCATTTTCACCTGCACGTTGTTCTCGATCAATTCGTCCAATTCGAGCGCCAGAAACTCCTGCGGGAGCTTCATCAGAAATTCCACTTCCGACTTGGGCCGCTTCCAATTCTCCGTGGAGAACGCGTACATCGTCAAATAACGAACGCCGATGTGGTCGGCCGCTTTCGTAATTCGCTTGACCGTCTTCATGCCGTTGTGATGCCCGGCGATGCGCGGCAAGCCGCGCGCCTTCGCCCAGCGTCCGTTGCCGTCCATAATGATCGCCACATGCTGCGGCACATTCTCCGATGACAACTCTTCCAATGATCCGCCGGACGACTCGCCGGCCTGACGATCTTGCGTCGTGCCGTCTTGCAATCGGCGGAACCAGCCGCTGCCGAAACGCTTCACCATGGTCGTTCCTCCCGTTTCAAGAACAATAAACCCCACCTGACGGAGGGGTCGGAGTACAAGGCGTTACACTTCCATAATTTCTTTTTCTTTGGCGGCCAGAATTTTGTCCACTTCCGCGACGAAGCGGTCGGTAAGCTTCTGGACGTCCTCTTGATGGCGTCTGGATTCGTCTTCGGAGATTTCGCTCTTCTCCAGCTTCTTGATGTCGTCGTTGGCGTCGCGGCGAATGTTGCGGATCGCAACCTTCGCTTCTTCGCCGAATTTCTTCGTCGATTTGACCAGATCCGCCCGGCGCTCTTCCGTCAGCGGAGGCACGACGAGCCGGATGATCGTTCCGTCGTTCGCCGGCGTCAGGCCGACGTCGGATTTCAGAATGGCCTTCTCGATTGCCGCCAGAGCGGACTTGTCCCACGGCTGAATGACCAGCGTGCGGGAATCCGGCGTCGTGATCGAGCCCAATTGGTTGACTGGCGTAGGCGTTCCGTAATATTCCGCTTGCACGCGGTCGAGAATCGCGGGGGTCGCCCGTCCCGCCCGCAGCGTCGCCAAATCGCGCTTTAGCGCGGCAATCGCTTTTTCCATCCGCTCTTCCGCATGTTTCTTGATCGCTTGAGGCACTGTCAATTCACGCTCCCCTTCACAATCGTACCTATTTTTTCGCCCAATACGGCACGCTTAATATTGCCTTGCTCGGTGATGGCAAATACAAGCAACGGAATATTGTTGTCCATGCAGAGGGATGAGGCCGTAGAGTCCATAACGCCCAGATTTTTGTTCAGGACATCGAGATAGGTGAGCTGTTCGTATTTCTCGGCCGTCGGATCCTTGAACGGATCCGCGCTGTAGACGCCGTCCACCTTGTTCTTGGCCATCAGGATGACTTCGGCCTCGATCTCGGCGGCGCGAAGCGCGGCGGTCGTGTCGGTGGAGAAGAACGGATTGCCCGTTCCGGCGGCGAAAATGACGACGCGGCCCTTCTCCAGATGCCGGATCGCCCGGCGGCGGATATACGGCTCCGCGATCTGCTGCATGGCGATTGACGTCTGAACGCGCGTCGGCACGTCGATCTGCTCAAGCGCGTCCTGCAGCGCCAGCGAGTTCATGACCGTCGCTAGCATGCCCATGTAATCCGCGGTCGCGCGGTCGATGCCCTTTTGGCTGCCGGAAATGCCGCGCCAGATGTTGCCGCCTCCGCATACGATCGCGACTTCCACGCCAAGCTCGACCACTTCCTTCACCTGCTCGGCGATCGATTGGATCGTCGTCGCATCGATACCGTATCCGTTCGACCCGGACAGCGACTCTCCGCTGACCTTCAACACAACGCGCTTGTATACGGGACGATTCATTGGTACCTCCATCATTCTATTCGGGTTGCCGGCTGCCGCAGCCGCCGCTTCGTTCAAAAAAAGGGAACACGGCGTGTTCCCTTAGAACGGATGAAACTTATGCTTTCACCTGTGCCATAACTTCTTCTACGAAGTTGTCTTGCTTCTTCTCAAGACCTTCGCCCAGCTCGAAGCGGACGAAGCGGCGGATGGAGATTTGCTCTCCGATCGTGGCGATTTTCTCGTTCAGCAGCGTTTGAACCGTTTTGTCCGGATCCTTGACGAACGCTTGCTCCAGCAGAACGTTCTCTTCGTAGAACTTGTTCAGGCGGCCTTCGACCATCTTGTCGACGATCTTCTCCGGCTTGCCTTCGTTAAGCGCCTGGGCGCGAAGAATTTCGCGTTCTTTGTCCAGCTCGGCTTGCGGAACTTCTTCGCGGCGCACGAATTTCGGACTCGCGGCGGCGATGTGCATCGCGATGTCGCGAACGAGCTCCTTGAATTGATCCGTCATGGCGACGAAGTCGGTCTCGCAGTTGACTTCGACCAGAACGCCGATGCGGCCTGCGCCGTGAATATACGATTCTACGCGGCCTTCCGTCGCGATGCGGTCGCCCTTCTTGGCCGCCGCCGCAAGGCCTTTCTCGCGCAGAAGCTCGGCGGCTTTCGTCAGATCGCCGTTCGCTTCCTCCAGCGCTTTCTTACAATCCAGCATGCCCGCTCCCGTTCTCTCGCGGAGCGTCTTTACGTCTGCTGCGTTTACTGCCACGTGGACAACCTCCTGTTATTACCGTTGCGGCCCGGCCGCATACGAATGATAAAAGATCCTTCAAAAAAAGGGCGGCAAGAAGGTTCGCTTCTGACCACCCTTTGCTTCACGATTGCTTGTCGCCGTCTCTTATTCCGTCGCTTCTTCGCCTTGGCGGGCTTCGACGATGGCGTCGGCCATTTTGGACGTCAACAGCTTAACGGCGCGGATGGCGTCGTCGTTACCCGGAATGACATAGTCGATCTCGTCCGGATCGCAGTTCGTGTCGACGATGCCGACGATCGGGATGCCCAGCTTGCGGGCTTCCGCAACGGCGATGCGCTCTTTGCGCGGATCGATAATGAACAGCGCGTCCGGAAGCTTGCGCATGTTCTTGATGCCGCCGAGGAACTTCTCGAGGCGCTCCTTCTCCTTGCGAAGAAGGATGACTTCTTTCTTCGGAAGCACATCGAACGTGCCGTCTTCTTCCCATTTCGTCAGCTGATGCAGACGGTCCGTACGCTTCTGGATCGTGGAGAAGTTGGTCAGCGTGCCGCCGAGCCAACGTTGGTTGATGTAGTATTGGCCGCTGCGCTCCGCTTCTTCCTTCACGGAGTCTTGCGCTTGCTTCTTCGTGCCGACGAACAGCATCGTGCCGCCGTTCTCCGCCAGCTGGCGAACGAAGTTGTAAGCCTCGTCTACTTTTTTAACCGTTTTTTGCAGGTCGATAATGTAAATGCCGTTCCGTTCAGTAAAGATGTACTTATCCATTTTCGGGTTCCAGCGACGGGTTTGGTGACCGAAGTGTACCCCAGCTTCGAGAAGCTGCTTCATGGAGATAACTGCCATCTTAACTGCACCTCCTAGTGGTTTTTGTAGGTGAATCTCCTCCGCCGGTCGCATCTTCCGTCAGAACTTCCCGAATGGAAAGCACCGCTGACGAAATTGAACGGCGTGCGTTTTTTCACACCGGGTAATACTATACCATATCGACACCGCCCGCGCAATGTCTCAACGCTCAATTTTTGCCACGGGTCAATTCGGCGATAATCTGCTCGTACGACGGCTTGCCGGTGAAAACGCACACGCCGACGCGAAGCTTGTTCGCGTAAGGCTTCGCTTGCCGGATGAAAGCCGCTTTGTCGTCGATTAGACCGATCCCCTTCAGTCCGTTCGCCACATCCTGCAGCGAAGCTTTCTCCCATATGTAGAACATGATCGTCCGCTCGCCGGAGCCGGAAGCGGCGCTCTTCCCGGCGGACGCCTTGGCCGCGGCTTCCGCCGCTTGCTTCGCTTCGGCGACGGCCTGATCGAGCTGCTGCTGCGTATAGGTTTTGTCCCCTACGGTTCCCGAACGGACGAGGTCGTAGCCTTTCGCTCCCGCTTCATTCTTCAGTTCCTCGAGACTTAGCGGCTCGTTCGGCAGCCGGTCCGATCCGGATACGGAATCGGCGGCGGTCATCAATTGCAGCACGGCGGCGCCGAGCGCGATTCCGAGGCCGAAGCCGATCAGCCATCCCCGACGTTTACGCACGCTGCATCTCCTCCCGTCTCGCCAGCTGCAAAATCAATTGGACTTCGCCCTTGTTCATGCCGAGCGTCTTGGCGATTTGCTCGATCGAGCGTCCGCGCCGGTGCAGGTCCAGCAGCTCGGCGTACCGGCTGCCGATCGTATCGGCCGCGGCGAGCGCTTCTTCGCTCCGGGCGGCCGGACCCGCCTCTTCCCCGGCTTCGCTCCCGGGAACGGGCGTCGAGTCGGCCGCCTCTCCCGCCGCGGGGGGCGCCGCGACCGCCGCCGGATCGGACGGCGCTTGCGACGGAGGCTGCGCCGCCGACCGGGGCGGAGCATCTGCCGGGGAACCGCGATCCGGCCGTTCGGCCATCTGCATCTCCAGCTCGCGAATCCGCCGGCTCAGCAAGCCGACCTTCTCTTCCTGTTCCTTCTTAAATATAGCGACGGCGTCGAGCAATTCCCGATTTTCCGCCTCCAGATCTTCCAGCAGCCGGTCGTACGCTTCTTCTCCGCGAAGAGCGCTCCCGTCCGCGGAAGCTTTCGCGCCGGATTTGGGGAGCAGCCAGCCGTATCCGGCGATCGCAACTCCCGTAAGCACAAGGGTTACCCAAGGCTCCATCTGCTTGCCACCTTTCCCATGGCGCCCGTTAAAGCGAAATATCGAGATGTTTTCCTTTGTAAGGGTGCGCGGGCTTCTCTTCGCCTTCGCCCGGCTCCGAATCGCCCTGGCGGCCGCCCTTGCGTCCGGACGGATGCTTCTCTCGCTCCCGGGGCTCCTTCTCCGAAATCGTTCGTTTGGCGGCCGATTCCAGCTTGGCGTTGCTCCTCGCTTGCCGTTCCGCCTTCTTCATCGCCTGCTGGCCCAGCGCGGCTTGCTCCATGGCGGAGCGCTGCTGTTGCTGCTGCTGCATGGGCGACAATTCCAACGTGCGCGGCAACGAAGTTTGCAGATCGACAGGTTTGTAGCTCACCGAGATCACCTTCCGGTTTAAACGTAGGGAACGAGAACGATCTCTCCGTCGGAGAAACGAAAAGACACGCGCTGGACGCTGTCTTTGACAAAACGCGTATACCGGCCGATGACGATTTTGGTGCCGCCGTAGATCGTATGGATCGCGTCCACCCGCGCCGATTCCGTGTCGTCCAGCGTCTTCTCGATTTCCAGAACCGCTTCCTTGGCGGCCTGCAGCTCCTCCGCCGTTTGCTTGCGGGTGGCCGTCACCTTGATCCGCATGGCCAGCCGGTCCGAGGTCAGTTGGCCGGCCGCCGCCATCTGGTTCAGCATCGCCAGCGCCTTGTCCGCCTTGTCCAGACTTTCCGTCATCGTACGAATTCGGCTTCTCAGCTCGTTCAGCTCCTGGCGCAGCTCCGGGCGGACGCCGACTTCCACGACGGTCGCCGTCGACATTGCATTGCCGATCATCCGCGCGGTGACGCGGTCGCCGGCCTGTACAACGCCGCCGACAACGAGCCCCTTCGAGCCCATGCAGACGACGTTGCGGCCCGCCCTCACGTTCGAGTGCATGATGCTCTGCGTGACGAGCACGTCCTCGCCGGCCGTGACGTTGCCCTCCTGAATGAAGGAGCAGCGAACCGAGCGCCCCGCTTTGACCCATCCTTTGTTGCTGCCGATGATGCCGCCGGATACTTCAATGGAGCCTTCCGACTCCACTTCCGCGCCTTCGATGCCCCCGGTGACGCGAATGTCCCCGGAGGCCCGGATTTTGAAGCCGGTCAGCACGTTGCCCCGGATGACGACGGTGCCGACGAAGTCGATATTGCCGATATTGTAATCGACGTCGCCGTTTACTTCATAGACCGGAAAGACGTTCAGCTTGTCTTTGTCCGTCTGCGTCACCAGGCCGTCGATCGCCGCGTACATGCCGGTCTTGTCCTCGTTGACGACGACGTTCTTGCCGATTTTGAAATGCGATTCCTTGCCGTCTTTCGCCGGAATCTCCGCGCCGGTCACATCGATGCCGGCCTCTCCCGGCTCGGGCGGGTACCGTTCGGCGATCAGCTGTCCGGCCTTCACGTTGGCAAGCTGCACGATGTCCTTGTAATCGACGCTGCCGTCTTCCCGTTCCACGGGCTTGCGCGCCTCGGCGCCGAGATTGAACAGCACTTTGACGAAGCCGTCCTTGCCGTTCCGGGGAGGCGTGCCGTTCGCGATAACGGTCTGGCTGAAGTAAAAATCCTGGGGCCGGTCGCAGATCAGGCGAAGCGTATCCTGCAGCACCCCATGCTTCACGCCGCTTGCGGCGATAAATCGTTCCAGTTCCGGAACGGACAGCTTCAGATTGCCTTCCGTGCGTTTGAAAACCAAATAAGCATGCATCTTGTCTTCGGAGATCGTGATCTGCATGACTTCGTCCAAAACGGGTTTCGGCTCGATAGACACCCGCCTCACCTCCAAGTCAATGGGTCATTTATGTAACAGCTGATCCTTCTGTTTGCCCAGTGCTGCCCGTAACCGTAGGATGGCCTTGGAGTGAAGTTGCGAGATTCGGGACGGAGACAATGACATCACTTCGGCAATCTCGCTCAGCGACAAGTCCTCGTAATAGAATAAGGACACGACCGTCCGCTCTTTGGGGGTCAGCCGCTCGATTCCCATCGTGAGCGATTCTTTGAGAAACGTCTCGTGAACTTTCGATTCGGGATTGACCGCCTTGTCGTCGACGAGCATCGACAGCCGGGTCTCGGACTCTTCCTCCCGAATCGGATCCTCCAGCGAGCAGACGGTTGCGACCGCCACTTCCTGAAGCATCTGCTGGAACTCTTTGAGCGATATGTTCAAATAGTCGCATACTTCCTCGTCGGAGGCCGAACGCAGGTTTCGTTGCTCCAAGGCGGCGTATGCGTCCTCCATTTTTTTCGCTTTGTCGCGTACGGACCGCGGAACCCAGTCTCCCTGGCGAAGCCCGTCGATAATGGCGCCCCGGATTCTCCAGGAAGCGTATGTCTCGAATTGGAGCCCGCGCCGGTAATCGAATTTCTCGATGGCGTCGATCAATCCCATCACACCGTTGCTGGCCAGGTCTTCCTTGCCCACGTTCTTGGGCAAACCGACGGCCATTCGGCTCGACACGTAGTCGACCAGCGGCAAATAATGCTCGATCAGCTTCTTCTTCGCTTCCGGATTCCCTTCGTCTTTCCAGCTCCGCCAAACTTCTTGATGGGACAGCCGTGAACGGTTTTGATCGGTCATCTTCGCTTCACCATCCTTATTCGTCCGTCAATCGGCGAACCGCATGGACAACGTCTTCGGTCTTCGGATGATCCAACGACACCAGCTTCTCGGGCTTGAGCGGCTGGAAGCCGGCGACGGGCCGATCCTTGCCGTCGGCCCCCTGGTCCTTCATCAGATCGGTCAGTCCGCCGCCGTCGTCCGGCGTCGTCAGATCGATCACCGCGCCCCGTTCATCCTCGGGGAGCGCGGCCCTCGCCGTCGCCGCCGGCCGGAGCAGAATACCCAGCACGTAGCGGACGGCTAGCGACAAAGCGGCATAAGCGAGAAATGCGTACAAGGTGCGCAGAAGCGTCGTGCCTATCGTATTGCTTGAAACCTGGAACAGAAAGGTCAACAGGGCGCCGAAAACGCCGAAGCCGACCGTCCAACGCCATGTACCCGTCATGTCAAATCTCCTTTACTCCATACTGCACGCTGCGAACGGTGAGCACGCCGCTCCGGCTGTCGAATTCGATCGTGCGGCCGTAATTGCCACCCGTATCCTCCGACATGACCGGAATAGCCCACTTATCCAGCTCCCGCTTGACCGATTCCACGTTGCGGGGACCGATGCGAAGGCTGTCGCTCCCGCCGGCGAAGGCGAACATCTGCGCGCCGCCGGCCAGCTTCGCCACCAGCCGTTTGCGGTCGGCGCCCAATTGGACGACCCGATTCAGCAGCTCGGGAATCGCCGTGTCCGCGTACTTGGCGATATTCAGCTGGCCTTCGCGGGCGATGTCCGACGAAGGGAGCATAATATGGGCCATCCCGGCCACCTGCCGCTGCGGATCGAACAGCGTCAGACCGACGCACGACCCGAGCCCGGTCGTCTTGAGCACCGCGCCTTCCGCCGCGACGTTCAAATCGGCCATTCCGACTTTGACGAAGTTCCCGTCTGTCATTCGAGCGGCACTCCCAGCGAGACGAATATTTTCTCGAACGATTCCGGGTCGGGAATGAAATAGAAATGCCCTTCCGCCTCTTGCCGCCCCCTCAGGAACGTCGTATCGATCAGCAGCGCGTCGTCCCCCATCGTGCCGAACTGAAGAAGGCCGTAGCTGAGAATCGCCCCCGCCATGTCGACCGCGACGGAAGGAACGGAGGGCGACATGGCGAGCCCGGTCAAATCGGCCAGCGAGGACAAGTACGAGCCTGCGAGAATGTTGCCGATCTCGCAGAGCGCGGAGAGCTCCAGCTCCGAGTAACCGCCGTCGCCCGCCGGCTCGAAGCCGGCCAGGCCTTGCAGCAGCAGCTTCGCCTGAAGGCGGCTCATCAGGAAAAACATGTTGCCGGGCGCATCTCCGTCAACCCGCAAGAACACGGCGACAACCACTTCCTCCGGGCCGCCGACGCGGTCGGCGATCGATTCGAAGGGGACGAAGCTGACGGTCGGAACGGCCATGTCGACCGGCTTGTCCAGCAGCCGGGACAGCGCCGTCGCGGCGTGGCCGGCCCCGATATTGCCGACCTCCCGCAGCACGTCCATTTTGAAATCGGGATTGTGGTTGAACAGCTTCACGGTTTATTCCCCGAGCTGTTCCAGCTGGATGATCTCGGAGCGGTTCAGCACTTCCGACAGATTCATTAGAATAAGCAACCGGTTGTCGCCGAATTTGGCCACGCCGCTCAAATACTTGGCTTTGATGCCGCCTACGACTTCCGGCGGAACCTCGATCGTGTCGCTCATGATGTCGATGACGTCGTTCGCCGAGTCGACGATGAAGCCGACTTCCAGGTCGTTCGCCGCGACGATGATGATCCGGGAATTGTCGGTCGGCTCGGTCTCCGCAAGCCCGAATCGGCCGCGCAAATCGATGACCGGAATGACGACGCCCCGCAGGTTGATGACGCCCTTGACGAATGCCGGCGTCTTGGGGACGCGGGTAATCGGCATCATCCGTTCGATCGTGCGAACCTTGTCCACCTCGATGCCGTACTCTTCCTGCCCTAACGTAAAGACAATTACCTTCAATTCCTCTGCCATGAGCTGGTCCTCCTCGATTCCTCCGGAATTTTTACTTGATGAGCGCGTTGGGGTCGACGATCAGGGCGACTTGGCCGTCTCCCAAAATCGTGGCTCCCGATATCAGCTTCTGGTTGCCCAAATACTTGCCCAGCGTCTTCAGGACGATCTCGCTCTGCGAAATAAATTCCTCCACCATGACGGCGGCGAGCTTGTCGCCCTTCCGGATAATGACCGTCTCCGTCTCCGTCTCGCCGTCGTCCCGGTAATCGGGCGCGTCGAGAATTTGGGCCAGCGACAGAATGGGAATGATCGAGTTCCGGTATTCGATCACCCGGTTGCCCTGCAAGTCGCGGATGTCTTCCCGGCGGACGGCCGCCGTCTCCACGATCGAGGTGAGCGGGATCGCGTACTTCTCCGATCCGAGCTTCACGAGCATGGCCGAGATGATGGAGAGCGTGAGCGGCAGCTGGATGGAAAACTTCGAGCCGCGCCCGAGCTCGGAGGTGACGGACACCCGGCCGCCGAGCGATTCGATCTTCGACTTGACGACGTCCAGCCCGACGCCGCGGCCCGAGATGTCGGAGATTTTGTCCGCGGTGCTGAACCCGGCCGCGAAAATGAGCATGTTGATCTCGTCGTCCGACAGCTTCTTCGCTTCCTCCGGCGTGACGACGCCGCGCTTGATGGCGATGTCGAGCACCTTCGGCCGGTTGATGCCGTTGCCGTCGTCCTCGATCTCGATGAAGACGTGGTTGCCGCTATGATAAGCGCGCAGGTGGACGGTTCCCGTCTCCGGCTTGCCGGCGGCGAGCCTTACGGACGGCTGCTCGATGCCGTGGTCGACCGAGTTGCGGATCAGGTGAACGAGCGGATCGCCGATCTCGTCGATGACGGTGCGGTCCAGCTCCGTCTCCGCTCCGGTAATGACCAGCTCGAGCTTCTTGTCGAGCGATTTGGCCAAATCCCGCACCATGCGGGGGAACCGGTTGAAGACGCTCTCGACCGGCACCATCCGCAGCTTGAGCACGATATTTTGCAAGTCGCCGCCGACTCTCGCCAAATGCTCGACCGTCTCGGTCAAGTCGTTGCGGCGAATCTCCGAGGCAAGCTGCTCGAGCCGCGCCCGGTCGATCAGAAGCTCGCTCAGCAGGTTCATCAGCGTATCGAGCCGGTCGATGTCGACCCGGATCGTACGGCTCGCGACGCCGCCGGATGCGGCGGGACGGGGCGGACCGGATTCCGTCGGCCTAGAGGAGGCCGGAGCGGATTGGGCCGGAGATGGAGACGGAGAAGCCGGTGCGGCCGGGGCTGCAGCGGCCGTCTCGCGAACCGCCCGGAAGCCTTCCTGGCTGGCCGCTTCCTTCGACTGATCCAGCTCGGCGAGGGAAGAGCGGTCGACGGCCATAATCGTCACCGATTCGATCTCCGACACGTTCAGAATGCTCTCCCGTAGCTGCTCCAGGCCGATCCGCGAAATATAGTAGACCGAGAAGCTCTTGTCGAACTTGTCTTGTTCGAGGTCCTGTACGGAAGGATGCGCCTTGACGACCTCCCCGTTCTTCTCGAGCAGGTCGAATACCATGTAGGCGCGAACCGCCTTCAGCACGCAATCGTCGCGGATAAACACCTCGATGTGGAACACCTGAAGGCCGCTGTCCACCGACTGTTCGAGAACCGACAGCTGGTACTGGTCCAGCAGCAGCTCCGTCGCGACCAGCGGCTTGTCCGACGCCTCCCCGGCCGAAGCCGCGGGCGCGGCACCGCCCGCGGCGGCGAAATCGCCGCGAACGATCGCCTGAAGCTTTGCGACAAGAGCGCTGACGTCCGCTTTGCCCGTTCCGCCGTTCACGACGTCTTGCACCATGCCTTCTAGCGCGTCCAGACATTGGAACAGCGTATCGAAGATCGTTCCGTTCATCGCGAGCTTGCCGTTGCGGACCAGGTCGAGCACGTTCTCCATGTCGTGGGTCAACGAGGCGAGATCCTCGAACCCCATCGTCGCAGACATTCCCTTCAGCGTGTGCGCGGAACGGAAAATGACCTGCACGATCCCGATATCTTCCGGCGACTGCTCCAGTTGAAGCATATTCTCGTTAAGCGACTGCAAGTGCTCGCTCGCTTCGTCGATAAAAATGGACAGGTACTGATTCATTTCCACTGTACGGACACCTCCTGGTTGGCTGGTCTTGCCTCGGTCTATTTGTTGCGGGCGCTCACCTCTCGGACGAGAGCCGGGGCGATCTCCTGCAGGCGGAGGACGTGCGACGCCGCCCCGAGTTCGACGGCCGAGCGGGGCATCCCGTACACGACGCACGTCTGCTCCGCCTCCGCGATCGTCGTCTCCGCGCCGTCCTCCCGAAGCGCCTTCATGCCCTTCGCGCCGTCGCTGCCCATTCCGGTCATGACGACGATATGGCGCTTCAGTCCCTTGCAGCCGAGCAGCGACTCGAACAGCTTGTCGACCGATGGCCGGTGGCCGCTGCGAGGCTCCTCGTCCGAGAGAACGATCCGGTAAGCGGAAGACGAAGGATCCTTCGCGAGAAGCATGTGCTTCCCGCCCGGAGCGATATAGGCGGTTCCGGACAAGACGGTCTCGCCGTCCTGCGCTTCGCAAACCCGGATTTCCGAGAACGAGTCCAGCCGCTGGGCAAGCGACTGCGTAAATTTCGGCGGCATATGCTGAACGATCAGAACGGGCGCCGGGAAATCGGCCGGAAGATTCGTCAGCACTTCATGCAGGGCGCGCGGTCCTCCCGTCGACGTGCCGATCGCCACCAGGTGCTCGAACGCGCTATTGCCCGCAGGCGCCTCTTTGGTTTTGCGGCCGGCGCCGCCCGCCGGCTCGGCCGGAGGCGGACGCTTCGCCAGAGGCCGCTCCGGCTGCTGGACGGAGCGGGAACGGGGCGGCTCCTTGAGGAGACCGGTCCGGTCGTCCCTCGCCGTTCTGGCGGACGGCGCCGGCTTGGCAAGCTTCGGAACGAGCGGCGCCGACTGCCCGTCTGCGGCCGGCCGGGGAAGGCCGTCTTCCGGCGGCGGCTCGCTCTTGGCCGGCTTCTTCCGGAGCGGATCCGGCTTCTTCGGCGGCGATTCCGCCGTCGGCCCGCCGGAACGGTCTGTTCCGTTCGGAGACGCTGGCGGATCCGCTGCGAGAGAAGGCCGTTCGGGCTCGCCCTGCGGCGGTTCGGCCGCAGCGGGCGGCTCCGGGAAGCGCTCGCCCGGGACGATCGCCTGCGGCTCCTCCTCCTGCTTGTCCGGCTTCTCCTCGACGGCCGGAAGCATCCGGTAATTGCCGCTGCGGGCCATCTCGACCGCGACGTGCAGCTTCTCGCGAAGCTGCTCCCCGACCAGCCGAATGTCGAGCTTGACCGACCTGTCCGGCTTGCGGATGAAGTCCACCGCGCCGTATTGCAGCGCCCGGATCGTATCGCGCGTGCCGTTGTCGGTCACCGCCGACAGCATGATGACCGGCGTCGGCCGCAGCGCCATAATCCGCTTCAACGCTTCCAGCCCGTTCATGGCCGGCATTTCCAGGTCCATCGTAATGACATCCGGCGCAAGTTCGATCGTCCGTTCGACCGCCTCCATGCCGTTGGCCGCCGTAGCGACCACTTCGAAGGACGGATCCGCCGAGATGAAGTCGCTGAACACCTTTCGCATGAAAGGGGAGTCGTCCACGACCAGTACTTTGAAGCTCGACATACGGTTGCCCCCTTTCATTTTTCTGTGTTGATGATCCGCAGATGACATGATCGGTTCCCCGCCGGCGGCGATCCGCTAAAGCAAGCTCCGGCAATTTTAGCTCCACAAGCGGCGCATCCGCTGCAGAAACGTTCTGACGCCGCCCGTCTCGCGGACGGTCTCTTCCGACAAAAATCGCGAGGCGATTCGTTCGATGCCCCGGCAGGCGGGGCTGTCCGGATAAGCGATCGCCAGCGCCGTCTGGCGCTTGACCGCTTTGGAGACGAGCGCGTCGTCCGGCACGAAGCCGAGCAGCGGCAAATCCAGGCCCAAATATTTGCCGACGACCTGCCGGATGTTGTCGGCCGTCTGCTGGCCTTCCCGGTCGTCGCTCGTCCGGTTGACGACCAAGCGGAAGTCGACGTTGTGCCCCATCGTCTTCACCATCTTGATCAAGGCGTAGGCGTCCGTGATCGATGTCGGCTCCGGCGTCGTGACGACGATCGTCTCCTGGGCGGCGACGATAAAGCGCAGCGTCTCCTTCGTCAGTCCCGCGCCCGTGTCGAACAGCAGAAAGTCGACATGGCCGTGAAGCTTGCCGATCTGGTCGGCGAAATACTCCAGCTCCTCCTCGCTCAGCCGCACCAGATCCTTGAAGCCCGAGCCGCCGGCGATGAATTGCAAGCCGCCCGGCCCGGTCTGAATAATCTCCCAGATCGTTTTCTCGCGTCTGAGCAAATGCAGCAAGTTGTATTGCGCCGGAATGCCCAGCAGCACGTCGATGTTCGCCATGCCCATATCGGCGTCGAACAGCAGCACGCTGTACCCGCGTCTCTGCAAGGCGATGGCGAAATTCAAGCTGAAATTCGACTTGCCGACGCCCCCCTTTCCGCTCGTCACGGTCACGATGCGGGTTTGGCGGGACGGCGGCCGGTTCCTCGACAGCACCAGATGCCGAAGCGCTTGCGCCTGGTCATGCATCGCCGGGCTCCCCCAGCAGGCGCCGGATGATCTCTTCCGGATCGAAAGCGCGAATATCGTCGGGAACCGTCTGCCCGCAAGTGACATAGGAGATGGAGAAATCGAAATCTCTCGCCAGATTGAGCACCGCCCCGAAGGAGTCGGTCTCGTCCATTTTCGTCAGGAGCAGACGGTTCACTCCGTATTGGGAAAACTGGCCGGCGACCTGCTTCATGTCGTCGTACTTGTGCGTCAGGCTGAGCACGAGCACGCTCTCCGCCTGCTCGCCCGGCAAGAGCAGGCTGTTCACTTCCGAGACGAACAGCTCGTTGCGGTAATTGCGGCCCGCCGTATCCATCAGCAGCAAGTCGCGATCCTCGAGCTTCTTGTAAGCCCGGGTCAACTCGGACGGCGAGAACACGACTTCCAGCGGCATGTTCAGAATGTCCGCATACGTCCGAAGCTGGTCGACGGCGGCGATCCGGTAGGTGTCCGCCGTAATGAAGCCGACCGAGCGCCGGTGGACGAACGCCTGGTCCGCCGCGAGCTTCGCGATCGTCGTCGTTTTCCCGACGCCGGTCGGGCCAACAAAATGGACGATGCGCGTCGTTGCGGCTATGCCTGTGCCGACGGCCGGGGCGAGCCACTCCCGGAGCACCTCTCGACCCGCCTCCAGAAGCTCCTGTTCGGACGGTTCCCGCTCGCCGGCCGTTCGTTCGCCGACCGCCTCGGCGAACTGCTCGACATAGGCGGGCTCGACCCCGTGCTTCGCCAGCTTCTTGGCCAGCTGCATGACCGGATCCGGCAGCCTGCGGAACGTCTGCTGGCGATTCATCTTCATCATCATTTCTTTCATCGACCGGATTTCCTTGAGCAGGGCGTCCGTCTCGTCCTCTCCCGCCGGCTCCGTCTCGGCCGGCCGGCGAAGAACGTTGGACCGTTCGGCGGCCGCAATCGGCCGAACCGCGGCCGGTGCGGGCGGCGAGGCGGCTTCCGCCGCAACCGCCGGCGGGGCGGCAGCCGACAGTTCGGCCCGCCCGGCCAGCACCTCCAGCGCAGCCCCCGCCGCTTTGGGCGGCGGCGGCGGACTGTCGACGCTTCCGCGGTTGTACCGCTCCCTTACGGCCGCGGGCGGAATCCACGCGGACGGCGGCGCGGCCATAGGCTCGGGCTCGGGCTCGCGTTCCGGCGCCAGAGCGACGGCGGCCGCGGAAGACGCGAACGCCAAGGCTGCCGCAGGGCTTCGCTGGGCGCTTACGGCCGGTCGCGGCTTGGGCTTCGCCGCCGATTCGTCGACGGCTGCGATGACCTCGACCCGTTTTTTGCGGAACATGCCAAGAAATCCGCCGCTGCGGATTTCCTTGGTGTTCAGAATGACGGCATCCGATCCGAGCTCGCTTCGAATCATCTGAACCGCTTCCGGCAAATCGTTGACTAGATATCGTTTAACCTTCATGCGTTCACCACCCCGACGCTCTGCACTTCAATATTCGGTTCAAGCTCGCTGTAGGACAGCACCGGAATATCCTGCATGGTGCGTTCCAGCATCTGGCGCATGTACATGCGAATGGTCGGCGAGGTCAGAATGATCGGCTGCTGGCCCAACTGGACGACCCGGTTCACCTGCTCGGAGATCCGCTGGAAAATCGTCTGCGAGGACGCGGGGTCCAGCGCCAAATAGCTGCCCTGATCCGATTGCTGCACCGCTTCCGCGATCTTCTTCTCGATCGTAGGGCTGACCGTAATGACTTTAAGCGGCTCGTTTGGTTGGGCGAACTGCTGCGTAATTTGCCTGGACAGCGCTTGCCGGACGTATTCCGTCAGCACGTCCGGGTCCTTCGTGTACTTGCCGTAATCGGCGAGCGTCTCGAAGATGGTGACCAGGTCGCGGATCGACACCTTCTCCTTGAGCAGCTTGGAGAGCACCTTCTGGACGTCTCCGATCGACAGCGTCGACGGAATGAGCTCCTCCACCAGCGTCGCGTGGCTTTCCTTGACGCTGTCGATCAAAGCCTTCGTCTCCTGGCGTCCGATCAGCTCGTGCGCGTATTTCTTGATCACTTCCGTCAGATGCGTCGCCACGACGGAAGGCGGATCGACGACGGTGTACCCGGCCAGTTCCGCCCGCTCCTTGGTCGCTTCGTCGATCCACAGAGCGGGAAGGCCGAACGCCGGCTCCTTCGTCTCGATGCCGGTCACGGCGTCGTCTTCGAAGCCCGGGCTCATCGCCAAATAGTGATGCAGCAGCAGTTCGCCGCGAGCGACCGGATTCCCTTTCATCTTGATGACGTATTCGTTCGGCTTGAGCTGAATATTGTCGCGAATTCGGATCACCGGAACGATCAGCCCCATCTCGAGCGCGCACTGCCGCCGGATCATGATGATCCGGTCGAGCAGGTCGCCGCCCTGCTGCGTGTCCGCGAGCGGAATGAGGCCGTAGCCGAATTCGAATTCGATCGGATCGACCTGCAGGAGGCTGATGACGCTCTCCGGGCTGCGCACCTCTTCGATCTCCTTCTCTTCCACGAGCAGATCCTCTTCCTTGCGCCTGCGGTTCAGATTGAGCTGCAGGCGGTAACCGGCGATGGCCAAAATGACGGCGTACGGTATGGTGGCGAAAAATCCGATCGGCGTCGCGACGCCCATCAGCGCGATCGTTCCGGCGACGATGTAGAGCAGCCTCGGATAGCGGAGCAATTGGGTGGAAATGTCGTGCGCCATATTGCCGTCCGAGGCGGCGCGCGTCACGATGATGCCGGTCGCCGTGCTGATCAGCAGCGCCGGAATTTGGCTGACCAGACCGTCGCCGATCGTCAGTATCGAGTATGTATTGAGAGCTTCCGTCAGGCTCATGCCGTGAATGGCCATGCCGATGATGAAGCCGCCGATCAGGTTGATGAGCACGATGATGATGCTGGCGATGGCGTCCCCTTTGACGAACTTGCTGGCGCCGTCCATCGCGCCGTAGAAATCCGCTTCCTTCTCGATCTTCTCGCGCCGTTCCTTCGCTTGCTGCTCGTTGATGAGGCCCGCGTTCAGGTCGGCGTCGATGCTCATTTGCTTGCCGGGCATCGCGTCGAGGGTGAACCGGGCCGCGACTTCCGACACCCGCTCGGCGCCGCGGGTAATGACGATAAATTGAACGACGACCAGAATGAGAAACACGACGAAGCCGATGGCCAGCTGGCCGCCCGCCACGAATTTGCCGAACGTGGCGACGACCCGGCCCGCCTGGCCTTCGGAGAGGACAAGCCGCGTCGTCGAGATGTTGAGCGCGAGCCTAAACAGCGTCGTGACCAGAAGGAGCGTCGGGAAGATCGAGAAATGAAGCGCGTCCGTCGTATTCATCGAGATCAAGAGAATCATCAGCGCGGCCGAGATGTTGATGACGAGCAGGACGTCAAGCAGCTGATGGGGAATCGGGAGGACCATCATCAGGACGATGCCGATGATGCCGACAAGTATGCTCAAGTCCCGGATTTTCACGCTGTTTCCTCCCTCATCTGGATTCTATGGATTGGCCGCAGCCGTTCATCCTTTGCGGCGCACGCCTTTGAGCCGATATACGTAAGCCAGCACTTCCGCGACCGCCTGGAACAGATCCGCCGGAATCGTATCTCCGATCTCCGTCCGTTCGTAGAGGGCGCGGGCGAGCGGTTTGTTTTCCATCGTTATGACGTTATGAGCCTTGGCGATCTCCCGAATGCGCAGGGCCAAATAATCCTGACCTTTGGCGATGACTTTGGGCGCTTCCATCTTCGTGCCGTCGTACTGCAGCGCGACCGCGAAGTGGGTCGGGTTCGTGACGATGACGTCCGCCTTGGGAACTTCCTGCATCATCCGCATAATCGCCATGCGCCGTTGCCGCTCCCGGATTTTCGCCTTGATTTTCGGATCGCCTTCGGCGTTCTTGAACTCGTCCTTGATGTCCTGCTTGCTCATCCGCAGCGTTTTCTCGTGGGAATATTTCTGATAGAAATAGTCTCCGACCGCAAGAACGAACGTCAGGACGCCGAACAGCATGACCAGCCGAATCGTCAAGTTGCCGGTGAACGAGAACACTTCGATGACCGGCACGTGGGCGAGCGCCATGACGCGGTCCCTCTCGGACCAGAGCACGAAGTAGACGATCATTCCCGCTGCGGCGAGCTTCAGCATGCTTTTCAGAAACTCGACGAGCGATCTTAGGCCGAATATTTTTTTAAAGCCGTTAATCGGGTTCAAGGCGCTTAGCTTGAATTTGATCGGTTCCGTCGTGAACAGCCAGCCGATCTGCACATAATTCACGGCGAAGGCCACGACGATGGCCGCGAGAAAGATGGGCGCCAGAAACCATAACATCTCTGAGGCGTAACGAGTCAGCATGCCGAGCACGTTCCCCTCCGTCACTTCCATGTTCAAGCCGTGCAGCAGCACGTCGCTGAACAGCCGGAGAATGCGGTCCCAGAAGAAAGAGCCGAGCAGCAGGAACAGACTCCCGACGGCGATGAGACTGACGGAACTGACCAACTCCTGGCTATGGGCGACCTGTCCCTTGTCTCGCGCTTCTTTTCTTTTTTTGGGCGTCGCTTTCTCCGTCTTCTCACCCGCGAACAATTGCAAGTCTAGACGAAGCCGGTATCGGGACATCGGACAGGCACTCCCCCTTGCCGCCGTCAGGGCGTACGGTTGCCCACAATGACGAACAGCTTGTCAAGCGCGGCAAACATTTGATCGAAGATCGTCTGGAACAGCGCGCTGAAGCCGGGCATCAACAAAATCAGGATCGCGAAGCCGAGCAAAATTTTGATCGGAATCCCGACGACGAAAACCTGATACTGCGGCGCGGCCCTCGTCAGCAAGGCGAGTCCCAAATCGATCAGAAACATCGACACGACGAGCGGAGCGGATATTTGCAAGGCGATCGTGAACGTGTCCGCAAACGTCCGGGCCAAAAAGGATGTCAGGCTGCCCGAGGCCACCGTCCGGAAAAGCTCGTTGTCCAAGGGAAGCCACTTGTAGCTGTTCATAATGGCTCCGACCAAATAGTGATGGCCGTTGATCGACAGAAAGACCAGAATTTGCAGCATGAACTTGAGATTGCCCAGCATGGGAGAAGATACGCCGGTCAGCGGATCGACGATGTTCGCCACGCCGAGCCCCATCTGCATGTCCATGAAAGAGCCGGCCACTTGCACGATCGTAAAGAAAAGATAGGCTGTAAACCCGATCAGCAGACCGGCAAGAATTTCCCTCAGGATGGCTAAAATAAACGTTCCGTCCGTCGGAACCGGCTTGTCGAACCCTACATTTAAAAAGACGATGACCGTGAGAAAAAAACCGAAACCGACTTTCACCGTTCCCGGGATCGTCTTGGTCGAGAACACGGGGGCCGCGACCAGGAACGACGTTATTCTGCACAGCACCAGCAAAAACGCCGGAAACAGCTGCATCACTTGATCCATGTGTCGTCATCCAATGTAATTCGCCAAATTGCCGAGCAGATGCCCGGTGAAATCGACCAACACGTTCAAGATCCACGGGCCGAAAAGCAGAACCGCCACGAACACGGCGATAATTTTCGGAATGAACGCCAGCGTCTGCTCGTGGATTTGGGTGGTCGCCTGGAAAATGCTCACCAGCAAGCCGACGATGAGCCCGAGCCCGAGCATCGGCGCCGTCACCTTGAGCACCGTGTAGATCGCTTGACCCGCCAGACCGATGACAAATTCTTCACTCATGTAAACCCCTCCACGGATCGCTTGCGCTCAAGATTCAGGTCTGAAAGCTGGTCAGCAGCGATTTGACGACCAAATACCAGCCGTCGACCAGCACGAACAGCAAAATCTTGAACGGGAGCGAGATCATGACCGGCGGCAGCATCATCATCCCCATGGCCATGAGCGTACTGGCGACAACCATATCGATGACCAGAAACGGAATGAAGATCATGAAGCCCATTTGGAACGCCGTCTTCAGTTCGCTCATCGCGAATGCCGGAACGAGCACGGTAATCGGGATGTCCTGGTACGTCTTCGGCTTCTCCGTCTTCGTGTAGTTCATAAACAGAAGCAGGTCTTTCTCCCGGGTCTGCTTGTACATGAATTCCTTCATCGGCACCGCCGCCTTGGCGAGCGCGTCCGTCTGGGTGATTTCTCCCTTGAGATACGGCTGCAGCGCTTGCTGGTTCACCTGCGACAACGTCGGCGACATGACGAACAAGGTCAGGAACAGCGCAAGACCGATCAGCACTTGGTTGGGCGGCATCTGCTGCGTTCCGAGCGAAGTGCGGACGAAGCCGAGCACGATGACGATCCGGGTGAAGCTCGTCATGAGCACCAGGATGGCCGGCGCGAGGCTCAGGACCGTAATCAGCAGCAGCAGCGACAACGACGAAGCGCCGACCGGCTCTTTGCCGTTCCCCATCGTAATGCTGACGACGGGGTCCTCCGCGAAGACGGAGCCGCCGAGCGCCAGCACCCAAGCTTGGAGCGCGATAAAACTAAGCAGAAGCTTTTTTCTCATGATTCATCCGTCCGATCTCCGGAACGTCCTTGGTCCAGCAGCTCCTCCGCCTTCCGCCGCCGCTCCGACAGCTGCCGCAAGCGGTCTTCCAGCGTCTGCTCGAAGCTGGGCTGCCCGTCGGACGAAGCCGGCGCGCCGTTCGCTTCCCTTGGCTGCAGTCGGTTCGCCAGGCGGCGAAGCCAGTCCGGCACCGTGGAAGCCGCCGTTACGTTCGCCGTATCGTGCTCGGCGAGCAGGACGGCCACCGTGTCGGGGTCCGTAATCGCTTCGAGAAGCGTCACGTCGTCCCCGACGCCGAGCACGTAGATCCGGCCGTTCCATTCCACGATTTGCAACGATTTGTTCGTGCCGACGCCGATTCCTCCCAGCGACCGGAGCGAACGGTTCATCCACCAGCCGCGGTTGCGCTTGCCGATGAACCGGAGCAGTACGATAATCAGTCCGACGATCAAAGCCAGTACGAGAACGATTTTGATCAATTCCCAGGAGGCATTGTAGGAACCGTTGCTCTCCAACAGCAGCGAAGACATTCCGGCAAGCCTCCGACTCAGCCGAGCGTCTTCTTGATCGCTTCGATAACCCGGTCGGCTTGGAACGGCTTGACGATAAAGTCTTTGGCGCCCGCTTGAATCGCGTCGATAACCATCGCTTGTTGGCCCATGGCGGAGCACATGATGACTTTGGCGTTGGAATCGATTTTGCGGATTTCCTTAAGCGCCGCAATTCCGTCCATCTCGGGCATCGTAATGTCCATCGTAATCAAATCCGGGAGCAACTCTTTGAATTTCTCGATTGCCTGGGCGCCGTCTTGCGCCTCCCCGACAACTTCGTAACCGTTCTTCGTCAAAATGTCGCGAATCATCATCCGCATGAATGCTGCGTCGTCTACAATCAAAATCCGGTTTGCCATTCGTAGTTCCTCCCAGTGAGCGTTATTGAATTTTTTGGACGCGGTCCCATTGGCTTACGATGTCGGTAACCCGAACGCCGAAGTTCTCGTCAATGACGACGACCTCGCCTTTGGCGATCAGCTTGTTGTTCACCAATATATCGACGGGTTCGCCCGCAAGCTTGTCCAGCTCGATAATGGAGCCTTGGGACAGCTCCAAAATTTCCTTGATTTGCTTCTTCGTGCGGCCCAGCTCGACCGTCACCTTCAGCGGGATATCGAGCAGCAGATTGAGGTTCGTGTCGTCGACGGGCGCCGGGCCCGCGCCCTGGAAGCCGGAAAATTGCACCGGCTGGACGTTGACGTTCCGGTTCGTCGGCGCTCCCCCCAGCGTCTGCGGATGAGACGGCTCTTGAGCAGGCGGGTATCCGCCTGTATGCTGCCAACCGCCAGGCGCCTGCTGCGGCGCGGGTGCGGGGGGCGGCGTCTGAGCCTGCTGCGGCGCCGGAGCCGCGTACGTCTGTTCCGCCTGCGCGGCGGGAGCCGGAGGAGCGGCCGGCTTCGGAGCGGGAGCCGGTTCCGGCGTTGAAGATCCGACGAGCGACGCGACCAATTCCTTGGAGAACGGAACCGTCAAAAGCTGCATGATGGTCGAGTCGATCAGTTCGGCGATTCGGAGCCGGAACGACACTTTGACGAAAATATGTTCCGGCGGAATGTTCGATACACCCGAATTGCTCTTGACGTCCATGATGTCGACGTCCGGCGGCGAAATGTTGACGAACCGGTTGAAGATGGTCGACATCGACGTGGCGGACGAGCCCATCATCTGGTTCATCGCTTCCTGAACGGCGCTTATATGTATCTCGTTCAACTCTTCCGTCGAGACGTTCCCGTCGCCGCCCAGCATCAAATCCGCGATCACTTGCGCGTCGTGCGCCTTGATAACGAGAGAGTTGATGCCTTCGAATCCGTCCACGTAACGCACGTGGACGGCCACATGCGGCTTCGGAAACTCGCTCGCGAATTGATCGCGGGAGATCATCGACACCTGCGGCGTCGTAATGTCGACTTTGCGGCCAAGCAGCGTGGATAGAGCCGTTGCGGCGCTGCCGAACGTAATGTTGCCGATCTCTCCCAGCGCGTCTTGCTCCAGCGGAGTCAAGTAGTTGTCCACGGACAGATCTTGCCCCGCGCTATCGCCGGGAACGCTGTCTTCCATGCCCGACGATTGCCGGAGCAGCGCGTCTATCTCCTCTTGCGACAAGTAGTCTTTACTCGTCATTTAGCTCTTCCACTCCTTCGCTGACGATCTCGTGAATCTGTACGGCCATCTTGTCCCGAACGACGCCGGGGGCGCCGATAAACTTCAGCTTGTCGCCGACTTTGATCTCCAGGCCTTCGCCGGTCGACTTGTTCAGGGCGATGACGTCGCCGACGGCCAAATTCAGAAATTCCTGAATGGAGATGTAGGACGAGCCCAGCTCGGCTACGATCGGAAGCTTGGCCTTGCTCACCCGCTGCTCGAGCATTTGCACCTCGTCGGGCGCTCTCGTCTTTTTCTGGGAGACGAACCAATGATGAACGGACAGCTTCGACATGATCGGCTCGATCACGACATGGGGAATACACAAGTTGATCATGCCCGTCGTATCCCCGATCTTCGTGCTGAGCGAGATGAGCGCGATCGTCTCGTTGGGCGAGACGATCTGCATGAACTGCGGATTCGTCTCCAGCGCCTCGAGCCTGGGCTCGATGTCGACGATCGTTTTCCACGCTTCTTGCAGCGTTTCGAGCGCCCGGCTGAAAATCTTCTCCATGATGATCGTCTCGATCTCGGTCAGGCTGCCGATTTTGCTCGGAGCCGAGCCTGCGCCGCCAAGGAGGCGATCCAGCATCGCGAACGCCACATTGGGATGGACTTCCAGCACCATTCTCCCTTCCAGCGGCTCGGCCTCGAAGATGTTCAGGATCGTCATCTTGGGAATGGAACGGATGAATTCGTCGTACGGCAGCTGTTCGACCTGAACGACGTTGATCTGAACGAACGTCCTGAGTTGCGCCGAGAAATAGGTGGTCAGATACCGCGCGAAGTTCTCGTGAATGCGCGTCAGACTGCGGATATGGTCCTTGGAGAAACGAACGGCCCGTTTGAAGTCGTAGACGCGCACCTTCTTCTGCGCTTCTTCCTTTTTAAGCTCCTCCGCATCCATCTCGCCGGAGGACAGCGCCGCGAGCAGCGCGTCGATCTCGTTTTGCGACAGAACGTCAACCAATCTTCTCACCCCTTTCCGCTAGACTCGGACCCGTATCGTTAAATTTGCATCATGATGAAGTTCGTAATCTCCACCTTGGAAAGCTTGCCCTTCGTCAGGACGGGATTGATCGCGTTAAGCAATTCCGCGCACAGCTGGTCCTTGCCTTGCGTGCCGCTCAGCTGGCCTGGCTCCAATACCCACAGCGCCCGGTTGACGATCGGCTTGATCTTGACATCCTTCACTTTATCGAACTCTTCCTTTGCGGCTTCGCTGTCCAACTGAAAGGAGAGGCTGAGCGTAACGATATAGTCGGTATCCGCGATATTCGTCTTAATATCGTTCAATTCGGAAGTGACCTTGATGATCTCATCCGCAGACATCGGCTCGGCTTTCACGTCCTTCACGCTTTCCTGAGCCTGCTTTTCCGGGTCTTTCGGCGACGAGTCCCCGAATAACGTCGACCAGGAATAGAGTCCGACGATGACGATTAAGGTTATCGCCAGTAGAAGCGAAACCAGCCAAGGCAACATTTTTTTCATGACGTAGCTCCCTCCGCTTGCGTGTCGGGCGGAGGCGTAACCGCCGCCAACACGCCGATGCTGCGCAAATAGTGCCGGATGGACCGGATCACATCCGAAGAATTTTCGAGCACAATGAACTTTTTGCCTGTCGTAAGCGTAATAATCGTATCCGGCGTTTGTTCCACCGTCTCGATCAATAAAGCGTTCAAATGGAAAGTCGTTCCGTTTAACCGAGTCAAAGCGATCACTTGGATCCCCCCGAACCGCCGGGGGAGGAGGCCGTCCTCCCCGGCAGAACATCAATTACCGTTTGAGATTGACGACTTCCTCGAGAATGGAGTCGGATGTCGTAATAATCCGGGAATTCGCTTGGAAGCCGCGTTGGGCGACGATCATTTCCGTGAATTCGTTCGTCAGATCGACGTTGGACATTTCAAGCTGGCCGGAGATGATCGCCCCCGTGCCCCGCTCTTCGTCCGAAGCGGCTCCGAGATCCAGTTCGCCGTCCGGGTTGGCGTTCGGCGTCATGCGGTACAGGTTGCCGCCGACTTTCTCCAGACCGCCCGGGTTGACAACTTTCGCTACGCCGATTTGCGCGATCGCGTCGCCGGTATTGCCGTTCGCGTCGACCGGCAGAATGCTGCCGTCTTGGCTGATGGTGAAGGCCGTGACCGTCGTCGGATCGATCTGGATGGCGTCGCCGTCCGCCGAGAGGACGTACTGGCCGTCCGCATTGACCAAATAGCCGTTGGCGTCGACGTTGAAGTTGCCCGCTCTCGTCAGGTACGCGTTGTCGGACGAACCGGTCGGGCTCACCACGAAAAATCCGTCGCCGTCGAGCCGAACATCGGTCGGCACGTTCGTCGTTTGCGCGCTGCCCGCGGTATGAACGGTATCGATCGCCGCGACCGTTACGCCCAGGCCGATCTGCTTCGCGTTGACGCCGCCTTGCGTGCCTTCGACCGGCGCGGTAACGCCCGACATCGATTGGCTCAGAATGTCCTTGAACATGACGCGGCCCGCTTTGAAGCCGGTCGTATTGACGTTGGCGATGTTGTTGCCGATGACGTCCAGCTTCGTCTGGAAGCCTCGCATGCCGGAAACGCCGGAATACAAGGAACGCAACATAATTTCATCTACCTCCCGGATATGGTTCGAATAAGCCCCCGCGTCCATCGTTCGGCGGGAGAAGGCCTCCTTGTGAGGTCCGGCCCTGCACAAACCGGGCTTGCCCGATCGTTCATGAGACGACGACGGCGCTGTCGATTTGCGTAAATACGTGCTCCTGCGCGGAAGAACCGTCCATGGCGGTTATGACCGTCCGATTCGGAATGTTGACGATCATGGCGATGTCGCGGAACAGCACGAGCGAATCCTTCGCTCCTTTGGCTTCCGCCCGATTCAGCGCGCTCGCGATGCGGTCGAGCTGCTCGGGCTTAAGTTCGATGCCTCGCTGCCGGAGTCTCTGTTCCGCATGGTGGCTGAATTTCAGTTCGGCCCGGTCGAGCAGCTGGCGAAATGTGGCGTTCCCCGTCCCGAAGGCCGCGGAACCGTTATCCTCGGATGCGGCGACGGTCCGTTTGCCTTGAATCGGTCCGACCCGGCCGGGCGCCAAATGTCCGACCAGCATCCGGTCACTCACTGCTGTCACCCCCCGTACCGGTTCCCGATGCCTGCGTCGGGAGCGAGATCGAGGTCAGATCGTCCATCTTCACCTCCGCCGTGCCGATCTTGACGTACGGCACGCCGTCGCGGGTGACGACGGAATCGACGATACCGGATTTGGTCGTACTGGTTCCGCTGCTGTCGGTCTCGATCCACGTCACGTTCATGCCGAGCGCCATTGCGACCATGCCGGGCGAATGCCGCAGCGCTTCGAGCTGCGTCGCTACGTTCATCGTCTGCTCCAGCGACGAGAATTGCGCCATCTGCGAGATGAACTCTTTATCCTCCATCGGCTGCATCGGATCCTGATTCTGGAGCTGCGTCACCAATATTTTCAGAAACTCGTCCTTGCCCAGTTCCGACGACGATTTGGCCGTCGAACCGGTTGTGTTCGAGCTCGAATAGTTGGGCCACACGTTCGAGGTGCTAATGCTGGCTATTGGCTTCACCTCCCCTGCGGTTGTTAGGCGGTTACGTTAATCGAGCTGCCGTAGCCGGCTGCCCGCATGGCGGAAGACCGCTCCATCTCGGCCTCGAAATCGACCGGATCCTCGTACTCTCCGCCCCGACTGCGGCCGGATGGCTCCTTGCCGCCGCGGCCGGAATCGGACTGCCGCTGCTCCTGGCCTTGGAAGGCGGCGGTTTGATCCGTAAGCCCCGAAGGCTGCTGCACGACTTCCATGCGGTCGACCTGGATGCCCTGGCTTTGCAAGGCGGTGCGCAGCAAGCTCATTTGATTCTCCAGCAGTTCCTTGGCCGTGCCGGAGTGCGTGACGAACTGTGCCGTCATTTGCCCGTCCTGCATGGCGATGCGGACGTCCACTTGACCGAGATGCTCCGGATGCAGCGACAGCCGGGCTTCGGCCACGCCGTTGCCGCCGGTCAGCACGAATTGCTTCACGGCGTAATTGCCGATCTCCTGCGCGAACTGCCGGACGGGAACCTGCGCCGGAAGCGCCGGCTTGCCGGTTTCGGCGTTCGCTTGCTTCGCTGCGTCTTGCCCGATTAACGTCCAGCCGGAAGCCGCTGCGCCGTCGTCTCCTGCCTGATGGGTCTCCCCGACGGATGCGACGACCGGCGAGTCCGAATGCGCTTCGCTTGCGGAAGCATGGCCGATCCAATTCCACAAGACGACCGGTTCCTTGAACGCGGAGACGGCTTTGCGCGTTTCCGCCGGCATGGCGGATGCCGCCGCTGACGGCTGCTGGCGCTGAACCGACTCGGAGAGCGGAAGCGGTTGGACGGTGGCCTTGAGCGACTCTGCCGGCTGAACGGCATCAACCGCCGCCTCGCCGCCCGATGCGGACGCAAGCGCCTGCTTGAACTGCTCAAGCAACTGTGCCGCCGGATTGGCCGTTTCGTCCGGATTGGCGGCCGCCGCATTCGCCGCTTGCTGCACCGTCTCGAGCAGCGCCGGCAGAAGGAAGGTCCATGCGGACGAAGAGCCGTTTACTCCGCTCGTCGTCAGCGTATCGCTTGCCGTCAGGTCCCCGTCAACCGAACCGATGGCCGACGGAAGCTGTATCAGCGCCAGCTGTTGCAGCATCGCCAGAACGGCCGCGGAGCCTTCGCCTGCTTGGGCGTTAGCCGCCGCATCGTCGGCAGGCGCCGGCTCGTCCGTCTTCGGCTGCGCCTGCTGCAGCAGCGTTTGCAAGGCTGCGAGCAAACCCGTGAGCGGATCGTTCGCCGCGTCTTCGGAAGCGCCCGTTTGGTCGTCCGCTCCCGGCTGCAGCGTCTGCAGCAATGCGCCCACCAAAGCCATCCAGTCGGTCTCGCCCGCTTGTCCGGACGCCGCCTCGCTCTGCCCGGTTTGCGACGCAAGTCCGAGCTGCCCCAGCTGGCCGAACCATCCGGCCAAGTTGACCGGCAACGCCTGCAGCCCCGCATTCGCTTGCGAAGCCCCGGCTCCGCCTCCGAGCGCTTGAACGAGAGCGCCGGCGAATCCGCCGCTTCCCTGCTGGGCCGCGGACGACGTTCCCGCCCCTTGAGCTGCGGCCGGATTCGTCATCCCGAGCGAAGCCGTAGACATGATCGTGTTCATGTTCTCACCTCCTTTCGCGGGTCGCAGCCTGTCCCGCTTACGGATTGGCCGGCATTAGCTTGCTGACGAGTGAAGCCGTCGTCTTGCTGTCTTCGTCCGACATCGCCGCGAGCACCTTCGAACGCGACGAGTCGTCCAGCGCGCCGAGAATGCGGAGCGCCTTCGTCTGGTTTGACGCCGCCATTTGCAGCAACAGCGTCGCCGCGTTTTTGGGCTGCATGGAAGCGAACGTCGTCTTGAGCGCCGCGATGTCCAGCGTCGACGAGCCGGCGTTCGCCTCTTTCTCCAGCTCCTTGACGCGGGCTTGCAGCGCGGCGATTTGCTGATCCTGCACGGTGTCGGCGTCCTTCAGCCGCAGCGTGACGTCCGCCGCGACCTTCGGCGTCATCTTCTCCAGAATGCGCCCCCGCTCGGTATCCGACATCGCGCCCAGCACGAGAGCGGCTTCTTCCACGGTCATCTTCTCGAAGATCGGGGCTGCTTTGCCCGGCGTCATTTTCGCATACATACCCGCGAGCGATTTGATTTTGGCGTCGTATTGCTCCGCCGAGATCGTCTTGTCCCGAATTTGCGCGTTCAGGGAGTCGATCTGCTTCTTCAAATCCTCGATCGTCTTCGTCTGCTCCGCCGTTTTGGCCTTCTCTTGCTCCAGAGCCGTCTGCCGGTTCAGGAGCTGCGCGTTCAGTTCGTCAACTTTCCTCCTCGCGTTGCTGACGGTCAATTCGTCCGTATTCGCGGCCGTATCCGCAGGCGGCTCCGGATCCGGCAAAATCGTGTTCAACAGCGGGATCTTGTTGCCGATCTCAAGCGCCGAATGCCTCCATTCCGAGTTGAAAAGCAGCAGCAGCACGCCGAGCAAAACCGCGGTAAACAAGACGGGCGTCAGGAAAAAGAGGAACCGCTCGAAGCCGGAATATCCGCTCTTCTCTACGTTTGCGCTCGACACGAAATCCCCTCCCTCTCTGCGTCGATCGTTCGGTTTCGACAAGTTTCTATGTAGTGTTTATGTACTATGCACGCGCGGATGCAGCTCTCATGACCGCCATCTCGTCCAGCTCGTTCTGCTCGCGGGCGAGCCATTCGGTGCGGAACCGCTCGCGGGCTTTATCCTTGGCGTTCAGCCACACCTTCTCGTCGACCATCTTGTCGGCGAGGCGCTGCCTGCGCTGGACGATCTGATCTTCCGCCTTGCGTACTTCCGCAAGCTGGTTCTTCACCTGCCGGTCGAGCCACTCGATGAACTGCTGCAACCTTAAAATTTCGTTCAGTGGCGTCGGCCGAAGCGATTGTTCGGCCAGCTGCCGCTCCGTCTCTTCCTTGCGCAGGCGAAGCTCTTCGAGACGCTCCTCTTCCGCTTTCAGCCGGCCCAGCGCCGAGGCGTATTCCCACTCCGCCATCGACTTTTCGCTGCCCTTGAGATCGACGATTTTTTGCAACGGATACCGGAAATTCATGCCTTTCGACCTCACCTCTTATAGAAATCGATAATCAGGCGCTCCTGCGTCTCCTTCAGCGTCGCTTTCTCCGTCGTCTTCTGCCGCGTAAAATCGTTAATCGACTGGATAAACTGGATCGATTTATCGATTTCCGGATTCGAACCTCTCTGGTACGCCCCTATATTGATCAGGTCTTCCGAATCTCTATAAATAGAGAGGAGTCTCTTCAACTGCTCCGCGGCCTCCTGCTGATCTTCGGGCACGATGTCCTTCATGACGCGGCTGACGCTGGCGAGCACGTCGATCGCGGGAAAATGGCCCTTGTGCGCAAGCTGACGGCTGAGCACGATGTGGCCGTCCAGAATTCCCCTCACCGCGTCGGCGATCGGCTCGTTCATGTCGTCCCCGTCGACGAGCACGGTATAGAACGCGGTAATCGTCCCGGCGGCACTCGTTCCCGCCCGCTCGAGCAGCTTCGGCAAGGCGGCGAACACCGAAGGCGTATAGCCCCGCGTCGCCGGCGGTTCGCCGATGGCGAGCCCGACTTCGCGCATGGCCATCGCGTACCGGGTGACGGAATCCATCATCAGCATGACGTTCAGGCCGCGGTCGCGAAAATATTCCGCGATCGTCGTCGCGATGAGCGCGCCCTTGATGCGGATGAGGGCGGGCTGGTCGGACGTCGCGACGACGACGACCGATCGGGCCAGCCCTTCCGGCCCGAGGTCCCGTTCGATGAATTCGAGCACTTCGCGCCCGCGCTCGCCGATGAGCGCGATAACGTTGACGTCGGCCGTCGTGTTGCGCGCGACCATGCCGAGCAAGGTGCTCTTCCCGACGCCCGAGCCGGCGAAGATGCCCATCCGCTGGCCTTGGCCGACGGTCAGCAAGCCGTCGATGCAGCGGACGCCCGTTCCGAGCGGCTCCCGCACGCGGGGCCGAAGCAGCGGATTGTCCGGCGTGTTGTGCGTCGAATAATGGGGCAAGTGCGGCGGCAGCCGCGATCCGTCGAGCGGACGGCCGAGTCCGTCGAGCACTTTGCCCAGCAGCTCCGAACCGACCTGCACCGTCAAGGGACGTCCCGTCGAGACGACGTCGCAGCCGGGACCGACCGCGTGCAGATCGCCCAGCGGCATCAGGAGCACCCGGTTGTCGCGGAAGCCGACGACTTCGGCCAGAATCGGCTCGCCTCCCTTGAGCGGGTGAATGGCGCACACGTCGCCGATGCCGGCGTCGGGACCTTCGGATTCGACCGTCAGGCCGATAATCTGGGTGACCTTCCCGTTCACGCGGAACGGATCGAGCTGGAGCAGCGCCTCCTCGTATTTGGCGACGTCAATTCCCCGGGACATCGGCATCCCTCGTTTCGGCGGAGTGGGCTGCGATTCGCAGCAGCTCCTGGCGAATGGCCGCAAGCTGCGTATCGATGCGGGCGTCGACGCTTCCGAAGGAGGAACGGACGACGCAGCCGCCTTCCGCGACCGTCGGGTCCGGCACGATCTCGAGCTTCGCCTGCGCATCGATCGCCGTCGCCAGCTCGTCCCTGGACGCCCGCACGAACGCGAACTGGGAAGGGGCGACGCAGAGCGTGATGACGCCCTGCTCCTTGCGGCGGGCCAGCGCCCTGGCGATCATCTCGATCGTCAGCTCGGGCGTCTCTTCGATCTTGCGCGCAATCACCTTCTCGGCGATTTTGCAGCTCAGATCGACGAGGAACAGCTCCGCTTCCGCGATAATGCTTTCTTTGGCGGCGTACGCCTGACGCACGATTTGAGCGGCTTCGCGCAGATCCTGCTCCCATTGCGCCCGCAATTGCCGCTCCGCCTGTTCGCTGCCTTGCCGGAAGCCTTCTTCGTAGCCGAGCTGCCGCGCCGCTTCCGTCACTTGCTCGTCTTCCTGGCGGCGGCTTTGCCACCATTCCTGCGCTTCTTCGGCCGCCTGGGCGCGAATGCGATCGGCACTCTCGCGCGCTTCGCGAATCAATTGCTCGGCCGCTTGCTGCGCGTCTTGGAGAATTCGTTCCTTCATCGATTGAGTTTCGACATCAATCGATAAATCTCCTCCGCCTTCGCCGGCGGAATTCGAAATTATTTGCGGCCGCGTCGCCAGCCGAAGCTGTTCGATCCGCTTCAAATCTTCGAGCGAGATGACATGGGAAGATTTGATGAGATTAGACAATGATATCGTCTCCTCCGCCGCGGGCGATAATGATCTCTCCCGCTTCTTCCAGCCTGCGGATCGTCGCTACGATGCGGGTTTGCGCCTCTTCGACGTCGCGAAGACGCACCGGCCCCATGTATTCCATCTCTTCCTTGAACGTCTCGGCCATCCGCTTGGACATGTTGCGGAAGATCGCTTCCCGGACTTCCTCGCTGGCCACCTTGAGCGCGAGCTGCAGGTCGGCGTTCTCGATGTCGCGAATAATTCGCTGAATCGAACGGTTGTCCAGATTGACGATGTCTTCGAAGACGAACATGCGCTTCTTGATCTCTTCCGCCAGCTCGGGGTCCTGGATCTCGAGCGAATCGAGAATGGTGCGCTCCGTTCCCCGGTCGACGCCGTTCAAAATTTGCACGATCGCTTCGATGCCGCCCGCGTTCGTATAATCCTGCGTCACCGTCGCCGACAGCTTCTGCTCGAGCACCCGCTCGACCTGGGCGATGACGTCCGGAGAAGTGCTGTCCATCAGCGCAATTCTTCGCGCCACGTCCGCCTGCTTGTCCTGCGGAAGCGAAGACAGCACCGCCGACGATTGCTCGGGCATCAAATAGGACAGGACGAGCGCGATCGTCTGCGGGTTCTCGTTCTGGATAAAGTTGAGAATTTGCGTCGGCTCCGCCTTGCGCGCGAAGTCGAACGGACGCACCTGCAGCGTCGCCGTCAGGCGGTGAAGAATGTCCGAAGCTTTCTGCGAGCCGAGCGCCTTCTCCAATATTTCCTTGGCGTACGTGATCCCGCCTTGAGAGATATATTCCTGGGCCAAGCAGATTTGATGAAACTCGGCCAGAATCGTTTCTTTCTCGGCGCTATCCACTTTGCGGACGTTCGCGATCTCCAGCGTCAACTGTTCGATCTCTTCGTCGCGCAAATGCTTGAATACCTGGGCCGATACGTCGGGACCCAGCGTAATGAGCAGAATAGCCGCCTTTTGTCTGCCGCTTAACTGGTATTGACCCGCTTTCGCCATGAACGCCACCTCTATTCATCCACAAGCCAAGTCCGAAGCAAGTTGACGAACTCTTCCGGTTTGCGCTTGGCCAAGCCTTCCAACTGCTTGCGCACCTGGTTCTCGCTCGAAACGCTGTCGATATCGATCGTCGGAACCTCCACGCGCGGAACGTCCTCGACGACGGCTTCCGCCTCCTGCGCTTTCTTGCGCCGGCGGTACACCGCATAGCCGCCGCCTCCGAGCAGCGCCAAGGCGAGCGCGCCGATGCCGGCCCACCAGTAGGCGGACGTTGTCGCGCCTCCGGAGCTAGCCGTGGGGCTCGCGAACGATTGCGAGATGACGGATACGCGATTGGCGATTTGGGCATCGGGCAAGTTCTGGCCGGAGTTGGCCAAGAGCGTGCGCACGTCGTTGATCAGCTTCTGCTGAATGGCCTGCTGGATCTGCGGCGTCATCACCGCGGAATCCACCGCCACGCTGATCGCCAAATCCTTCACTTGGTAAGGGGCGAACGTCGTGTTCGTCGTGACGTGGCTGTTCTCGTAGTTGACCGTGGACGACGTCTTCTCCGACGAGGTGCCGCTCGTTCCGCTGGCTCCCGGATAATTCGCGACGTCCGTCTGGCCGGTGCCCGCGACGCCTCCGGCCGAGCTGTCCGTGCCGGTGTAAGACTCCGACGTGTCCTGCTGGCTGACGATGGCGCCCTTGTTGTCGTTGTTGTCCAGCGGCTTGACGATTTGCTCCTGCTGCGTCTTCTGGTCGAAATTGAGCGAGGACACGACGCTGACGACGACGTTGTCCATGCCGACCATTTGGGCGAGAAATTGCTCCGTTTTGGTCTTGATGTCGTTCTCGAACTTGCGCTGAATCTCGAATTGCTGATCGAGCACCGTTCCGCTGATACCGCCGCTGCCGCCGATTGCGGCCGAAGGCGTCAGCTCTCCGGACTGGCTCGTAATTGTAATGTCGTCGACGCTCAGGTTCGGCACCGCCGTCTTGACGAGATTGAAATAGCTGTCAATCTCCTCCTGCTTCGGCCGGAAGCCCGGCTTGAACGTCAATTGAATGGATGCCGAAGCGTGCTCCTTGTTTTCGTCGTTCAGAAACACGCTCTCTTCCGGCAGGTTGACAAGCACCTTCGCCCTCTGGATGCCTTGCATCCCGAGCAGCAGCTGCTGCACCTCTCCGTTCAGCGCATTGCGGTATTTGACTTGAAACTCCTGGTCGGTCGTCCCGATGGAGGATGAGTTTTTGCTCAGTTCGGCGAAGCCGAGCGAGCCGTTCTGGATGAGCCCTTGCGAGCCGACCGCGACCCTGACTTTGTCGGCATCCGCCTTCGGCACCGAGATGCTCGTGCCTCCGTTCCCGAGCTTATAAGGAATGCCGCTGCCGTCCAAATACTCCATGATGGCCTGGGTATCGCTGCTGTCCAAATCCTGAAACGCGAGCTCGTACTCGGTCCGGGTAAACAAATAAGTCAAGATGACGATTGCCAGAATCAACAGCGCCGCCGTCGACGCCAGCACCCATTTCTGGGTTTTGCTGTATTGGTTCCAGAAGCCCAGCAGCTTCTCCCAAATTCGGGCCAACTTCGCGCTCACGATTTCACCTCACTTGCGTCTTTGCTGCGTTGTTTGGCTGCGATTAAACGGACATCCGCATAATTTCCTGATAGGCTTCGATCACCTTGTTGCGGATCTGTGAGGTTAGCTCCAGGCTAAGTTCGGCTTTGGAAGACGCGATCATGACGTCGTTGACGTCCGCTTCGCCGATAAGAAATTGGTCGTTCAAGGTATGTACGTTCTGTTCCTGGGAGGCTACGCTGTCCAGCGCGCTCTTCAGAAATGAAGCGAAGCTTTCCGTCGCTTCCGCGGGAGTCGCCGCCTTCGTCGCGGTAGAGAGCCCGGTTGTGGCCGGACTTACGACGGACATCAAATGATTCTGAATCATGTTTGAGCCCTCCTAAAATGGGGTAAGTCCTTATGATCGCTTAGCTTCGGCCGATCTCCAGCGACTTGGCGAACAGCGCCTTGCTCGCGTTCAGTGCGGTAACGTTCGCTTCGTAGGAACGCGTCGCCGAGATCATGTCGACCATCTCCTTGAGAATATCGACGTTCGGCATGCTCACCATGCCGTTCGCGTCCGCGTCCGGATGCGTAGGATCGTAAACCTGCTTGAACGGCGTGCTGTCCTCCTGAATGGCCGTCACCTGGACGCCTTGCGAGCTCAGCGCATCCAGCTTGCCGTTAAGCATATCTGCAAAATTGGCTTTGATCGGCTCCACGACGACCATCTTCCGGCGGTACGGCACGAATTCCCCGTTGACGTAGGATGCGCGGGTTGTCTCGGCGTTGGCGATATTGGACGAGATGACGTCCATTCTGAGGCGCTGCGCAGTCAACGCAGAAGCGCTGATATTGAACCCCTCCAGCCTCATTTCGAAACCTCCTGTTCAATGGCGATCGTTACTGGCCCTTGATCGCGATTTGCATCATCTTGATGTCGTGATTGATTTGCTGGGCGTAGAAGTTGTAGCTTAGCTGGTTCTCCGCCAGAAGCGACATCTCTTTGTCGATGTCGACGTTGTTCTTGTTATTGTTGATCTGCGTGCTTTCCTCGGTCACCACTTGGGCAGAAGGCACTGTTCCGGCGGAACCGCCGATCGGGATATGCCGCTCGTCCGTCCTAATGCCCGCCAGGGCTCCCGACGGAGTGCCGCCCCCCATGGCCTGGGCCAAAAGTTCCTCGAACACGACGTCCGATCGTTTGAAATTAGGCGTGTCGTCATTGGCGATGTTGTTGGCCAGAACTTGCTGTCTCAGCGAAGCGGCCTTAATCGCGCCTTCGAGCCTCTGGAACGAAGCTCCGCTCAACAAATCCATTATTTACCGCCTCCTTATGCTTCAAAGAATTCGCGACCGACATGGCGCAACAACGAAGAATTCAACAGACAGCCATCATTTTCCTGCCTCGTTCGACAAAATCTTTCTCCGATTTGTGAAAGAAACGTCGATTTTTGACGAGATTAAAATTTTCTAAGAACAATCATCTCTGACAGATGGAAAAGTGACAATAAGAAAAAAGCCCTAATCTTGTGAACAAGACAGGACTTTTATTCCAATTGAGGGGAAAATCTGTTCAATTTTTGCGAGATTCCAATTCCTGCAGAAGCTGAGAATTGAGGATGCGAATGTATGTTCCTTTCATGCCGAGCGAACGGGTGTCGATCACGCCAGCGCTCTCCAGCTTGCGGAGGGCGTTAACGATGACCGACCTTGTAATGCCGGCTCTGTCGGCGATTTTGGAGGCGACGAGCAGCCCCTCCTTCCCTTCCAATTCTTCGAAAATATGGTCTACGGCTTCCAGTTCGCTGAAGGAGAGCGAATTGACGGCGATGCTCACGACCGCCTTGCTCCGGGCTTCCAATTCGCGCTCTTCCGCCCTCTCCCTAAGAATTTCCATTCCGATGATCGTGGACCCGTATTCCGCCAAAATAAGGTCGTCGTCGCCAAAATTTTGATTCTCTCTGGCCAAGACTATAGTCCCAAGCCGATCGCCGCCGCCGATAATCGGCACGACGGTGACCGTCTGGTTCGCAAAAGCCGCTTCCACCGGAGACAGAACGTCCGACGGCTCCACGTTCGACGCGGTTTGCGCGATGCCGAGCAGCTGTTCGTTCGTCTCCGGCGGGAATCGCAGTTCGTCGGCCGGGTTTTGGCGCAGCCAAACTTCCGGGAAATTCGGTGAAGGGGCCGCCCCCAAAATTTTGCCGCGGCGGCTGACGACGAACACGCCGCCCGCAAGCGTCTCGCGCAGCGCCTCCGCCATCTCCCGGAAATTCAGCGGCTTGCCGGCCGCCGATTGCAGCAGCGTATTTAAAGATCTGATTTTCTCGAGCAACGTCATGATTCAATTTCCTCCTACTTGACGACAAGCCGTGATGCTACAAAATGTATTGGCTCAAATCGCGATTGCTGGCAATGGACGACAATTTGTCCCGGACGTATTCGGGCGTGATGGACATCTGCTCGATCTGCAGCTCCGGCGCTTCGAAGCTCAAATCCTCGAGCAGCTTCTCGAGCAGCGTATGCAGGCGGCGTGCGCCGATGTTCTCGGTGTTGCGGTTCACTTCCTGCGCCATCCGGGCCAGCTCCGCGATCGCTTCGTCCGTGAACGTGACCTCGATGCCTTCCGTTTGCAGCAGCGCCGCATATTGCTTCGTCAGCGCGTTCTCGGGCTCGGTCAAGATGCGGATGAAGTCCTCGTCCGTGAGGCTCGACAGCTCCACGCGAATCGGAAAGCGTCCCTGAAGCTCCGGAATGAGATCGGACGGTTTGGCGACGTGGAACGCCCCGGCCGCGATGAACAGCACGTAATCCGTCTTGACGGGCCCGTATTTGGTCACGACGGTCGACCCTTCGACGATCGGCAGGATGTCCCGCTGAACCCCTTCACGGGAGACGTCGGGCCCTTGTCCGCGGCCGTTGCTGGCGATTTTGTCGATCTCGTCGATAAAAATGATGCCCGATTGCTCGGCCCTCCGCACGGATTCGGCGACGACGTCGTCCATGTCGATCAGCTTGTTCGCTTCCTCCAAGGTCAGCACCTTGCGCGCTTCCTTGACCGTCAGCTTGCGCTTCTTGCGCCGCTTGGGCAGAAACTGGCTGAACATCTCCTGCATGCTCTGCCCCATCTGCTCCTGGCCGGAGCCCGCGAACAGATCGAGCATCGACGGAGCCGCGTCTTCCACTTCGACCTCCACGATCTCGTTCTCCAGGAGACCCGCCGCCAGTTTCGCCTTCACGTCCGCACGCTTGCTTTGAAGCGCGGGATCGACGGGCTCCGGCTCGTCGGACGGGACGCCCTGGCCGCCGCCGAACAGCATCTCGAGCGGATTGCGCTGGTTCTTCGGTTTGGAAGGAGAGGGGACGAGCAGCGCGGCCAAACGCTCGTTGGCGGCTTGCTCCGCCTTGTCCTTCACCTTCTCCATCCGCTCTTCCTTCACCATGCGGATGGCCGTCTCCACCAGGTCGCGCACCATCGATTCGACGTCGCGCCCGACGTAGCCGACTTCGGTGAATTTGGTCGCTTCCACTTTGACAAAGGGAGCCTGCACGAGCTTCGCGAGGCGTCTGGCGATCTCCGTCTTCCCGACGCCGGTCGGCCCGATCATCAGAATGTTCTTCGGCACGATCTCGTCCCGGACCGCTTCCGGCAGGCGGCTGCGGCGGTAACGGTTGCGAAGCGCGACGGCGACCGAGCGCTTGGCCTGCTTCTGCCCGACAATGTATTTGTCCAGCTCCGCGACGATCTGGCGGGGCGTCAGTTGATCGTTCATAAGATTCCCTCCGCTTCCCAATCGTTAAATTTCTTCCACGACGAGGTTGTCGTTCGTATAGACGCAAATTTCCGACGCGATCTGCAGAGCGTTCCTCGCGATGTCCTTCGCTTCCAGCTCGGGCGCGTGGCGCTGCATCGCGCGGGCCGCCGCCATGGCGAAGCTGCCGCCCGAGCCGATCGCCAGAATGCCGTCGTCCGGCTCGATCACTTCCCCGTTGCCGGACAGCAGAAGCATGCCCGTCTTGTCGAGGACGATCATCATCGCCTCGAGACGCCGCAGCACGCGGTCGGAGCGCCAATCCTTGGCCAGCTCGACCGCCGCGCGCTGCAGGTTGCCGTGATGCTCTTCAAGCTTCCCCTCGAACTTCTCGAACAGCGTGATCGCGTCGGCGACCGAGCCCGCGAAGCCCGCGAGCACCTGGCCGCGGTAAAGCCTGCGGACTTTCTTCGCCGTATGCTTCATGACCATGCTGCCCCCGAACGTGACTTGCCCGTCTCCCGCGATCGCGCCTTTGCCTTTGTGACGCACTGCGCAAATCGTCGTGGCGTGAAAACTCATCTCCATTAACTCTACCTCCTTCATGGTTCCGGCAACTTCAAACGCGGCGAAGCAGCGGGCGCTGGTTCGGCTGCCGCTGCTTCACTGTGTCGGAATGTCGGTTCGATCCGACGTCTGCGATCGGAAACGTTCAATGGCTTCCAAGGCGCGGGCCGCGATTTGCTCGTTCTTGTCCTTCTTGCTGCGCACCTTGCGGTCAAGCGGAGGAAAAAGTCCGAAATTCGCGTTCATCGGCTGAAAATGGCGGAAATCCGCCGTCGTAATATATTCGGCCATGCTGCCGAGCGACGTCTGCGGCGGCAAGACGAGCGGCTCGAGCCCTCTGGCCAGCCGGCCCGCGTTGAAGCCGGCGATCAGGCCCGAAGCGGCCGATTCGACATAGCCTTCGACGCCGGTCATCTGCCCCGCGAAAAAGAGCGTGTCCCGCCCGCGGAATTGGTACGTGGGGCGCAGCAGCTTCGGCGAATTGATGAACGTGTTGCGGTGCATGACGCCGTAGCGGACGAATTCCGCGTTCTCGAGCCCCGGGATGAGCGAGAACACCCGCTTCTGCTCGCCCCATTTCAGATGGGTCTGGAAGCCGACCAAATTGTAAAGCGTGCCCGCCGCGTTGTCCTGGCGAAGCTGGACGACGGCATAAGGCTGCTTGCCCGTGCGGGGATCGACCAGCCCGACCGGCTTCAGCGGGCCGAACAGCATCGTCTGCTTGCCCCGGCTGGCCATGACCTCGATCGGCATGCAGCCTTCGAACACCATATGCTTCTCGAAGTCTTTGACTTCCGCCGTCTCGGCGGTCGTCAGCGCCTCGTAGAAAGCCTCGAACTGCTCCTCGGTCATCGGGCAGTTCAGATAAGCCGCTTCGCCCTTGTCGTAGCGGGAAGCGAGGAAAACCTTTTCCATATCGATCGAATCTTTCTCTACGATCGGAGCGGCCGCATCGAAGAAGTAGAAGTATTCCTCGCCCAGCAGCTCGCGGATATGGTCCGACAGCTCCGGAGACGTCAGCGGCCCGGTCGCGACGACGACGATGCCGTCTTCGGGAATGCGCGTCACCTCTTCGCTCACGACGGTGACGAGCGGATGCTCGCGCAGCCTGGACGTCACTTCGCCGGAGAAGCCCTCCCGGTCGACCGCAAGGGCGCCGCCGGCCGGAACGGCATGGCGGTCCGCCGCGGACAGAATGAGCGATCCGAACCGCCGCATCTCCTCCTTCAGCACGCCGACCGCGTTGGTCAGGCCGTTCGCGCGCAAGCTGTTGCTGCACACCAATTCGGCGAAGCGGTCGGTATGATGCGCGGGCGTGCGGCGCACGGGGCGCATCTCGTATAAAGTGACGGGAACGCCTTGCGACGCGATCTGCCAGGCAGCTTCGCTGCCCGCCAGACCGGCGCCGACGACCGTCACGGGACGATATTGACTCAACGGTATAACCTCCTGCAATGCATGAATCCTGCGGTTTACTCGGCCGCTTCTTCCGTCTCCGGAGCGTTCTCGCTATGGCCGCACTGGGTGCAATTCCATTTGACGTCGCCCCGCGCGCGCTTCTCGACCATCAGGCCGCCGCATTCCGGGCAAGGCTTGGCGACCGGTTTGTCCCAGGAGACGTAGTCGCAATCGGGGTAACGGTCGCAGCCGTAGAACAGGCGCCCCTTCTTGCTGCGCCGCTCGACGACATGCCCTTTGCCGCATTTCGGGCACGTCACGCCCGTCGCCTTGACGATCGGCTTCGTATTGCGGCACTCGGGGAAGCCGGAGCAGGCGAGAAACTTGCCGAAGCGGCCCATTTTGTAAACCATCGGGTTGCCGCATTTCTCGCAAATCTCGTCGGACGGCTCGTCTTTGATCTCGACTTCCTTCATCTCGTCCTCCGCGACTTCCAGCCGCTTCTCGAACGATTTGTAGAAGTCGCCGATGACGTCGACCCAATTCTCCTTGCCTTCCTCCACATGGTCGAGATCGTCTTCCATGTTCGCAGTGAATTCGACGTCGAGAATTTCCGGGAAAAACTCCTCCATCAGCTGGATGACCAGTTCGCCGAGCTCCGTCGGGAAAAACTTCTTATCCTCGATGGCGACGTAGTTCCGCTTCTGGATCGTCTCCAGCGTCGGCGCGTACGTGCTCGGGCGTCCGATGCCGAGCTCCTCGAGCGTACGGACGAGGCGGGCTTCGGTGTAGCGCGGCGGCGGCTGCGTAAAGTGCTGCTTCGGATCGAGCGAGCCGGTCTCCACCTTGTCGCCCTGCGCGAGCGGCGGCAGCAGCCGGTCTTCCTCGGTCGTGCCGTCGTCGTTGCTCTCCACGTACACCTTCATGAATCCCGGGAATTTGAGCTTGGAGCCGTTCGCGCGGAACGTCGCCGGCCCGTTCACCAGATCGACCGTCATCGTATCCAGGACGGCCGAAGCCATCTGGCTCGCCACGAACCGCTCCCATATGAGCTTGTAAAGCCGGTGCTGGTCGCGCGACAGGTACGGCTTCACCTCGTCCGGCTCCCGCAGGACGGAAGTCGGACGGATCGCTTCGTGCGCGTCCTGGGCGTTCGCGTTCTTCTTGAGGTATACGCGCGGCGTCTCGGGGTAGTAGTTCGCGCCGTACTTGCTGACGATGTAGCCCTGGGCTTCCTCTTGAGCGACCGGAGAGACGCGCGTCGAATCGGTTCTCATGTACGTAATGAGACCGACCGTGCCTTCCTTGCCGAGATCGACGCCTTCATAGAGCTGCTGCGCGATCTGCATCGTCTTGGAGGCGCGGAAGTTCAGCTTGCGCGCGGCTTCCTGCTGCAGCGAGCTCGTGATGAACGGCGGCGAAGGGTTGCGCTGGCGCTCCTTCTCCTTGACCTCGCCGACGACGAACGGCTTGCCTTCGATCTGCGCAAGCACTTCCTTCACGTCCGCTTCGCTGCGCAGCTCCTTCTTGTCGTCGCCGAGCGAGTGGAACTTCGCTTCGAAAGCCGTGCCGTCCTTCAGCAAATGCGCCGTGATGCTCCAATATTCTTCGGGAACGAACGCCTTGATCTCGTTCTCCCGGTCGATGATCAGTTTGACGGCGACCGATTGCACGCGGCCTGCGCTCAGACCTTTCTTTACTTTTTTCCACAGCAGCGGGCTGATCTTGTAGCCGACGAGCCGGTCCAGCACGCGCCGCGCCTGCTGGGCATTGACGAGGTCCATATTGATCGGCCGGGGCGCCTTGAAGGCGTCCTTGACCGCCTGCTTCGTAATTTCGTTGAAAACGACGCGGCAAGCGTCCTGCTGGTCGATCTCGAGGTAATGCGCCAAATGCCAGGCGATCGCTTCGCCCTCCCGGTCGGGGTCGGCCGCGAGGTACACTTTTTTCACCTTTTTGCTGGCTTCTTTCAAATCCTTAAGTACGTTGCCTTTGCCGCGAATCGTAATGTATTTGGGTTGAAAATCGTTCTGGATCTCCACACCGATCTGGCTCTTCGGCAAATCGCGTATGTGGCCCATGGACGCTTTGACAATAAATTTGCTGCCCAGATATTTACCTATGGTCTTCGCCTTGGCCGGCGACTCTACAATAACGAGCGAATCCGCCACGTCCATTCCTCCTCTCCTACGGTCGACGGGTCCTTGACGGCAGGCCGGCTGTCGGACAAATCGCGGCCGGTCAAAGGACAGTATATACAAATCCGGATTGCTGGTGAATGTTGCGCTTTATTTGTAAGCATAAGCATTCTGTCCACGCTTCGCAACCTGACGCCGGCGAAGGACGCCGGAGGTCGTTTTTCCTATTCTCAGCAAACATCGTATCCTATTGCATAGGCTGAGGTCAAATTTGCGGGCAAAATGGCGTTCGCAGCTTGGATGATGCCGGTCCAGGAAAGATGCGAAAAGAGCCGCGGACAAGCCGGCAGCTCTTGGTTATCGGTTATTAAAAAAGGGGCCGAGGAGTCTCGCAGCCGTTGGGGGCGCGGTTTTTCTGCCTCAGAGCACTCCGATAACGGCGTATACGGCTCCCGGTCTTTGCTCAACGATCCGCTTAATTTGAAGCGAGAGCAACGCGGCGTGCAGCTCACCGACTTCCAAAGCGCCTTCCTCCGCCAACTCGTCGACCGTTCGGGGCCGTTCCGCCAGCAGATCGTACAGCTTGCGCTCGCCGCTGGCGAGCTCTCTCGCCTGGGCTTGGACGGCCAGCTCCGCCGCCCGATGCCCAGCTTCATTCGGGAACAGGTACGGAAATTCCTTCAGAATGTCTTCGACCTCCATGACCGGCTTCGCCCCCGTTCGAAGCAGGCTTAACGGGCCTTGACTGCGCGGCGACGTGATCGGTCCGGGCACGACGAATACTTCCCGGTTCATCTTGAGCGCCAAATCCGCCGTAATCATCGCTCCGCTGCGCTGGGCCGCTTCCACGACGACAGTTCCGATCGTAAGCCCGGCGATAATGCGGTTGCGCAGCGGGAACTGGCCGGGATGCAAGGGGGTTCCCTGCGGCGTCTCGGACAGGATCAGGCCGCGTCTGGCAATATCCCGATAGAGCGCCCTGTTCTCGTACGGGTAGGGAGTGTCCGCGGGCGTGGCCAGCACGGCGACGGTGCCCGCGGGGTGCGGGAGCGCGCCGGAATGCGCGGCGGCGTCGATGCCTTTGGCCAGGCCGCTGACGACCGTCAGGCCGCTGCGCGCGCAGGCGGCGGCGATGTCTTCGGCGACGCGGCGCCCGTACGCCGTGGCCATCCGGGTGCCTACGACGGCCACGGCGAGCCGGTTCGCCAGCTCCAGGCGGCCGATATAGTAGAGCACCCAAGGCGGATCGGCGATTTCCAGCAGCAGCCGGGGGTAGTCCGGCTCGAGGGCGGTGACGGCGGACATGCCGGCGCGGGCCCGCTTCCGCCTCGCGATGTCGACGGCCTCGGGGCGCAGCCGCTCCACGAGCTTCGCCGCCTGCTTCGGATAAAGGCCGAATTCCCGCCAATCCGCCTCGCGGCGGTTCTGCGCCCCTTCGACGCCTCCCCCGCGCACGATGCGATCGATCGTTTTCCAACCGACGCCCTCCGTCTCGTGCATCGCAATCATCGCTTCGGTCAAGCTCAATGCATCCGTCATCCCGATCTTCTCCTTCCATAGATATAAGAATATAAGATGGCATTGCCGCTTATCATGTCGCTTTCCTCTTGCCCCCCGCCATGCGCTCGACAAGACGGTTTTTTCCGCTTGCTGCCCCCTCCATCGGCCAATAACGCAAAAAAGCAGCCCGCCACGCTCCCCCGAGGGAGTGCGGAAGGCTGCTTGCCTATCCGTTATGCAACGGGTTTATTATACACCCGTTCGATCAGCTTTTGCACTTCTCCAGCAAACCGCGCTCTTCAAGCACGCTGACGAGCGTCGAACCCATGTCGGACGGCGTCGGAGCGACGCGGATGCCGCACTCTTCGAGCTTGGCGATCTTCTCGGCCGCCGTTCCCTTGCCGCCGGAGATGATGGCGCCGGCATGGCCCATGCGCTTGCCGGGAGGCGCGGTGGCGCCGCCGATGAAGCCGACGACCGGCTTCGTCATGTTCGCCTTGATCCACTCGGCCGCTTCCTCTTCCGCCGTGCCGCCGATCTCGCCGATCATGATGACCGCGTAAGTATCCGGGTCTTCGTTGAACAGGCGCAGAATGTCGATGAACTCGGAGCCTTTGACCGGGTCGCCGCCGATGCCGACCGCGGACGATTGGCCGATGCCGCGCGTCGTCAGCTGGTGAACGGCTTCGTACGTCAGCGTACCGGAACGCGAAACGACGCCGACGTGGCCTTTCTTGTGAATATAGCCCGGCATAATGCCGATTTTGATCTCTTCCGGCGTAATGACGCCCGGGCAGTTCGGTCCGATCAGGCGGGTTTTCTTGCCTTCCATGTACCGCTTCACCTTGACCATGTCGAGCACCGGAATGCCTTCCGTGATACAGATGACAAGGTCAAGCTCGGCGTCTACCGCTTCCATGATCGAGTCGGCCGCGAACGGAGGCGCGACATAAATGACGGAAGCCGTAGCGCCCGTCGCCGCAACCGCTTCTTTGACCGTGTTGAAAATCGGCAGCGTAACCCTCGTGCCGTTTTCCAGGTCGAAATCGATCGTTTGGCCGCCCTTGCCCGGCGTGACGCCGCCGACCATTTGCGTGCCGTATTCAAGAGCACCCTTGGCGTGGAAAGATCCCGTCGCGCCCGTAATGCCTTGGGTGATCACCTTGGTGTTTTTATCGATCAGAATACTCATGATTTCACACTCCCCGGTTCGTTCTCCCTTGTCATTTCACGAGCGACACGATTTTTTGCGCGCCGTCGGACATCGAATCGGCCGCCACGATATTGAGGCCGGATCCGTTCAAAATTTCTTTGCCCAATTTCACGTTCGTGCCTTCCAGGCGCACGACGAGCGGTTTGTCGAGACCGAGCTCGCGAGCGGCCGCCACAACGCCTTCGGCGATGATGTCGCACTTCATGATCCCGCCGAAAATGTTGACGAAAATCCCCTTGACGTTCTTGTCGCTAAGGATGATCTTGAACGCTTCGGTTACTTTCTCTTTCGTGGCGCCGCCGCCTACGTCGAGGAAGTTCGCGGGCTCGCCGCCGTAATATTTGATAATGTCCATCGTCGCCATCGCCAGACCGGCGCCGTTGACCATACAGCCGATGTTGCCGTCCAGCGCGATGTAAGACAGATCGTATTTGGAAGCTTGAATTTCCTTCTCGTCTTCTTCGTCCAGGTCGCGGAGCTCCACGATGTCCTTGTGGCGGAACAGCGCGTTGGAGTCGAAGTTCAGCTTCGCGTCGAGCGCGATAATGTCGCCGCCGCCGGTGACGACGAGCGGGTTGATCTCGGCGATGGAGCAGTCCTTGTCCACGAATGCCGCGTACAGCGACAGCATGAACTTGATCGCTTTGTTGATCAGCTCGTTCGGGATGTTGATGGCGTAAGCCAAGCGGCGAGCTTGGAACGTCGTCAGGCCGACCGCCGGATCGATCACTTCCTTGACGATCTTCTCCGGGGTGCGGGCCGCCACTTCCTCGATCTCTGTGCCGCCTTCTTCCGAACCCATCAGAACGACGCGGCCGGTGCCGCGGTCGACGACGAGGCCGATGTAATATTCTTTCTTAATGTCGCAGCCTTCTTCGATGAGCAGGCGCTTCACTTCTTTGCCTTCCGGACCCGTCTGGTGGGTGACGAGCACTTTGCCGAGAAGCTCTTCGGCATATTTTCTCACTTCGTCCAGACCTTTGGCTACCTTGACTCCGCCGGCCTTGCCGCGTCCGCCCGCATGAATCTGCGCTTTGACGACGACGACAGGCGTACCGAGCTCCTCCGCCGCTTTGACGGCCTCGTCCACGGTAAACGCGACTTTGCCGTTCGGCACGGAGACGCCGTACTGTCTCAAGACTGCCTTGCCTTGATACTCATGAATATTCATGGCCTAGCATCCTCCCGTTTGCACGCATCGCAAAATTCTCAGTACATGTCCATGTACCTAAACCTTTCCTATTGTATCACCTTTTGAACGCGTCTTCCTCTCTTTTTCATCAAATTTTTAGTCCCAATCGGCAATGATTTCATCTCAACATGAGAATGAATGGAGCGGAATCCATATTAGGAATTCCCATTTTATCGCCGGCCGATGCTGAAATGAACAAGCCGATGTTGACAGCGAACGTCCTTGCGAATTAGACTTAACTTATCTCAAAGGACAAGCGCGGGAAGGAAGCACCTTTCGCCGCCAACGGACACGTTGCGGGAGGAGGGTGTTTTTTGTTATGTATGTGAAAATGCTCGGAGCGACCGTCGTCGGCGTCGAGGGGCGGCTGATCGAGGTGGAAGTGAACCTGTCGTCCGGGCTGCCCCAGATCGCGATCGTCGGGTTGCCGGACCCGGCCGTCCGGGAATCCGTGGAACGGGTGCGAGCCGCCATTCAGAACGGCGGCATGAAGTTTCCGCTCGACCGCATCACGGTCAACCTCGCGCCCGCCGACATGCGCAAGGAAGGCACCGCGTTCGACCTCGCCATCGCCGCGGGCATTCTCGGAGCGAGCGGGCAGCTGCCGGAGCCGCCGCCGGACGGAACGCTGCTCGTCGGAGAGCTGTCGCTCAGCGGCGAAGTGAAGCCCGTTCCCGGCGTTCTGCCGATGGTCGAACGGGCGCGCAAGGAAGGGCTTAAGCGGGTGGTGGTGCCTCGAGCCTGCGTCGCCGAAGCTTCGCTGATCGAAGGGATACAGGTTGTCGGAATCGGGTCGCTCCAGGAGTGGATTCAAGGCGGGGAAGATGCTTATGTCTCGCGGGAGGAAAACGGGGTCCGGACATCGGGCGGATTCCCCGGCTTCGCCCTTAACGGTACGGAACCGGATTTAAGCGACGTCATCGGCCAGCATCACGGCAAGCGCGCCCTTCTTATCGCGGCCGCCGGCATGCACAACGTGCTGTTCGTCGGCCCTCCGGGCACGGGCAAAACGATGCTCTGCCGCCGCCTTCCCTCCCTGCTGCCCCCTCTGGACGACGAGGAAGCGCTCGCCGTCACGAAAATTTACAGCGTCAGCGGCAAGCTTCAGGGCGAGCGCCAAGGTCTGATCCGGGAGCGGCCGTTCCGCTCGCCGCACCATTCGGTATCGGCGGCCGGCCTCATCGGAGGCGGCTCCGTGCCCAAGCCGGGCGAAGCGACCCTGGCGCATCACGGCGTCCTGTTCCTCGACGAGATGCCGGAATTTCCGCGCGCGGCGCTCGAAGCTTTGCGGCAGCCGCTGGAGGAGCGGCAGGTGACGATCGGCCGCGTGCGGGGTGCCGTGAGCTTCCCGGCCCATTTCATGCTGGCGGGTTCCGCCAATCCTTGCCCGTGCGGGTTTTGGGGATCGGAACGGCCCTGCACCTGCTCTACGCTTACCGTCGCGCGGTATCGCGCCCGCATGTCCGGACCGCTCGCCGACCGGATCGACCTGCAGGCGGAGATGCCCCGGCAGGCGGCCCCGGGAGCCGCCGGGCGCGGCATGTCTTCCGCCGAAGGCCGGGCGCTGGTGGCGGAAGCCTGTGAACGCCAACAATTCCGCTACCGGGGCAGCGGAATCCGATGGAACAGCGAATTGTTCGGCAAGCTGCTCGCACAGCACGCGAAGCTGGCCCCGGAAGCCGAAGCGCTGCTGGCGAACGCGTATGCGAGCCTCGGGCTAAGCTTCCGTGCCCACGACCGCATCCTCAAGCTGTCGCGCACGATCGCCGATCTCGCCGGCAGCGACCGCATCACGGAAGAGCATGTCGCGGAAGCGGTGCGTTACCGTTGTCTGGATACGAACGTAACGGGTTAGAGGCGGCGGACGGGGCGCTTTCAAGCCTATTTGCTTGATTGAGAAGCCGCTTCAAAGTTCTCCTGGCTGATCTTCCTCGCCATCCCGAATCGCGCACGATTGTTCTTCCGTCAGGCGTTAACCGCTTCCGTCGAAGCTCGAGCGCTAGAACGCTCCCTTCAGATGCTTCAGCTCGGCGACCTCTCCGAGGCCGTCGAACGTGACGGCGACGACGTCGCATCGGATGGGGCCCGTTCGGACCGGCTTCATGGCGAGATACACCTGGGCGACGCTTCGAACCTGGGCCGTCTTGCGGGGAGTGACCGCTTCCACCGCCGTTCCGAAGCGGGACGGGTTGCGACGCGACCGCACCTCGACGAAAACGAGCGCATCGCCGTCCTGGGCGATCAGGTCGATCTCGCCCGAGCGGCAGCGCCAATTGCGCTCGAGAATGGCATAGCCGAGGTCGAGCAAATGCAGGGCTGCGGCCTCTTCCGCAGCCCTGCCCGTCTCCCGGCGCCGATTCCAATTCGCGGTGCGGCTCTGCGACGATCGCCCTTTCATCTCGCAACCTCCCCCAGTCATTCGTTCCCGTTACCTTCATAAGACGACCCGCCGGCGCGAGCCGCCCCGACGTCAACGCCCTTACATCCGCTTGAGCATGCCGTACAGAGTCGCGCTCCGTCCCTTCCATCGGTCCTCCGGCAAGGATTCCCGCACGCAACTCGTTCGAACGCTGTTAGAAACCCGGCCTGCCGGACAACAGAGCATCGTCCCTCCTCAGGCCGGCCCTTCGGTCGGCGCGATAGACAAAGCTGAGTACCTCCGCCACGAGGCGATACAGCTCCGGAGGAATCTCCTGCTCCAGGTCGAGCTTGGAGAGCACTTCGACCAGCGACGGGTCCTCCTGGATCGGCACGCCATTCTCTTGCGCTCGACGGACGATTTCTTCGGCGAGATGGCCTTTGCCTTTGGCCACGACGACGGGCGCGGATGCGGTCTCCGGATTGTATTTGAGCGCTACCGCCTTGCGCGGCAGCGTGCCGCTGCCGGAATCCCCGGCGGATTCGCGCGAATTCGGATTCATGCCCGGTAGTCGACCCCCTTGTACGGCTTGGCCGCGTACGCGTCAGCGGCCGATCCGATCCGGTCGAGCGGGCCGAGCGAGGCCGTCGGGGCGCTTGAGGCGGCGCCGGCCGTCTCCGCGTCGTTCGCAGGCGCCGGGAAAGGCGCCGTCTTGAGCGAGAGCAGCTGATACCCGGCGGCCCGCAAGCCCGAGACCGCTTCGTCCTTGGCTGCGTCCACCAATTCGGCCACCCAGGGGCGGTCGTTCAGCAGCTTGAGGGAGACGACTTTGTCGACGACATGGACGTCTACGACCGTATCGCCCAAATGGCTCATCCGAAGGTCGAACAGCAGGCGGCAGTTGTCCGCGTCCCATTCGCCCTTGCGGCCTCTACGGGTTTGCACGTGGATCGTCGCCGTCGTATCGCCGTTCGGCCCTTTCATCGGCACGAACAGCGTCATATGGCTCATGAGCGCCATGTTCTGCCGCTCCGAAGAGAGCAGCAGCTGCTGGCCCGTAATTTGCTGGGCCATGCCTTGCGCGGCCTCGCGCAGCGCCGGCGGCAAATCGTCGCTGGACGCCAGGGCGAGCAGCGCGCCCTTCAGCGAATCCCCCGCCCGCGCGGATTCGGCGCCGACGCCATCGCCGGCGTCGGCCGTTCTTCCGCCGTGGGCGGCGGGCTCTCCCGGCAGCTGCATCGCCTGCCGCTCATGCTCCACGCCGAGCCATTGCAGGAAGCGGCCGATCCAGGCCGCTTCCTGCCGCTGCGGCGCGGCGCCAGCGCCTGCGGCGGTGCCGCCGGTGTTCAAGGCGGCGGCGTCCTCCCGGGAAGCGGCGCCGGACGAAGGCGCCGCTTCCCGGGCTCCCGCGGCGGAGGCGCGTTCGCCCGCCGCGTTCGGCGCGGCCGGCGGCGGCGCCGGCGCTTCCGGCGTCGGTTGCGGCGGCAACGCCGACGGCTTCGCCTGAGCCGAGGCTTGGCTGTCCGCCCCCGGCCGAAGCGCCGGCGCTTCGGCCGCGGCGCCCGGCTCGGCTGCAACGCCGCCCGCCGGATACGCCCCCCGTTCGCCAGGTGCGCCCACCGGCCCCCCCAAGCGGGACTTGCCTCCGTCGCTCCCGGGAATGTCCGCCTCCGCTAAGGCGCCGGCCGGCCTGGAGACGCCGGCATCCTTCCCGGCCGGCGCGAACGGCGCCCGGCTCTCTTCGCCGGCAGCCGCCGACTCGTCTCGTCCCGCCGCCATGCGCGCATCCGCCGGCTTCAAGCCTTCGCCGGCGCTCTGCGGTGCCGGCTGCGGCCCCGCCGCCGGCACCGCAGAGCGCGGCGGAGCGGACAGCTGCTCGCCCCCCTGAGCGAGCAGGGCGTTCCCTTGCGCAAGCAGCTGCAGCGCCCGGGCGGCCAGCGCTTTCGTCTGCTCCGACGAATCGCCCGGCCGCTCCAAATACGCGGTCAACTGTGCTTGCAACTGATCGAGCCGCTCGCCGACCGGAGGCCCGTACAACGTCTGACGCAGCGAAGCGATCGTCGTCTCCGTCGGCTCCAGCCCGCGCCGGAACGCCACGCCGGCCGCGTTCATCCACTCCTGCGGATCCGCGCCGGCCGGCAGCGTCTCGGCCGCCTGCCTGAACCACGCCGCCGTCATCTTGTCGATCGGATAACCGTCCCTTTTCAGCCCGCGAAGCAGCTCGAAGCTCCATTTCTGCTCCGGTAGCCCGAACGATTTGACGACGTCTTTCATCGTCTCGTCGGGAGGCAGCTCCGCCGGATCGGCCAGCGCCTTCAGCACGATCTCCCCGCCGGCCGCCGGCTGCTGAACCTGAAGCAGCGTCCCCTTGCCGACGGGAAGCTCCGTGTCCAGCCGGGCCCGCACGTGCACCCCGTTGATTTGGATGACCGCCTCGCCCTCGTCAAGCATTTCGAGCAGCACGCCCCGGACGATTTGGCCGACCTTAAGCTCCAGCGCGCGGGAATCGGCAGGCTGTCCGTCGCCAAGCAGCGCTCTCATGATCGCCCCGACGTTCATGCTCATCGTTGTCGCCTCCGTTCCTTCCGTTTCCCTACCCTATGTATCGGCGAATATCGCTTCAAGCTGCAGATTTCCGCTAAAACAATTGCTGCTGCTCGGCCAATATTCCTTCCAGAAACGTTCTGCGATGCATCGGCGTCGGCCCCATCCGGAGCAGCGCTTCCCGGTGCTCTCTCGTTGCGTAGCCTTTGTTCGCCGCGAGCCCGAAGCCCGGATAAAGCGCGTCCCATACGTCGCGGCACAGCCGGTCGCGCGTCACTTTGGCCACGATCGACGCCGCTCCGATCGACTGGCTTCTGGCGTCGCCCTTGATAATCGGCGTCTGGGGAATGTCCAGGCTCACCGTCTCCGCGTCGATCAGCAAATGCTCGGGCCGAACGGCCAGCGATTCCACCGCCATCTTCATCGCCAGGCGGGAAGCTTGGCGGATGTTGATGCGATCGACGGTCGGGGCGTCCACTCTCGCAACGGACCAGGCTACCGCGTGCTCCAAAATGACGTCGTAAAGCCGCTCCCGCTTTTTCTCGCTGAGCTGCTTGGAATCGTCGATCTCGTCCAGCACGAGACCCGGCGGCAAAATGACCGCAGCCGCCACCACGTCGCCGAACAGGCAACCGCGTCCGACCTCGTCAAGGCCGGCCACCGCCGTCAAGCCTTGCGCCCATAACCCGCCCTCGAATTCAAGACGGTTAACCGGTTCCGCCTCCGTCTGCCGTCCCCGCGTTTTCCGCTTGTTTGTCTCCTTCTCCTTCTCCTGCTCCTGCTCCTGTTCCTTCTTGCTCGTCTTCGCCATATTTGCTCGTCCCTTGCGCCCTTTCCGCACCTTTCGTCCCCTGTCCGCGGACAAAAGGTCCTCAACTCTTTCTTTCATTTTCCCTGTAAAAAGCGGTTTCGGCAACCTGATCCGATAAAAATCTTTCACGGTAGCGTGCAGTAACCCGACATCTGCGGCTTACAGCGCCGCGTCAGGCGCTTCGCGAGCCTACAAACCTGCGGAGAGTTTCTTCATAAACACCCTTCTACAAAAAAATCCGGCGCGGGAACGAGTCGATGGCATCGACCGTTTCCCGCGCCGGAGACGTAAGCGCCAAGCTCAGATAACCGGAGCTTCCAGCGTAATGCGCCCCAGCTTGCCCGAGCGCAAATCCCGCAGCAGCACGCCCGCCGCTTTCGTATAATCGACGTGGCCGCCGCCCGCGAGACAACCCCGGCGGCGCCCGATCTCCTCGAGCACGCCGGCGGCCGCCGCGATGTCCGGCAGCTCCGAAGGCAAATCCGCAAGGCCGTACCTGTCCTTAAGCGTATCGCCGTATTCGGCCGCCAGCCACTGGAGCACGTAGCACGCCACTTCCTCGATCTGGAGCACTTCCTCCTTGATCGCGCCCGTCGCGGCCAGCTTGAAGCCGACCTCCGGGTCCTCAAACTTCGGCCACAGAATGCCCGGCGTGTCCAACAGCTCCAGCTCTCCGCCGGTACGGATCCATTGCTGGCCTTTGGTGACGCCCGGGCGATCCCCGGTTACGGCCGCCGTTCGGCCGGCCAGCTTGTTGATCAGCGTCGACTTGCCCACGTTCGGGATGCCGACGATGAGCGCCCGGGCCGGACGCGGCTTCATGCCTTTGGCAATCTGGCGATCGATCTTCTCCTTCAGCAGCGTCTTCACGCGCCCGCCGATTTCCTTGACGCCCGTGCCGGTGTTCGCATCGATCGCGAGCACCTCGCGGCCGAACGAACGGAACCAGTCGATCCATTTGTTCGTCGTCTCCGCATCGGCCAGATCCGCTTTGTTCAGCAGAATGAGGCGCGGCTTCGGCCCGACAATTTCGTCGATCATCGGATTGCGGCTGGACATCGGCACCCTCGCGTCGAGCAGCTCGAACACGACGTCGATCAGCTTCAGTTTTTCTTCGATTTGGCGTTTGGCCCGCGTCATATGACCCGGAAACCATTGAATCGTCATGACGCTTCCCTCCCGCTCGCCGCGCGGACCCGCAAGCGGTTTGCCGCACTCGTCAGTATCCGCGTCCGATGTAATTGATATCCTTCAGCGGCCAGAAAATCAGCTCGGCACGGCCGACAACCCGGCTCATCGGTATGTATCCGATCATGCGGCTGTCTTTGCTGTTGGAACGGTTGTCGCCCATGACGAACAGCGTCCCTGCCGGCACGGTGCCTTCCGGAAAATCCGTATCGTTGTAGGCTCGGCCTTCCGCGTGCGCCTCGGCGATCGCCTTTTTCAAATAAGGCTCGTCGATCGGCTTGCCGTTGACATAGACGGTGTCTCCTTCAACTTTGACCTTATCGCCGGGCACCGCGATTACCCGCTTGATGAAATCGCGCTTTTCGTCCGGAACGTGGAACACGATCACTTCGCCGGCCTTGGGCTGACGGAAATCGTACAACACTTTGTTGACGATAATCCGTTCCCTGTTCTGGAAGTTCGGCTCCATCGACTCGCCGTCCACGATGAACGGGGAGACGAGCAGCCACCGAATGACGAATACGAGAATGCCTGCGATGACGAGCGCCTTGATCCACTCGGTCAGTTCGTTTCCGGCCTTGGAAGAGGACTTCTTCCGCCTCGGCCCTTCGGGAGGCTGACCCGGACCCGGAAAGGGCGGACTGTCCGTTTCGGAAGTATTCGATGGGGGGATGGAGTTCCTATTGTCCGCATCGACCAGCCTTGCGTATTCGTCTGGGCCGGCCGTATCTGCGCTTTTCCGATCGTGCGATTGATCCATGTCGATTCGCCTCTCTCCTGCTCTTACTCTCCCTCTGGGACGATCCAACGCCTTTTTTCCGGGAAAATGCAAAAAGGAGGACTTGAACACCGCCAAGCCCCCCCTTTGACGCTCTTATCGAATCTCTTTGATACGAGCCGCTTTACCGCGCAGGCCGCGCAGGTAGTACAGCTTCGCACGACGCACTTTGCCGCGGCGAGCCACTTCGATCTTCTCGATGCGTGGCGAATGGACCGGGAATGCGCGTTCGACGCCTACGCCGTACGAAATTTTGCGAACCGTGAACGTTTCGCTGATTCCGCCGCCGCGACGCTTGATGACGACGCCTTCGAACAACTGAACCCGCTCGCGGGAACCCTCGACGACTTTAACGTAAACCTTCAGCGTGTCGCCGGGACGGAAGCTGGGAATGTCTTTGCGAAGTTGGTCTTGCGTGATCGCTTGAATCAAGTTCATTCGAGTCTTCACTCCTCTCCTCACAGACGTTCGTGCCCCGCTCCGCGAATGCGCTCATTCGCCTCATGGCGTGCAGAGGACCGTCCGACTTACGGCCGATGGCACCGCTCGCTTAAACGAACGGGCAAATCGGCGCACACAACACCTGAAATTCTATCATATTCCGTTCCGGAACACAACCGCGATTTGCGGCCAATGCCCAAAATCGGCGCAAGGCTCCGAAGCCGGGTTCGATTCATAAGAGAAAGCGCCGGTGTCCATACAAGCTCAGGCTGCTCAGTCCGGTTCCGGCGCTTCGCCGGACAGGCGGGCCCGCTCCGACGCGAGCCATTGCCGTTCCTTGTCGGAGAGCTCCGCCGACTCGAGCAAGTCCGGCCTTCGGGCGAGCGTTCGCGCCAGCGATTGCGCGCGCCGCCATTTCTCGATCTCGGCGTGATGTCCGGAGAGCAGCATGTCCGGCACCTTCCAGCCGCGGAAAACGGGAGGCCGCGTATAATGCGGATATTCGAGCAGCCCGTCGCTGAACGAATCCCGCACCGCCGATTGCTCGTTGCCGAGGACGCCGGGCAGCAGACGGACGACCGCGTCGATGACGACCATCGCCGGCAGCTCGCCGCCCGTCAGCACGTAATCGCCGATCGACAGCTCGTCCGTCACGAGATGCTCGCGGATGCGCTCGTCATAGCCTTCGTAATGGCCGCAAATGAAGACGAGATGCTCCTCTGCGGCCAGCTCCCGCGCTTTGGCCTGCGTGAACTTCTCGCCCTGCGGACACATGAGCACGACGCGGGCCTTTCCCGTCCCGGACTCCTCGTCCCGGGCCGACTCCTGCTCGCTCGCCTGGCGCACGACATCCTCTACGGCGGCGAAAATCGGCTCCGGCTTGAGCACCATGCCGCCTCCGCCGCCGTACGGCGTGTCGTCGACCGTGTTATGTTTATTATTGGCGTAATCCCGGAAATTGACCGTCGACAGGGAGACGAGGCCTTTGTCGCGGGCTTTGCCGAGGATGCTGCTGCCGAACACGCCATCGAACATTTCCGGGAACAACGTGAGCACGTCGATGCGCATGTTACAGCAGTCCTTCCATCAGGCGCACTTTGACGATCCGTCCGGGCACGTCGACGCCGAGCACGACGTCGTCAATGACAGGGAGCAGCAGCTCCTTGCCCTTCGGCCGTTTGACGACCCAGACGTCGTTCGCGCCGGGGGACAGAACGTCGGTGATTTCGCCCAGCGTCTCGCCTTCGTCCGTTACGACGGAACAGCCCACGATGTCCCGGACGTAATATTCGCCTTCCTCCAGTTCGACGCGGTCTTCGCCGCGCACCTTCAGCATCCAGCCTTTGTACTTTTCCACCTGGTTAATATTGTCGAAGCCCTTGAGCTTCAACACATAAACGTTGCTCTGCTCGCGGGAGCCCGCGACTTCGACCTCGACCGGTTCCCCGGCTTCGGGAGGACAGAGCACGAGACGGCTTCCCCGGCGAAAGCGCACATCCGGAAAATCGGTTTGCGGCCACACCTTCACCTCGCCGCGAATGCCGTGGGTATTGACGATTTTGCCTACGTTCAGCATGCGCTCTTCCGCCATGGAAGTCGCCCCTTTCGCTAGTTTTCCGCCATTACCGCGCGCGGCTAAGCCGCCGCCTGCCGACACGAAGGGCCGGACATGCCTTCTTAGCATACCCGGCCCTTCGGTTGGCATTATTCCGACACGATGTCCACGATGACGCGTTTCCGCTCCTTGACGGCGGCGGAAGCGACGACCGTGCGCAGCGCCTTCGCGATGCGCCCCTGCTTGCCGATGACTTTACCGACATCGCCCGGATGAACGGAAAGCTCGTACACCAGGCCGCGCGCGTCTTCCTTGACCTGAATTCGCACGTCTTCCGGATGATCCACCAAAGCTCGGGCGATAACCCGAATCAGTTGTTCCATGGCTTAGCCCTCCGGGTAATGAGACGTCTTACTTCTGGAGCTTGGATTCGTGGAACTTCTTCAGAACGCCAGCTTTGCTCAGAAGATTGCGGACCGTATCGGACGCTTGCGCGCCGTTTTGCAGCCATTTCAGAGCTTTCTCTTCGTTGATTTGAACTTGAGCCGGTTGAGCGACCGGGTTATAAATGCCGATCTCCTCGATAAAACGGCCGTCACGCGGCGAACGGGAATCGGATACGACCACGCGGTAAAAAGGAGCTTTATGAGCGCCCATACGTTTCAAACGGATACGAACTGCCATTGCTTTCACCTCCTTAACGAAGTTATCGGGTTAGAACGGAAATCTCATGTTCTTGCCGCCGAGCATGCCCTTGAGCGCCTTCATGCCGCCCTTCGGCCCTTTGGGCCCCATCATGCCGGAAAACTGCTTCATCATCTTCTTCATGTCCTCGAACTGCTTGAGCAGCCGGTTCACGTCGGCGACGGTCGTGCCGCTGCCCGCGGCGATCCGCTTGCGCCGATTGTAGTTGATGATGTCGGGCTTCTGCTTCTCGGCCTTCGTCATCGATTTGACGATCGCTTCGGTGCGCGCGATCTGCTTCTCGTCGATCTTGAAGTTCGGATTGCCCTTCAGCTTGTTCATGCCGGGCAGCATGTCGAGCAGCTGATCGAGCGGCCCGAGCTTGCGCATCTGCTCCATCTGTTCGAGGAAATCGTCGAACGTGAACTCGGCGGTGCGCATCTTGCGCTCGAGATCCTTCGCCTTCTCCGCGTCGATGTTCGACTGCGCCTTCTCGATCAGGGAGAGCATGTCGCCCATGCCGAGAATCCGGGATGCCATCCGGTCGGGATGGAACGCCTCCAGCTGGTCGATCTTCTCGCCCGTGGAGGCGAACTTGATCGGGCAGCCGGTCACCGCCTTGACCGACAGCGCGGCGCCGCCGCGGGTGTCGCCGTCCAACTTCGTCAGCACGACCCCCGTCAGCGCGAGCTGCTCGTGAAAGCTCTTCGCGACGTTGACGGCTTCCTGACCGGTCATGGCGTCGACGACGAGCAGCGTCTCGTCGGGCTTGACCGCCTCGTGGATCCGCTTGATCTCGTCCATCAGCGCTTCGTCGATCTGCAAGCGGCCGGCGGTGTCGATCAGCACGTAATCGTTGCCCTGCTCCTTCGCCAGCTGGACGCCCTGCTTCGCGATCTCGACCGGGCTTACCTGGTCTCCCAGCGTGAACACGGGCACGCCGATCTGGCCCCCGAGCACTTCCAGCTGCTTGATCGCGGCAGGACGGTAAATGTCGCCGGCCACCATCAGCGGCTTATGGTTCTGCGTTTGAAGCAGCTTCGCCAGCTTGCCGGTGAGCGTCGTCTTGCCGGCGCCCTGCAGGCCGGCCATCAGAACGACCGTCGGCGGACGGTTCGACTTCGCCAGCTTCGCCTGCGTGCCGCCCATCAGCTCGATCAGTTCCTTGTGAACGATGTCGACGACGACCATGCCCGGCGTGAAGCTCTTCTGCACTTCCGCGCCGACGGCTTTCTCCTTGACCTTGGCGATAAAATCCTTGACAACCTTGAAGTTGACGTCGGCTTCGAGCAAAGCCAACCGGACCTCGCGCATCGCTTCGTTGACGTCGTCCTCCGACAGCTTGCCTTTGCCTCTCAGCTTGCCGAACACATTCTGCAGCCGTGTCGTCAATCCTTCGAACGCCATAACCGTTCCCTCCTTTCGTTCGGCTAACGCTAGTTGCCCGCGGCGCCTTCCGGGGTGTACCCGGCTTCCGCCCCGCGGATCAAATCCGCCGTGCTGCGCAGCTTCTCCCGCCAAGGATCGGGCAGCTCCCCGATCTGTTGTTCGAGCCGCATGAGCCCGGCCCGCAGCCGTTCGTGCCGCGCCGCAAGGCCGAGTTTCTTCTCGTAGTCTTCCAATATCTGTTCCGAGCGCTTCAGGTGTTCGTAAACCGCTTGCCGGCTGATGTCGAAATCGTCGGCAATCTCGCTCAAGGAATAATCGTCGTGGTAGTAACACTTCAGGAACATCTGCTGCTTCTCCGTCAGGAGAGACCCGTAAAAATCGAACAAAACGTTGATCCGATTCGTCTTCTCCAGCGCGTTCTCCCCATGCACAAAGGTTCACTCCTTCGCCTATGTCAAGGAAAACCACTTAACAGCCAAACTACGTTCCTTATGTTACGCAACATCGGGGCGGATGTCAAGGGATTTGCCTTAACAGTTTGGAGCCGGTCATGCGGCGCCTGCGCCAGCTTCGCAAACGCCTGATCGAAGGGCGGAGTGGACACTCAAGACCGGGGTCGGTCTTCCGGCACGGCTATCCACCCGACATAGGCTTCATCTGCGCGGTCGATCGGGGTGAAGAGGACGACGATCTTCCCGGACGACGGCGTCCACTCGTATGGGGAGATCCGGAAGTAATCTTGCATCAGCGCGGCCGGCCCGGTTCCGTCGGCTTTCGCCAGAACGAGCCTGGCCCCGCGAACGGCATCGCCTGCGCTCTCTCCGATCGCGCCGAGCTGATAAGCCAGCCGGGTCCCGTCCGGGGAGAACCGGAACCGTCGGGTCCGACGCGCCCCCCTTGAGACGCCGCCAAGTAGTAAAGAGCTGCGCCATCTCCCGGCTCCTGCGAAAAGTTCGGATTTTTTCGCGTGGCTTCGTCAAGTCCGTCCGGCCAAGGCACCACAGACAGCTTCGCGCCCGTGTCCGAGCAGAACGTCAGCTTGCCTTGTTCACTTATCAGGAGCTGCCTGGCGAACGGATTGTAAGCGTACCTGGCGTAATCGACATCGTCCGTCGACAAGATTTGCTTCTCTTGTCCGGCTTCCAGATCGACGACTTGGAGGCCGAAAACGTCGTCGAAGCCGTTCTTCGCCAGCAGGGTCCGCCCGGGCGTCATCCATTCGATCGCGCCCCAGAAGCCGCGCTCGAAGGGCAGGTCCTCGGACTTCCGGCCGGCCAGTTCGTATTTGGCGAGCCCGTATTTCGGGCCCGCTCCGTCGCCGAGCCGCTCCCCCGTATCCTTCAAATAAATAAAGCCGGAGCTGTCCGGAAGCACAGCGGCTGCGCGTCCCCTTTCCCCCTCGTCCACTGCTCGCGTGTCCCGGTCGCCGCATCGGCGCCCCAGATGCCGCCGCTCTCTTCCCCATAAGAGGCGATCCATGCTCCGTCGGGGCTCGTGCTCCGATAATCCGGAGAATCGCCCGCACCGGCGGAATCGCCGTCGGTTTGCCAATCCGACAACTCTCCCCTCGCCAGATCCAGACGGACCGTTTTGGCTTGATTGTTCGCTTCATTCCGAGGATGCCGGCTCCGGCTTGTCCGAGGACGGCAACTCGGCATTTCGGCAAGATGTCAGGGCGGCGGACACGATAAGCGCGATCGCGAGCGGAACGGCTCGTTTGAACACGGTCATGCTCCTTTTCTTGGAAAATCGCATCAGCATGGAATTTTATCGCCCATTTAGACGGAATCCGGCCGAACAATGTTTCGCGACGGACTTCGGCGAGCCCATTTTTATTGCGAAACTGGAAAAACCGTTGCTTCGAGCGACAATTCGGGGACCGCGTAAAGGTTAAAACGACGGCGTTCGACAACGCCGTAAACTTTGCCACGGCGATCGCCCCAACCAGATCGACTTCGGCCAAGCACCATTCGACGACGCTTGACCTTTTGGGACAGCCCCAGTTCTCCGCAAAGCTCCATCGGCGCGTGGGTCTGTCCCAGAAGGTCTAAATCAACGTCTGGGACAGACCACTGCTCGTTTCCGCCGAACGCCGGCTAAAGAGGCTCAAAATTTGAGCTACATTCGCCCATTCCGCCGAACGCCGGCCAAAGAAGTTCAAAATCTGAGCTACATTCGCCCTTTCCGCTGAACGCCGGCCAAAGAAGTTCAAAATCTGAGCTACATTCGCCCTTTCCGCCGAACGCCGGCCAAAGAGGCTCGAAATTTGAGCTACATTCGATAAGTCATGAAAATGACTGAGGGCTAGCCCCCTTTCCTCCTGAAGAAAGCGGTGGTTGTGGAAAACAAGGCAAGCAAAAAGGCGGGATAAACGTTCTTCTCCCCGCTTATTCCTGGCTTCAAGAAGCTGACTCTCGGTAGATTTATCTACTTTTGGGACAGCCCCGCCGTTGCACGCGAGATCGCGAAGTGAGGAACTCGCTTCCTCTCTTGGGAAGATGCGGGCCGGTATGCGGCGGAAGTCCATGCTTCGGGCTGTCTCCATTTCGTCAATTGTGCGGAAAATGGCAACTCAATTTAAAAAGAAGCTCTCTCCTGCGCGAGTCGATCGCACAAGAGACAGCCTCTTTTCCACGTCGGTCTCTTACTTGGCCCCGGCGTACACGTCCAGAGCCGCCTGAAGCGCCGCCCCGGCGGGAAGCTTCACACCGTGGCGCAGCAGCACGGCCTCGAACGCCCCGAGGAAATGCAGGACGTTTTTGCGGCTGCAGCTGTAGCCCATTGTGCCGATCCGCCAGATTTTACCTTTCAGCGGCCCGAAGGAGCTGGCGATCTCGATGCCGAACACGTCCAGCAGCATCGCGCGCACGGACTCCCCGTCGACGCCCTCGGGAATATTGACACAGGTGACGACGGTCAGCTTGCACGCAGGGTCGCCGTAGAACGAGACGCCCATCGCGCGGAGTCCGGCCATGAGCGCGGACTCGTGCAGGCGATGGCGGGCGAACCTGGCTTCCAGCCCTTCCGCGAGCACGATGCGCAGCCCTTCGCGCAGCCCGTACAGCATCGACGTCATCTCGGTGTGATGGTTCAGGCGGGCCGGGCTCCAATAATCCTGGAGCTGCGCCAGGTCGAGATAGTTGCTTTGGATCGGCCGCCGCTGCGCTTCCGGCGCCGCGTAATCCGGACCGCGCAAGCCGCGCTCGACTCTTTTGCGGGACAGCACCTTGCGCTCGGCCCGTTCGTTGTATGTGATCGGGGACATGCCGGACGGAACGGACAGGCACTTCTGCGTCCCGCCGATGACGGCGTCCAGATGCCACGCGTCCGTCTCGACCGGAACGCCTCCGATTGTCGCGACCGCGTCGACGACGAGCAGAACGTCCAACTCGCGGCACACCCGGCCGACCTCTTCGAGCGGCTGCACCCGGCCGGTCGACGTCTCGCCGTGGACGAGGGCGACGATGTCCGGCTTGGTCCGCCTGATGGCCGCGATAATTTCTTCCGGATCGAACACCGTTCCCCATTCCTTCTCGATCGTCGTCACTTCGGCCCCGCAGCGCTCGGCGATCTCGTGCAGCAGATGGCCGAATCTTCCGTAGATCGGAACGAGCACGCGGTCGCCCGGCTCGATCAAACTGTTCAGAACGGCTTCGAGGCCGGAGCGGGAAGTGCCGTCCACCGGGTAAGCCCAGCGATTGTCCGTCCGGAAGACGGCGCGGAGCATCTCCATCGTGTCGTTCATAAGCGCGGTAAATTCGGGATCGAACTGCCCGAGAATCGGATAGGACAAAGCCCTGAGCACGCGAGGATCCACCTCGACGGGACCGGGCGTCAAAATCGTGCGCGGCGACGGCGACAGTTCGGCGTATGTTTTCATATCCTTTGCTCCTCGTAAGCCAATTCGTATAGCATGGAAGCCAGCACCGACACGCCGTCGGCCAGCATCCTCGGTTCGGTAAATTCATGGGGAGAATGGCTGATGCCCGCCTTGCTCGGCACGAAGATCATCGCCGTCGGACAGACGGCCGCGAGCAGTTGGGCGTCGTGCCCCGCTCCGCTTACCATCCGCCGGTACGGCAAAATCAATTGCTGGCAGATCCGCTCCGTGGCGCGGGTCAACGACGGATTCATCGGCACCGGCTTCGTCGACAGCCACGGCGTGATGCGATGCTTCAGCCGCCGGCGGACGGCGATCCGCTCGATCTCCGATAACGCCAGCTCGCTGAAGGCGTTCAGCCGCCACTCGTCCGCATGGCGAATGTCCAGCGAAAAATCGACCGTTCCCGCGATGACGTTGGGCGTATTGGGCTGCGCTTCGATTTTGCCGACGGTGGCGACGAGCGGCTCGCCCCATTGGGACGCCAGCGCTTCGAGGCGCACGATGCATTCCGCTGCGCCCGCGGCCGCATCCTGCCGCATCGTCATCGGCGTCGTCCCGGCATGGTTGGCGGCTCCCTCAAGCGTGATTGCGTACCGCCGCTGGCCGACGATCGTCTCGACGACGCCGATCCGCTTCTCCATCCTCTCCAGCACCATGCCCTGCTCGATGTGCAGCTCGACGAACGCGGCCAGATCGGTGCGCCGGCATTCGGCAAGATCGTCGCGTCCGAACCCGCAGTCTTGCATCGCTTCCCGCAGCGGCACGCCCTCCTCGTCGGCCCTATCGCCATCTTTCCGCCAGTCGTAGACGCCGGTGGCGTTGCCGGAACCCCAATAGGCGAGGGGAAAACGGCTGCCTTCCTCCTCGCAGAAGGAGACGACTTCCAGCGTCCGGCGGGGAGAGCCGTGCATTTTCTTCAGGAATGCGACAGCGGCGAGACCGGCGACGATGCCGTAAGCGCCGTCATATTTGCCGGCCGAGCGGACCGTGTCGATATGCGAGCCGGTCAGCACGACGCCGGCGTCCGGATTCGTGCCGGGCAGACGGCCGTACAAATTGCCCACGGCGTCGAAGCGCGTCTCGAGTCCCGCCTCGGCCATTTTATCCGCCAGAAAGCGTTGGGCTTTCGACCAGGCCGGCGTGTACAGCAACCGGGTCACCCCGGGCTCCGCACCATCGGAAAAAGCCGCCAGCTCGTCGAGCAGCCGGGTCAGCTCGCCAATCATTTCGTTCGTTTCGGGCAAATTCGAGATCATATCGTCACTCTCCCCTTGAACGCCGAACGAATCGGGACGCCGCTATTCGGAAGCAGGATGCCGCGAGCCGATTCGTATACGGTACGGCCGCGGACCAGGGTCGCGGCGACCCGGCAGGAGAACGTCCGGCCGACGTACGGGCTGATTTTGTGGCGCTGGTACAAATCGTCCTTCGTCAACGTATAGGAAGCGTTCGGATCGACGATGGCCAGATCGGCGTCGAAGCCTACGGCGATCTCCCCTTTGCGGGGATAAAGCCCGAACCGCTTCGCGGGCTTCGCCGACAGCATCGCCGACAGCTCCGGCAGCGGAATGCCCCTCGCCACGTGGCCTTCGTGCAGCATCAGTTCCAGGCTGCTCTGCGCGCCGGCGATGCCGCCCCACGCTTCCGCGAACGTCTTGCCGGGCGCGTTCTTCAGCTCTTCCGGGCACGGCGAATGGTCCGACGCGATCACGTCGATCCGGCCTTCCGCGAGCAGCTCCCACATCCGTTCGATCCTCGCCTCGTCGCGAAGCGGCGGCGCGCACTTGGCGACCGGGCCGAGCCGCTCCATGTCGAGCTCGGACAGCGCCAAATAATGCGGGCACGTCTCGACCGTCACGTCCAGCCCCCGTCGCTTCGCCCGGTCGATCAGCTCCACCCCTTCGGGGCTGCTGATGTGCACGAAATGCAGCCGGCAGCCGGTCTGCTCCGCAAACAGCAGCGCGCGGTTCACCGCCTCCAGCTCGGCGATGACGGGACGGGTCGCGGCGAAATCCAGCGCTCCCGTCCTGCCGGCGCGCGCCGCCTCGTCCGCCAGCTTCGAGGTGATCGCGTCGCTCTCCGCGTGCAGCGCCAGCAAGCCTCCGAAGGAAGCGATCCGCTTCATCCCTTCGAGCAGCGTCCAGTCGTCCACCTCGCGGAACCGTTCCTCCCCGTCGCCGCCCGGGTTCGAGAGGAACGCCTTGAACGCGAGCACGCCTTCGGCGGCCAGCGGCTCCAGGTCGTCCAGATGGCCCGGCACGAGTCCGCCCCAGAACGCGTAATCGACGGCCGAACTGCCGGCGGCCAGCTCTTCCTTCATTCGCAGAGCCGGTACGTTCACCGTCGGCGGCAGCCCGTTGAGCGGCATGTCGACGTAGCTCGTGCAGCCGCCGGCCGCAAGCGCGGCCGAGCCGGTCGCGAAGCCTTCCCAATGCCCCATGTTCGGCTCATTGAAATGAACGTGAACGTCCACCATGCCGGGCAGAACCCATAACCCACGCGCGTCCGTCTCGGGCGTTCCGTCCTCCGCCTCCAGGCGGTCCGACAGCGCCGCGATGCGGCCGTCGCGAATGCCGATATCCATCACCCGCACTTCCCCGGGGAGCACCGTCTGCCCTCCCCGGACGATGCGATCGAAGCGTTCGCCCATCGTTAGTCCCCCTTAACTTCCGCGATAGGTGCTGTAGCCTCCCGGCGCAACCAGCAGCGGCACGTGATAATGGGACTCCGGCTCGGCCAGATGGAACCGCACCGGCACCCATTCGAGGAACGCGATGTGCGCGCTTCCCCGGTAATAATCGCCGACGTCGAACAGCAGCTCGTAGCTGCCGGCCATCATGGCTTCGCCCGCCAGCAGCGGCTCGTCGAGCCGGCCGTCTTCGTTCGTGTACGCTTCCTTCAGCAGCTCCCTGCCGTCTTCGGCCAGCCGCCAAAGCTGCACGCGCATGCCGGCGGCAGGCGTTCCGAGCGACACGTCCAGCACGTGCGTCGTCAGGCGCCCGCTCATGGCCGCCCCTCCCGAGCCGGCCGCGCCGGCTTCGCTTCGCTCCCGCGACCCGCCCGATTTTCCAGGCTGTATACGAATTTCCGTCCGCCTTCGAGTTTCGGCATGCCGGGATCCTCCCACCGCTTTATCGTAGTCGGTTCAATCGCTCACCAGATCGTTCAGCCGGAAGCCGGTGATGCGCCGGATTTGCTCCAGCGCCGCTTGCCGCTCTGCCGGAACGTCGTGATGAATGCGCTCCTTCATGGACGCCAGAATGTCGTCCTTGTTCTTGCCTCGGACGGCCAAAATGAACGGAAAGCCGAACTTGCCGACGTATCGTTCGTTCAGCGACGTCATCTCCTCGTATTCCTCCGGCGTCAGCCGGTCCAGGCCGGCCCCCGATTGCTCGGAGGCCGAATAATCGGTCACCTTCATCCGGGTGCCCAAATCCGGGTGAGCCCGGAGCAGCTCGAGAATCGCCGCTTCGGGCGAAGCGAGCACCGCCCCCATCATCGCATCGTGCAGCTCGGCGACAGATCGGAACGGACGCGCTTCCCAGCTTCGCTCCGCCACCCACGGGGAATGCTCGAAAATGCCGCCGAGCTCCCGGACGAACGTCTCCCGATCCATTCCGTTAACGGCTTGCAGCGTAAGTTTGGTCATTTCCAGTACCCCTCGTGCACGGCGACGACTTCGCTCTCGATCTCGGGGAAAGGCCCGATGACGACGATCGGCTTCCTTCCGCTCGCGAACACTTCGGTGCAAGGAAGATCCAGCGTCAAATTGCGCTCGTCGTCTCCCGTCAGCTCCGCGAGCCGCTTCTCCGTAATGCCGAACACGACCCGGCCGACGTTGCCCCAATAGATCGCCCCCGCGCACATCGCGCACGGTTCGGCCGTCGTATACATCGTGCAATGCCAAAGCTCCTCCTTGGAAAAGCGCTTGGACACTTCCTCCATGAGCGTCCGCTCGGCGTGGCCCGTGCAGTTGTGCTCGGTCACCTCGATATTGCCCTGCTCCCACAAGATCCTTCCGGCCCTGTCGACGAGAATGCAGCCGAACGGCGTGTTGCCGGATTCCCTCGCGCGTCTGGACACCTCGATGCTGCGCCGGAGATACTGAATGTGCTGTTCTTTACTCATTAGATGCCGCCCCTCCCGTTTCGATCGCCCGCGCCACCGACCGGAGAATGCCCCCGTAGCCGGTGCAGCGGCACAAGTTGCCGGACAACGCCTCTTCGATCTCTTCCATCGTCGGCTGCGGATTGGCGTCGAGCAGCGCCTTGACCGAGACGATCATGCCCGGCGTGCAGTAGCCGCATTGGTAGCCGCCCTCTTCCAGAAAACATTGCTGAACGGGATGCAGCCGCTCCTCCTCCGCCAAGCCTTCGATCGTCGTAACGCTTTTGCCCGAGCATTGGTACGCCATCGTCAGGCAGGAATTGAACGGCTTGCCGTCGATCAGCACCATGCACGCGCCGCAGCGGCCGATGTCGCACGAGCGCTTCGTCCCGGTCAGCTGCAGGTCGTCGCGCAATAGATCGAGCAGCCTGCGCGTCGGGGGCACGGCAAGCGACACCTTCTCGCCGTTGATTTCGCATTCCAGAAGCGACGGCGCGCTTCGTTCCGCCAACGTTTTGTCGGTCATGCCGGTTCGACCTCCTCCGATTCAAAATCGGGAACGGCTTGCAGCGCCTCCGGATCGATCGGCAGCTTCGCCGTCCGTACGCCCACCGCGTCGTAGACCGCCTGGGCGATCGCCGGCGCCAGCCCGACCGAGCCGATCTCGCCGATGCCCCGCGGGCCGTGCTCGTCGCCTTCAGGCAGCCCTTCGATCGGCAGCACCTCGAACCGTCCGCGAAGCTCGGCGATCGTCGGGATCAGATACGTGTCGAGGTTGCGGGTCAGGTAGACGCCCTCCTTCATGACGGCGTCTTCCATCAGCGTAAATCCGAGCGCCATGCCGCTGCCGCCTTCGATCTGGCCGAGATAGCCTTGCGGATTGACGACCGGGCCGGCCGCCACCGCGTGGAACTGGTCCAGCAGCCGGACCCGCCCGGTCAGCGTGTTGACCTCCACCTTCACCGCCACGGAGCTGTATGAGTACAAATAGTGCGAGCCGACCCGCTCGACGGGGGAAGTCGGATAGCTGAAGCTCGTCTCGCAGACGATCGGCTCCGGCGCCAGCTCGGCCAGCCGGCCGTAGGCGAGCAGCAGTTCGCCGGACGCCGCGTCGCGGATGCCGCCTTCGCCGAGGCGAAGCCGGTCGGCCGGCAGCCGCAGCGCTTCGGCCGCAGCGCCGAGCAGCCGCGACGAGAACGGCGCGCGAAGCCGCCGCAGCGACTGCCACATCATGCTGGTCGAACGGGAGGCGGTGCTGGAGCCGCTGTCGGGAACGGCGTCCGTGTCGCCGATCACGATGCGCAAGTCGGCGCTCCCGAAGCCGAATTGCTCGATCAGCATTTGCTCCAGCGAAGCGATCAGCCCTTGCCCGAATTCTTCGTAGCCGAACGCCGCCTCGATCTTCCCGTCCGGCGTGAGCGTGAGCCGGCCGCCCGCCGGATCGGGAATGCCGACGCCGAGTCCGGCGCCGTGCATGACGAACGCGGCTCCGTACCCAATCTTGAGCCAAGGCTCCGCAGGGGCAGCTTCGGCCGCCGCCCGCTCCTTCTCCCGCCACAGGCGGCTGGCCGGCAGCGCCTCCCACACCTGCCGGGCGCCGTCCGTCGGGGCGATCGGCTGGCCGAGCGGTCCGGGATCGTCCGGCTTGCGAAGATTGATCCGGCGGAATGCCCAAGGGTCCATACCGAGCTTCTCGGCGAGCCGGTCCATCTGCCCTTCGAGCGCGAAAATCGCCTGATTGCCCCCGAACCCCCGGAATTCGCCCGACATGCCGTTGTTGGTGAACACCGACACGCTTTTTACTTCGGCGGCCTCATATCGGTATGGGCCGAGCACGTGCTCGACCGCGAAGTTGAGCACTTCCGCGCTCAGCGTCGAGTACGGGCCGGCGTCGGAGACGACGCGCACCCGGTGCGCGAGCAGCTTGCCGCTTGCGTCCGTCCCCGTGCGCATCGTGATGCGCATCGGATGCCGCTTGAGCCCGGCGCGAACCGATTCGAAGCGCGAGTTGTGCAGCTTGACCGGCCGCCCGGTGGCGAGCGCCAGCAGCGATCCGTACGGCTGCACGTTCAGCTCGTCCTTCCCTCCGAACGAGCCGCCGATCGGGCTGGACACGACCCGGATGTCGGCTTCGGGCCGGTTCAGGATGCGCGCCAGCTGCATCCGGTCCATCAAACCGTGCTGCGTCGGCGAATAGACGGTCAGCCTGCCGTCCGCTTCGGGAACGAACAGCCCGCCTTCGGTTTCCATATAGACGTGCATCTGCCGCGGCGTCGAATACGTCTCTTCGACGATATGCGCGCACGCCCGGAACGCTTCTTCCACGTCGCCGAACGCGTAATCGTTGCGGTGCAGCACGTTGCCGTGCTCGTGGAGCCGCGGCGCGTCGTCCCGCAAAGCGAACTCCGGATCGTCGACGACCGGCAGCGGCTCGTACTCCACCTCGATCCGCTTCAGCGCTTCGGCCGCCAGCTCCGCCGTCTCCGCGGCGACGGCGGCGACCGCGTCGCCGACGAACCGGACGCGGTCCTCGCAGAAGACGGGATGGTCCGGGTGGGCGATGCCGAACCGGTTCAGTCCCGGCACGTCCTCGCAGGTGAGCACGGCATGAACGCCCTTCATGGCGAGCGCCTTCTCCGTCCGGATCGAGACGATCCGGGCGTGCGGATAGGGGCTGCGCAGCACCATGCCGTGGAGCATGCCCGGAACCGACATATCGGTCAAATAAGCGAGCCGTCCGGTCACCTTCGGCGGACCGTCGGGCCGGACGCGCCATCTCGTTCCGCTTGTTTCTCTGTTCAGCAGCATTCCTTCACCCCCTCGCTTCCGCCGGGCGGCAGAACGTCTTCCACAGCGCGGCGACGACCAGATTGGCCGCCGTCTTTTTCCGGTACGAATCGGCGGCGAACGGATCGGGCGCCGGAACGTAATCTTCAAGGATCGCCTCGTGAACGGCGGCCAGCAGCCGGGCATCCGGCGCCTTCCCGAGCAGAGCGTCCTCGGCGCGGGTCATCCGCTTCGGCACGGTCTGCCCTCCGCCGGCGGCGATTCGGATGTCTGCGATCGAGCCGTCCGCAGCGGACGCCGCCGCGATCGCCACGGTGACGAGCGACGGAGTGAACGCCTCGCGGCGTCCCACTTTATGATAGGCGAACGTTCGCCTCGCGTTCGAAGTCGGAGCGTCTTCCGCGATCGGAAGACGAATGGCGGTCAGCACCCGCGGAGCGGCGGAAGGGGCGCGAAGCCATTCCGACACGTCCTCCGTTCGGGAGCCTGTGCCGTCGTGCCAATCCAGCCTGGCGTCCAACGCCAGCAGCGCAGGCATCGCGTCGCCTACCCGGTAGACGACGTTGCCGCCGATCGTCGCCTGGTTGCGGACGGATCGCCCGGCAATTTGTTTGATCGCCTCGACGAGCAGCGGAGCTTTGTCCGCCAAGGCGGGATGCGCCCGGCAGTCGTCCAGCCGGGCGAGCGATCCGACGACCAGTTCCCCGTCCTGCTCCGCGATGCCGGCGAGGCCCGGAATCGAAGCCAAATCGATCAAATGCGGCGGCATGACCGCCGTGCCCGCTTCCCATTGCGTCCGGAGCAGCGTGCTTCCGGCCACGTAAACGGCGTCCGGTCCGAACGCTTCCTTCAGCCGGACCGCTTCGGCCGGATCGCGCGGCTGCCAGACGGAGGGTCGCCGAAGGATTTCCTTTTGTTCCATTGCCATCCTCCATCCCTCCTTGATGGCCAGATTCGAATCAAAATCTTTGCTCGCGAATGTAGGGCGTTCCGAGCGCCTCCGGCGAGCCTGAAGGCTTGTTGCGGTTGCGGTAGCCAAGGAACATCAGCACGAGAATCGTGACAATATACGGAATCATCTTCAGGAAGTACGAAGGAATGGCGCTGCCGATCAGCTGGATTTTGAAGCCGATTGTGTCCATCACTCCGAAGAAGTAGGCGCAGAACATCGCGCGCAGCGGATTCCACCGGGCGAAAATGATGAGCGCCACCGCGATCCAGCCACGTCCGGCCGTCATCCCTTCGATCCAGGTCGGCGAATAAATGAGCAGCAGGTCCGCGCCGGCCAGGCCAATCAGCATCGAGCCGACGACGATGCAGCCGTACCGGAACAGTTGGACCGGGATGCCCATGACGTCCGCCGTCGGCGGGTTGTCGCCGATGGCCCGCAGGTGCAGCCCCCAGGACGTGCGGTGAATGAACAGATGAAGGACGATGACGAGCAGAAAGCTGAACCACGTCAGCAGGTCCAGATGGGCGAACAGATCGCCGACGATCGGCACCGAATCGAGAAAATCGAGATCGAGCTTCGGAACGGCGCCCGGGATCGGGGTTCCGGTAATCGGCTTCCCCAGATAGGCGCTGAGGCCCGTTCCGAACAGCGTCATGGCCAGCCCGCTGACGATCTGGTTCACCCTCAGCGTGACGGTCAGGAACGAATGAATGAGGCCGAGCGCGGCGCTGACGGTGAGCACCGCGAGCAGCGTAAGCGTCAGGCTGCCGGTATGGATGTACGTGAGGCAGGCCATGACGGCGCCCATCAGCATGAGGCCTTCGGCTCCGAGCTGGATGATGCCCGACCTTTCGATCAGAATGCCGCCGAGCGTCGCGAATAGCAGAGGCGTGCCGGACGAGAGCGCGGCGACGAGCAGTTGAGTAATCAAGTCCATGGTCCTCGCTCCTTGTTAGCCGTTGCGGCGCAGCCGGAATTTCGCGATCATGTTGCCGGCGATCAGGAAGAACAGGATGGCGCCTTGCAGCATGTTCGAGATCGACGACGGCAGCCCCATCGTCTGCACGCTGTACCCGCCGACGATCAGCCCGCCGAACAGCACGGAGGAGACGACCAGTCCGAACGGATTCAGCTTGGCGATCCACGCCACGATAATCGCCGTATAGCCGTAACCCGGGGAGATGCCGTACATGAGCCGGTGCGTCACGCCCGACACTTCGCTCATACCCGCAAGTCCGGCCAGCGCCCCGCTGACGATCATCACGATAATAATGTGGCGCTTGATGCGGATGCCCGCGTTTTTGGCCGCTTCCGGATTCGCCCCGATGAGCCGCAGCTCGTACCCCCAACGGGTGTAGCGCATCGTGAAGGCGTAGAGCAGAACGGCGGCGAGCGCGAACACGAGGCCGAAATGAAGCCGGGTATCGCCCAGCACCGGCAGCGACTCCGCGTCGGTAAACATCGGCGTGCCGGGGAAGTTGAAGCCCTTCGGGTCTTTCCACGGGCCGAATACGACGTAATCGAGCAGCAGCAGCGCCACGTAGTTCAGCATGAGGGACGTAATGAGTTCGTTTACTTGAAAATATGTTTTGGGCAGCGCCGTCAGCGCGCCCCAGATGCCCCCGCCGACGATGCTGAACAGCACCATGAGCGGAATCGAGGCGTAGAACGGCAGATCGGGAAAATAAACCGTCACCGCCGTGGCCGCGATCGCGCCGGCGGCGAACTGCCCTTCGGCGCCGATGTTCCATACGGCGATCCGGTAGGCGATCGACACGCCCAAACCGCAGAGCAGGAGCGGAATCGCTTTGACGAGCGTCTCGGTAATGCCGAATTCGGTGGTGAAGGCGCCGGTAAACATTTTCTCGTAGACGGCCCAAGGATTTTTGCCGTTGGCTGCGATGAAGACGGCGCAGAACAGCAGCGCCAGCAGCACCGAGACGATCGTCATCCACCACGGGCTTTCCTTGCGGGACGGGTCGATCTCCAGGCGGATGATGAACCGCCGGGGCGCCGGGGCCGTTCCCGGCTCCAGCGGCAGCGCGCCGGCCGCGGGACGTTCGCTCATACCGCTTCCTCCTTCGCTTGCGCGATGCCTGCCATATAAAGTCCGATCGTCTCGCGGTCCGCTTCCTCCCGGCTCACTTCGCCGACGATGCCGCCGTTGTAGAGAATGAGGATGCGGTCGGACAGCTGCATCACTTCGTCCAAATCTTCCGAGATGAGCAGCACGCTTTTGCCTTCGTCGCGCAGATCGGTAAGCAGCCGGTGCACGCCTTCCGTCGCTCCGACGTCAAGACCTTGCGTCGGATGGACGGCGACCATGAGCAGCGGCTGGCGGTCGATCTCCCGGGCGAAAAGCAGCTTCTGCTGATTGCCCCCCGACAGCTGGCGCACCGGAGCGTCGAGACCGGGCGTCTTGACGTCGAACTGCTCGACGAGCCGCTGCGACCATTCCCGGTTGCCGCGAATGCGCAGGAAGCCGTATTTCGAACGCTCCTCCGTCCGGTACGATTTGAACAGCAAATTGTCGACGACGCCGAGGCTGCCCGCGAGGCCGCTCTTCATCCGGTTCTCGGGAACGTGGGAGATGCCCGCTTCGATCGCCGCCCGGACGGACGCGTCTTTGAATTCCCGGCCGTTGAAGACGATCTTGCCCTTTTTCCAGGGAATGAGGCCGTTCAGCACTTCGGCAAGCTCCTTCTGGCCGTTGCCGGCGACGCCGGCGACCCCGACGATCTCGCCTTCGCGAACCTGGAGGCTAAGATTGTCGAGCGCCTTGCGCCCATGCTCCCCGTAGACGTCCAGGTTCTGCACGTCCAGCATAACCTTGCCCGCCGGCCGGTTCCGGCTCTCGCGGCGGACGGCGGCGATCTCCTTGCCGACCATCAGCTTCGCCAGCTCTTTCTCGTTCGTATCGCGCTTGTCGAGCGTATGGATCATCCGGCCTTTGCGCATGACCGAGATCCGGTCCGCCGCGGCCATGACTTCCTTCAATTTGTGCGTGGTCAAAATGACCGTCTTCCCTTCGGCCTTCATCTGCTCGAGCGTCCGGAACAGCTGGTCGGCCTCGCCGGGCGTCAGCACCGAAGTCGGTTCGTCCAGAATGATGAATTCGGCGCCCCGATACAGCGTCTTGACGATCTCCACCCGCTGCTGCTCGCCGACCGAGAGCTGCCAGATTGGACGACCCGCCGGAAACGTCAGGCCGAAATGCTCCGCGATCGCCTCGATCTCTTCCTGCTTGCGCTTCATCCACCCCGGGCCGCGCCAGAACGACGACTTTTCCCCGAGCACGATGTTTTCCGCCGCGGTCAGCGTCTGCACGAGCCGGAAATTTTGGAACACCATGCCGATGCCGAGCTTCGTCGCGTCTTTGGGAGACCGGATTTTCACCTCCCGGCCGTGAATGTAAATCGCTCCGCTCGTCGGACGGTAGACGCCGGACAGCATGCACATGATCGTGCTCTTGCCCGCTCCGTTCTCCCCGAGCAGCGCGTGCACTTCGCCCGGCTTGCAAGCGAAATCGACATGATCGTTCGCCAAGACCGGGCCGAACCGCTTGACGATCTGCTTCATTTCCAGCGAGTAAGTTTCGCTATGCATCGCGATCCTCCCCAAATTGGACTTCATAATCAACAAATCCCTTGGGCAAGGGATTTGTTGATCGGATTATTGGAACGAAGGGAGCGCGAATCATTGCGGAATCGTGCCTTCTACCCCTTTGACGAACCAGTTCATTTCGAGAACTTCCGCGTCGGTCAGCGATTGGCCGGCCGCGACTTTCTCGGCTCCGCTTTGATCCGCGATCGGGCCGGTGAATACGTTCAGCTCGCCGCTGACGAACTTCGCTTTCGTGTCGTTCACCAGCTTCTTGACGTCGTCGGGAATGCTCTCGCCCATCGGCGCGATGTCGATCATGCCGTCCTGGAACGAGCCGAGGTATTGGTCGTTCGTCCAGGTGCCGTCCATCAGCGCTTTGACTTTCTTCACGTAATACGGGCCCCAGTTCCAGACCGGGTTGGTCAAATAGGCTTTCGGCGCGTACTTCGTCATATCGGAATCGTTGCCGCCTGCCAAGGCGCCTCTCTCGGCGGCCGCCTGAAGCGAAGCGGGCGAATCCTGGTAAGCCAATAGCACGTCCGCGCCCTTGTCCAGCAAGCTCACGGCGGCGTTGCGTTCGGTCGTCGGATCGAACCACGTGTTCGTCCAGACGACGTTGACTTTGACGTCCTTGTTGACGCTTTGGGCGCCGAGCGTAAAGGCATTGATGTTATAGATCAGTTCTGGAATCGGGAACGCGGCGACGTAGCCGAGCACGTTCTTCTTCGTCATTTTGCCGGCCGCGATGCCGCTCAAATAGCTGGCCTCCCAGTTTTTGCCGAAGTATGTCGCCATGTTGTCGTTTGTCTTGTAGCCGGCGGCGTGCTCGAACTTGACGTTCGGGAACTTCTTGGCGACGTTCAGGGTATAATCCATGTAGCCGAAGCTGGTGGTGAAGATGATGTCGTGATTTTGCGCCAGCTCGCTGATGATCCGTTCGGCGTCCGCGCTCTCCGGCACGTTTTCTACCGTATCCGCTTTAAGGCCCAGCTCTTTCTCCATGTACTGCCTGCCTTGGTCGTGCTGGTATGTCCAGCCGCCGTCTCCCGGCGGCCCGATGTACACGAACGCGACGCGGGGCTTCGCAATGCCGTTGCCGGAAGGGGACGCCGACGGCGATCCGCTTGCCGCCGTTGACGCAGACGCCGACCCCGAAGGCGACGCCGACGGCGATTCCGATGCGGAGTTGTTGTTGCTGCCGCTTCCGCACGCGGACAGTACCGCCGCCATCATAAGCACCAGAATTGTTCCAAGCGACCATGACCTCTTCATCCTTTTCATACATTTCCTCCCCGACTCCCTGTTTTCGTCATCTTGGCCGCCGCGGAAGCTTCTCTCCGTCTCTTCCGAACCGTTGGACCAGCGACTTACCTACACTATACTTTCGGACTATTTTAGCGTCAACTTCCTTTACATTGAATTGGTTTTACTGATGAAATGTACGGGATTTAATTGTGCATCGTGCACTTTATCCCTATTTTGTGTCAGATTATATGACTTCTAATGGGTAAAAAAAGCGCTTGCACCGGTGGCAAAGCCGCATCTTTGTCCAACCGGTTAAGCCGAGCGCCTGCCCCGGAATTCCACTAAAGTGAGTAACCTGCTTCCTCTCTTTGGCTCGCCGCCCCGGTCATCCGGCGCAAGGCACGCAGATCGTCCGGGGTGTCGGCGTCCGCGAAGACGCGGTCCGACGGGACATCCACCAGCTTCCCGTTCCACGACGCCTCGGCGAACAGCTTGCGGGCGCCCGCATCCCCCTCCAGCCGCTCGACCGCCGGGAACATCGCGGCGCCGAGCAAGACGGGAGGATGAGCGGAACCGCCGCGGCGGCAAGCCACGTAGTCGAGCGAGCGGTCCCGCCCGAACGCCGCCGCCAGTTCGCCCAGCAGTTCCGCGGTCACGAACGGCTGATCCGCCAGCGCGACCAGCACCGCGTCAGGACGGCCCGCGAGCGCCTCGGCGAGTCCGCGGCGGAGCGAATGCGCCATGCCCCGGTCGGCGTCCGCGCAAACGGCGAATCGCAGCTTCGCCCGCGCCTTATGCGTCAGCGCCGGGGCGGCCCACGCCAGATCATCCTCCGGCCGAACGACGGCGACAACCTCGGCCAGCTCCCGGCAGGCGAGCATAGCCCTCAGCGCGAAAGCGCCCAGCGCCTTACCGGGGGCAAGCTCCAAGATCAGCTTGTGCGTCCCCATTCGCCGGCTCCGGCCAGCCGCCAAATAAACGCCCGACACCCGCATTTGCTTCCGCCCCTTTCCCGGCCCGGCTGCGGCTTCTGGCGGCGACAAGCTCGGCCGCGATGCTGACCGCGATCTCTTCGGGCCCTTCGCCGCCGATGGCCAGCCCGACCGGCGCGTGCACGAACGGCGGCTTCGGCAATCCTTCGAACAAATAGTCGATGCGCTTCCGCGAACCCATCACGCCCAAGTAAACGGGCTGGACCGATAACAGCAGCTCCAGCATTTCCCGGTCTTTGCGGAGCTGATGGCCGCAGACGATCGCGTAATCCGAGGATTGCAGCCGCAGCGCGGCCGCGATGTCCGCCGCCGATCCGACCGCCAGCTCGGCGCCGGGGAACCGCTCGGCGTTCACCGCCTCTTCCCGCCAATCCGCGACCGCGAGCCGGAAGCCGATCCGTCCGGCCAACTCGAACAGGGGATCGAGATCCTGCCCGGCGCCGAACAGCACCAGCCGCGGACGGGGCGAGAACGTCTGCTCGAAGAACGGCTCCTCCTCCACCCGCCCGGCTCGGACGTCCGTCCCTTCGTCCGCGGCAGGCTTCAAACCGTAACGGATTCCGGCGCCGGACGAATACCGGAGGAGGCGGACCGACTCGCCCTTCTCGAGCAGCCCGTACGCCGTTCGCAGCAGCTCCCGCAGAAGCCCCGTCGCCGGCTCCAGCAATATCCGCAGCTTGCCGCCGCAGCCGACGGCTTCTCCCCAGACGGCGTCCTCTTCGGGGACCATATTATAGGTAACGATTTCGCAGCCGCCGCTCTCGAGCAGATGAGGCACCCTCATCTGCAGGTCGGCTTCGAGACACCCCGGACTCAAGCTGCCGACTTTCGTTCCGCCGGCCGCGAACAGCATCGTCGCACCGGTTTTGCGGTAGGCGTGGCCTTCCGCGCCGACGACGGTCGCCAGCACCGCCGGCTCGACCGAGCTTGCGGCCGCACGCAGAACGTCGTACGCATCCATTCCCATCCCCTCCTCCACAACGCGAGATCATGCCAAATCGGGCGACGCGGCTTCGATCAGCCGATTCTGGCGAGCAATTTCTTCAAGGAGCGGTCCGCTTCCTTAAGCACATGCGTCCGGTCGATCGTCAGCACGCGCTTGCCCGACATGACGACCTCCCCGTCGATCAGCACCGTGTCCACGTCGCCGCGGGTCGCCGCATAGACGACGCGGGAGAACAGATCGGCGTCGTAGGACGGATAGACGTGGAAATCTTCCAGATCGAGCAGTTGCAAATCGGCCAGCTTGCCGACCTCGACGCTTCCGATCTCCCGCTCCAATCCGAGCACTTCGGCTCCGCCCATCGTCGCCATGCGCAGCACCGTTCGGGCATCCATCACCGTCGGACCGTGCTGCACCTTCTGGATGAACGCGGTCAGCCGCATCTCCTGGTACATATCCAGATTGTTGTTGCAGGGCGCCCCGTCCGCGCCGATGCCGACCGGAATGCCCCGGTCCAGAAGATCGGGCACTTCCGCGATGCCGGACGCCAGCTTCAAATTCGATCCGGGACAATGGGTCACTTTCACGCCCCGTTCCTTAATAATCCGCTTCTCGTCATCGTCCAGCCAAATGCTGTGCGCGAGAATGAGATTCGGCTTCGCGAGTCCGATATGATCGAGGTAGACGACGTTGCGCATCCCCCGCTCGGCCTCGACCAGGGCAATCTCGTCCCGGTTCTCCGACGCGTGCGTATGCACGCGCACGCCGTATTGCGCGGACAAATCCCGCACGCCGACGAGCAGCTCTTCCGTGCAAGAGACGACGAACCGGGGACAGAACGCGTATTGAATCCGCCCGTTCGCCGCTCCGTTCCACTTCTCGAGCAGATCGACGCTTTCCTGAAGCGACTTCTGCGTATTCTCCTGAAGCGGAGGCGGCACTTCCGTGCCGTGGTCCATCATGACCTTGCCCGAGATCGCCCGCAGCCCGCTTGAAGCGATCGCCTGAAACGCGGATTCGGTATGATGAACGGTCTCCATGTCCAGAATCGTCGTCGTGCCGCTGCGGATCAGCTCGCCGATGCCGAGCAGCGCCGAGTAGTAGACCGAATCCTCCGAATGCGCCGCTTCGAGCGGCCAGATCCGCTTGCGCAGCCAGTCGATCAGCGCGAGGTCGTCGGCCCTTCCGCGAAACAGCGTTTGGCAGAGGTGAATGTGGGTTTGCACGAAGCCGGGCAAGAGCACTTTGCCGCCCGCGTCGATCACCCGATCGACGCCGCCTGCCGGCAGATCGGGCCCGATCGCCGCAATCCGGTTGCCGTCGATCAGCACGTCGCCCTCTACCACATCGTATCGGTCGTTCATCGTCAGAATTGATGCGTTGCGTATGAGCTTTTTCGCCAATAGAGGGCACCTCCGCTTATGTTCATCATTCAGAATGGATAAGTTCTGCGCGTATTCGTTTCCGAATGATCTCCGCCAAGCCCTTCGCCGTCCGAAGACGCCGAAGGCGTTTTGGGGCGCTATCGGTAACGATCCGCCGGAAATCCGTCCCTGGCCAGCATTCGGCGGAACAGGAACACCATCTTCAGTCTGAGCAAATCGTTAATTCGTTTGAAATCGACGTCGAGCAGCTCGCCGAGCTTCTCGATCCGGTAAGTGGCCGTATTGCGGTGAATGAACAGCTTCTTGGCCGTCTCGTTCAGCTGGCCGTCGTTGTCCAGATACGTCTCGAGCGTCCGCATCATCTCTTGCACATACTCCGGGTCTTTGCCCATCAGCCCGCCCAGCCACCGGTCGCAATACATTTGCATACGCGCTCGGGGTACCTGTTCGAAAATAAACGCCAGATCGAGCGTCTCGTACCGGACGATTCGATCTCCCATGCCCCAGTCCCGGGACAGCCGATGAGCTTCGCGGCATTCGCCGAACGCCTCCGCCAGCTGGCCGGCGGAACGCTTGCGGCCGCTAAGCGCCGACTTCAGCCCTTTCGCCCCGTTCTGCTGCGCCGCCGACAGGCACGAATCGAGCGCGGCGACGATCGCGTCCCCGCCGTCCTCCCCGGCGCTCGGAAACAGCGACAGCAGCCCTTCGTCCATGACGATGTGCAGCCCTTTGAGTTCTTGCAGCTTGGAGTGACTGAGAAAATCCGTCTTCAGCCGGTCGAGCTCCTCCGCCCGGGCGGCGTCCGAGGGCGCCTGCAGGTCGGTCAGCACGCAGCGGTAAGGCTGATCGAGCAGATCGATCTCCCATCGGACGGCATAGTCCGTTACCGTCTCAATGGCCAGGCCGTTCTTCAGGTGGCGTTTGATCAGCAGACCGAAGTCTTTCTGGACGGACAGCTCGAAATAGTCCTCGTAATTGAAGTTCAAATGGAAGGAGAGAAGCTCCGCCGCCTGAAAGTACAAGCTCTCTTCGATGGGGGACAGCAAGATGCGGGGCGTGAAAAACAGCACGTAGCCGGTGCACTGCTCCTGCTTCATGAGCGGCACCCGGAACGCTTGCCACGCTTTGTTCTTCACCCAGCTGTGGCGCTGCTGCCAAGGCCATTGATGGAGAAGCTCGGCGTCCGGGACGCCTGAGGAATTGTACACCATCTGTCCCCGGGAGCCGACGACCGCGATCGGCTCGCCGATGACGCCTTCGACCGTATCGAACAGATGACGGATCGGATTGGACTGCAGCGCGAACCGCATCAGCCTGACCTGCTTGTCGAGCACGTCCTGGAGAATGACGGTGTTGCGCTTCATCTCGGCGTTGAACAGCCCGTTCATCTGATCCGAGAACGTAAACTGATACGGCAATTCGATCAGCGGAAAACCGAGTTCGTCGGCGCGGGAGACGAGCGGCTCCGGGATGGCGGACCAGAAGCGGCCCAGCTTGATGCCGAGGCCGGAGCAGCCGCATTGGTCCAGCTTATAGAGCAGATCCGCCGCTTCCTCCGGCCGGTCCTTGATCAGATAAGCTGTCGTGAACAGCATTTCGCCTTCCTTGATCCAATCGGTAATGTCGGGAGCGTCCATGACGTTGACGGATTTGACGATCCGGCGGCTGCCCGACTTGCCGGCGATCAGTCTGCCTTCGGACAAGGGATAGATGGATAAAGCTTGCTCGACGGTCAAATGCACGGATACCCCTCCTCGGAATGGCGCTGGCGCGTTGCCGTGCCCGGTTTCCGCAAATGTTATATTTAATAACATTTTAGGGGCGATTCGTTTATTATGCAATATTAAATGTAAGATTTTATTACATTTGTTATCATTATTTTATGAAAAAGCTATTGAAACGATGACGTTTCCCCTGGGTAATCCGAGTCTTTTTTGTTACTTATCCCCACTTGAAGCCGTCTTCGCGGATGAGCAGCGTTCCCGTCGCATGGCTTCCCATGTCCCGTTTATATGAATGACGCCGCCGGATCTACGAGCCTCTCATGAACAGGCCGCCGACGACGAGAGCGAGAACGATGCCCCATACCGCGTTGATCTGGTAATACTGCACCATCACGAAAAACGCGGCTGCGAGCAGCAGCGGCAAGAACGGAACCGGTCCGTTCATCGGCTGGAACGCGTATTTGACGAAGTCCCACGCCAGCATAGCGAGCATGACGAAAATAACCGGCTGCACGCCGCGGATCATCCCTTTGATCGTCGGATTGCCGGACAGCTTCATCATGATCCCCGACAGGGCGATCATCACAAGCGCCGTCGGCAGCACGACCGCGATCAGCGCGACCGCCGCCCCGGCCCATCCGGCCACCTTGAAGCCGATGTAAGCCGCCAGCTTCGTCGCGATCGGGCCCGGGAAGGCGTTGCCGAACGCCAGCGCGCGGCCGAAGTCCTCCGAGTCGAGCCAATGGTAACGGCTGACGACCTGATGCTCGTACAGCGGAATAATCGAAGGCCCGCCTCCGTAGCCGAGCAGCGTTGCCACGCCGAACGCTTTAAACAGATTCCATAACGTGAGCAGCATGCCTTTCGAATCCCCCCGCCTCTCTCGATGTTCCGAATGTTCTGAGCCCATTGTAGGCGCTCGCGATTCCGGGCGGCAACGGAGGCGGGGCGATTTTGTTATATTTCATAACACAAGTTTGCCTTTTTGGGTTTTGCGCACGGTTCGTTCGGGAAATTAAGAGAAGGTAATCTAAGGCGTGAAAATCGCCTTCGGCTCCCTTGGACCTTCGGTCCGCGAGCGCAACGCAAAAAAGCCTCTTTCGAACCCTCGAGGGCCGAAAGAGGCGGAAGTAAAGGAACGATCAGGAATGCGTCGAAGCGGCGGTTCCGCTTTGCGTCTCCGCGCTGGCCGCGAAGTCCTTCTGCGGCTTCGTCTTGCGGATGAAGAAGGAAAGCGCAAGCGCGGCGATCGTCAGCCAGAACGCGTACAGGAACGCGTGGTTGATGCCGCTGACAGTCGCATGGTTGGTGACGTCGAGCATTTTGACCTTGTCGTTCGGGTCGATCTTGCCGGCGATAACCAATTCCTTGGCGACGTCCTTCGCCTTGTTGGACATGACCGTCACGAGCCATGCGGTGCCGAGCGCGCCGCCAACCGTCCGAAGCGTCTGGGACATGGCCGAGCCGTGCGGGTTCAGCCGCTGCGGCAGCTGGTTCAAGCCGGCCGTCTGAATCGGCATCATCAGCAAGGACATGCCGAACATCCGGATCGTATAGATGACGACCATATGCGTATACGTCGTATCGACCGTCAATTGCCCGAACTCCCACGTCGTCGCAGCGGTTATCACCAGACCGATGACGGCGAGCCAGCGAGCGCCGATTTTGTCGAAGACGGCGCCCGTTACCGGAGACATGATCCCCATCAGAATGGCGCCGGGGAGCAGAGCCAACCCCGATTTGACCGGCGACAGGCCGAGAATGTTCTGCATGTAGATCGGCGTCAGAATCATGCCCGCGTACATCGCCATCGTAATCAGAATGTTGATGACGGTCGTCAGCGCGAACATGTCGTATTTGAACACCCGAAACTCAAGCAGCGGCGTTTTCGAGAATAGCAGTTCCTTGAAAACGAACAGAATCACGGCGACAAAGCCGACGATCAGGCTGACGATAACCGTCGCGTTGTTCCAGCCGTTGTTGCCCGCTTCGCTGAAGCCGAACAGCAGGCCGCCGAAGCCGAGCGTCGACAGGATGACGCCGAGCGTATTCAGCTTCGGGTTCGTCAGTTGGCCGACATTCCTCATGAAGAGAATGCCGAACACAAGCGCGATCAGCGCGAACGGCGCAATGATGTAGAACAGAACGTGCCACGAATGATGCTCGACGATCCAGCCGGACAGCGTCGGGCCGACCGCCGGGGCGAAGATCATCGCGATGCCCATCGTTCCCATCGCCTTCCCGCGCTCTTCGACCTTGAAGATCGTCAGGATGACGATGGACATGAGCGGCATCATGATGCCGGCGCCTGCGGCCTGGATGATCCGGCCGGTCATCAGAATCGCGAAGCTGTCCGCGAAGGCGCAAAAAATCGTTCCGACCAAAAACAACCCCATGGCCGTTATGAACAGCTGTCTTGTCGTAAAGCGGCCGACCAAGTACGCGCTAAGCGGAATCAATACCCCGTTGACGAGCATAAAGCCCGTCGTCAACCATTGGGCGGTGTTCGTGCTGATGGCCAGATCGGCCATAATCTTCGGTAGCGCGACGTTCAGCAGCGTCTGGTTCAAAATCGTAACGAACGCGCCGATAATGATGGCCGCCATAATGGGGCCTCTTTTTATTTGAGCAGCAACCTGACTCATAGAATTTAGCCTCTCTCCACTACTGATAATTTCTGTACGATTAGCTGATGAATGCGAAGCAAGTGCTCTACGTCTTCATCGCTCATATCCAACAAGGCCGACAGTCTCTCCATGGAAGTCTCGTTCGCCTGCTTTAGCAATCGCTCTCCTTTCTCCGTCAGCATCAACGCGATGGATCGCCGGTCCGTCTCCAGCCGTTCGCGAACGACCATCTCCAATTTCACCAAGCGATCCACAATGCCGCTGGCCGCGCTGTTGCCGATGTAGATCAGCTCCGCAAGCTCGGTTAAACCGACCCCCGGATTCTGATTCAGCGTCTTCAGCACGAAAAATTGGATCGGGGTAAGCCCAAAGATCTCGGCTTCCTTCCAGATCGCATGGTGAAACGTCTGTTGAACCTCGCGAAACGACTTGAAGATAAGGCTGACCTTCTCGTAATCCGTCATCCCGGCCTCCATCCCTTACTTCTCAAAAGATTGCTAACAAATATTTCGCATACGAAGTATTCTAGCTCTAAGATATTCCTAAGTCAACAAAAAAATGGCTCCATTCCGCAGAATGTTGCCATTTTTTTGATGTTCCATTTAGGGGACAGGCCGCTCAGCCCTGGTTTTCTCCGGCTTCCGAATCGTCCGAATCGCCCGCCAGGCCGGCGAACAGCGCGTGCACGAACTGCTCGGCGTCGAAATCCTGCAAGTCGTCCATTCGCTCGCCGAGACCGACGAGCTTGACCGGCAGCGACAGCTCGTGGCGGATGGCGATGACGATGCCGCCTTTGGCCGTTCCGTCCAGTTTCGTCAGCACGAGGCCGGTGACGCCGCTTTTCTCCCCGAACAGCTTCGCCTGCTGCAGCGCGTTCTGCCCGGTCGTCGCGTCGAGCACCATGAGCGTCTCGTGCGGCGCGCCCGGAATTTCCCGTTGGATGACGCGGTGGATTTTCGCCAGCTCCTCCATCAGGTTCGCCTTGTTCTGCAGCCGCCCGGCCGTGTCGCAGAGAAGTACGTCGACATTGCGGCGCTTCGCTTCCTGCACCGCATCGAACATGACCGCCGCCGGGTCCGAGCCCGCCCCTTGCTTCACGACGTCCACACCGACGCGCTGTCCCCACACTTCCAGCTGCTCGATGGCACCCGCGCGGAACGTGTCGCCGGCCGCCAGCAGCACGGATTTGCCCTCTTGCTTGAAGCGCCAGGCCAGCTTGCCGATCGTCGTCGTCTTGCCGACGCCGTTGACGCCGACGAACAGAATGACGGTCATTCCGCTCGGCTGGATATTAAGCTTCGCAGGCTCGCCTTCGCCTTTGAGCAGGCCGACCAACTTCTCCGACAAGATCGGCTGCAGCTCGGCCGGATTTTCGATTTTGCGCTTTTTCGCTTCGGCGCGCAGTTCGTCGATCAGCTCCATGACCGTATTCACGCCCACGTCGGCGCCGATCAGAATTTCCTCCAGCTCCTCGAAGAAAGCTTCGTCGATCTTGCTGCGCCGCGAGAACAGCTCGGCCACCTGGCCGACGAACGCGTCGCGCGTCTTGGCGAGCCCGTCGCGGAATTTGCTCGTAACCGCCTCCGCCTTGGAAGCGATGCTTTCCCTCAGCTTTTTAAAAAAGCTCATTCATAATACCTCCAACCGGGAGCGGGGAAGGCCCCGTTTTGAATAACTGTATTTGTATCTTATCCCCGTCATTCAGTCTACGCTGAACCGCGGGGGTGTAATATCGATTTTCGATCTTGCGGCTTTGGTCGGCGCGTGCTCGCGGGCTGTAAGAGCGATTTTCGAGCTTACAGCCTCATCCGGAGCTTGCGAGCGCTCTGCAAGAGCGATTTTCGAGCTTACAGCTTCATGCGGAGCTCGTGAGCGCTCTGTAAGAGCGATTTTTGAGCTTGCAGCATCCAGTGTGCGCATGCGCGCGGGCTGTTTACGCCGCTGCCCGAGCAGCGCTCGCGCGCTAAGCCTAAGCCGTGGCGATCATGTCCTCGCCTTCCTCGAGGCGGACGGAGACGAGCTTGGAGACGCCGCCCTCCTCCATCGTTACCCCGTACAGGCGGTCGGCTTCCTCCATCGTCCCTTTGCGGTGCGTGACGACGATAAACTGCGTCTGCTCGGAAAACTCGCGCATATAGTGCGCGTAACGCGCCACGTTTGCCTCGTCCAGCGCCGCCTCGACCTCGTCGAGCACGCAGAACGGCACCGGCTTGACGTTCAAAATCGCGAACAGCAGCGCGATCGCGGTCAGCGCCCGCTCGCCGCCGGAGAGCAGCTGCAGGTTTTGCAGCTTCTTGCCGGGCGGCTGCGCGACGATGTCGATGCCCGTCTCGAGCGGCTTGTCCGGCTCGCTCAGAATGAGATCCGCCCGGCCGCCCCCGAACAGGCGGGAGAACACGACGACGAAATGCTTGCGAATCTCGTCGAACGTCGTGCGGAACCGCTTGGACATCTCCTCGTCCATCTCGCGGATAATGTCGTGAAGCTTCATCTTCGCGTCCATCAGATCGTTCTTCTGCGCGGACAAATACTCGAAGCGCTCGCTGACGCGGCGGAATTCTTCGATCGCGCCCAGGTTGACGTCGCCGAGCATCGTAAGACGGCGCTTCAGCTCCCGCACCTCGTTCTGCGTCCCGGCCACGTCTTCGGGCACCGGATATTTCTGCTTCGCCCATTCGAAGCCGATCTCGTATTCCTCGCTCAGCTTGCGCAGCAGGTTGTCGAGCTCCACGTCCATCCGGTTCGAGGAGATCTCCGCCTGGCGAAGCTGCTCCTCCACCTGCTTCAGGCGGGCGCGCTGCTCCTTCGTCTCGTTCTCCTTCAGCTCCAGCCGCTTCAACCGTTCCGCGCGGTCCGAACGCTTGAACTCGATGCCTTCCGTGAACTCGCGCTTTTGCAGCCTCAGCTCGTTGAGCCGTTCGCGCTGGGCGACCAGCTCGCGCTCGGTGCGCTCGCTCTCGGCCGCGTTCTGTTCCAGCGCTTCCGTCAGCTGCCGCTTCTCCGTCTCCAGCCGCTTCCATTCGGCCTGATGGCGGGCCGTCTGCTCGCCGATCGCCTGGCGGTCCTGCTCCAGCCGCGCCATCGCCACCTTCAGCTCGGTCAGCGACGCCTGCAGCTCTTCCTTGGCCGCTTGACTGCGGCGGCGAAGCTCCTCCGCCTCGCGGATCCGCTCCTGCAGCGTCCGCTCCTCTTCCGCCAGGCGGGCCAACCTCGCTTCCGCTTCGGCGCGCGCAGCGTCCAGCTCGGCGATCTCCCCGCCGATGACGGCCGCCTCGCCGCTAAGCGCCGCTTCCAGCTCGCCGTGCTGCTTCTCTTCGTTGCGGAGCTGCTGCAGCTCGGCGTTCGCCTGCTGCTCGTTCATCCGCTCGCGCTCGCCCAGCTCCCGGAGCTGTTCGATATTTTGGCTGACGATCGACAGCTCCTTCTTGACGTCGTCGACGCGGTCGCGCGCCGCCGCCCGGGATTGCTCGGCTTGCGCGATGTCGCGCTCGAGCTCTTCGAGCTGGCGCTGCCGTCCGAGCAGGCTCGACGACTTCTTCTGCAGACTCCCCCCGGTCATCGAGCCGCCGGGGTTGACGACGTCGCCTTCGAGCGTAACGACGCGATAGCGGTATTGCAGACGGGAAGCGATCTTGTTCGCCTGCTCCAGCTTCTCGGCGATCAGCACGTTGCCGAGCAGGCTGCCGACGATGCCCGCGTAGCGGGGCTCCGCCTTGACCAGCTCGGACGCGACGCCGACGAAGCCGTCGGCTTCCGAGGCATTGCGGCGGTCGCCGTCGCCGATCGTCCGCGCCCGGATGACGTCGAGCGGAAGGAACGTCGCCCGTCCCGATTGCCGCTGCTTCAAGTACGCGATGGCGGCCCGGGAGGTCGCCTCGTTCTCCATAACGATATTTTGCAGCGCCCCGCCGAGCGCCGTCTCGATCGCGGTCTCCAGATGGGCCGGAACGCCGATGAGCTCGGCGACGGCGCCGTGCACGCCGTGGAGCTGGCCGCGCTTCGACGCCTTCAGCACTTCGCGGACGCCGTGCTGGAAGCCGTCGTAATCGTTCTGCAGCTCCTTGATCGTGTCCCGCCGGGAGACGAGCGCCTCCCGCCGTTGCTCGGAACGCCGGGCTTCCGCCTGCGCTTCCTCCAGCTGGCGCTGCAAGTCGGCCGACTTGGCGCCTTCCGCCACGTAGCGGTCCCTTGCCTGCACGACCGCTTCCGTGCAAGCCGCTAAGCGCGCCTCCAGCTCCTCGCGGCGCCGGGCGAGCGCTTCCCGCTGCTCCTGCCACTTCGCGCGTTCTTCGGCCGTGCGTTGCATCCGCTTCTCCAGCACATCGCGCTGCTGCTCGCAATAGCGGATGTCGTTGCGCGCCTGCGCCATCGCGTTCATCGCGTCGAACAGCTCCGCCTTGAGCCGCTCCTCCGCTTCCCCGTCGCCTTCCGCGAAGCTGAGCTTCGTCTCCTCCTGCGCGAGCTTCGCGCGCAATTCCGCGAGCTCCTTCTCCGCCTGCTCGCGGCGGACGGCCAGCGCTTCGCCTTCGGCCGCCGCCTCGGCGAGCCGCTCCTCGGCCTGCGCGAGGCTCGCGGCCAAGCCTTCGCGGTTGCGCTCCAAGTTGGCGAGCCGCTCGCTGAGCAGCTCGCCGTAACCTTCGCTCTTCTCGGTCTCCTCGCTCGCATGCAGCAGCTCGTCCTGCATCTTCTCGAGCGTCTCCTCCAACCGGTGCAGCGCCTGGCGGTCTTCCTCGAGCATCGCGTCGTGACGGCTCACTTCCGCCGACAGCGCCAGTTCCTCTTCCTTCAGCTTCGCCAGCTTATCGTTCGTCTCGGCCCAGGAAGCGTGCACCGTCTCGATCTGGTGCACGTACAGCGCGATTTCCTTCGCCTTCAGCTCTTCCTTCAGCGCCTTGAACTTCTCGGCTTTCTCCGCCTGCTCCCGCAGCGGGCCGACCTGGTCACCCAGCTCGACGACGAGGTCATTGATGCGGAGCAGGTTCGCCTCGGTGTCCTCCAGCTTCTTCTGGGCTTCCTTCTTGCGCGCCTTGTACTTGACGATGCCGGAAGCTTCCTCGAAGATGCCCCGCCGGTCTTCCGAGCGGGTACTGAGAATTTCCTCGATCCGGCCCTGTCCGATAATCGAGTACGCTTCCTTGCCGATACCCGTATCCATGAACAGCTCCGTAATGTCCTTCAACCGGCACGGCTGCTTATTGATGAGGTATTCGCTCTCCCCGCTCCGGTGAACCCGGCGGGTGACCGTCACTTCGGTGAAGTCGAGAGGGAGCGACTTGTCGCTGTTGTCGAACGTGATGGACACCTCGCCGAAGTTGACCGCCTTGCGGGCGTCGCTTCCGGCGAAAATGACGTCCTGCATGTTGCCGCCCCGCAGGCTCTTGGCGCTTTGTTCCCCGAGCACCCAGCGGATGCCGTCGGAAATGTTGCTCTTGCCGCTGCCGTTCGGCCCGACAACCGCGGTGATGCCCCGTCCGAACTCGAGCGTCGTGCGGTCGGCGAACGATTTGAAGCCGGCGAGTTCGATACCCTTCAAATACATCGGTTAACCATCACCTCTCGCGTTCCTTGGGAGATCCGTTCGGTCCCGGAGCCTGTCCCGAAGCGCCGCTCTCCTGAAGCTGCCTGAGCGCGCGAGAGGCGGCCTGCTGCTCCGCTTCCTTCTTGGAGCGGCCGACGCCCTCGCCAAGCGGACGCTCCCCGACCGACACGACGACGACGAATTCCCGGTCGTGCGCCGGGCCACGCTCTTCGACCGTCTTGTATTCGAGCGGCCCCAAACTCCACTGCTGCACCTTCTCCTGGAGCTCCGTCTTGTGGTCCTTGAGCGGAAGCCGGCTCTCCTTCGGGAGATGGGGGAACAGGTGCGCGTCGAGAAACGACCGGACCGCGTTCAAGCCCTGGTCCAGGTACAACGCGCCGACGAACGCTTCGAACGCGTCCGCCAACAGCGAAGGACGGGTTCGTCCTCCGGTTTGCTCCTCCCCTTTGCCGAGCAGCACGACCTGACCGAAATCGAGCGCCTCGGCAAAACGGACAAGCGAAGGTTCGCAAACGATGCCCGCTCTGAGCCGGGTCAACTCGCCTTCCGGCCGGTCGGGATACATCCGGTACAGCACCTCGGATACGGTCAGCTGCAGCACCGCGTCACCGAGAAATTCGAGCCGTTCGTTGTGCTCGGCGCGATGCCCCCGTTGCTCGTTGACGTAGGACGTATGCGTAAAAGCCTGCCGCAGCAGTGCGGCGTCACGGAATCTCAAGCCCAGCCGCTCTTGCAGGCGGTTCAATGGATCGCTCATTCGGAAGCACCTCCGTAATCGTCAAATCGCGGGCAACGGAAAAACGCAGGCGGCTCGTGCCGCCTGCGTCACACGTTCGCGCCCTTAGGCTTCGTATTTGCGCATAATAATGGTGGCGTTGTGGCCGCCAAAGCCGAACGAGTTCGACAGCGCGACCTTAATGTCGGCTTTCCTCGGCTCGTTCGGAACGTAATCGAGATCGCATTCCGGATCCGGATGGTCGAGATTGATCGTCGGCGGCAGAATGCCGTTCTGCAGGGAGAAGGCGAGAATGACCGCTTCAACCCCTCCGGCGGCGCCGAGCATATGGCCCGTCATCGACTTCGTCGAGCTGACCGCCAGCTTGTAGGCGTGGTCGCCGAACGTCATCTTGATCGCCGTCGTCTCGGATTTGTCGCCGACCGGCGTGGACGTGCCGTGCGCGTTAATGTACTCGATCGCCTCCAGCTCGACACGCGCGTCCTTGATCGCCCGCTTCATGCAGCGGGCCGCTCCGTCCGGATCCGGCTCGGTCATGTGGTGGGCGTCGCCGCTCATGCCGTAGCCGATCACCTCGGCGTAAATCTTCGCGCCGCGCTTCTGCGCATGCTCCAGCGACTCCAGCACGAGCACGCCCGCGCCTTCGCCCATGACGAAGCCGTCCCGGTCGATATCGAACGGCCGGCTCGCCTTCTCCGGCTCGTCGTTGCGTGTGCTCATCGCGCGCATGTTGCTGAATCCGGCCATGGCGATCGGACGGATCGTCGCCTCGGCGCCGCCGCAGATCATGACGTCCGCGTCGCCGCGCTGGATCATCTTGAACGAATCGCCGATGGAGTGCGTGCCGGTGGCGCAAGCCGTCACCGTCGTCGTGTTCGGGCCTTTGGCGCCGGTCACGATCGAGATTTGGCCGCTGGCCATGTTGGCGATCATCATTGGGATAAAGAACGGGCTTACGCGTCGCGGTCCCTTCTCCATCAGAATCGTATGCTGATCTTCCCACGTGCCGAGCCCGCCGATGCCGGAGCCGACGCTGACGCCGACCCTCTCGGGATCGACGTTGTCGCCGATCTTCAGGTCCGCGTCCTTGATCGCATTCAGACTGGCGGCCAGCGCGAACTGGACGAAGCGGTCCATCCGGCGGGATTCCTTCTTATCGATACCGAAATCCTCGGGGTTGAAATTTTTCACTTCGGCCGCTATCTTCGTCGGATAGTCGGTCGTATCGAACGCCTCGATATAGCTGACGCCGGACTTGCCGGCCAGCAGGCTGCTCCAAAATGTATTCAAATCGCTACCGATCGAAGAGACGACTCCCATTCCGGTAACTACGACGCGTTGATCCAAAACGATGTTCACCTCTTCAGCCAAGTCGGCTTCGTCTTCCGGCTCCTGCCGGCGCTAAGCGGGCTTGGGCGCCGGGACGAAGGGATGCGGGAACGGCCGGCGGCACAAGACGGCCAGAGGCCGCGCCTTCCGGAGCCCGTTCCGACAATCGTACAAAAAAAAGATGTTCCGAATGCGGAGAAGTCCCGTTGCATTAACGGGACCCGTAGATCATTAGGCATGAGATTGTATGTAATTTACGACTTCTCCCACCGTTGTGATCTTCTCTGCATCCTCATCGGAGATTTCAAGATCGAATTCGTCCTCAAGCTCCATCACAAGTTCTACTACGTCGAGAGAGTCAGCGCCTAAGTCATCCTTGAAGCTAGCTTCGCTGGTAACTTCCGACTCTTCTACACCCAGGCGTTCGACCACGATGCGCTTTACGCGATCATAAATATCGGACATCCGGTTCACCTCCCTTACGGTATTATACGTGAATCATGGACAAAAAGCCATAGCGTAAACGTTTCCCTCCGCCGGGCCCGCCTTACATGTACATGCCGCCATCTACGTGCAGCGTTTGGCCGGTCATGTAGGCCGCCGCGTCCGAAACCAGGTAGACGACGGCGCTGGCGACGTCCTCCGGCCGGCCCATCCGGCCGAGCGGCACCTGGCCGAGAATGCCCTCGCGGATTTCCGGCGAGAGCTTGCCGGTCATGTCGGTCTCGATATAGCCGGGCGCGACCGCGTTGACCGTAATGCCGCGCGAAGCGAGCTCGCGGGCGGCGGACTTGGTCAGGCCGATGACGCCGGCCTTGGCGGCGACGTAGTTGGCTTGTCCGGCGTTGCCGAGCACGCCGACGACCGAGGAGATGTTGACGATCCGCCCGGAGCGCTGCTTCATCATCGGGCGGGTGACCGCCTTGATGCCGTTGAAGACGCCCTTCAGGTTCGTCTCGATGACGTCGTCGAACTCTTCTTCCTTCATCCGCATGATTAAATTGTCTCTTGTAATGCCAGCATTATTCACCAGTATATCCAGCTTGCCGAACGTTTCCAACGTCTTCTGCACCATCGCGTCGAATTCGGCGGCTTTGCCGACGTTCGCCTGCACGAGCAAGGCCTTGCGGCCCAGCGCTTCGACCGCTTTCGCCGTCTCGGCGGCGGCCGCTTCGCTGCCCGCGTAGTTGATCGCCACGTCGGCTCCGGCTTGCGCCAGGGCGATGGCGATGGCGCGCCCGATGCCTCGGGAGGCGCCGGTGACGAGCGCGGATTTGCCTGTCAGATCCAATGGGGACATGGCCGATCTCTCCTTCCGGATAATTAAGCCAGCGCCGCTTCGGACACGGCTGCCGCGCTGTTGATCGACACGACCCGGACGGTCTTGTCGATCTTCTTGATCAGCCCGGCGAGCACGGTGCCGGAGCCGATCTCCACGAAGGTGTCCACGCCTTCGCCGATCAGGAACTTCACCGTGTCCTCCCACTGCACGGGGGACACGACCTGCTTCACCAGCAGCTCGCGAAGCTCAGCGCCGGAGCTGACCGGCCGGGCGTCCACGTTGACGACGACCGGAACGGCCGCATCGCGGAACTCGACCTTCGCGAGTTCTTCCGCCAGCTTGTCGGCGGCGGGCTGCATAAGCGAAGAGTGGAACGGGCCGCTCACTTCGAGCGGAATGACCCGCTTCGCTCCAGCCTCCTTGCCCCGTTCCGACACGGCGGCGACGCCGGCCGCCGTCCCGGATACGACGATCTGGCCGGGACAGTTCACGTTGGCCAGCTCGACGAGCCCGACCGTGCCGGAGATGTCGCGGCAGAGCGCCTCGAGCGCTTCGCGCTCGGCTCCAAGCGTGGCGGCCATCGCGCCTTGTCCGCCGGGCACGGCTTGCTCCATGAACAGGCCGCGCGCGCGGACGAGGCGCACCGCGTCGTCGAACGCGAGCACGCCCGCCGCGACGAGCGCGCTGTATTCGCCGAGGCTGTGCCCGGCGACGTAATCGGGCTTCACGCCGCGCTCCTTGAACGCTTCAAGCAACGCGACGCTTGTCGTCAGCAACGCCGGCTGCGTGTTCGCCGTCTGGCGCAGCTGTTCGTCCGGGCCCCGGAACGCTAGGCCCGACAAGGAGAAGCCGAGCGCGCGATCCGCCCGGTCGAAGATGTCGCGGGACGCCGGGAACTGCTCGTAGGCGTCCTGTCCCATCCCGACGGCCTGGGCTCCCTGGCCGGGAAATACGAATGCGATTTTGCCCATAGGGACGATCCCTCCAACGTCTGATTGCATGCGGGCGGGCTTCGTTCCTTCGGCCTTGCGGCCGCCGGGGGCGGCCCGTCCCGCTTTTTACCATACGAGCACCGATGCTCCCCAGGTCAAACCGCCGCCGAAGCCGACCATGACGAGACGGTCGCCTTCCTTCAAGCGCCCCTGCTCGTCCGCTTCCGCCAGCGCCACGGGAATCGACGCCGCCGACATGTTGCCGTACCGGTCGACATTGATCATGCACTTGTCTTCCGGCAGGTTCAACCGCTCCAGCGCCGACTGGATAATGCGGATGTTGGCCTGGTGCGGAATGAGCAGGTCGATGTCCTCCTTGCTGAGTCCGGCCATCGCCAGCGCCTCCTCCGCCGCGCTTCCCATAATGCGGACGGCGAATTTGAAGACGTCCCGGCCGTTCATATTGAGGAAGTGCCGGCCTTCGGCCACCGTCGTCTCCGTCGCCGGCAGACGGGACCCGCCTCCGGGGATGCAGAGCAGATCGGCTCCGGAGCCGTCGGACCCCAGCTTGAACGACCGGAAGCCCCGCCCTTCCGGCACCCGGCCGAGCACGACGGCGCCCGCGCCGTCCCCGAACAGGACGCACGTGTTGCGGTCCGTATAATCGGTAATCCGGGACAACGTGTCGGCCCCGACGACGAGTACGTATCGATAAGTGCCGGTGGCGATGAAGCCCGACGCGTTGGCCAGACCGTAAATAAAGCCGGAGCAGGCCGCCGACAGATCGAACGCCGCCGCGTTCTTCGCTCCCAGCTTCTCCTGCACGATGCAAGCCGTCGAAGGGCAGAACATATCCGGCGTGACCGTGGCCACAATGATCAGATCGAGTTGATCCGCCGTTATGCCCGCGGCGGCGAGCGCCTTCAAGGAAGCCTCGTAGGCGAGATCGGACGTCGCTTCGTGCGGAGCGGCGATCCGGCGTTCCCGAATGCCCGTGCGGGTGACGATCCACTCGTCGTTCGTATCCACCATCGTCTCCAGCTCTTGATTCGTCAAACGGCGTTCCGGGCTGTACTTGCCGGTTCCCAGAATGCCGACGGGAAATCCATTCATGCGTTCCTCTCTCACTTTCCGCCGAATTCGTCGGCCAATGCCGGGATCAGTCCGTTGCCGATCGCCACCCGCGTCTGGCGGATGGCGTGCCACGTCGCGACGGCGTTGGAGGAACCGTGACTTTTGACCACGAGTCCGCTCACGCCGAGCAGCGGGCCTCCGTTATGCTCTTTGTAATCCATCATCCGCCGAACGCGCCGGAAATTCGGCTTCAGCACGGCGGCCGCCAGCTTCGAAATCCACGACGAGGTCAGTTCGCCCTTGAGCACGCCGAAGAGCGTGTCCGCCGCCCCTTCCATCGCCTTGAGCAAAATATTGCCTGCGAAACCGTCGCAGACAAGCACGTCGCAATTGCGCTCCAGCACGTCTCGCGCTTCCACGTTGCCGATGAAGTGGATCGGAGCCTGCTCCAGCAGTCCGTACGCCGCCTTGGTCAGCTCGTTGCCTTTGGCCGCTTCCGTGCCGACGTTCAGCAGGCCGACGCGCGGATTGGCCATCCCGTGAACCTTCTGGCGGTACATGCTGCCCATGAGCGCGTACTGGAGCAAGTGCTCGGGCTTGGCGTCCATATTGGCTCCGAGATCGAGCGCCAGCACGCCCGTCTTGTCCACCGTCGGCAAAATAGGCGCCAGACCCGGGCGCTCGATGCCTTTCATCCGGCCCAGAACGAGCAGCCCCACCGCCATCAGCGCGCCCGTGTTGCCTGCGGAGATCATCGCGTCCGCTTCGCCTTCCTTGACGAGACGCCCCGCCACCACCATCGAAGCGTTCGGCTTGCGGCGAACCGCCCGCACCGGCTCGTCGTCCGCCTCGATCGTTTCGTCCGTCTCCACGATCGAAATGTTGGACGGCTTGTCGCTGCCGAGCAACGGATGGAGCACGTCCGGCTTGCCTACCAGCAGAAGCTGCGTATCGGGCCATTCCTTCGCCGCCATAATGGCGGCTTCGACCGGGGCTTGCGGAGCGAGATCGCCGCCCATCGCGTCAATCGCGATTCTCACGAGCATCCCCTCCTTCCGATTCCATGCCGCCCGCCGCGCGGGAACGGTATACGACGAAGTTGCCTTGGAACACCATTTCGTCTCCGACGTACGTGAACACTTCCACCTTCGCCTTTCCTTTTTGCGAGCCGCTCGATCTTACGTAAGCCTTCGCGATGCACTTCTCCCCGAGCCGGGCCGGCCGGATGAACCGGATGTCGGCGGAAGCCGTCAAGGCGATCTCGTCGTTGATGACGGCCACCGCCAGCGAGTTGGCCTGCGCGAACACGTGATGCCCGCGGGCGATGCCGCTGCGGGAGAACACGTGCTCCTCGCGGATTTCGAACAGCGATATGCCGCTCTTGTCGAGCTGCAGGTCGACGATCTCGCCGATGACCTCGTGCAGGGGGAGCGAGCGAACCGGATCGTAAGAGCGCTCCGCCATCATCTTCAGCCGCTCCCTGAGTTCGGGAATGGCCAGCTCCAGACGATCCAGACGGATCGTCTGGATGCTCACTTTCAGAAGCCGTGTCAGCTCGCGATCGGTCAGAAACGGATTTTCTTCGATAAGCCGGCTGAGCTCCTGATGACGTTGACGTTTCGGAAGCCGTTCCATAACCGTCACCGCCTTTATAAGTTCATATTGATACCTGGTGCCAAATATGGATAAAGAAAAACGCGCCGGGACGCCAGTCACGCCGGGACGCGTTATCTTTATTATTGCTTGATGATCTCGCGAGCTTTGTAAGTGCCGCACACTTTGCACACGCGGTGCGCCAGCTTCAGTTCGCCGCATTGATCGCATTTGACCATGCCCGGGACAACCAGCTTGAAGTGCGTGCGACGCTTGTTTTTGCGGGATTTCGATGTTTTACCGAAAGGGACTGCCATGTTCCCACCTCCTTATCAGAGTCGAAAGCTGCCTTGTATTGGCGTTCAATGTCGGGTTAACGTCACTTCGGGCCGAACCAATCCTTCAGCGATGCGAGCCGGGGATCGATCTTCTCGTTGCTGCAGCCGCATTCGCGCTCGTTGCGGTTCTCCCCGCATTCCGGACAGAGCCCCTTGCAATCTTCGCGGCACAGCGGAGCGAGCGGCAAGTGCAGCAACAACTCTTCCTCTACGTAAGGTCGAAGCTCGAGACGTTCGCCGTGAACCGGCACGAAGTCGTCTTCTTCCCTGTCGTCAAGATCGCTTGTCTCCTTCGAGACCACCCGGAACGTCTCCCGGAACGGGATGTTCAGCTCCTCCCCGACCGGGTCGAGACATCGCGAACAGCGGAGCTGGAGCTTGCAGGCGATCGTTCCCGTCACGTCGATCGTCCGATCGGCGTATACGGCGGTCAATTCCGCCTTCACGGGACTGAGCGGCTTCACGTCCCGCATGTCTGCGAGCGCGTGCGCCGCGTCGAAAGACTCTTGAAGCGCAACCGGTTCCTTGCGAAGAGCCAGTTCCTGAACGTTGAGCAGCATCGTTATCACTCCAGACAAACAAAAATTATTATATCCGTCGCTTTGCGCTTTTGTCAACATTCGGGTGGACGACGGGCGCCTTGCCGCTTGCCGTTTCGTGCTTCCTCCCCTTCGCGTGTTATATTGTTGTTTAGAACATTTTTGCGAAAAAAGGAGTCTCCCATGCGCACGGTAGGCATCGTGGTCGAATACAATCCTCTGCACAACGGTCATCTCTATCATATACAACAATCGCGGAAAATAACGGAATCGGACGCGGTCGTCGCGGTCATGAGCGGCCATTTCCTGCAGCGGGGCGAGCCGGCGCTCGCCGACAAGTGGGCGCGGGCGGAGATGGCGCTGCGGGCGGGCTGCGACCTGGTGCTGGAGCTTCCGGTCGCCTACAGCTCCCAGCCGGCGCAATGGTTCGCTTACGGCGCCGTGGCCGTGCTGCACGCGACGGGCGTCGTGGACGCCCTCTGCTTCGGCAGCGAGAGCGGCGACGCGGACACGCTCGTGCGCATCGCGGACCGGCTCGCCGACGAGCCGGAGGCGGTCCGCCGCGAGCTCGCCCGGCTGCTCAAGGACGGCCTGCCGTATCCGACCGCTTACGCGGAAGCCGTCCGCCGCTTTCTGCGAAGCATCGGCGCCGAAGCCGACGCGGGCTTTCGGCTCGATCAGCCCAATCATACGCTCGGGCTGCATTATTTGCTTGCGCTGCGCCGGCTTGGCAGCTCCATCGCGCCGTATTCCATCCGCCGCGAACGGTCCGAATACGGCCAGACGTCGATTACCGACGCCGCGATCGCCAGCGCGACGGCGCTCCGGCGGCTGCTCGCCGAATCGGGCCATCTCGCCGACCTCGCTCCTTACGTGCCGGCCTCGACGCTCGACATTTTGCAGCGGGAAGCCCGCGCCGGACGCTCGCCGATCGTCTGGGAATCGTATGCCGGGCCGCTGTTCCATCAGCTTCTCCGGCTCGGTCCGGACGAGCTGTCCGACTTCGCCGAAGTGTCCGAAGGGCTGGAGTTCCGGCTCCGCCGCAGCGTTGCGCAGCTGTCCGGCTTTCGCGTCGAGGCGCTGCTTGAAGCGCTTAAAACGAAGCGCTACACCCGCACGAAGCTGCAGCGGATGCTCGTCCGCATCCTGCTCGGGCATCGCAAGAGCGACCTGTCCGCCGAACGGCTCGCTTCGGGCATCGAATACATCCGCGTCCTCGGGTTCACGGACCGCGGCCGGGAGCTGCTGCGCCGGATGAAGGGCGCCGCGTCCGTTCCCGTCGTGCAGTCCGCCTTAGGCGGCGACTGGCCGTATCTCGCCATGGACGCCCGCGCGTCCGCCGTCTATTCGCTTGCGTTCCGCGATCCGAGCGCCCGCCTCGCCATGCGGGACTACACGCTTCCGCCCATTCGGGTCTAGGCTCCCTTCCGGACAAGATGGTCTAACGGGGGACAGGCGAGCGTACATATTAATGGGATTGTTCGCCGCCTCGCCGCCTGCCTGCGAGGCCAGATTGAACCGTTCGGAAGGAATGAGGAAGATGCCCGATACGCCCTCCCGCCCCCGTTCCCGGAGACGTCAGGCCGTCCTGTCCGTCTTGTCCGGAGCTTGCGCGCTGCTTCTCGTTATCGGCATCGTCCGGGCGCCCCGCGAAGCGTTCCGCGCTTCCCTGGCCGGCCTCCAAGTCTGGTGGCAAACCGTGTTCCCCGGCCTGCTTCCGCCGCTCATGCTGGCGGAGCTGCTCGCGGCTTCGGGTCTGCTGCACGGGATCGGAACGTTGTGCGAGCCCTTCACGCGAAGATGGTTCCGGCTGCCCGGCGCGGCGGGCTGGGCCATCGCGTTCGGCTGGTCGGCCGGCATGCCCGCCGGCGCCCGGGAAGCCGCCCGTCTGCGGGACAAAGGGCTCGTCCGCGAGGCCGATATGGACACGCTGCTGCTCGTCTCCCATATGCCCAATCCGTTTATGGTCGTGCTCGTCGTCGGCAGCGGCTTCCTGCAAGCCCCCGCCTACGGCTGGGCGCTCGTTCTCGGCCTGTGGCTCTCGGCGATCGCCGCCGGCTTCCTGTGGGCGCGCGTCGCGAGGCCCGCCTCGCCGCCTTCGACGCCTGCGTTCCCGGCCGGCGAGCCGCGCGCGCTCCTTCTTCGCCTCGCCCGGGTCGTTCGCGAAGCGAGGGAAGAGGACGGGCGCCCGTTCGGCAAGCAAATCGCGGACGCGGTAAGCCATGCCGTCACGACGCTGATGGCCGTGGGCGGGCTCATCATGATGAGCTCGGTTCTGCTGCGCATGCTTCAGCTTGCCTGGCCCGAAGCCGACGCATGGCTGGCCGTTCCGGGCCTGTACGAGCTGCACCTCGGCGCCTTCGAGGCGAGCCGTTCCGCCCTGTTCGCCTCGTCTCCCGTGCAAGCCGTCTCCTTGCTCGCGGCGGTGCTTGCCTGGACCGGCTGGAGCGGCTTGCTTCAAGCCCGGGCCGCCTTCGGGTCCGGCTCCGCCTTTCCGTGGGGAAGGTTTATCGCAGCTAAGCTTCTGCACGCCGCCCTGGCGCTCGGCTTCACCTTTCCGCTCGCCTACGCCGTCCGGGAAGGCCATCTGTTCGGGCTCGTTCCCGCCTGGAACGTCTTCGGCTACGGCCGCTCCGAGTCCGCGGGCTGGGACGCGTCCTTGCCTTCCGGCTTGCAGGCGTTCTCGGACATGCTCGCGACCTCGCTCGCTTCCGTCGCGGTCTTCCTGCTCCTCGCCCTGCTCGCCGCGCTCATCCGTCCCCGCAAGCGCCCCCCGGGCGGCCGCCGCCGGCCCTAGTATAATGACAAAGAACCGTCTGGGAAGCCCGTTCCCGGACGGTTCTCTATTTTCAGGGCGCTCAGTCCGCCCCCGTTTTCAGGACTGCGTTCCGTATTTGCGGCGAAGCGCGGCTTCGACCGCCGGCGGGACAAGGTCCTGCACCTGCCCGTTGAATTTGGCGATCTCCTTGACGATGCTGGAACTTAAATAAGAATATTTCGGGTTCGTCATCATGAAGATCGTCTCGATCCCTTCGTCGAGCTGCCGGTTCGTCGAAGCCATCTGCAGCTCATACTCGAAATCCGTCACCGAGCGAATGCCCCGGACGCTAACCTGCGCGTTCCGCGAACGCATATAGCGGACGAGCAAATCCCGGAAGCTGTCGATTTCCACGTTCGGCAAATCTTTGGTTACTTCCTGAAGCAGCTCCACGCGCTCCTCCACCGTAAACAGCGGATTTTTCGACAAATTGTTGAGCACCGCGACGATCAGCTTGTCGAATTGCTTCGCGGCTCTGCGGATAATATCCAAATGCCCGAACGTCACCGGATCGAAACTTCCCGGGTATACCGCGATGCGGTGCTCTCCGTCCTGCCTCGTTATTTTTGCGTTCATCGGCTTTCTCCTCCATAGCGGTAAATGGACAATGCGGTTTCCCCGTATGTAGCATGTCTTTTCCGCGTGTATTCGCCGATCCGTTCGCCGTACTCCCTATCGGCCGCATGCTCCACGACGGCGACGGCGCCGGCTTCGACCAAGCCCCGCGACGCTATCTCTGCGAGCAGCTCGTCGCAATCCTTCATGGCATAAGGAGGATCGAGAAAAAGCAGATCGAACCGCTCCCCTCTTCGCTCCAGCAGCTTGATCGCTTTCCGCGCGTCGTTGCGGTACACTTCCGCACGGTCCGACAAGCCCGTCGCTTCCAGATTGCGCCTTACGACGTCCACGCTTCGCGGATTGGCGTCGATAAAGACGCAATGCCCCGCTCCGCGGCTGAGCGCTTCGATGCCGAGACCTCCAGTTCCGGCAAACAAGTCCAATACGTTCTCCCCGTCAAAGTACGGGCCGATGATGCTGAACATCGCTTCTTTGACCTTGTCCGTCGTCGGACGGGTCGTTTGGCCCGGCACGGCTTTGAGCGGGCGCCCTTTAGCTTCTCCCGATATGACTCTCAAGTTGTCATCTCCTGCGCAAATAAACGCCGCGAAGGCTTGACCGCCCCCGGCTTCCATCGGTGCTATGTTACCACATTCCTTCCGCCGGCAAAAGCGCAAGCGGCGGGCAACGCGATTTTTCGCTCAAAAAATTGTCCCGGGCGACGTATAAATTCCTTTCGCCGGGTCACACTGTTAGTACCGGCGCCTAACAACGCCGGGGACAACCGCGGAGAAGACTTACGTTTCCCCATAAGCTCTTCGTCCGGTTTCTCCTCTCCCATGAGGGCCTCGTCGCGAGACGGGGCTCGATTTTTTTGTGCTCCCCGCCGCAACCGGCAAACCAAATACGGACCGGAATGTCCGGCAATTCCTCTTTGTCCAAAGGCACCACCCCTTTCGAAGGCAAAATAAAAGAGCCTGCCCATTCGGGAGGCTCCAAATATGATATAATCGTGTCACAACAGAATGGCTTGCAAGGGCGGCCGGCTAATCTCCCGGAAGGGAGGTGATGCCGTGGAGGTCTATCAAACACTGACGCTAATGATTTCATTCGCGACACTGGTTGTGCTGATCCTCTCGTTCCATAAACGGAAATGACCGCCCACCCTGCAAGGTCGCGGTCATTCCTGCCGCAGCATCTAAAGCCGACCGCTCTTGGAGCGGCTGTTGTACGGAGGGCTGGCTGCAACCGGCCCTCTTTGTATTCTTATTCTATATTACCTATTGCATACATGCAATGGCGCGAATTTCTTTGCCTATTGTCATTGAAATAAATCCCCTGGTTAAGGGGACTCTCCCTATGCTTCGTCTTCTTTCTTGTCCAAGAACGAATCCCCCTCGATTCACTCTCCAGCCTTAGGCACTCTTAGCCAACTTGCTTCCACTTCCCTTTCTGACAAGGAGGCGACGCCGATTCCCCCCATCGCAACCAACCCACCATAAATTGTGTTATACTGTCATCCGCCGTTTTGTTCGTCGACGGCGAACCGCCGTACAATAAGTATTAATCCCGTCGCCTCCCCGATGCGAGCGGCATATGCTGATCGTGACACCCGCAGGGGAGGGACGGTTATGCCGAATTACCGAATGATCGTCGATCTGTCCGACCGGCAGCTTTATCTGCTCGACGGCAATGTCGTGCAGCGAGGGTTCCCCGTCGGCATCGGCCGAATGGTGACGCAAACTCCGGTCGGCGAATATACGATCGTCAATAAGCAGGCGAATCCGGGAGGCCCGTTCGGCGCCTTCTGGATGGGGCTGTCCAAGCCCCATTACGGCATTCACGGCACGAACGATCCTTCCTCCATCGGCAAGATCGTGTCGCACGGCTGCGTTCGCATGCACAACCGGGACGTAGTCGCTCTAGCCGCCCTTGTTCCCATCGGCACCCGCGTCACGATCCGGCCGTAGCTCGGGACCCTCGTATTGGCCGATCCACCTGACGATTTCGCCGAAATATTTCGCCAGACGCAAGCTGATTTCCGCCCGCATCACCTCGCGGACGATGCCCAGCCGGTCTTCGTAGCCCCGGCAAATGAAGCGGTGGTACACGACCAGATCGACCTGCTCGTCGCCGACGATCCGGATCCTTCTGCGGCTCAATTCGCGCCGCATCTTGTACATATCCTGGCTGATGCGCTTTACGATCGCCTCCGCCGCCGCCAGGAACGGACGCTTCATCAGATCGGAGGAGTTCCGCATCTCCTCCGTTCGCTTGTGCACGATGGTCAGCATGTGGGGCAGCAAAATGTAATCCCGGATCATCGTCAGTTCGTCCGGCGTAGGCCGTCCGGCCGGCCTCCCTTCCTTGCGCGCCTCGTACTGTTCCTGATGCTCGGTAAGCAGCATCTTGGACTTCCATCGTTCGTTCCCGTCCAGTTTGCTCATTACTTGTAATGCCCCCCGATCTGCGCCGCTCGCTCCCGGGCCACGCCGGACGGCAGCAAGGAAGAGGCCCGGATGACGGCGTCGCTGCCGTAACGGTCCTTGATCTTGTCGGTCGCCCGCTCCCTGCGGTAGATCGCGGCCCGGTCCTCGAACAGCGTCAGCTGCAAGACGCTGTCATCCGTCAAATCGGTCAACGCAACGCTCAAATTGCTGAGCGGCAGCCCGCTCCAATGGTCGACGAACAGCTTGTGCGCCGCAGCCGCAATCTCGTGCGTAAGCGACGTTGGCTGCGGCAGCGTCGTCTGGCGGCTGAACCACGACGAACGCTCGCCGTCCGTCTCCGCGGCCGCCACGGACAGCACGCGCCCCATATAGCCGTAACGCCGGCAGCGGCGGCACACCTCCACGACGAGTTCCAGCAGCACGATCTCAATATCGGCGAGCGTGCGGTACAAGCTGCTGCGGAGCGCCTTGCCGTGGCTGATCGACTTCAGTTGGCCCCGAATGCCCGCCACGACCGGACTCGGATCGATGCCCCTGGCCGTCTGCCAGTAATATTCCGCCTGAATGTCGCTCTGCTTCTTCATCTCCCGGCGCATCCGCTGCTTGAACGCCCCCAGCTCCAGACGCGCGATGTCGCCGATCTGCGGAAGCCCCATGCGGATGAAATGCTTGGTCATGCGGGAACCTACCATAAACATCTGGTGCACCGGCAGCGGCCAAAGCTCGGAGGCGATATTGTCGAAGTCAAGCGTAAAAATGCCGCTGTCCCGCTTCTTCGCGAAGTTGTCCGTTGCCATTTTGGCAAGAATCTTCGTCGGTCCGATGCCGACGCGAGACCAGACCCCGGTGCAGAGCTGCACGCGCCGCTGGATTTCGAGGGCGATGTCCTCCGGCGAACCGCAGCTGGCCGCCGAGCCCGTCACGTCGAGAAACTGCTCGTCGATGCTGTAAGGCTCCACTTGATCCGTAATGGATTCGAAAATTTCCGTAATAAGCAGCGAGTAACTGATGTACGTCTGCATCCTCGGGCGGATGACGACGAGATCGGGACACTTGGCCAGCGCCTCGCCGACCCGCTCCGCCGTCGTCACCCCGCGCGCCTTCGCGATCGGACAGGCGGCCAGAATGATCCCCGACTTGCGCGCCGGATCTCCGACCGTGATCGGCCGGTCGCGCAGCTCGGGGTGCGCCGCCTTCTCGATCGAGGCGTAAAAGGATTGGCCGTCGACGAGGAAAATCGTCCGTTCACGAGGCATGCCCGCTCACCGGCTCCCGCGCCAGAATGCCCTCCGTCCGGAACGTCCGCGGCCCTTGCCTCGTATGATCGTACGCCCGTACCCGGTCCCCGCGCACGGAATGTACGGTAATTCTTCGCTGGGTAAACCGGCCTTTGCGATCCAGGTAGATGATGTCGATGGTCAGTCCAACGCACTTCTCCATGGACATGACTGTCGCCTCCATTCTCGCTCCGTAAGGGAACGTTTGTTCCTATTTTATTACGAACAATTGTTCCCTTTCAACAGAGAATTTATTCCTCTTCGCAAATTCCGCAGGCGCCCGCTCCGCGGCAGTTTCGGAAGCTGGAACAATTTATCGGAGCCGAGGGAAGGCGGGACGCCGCTCTTACGGGAAGAGCCGGCGTTCGGGCGGATCGTTTTTGGCGTGATTTTATGCGCGTTCCGAGCTACAATAGACGACGGGCGTCCGGATGGCGGATCGAATCCGCGCCGGACGCCCGACTTGAATAGCAAGGAGAGGTCGGCGATATGCGAACGAGCGATCAAATCAAGCGGAAATACAACGAGCTGGCCGCGCAGAAAAAAACGCTGGAAGCCAGACTGGCCGACGCCGGTCCCGGCGAAGGGACGGAGGCCGTCCGGGCCCATATTGCGCGGCTGGACGAGCAGATGCTGCTGCTCGAATGGGTGCTGAACGAGCCGCAGGGAAGCTACCACGGCTAGCGGCTCATTCCCAATAGAAGCGCCGCGTGTTCGCCGCGATCGTCCGCTCCGCCTCCCGAACGTCCAAGCCGCGCAGCGAGGCGATCTCCCGGACGACGTCCCCCACCATGGACGGCTCCGTCGTTCTCCCCGCGAACGGCCCTTCGAACGGCCAGGGCCCGTCCGTCTCCGCCATCAGCAGCTCCAGCGGATAGGCGGCCGCCAGTTCGCGGATTTCCGGCTCGTACAGCACGTCGGGCGTCAGCGAGACGAAGTAGCCGCTTCGGATCATGCGCCGGACGGCCGACTCGCCGCCTTTGAACCAATGGAAGTGCGCCTTCCGGACGCGATAGCGCTCCAGCAGGTCCAGCGCCTTGTCCGCGTCCTCGTATACAGCGTGCAGGGCGATCGGCCGCCCGAGCTCCGCGGCCAGCGCGACGAAGCGCTCAAGCTGCCGGACGTACGGCGCTTCGTCGAATGGCTCCCCCTTCGCCTCGGCTTCCTTGCGCGTGTAATACGGGAGCCCCACCTCGCCGATGGCGAACGGCTCGCCGGCTCGATCGCGAATCCAAGCGCAGAGACGGCTCAGCTCCTCTTCGCCCAGGGCGGGCTGCTCCGGGTGATGGCCGTACGCCGGCATCACCCGGCCGGGATGCCGCTGCGCCAGCAGGCGGTTCGTCTCGCAGGATGCCGCCCCCATCGAGACGGCGACGACGCCCGCCACGCCGGCGTCGAAAGCCTGGCGGAGAAGCTCGTCCCTCCTCTCCGCAGGATAGCCGTCCGCGTGAAGATGCGCGTCATAAAGCATGTTCCGCTTCCGCCCCTTTCTGAAGCAGCTCCAGCACTTCTTCCTTCAGCCGGACGAACGCCGGCTCCTTCCAGACGTCCGCACGCCGCGGCCGGGGGAACGGCACGGCGATCTCCCGCAGCACCCGCGCCGGGCCGCGCGACAGCACGTAGAGACGGTCGGACAGCGTGAGCGCCTCCTCGATGCTGTGCGTGACGAACAGCACCGAGCGCCGCTCCGCCTCCCACAGGTCGAGCAGCCACGCCTGCATGTCCGCCCGCGTCAGCGCGTCCAGCGCGGCGAACGGCTCATCGAGGCACATGACGTCGCGGGGCATGAGCAGCGCGCGCAGGAACGAGACGCGCTGCTGCATTCCGCCCGACAGGACGTGCGGATACTCCTTCGCCACGTCGCCGAGGCCGATCCGCTCCAGCCATTGCGAGGCCAGCCGCGCCGCTTCCGCAGCTCCGACCCCCGCCGTCGTCAGGGCGGAGGATATGTTGGCCGCCACCGACATCCACGGGAACAGCGACGCCTGCTGGGGCATATAGCTGATGTGCCCCCGCTCGCCGGTCGTCTCCCGCCCTCCGATCCGGACGGTCCCTTCGTCCGGGCGCTCCACGCCGCCGATCAGCCGGAACAGCGTCGATTTGCCGCTGCCGGAAGGACCGATCAGCGTGACGAATTCGCCTTCCCGAACGTGCAGCGAGATGCGGTCGAGCACCGGGTAAGGGCGCTTGTCGCGAACGTAGCTTTTGGAGACGGCCTGCAGCTCCAGCTTCGGCTCGGCAAGCTCGCTCATGCGGATTTCCCTCCTTGCGGGGCCGTGCGGCGCGGGCGCCAGCGAATCGCCAGCCGCTCCAGCAGCGCGGCGGCGCCGTAGAACGCCAGCGCCAGAGCCACGATGCAAATAAGCGCGGAGAAGACCCCTTCGGTATCGTAGCCTTTGGACTTGAGCACGAGATAATGGCCGATCCCTTCGCTCGCCCCGAGCCACTCGGCCACGATGACGGCCGTGACGCTGTACGTCGCCGTCAGCTTCAGGCCGGTGAAGAAAGAAGGCAGCGACGCCGGCAGCTCCAGCCGCCGGAGCACCTCCCAGCGGCTCGCCCCGATCATCGCCAAATATTCGCGCAGATGCGGCTCCGCCTGTCCGAGCCCGGCCAGCATCGACCAGGCGACAGGGAAGAAGCAGACAAGCACGAGCAAAATGAGCTTGGGCAGGAGGCCGAACCCGAACCAGACGATCAGCAGCGGCCCGAGCGCGATCAGCGGAATGTTCTGCGTGATGATGATAATTGGAGACAACGCCGCCCGAACGCCCGGGATGAGATGGAACAGCAGCGCGGCGGCCACGCCGAACGCGACGCCGAGCCCGACGCCCTTCAGCGCGAGCCGCAGCGTAAACCAGAGCTGGCCGGCCAGCCGGGGGGCGTCTTCCGCCATATGCCGGGCAATGCTCGAGGGGGCGGGCAAAATCCACGGGTCCACCCGGAGCAGCCGGCAGCACGCTTCCCAGACGAGGACGAACAGAACGAGCGTCCCGGCGGGAAGCAGCGCCCTCCGCCATCCCGTCTTACTTGCCATCGGGGTATTTCTGCAGCAGCCGCGCCATCGAGGCGTTGCCGGCCGCATCCACCGACAGCTTGATTTGCGACAGCACGGACGGGCTGCCCAGCTCGAACATGGCCGCGTTCATGGCCTTGACGATGTCGAGCAGCCGGTCGAGGTCCCCTTCCATCGTCGTCTCCAGCGGCCCGACGCGGTAAGGAACGCCGGACGCCTTAATGATCTCGATCGCCCGATCGACGTACGGAACGATGTCGTCATCCCCCTGCTTCAGCTTGGGCAAAATTTGAATGCTCAGCAGCGCTTGCGCCATCCTGAACTCCTCCTGAACGATCCGGATAACGGATAAGAATTATAAAGGAACCATTACGGATTTTGCGGCAAAAACTCGTTCGTAAACATCGCGTTGTAGTCGAGATCGGCCTTGAGCAGCCCGTGCTCCTTCAGAAATTCGCCGTAGCCGGACCATACTTCCGCCTTCTGCTCGCCCCAGCGCGGCGCATCGTCCTGATACTTCGAAGCGAGCCACTTCTGGCTGGCTTTGACGAGATCGGCGTTCAAATCCGGAACCGCCTTGAGCAGAATATCCGCCGCCTCGTCCGGGTGGTCGATCGCGTACCGATAGCCTTCCGAAGCTCCTTCCACGAAGGCGCGGACGACGTCCGGCTTGTCCTGGATCATCTTCTCGTTCGTCTCCAGGATCGGCGTATAGTAATCCAGCTTCTTGTCGAAGTCCGACAGATACACCATGTTCAGCTTGACGCCCCGCTGCTCGGCTTCGATGCCTGTCCAGGCGTAGAAAATCCACTCGAAATCGATGTCTTTCTTGACCGCGGTGAAAAAGTCGGCGGTGCCGGCGTTGACGAATTTCACTTTGCTCACGTCCGCGCCCTGCTGCTTCATCATCGAGCCGATGACCGCTTCCTCCGCGGGAGAGCCCCAGCCGCCGTACGTATGGCCTTCGAAGTCCTTCGGCTCCTTGATGTTCTTCTCCGCGGGAGAAGCGAAGCCCGACGTATTATGCTGGATAATCGCCGCCAGCGAGACGAGCGGCAGCTTCTGCTCGCGGGCCAGCGTCAGCCCCTCCTGGGCGCCGACGCCGAATTCGGCCGCTCCGCTCGCCACCATGGCGTCCGCCCCGCTCTCCGGCGGCTGCACGATGTCGACCTTCAGCCCGCGCTTCTCCCAGAAGCCCTCGGCCGCCGCAACGTACAGCCCCGTATGGTTCGTGTTCGGCGTCCAGTCGAGGACGACCTTGACTTCGCCGAGCGACTTCGGCGCTTCCGAAGACGCCGGAGCGGACGCAGAAGCGGATGCGCTCGGCGAACCTTCCGGCGACGCCGCCGGGGAGGACGCCCCTCCGTTCGAGCCGCCCCCGCTTCCGCAGCCCGCCAGAACGGCCAGCGCCGCCAGCGCCGCAATCCCCTTGCCTTTCCAGGCTATTGCTTTCTCTCTCATGTCGATCTCCCTCTCCTTGGCAAATGCAAAAATGCGAGACTTCCCTCAACGCGACCCGGGCAAAACCGTCTGCGGCGGCTTCGGACGACGAAAAAACGCCCCCCGATCCCGGAGGGCGTCCAACGATTCACGGACGACTATGCGAGGCGGTCTTCCCGAAGCCGCCCGCGCCTTCCACCTCCGCGCCGAACGCGCGGACACGCCAAGGGACGCGCTTAAGGCGCGTCCCAGCGGTTATAGGTGCAAAGCAACTGCCTCCGCTGGAATTATCCAGATCAGGTCTGACGGTCGAAAGCGGATTAGCTTCCCTCTCAGCCAAGTTCCCTCAGCTCCCGCGTAACGTATGCGGTTGTCTTTTGTCTCGTCCTTCATCATAATCCTTTCGCGTCGGGAGGTCAATACGTTCCGGGCGGCGTTCGGGGGCTCCCCCTGCCCGGACTTAAATTTGTGTCATCGCATTGAATAGTTCGTCCATTCGGGAGCGGACGAGTTGTCATGCGATAAATTATCGAAAAACGAAAGGAGGTGGAAAAGTATGGGCCGCTTTGAGGCTGTCCCCGACTTATAAAAGCCTGACCATGGCTTTCCGGTTTAGAAATATCAAGACCACTGGATTCATCCAACCTCTCCCGTACAATTTTGCCGGCAGCCCCTAGACCTTCTTGTAATTCCATAGCATCGCTTATTATACGGTTCGATAAGAGCGGGCAGATGTAATGCGTCCGGACAGCCGTCCGGCGGCAATCCCGCCATGTTGTCCTTCGCATTCCAGCTGTTCCGGGACACGACTCCTCCGTAATTTGGCGTTCGGAACCGGATAGGATGGACAGGCGGATTCCGTTATAATGAGAGGAAATCGGATGAATCGGAGGAGCCTTCCATGTGCGGCAGATACACGATTACGGTGACGCTGGAAGACCTGATGGCCCGCTATTTCGCGGAAAATACGGGGATTCCGTTCCTGGAACCGAGATACAATGTGGCGCCCGGGCAGCTCGTTCCCGCCGTCCTGAGCGACGGCAGACGCAACCGGCTAGGGCTGCTGAGGTGGGGGCTCGTCCCTCCCTGGGCGGACGATCCCAAAGTCGGCTATAAGATGATCAACGCGCGGGCCGAGACGGTCGAGGAGCGTCCGTCCTACCGCGAGGCCTATCGAAGCAAGCGCTGCCTGCTGCCGGCCGACGGCTTCTACGAATGGAAGAAGACGCCCGGCGAGAAGAGCCGGCCGTTCCGGATCCGTCTGAAGACGGGAGGGCTGTTCAGCATGGCAGGCCTGTACGAGACGTGGACGGCGCCGGACGGATCGAAGCTGCACACATGCGCCGTGCTGACAACCGAGCCGAACGGGCTGATGGCCGGCATCCACGACAGGATGCCGGTCATCCTCCGGCCGGAGGACGAGCCGTTGTGGCTGGACCGCCGGCTGGGAGACCCCGGAAAGCTGCGGAAGCTTCTCGTTCCGTACCCGGCGGATGAGATGGAGGCTTACGAAGTATCCGACCGGGTCGGCCGGGCCTATAACGACGATCCCGGCTGCATCGAGAGGGTCGGCGAACAGATGAGCCTGCCGTTGGACCCTGCTTAACGGAACATCGCCCAGAGTTTGAGGAGATGGAACGTATTTCTCGGATCGATCTTCTGGGCGAGAACGAAGCTGACGATCTGCTCCTCCTGGATGTCCGTCAGCGGCTCGTTCAGAATGCGGGCGGCCGCCTTGACCCATTTCTTCACCTTCACCCGGTCCTGCAGATCGTACTTGGTCGCTCCGTCTAGCAGCTGACTGATTTTCTCCTTCGTCGCCGGGTTTTTCATTTTGAATTTGATGCGCTCCACCAGGTCCGGCCGGATGCCGAACTTTTGCCAGCTCATTCCTTCCACGTCCCTTCGGCATAATCCCGTTTATCCTATGCCGAACGCCTGTGCAAGATGACCCCGCACGGGCCTATTTAATCCAGCGGCTCGCCCTGGAACAGAGCCTCTCTCCGCAAGTACTCCCGCAGCCGCTCATACGCGGGGGACGTCCAGAACTCCGGTTTGGCCGTCAGCTCGGCGGCGTCGTCCCGCGCTTGCTCGAGCGCCGCGAAATCCTCCACGAGATTCGCCACCTTAAATTCCGGCACCCCGCTCTGCTTCGTGCCGAAGAAGTCCCCCGGCCCGCGCAGCTCCAGGTCGCGCCGGGCGATCTCGAAGCCGTCGTCCGTGTCCGTCATCGCCTTCATCCGTTCCTGGCCGTTCTCCGACTTCGGGTCGGCGATCAGCACGCAGTACGATTGATGATCGCTCCGGCCGACGCGCCCGCGCAGCTGGTGCAGCTGCGACAGCCCGAATCGCTCGGCGTCCATGACGATCATCAGCGTCGCATTGGGCACGTCGACGCCGACCTCGATGACCGTCGTCGACACGAGCACGTTCGTCTTGCCGGCCGCGAATTCGCCCATCGCCTCTTCCTTCTCCGCCGGCGTCATGCGCCCGTGCAGCAGCCCGATCGCCAGCTCCGGGAGCGCCTGCCGCAGCTGCGCATGCAGGTCGATCGCGTTCTGCACGTCCAGCTTCTCCGATTCTTCGATCAGCGGGCAGATGAAGAACGTCTGATGGCCGAGCGCCGCTTCCCGGCGGATAAACCCGAGCACCCGGTCCATCATCTCGTGCTTCACCCAATACGTCTTGATCGGCTTGCGCCCCTTCGGCCGCTCCTTGATGGTCGACACGTCCATATCCCCGAAGACGGTAATGGCGAGCGTCCGCGGAATCGGCGTCGCCGTCATCATGAGCACGTCCGGGTTCAGCCCTTTCTTCCGCAGAATGCTGCGCTGGTTGACGCCGAACCGGTGTTGCTCGTCCGTGACGACAAGACCGAGCCGGCGGAAATAGACGTCCTCCTGGATGAGCGCGTGCGTTCCGATGACGATGTCGATCAGCCCCATCTGCAGCGCCGCCAACACGTCCTTGCGCTTGCGCTCGGTCAGGCTGCCCGTCAGCAAGCCGACCTGAATGCCGTAAGGCTCGAACAGCTTCGTCAGCGAGCGCGCATGCTGTTCGGCCAATATTTCCGTCGGCACCATAAGCGCTCCCTGACAGCCCGACCGCACCGTCATGAACAGCGCGACCGCCGACACGACCGTTTTGCCCGAGCCGACGTCTCCCTGAAGCAGCCGGTTCATCGCGTAAGGCCGCTTCATGTCGTAGGTAATCTCGTTGATGACCTGCTTCTGGGCGTCGGTCAACGCGAACGGCAGCGACGAGACGAACGCCCGGACTTCCTCGCTCTTCACCTGATGGGCGATGCCGTCCGGCTGCTTGCGATTCGCGGCGCGGTACGCTTGCAGCTTCAGCTCGAACAGGAACAGCTCCTCGTAGACCATGCGGCGTCTCGCTTCCTGTCCTTCCTTCGTGTTCTCGGGACGGTGAAGACGCAGAACCGCTTCCCGCCGGGGAATGAGCGCGTGGCGGTTCAACAGCTCGGCGGGCAGCAGCTCGGGAATCATCGCGCCGTACTGGTTCAACGCCTCGTCGATTTTTTTGCGCATCCACGCCTGCGTCAAGCTTCCGCCGACGGAATAGACCGGCTGCAGCGTCCCCGTCTTCGCGCCTCCCCGGTCCGGGAACTCCGACTCCGCCACCGTAATTTGCCGGCGGCGCGCATCCCACTTCCCCGTCAGCGTAATGTCCCGTCCGATCTCGAGCTGATCCTTCAGGTAAGCCCGGTTGAACCAGACGGCCGTCACGAGCAAGCCGTCCACCGTCACCCGGCACAAAAGCCTTGCCGTACGGCCGTATCGCTGCAGGGAGGAGGCCGTCGCGATCCGCCCCTGCACCGTAATCTTCTCTCCGTCCTTCGCCTCGTGAAGGGGACGAACCCGGTAATCCTCGTAACGGAACGGATAATACTCGATCAGATCCCCGACCGATGAAATACCCAAGGCGTGAAGCTCCCCCGCCTTCTGGGTGCTCACGCCTCGGAGTCTCTCTACGGGGATAGCGAACAAATCGTTAGCCATACCCTTCACCTTTCATACTGCGCTTCATTCCGCGGGTGACGGCGTGAAGAACACCCCGACCGTGCCCGGCCCCGCATGCGTGCCGATGACGGGACCGATCTCGGATCGGTTGAACCGGCGAATCCGGAACCGCTCCTTCAAGATGCCGATCAGTTCCTCCGCCATCTCCGTGCGCCCCGGCGTCACAACGACCGACATGTCGGCGGGAACGTCGGCGAAGTCCGCATCGAGCATTTCGACGATGCGCGCGAACGCCCGCTTCTGCCCGCGGGCCTTGTCCAGCGCCGTAACGTAGCCTTCGTCGTCGATGGTCAGAATCGGCTTGATGTTCAGCAGCGAGCCGAACATCGCCGACGCCCGGCCGATTCTCCCGCCTTTATGCAAATATTCCAGCGTATCCACGAGAAAATAAAGCTTCGTCTCCCGTTTCAAACGCGCCACCCGCTCCAAAATTTCCTCCTTGGACGCTCCCTGGCGGGCGAGCTCCGCCGCTTCCACCGCCAGCATGCCGTATCCGTAGGAAGCCGACTTGGAATCGACGACCGTGACGTCGCCTTCGCCTTCCAGCATCGATTGCGCGAGAACCGCGGATTGGTACGTCCCGCTGAGCGCGGAAGACAGATGGAAGGACAGAACCTGCCGTCCTTCGTCCGCATGGCGCTTGAACACTTCGTAGAAATCGGCGGGTGACGGCTGCGACGTCTTCGGGAGCGCCTGGGAAGCCTGAAGCTTCGTGTAAAAATCCGCAGGCTGCAGCGTGACGTTGTCGAGATACGTGTCCTCTCCGAAATGAACCCGGAGCGGCACCATCTCGATGCCGAGCCTCTCCCGCACCTCTGCGGGAATATCCGCGGTGCTGTCCGTTACGATCGCGATCGAATTCATGGACGCTTCCTCCGTTCGTAGTATCGTCCGCCCGGCCTGACTAAAAGACCGGTGAAAAACAGGCGCTGGGGAGCGGATCGTTCTTCCGATCGCTTTTGTCCCCAGATTTCTCTGATTGAATCACCCCTGAAGGGGTTGAAATCCGGGGACAAAGGCGAGCGACCACTTCGTTTCTCCAGAACGATTCCGCTCCGGACGCTTGTTATTCACCACGCTTCTAAATCGGCTCCACCATAAACCAATAAGGATACAGCGGCTGTCCTCCCTCGTGCACCTCGACTTCGGCTTCGGGGTAGCGTTCGTCCAGCCAGGCGACCAAAGCGCCGGTGCATTCGGAATCGGCCCCTTCGCCCGTCAGAATCATGACGAGCTCGTCGCCGGATGCCATCATCCGGTCGAGAAGCAGGCGGGCGGCCTCCTTCATGCTGTCCTCGGCGACGACGATCTTCTTGTTCAGAATGCCGATGTACTGCCCGTCGCGAATGACCAGGTTGTCCATCCGCGTATCGCGAACCGCGCGCGTGAGCTGCCCCGTCGATACCCCTTCGATCGCCTTGAGCATGCGCGCCGCGTTGACGTCGGCCGAATCCTCCTCGCGGAAGGCGAGCAGCGCCGCCATCCCTTGCGGAATGCTGGTCGAAGGGATGACCGTGACCGGCCGTTCGGCGAGCTCCGCGGCCTGCTTCGCGGCCATATGGACGTTCGGGTTGTTCGGCAGGAGGAAGACGTGCTCGACCGCCAGCGCGTCGATCGCCTTCATGAAGTCTTCCGTGCTCGGATTCATGCTCTGGCCGCCGGAGATGACGGCGTCGACCCCGAGGCTGCGCAGCAGCTCCTCGTTGCCCTGGCCGACGCTCACCGCCACAATCCCGAACGGCGCCAGCTCGTAAGCGTTCGGATTGGGCGCGACGCCTTCCGCGATCGAGACGCCCGCATCCGCCGGTCCGGTCTCCGCCGGCAAGCCCGAAGCCGCCTCCAGGCCGATCGTTTCTCCTTCGTCCGGTTTCGGCCGCGGCGCCGCGGGTCCCGGTTCCGCGTCCGCGCGCAGCAGATCGCGGTGCTGGTCCTGCATATTGAGAATGCGCAGCTCGGTGAGCTCGCCGTAGACGATCGCGGCGTTCAGCACGTCGCCCGGCCGGCGGGAATGAACGTGCACTTTGACGATGTCGCCGTCGTCGATCAGAATGATCGAATCCCCGTCCTTCTCCAGCGCCTCACGGAAAGACGCTTCCGGGAACGGAATTCGGGCCGCCGACGCGTCCCGGCGAATGAAAAATTCCATATCGTACGGATATCGGATCGATTCCGTCGTCAGCCGCGATTGAGCGCTGTGACGAACGTTCGGTTCCCCGGCGGCGTTCAGGGCGGGAGCAGCCGCAGGCTGCGGCCCGGACGGCCCGGTCGGCGCTTGGCCGAAAGGAACGTCGCCGGCGGCAAACGAGTCGGCCTCGTTCAAATAATCGGCGAACCCTTCGTATATATAAACGAGACCTTGTCCGCCCGAATCGACGACGCCGACCTGCTTCAGCACCGGAAGCATGTCCGGGGTGCGGGACAGCGTCTCGACCGCCTTGGCGTGAACCTCGCTCATCCATTCGGCCAGATCGGCCGTGCGCCGCGATGCCGCCAGCCCGTGGCGGGCGGCTTCCCGGGCGACCGTCAGAATCGTTCCTTCGACCGGTTTGCCGACCGAATTGTAAGCGGTGTCAACTCCCTGTTGTAGAGCTGCCGCGAACGCCGGCACCGTCAATTCGCGCTGGCCGGACACCGCGCGCGCGAAGCCGCGGAACAGCTGGGACAGGATGACGCCGGAGTTGCCGCGGGCGCCCATGAGCAGCCCTTTGGCCAGCACCTCCGCAGCCCGACCGACCTCTTCCGAAGGTTTATTTTTTAATTCGGCCGCACCGGCCGACATCGTCATGTTCATGTTCGTTCCTGTATCCCCGTCCGGAACGGGAAAAACGTTCAGTTCGTTGACGCGCTCCTGGTGCAGGGCAAGACGCTCCGCGCCCGCCAGCACCATGGCCGTCCATTCCGCTGCGTTCAAGCTGCGTTTGCTCAAATGAGAAATCCCCTTCCGAAAGGTACGATCGGTCGTAGTCCAGATCATGTAGCGTTTGTCCGGTCGATGCCTAGCGAGTCACGCGAACGCCTTGAACATAAATGTTGACCGAATACACGCGAAGCCCCACGACTTCCTCCAGCACGTATTTGACCTTGGTCTGGATATTGTGGGCGACTTCGGATATTTTCGTCCCGTAGCTTACGATCACGTGCAAATCCAAATGAACTTGTTCGCCTTCCCGGCGGACTTCCACGCCTCTGGACAGGTTCTCCCGTCCAAGCAGCTCGGCGATGCCGTCCTTCAGCTGCTTGCGCGACGCCATGCCGACCAGTCCATAACAATCCACGGCCGCCGATCCGGCAATGACCGCCACAACTTGATCCGCTATATCGATTTTCCCGTATTCCGTCGACAGCTGCATGGGCATGGAAATTCACTCCTTTATGGTGGTATTATGGACTATGTCTCATTGTACTATAAAAAATCCCCGGATTGAAGCCGAAATCGCCGATTGCAACGCCTTTGAGCCTATGCTATGATAGGGAAAGTGTCTGCAAGGACTTGGTAGGGAGGTGGATTTAATGGCACGCAAATGTTATATTACGGGCAAGAAGCCCGGCTCCGGAAGCAACGTATCTCACGCCAACAACCATACCCGCCGTACTTGGGGGGTCAACGTGCAGAAAGTGCGCATTCTGGTCAACGGCAAGCCGAAGCGGGTCTACGTCAGCACCCGCGCCCTGAAATCCGGCAAAGTGACCCGCGTATAATCGCGCTGCGCGTGGGCTCGGAACGTTCGGGATCGAATAAGCCGTGTAATGAACCTATACGATCGTCATGACAAAAGCACCTGGAGGCCAGGTGCTTTTGGTTATTTCGCCTTCGAACGCGGAATCCGTCTGTGCCCGGATCGGCGTCCGCCGGCGTTTTTTTTATCGTTGAAGCGCCTTCCCGGCAAAGCCGGAGCCTCCGGGAACCGCGGGTTCCATGGAGGCGTCAGTTCTTCTGGAACGTGTTCAGGATCGCCTTGACAAACCCGCCCAGAAATTTCGGAAGCTTGATCGTATAAAACTTCATCCTCACACCCTCCTCCGGTCCCTTGGCGGCCCCGCAGAATGAACGCGCGAACGCGTCCGTAACCTCCCGGCGCGCGCTGTTGATTCATATGTATGCGGAAGCCGCTTTGTCCTATACCGGCAGGAAGGGATCCATTTCAACTTTGGGCTGCCGCCCGGAGTGTCGAAATGGCGGAGGAACGGTCCTGCTGTCCGAAAATGTAATTGCCCGCCACGAGCGCGTTCGCTCCGGCTTCCGCAACGAGCTTCGCCGTCTCGCCGTTGATGCCGCCGTCGACCTCGATGTGCGCCTCGGTCCGCCCGCGCCGGTTCAGCTCTTCGCGCAGGGCGCGGATTTTGGGCAGCATGGCGGGAATGAACGATTGCCCGCCGAAGCCGGGGTTGACGGTCATGATGAGCACGAGATCGAGATCGTCCAGCACGTAATCGAGGACGGACAGCGGCGTATGCGGATTGAGCGCCACCCCCGCCTTGAGGCCGAGCTCGCGGATCGCGTGAACGGTCCGGTGAAGATGGACGCAGGCTTCCGCGTGCACCGTAATCCGGTCCGCTCCCGCCTTGACCAAGTCGTCCAACAGCCGCTCCGGCGTGTTCACCATCAGATGAACGTCGAACGGCAGCTTCGTATAAGAGCGGATAGCCGCCACGACCGGCGGCCCGAACGTCAGATTCGGGACGTACTGCCCGTCCATAATATCGATATGAATCCAATCCGCTCCGTGAGTTTCCACTTCGCGGACCTCCTCTCCCAGCCGGGCGAAATCCGCCGACAGGATGGAAGGTGCGATAATCGTCATTGCTTCAGTACCTCCGTCTGTTCTCTTTCCATTCCGCCATGAAGCCGGCGTAATGGTCGTAACGGCTTGGCGCGATCTCGCCGCTCTCCTTCGCGGCTCGCACCGCGCAGCCGGGTTCGTGAAGATGGGTGCAGCCGCGGAACTTGCAGCCGGGCGCCAGCTCCCGGAACTCCCGGAAGCAATCGCCGATCTGCTCGATGCCAAGCTCCGCGAAGTCGAGCTGGCTAAAGCCGGGCGTATCGGCCACATATCCCCCGCCGCCCAGCCTCACCAGCTCGACATGCCGGGTCGTATGGCGGCCCCGGCCGAGCTTCTCGCTGATTTCGCTCGTCTCCAGCCGCAGGCCGGGAACGAGCGCGTTCAGCAGCGACGACTTGCCGACGCCGGACTGCCCCGCGAATACGCTGATATGGCCGACGAGCCGCTCTCTCAGCTCGCCGATGCCATCGCCCCTCTTCGAGCTGGTCGCGATCGTCTCGTAGCCGATCGCAGTGTACAACGCGCGGGCCGACTCGATATCCGCCCGGATTCGTTCCCATTCGTCCGACTCTTCCGCTGCGTCCGTTTTCGTCAGGACGATCAGCGCGTCGAGTCCGGCGTGTTCGGTATGCACGAGGAACTTGTCGAGCAGCTGCAAATTCAGCTCCGGCCGCACGACGGAGAAGACGAGAACGGCCATATCCGCGTTGGCGACCGGCGGCCGGACGAGCGCCGTCGTCCGGGGCAGGATCTCGTCGACCGTTCCCTCTCCGTTCTCCGTAGCGGCGAACCGCACCCGGTCTCCTACGAGGGGGGATTCCCCCCTTTTCTTGAAGATGCCCCGGGCCCGGCATTGCACTTCGCGACCTTCGTCGTCGACGACGTAATAGTAGCCGCTGAGCGCTTTGTAAATCATGCCTTCAGGCATTCAAAGCCTCCTTTGGTCATCGTCCGTTGTCCTGGTTGTTGTCCTGGCCGCCATCCGGATAGCCGTTCGGATTGTCCTGCCCGAATCCCGGATCGGCGTATGGATCCGTCGACGCCGGAACGTCCGGCTCCGTCGCGGCCGGAACGTCCTCGTACGGCACCGGGAAGGTGTCCACGAGCTGGTTGTCCCGGTACACCTTGATCTCCCCTTCCGTGTCGGGGGCGAGAACGAGCGTTACCGGGAACGTCGTCGTCGACTGGATCTTTTTCGTTTTATATTCGATATTTTGACCGCGCGCATCCGAATATACGATCCGAATCGTGCTCGCCGTCCCTTCCACGGCCGGCGATACGGTTACGTTGTAGGTCTTCTCCTTCGCTTCCGCCGGATAACCGTTGCTAATCCACACCTGCACGGCCGTGCCGACCTGAACGGTCTCGTTCTGCTCCGCCGGGAACTGCTTGAAGATCGTTCCCTTCGTTACGTAGCTCGGCTCGTAGCTGATCTTCTGCTCGTCGAGCCGCAGATTGTTTTTGAGCAGTTCGGCTTTCGCCTCTTCGAGCGTCATTCCGATCAGATTCGGCATCTTGACCGTTTCCGGCCCCTTGCTGACGGTCAGGGTGACGGTCGCCTCCTCCGGATCGAACCCCTGGTTCGCCGGCGGGTCCTGGCTAAGCACCGTTCCTTCCTCGCTGTCGCTGTACTCTTCCTTCTTGACGATCCGGTCCTCGGTCATCCCGAGGCTCTTCAACTGATCGACCGCATCGTCGTAGGAGGAGCCCGTAAGCGCCGGCATCGGGGTAAGCTCCTTGCCGGAACTTACGGTCAGCGTAATGGTCGCCCCTTCCTTGACGGACATGTCCTGTTTGTCCTGCTCCATGACGACGCCCACGTCGTACTGGTCGCTCGCCTTCTGCGGAGGCGGATCGACGACGTTGAGGCCGAGCTGCTCCAGCTGCGCCTTGGCGTCTTCGTACTTCGTGCCTACGACGGTCGGAACCTGCACGTCCTTCGGGCTAAGCTGCCCTTTGAGCGCCAGAACCGCCCAGATCAGAATGCCGACCAGCACGAGCGCGACGGCGGACAGCACGGTCGGCATAACCCAGCGCCGCTTCGGCTCCTCGAAGCCGGCGTCCCGCTTCCCGTCTTCTCCCCTGGCGACCGTCTCCTCTCCGGACATGCGCATGTCCGGCTTCAGCGCCGGAATGACCAGCGTCCGCTCTTCTTCCTCGTCGTCGTCGCCAGGGAAATGCAGGCGCGGCTCGTTCAGCCTTTGCGGCTGCAGGCTTGTCTCCAGGTCGTCCAGCATTTGCTTGGCCGACGCGTAGCGCTCCTGCGGATTTTTGCGCATCGCCTTCAGAATGACGTTCTCGACGCTCTGCGGAATGTGCGGATTGACGAGCCGGGGCTCCTCGAAAGGTTCCTGCAGATGCTTGAGCGCCACGCTGATCGGGCTCTCGCCGAGAAAGGGCAGCCTTCCCGTCAGCATCTGGTAGAGTACGATGCCGAGCGAGTAGATGTCCGACTTCTCGCCGGTCGCCACGCCCTTCGCGTGCTCGGGCGAGAAATAATGCACCGAGCCGACGACCGAGCCCGTCTGCGTGATCGTCGAAGAAGTGACCGCCCGCGCGATGCCGAAGTCCGTTACTTTCACCCGGCCGTTCTTGCCGATCAGGATGTTGTGCGGTTTAATGTCGCGATGGATGATTTGATTATGATGGGCGTGGTCGAGCGCGTCGCAAATTTGCGAAGCGATCCGGACCGCTTCCTCCGCCTGGAGCGGCGCCCGCTCGCGAATAATTTCGTTGAGATTGTTCCCGTCCACGTATTCCATGACGATAAAATGCGTGTCTTCGTCCTGGCCGACGTCGTAAATACTGACGATGTTCGGGTGGGACAGCGAAGCCGCGGCCTGCGCCTCGCGCCGGAACCGCCTGACGAAATCCTCGTCGTGCATAAATTGCTGCCGCAGCACCTTGACGGCGACGAACCGGCCCAGCACCAAGTCTTTGGCCTTGTAGACGAGCGCCATGCCCCCGCCGCCGATGCGGGCCAGGAGCTCGTACCGTCCTCCCAGCGTCTGACCGATCATGCCGCACCGCCTCCCGAGACGTCGCCGTCCGAATCGTAAACGACCAGGGCAACCGTAACGTTGTCATCGCCGCCGGCAAGCAGGGCAAGCGCGATCAGACGGTCGACCGTTTGTTCCGGATCGTCTTCCGGTCCCGCCATCGTCTCCGCGATGGTATCCGCTTCGACCAGATTGCTCAGCCCGTCGCTGCATAGAAGCAGACGGTCGCCCGGCCGCCAATCGATCAGCCGGACGTCGGCCTCGACCTCCTTGTCGGTGCCGAGCGCGCGGGTCAGCACGTTGCGGCGGGGATGATGGGCGGCTTCCTCCGGACTGAGCTGACCGGATTTGGCCAGCTCGTTCACGAGGGTGTGGTCGTCGGTCAGTTGCGCGAGCTCGCCCTCCCGCAGCCGGTAAATGCGGCTGTCCCCGATATGGCCGATGAGCCCCCGGCTGTCGTCCAGCAGCGCGACAACGACGGTCGTCCCCATGTTGGAGTACCGCTCGTCGCCCGAAGCCGCCTCGTAGACGGCCGCGTTCGCGCTCGCGATCAACTCCCGCAGCTTGTCGGCGCTCCCGGCGGCCGCGATATCCTCCCGCCAGGCGGACAGCGACAGCTTCAAGCTTTCGACCGCCATGCCGCTGGCCACTTCTCCGGCTTTGTGCCCGCCCATGCCGTCCGCGACGACCGCCGCGACCAGCCCGTTGCCGGTGCGCCCGATCCAGGCGCAGTCTTCGTTCACTTGTCTTACTTTGCCAACATGACTTCGCATTGCCGTTCTCACAGCGGTCACCTCGCCTGCGCCTCCATATGTTTCGCCCGCAGTTGCCCGCAGGCGGCCGCAATGTCGTGGCCTTGCTCCCTGCGAATCGTCGCGTTGATCTTCTTGCGCTCCAGAATGCGGTGGAACTCGAAGATGTCGTCGCGCGGCGTGCGGACGTAGTCCCGCTCCGGAACGTAGTTGACGGGAATCAGGTTGACGTGGCACAGCATTCCCTTCAGCACGTCGGCCAGCTCCTCCGCGTGTTCCGGGCGGTCGTTGACGCCGCCGATCAGCGCGTATTCGAACGTGATGCGGCGGCCCGTCTTCTCGATGTAGTACCGGCACGCGTCCATCACCTCCGCGAACGGATAGCGGCGGTTGACCGGCATCAGCTTCGACCGCAGCTCGTCGTTCGGAGCGTGAATCGAGATCGCGAGATTGATCTGGGTGTTCTCGTCCGCGAAGCGGATGATATTGGGAACGATGCCGCTCGTCGATACCGTGATATGGCGCTGGCCGATGTTCAATCCCTTCGGATGGGTCATCAGCTTCAGGAACGTCATCGTGTTGTCGAAGTTCTCGAAAGGCTCGCCCGAGCCCATAATGACGATGCTGGACACCCGCTCGCCCTCCGGGTCGAGCAGCTTCTGCGCCTGCACGACCTGGGCGACGATCTCCCCGGCCGTCAGATTGCGCTTGAGGCCGCCGAGCGTCGACGCGCAGAACGTGCAGCCGATCCGGCAGCCGACCTGCGTCGTGACGCAGACGCTGTTGCCGTAATTGTGGCGCATAATGACCGTCTCGATCGCGTGGTTGTCGTGCAGCCCGAACAGGAACTTGACCGTTCCGTCCTTCGACTGCAGCTTCGTAATCTCCGTCAGCGTGACGAAGGCGAACGAGGCCGCAAGCTTGTCGCGCAGCGACTTCGGCAGATTCGTCATCTCATCGAACGAATCGACCCGCTTGACGTACAGCCAGTCGAAAATTTGTCCGGCGCGAAAAGCGGGCTCGCCCTGCACCTTCGTCCATTCCTGGAGCTGCTCGAGCGTCAGGTCGTAAATAAAAGGGATGTCCGGCTTATAGTTTAATTTGCTGTCCAATCCCTTGAGTTGTTGTTTTTCCAATGAGGTCACCACCGTTCGCTCTATTTTACCATAAACGCCGTGAGAGCCAAAAGCGGCGCGGGTCCGGCCCGGAAGCCGGTCCTTCAGCCTAGCCCGCGGCGCTTCATGCGGGCGATGAAAAATCCGTCGCTGCCGAACTGATGGGGAAGAAGCTGCGCCATCCCTTCGAACGGAACGGGCAGCGCACCCGCCCTTTTCAGCGTTTGCACGATCTCAGCGGGCCAGCCGGGGTCCAGGAAGAAGTCCGGATGCTCCCGCAAAAAGCCGCGCACCGCTTCCTCGTTCTCTTCCGGCGCGATCGTGCAGGTGCTGTACACGAGCGTTCCGCCCGGGCGGACGAGCTGGCCGGCCTGCGCGAGCAAGCGGCGCTGAAGATCGGCCAGAGAGGCGACGTCTTCGGCCGTCTTGTTCCATTTGATCTCCGGCTTGCGGCGGATGACGCCGAAGCCGGAGCAAGGCGCGTCCAAGAGCACGACGTCCATCGACGCTGCGGGCAGCTTCGCGGCCAGCTCCGCCGCGTCGCCCACCGTCGTGCGGATGCACGTCAGGCCGAGCCGCTCGGCCTGCTGCGCGATGAGCGCTTCCTTGTGCGGGTGAATGTCGTTGGCAATCACCTCGCCCCGGTCGCCCATCAGCTCCGCCAGATGGGTCGACTTGCCGCCCGGCGCGGCGCAGCAGTCGAGCACGCGCATGCCCGGCTCCGGCGCGGCGACGGCGGCGACGAGCATCGAGCTCTCGTCCTGCACCGTGATGCGCCCTTCGCGGAACCACGGCGTCGCCGCCAGGCTCCCCGCCCGGGTCGCAACGATGCCCGCCGGGGCGAGCTCGGACGGCCGCGCATCGATGCCTTCGGCGGCCATCGCCTTAAGCAGCTCCCCGCGTTCCGCGCGCAGCGGGTTGACGCGGGCCGAAGCGCGCGGCGGCTCGTTGCCGGCCGCGCAAATCGCCTCCGCCGCCGCTTCGCCGTAGGCGGCGATGAAGCGCTCGACGAGCCAACGCGGATGGCTGTGCTCGAGCGCGATGCGCACCGCCTCGTCCAGACCGGCGGGCAAGGTCGGGGCGACGCCTTCGCGGAGCAGGCCGCGAAGGACGCCGTTGACGAGCCCGGCGATGCCGGCGTGGCCGCGCCTCTTGGCGATGCGCACCGCCTCGTCCGTGACGGCGTGCGCCGGGACGCGATCGAGCCAGCGCAGCTGGTAATAGCTCAGACGCAGAAGGCTGCGCACCCACGGCTCCACCTTGTTCGGCCATCCCTTCACTCTCGGCGCCAGCACGAAGTCGATCGTGTTCAGCCGCTGGATCGTGCCGTAGACGATCTCCGTCGCCAGGGCGGCGTCCGGACGCGACAGCTCCGCCTCCGTCAGCATGCGGTTGAGCTCCAGGCCGCTGTACGCCCCCTGCCGCTCCACCCGCTCCAGCACGCGCAGCGCAACCTCGCGCGGGCCGGCCGGCTTCCTTCGCTCGGGCGGCGCGCTCCTGCCGCCCGCCGGAGCCGGGCCGCCTGGCTTGGCGGAGGCGGCTGCGCGTTTGTCGCCGGGCCGGTCCGGCCTATGACGTCCGTCCTTGCCGCCCGTACGGCTATGATAAGGCTTGTCTCGGTTGCTCAACGTCGGAACCCTCCGATTGCTATACGATTGCTTTTTACGAAACTTCTACGCCGTCCGCTTATCCGACAGTATGTCCACGGACAAGCTTTGCGGCTGCATGAACGATCGCTGCCTTGCATCCCGCCGCCCCTCGGCGCCCGCAAGCTTCCACGCCTTCGGGCTCCTTGGACGGGGCGGAGAGCTTTGCGCCAACACCCGTCCGGGGGCTCGTTGCCGGCCTGCGTCGATGCCGCTGCCCCCGCAGCCCCGCGAACGCCTATCGCAACGGACACAGAATCCGCTATTTTCCGGAATCACCGCATTTTTGGCATGCTAACGGACCGTCGGTCCGCTTACGGCGGGATTTCCCCCGAATACGGCCCCTCTCCAAGCGAATAAGGGATTCTCTGTCCGTTTAAGTTTCCAAATGAACTCCCGCTCGCTTAAATAAGGGATCTCCTGTCCGTAAGCCGCAAAATCGCCAAACGAAAAACGGCGCTCGTCTACCCGAGCACCGTACCCAGGGGAAGCCGCGCCCCTCTCGCATACTCCGCCGCGGACATCGCTTTCTTGCCCGCCGGCTGCACTTCCGTCAGCACGACGCTGCCGTCGCCCGTCCGCACGCGAATGCCGAACGGGCCGGTGTCGAGCACCGTGCCCGGCGCCGCCGCCCGCCATTCCGGGCGCAGGTCGAAGTCCCCGGCATCGGGCGCCTTGACGCCCCACACCTTGAACACTTCGCCCGCAAGATACGTGAACGCCCCGGCCATCGGATACAGGCCGCGCGTCCGGTTGAACAGCTCCCGCGACGTGCGCTCCCAGTGAAGCCGCTCGTCGTCGCGCGTCAAATTCGGCGCGTACGTCGCCAGCGCGTCGTCCTGCGGGACGCGCGGAGCCGTACCGTCGGCCAGCCTCGGCAGCCATTCGAGGAGCAGCTCCGCTCCCGCCGCGCTCAGCTTCTCGAACATCGTCCCCGCCGTGTCTTCGTCGGTAATCGGCACTTCGACGCGGGCGATCATGTCCCCCGTGTCGAGCCCTTCCGCCATGTACATCAGCGTAACGCCGGTCACGCTCTCCCCGTCGATGATCGAGCGCTGGATCGGCGCGCCGCCGCGATAGCGGGGCAGCAGGGAGCCGTGCACGTTGACGCAGCCGAGCCTGGGCAGATCCAGCACCGCCTTGGGCAAAATTTGCCCGTACGCGGCCGTCACGATCAGATCGGGCTTCAGCGCGGCCACCGCCTCGACCGCCTCCGCCGCCCGCATGCGCTCGGGCTGAAGCACGGGCAATCCGCGCTCCAGCGCGAACGCCTTGACCGGCGGCGGCGTCAGCTCCCGCTTCCGCCCCTTCGGGCGGTCGGGCTGCGTGACCGCCGCGACGACGTTCCAGCCTCCGTCGAGCAGCGACCGCAGCGAAGGAACGGCGAAGTCCGGCGTTCCCATGAACACGATCCGCATGTCATTCCCCATCCTGTTCCGGAATCGCCTTGCGCTCGTACACCGATTCGGCCAGATCGATGAACAGCACGCCGTTCAGATGGTCGACCTCGTGCTGGAACGCCCGCGCCAGCAAGTCGGTTCCCGTATATTCGACCGGATTGCCGTAGCGGTCCTGGCCGCGGATGACGACCTTCTGCGCGCGGCGGACGTCGCCCTGCAGACCGGGAATGCTCAGGCACCCTTCCGGTCCGAATTGCTCGCCTTCCTTCGAGACGATCTCCGGATTGACAAGCTCGATCAAGCCGTGCTCTTCGTCCGCGTCGACGACGATGACCCGCTTGGAGATGCCGACCTGCGGCGCGGCGAGACCTACGCCGTCCGCGTCGTACATCGTCTCGGCCATGTCGTCCAGCAGCTTATGCAAATTCGCGTTGAATTTCGTCACTTCCTTCGCGCGTTCCCGCAGAACTTCGTCCGGATGTTTGACGATAATACGAATGGACATGAATTCATCACCCTTTTGCCGGGATTGTAAGAAAAACTTCTATCGAAGTCCCTCAAGCATAAGCGACCGCGATTTGGCGGAAGTTTTTCCAAGTACGCAAAGTTCTTATTCGCTTTAACGCTTTAGCGAACATAAACTTTCTGTAACATTCGAAACAACTGGCCGGACCTACAGCATCATCTGAGGGTCTACGTCCACGCTGACCTGGACGCCGGAGCGCTTCACCGTCTCCGCCAGCTCTTTGAGCGCCTGTGCGGTCCAGGCCGGACCGTCCACGTCTCCCCGATATTTTACCATACATTGAAAACGGTAGCGATCCTTCAGTCTCGGAATCGGCGAAGGAACCGGCCCGAGCACCTCGAGCGCGTGCGGCGCCCCGCCCGCAAACGAGCCTGTAAGCCCCGCTCCCGATGCGCGCTCGCGCAGCTTGGCGGCGAACGCCTCGCCGAGCGCGATCAGGCGCGGCGCCTGCTCGTGCGACAGCGTCACGGCGATGAGCCGGCCGAACGGAGGATAACCGAGAACCCGGCGATGGCGCAGCTCCTGGGCCGCGAAGGCGTTGTAATCGTGCTGCTGGACCAGAGCCACCGACGGATGCTCCGGCTCGTACGTCTGAATGATGACCTCGCCGGGAAGCTCGTGCCGTCCGGCTCTCCCGGCCACCTGGGTCAACAGCTGGAACGTCCGCTCCGGCGCCCGGAAATCCGGCAGCTTCAAGGCGGAGTCCGCAGCCAGCACCCCGACGAGCGTCACGCGGGGAAAGTCGAGCCCTTTGGCCACCATCTGCGTTCCGAGCAGCACGTCGGCGCGGCGCTCGCGGAATTGCGTCAGCCATTTCTCGTGCGAACCTTTCTCCGACGTCGTGTCAACGTCCATGCGAATGACCCGGATGCCGGGAAAGGCCAGCGCCAGCGCCTCCTCCACCTTCTGCGTTCCCGTGCCGAAAAACCGGATGTGCCGGCTCTGGCACGAAGGGCAGGCTTCGGGCTCGCGTTCGGCGTAGCCGCAATAATGGCAGCGAAGGTTCTGCGAGCCGCGGTGATACGTCAGCGCGATGTCGCAGTGGGGGCATTGCGCCGTGTAGCCGCACGAGCGGCACATGACGAAGGTCGAGTAACCGCGCCGGTTGAGCAGCAGCACCGCCTGCTCCTCCCGCTCGAGCCGCGCCTGGAGCGCCTCGGACAGCGCCCGGCTGAACATCGCGCGGTTGCCGAGCTTCAGCTCCTCCCGCATGTCGACGATGGCGACGCCGGGCAGCGGACGGTCCGCTACCCGCTCCGGCAGCGGCACGTACACCGGGCGCAGGCGTTCGACCGCCCCGCTACCCGCTTCGGCGGCTGCGAACCCGCCTTCCCGCCCGAGTCCGCCGCTCCGCTCACCGGCAGCGGCGGCGACTTCGCTTCGCGCGCCTGCTGTTGCGGCTTCGCTTCGCGCGCCTGCTGCTGCGGCTTCGCTCCGCGCGGCGGCCGCCGCGGCGTACGTCTCCAGCGAAGGCGTCGCCGAGCCGAGCACGACGGCCGCTCCGTGCTTTCTCGCCCGCTCCGCCGCGACGTCCCGCGCATGATATTTCGGACTCTCTTCCTGCTTGTAGGAGCTCTCGTGCTCCTCGTCGATGACGATCAGGCCGATCCGGGAGAACGGGGCGAAGATGGCCGAGCGCGCCCCGACGGCCACCTGAGCGCGGCCGTCGCGGATTTTGCGCCACTCGTCGTAGCGTTCTCCGTTCGAGAGGCGGCTGTGCAGCACGGCGACGCGTTCCCCGAACCGGCTTTTGAACCGTTCGACCATCTGCGGCGTGAGCGCGATCTCGGGCACGAGCACGATCGCTTCCTTCCCCCGCTCCAAACATTTCTGGATCGCCTGCAAATAGATTTCCGTCTTGCCGCTGCCCGTCACGCCGTGCAGCAGAAACACCTCATGGCGCCCGGCCTCCACGGCCGCGGCGATCGGCTCGAACGCCGCAGCCTGCGCCGGCGTAAGCCGCATCGGCGAGGACGGCGGAAACGCGCGGCCCGCGTACGGGTCGCGGTCTTCCGTCACCGGGCGCAGCTCGAAGACGCCTTTGTCCGCCAATGCGCGCAGCGTCGCCGTCGTCGTCCCGACCGCTTCCGCCAGCTGCTGCTGCGGGACGGGTTCGGGGTGCTCCAGCAAGTATTCGACCGTCTCGCGCTGCTTGACGGCCCGCGCCGGAAGGCCCGCAAGCGCCTCGCGCAACGCTTCGGGCCCCGGCGGGAACACGGTCAGCACCGTCCGCACGGAGAGCCGGTCCTCGACCTTCTGCAGCTCTTCGAGCTTGCCCGACTTGATCAGCTTCTTGATCGCGTCGGCCTGCCCCGGGAACTGCTGCAGCAAATTCGCCAGCTTCAGCGGAGAATGCCGCTCCAGCGCCTGCCGCAAGGCGCCGAACGCCAGCGTCTCCTCCTCCGTCCATACGGCTCCGCGGGCGAGCGCGACGTATTTCTCCGTCCGGCCCTTCAGCGCGGCGGGCAGCATCGCCTGCAGCGAGATCGCCAGCGGACAGAGCCACCGCCGGCTCATCCATTCGCCGAGCTCGATCAGCTCCGCGGACAGAGGCGGAACGGCGTCCAGCACGTCCGCGAGCTCCTTCAGCCGCGCGCGGTCGACCGAAGCGTCCTCGGCGACCGCGACGACGATGCCCTGCAGCGTCCGGCCGCCGAACGGAACGGCCACGCGGCTGCCCGTCTCGACCCATCCCAGGAGCCGGTCCGGGATAAGATAGTCGAACGGCCGGTCGGTATCCCGGCTCGGCACGTCGACGATCACTCGGGCTACGCTCATGAGCGGGGCGCCTCCCCGTTCCAGCCCGCCCGCTCGCGCACCCATTGCCAGATCCGCTCGGCCGCGGCGCGCTTCGATTGCAGCGGCATCGATTCGAGCAGCCCTTCGGCGCCGAACACGCTGACGACGTTCGTGTCCGTGCCGAAGCCCGCCCCTTCCCGCGTCACGTCGTTGGCGACGATCAGATCGCAGCCTTTGCGGCGCAGCTTGTCGAGGGCGTTCCGCTCCACGTCGTTCGTCTCGGCGGCGAAGCCGACGACGAACGGACCTCTGCCCGCCGCCCCGCCTTCGCGCCGCCATTCCCCGATCGCCTGCAGGATGTCCGTCGTCCGCTCCAGCTCCAGCGTCAGCTTGTCCGGCCCTTTCTTCATCTTCTCCGCATGCCGCACCACCGGCCGATAATCCGCCACCGCGGCAGCCTTGACAACCGCGTCGGCCTCAGGCAGCCGCTGCATGACGGCGTCGAGCATCTCCTGCGCGGATTCCGCCTTCACAACGCGCACCCCGGGAGGCGGGGGAGCGTCCGTCCGCGCGCAGACGAGCGTCACGTCCGCCCCTTGGTCGCGCGCGGCTTCGGCCAGGGCGAACCCCATTTTGCCGGAGGAATCGTTCGTTATATAACGGACCGGATCGAGCCGCTCCACCGTTCCCCCGGCCGTCACCAGCACCTTCCGCCCCGCGAGCGGACGATCGCCGGCAAGCAGCCCGACGATCGCGGCGACGATCTCGTCCGGCTCCGCCAGGCGGCCCTTGCCCACGTAGCCGCAAGCCAGCTGGCCCGTGCCGGATTCGACGAAGCGCACGCCGCGGTCCGCGAGGATGCCAAGGTTGGCCTGCACGGCCGGATGGGCGAGCATATGAACGTTCATCGCCGGGGCGACGAGCACCGGAGCCGTCGTGGCGAGCAGCGTCGTGCTCAGCATGTCGTCCGCAAGTCCGTGCGCCATCTTCGCGATGATGTTGGCGGTCGCCGGGGCGACGACGACCAGGTCGGCGGCGTCCGCGAGGTCGATATGCTGCACCTTCGCGGCGTCGCGCTCGTCGAACGTGTCCGTCGCCACGGGGTGCCGCGACAGCGTCTGCAGCGTAAGCGGCGCAATGAACTTCGTCGCTCCCTCCGTCATGATGACCCGGACGTCCGCGCCGTACGACACGAGACGGCTGCACAGCGTCGCCGCCTTGTACGCCGCGATTCCGCCCGTAATGCCGAGCACGATCGTGCGGCCTGCCAACGTTTTGCTCATACAATCCCCTCCCGTTACTGGAAACGCCGCGCTTCCCTCCACCCGCCGGGGCGGCCTTTACCCTTGAAGCCGAGAAAAAAAACAACCGCTCGGGTTGTCCTTATCTTCTCGTCTTTATTTTCTCTTTTGCCTTCAACCGGCCGGCCGAATCATTTGTTGTCCGGCTCCGTCTTCTGCGCCTCGACGCTGATGTAATCCAAATAAATTTCCTCCAGCGCGAAGCCGACGACCTTGTGCGACTTCGGCGCCGTCAGCTGCGACGGCTTGCCGTCCCGCAGCGCCCGCGCCCGCTTGGACGCCGCCACGACGAGCGTATACTTGCTGTCTACTTTACGTACCAGTTCGTCAATCGACGGGTATAACATGCGCTCACCTCTCCGATCCGTTTTTGGCTGCCGTCAGGCCCTTCAGCTCGTCGAACAGCTCGTGCAAAAACCGTTCCCGCCTGCAGTGCTCGGCCGTTATGATCGCCTGAATGCGCGCGCAGGCGCAATCGATCTCGTCGTTGACGACGGCGTAATCGTAACGGCTCAGCAGGTTCATCTCCTCGACGGCGACGGCCAGCCGGTGGTCGATCTTGTCCTGCGACTCCGTGCCGCGGCCGACGATCCGCTGCTTCAGTTCGCCGAGCGACGGCGGAAGCAGGAAGACGAACACGCCGTCGGGAAATTTCTCTTTGACTTTGAGAGCCCCCTGGACTTCAATCTCCAAAATGATATCTTTGCCCTCGTTCAACGTCTTCTCTACGAATTCGCGCGGCGTGCCGTAATAGTTGCCGACGTATTCCGCGTACTCCAGAAGCGCGTCCCGGGCGATCATCTCCTGAAATTGTTCCTTCGTCTTGAAGAAATAGTTCACGCCCTCCTGCTCGCCGCTCCGGGGAGCGCGAGTCGTCGCGGAGACGGAGTACACCAGATCCGGCATTTTGCGGCGGAGAGACGCGCATACCGTTCCCTTGCCGACGCCGGAAGGCCCGGATAACACAATTAGCAAACCTTTGTTCATGGACTTCCCCGATTCATTCGTCATTATCGTCGTCTTTGGTCGACAAACGGTGAGCGACCGTTTCCGGCTGGACGGCCGACAGAATTACGTGATCGCTGTCGGTAATGATGACGGCCCGCGTGCGGCGGCCGTACGTGGCGTCGATCAGCATGTGCCGATCGCGCGCTTCCTGGATGATTCTCTTGATCGGCGCCGATTCCGGACTGACAATGGAAATAATGCGATTCGCCGAAACGATGTTGCCAAAACCGATGTTGATCAGTTTGATCGCCATGCAACTTTTCCCTCCGGTCATTCCTCGCAAGCATTTCCGGGGCAACCCTGCTACGCTCCCATTGTTACCGAAAGCGGCCCCCCGCATACTGCGGGACATAGATACGGTAGATACAATAGCATAACCGGCTTCGCGAGAACGCCGGAGCCTCGCTCCGAATCGCAAGCCATATTGATTCATTTTACTTGAAAATGCTAGGCCGGACAAGAGGGACGGCGCAGGTTGCGCGTTGAATAAGCGGTTTTTCCATCCTCTCGCCGCAGCCGTTCGACACGAGGAAGAACCCGGCCACGGCCGGGTTCTTCTTCGCAACGTCTCTCGTTCACGCTTCCGCTTCGCCCGTGAAAACGATAGCGGCGGGCCCCGTCATGTACACGCGGTTGTCCTGTTCGCTCCATTCGATCAGCAGGTCGCCGCCGGCGAGCGAGATCGTCGCTTTCCGGTCCGTCAAGCCGTTCAGCACGGAGGAGACGAGCGTCGCGCAAGCTCCCGTGCCGCATGCGAGCGTCGGGCCCGCGCCGCGCTCCCATACCCGCATGTCCACCCGGTCCCGCGAATGCACCGTCGCGAATTCGACATTGATTTTCCGCGGGAACAGCGGATGGGTTTCCAGCTTCGGCCCCCACTTCGCCAGATCGAAGCTCTTCGCGTCGTCCACGTAAATGACGGCGTGCGGATTGCCCATCGACACCGCCGTGAACGCGAACTCCCGGCCGTCGACTTCGACCTTGTGGCCGACAACCGGGTTTGCGTCGATCGTCGTCGGCACGTCAAGGCCGTTCAGAATCGGCTCGCCCATATCGACGCGAACTTGCCGCACCTTGCCGTCCTCGACCGTCAGCCGCAGCGGCTGAACGCCGGCGCCGATCGTCTCGATCGTCAAGTCCGTGCGGTCCGCAAGGCCGTTGTCGTATACGTACTTGGCCACGCAGCGGATCGCGTTGCCGCATTGCTCCGCCTCCGAGCCGTCCGAGTTGATGATGCGCATTTTGAAATCCGCGCGTTCCGAAGGCAGAATGTACACCAATCCGTCCGCGCCGATGCCGAAATACCGGTTGCACAGCCGCACCGCCAGCTCCGGCGCGTTCGCGGGCAGCTCCTTCTCTCCGTAGACGACGATGAAGTCGTTGCCGAGTCCGTGCATTTTCGTAAATCGCATAGGTTGTCCTCCTGTATAGGCGTCTGCCGACGCGTCCGAAGCGTCCGTCGGACCGTCTTCTATTTCTCTATCATACCTCAAGGAACGGTATCTGCGCATATAGCATTTTCGTATTTGTTTGCACTTTTGCGTCAATCGGAACCCCGGTGGATAGGAAATGCAGGAGTGGAAAAGATACGACTGAACGACCGATAATCCACTCGTATAGAAAGGGTTGGCGATCCAGATGTCAAACGACAATCCGGGCGGGAAGCCAAACGAACCCCAGGACGAATCGAGAAGGCGATTCCTCAAATATACCGGCACCGCCGTGGGCGGCCTTGTCGTCGGCGGCGTCGTCGGCGGACTGATCGGAGCGAACCGGAAGGCGGGCACGGGCAAGACCGCTCCGTCCCCGTCCCCTTCCGGCACGCCTCCCGCCGCCGAAGCGGACCGGGACTACAACCAGGCGCTCATGTTTTTCACCCAGGATCAATTCCAGACGGCCGAAGCCGCCGCGGAGCGGATTTTCCCCGCCGACGATCTGGGTCCCGGCGCCAAGGAGCTGGGCGTCGCCTTCTTCATCGACCATCAGATGGCGAGCGCGTACGGAACGAACGCGAGAGATTACATGTCGCCCCCCTTCCATCCCGGCGAAGCCTACCAGGGCTACCAGTTGACGTTCAAGCGGCAGGAGCTGATCGCTCTCGGCCTGGACGCGCTGAACGAATACAGCGAGGACAAATATAAGAAAAAATTCACCAAGCTCGCGGCGGAGGAGCAGGACGCCGTCCTGACGGCGTTCGAGGCGAACGAGGTCGAGCTCAAGGGCGTTCCCGCGGCGACGTTCTTCAACATGCTCCGATCGCTGACGCTGGAAGGCGTCTACTCGGACCCGCTGTACGGCGGCAACAAAAACATGGGCGGATGGAAAATGCGCAACTACCCCGGCAACCAGATGAGCTACTATGATGTGATCGAGAAGGAAGGGCTCGTCAAGCTCGACCCGCTCAGCTTGCACGACCATCTGACATCCTGACAGGAGGCGACGGCACCGATGGCCACCAAATTACCGAAGACAGACGTCGTCATCGTCGGCATGGGCTGGGTGGGCGGCGTCATTGCCTCCGAGCTCACGAAAGCCGGCCATAAAGTGGTCGGTCTCGAGCGAGGCAAATCCCGGAGCACCGCCGACTACTACCACGTGCACGACGAGCTCCGCTACGCGAACCGGTACGAGCTGATGCAGGATTTGTCCAAGGAGACCGTCACGTACCGCAACAACGAGAAGATTACCGCCCTGCCGATGCGCTCGTACGGCTCGTTCCTGCCCGGCATCGGATTGGGGGGAGCGGGCGTCCACTGGAACGGCCAATATTTCCGTTTCCTCCCCTACGACTTCCAAATCCGGTCCAAGACGATCGAGCGCTACGGCAAAAGCAAAATTCCGGAAGGCATGCTGCTTCACGACTGGGGCATCACCTACGACGAGTTGGAGCCCTACTACGTCAAGTGGGAGCAAATGGCCGGCATCTCCGGCGAGCCGACGACGACCGAGCACGTCGGCAAAATGTCGAAGCCGTTCCCGACCGGGCCGATGAAGGCGCCGCCCTCCGTCAAGCTGTTCATTGACGCCGCGAAGAAGCTCGGCTACCAACCGTACCGGATGCCTTCGGCGAACTTGTCCGAGAATTACAAAAACCCGGACGGCATCGAGCGCGCCGCCTGCCAATACTGCGGCTTCTGCGAGCGCTTCGGCTGCGAGTACGGGGCCAAAGCCGACCCCGTCGTCACGGTTATCCCCGTCGCTCAGAGCACCGGCAAGCTCGACTTGCGGACGTTCTCCAACGTAACGAAAATCGTGCACGACGGCAAGAAAGCCTCCGGCGTGCAGTACGTGCATATGCCGACGGGCGAGGAATACTTCCAGCCGGCGGACGTTGTCGTCATGGCCAGCTACGTCTTCAACAACGTGCGGACGCTGCTGCTGTCGAAGCTGGGCAAGCCCTACGACCCGAAGACGCAAACCGGCGTCGTCGGCAAAAACTACTGCTACCAAGTGAACGGCGCGTCGACCGCCGCTTATTACGACGACAAGGAATTCAGCACGTTCATGGGCGCGGGGGCGCTCGGCGCCGTCCTGGACGACTTCAACGGGGACAACTTCGATCATTCCGATCTGAAGTTTCTGCACGGCGCGAACATCGCCCTCACTCAGACCGGCCTTCGTCCGATCGCGAACAATCCGACGCCTGACGGCACGCCGGCGTGGGGCAAGCAGTTCAAACAGACGTCGATCAAATACGCCAACCGCATGCTGAACGTCGCCGCCCAAGGCTCCTGCATGCCGTGGCGCCACCACTACCTCGACCTGGACCCGACCTACAAAGATTCGCTCGGGCAGCCGCTCATCCGGATGACGTTCGATTTCGAGGACCAGGACAAGGAGCTCGTCAAATATTTGGCGGCCAAAACGAAGGAAATCGCCGACCAGATGGGCGCGACCAAGACGGAAATGCACGACAAGCTGGCGACGTACAACATCGTGCCGTACCAATCGACCCACAATACCGGAGGAACGATCATCGGTTCGGACCCTTCCGATTCGGTCGTGAACAATTACTTGCAAATGTGGGACGCGGAAAATGTGTTCGTCTGCGGAGCTTCGAATTTCGCGCACAACAGCGGCTATAATCCGACGGCGACGGTCGGCGCGCTCTCCTACCGGGCGGCGGAGGGCATTTTGAAATATTTGCAGAAAGGCGGCTCCCTCGTGTGAACGAACGGGACAACGCGATCGACCGCGAGCTTGTCGCCCATCTCGGCGAGCTGCGCAGGAGGCTCCTCTTCGTCGGCTCCTGGTTCGTCGCCGCACTCGCCGTCGGGCTGTACGCTTCCCCCCGGGTGCTCGACTTCGTCAGGCGGCATTCCGGCGCGATCCGCGTGGAATGGAGCGTGTTCTCGCTGTCCGACGGGCTGATCGTCTACATGAAATGCGCGCTGCTGGCGGGCATCGTGCTGACGCTGCCCTTCGCGCTCTATCACGTGTGGGCGTTCTGCCGCCCCGGGCTGACCGAGAGCGAAGCGAGGTCGGCGCTCGTTTACGTGCCGGCGTCGTTCGCGCTGTTCCTCGTCGGCATCTCCTTCGGCTATACGGTGGGGCTGCCGATGATGATCCGCTTCATGATCCGGCTCAACCAGAGCATCGGAGCGCAAGAGGTGTACGGCATCCGGCATTACGTCTCGTTCGTGCTCGGCTTCCTCCTACCGATGGGGGTGGCGTTCGAGATGCCGCTCGTGCTGCTGTTCCTGACGAAGCTCGGCCTTCTGACGCCCGATTCGGTCAAGCGGGTGCGCAAGTTCGCCTACGTCGGTCTGGCCGTGCTCGGGTCTTGCATCTCCCCGCCGGACTTCGTCTCCCACCTGTCGGTGACGGTTCCGCTCATTTTGTTGTTCGAGCTGGGAGCCTTCGTCTCGATCCGGTACTACCGGCGGCGGGCGAAGCTGTCCGTGCAGCCGGCGTAAAGTTTTGCAATCACAAGACAAGCCGCTCCCGAAGGAGCGGCCGCAAAGGAGGTGAGCGCGCATGTTCAACAACATCGGCGTATCCGGCTTGATCATCATCCTCGCGATCGCCCTGATCGTCTTCGGGCCCGCGAAGCTGCCGCAGCTCGGCCGCGCCTTCGGCGACACGCTGCGGGAATTCCGCAACTCGACCCGTGGCATCGCGGACGACCATGGCGACGAGGAACCCGCCAAGATCGAGGAAGTTACCGGGCGATAGGCCGCGGAGCGCTGCCGTAAGAGATGCGGTTCGTTTTACGGCGGCGGCGCGACGAGCCCCAGACGCTCCCGATGCCCATCAAGAACGTCGGGATGCCGGCCGCGACGAAGACGAGCGCCCAGTCGCGAAGCGTGAGCGGCACTGTTTTGAACACCGGCTGCAGCGGTTCGACGTACAGCACGGCCAGCATCAGCAGCAGCGAAGACAGAGCCGCAAGCACGAGAAATTTGTTCTCAAAAAAGCGGCGGTGGAAAATCGAGCGGGAGCTGCGGCAGTCGAACACGTGAATGAGCTGCGCCAGCACGAGGGTGGCGAATGCGACCGTCTGCGCGTGAACGAGCTGGGCTCCCGATCCCGACATCCCGCCCAGCGTCAGGACGAACGCGGCGAGCGTGCAGACGCCGATCAGGACGCCGCGGCTGATAATTTTCCACCCGAGCCTGCGGGCGAAAATATTTTCCTTGGCGGAACGGGGACGCTGGCGCATCAAGTCGCTCTCCGGCTGGTCGACGCCCAGCGCCATCGCCGGCAAGCCGTCCGTCACCAGGTTAACCCACAAAATTTGAATCGGAATGAGCGGCAGCGGCAGCCCCATCATCATCGCCAGGAACATCGTCAAAATTTCGCCGACGTTGGAAGCGAGCAGGTAGCGGATAAACTTGCGAATATTTTCGTAAATGCCTCTTCCCTCTTCCACGGCGGCCACGATCGAAGCGAAGTTGTCGTCGGCCAGCACGAGCGACGAGGCTTCCTTCGTCACGTCCGTTCCCGAGACGCCCATGGCGATGCCGATGTCCGCCGCCTTCACGGCCGGAGCGTCGTTGACGCCGTCGCCGGTCATCGCCACGACGTGTCCCCTCCGCTGCAGCGCCTGAACGATGCGCAGCTTGTGCTCCGGGGATACGCGGGCGTAGACGTAGACGTCGTCGGCCATTCGATCGAGCTCTCCGTCTTCCATCGCCGCCAGATCGGAGCCGCTCAGCACTTTGCCGTCCTTCGGCACAATGCCGATCGTGCGGGCGATCGCTTCCGCGGTCGTGCGGTGGTCGCCGGTAATCATGACCGTCTTGATTCCGGCCTGGCGGCATTTGACGATGGCGTCGAACACCTCGCGGCGGGGCGGATCGATCATTCCGGCCATGCCGATAAACACGAGGCCGTTCTCCGCCTGATCCTCCGTGTCGCATGGATCGTGCGGCCGGACGTCGCGGTACGCGAAGCCGAGCACGCGCAGCGCGTCGCGCGCCATCGCCTCGTTCGCCTGCAGCACCTTCTGCCGGAGCGTGCCCGTTAACGGCACGACGTTTCCGTCCCACAGCACGTAAGCGCAGCGCTCCAGCAGCATATCCGGCGCGCCCTTCGTGCAGACCAGCTTGCCGCCCTGGTGGGACACCATGACGGACATCCGTTTGCGTTCCGCATCGAACGGAAACTCCTTGACGCGCGGATACAGCGCTTCGAGCGAAGAACGCGATAAGCCCGACTTGCCGGCCAGCACGAGCAGCGCGCCTTCGGTCGGATCGCCTTTGACTTGCCATTTCGGAGAGCCGGACGCGTCCGGCTCTTTGGCCGTTTTCTTCTTCCTCGCCTCGTCCTGCTCCTCCCGCGACAGTTCGGCGTTATTGCACAGCGCGGCGATCTGCGTCAGGCGGCGGAGCAGCGGGTCGCCTTTGACTTCAACGGTCCGTCCGTTCTCGAGAAATTGCCCGCTCGGCTCGTAGCCTTCGCCGGTCACCTCCACGTTCCGGCCGCCGAGCCACAGCCTCGTCACCGTCATTTTGTTCTGCGTCAGCGTCCCCGTCTTATCCGAACAAATGACCGAGGCGCAGCCGAGCGTCTCGACCGAAGGCAGCTTGCGGACGATCGCCCGCCGCTTGATCATGCGCTGGACGCCGAGCGCCAGCGCAACCGTCACGATCGCCGGCAGCCCTTCCGGGATGGCGGCCACGGCCAGGCTGACGCCGGCGAGGAACATGTCGTAAATCGGCTGACCGTGCAGCACGCCCGCCAGCACGACGACGACCGTCAGGGCGAGCGCCAGAACGATCAAAATTTTCCCGAGCTGCTCGAGCCGCCGTTGCAGCGGCGTATCCGCCTCTTCCGTCTGCTGGATGAGGTCGGCGATTTTCCCCATTTCCGTGTTCATGCCGGTCTTGACGACGATGCCCTTGGCCGTGCCGCGGGTGACCATCGTGCCGAGATAGCCGCAGTTTTTGCGGTCGCCGAGCGGAAGCTCCGCCGCGTCGATCACCCCTGCCGTCTTGGCGACGGGAACGGACTCGCCGGTAAGCGCCGCCTCCTCGATCGTGCATTGGTTGCTCTCGATCAGCCGCACGTCCGCCGGAACCCGGTCGCCGCTTTCCAGCAGCACCAAATCGCCGGGCACCAGTTCCTTCGCCGGAACGACCTGCATGGAGCCGCCCCGAACGACCTTGGCCAAAGGAGCGGACAGCTCCTTCAACGCCTTCAGCGAGCGCTCCGCCCGGTACTCCTGGAAGAAGCCGAGCACCCCGTTGAGCACGATGATGGCGATAATCGTGAGCGCGTCCAGCATTTCGCCGAGCAAGCCCGAGATGACGGTCGCGCCGGTGAGCACGAGCACCATAAAATCTTTGAACTGATTAAGGAACAGCTTCAAAGGCGACTCGCCCCGCCGTTCGCTCAGTTCGTTCACGCCATGTTCGCGCAGCCGGCGCTCCGCATCTTCCGGGGCTAATCCTGATTTGATGTCGGTACCAAGCGATGAAGCCAGTTCGTTCTCGCTTAACTGGTGCCAAGCCTTCCCTTCCACGACGGTCATCCCCTCCCGCAAATCGCCGTCCGCCGTCGGCTGGACAGCCGTTCTCCCCTATGTGTATTCAGACAAGCCGGGAAATATCCCCCCGCGCGGGGAGGCGAGGACTTTCCCTTTGCGTGCAACTGTGGCATCATAGGAGAACGGAATTCGTTCCGAATCGTAACAAACCGGGAGTTAATCAGAGATGTCGCTTGACGGAATCGTAACCCGAGCGCTCGTTCACGAGCTTCACGCTTTGAACGGGGCCCGCATTCATAAAATTTATCAGCCTACCGACAGCGAAGTCGTGCTTCATATCCGGGGACAAGGTTTCGGCAAAAAGCTGCTGTTGTCCGCCCACCCTTCGATGCCGCGCATTCATTTTACCGAGCAGACCTGGACCAATCCGCAGGAGCCGCCGATGTTCTGCATGCTGCTTCGCAAACATTGCGAAGGCGGCATTATCGAGCAGATCCGCCAGGACGGCATGGAGCGGATCGTCTGGATCGACGTCCGCCACCGCGACGAGTTGGGCGACTTGACGATCAAGCGGCTCGCGCTCGAGATTATGGGGCGGCACAGCAACCTCATCCTGCTCGATCCGGCCACCGGTACGATCCACGACAGCATCCGCCATGTGACGCCGGCCATCAGCAGCTACCGCGTCGTCATGCCGGGGTCGCCGTACGTCTCCCCGCCGCCGCAGGGGAAAATCAATCCGCTGGAAGCGACGGAAGCGTCGTTCCGGGCGATGCTGGAGACGCTTGGCGAAGAAGGCGGGGAGCCTTCCGTCAAAGCGTTGGCCGGCGCAATTGTGGGCGCTTATTCGGGCGTCAGTCCGTTGCTGGCGAAGGAAATCGTGTTTCGGGCGGGCGACGGCGGTCCGGACGCGCTATGGAACGTTTTCAAGGAGATGACGGGCGAATTCGCCCGGAACCGGTACGAGCCGACGATCGCCCAGACGGCCGACGGCAAAACGTATTTCTCAGCCGTTCGCCTGACGCATCTCCAGGGCGACGAGCGTTCGTTCCCAACGATGAACGAGTGCCTCGAGTCGTATTACGCAGACAAGGCGGAGCGAGATCTCGTTCGCCAGCGGACGACCGACCTGACCCGCCTGCTTCTGAACGAAATGGCCAAAAACGAGAAAAAGCTGGAGAAGCTGCGGGAGACGCTCGCGGAAGCGGACGAGGCCGACCGTTTCCGCCGGTTCGGCGAGCTGCTGACCGCGCATTTGCATCAAATCGAGCGGGGCGACGTGCGGGCGGAGGTCACCGATTATTACGAGGAAGATCAGCCGACGATCGCCATCCCTCTCGACCCGCTGCTGACGCCGACGGAAAACGCGCAGCGCTATTTTCGAAAATACAACAAGCTCAAAAACAGCCGGGCCGTCGTCACCGAGCAGATCGAATCGGCCGAGGCGGAAATCCGTTACCTCGAGTCGGTGCTGCAGGGGCTGGAGACGGCGTCCCCGGCCGATATCGAGGAAATTCGCGAGGAGTTGGCGGAGCAAGGGTACATCCGCAGCCGCGGGCCCGGCAAAGGGATGAAGAAAAAGAAAAACGACCGCCCGGCGCTGCTCTGCTACACGTCCAGCGAGGGCGTCCCGATCTACGTGGGCAAAAACAACACCCAGAACGATTACGTGACGAACCGCCTGGGCCAGCCTTCGGATACGTGGCTTCATACGAAGGACATCCCGGGTTCCCACGTGCTCATTCGCGGCGCGGACTTCGGCGAGACGACGCTGCACGAAGCGGCCATGCTGGCCGCCTACTACAGCAAGGCGAAGGAGTCGAGCCGCGTGCCCGTCGATTACACGCGCATCCGCCTCGTGCGCAAGCCGAGCGGCGCGAAGCCGGGCTTCGTCATTTACGAGGGGCAGAAGACGCTGTTCGTCACGCCGGACGAGAGCGTCATTCGCAGCCTGGCGAGTACGATCAAGCAGCCTTGAGCGCAAAAAAACGAGAAGTCCTGCCGATTTCGGGGGACTCCTCGTTTTTTTGGGGTTGCGGTTGGCGGCACCTCGCACGCTCCTCTAAGCCGCTTTTTGCGGCTTACAGACGCCGATTCAGCCGCGCGCGCTCACCTAAGCCGCTTTTAGCGGCTTACAGCGGCCCCCAGCGCATCCGCCCCGCTGCGAAGCGGATGCGCCGTTCCGCGCAGTTGCGGGCTACCTCGCCGCGTGCCGCCGCAGCACGGTCAGCACGGCCGCGTCCACCGTCCGGTTGCCGATCGGGCCGTGGTACACCTTCCCCTTGCGCGCGCCGTGGAAATCCGAGCCACCGGTTACGAGCTTGCCGTGACGTTCCGCAAGCTCGCGGAAGTACGATTCGGCGGCGGGCTCGTGATCCGAATGGTACGCCTCCAGCCCGTCGGCGCCGCTCAGCAGGAACCGCTCGGCGAGCGCGTCGTTGCGGTACAAGCCCGGGTGGGCGACGATCGCCGTCCCCCCGGCTTCATGAATCCACGCGAACGCCTCCGGCGGCGAGATGCGCGGCGGCGGAGCGACGTAAGCCGCCTTGCCCTCGGCCAGGTAGCGGTCGAACGCTTCCTGCGTCGTCGCGACGGCTCCCAGGCGAACGAGCGCATCCGCGATATGCGGCCGCCCGATCGTCTCGTCCTGGCCCGGCTCCCGGCCGGCCGCCTCCATGACGTGCGCCATCGTGATCGGAATGCCGAGCTCGTTCAGACGGGAGACGATGCCTTCGTTGCGGCTGTCGCGAACGCGCCGCTGGGAGATCAGCCTGCGAAGCAGCGTTTGATCCGCCGTGTCGACGTAGTAGCCGAGCACGTGAATTTCACGGCCTTCGAAGGAGGTGCTGATCTCGACGCCCGGCACCACTTCGATGCCGTATCGTTTGCCGGCTTCGGCCGCCTCGGCCACGCCCGCGACCGTATCGTGATCGGTAATGGCGATCGCGGCCAGCCCCGCTTCCTTCGCCATCCGGACGTTGTCCGCCGGGCGGTGAAGTCCGTCCGACGCCGTCGTATGTGTATGCAAATCAGCTCGGTTCATGCGTCAGTCCCCTTAAATATTCTAGCAACACGGAAGCGTGAAAAGGCAGATCGGCCGACTTCGACCGGACCGCGTAAAATTGGCGCCGGAAGGCGACGCCCCGAATGCGCACCGGCTTCAGCAAGCCGAGCGCCGCTTCGTTCTTGATCGACCAGACCGACAGGCACGTCAGGCCGAGCCCGGCTTCGACCGCCGACTTGACGGCCCCGTTGCTGCCGAAATCGCTGACGATGCGCAGCTGCTCTTCCTTGATGCCGTGCCGCTCCAGCTCCTCCACCATCACCTGCCGCGTGCCGGAGCCTCTCTCCCGCAGCACGAGCGGCTCCCGCAGCACTTCCTCCAGCGTCACTTCCTCGCGGGAGGCGAAAGGGTGGGCGACGGGAGCGACAAGCACCAGCTCGTCGTTCATGACCGGCTCCGTGCTGACGGCCGGATCGTCGGTCGGCGCTTCGACGAGCCCGAACGCCAGCCCGTGATGGGCGATCTCCTCGACGATCTCGCTCGTGTTCATGACCCGCATGCTGACCGACACTTCCGGGTATTGAAGCAGGAACGGCCCCAGCAGGCGCGGCAGAACATATTCCCCGATCGTCAGGCTGGCCGCGAACTTCAACTGGCCTTTCAAATCTTCCACGTATTTCGCCATGAGTGAATCGGTCTCCCGCATCAGCTCGACCGCCTTGCGCGCCTGCGGCAGCAAGCAATGCCCGGCTTCGGTCAATTCCAGCTTCTTCGTCGACCGGAGCAGCAGCTTGACGCCGAACCGGTCTTCCAGCGACTGAATCTGCATCGTAACGGCAGGCTGGGTCATGTGCAGCGCCTGCGCTGCGGCGGAGAAGCTTCCCCGCTCCGCGACCGTGTAGAAGATATGGAGCTGGTGCACGTTAAGCGACATCTGTCTTCTTCACGCCTTTCCGTTCGAAAGTTCGTTACCATTATATCACAACTCGGGCCGCTCCCCGACCCGCTCCACGCCGCCTTCCGCGGGCCAAGCAAAAACGCCTTCGCGTCCTTGGACGGCGAAGAAGCTTTGTATTCAAAGAAGTTCTGAATGATGAAGAAAAAGCATGCCTTGCGGCATGCTGGAAATGAATGCTTGTCATCTTCGCTTGCGGTTGTTCTTGATCAAAGTCATCCGCCTGGAATGGCGCAGCCAGGAATAATAAGTTTTCAGATCGCGGAGCTCCATCGTCTCCGACATGCGGCCGAGAAAGGTGACGACGATCATCTTGTGCAGCGGATTGCCGAGCAGATCGACATCCTTCTCCGACACCGCGAATTCGGCGACGAAAATCAGGTCGTCGTCGATCGTATAAACATCCTGCTCATGTCGATAATAGGAAGCGATTCGGCCTTCTTTCAGGCATTGCCACATAAACTGGGCAATATCGGAGTAACCGGTCTTCACGGCTTCGACCCGATCGGTCCAACGGGCGCGCGCGTGATTGGTGATAATGATGTCGACAATTTTCTTGTCGCCTAGCGGGACGTGAAACGGCTCGTATGTACTCCAACGTTCGGTCTGCTTGTCTTTCACCGGGTTACCCCCTTCCTGAATGTAAGCCTAAAGAACTATATCGATGGCACAAAAATAGGAAGTTAAGTACATTCTAACTCATGGATTCCCGATGATTCAACACAAAAATAAATCGACTCCATCTATGGAATATAAAGGGAGTTATTTTGTCTATTTTCCTCAAAATAGATCGCCTCCAAAAGCTCCCGCAAAGCTCGCTCCAGCCGCTCGAAAAGCTCCTTCCATGCGGCGGCTCCCGCATGCGCCCCCTCATCGTCCGCGAGCGCGGTTTCGAGCGCCGCGGCCGCTTCGAACACCGGCCGGGCGGACAAATTGCCGGCCACGCCCTTGAGCGCGTGAAGCAGCTTTCGCGCTCCCTCCGCGTCGCCTTCCGCCAGCCGGCTCCGGAGGCGGCCGTCGAAGCCGGCGTATTGCTGTCCGAACGTCCGCAGCATGTGCCGGATAATCATCTCCTTGCCGTTCACCCGTTCGAGCGCGTCCTCCCAATCGATCTGACGGGCGTGCCGCACCCATCGCTCCACGACTGCGAACAGCGTATCCGCCTGAATCGGCTTCGTGACGACGTCGTTCATCCCGGCGTTGAAGCATTTCTGGCGATCTTCGAGCAGGACGTTGGCCGTCATGGCGACGATCGGCAACTGCCAGCCGTTCCGGTCGGCCCGAATTCGGCGGGCCGCTTCGAAGCCGTCCATCTCGGGCATATGCAAATCCATCAGCACCAGATCCCAATGCTCCTCCCGGAGGCGCTCCAGCGCTTCCCGGCCGTCGGAGGCGATGCCGGTCTCGTAGCCTTTGCTCTGCAGCAGTTCGCAGGCGATCTGCTGATTGATCGTATGGTCCTCGGCCAACAAAATGCGGGGCTTGTCCGACTTGCGCCGCTTTCGCGTCCCGCTTGAAGCCGCCGGGCGCTCGTGCGTCCGCTCCTGCTGCATGCTCTCGAACAGATTGCGCAGCGACTTGCGGTTCACCGGCTTGATCAGCGTCCGATACGGCCGCTCCGCTTCCTCCAGACGCAGCCATTCGCTCTGGCCGAACGGCGTCGTCATCGCAATCGTCCTCGCCGTTCCCGCCGCCTCCAACAGCTCGAGCCACGTCTCCGTCCCGTACATGTCCGGCATTTCCATATTGCAAATCACATAATCGAAGCGGTGGTCGTCCCCCAGGCCGTTCAGCAGCGACAGCGCCGCCCGCCAGGAGTCTGCGAACGTCGTCTCGGCGTTCAGCGAAGCGAGCATGCCCTGCAGCGCTTGCTGCATGAGACCCGGCCGTTCGATGCACAGAATGCGCATCCGGGCATCCTCCGCGGGCGGAACCGGCGGCTCCGCCGCGGGATCTCCCTTGGCGACCGGGAACGTCAGCGAGAACGAGAACCGGCTGCCGACGCCGGGGACGCTGTCGGCTTCCAGCTTCCCTCCCATCATCGCGACGAGCTCGGCGGCAATGACGAGGCCGAGGCCGGTGCCGCCATATTTGCGGCTCGTCGAACCGTCGGCTTGCGAGAACGGCTGGAACAGACGGGCCATCTGCTCCTCGGAGATGCCGATGCCCGTATCCTCGATCGCAAATTCCAGCGTAACCTTATCTGTGCCCGCCTCGGTCATTTGCACCTGAAAAAGCACATAGCCCCGGTTCGTAAATTTGATCGCGTTGTTCGCCAGGTTGAGCAGCACCTGCTCCAGCCTGAGCGGGTCGCCGACGAGGCGCTGCGGCAGCGTTCCCGGAACGTCGAAAATCATCTCCAACTGCTTCTTGCTGAGGAAAATGCTCAAGGTGTCGCCAAGCTTGCGGAACAGTTCCTCCGGCTCGAACGCCGATTTATCCAGCTTGAACTTGCCTGCTTCGATTTTGGAGAAATCGAGAATGTCGTTGACGATGCCGAGCAGCACTTCCGAGGAGGTGACGATTTTCTGCAAATAGTCCTGCTGCGCTTCCGTCAGTTCCGTTCTCGCGAGCAGCTGCGCCAGGCCGACAATGCCGTTGATCGGGGTTCGAATCTCGTGGCTCATGCGCGCCAGAAACGCGCTTTTGGCCGTGTTGGCGTCTTCGGCGGCCTGCTTCGACCGGATGAGCTCGGCCTGGATTTGCTTCTGCCCGGAGATGTCCCGGAACAGGCCGACGTAGCCGGATACCCTGCCGAGATGATCGACGATCTTGCTCACGTTCAGGAAAACCGGAAAGGAAGAGCCGTCCTTCCGAACGTACGTCCGCTCCTCGGAATAGGACATTCGCCGGTCCAGGTTGGCCCGAAAATATTCGATTCCCGGACGGATCGCGTATCCGCGCTTGACCGACAGCTTCCGGGCTTTGGCTTCGAGCTCTTCCATCGAGGAGAAATAAACCGGCGTCCGCTTCTTGACGACCTCTTCCGCCGAGTAGCCGAGCATCCGCTGGGCGGTCTCGTTAAACTGGGTAATCACGTAATTTTCGTCCGTCACGATAATGCCGTAATCGTTCTGCTTCGTGACCGCCTGCAGCGGCTCGAACAAATTCCGGAGCTGCTCGACCATCCCGTTGACGGACGACGCGAGCGCTCCGATCTCGTCGTTCCAGCCCGGCGCCAGCGGCCGAACGCGGAACTGGCCCGCCGCGACCGCCTCGGTCGTTCTCAAAATTTTCCGGATGCGCTTGAAAGGGGGAGAAATGAGCGCCAGCAGCAGAACGGCAAGCGCCAGCTCCGCCGCCAGGCTAATCGCAATCGTGCGGGCGAGCAGCCGCCGCAGCGGTTCGAACAGCTTGCCGGTCGGCACGACGAACACAAGGCTCCAGCCGGTGCCCTTCACGTTCGAAGCAAACAGCTTGTCGGCGCCGTCGTCCACGATCGTCCCGTCCTCCTTGTCCAGCGAACGGACGAGGCTGCGGCGGACGCCGTAATCGATGCGGGCCGTGTCCTTCGTCGCATAGATGACATTGCCTTCGCTGTCCAACAGCACATAATCGCCGAGCTGACGTTCCCGCACTTTGTCGTCGGAATCGAACGGAGCGAGACCGTCGACGATCGTCTGGATGGACGCCGTCGCCCAGAGCACGCCGGCGACCATCCGATAGCGGTCGCGGATTGGGACGAGCAGGTGGACGCCCGGAGCGACGTGACCGATCGGGGCGTTGTACGATTGGGTCACCGCTGTGACGCCGGCGGCGGCCTTGGCGAATGCGGGACTCGTCTTGATGTCGGCCACGGTGCCGTCGGTCAGTACGAGGCGGCCCTTCAAATTGCTGTAGCCCAGCGAGGTGAACGACGCCAGCGGCCAAAATTCGCGCTTCAGCGCCGTCATATACGCTTCCTCGGAGCCGGCATTGGCCGAGATGCGGTCGCTGAGCGCCGAAGCTTGCTTGAGCAGCGTGTCGATTCGGGCCTCCAGCGATTCGGAGCCCGTGCGGGCCGAAGTGCCGGCATTGTCGAGCAGTGAGTTGCGGATCGTCGTCCCGGCCGACTCGTAATAGATCCATCCGCAGATGAGGAGCGTGAGGCCGGTCGTCAGAAGAAGCAGGAGCCAAGTGCGCAAACGCAGCGAATGTAGCATAACGGCGGCCTCCTTCCCGTTCGTCGGCGCTTGTTGCGGCCCTCACGGGAGATCAATCGGGGGAATGGCACGAAGGGAGCTCACTCCAGTACCAGTTTATAACCGACCCCCCATACCGTGCGGATAAACTTGGGCTCCTTCGGGTTGCTCTCCACCTTTTTGCGCAAATTCGTAATATGTACGTCGATCGAGCGGTCGTTCACGTAGGAGTCGAGGCCGCGCAAGGTGCTGATCAGCTCGTCCCGCGAGAAGACGCGCCCGGGAAATTCGAACAGCAGCTTCATCAGCTCGAATTCCGAAAAGGTCGTTTCCACCGGCTGCCCGTCCACCAGAACGAGCCGCTTCTGAAGATCGAGCTCGATTCCGCGCCCGGAGCGCGATTCGGCGGCGGCACCCGCTTCCTCGGCGGCGAGGGAAGGCTTGTACCTGCGTACGGCCACTCCGATTCTCGCCTTCAGCTCCTGCATGCTGAACGGCTTGCACAAGTAATCGTCCGCGCCCGCATTCAACGCCCGGATGCGCTCGTTCACCTTCGTGTTCATCGAGATGACGATGATCGGCGTATCCGAATGGCGGCGCACCTTCTTGCACAGCTCGATGCCGTCCATATCCGGCAGCATCAGATCCAGGAGGATGACATCCGGCCCGAAGGTTCGAAGCGCCTCGAGACCTTCCTTGCCGTTCTCGACTCGGCAGACGGAGAACGCTTCGTCGGTCAAATACATGGAGATCATTTCTCCGATGATCTTCTCATCCTCAATGACGAGAATTCTGGTCAATGTGGGCGCACCTCGCAACGAAGCGAAATTGTTTTAATTATTAAAAAAACGTTAACATTTTGTTCGTTTTTAATTATATAGTTAACTGAAAATGATGTCCACTTTCCGTTTTTCCTGAATTTTCATGCAAAAGCCGCGAATTTGTTAAAGAAATATTAAGAAAAAAAGAATCTCCCTGGCCGCTTCAAGCGTTCAGGGAGATTCGTTCGGTCAGGCGCTCCGCCTCGGCTCACAGTCCGTAAAAGCGCGTCTTGTCCGGCACGTTGCGGTCGTACTCGGTCTTGATCTCGTTGCGGTAGGACCGCTCGATCTTCTTCACGTAAGGAAGCCGCTGCAAATTCCGCATCGTCTCCTCGGAGACGTCCGAGTCGACGTACAGAACCGCGTAGTGCATTTTGCGGGACAAATAGTGCAGCGTCCCGTACTTGTCCAGACCGCGGGCAGCCTTCCAATCGCTGTACCAGACGATGAAGCCCGTCCGCTCGCCGAATTTGCGGGCAAGGCCGTTCGCTTGCTCCGCGGAACCGTTCGGCGTAGGCGTATGTTCCGTCATCCGCAACCTCCTCCGCCGCAAGAGCAGCTTCCTCCGCTGCCGCAGCCCTTCGGATTCGGATCGTTGTCCGGCACCTTGATGCTGCTGGACACCGCTCGGGCGATCAGCAGCGATACTTCGTGCAGCAGGAGGTCGACGGCTTGCTCGGCTTCCTTGAATTGCTTGACCGGCTCGATGGCGGCCAGCCGGGCCTCCATCTCGTACACCCGGTCCAACGCTTCGTTGTAATCCGGATGGAACCGGCCGAATCTTTCGCATTCGGCGAACCTTTCCTTGGCTTTGGCGAAGTCCCGAACCAAGGCGTGGACCGTGGCGTCGCGTCCGACCCGGTCCTTGTAATAAACGTATTCCGCGGCCAGCGCGGATTGCTTGATCATTTCTCCCAGCTCGTAGGCGAGGGACATGAGAGACGCAAAGTCGGCGGCTTCTCCTTCCCTTGCGATCCCTGGCGCCTCGGCGGCGGGGAAGTGCTCGGTCAATCCGATCAACGGGATCACCCCACCTTTTCGGCTTGTAGTGCTCCCCATTATCATACCATAAACGGAAGCCTAGCGGTCAACGATTTGTCCGGGACGCGCCCGCGGGCTCGAGCGGAAGCTCGATCATCAGCTCATCCAGATTGTCGGCGGACAATTCGAGCGCGCGGTCCGCCGCCGTTTCTCCGTCTTCGAAGCCTCGCCGGCGTCCGGCGACCTTCCACCCGCCCTCGTCGGAGGTCAGCGTCTCCGGAACGAAGGCGAACCAGCGGTCGCCCTGTTTCACTTTCAGGCCGGTGCGCCAAGCGATGGCGCGCTCCACCAGCTCCCGGCGGGTGGAGACGTGATACCTCCCCGGCCGCTGCACCCAGGCCGCCGGAACGGCGTCCAGTCCGGGGAACAGGTCTTCGCGGCCGGGAATCGATTCGTCCGGCTCGTAGAGCGACAAAGCCGGCCCGCGCCGTATCCAGCCGGGATCGGTCGTACCGGGGGCGGGCGGGTTCTTCGAACGTTTGCCGGGCGCGCTTCCGTTCGGGGAAGAGGCAGCCGACGGCGAAGGCGCTGTCTCTACGGCGGGCGGATAGCCGAGCTCGTTCAGCCGGCGCGTCAGCTCCTTCACCCCGTCGGGCTTGACCGCGAAGGCGCGGCTGCCGAGCCGCTCCAGCAGCAAGCCCTCGGCTTGCGCATCCCGGGCGATCCGGTCGGCCAGCTCCTCGTTCTCGACCCGAAGCAGCTTCGCGTCGGAGATCGACAATTTGCCGATGCGGCCGAACCAGTCCTCCAGCGTCCGGCGGGCCGGCTCGGCAAGCGGCATGCCCGACGCTCGCTCCAGCCACGCCGCCACATCGGCGAAGCCGAAGCCGGCTTCGCCGGCCCGAACGCACGACGCCCGGGTCAGCCGGTAGATCGACACGACGTCGCACGCCATCCGGTCGGCGATGCGCTCGAGCTTCCAGCGCGCGCCGAAGCTCGTCTCGGGCGGCACGATCACCTCCAGATCCGGCTGGACGAAGAAGGCGCCGCCCTCCGATGCGATCGGACCGAACGCGGGCTCGTCCGAACGGAAGCTCTGCGGGGCCGGATCGATCCTCCAGCGGAAAGCCGTCTCGTCCCCGTACATGCCGAGCTCCATCCAACCGAACGATGCCATCAGCTTCAGCCATTTTCCGAGCGCTTCCCGTTCTTCCGCCCCCGGTTCCCGGAGCGCCTCCCTCTTAAGGTACCACCTGCCCGGCTTCAGCCCGCGAAGCGCGGTCGCAGCCCAGTGCAGCCCGGCCTCCTGCCCGCCGTAGCGGGCCGTGGCGAGGTCGAGCAGCGCGGCGTCCGCGTCGCAGAGGGGCTTGTCCGCCCATACGCCGTCCAATTCGTCCTTCGCCGCGATGCCTCCCGAATCCCGAACAAGCCGTCCCGCACACAGGCCGATGTCGAGCGCCAAGGCGACGTTGGCGGGAACCGGCTGTCCGCCTTCGCCCAGAATGCCCGAATCGGCGATTTCTTCGGCCGTCAACCGCATGCCGCTCGCCAGCTTCTGCACATGCGCCTTGTGGGGGGCTCCTTTGGCCGTGAGCGGAAAGCCGCGCCGCCGAATGTCCGCCCAAACTTGCAGCAGCTCCAGCGACAGAGGAAGCCGGGCCGGCGAACGAACTTCCACGGCGCCCTCGCGCTCTTCGGGGAGCGGTTCCGCGGTTGGCGGACAAAGCGTCAACTGCCATACGCCGACCATGTCGGTCGGGACGTACAGCAGCCGGTTGCCCCACGCTTTGCGAACGGCGAACAGGATGCCGTCCCGCCGCAGGCGGGCGAGGCCCACGCGAATTTCCGCCCCCGTCAAATCCGTTGCCCGCGCCAGGCGGGCTTCCGCGGCTTCTTCCCCGAACGGAAGGCCCGCGAACGTCCGGATCAGTCCCTCCAGAAGCGCCTGGGAAGCCGCGTCGGCAGCTGCTGCCCACCGCCGGGCCCATTCGGCGCCGCCGACGGCCGACTCCAGCGGCTCCCCTTCCTTCAGCCTGGCCTGAATGGCGGGATGGGCCAGCAGCTTGGCCCGCAGCTTCTCCGGCAGTCGGGACAGCGTCTCCGACAGGTTCATGTCCGAGCCTCCTTCGGCGCAGGCGTCGGCGATGAGGAGGGCGCTTCGGGAACGAACCGGTCCACCTCGTAGCGATAGCCTTGCTCCAGAAGAAATTGCTGCCTTTTGCGGGCGAATTCGACCTCGTCGGTCCCCTCGCTGACGAGCGAGTAGAAATAAACGTCCGCTCCGTTCGACTTGGGCCGGAGAATGCGTCCCAGCCGCTGGGCTTCCTCCTGCCGCGATCCGTAGCTGCCCGAGATTTGGATGGCGACGGAGGCGTCCGGAAGATCGACGGCGAAATTGGCCACTTTGGAGACGGCGAGCGCGTTCAATTCCCCGCGGTTAAAGCGGTCGAACAGCCGCTCGCGCTCCGACTGCGGCATGCTGCCCGTAATGACGGGAAGACCGAGCCGGTCCGAGACGAAGCGCAGCTGGTCGAGGTATTGCCCGATAATCAGCGTCTGCCGTTCGGGATGAAGGGAGAGCAGCCGGCGGAGCGCGTCGAGCTTGAGCGGATTTTCTCCGGCGATCCGATGGCGTGCGCGCTTCGGCGCGGCCTGGTAAAGCGGAGCGGTCTCCTCGTCGAGCGGAACCCGGACTTCGCGGCAGGTCGGCTTCGCGATCCAGCCTTCCCGCTCGAGACTTTTCCAGGCGGCGTCGTACCGCTTCGGGCCGATCAGGGCGAAGACGTCGCCTTCCCGTCCGTCTTCCCGCACGAGCGTCGCCGTCAGGCCGAGACGCCGCGTCGCCTGCAGATCGGCCGTCATCCGGAAGACGGGAGCGGGAAGCAGATGAACCTCGTCGTAGATGATCAATCCCCAATTCCGGTCCACGAACAGCTTCCAATGCGGAAACCCGCCGTCTTTGGTTTGACGGTGCGTCAAAATTTGATACGTCGCCACCGTGACCGGCCGAACTTCCTTGCGCTCGCCCGCGTAGACGCCGACGTCCCGTTCCCGGAGCGTCGTATTCCGGAGCAGCTCGCGAATCCATTGCGACACCGATGTGGCGTTGGGCGTCAGAATCAGCGTTTCGCACCGAAGCCTCGCGAGCGCGCCCATGCCCACCCACGTTTTGCCCGCGCCGCACGGGAGCACGACGACGCCGCTTCCGCTCTCGCGGCGGCCGCCGGCCGCCGGGGCGAACGCCTCCACCGCCTCCGCCTGGTAATCCCGAAGCGCGACCGTTCGCCCGTCTTCGGTCGTCCGCCGCAGCTCGACGTCCAGCGCTTCCCCTGCCCGGTACCCGGCTTCGTCCACGATCGGGTATCCCCGGGCGATCAGCTCCCGCTTGATCCAGCCGCGGGCTTCCGGGCGGATCGGGACGCTGTCGCAGGCGGGAGGCCCGAGCAGGCAAGCGTCAACACCCGGGTAGGACAGCGCCTCGCGCAGCAGCCCGGGATCTTCCGAACGCAGCACGAGCTCGTCCTCCCGGACGAGGCGCAATTTGCCGTACCGGCCCATGAGGCTGCGAATTTCCGCTTCCAGCAAAGCCGGCAAGCCGTACCGGGCCAGATCGCGGAGGTTCGCGACGACTTCTTCCGCCGTCCAGCCGGAAGCGGCGGCGTTCCACAGCGTCACCGGCGTGATCCGGTACGTATGCCACTCGCCCGGACGCTTGCGCAGCTCCGCCACGTCCCGGAGGATGTCGCGAGCTTCCGCGTACCGGGGATGCGACTCGCTGAGCAGCAACGTGCCGTCGGATTGGGCCACGAGAGGCCGCGACTGATTGGATGGCATCATGGAACAACTTCATCCCCTTTCTGTCCCCATGATGTCCAAATCCGGGCAGATTCAGCCGCGTTATCGCCTCGTCCATAGCAAAAACGCCTTCGCGTCCTTGACCGGCGAAGACGTTCTGCGGAGACGATTCGGACAGGCATAAACGCGAAGCTTATCTGCGCTGAACCGTCCAAATGAAAAGCGGAGCCGCCCCGACGAGCCGCTCCGCCTTCTTCTCAATGCGTATAGCTTGGTTCCCGATGCTCCTGCTCGGAGATGCCGCTCAGCGCTTCTCCCGCTTCGTTCACGAAAATTTCTCTCATCGCCAGGTCCCCGATCGAGATGACGCCCAGCAGCTCGCCGCCTTCCACGACGGGAAGCCTGCGGATTTGGCGGGAAGCCATGATCGAGCCGGCTTCGTCGACGGACAGGTTGGGCGAGATCGTCTCCACTTCCTTCGTCAGAACCGTCATGACCGATTCCGAGCCCGGGTGCTTCTCCGCGTAGCCCCGGACCACGAGGTCGCGGTCGGTGACGACGCCGATCAGCTTTTTGCCGTCGACGACGGGAAGAAACCCGATGTCGTGCTTCTTCATCAAGACGGCGCATTCGTAAATATTGTCTTGCGGCGTGACGGTCACGCAGTCCTTGCTCATGATGTCGGACACTTTGCGCATGTTCTGCTCCTCCTTTCGGTTACGCAAACCATAGCGTGACCGAAAAGAGCGCCTGCCATTCGTAAAAGGGTCCTGCGCCGCGCTGTAAGCCGACATCTGCGGGTTGCAGCGCCGCCGGCCCTTTGCGCGCTTCCGTTACCTTCTCGTATCTTCGGCGGAATCGTCCGCGATGCCGACGAGAAGCCTGGCGGCCGTCAGCATCGCCCTCTCGTCGATGTCGAACCTCGGATGGTGATGGGGCGCGCTCGTCCCGTCTTCCCGGCCCGCTCCGACGAAGAAGAAGCATCCCGGACGCTCGCGCAAGTAATAGGAGAAGTCTTCTCCCGCCATGATCGGATCGCAGCGGCGCGCTTCGCCGGGCTCGAGCAGCTCCGAGGCGACTTTGAAAAAACGCTCCACTTCCGCCGCGTCGTTGACGACCGGAGGATAACCTTCGAAATAGGTCATCCGGGCTTCGGTGCCGTGCATGGCGCCGATATGCCGGGCCACCTCTTCAAGCCTCTGGCGAACAAGAGCCCGCGCCTCGGGCGTGAACGTGCGCACCGTGCCCTCCACCTGGCAGCGGTCCGCAATGACGTTCCTCGCGCCGCCCGCGCTGAGCCGGCCGACGGACACGACCGCCGATTCCAGCGGATCGACGTTGCGGGACACGATCGTCTGCAGCGCCACGACGAGATGCGCCCCCGCGACGATCGCATCCGCGCTCTGATGCGGCAGGCCGCCATGGCCCCCGCGCCCGAGAATCTCCGCTTCGAACTCGTCAGGCGACGCCATAAGCGGGCCCGGACGGGTCGCGACCACGCCGTAAGGAAAAGGCGACCACAGATGAACGCCGTACACCGCGTCCACGCCTTCCAGCGCCCCCGCCGCGATCATCCCGACCGCGCCGCCGGGAAGCACCTCTTCGGCCGGCTGGAACAGAAAGACCCGCGTTCCGGCCGTTTCTTCCCGATGCAGGCTGTAATACCGGGCGACGGCAAGCAGCTCGGCCGTATGGCCGTCGTGCCCGCAGGCGTGCATGACGCCCGGAACGGTCGACGCGTATTCGCACGTCTTCTCGTCCTGAATCGGCAGCGCATCGATATCGGCGCGCAAGGCGATCGTCCGTCCCGGACGGCCGCCTCTGAGACGGGCAACGATCCCCGTCCCCGCCACTCCCCGGGTCACTTCGAGCCCCCAGGCCTCCAGCTTCTCCGCGATCCAGGACGACGTCTTGAATTCCTGGAAGCTCAGCTCCGGATGACGGTGCAAATATCGGCGCCATTCGACCATCTCGCCGTACAGCGACCGCAGCGTCTCTTCTCTTATCGGCATGGCGCCTCTCCTCTCCCTAAATGCGATTTGCCTTCTATTGTAACAGAAAGCGGCCGTCTTCGTAATCCCGCCCGATGGATCGGCGAACGTTCGCAAATCCCGACGACGGCAGGCTTGCAGAAGCCCGCCAAACCGTCTATGATGGAGGGTAAACAGAGGCTTGTTTGCATTTTCCAAAGGAGGCACTTTGATGATTCTCGAGAATACGGGACTGAACGGTTTGAAGAGCGACCTTGCGCATCTGGACGAATCGGCCGAGAAGCTGGGCTTCGTCCGTTGGCAGTGGGAATATACCCGCGCTACATACGATTTGAAGCTCGAAGACCGCGCAAGCAACAACGATTATTACCTGCGCATCAGCACGCGCGCCGTTGAGGGCAAGCTGGAGCGTCCCGACGCCGTGCTGCAGATCGAATCCGTTTACATCGGCCGCGCCACGTTCCCGCACGGCCTGGAATACGAATCGCCGGTTCCGCAGCCGATTCTGAACACGGCTAACCAGCGGCTTCAGGAATTAAAGCAATTGCTGAGCTGAGAGGCCGGGGGACGAAGAAATGAAGACCCCTGCAGGCGGCGGGCGGGGAACGCCGGATTTCCTGCTGCTTATTCTGACGCTGCTCATGGTCGGATTCGGCTTGGTCATGGTATTCAGCGCCAGCTCGAGCATGACCGTCGTATCCAAGAAGTACGGGTACGACGCTTTGTATTTTACGAAGCGACAATTGATGTGGGCCGGAATCGGAACGTTCATGATGCTTTTCCTCATGAACGTTTCTTACGTGAAGTTCAAGAAATGGTTCGCTCCGTTTCTGTTCGTCTCCATCCTGCTGCTGATGATCGTGCCGTTCGCATCCTCGGACATTAACGGCGCGCACAGCTGGCTCAGCCTGGGAGGCTTTTCGATCCAGCCGACCGAGTTCGCCAAGATTGCGGTCATTCTCTACTTGGCCTCCATCATTACGAAGAAGGAGGACAAGTTTCGGGAATTCAAGCGCGGGCTGCTCCCGGTCATGATCGTCATCGGAATCGTCGCCGGCCTCATTATGCTCCAGCCCGATCTGGGATCCTGCCTCATTCTGGTCATGTGCGCCACGGCGATGATCGTCGCCGGCGGCGCGAACCTGAAGCATGTGTTCCTGTCGGCGGGCGTGCTCGCAGGCATCGGCGCCTTGGGTTTGAGCCTTTATTTTTTGACTCATCCGGACTTCGACGGAGGCTATCGTCTCGCCCGCTTCACCGTTTTTCTGGATCCGTTCTCGGACTCGCAAGGCTACGGCCTTCAACTGCTCCGCTCGCTCGAGGCGTTCGGTCACGGCGGTCTAACCGGCGCGGGACTCGGGAACAGCGTACAGAAGCTTTTTTACTTGCCGTACGCCTATAACGACTTTATTTTCGCCGTCATAGCCGAGGAGCTCGGCTTTATCGGAACGAGCCTGTTCCTGCTGTTCTACCTGCTGTTCCTCTGGCGGGCGCTGATCGTCTCGCTTCGCTGTCCCGACATCTTCGGAACGCTGGTCGGCGTCGGCATGGTGTCGCTGATCGGGCTGCAGGCTCTGATTAATATGGGCGGCGTCAGCGTCGCCATTCCGCTTACGGGCGTTACGCTTCCGTTCATTAGCTACGGCGGGTCCTCCTTGCTGGCCTTGATGATGGGCATGGGTATCCTGCTCAGCATCTCAAGAGAGTACAACCGGGACGGCCGAGACGTCCGGGAAGCCGCTCAACGGAGAAGGTAAGACTCTACCTGCAAAGGACCGCTCACCTGCCCAGCCGGATCGGCCGCTTAACGGCGAGTCTCCGCAAGCGGGATTCGCATAAGCGGCGATTCGATATTGAAAAAGCGCCTCTATCCGGCCGATAACCGGAAGAGGCGCTTTTTTGCTTCTCTCGTTTATTTCACCCGCTGGCTGTCGTCGCTCTCCGTCTCGTCCTTGAAGGCGACGCCTTCGACTTTGACGTTCACTTCCACGACGCGAAGACCGGTCATGTTCTCCACCGCTTCGCGAACGTTCTCCTGAAGACGAACGCCGACCTCTTGAATCGGAATGCCGTACTGTACGACAATCCGCAAATCGATGGCCGCCTCGACTTGGCCGACCTCGACCGACACGCCCTTCTGCGCGTTGCGCCCGCTCAGCCGTTTGGCAAGTCCCTCGGAGATCCCTCCGGACATCGCGGCGACTCCCGGCGTTTCCAGCGCCGCGAGGCCGGCTATGGTGGCAACGACATCGTCGGAAATACGAATCAATCCTTGCTGCAGCTCTTCGGTCATCGGCGGCTCACACTCCCGGAACATTATCACTCCTATTGTAAAGGAAGAAGCCGCCACAAGGCAACAAGACGGCTTTTCCGCCGTTCACATTTACTTCATCTTTTATTTTGGATATAGTAAGAAAGTCAAGCTCATTCCCAAGTTCCCCCATTCGAGAGGTGTCGTACAGTTGAAGAAGTTGTTTTTCCCCTTGCTCATCGTTTTTTTCGTTCTTAGCGCGATCGCGCATTATGCGCATTGGAACGTGACGTTGCAGTTCGTTCTCTCCGCCGTCGCCGTCATTTTCGTGGCGGGGTTCCTCGGCAAGGCGACGGAAGCGGTCGCCCACTACGCGGGCCAACGGCTGGGCGGATTTCTGAACGCGACGTTCGGCAATGCCGCCGAGCTCATTATTGCGATATTTCTCGTCAAGGAAGGCCTGTTCGACATGGTCAAGGCCAGCCTGACAGGTTCGATTATCGGCAACCTGCTGCTCGTGCTCGGGGCCAGCGCGTTTGCGGGCGGGCTTAAATTCAAGGAGCAAAAATTCAACATTCATCTGGCCGGGCAGAACGCCTCCTTGATGCTGCTGGGCGTCATTGCGCTGTTCATCCCCGCCGTCTTCGTCAAAACGGAGCATCTGTCCTCGCAAGATACGATGTCGGTCAGCGTCACCGTAGCCGCCGTTCTGATCGTCGCTTATGCAGGATGGCTCGTGTACTCGATGATCACGCACAAAAGCCTGCTCGAGGACAACGAAGAGACGAAGCCGGACCACGGCGAGACGGCCGCCTGGTCGCGAGGCAAGTCCGTACTGTATCTCGTGCTGGCCACCGTCATGGTCGCCTTCGTCAGCGAATGGCTGGTCGGGACCTTGGAAGTGTTCACGCACAAATTCGGGCTGTCCGAGCTGTTCGTCGGCGCCTTCATCGTCGCCATTGTCGGCAACGCCGCCGAACACAGCGCCGCGGTCATGCTCGCCTTGAAGAACAAGATCGGCGCCGCCGTGGAGATCGCCGTCGGAAGCAGCCTGCAGATCGCCCTGTTCGTCGCTCCCGTGCTCGTCTTCGTCAGCCTCTTTTTCAATAACCATATGGACATCCTCTTCTCGACCATCGAATTGGCCGCGATCGGCGTCGCCGTGCTGATCGCGACCTCCATCTCGCGGGACGGCGCGACCACCTGGTACGAAGGGAAGCTGCTGCTGCTCGTTTATATCGTGCTCGGCGTCGCCTTCTTCTTCGTCTGACATCGGCCAAACGCACAAAAAGCCTTGGAACGGCCAACCGGCCCCTCCAAGGCTTCTTGCATCTCAAGAGAAATTTATGCGTCCCTCTGCGCCATCGCTTCGTATAGCAAGGCAAGGTTGCGCTCCAGCTGCATGATCAGAAGCTTGCCTGCGCCTTCGTCCACGAGTCCCGCCCGCACCGCAAAATCGACCGCCCGCGAGAAGCCGTACATTTGGGTGTCCAGCACTTCCTCATAAAGCGGGCATTTGCGGGTCGCCAGATTCTCCATTTGGATGGCGATCAGTTTCTCGATTTTGTCCGCATCTTCCTGCAGGAGGCGAAGCGCCTTCTGATTCAGGTGCACCATGACATCCGATGAAGCCATTCCAACTCCCCCTGTGCCCTTACTTGCCAACCAATGCTATACCTTTCATATTAGACGAAATCGGCCGCAAGCACAAGGACAGGAACCCGCTAAATCGCTTTATTCGCAAGAAAACCCGAAGGAAGCTCCGGCGTCCCGTCTAAGACGGAAGACGGCCGGGGCCTCAGCTTCGAACGCCGACTCGCCAACGCCACAGCAAGGCCGTTACGGACAGGAGCGCGGCTCCCGCGATCAGATAGACGAAATTGCGGTGGACGATGGCGGTCACTTCTCTCCAATGTTCCCCCAGCAATACCCCGATAAGCTCGAACACGCTCGTCCACAGCAGGGCGCCGATCGCCGCGTACAGCGCGAACGAACGGTACGGGCGCCTGCCGACGCCCGCGAGCACTGCCGTCGCGTGCCGAAGACCGGGCACGAAGTAGCCGATCAGAATGATCGCCTGGCCCCACTTGGCGAAGAGCTTCTCGTGTCGCTCCAGCCGGGACGGCGAGAAGCCGATCCGGCGGCCGTATTTCTCCAGCAGCCTCAAGCCGATAACGCGGCCAAGCGTGTAGCTGGCCGACATTCCGACGACGCTGCCGGAGACGGCTGCGAGCATCGTCCAGCCCAGATGCATGCTTCCGCGCGACATGAGGTAGCCGGCGGCGGTCAGCAGCACTTCGTCGGGAACCGGGAGCCCGACGATGCCGAGCGACATCGCACCGAACAGGCCTATGTATTGGTAGCGGAACACCAGTTCGAGAAGTTGATCGGTAATCGACACGGGAACATCTCCTTGCTTTGGGAGAACGCCCCCGTCCGGGACGGACGGGGGCGTTCGGCTCATGCTGTCTGTCTATTCATTCCACGATGCCTTATGAAGGCGGATTAATCCACGATCGTGACATTCAAATTGTGCTTCGCGAATACCGCCGCCAGCTCCTTCTTCGCCTCGTCGGCATCGGGGCCGTGCACGTGCAATTCGTAAGCGTGTCCGCCTACCAGCGTCGTGAACAGCCCGAGGATGCTCTTCACATCAATGTATTTATTCTCGGCTTGAAGCACGATGGAAGAGCGGAATTTGTTGGCGGTTTGAGACAATTCCACGATAGCTGCGTTGTTGGACATGGAAATCCCTCCAGATAATAGGGTGGTCAATTACTTCCCTCATCATACCTTGATTTTACCATGACGTGCAAGAGGAAAACGCTTTATTTCAACGCTTCCGGGTTAAGCCCCTGCAGCTCGGGAAGGACGAACAGCCCGTCTTTGCGGATGAGCACGTCGTCGAAATAAATCTCTCCGCCGCCGTACTCCGGCCGCTGAATGAGCACCAGATCCCAGTGGACGGACGAGCGGTTGCCGTTGTCGCAATCCTCGTAGGCCTGACCGGGCGTGAAGTGCAGGCTGCCCGCGATTTTCTCGTCGAACAGAGTGTCCTTCATCGGATGCAAAATGTACGGGTTGAATCCGAGGCTGAATTCCCCGATGTAACGGGCGCCTTCGTCCGTGTCGAGCACCTGGTTGATCCGGTCCGTGTCGTTCGCCGTCGCATGGACGATTTTTCCGTTTTCGAACGTAAACCGGATGTTCTCGAACGTGAAGCCGTTGCGGACGCTCGGCGTGTTGTAAGCGATCGTTCCGTTCACGGAATCCCGGATCGGGCAAGAGTAAACTTCCCCGTCCGGAATGTTGCGCTTGCCGGAGCATTTCTTGGCTCCGATGCCTTTGATCGAGAACGTCAAATCCGTTCCCGGGGAGACGATCCGCACTTTGTCTGTGCGCTCCATCAACGCGTGCAACGGTTCCATCGCCCGGTCCATCTTGGCGTAGTCCAGGTTGCAGACGTCGAAATAAAAGTCCTCGAACGCCTCCGTGCTCTTATTGGCAAGCTGGGCCATCGAATCGTTCGGGTAGCGGAGAACGACCCATTTCGTCCGTTTCACCCGCTGCTCCAGATGCACGGGGTGCTGGTAGATGCTCTCGTACAGCTTGAGCTTGTCGGGCGGAATGTCGGACCATTCGCTCGCGTTGCCGCTCGCGCGAATTCCTATGTAGCCTTGCATCCGTTCCATTCGGTTCAGATCGTAAGCGGCCCAGGTTTTGAGCTGCTCTTCCGTCGCATTGCGGAGCAACGTCCGCGTGACGGAGCGGTCCTCGATCTCGACGAACGGATGTCCTCCGCGCTTCGCCACTTCCTCGATCAAACATTTGAGCAACTCCCGCTCGGAGCCGATCATCTCGATCAGCACGTTGTCGCCCGGCCGAACGTCGATTGAATAGCCGGCCAGATTGGCGGCGAGTTTCTGCAGACGCGGATCGCGCATCGTTGTTCCTCCCAGCATGGTCATGATTCCTAACGGTCGGAGAGAGGCTTCATGCCTTCCGACCTCCCTATTGTATCACTGTCTCGCCGCGCTCGAAAACTCGTCACGGAGGATCTTTTTTCCACATACGCCTTGCCGGCGATCGTGTACCGGAGAACGGTCTCCTCCTTGAGCTGCAACGGAAACCATGTGCGGCGGTCCGCGGTCCACCGGCAGACGGTCGATGCCTCCAGCGTGGCCAGCGCTTCGCGGAACCGCCCCTCCGCCTCTTCTCCCGCCGCCGGCCCGGCGCGCTTCCCTCCCGAGGACGCGGCGATCAGCGTTGCGGCGAGGCTCCCCGTCGCGCTCCATTCCGCCCGCAGCGCCTCCTGCATCCGTCTGCGGGCGGCATCGGGCCGCAGCGTGACGGTCAGCACGACGGCCTTCCCGTTCGAAGACCCGTAAGCCACCTCCGCGGCATGCTTTTGAACGGCATCGGCCAGCGCGAGCGGGTAATTCCACCCGAGAGGGGCCGCACCGGAGGACGGCTCCCCATTCAACACGACGGTCCGGTGGCCGGACACTTCTCCGCGATACCGGCGCGGAACGCCCGCCCGGCCGCTAGCGTCGTAGGCAACGGTCTCTCCTTCGAACGTGAAGCGGTCGCGGCCGGACAGCGCGGAAGCCGACAGAGCGAACGCCTGCCGCGGCGGAAGCTCGGAGGAAGCCGAACATCCGGCGCTTCCCAGGCACGCCAGACAACAGGCGGCGATGGCGATCCCTCGCCGAACAACCCATCGAACGCGCATTCGTCTCCCCCTTTCGCTTCCTATCGTTTCCTATCGTTTCCCCGCTCCCGATCGTTATGCTTCGGCCGCGCGAAAGAGCACTGCGGCGCAAAAAAAAGACCAACCCGATCCGCCCGGTTGGTCCCTTCCCGCGAGATCGGTCCGCCTTCCGCGTTCGACCCCGCTCTCTTCCTTCCATCGGCTTTAACCGACGGCCACCTTGTTGCGTCCCTTGTGCTTGGCGTCGTACAGCGCCATGTCCGCCCGGTAGAACAGCGTCTCGACGCTGATCTTGTCGTCCGACGACGTCCATTCGGACAATCCGCAACTTACGGTCACTTGCGGATCGGTCTCTTCCTCGACCCGCCTGCGAATGCGCTCGGCCACCTTCACCGTCTGCTCCAGCCCGAGCCGCGGCAAATAGATGGCGAGCTCTTCTCCGCCCCATCTGGCGGCAATATCGGAATCCCGGATCGCCGACCGGATGATCGCGCTTACCTGGATGAGGATCGCATCTCCGATCTGGTGGCCGTACGTATCGTTCACCTTCTTGAAATGGTCGATATCGACCAGGATCAGCGAGCCGAAGTTGTCCTTCTGCAGCTTGCGCTGAATCCGCTCGTTCAGGTAATGCCGGGCGAACAGCCCGGTCAGATTGTCGGTAATGACCATCCGGCGCACTTCCGCGTGCAGCGAAGAGTTCGAGACCGCAAGCCCCAGATGGGCGGACAACACGTGAAGAAGCTTGTAATTGTCGTAAGAAAAATGGTTCGGCAGACGGTGCGTCACCATGACGGCCCCGATGACCTCCCCGTTCAGCAGCAGCGGCGAAGCGAGCAGGGACCGCGATTGCGTGACGTCCATCAGATGCGAACGGACCGGAGTCGCCGAGTGGTAATCCGACAGAATGATCGGTTCCCTGGTCGTCAGCATGACGCCGCAAAAGCCGTAGTCCTTGTCGAACTTCTCGTTGAACATCTCGGGGGCGTTCGTCGACATGACGACGAAACGCCCGTTGAGCCGATCCAACTGGAGGATGAAGCAATAATCGGCCTTGAAAATATGCAGCAGCTCGCTGTTCGCGAACTGCATCGTATCCGATAATCGCAAGCTGCTGTTAAGCCGCTGAGTCAGCTCGTTGATGAGCCGGAGCTCCCCGATCAGCGTATTGGCCTGTTCGTGAAGCTTCGCCTTCTCGAACGCCGTCCCCGCTCCCGCCGTCAGCGTCTTCATGAACTGCAAGTCCACGTCGTCGAACTCTCCCGCGGAGACGTCCATCCGAAGGACGCCGTACACGCCCTGCTTGCCCGTCAACGGAAACGCGATCCGCCTGCGGGAGCCGTCGTTTTCTTCGCGAATCTCGCCTTCCATGAACGCCTTCCAGCAAATGTCCATCTCTTGTTGATGGAAAGCGAGCGGCTTCACCTTCTCGTTGGAACTGGCGTAATCCTGCGAGAGGAACAAGTCGATACGGCACATGGCATAGACTTGCTCCAGAATGTCGAACACTTCGGCCAGAACGCTCTCGACGTCGATGTGGTCGTTGAGCCGCCTCAGGACATCGAACAGCAGGTCGCGGCGGCGTTCCTCCCTGCTGGAAAGTTGCGTGCGGTGAAGCAAATCCTGGATGAAAAGCAGTTCGAAGCGCCGGTAGAGGCAGTTGCGGAAATGCAGCGAGGCGGCCTGGAGCAGCTTCAGTTCGGCGGCTTGGGCTTCGCCGGCGGGCAGCAGGCAAGCCATCGCCGCGCAAGGAATGCCCGAGGAGCGGGTGAAAACCGGAACCGCTAGCGAATCGAAAGCCTTCATGGCGGCGGAAGTGTGTTCGTCCGAGTGAAGGACGGTGGGACGGCACGTCTCCAGCGCGACGCTGCCCGCCGTAAGCCCGATCGCTTCCTTGCTCCAGTTCCGGGGGACGGAGAAGCGGTCTTCGGCGCCGCCGCTTCCGGTCATGGCGACGGCGGTGCCGTCGGGGTGGAGGAGCACAATCGGATGATCCGACGGCCAGAGATATCCTTCGGTCTGCTCCCGCCAATCGGCGAAGCTGTCGGCCAGCAGGGAATGCGTATAAGGCATGTCCGCTTCGGACAGATCCTGCCGCTCTATCCATTGCGGCAGCTCGGTCGGCGTGCGGGGGAGGCTTGCGTCTGCTTGATCTTGCCTGTTCAATATTCGAATTTCGTCTTGATAAGCCATCCCCACTGCCTCCCTTGCCTTGCACAACGTGCCGTTTCATTTAAATTAACTATACAATGGATACAGGAATTTTGCACTATATACGGAACAAAATACAGGGACTTGGGGCGTAATTTCGCCCTGTGAATTGTTTTCCGGGATGATAGCGGTTACCGGAGGCGATGCGCTTGACATCGCCATCTGCAATCGTATAATATAACTTGTTGAATATTGGGCAAACGGTTTGTGTCACCCTCACGGAAGATTCACCGGCAGGCAGCGGCTGAGATCCTTGCCGGGTCTTGGCGGGAGACGGACAAGTCTTTCCGCCGGTTTGGAATGGACCGGCGCAACGTACCCCATTTTCAAAAAACTTATTTTTGAAAAAGGAGTCACGCACACTCATGGCACGTTATACAGGACCCAAGTTTAAATTGAGCCGCCGCCTGGGCATCTCCCTGCTCGGCAACGGCAAAGATCTGAAGCGCCCGTTCCCTCCGGGACAACACGGCGCAAACCAACGCCGCAAAGTGAGCGGCTACGGCCTCCAGTTGATGGAGAAGCAAAAACTGCGCCATATGTACGGCCTGAACGAGAAGCAATTCCGCAACCTGTTCGACCGCGCATCCAAGCTCAAAGGTAAAGCCGGCGAGAACTTCATGTTCCTGCTCGAGAGCCGTCTCGACAACCTCGTGTACCGTCTGGGCTGGGCCAACTCCCGTCCGGGTGCCCGCCAATTGGTGTCGCACGGCCACGTAACGGTCAACGGCCAGAAAGTCAACATCGCTTCCTACACGGTGCAACCGGGCGATGTGATCGGCCTGCGCGAGCGCAGCCGCGGTCTGAAGACGATCAAGGAAGCGTTGGAAGGACGTCACCATCTGCCGGCTTATCTCGACTTCAACGCGACGACGATGGAAGGCAAGTACATTCGTCTGCCGAGCCGCGACGAGCTGCCCCAAGAAATCGAAGAGCAACAAATCGTCGAGTTCTACAGCCGTTAATCGGCATCGTCAAGCGGAAGATAAAACCCCGGATCGCCCAGCGATCCGGGGTTTTATTCGTGGCATGACGCCGCGCTTGGGCGGCGCGGCATCGCGCCCTTATTCTTCCGCCGACGGCGCCGCAGGCTTCGGTCCGGACGCCGGCAGCGCCCGGTTGGTCAGCCCCTGCACCAGCTTGTCGATGTCGATGCCGGAGACGTTCTTCAGCATCTCCGGAGCGGTCGCCATCAGCGAGGTGACGTAGTTGCTGACCCGGGCCGCCCCTTCGCCGTGCCCCGTGTCGACGACGGTCAGCTTGTCGATGGAGGCGATCGGCTCCGCTACCTTGCCTGCGAGCTCCGGCAGCATCTTGACGATAATGTCGAGAACGGCGGCTTCGCCGAACTTCTCGAACGCCTGCGCCAGCTTCTCCTTCGCTTCCGCTTCCGCCAAGCCGCGCAGCCGGATGACCTCCGCTTCGGCCGAACCTTTCGCGCGTTGCGCCTCGGCTTCCGCGAGACCGTTCAGCCGCTTCTGCTCGGCGTTCGCCTGCGCTTCGGCTTCGATCTTGTACTTCATCGCGTCCGCCTCGCGGATTCGCCGCGCCTTGTCGGCTTCGGCCGCTTGCTCGACGGCGTAGCGGTCGGCGTCCGCCTTCTTCTTCACCTCGGCGTCGTACTGCTTCTCGCGGCGCAGAATTTCCTTCGCTTCCAGATCGATCTCGCGCTCCTTGCGGACGAGCTCGACCTTCATCTGCTCTTCGACGACGCTCTGCTTCGAGCGCGCCTCCTGGATGGCGTACGCCTGATCCGCTTCCGCCTTCGCCTGGTCCTGCTCCTTCTTGAAGGAAGCGACCTTGAGCTCCTTCTCCTTCGTCGCTTCGGCGATGTTCGTATCGCGCAGCAGTTCCGCCTTCTGCCCTTCCTCCTCGGCGAGCGCCTTCTGAATCCGCGAATCCCGGATCGCCTGCGCTTCCGCGATGTCCGCGTCGCGCTTGACGGCCGCGATCCGCGGCTTGCCGAGCGCCTCCAGATAACCGTGCTTGTCGCGGACGTCCTTGATCGTGAACGAGACGATCTGCAGCCCCATCTTCTTCAAATCCCGCGCCGCCACGCCTTGAACCTCTTGAGCGAATTTGTCGCGGTTGCGGTAAACCTCCTCGACCGTCATCGTGCCGAGAATGGCGCGCAGATGGCCTTCGAGCACTTCCTGCGCTTCGCCCTTGAGCGATTCCGTCGGCTTGCCCATGAACTGCTCGGCCGCCGTGGCGACGTCCTCGACGGAGCCTCCGATCTTGATGATCGCCACCGCGTCGGTCATAACCGGCACACCTTGCTCCGTATACACTTCGGGCGTGGTGACGTCGAGCTTATGAGACAAAAGCGATAAAAATTGCGCTTGCTGAAAGATCGGAAGAATAAAAGCGCCTCCGCCCCGGACGATCTTGATCCTGCGGCCGGATTCGTCGACGGCCACGTTCTTGGTTCCGAGGAAAGAACCGGTCACGATCATCGCTTCGTCGGGCGACACCGTTTTATAGCGGGCCCAGAATGCCAGGCCGAGGACGACCAGCACCGCCACCACCAAAATCGGTATGTACAAATAATCCGGGAAATTTTCCATCCGCACAGCCCCTTCCTTTTCTATTTGAAATGAAGAATAAAGCCGCTAATCCATCCGAGAGACGTAAAGCGTTCCTTCCTTGACTTCCACGACGACGACGCGCGCGCCCGCCGGAACCTCTTCGCCGTCGAAGCTCGCCGCGACGTGGTTGACGTTGCCGGCGCCGACCTTTACGAGCACCTCGCCGCAGCCGGACGCCGGAATCGGCGTGAGCACCTCCGCGCGTTTCCCCGCCAGCTCCGACACCGAGTAGCCGGTCGAATTTTCGACGTTTCGCATCGGCCGTACGTACACGAAATACATCCCCGCTCCGACGACCGCCGCGGAGGCCCCAGCGACGGCATAAACGCCCGGACTCGGCCAATTCCCGTACCGGTGCAGCAGCAAACCCGCGCCTCCGAACACCGTGATGACGCCGGACAGCACGACCGGCTGGAACAGATGATGGACGTCGATCGACAGCCACCCGAACAGGCCGTCCGTCGCGCCGCCCAGGGCGTCTCCGAATACGAGCGTCACGACGGCCATCAGCGCGCCGAAGACGAGGCAGCACCAAAACACCGCATCCATAGGCACCCTCTCCTTCCCGTTGAAACCCCTTTACTTCCCTCCCTAGATTATACGTAATAGAGAAGGGTAAAGTTTCTATCCGAAGTCCCAGAAAGAATCGTCATCGTTCGACGGCAAGCCAAACTGCGGGAACGCAAAACCCGCCTCGGACGTCACGGAGCTGCAAGCAGCCGCAACCGCAGAGGCGGGTTTGAAAAGATCGAGTGCTATGGATCGTTATTTGAGCGCGATCTTGGCGAATTTCCGTTTGCCGACCTGGATGACGTCTCCGTCGTTCGGCGCGATCTCGCCGTTCGGATCGAGCAGCTTCTCTTCGTTGAGCCGCACCGCGCCTTGCTGAATGCTGCGGCGCGCTTCGCTGATCGAAGGCTGCAAGCCGAGCAGCGTCAGCAGCTTCGTCACGCGGATCGAACCGTTCACCAGCTCGGCGGCCGGCAGCGCGATCTCTTCGATGTCTTCCGGCAGCGCGCGCTTCTGGAACACGGTGACGAAGTGATCTTCGGCCGCCGCGGCCGCTTCTTCGCCGTGGTACATGCGGACGAACGTGCGGGCCAGGCGCATCTTCGCGTCGCGGGGATGGACGGTGCCGTCGGCGAGCCCGTCGCGCAGAGCGGCCAGCTCTTCGTTCGAAATATCGGTGGCGAGCTCGTAATATTTCAGCATCAGCTCGTCCGGGATGCTCATCGCCTTGCCGTAAATCTGGTTCGGCTCCTCGTCGATGCCGATGTAGTTGCCGAGGCTCTTGCTCATCTTGTTCACGCCGTCGAGGCCTTCGAGCAGCGGCAGCATGAGCGCGGCTTGCGCCGCCTTGCCGTATTCGCGCTGAAGGGTGCGGCCCATGAGCAGGTTGAACTTCTGGTCCGTCCCGCCCAGCTCCACGTCGGACTCCAGGACGACCGAATCGTAGCCTTGCATGAGCGGATAGAAAAATTCGTGCACGCTGATCGGCTGGCCCGACTGGAACCGCTTCGTGAAGTCGTCGCGCTCCATCATCCGGGCGACCGTGATCTTGGCGGCCAATTGAATGACGTCGCTGAAATTCAGCGGGGACAGCCACTCCGAATTAAAGTAAACCGTTGTCCGTTCCGGATCGAGAATTTTGAAAATTTGCTTCTGATACGTCTCCGCATTGCGTTTGACGTCCTCTTCGGACAATTGCTTGCGCGTCTCCGACTTGCCCGTCGGGTCGCCGATCCGGCCGGTGAAATCGCCGATGATCAGCTGCACGTGGTGGCCGAGCTGCTGGAACTGCCGCAGCTTCTGAAGCACGACCGTATGACCGACGTGAATGTCCGGCGCCGAAGGGTCGAGCCCCAGCTTCACCTTCAGCGGACGTCCCGTCGCAACCGCTTCCGCCACTTTGGCTTCGAGCTCCTCCTCGGGCACGATTTCCGCCGCGCCGCGCCGGATCAATTCCAGCTGGCGCCGGACCTCCTGCTGCTGCTCGGGCGTCAAAGTTCGTTTTTCCTCTGCCATCTCCGTTCGTTGCCTCGCATTCCTTCGCAATTTCTCTCTTTATAGCACACCCTTTCGAAAGAAGTCAAACGATCGGCAGTTATGCTATAATAGTTCTGGTTCGTTGAAGGAGGCCGTTTATGAACGATACGAAACAGATCCCTAGGCCGAAGGAGCGGGGAGGCTCCGGCTGGTGGTTGGCCGCACGCATCTTCCTCTATACCCTCCTCTGGCTCATCCTGTTCGGCATCTTGACGGGGCTTGTCGCCGCAGGCGCCGCAGGGGGATATATCGCCGCACTGGTCAAGGACGACCCGGTTCGTCCGAGAGCCCTCATCGAAGAGAAAATCAACGAGAACAGCATTACGGGCTTCGTCTACTTCCGCGACAATACGCTGGTCGGCCAGCTGCGCACGGAGGAAGACCGCCAACCGGTTACATACGACCAAATTCCGCAGAAAATCATCGACGCCGTCGTGTCGATCGAGGACCGGAACTTTTTCAACCATATCGGCATCGATACGAACGGATTGCTGCGCGCCGTCAAGCAGCAGCTTCTGAACGAGGACGTGCAGACGGGCGGCAGCACGCTCACCCAGCAGCTCGCGCGTCAGGTGTTCCTTACGCTGGACAAGACGACGAGCCGCAAGGCGAAGGAAATTTTCCTCTCGCTTCGGCTGGAACGGTTTTTGAGCAAGGAGCAAATCATCACGGCCTATTTGAACAAGATCAATTACGGCAACAGCTCGTCCGGCTACAATATATACGGCATCAAGGCTGCCGCCAAAGGCATCTTCGGCCTGGAGCTGAACCAGCTGAACCTGGCGCAGGCCGCTTACCTGGCCGGACTTCCCCAGCGTCCTTCCGCCTATTCCGCCTTTACGAGCAAAGGGGAATTCAACGAGGCGAACTTCAACCGGGCGCTTGCCCGGCAGAAGCTGGTGCTGGAGAAGATGCTGGAATACGGGAAAATCACCCGGAGCGAATACGACGAGGCGGTCCGCTTCGACCTCTATTCCTCGCTCGCCAAGCCGACGGAGAAAGCTTACAACACATATCCCTATCTTATGCTCGAAGCGGAGCGCCAGGCCGCTCAGCTGCTCGTGCTGAAGCAGAACCCGGATTTGAAGCCGGAGGATCTGAACAAGAAGGAGAACGCCGCCCTTGTCGAAGACGCCCGCGAGCAACTGCTCCGCGGAGGCTACAAGGTGAAGACGACGATCGACAAGACGGTTTACGATCTGATGCACAAGATTGCCGAGGACCCGGACAACTTCGCGCCGGACGACAAGGTCAAGGGCGTGGAGCAGACGGCCGCCGTCCTGCTGGATCATAAGACCGGCGCCATTCTCGGCATGATCGAGGGACGCGACTTCCACATCGAGCAGATGAACTTTGCGACCCAGATGACGCGTCAGCCGGGCTCGACGATGAAGCCGATCGCCGCATATTTGCCCGCCATCGAGAAAGGGCTCATCCAGCCGGCGAGCGTGCTCGACGATTCTCCGATCATTTTGAACAACGGCGGCACCGGCAAGCACATTCCGAAAAACTCGAACAACAAATACGCGGGTCTCGTCACCGCCCGGACGGCGCTCAACAAGTCGATGAACATTCCGGCGCTCAAGATTTTCCTGAACAAGGTGACGATCAAAGACGCCTGGGCATTCGCGCGGAAGCTCGGCATCACGACGCTCGTCCCGAAGGACGACGAAGCCCAGACGGGCGTCATCGGCGGCCTGACGTACGGCACGAGCGTGGAAGAGCTGACGAACGCGTACGGCGCCATCGCCAACAAGGGCGTGTTCAACGACGCTTATTTGATCGAAGAAATCCGCGACGCCGAAGGCAACATCGTCTACAAGCACGAAGCGCAGCCGAAGCGGGTCGTCTCGGAGCAATCCGCCTACATCATGACGGATATGCTGCGCACCGTCGTTACGGACGGAACGGCAACCTCGATCAAATCGCTGTTCAAAAACTACGGCAAAATCCCGATCGTCGGCAAGACGGGGACGACGCAGAACTATTCCGACGTCTGGTTCGAAGGCTTTACGCCCGACATCACGCTCGGCGTATGGGCGGGCTACGAGAAATCCATCTACACGCTGTCGACGGACGGACACAATCGGGCGAAGCAAATTTGGGCGAAAATCATGAACGCGGTCACCGACGCGAAGCCGGACCTGTTCCCGACCAAATCGTTTACGAAGCCCGACGGCATCGTCTCCATGACCGTGTCGAGCGTCAGCGGCAAGCTGCCGACCGACCTGACCCGACAGGCCGGCAAGCTGGTGACGGATATTTTCAACAAGAAATATATCCCGACCGAGCAAGACGACGCGCTCGTCAAGGTCAAATACATCACGTACAACGGCGTCAATTACTTGCCGAAGCCGGAGACGCCGGAGGACTTGCTTCGCGAAGCGGTTATGGTCAAGCGGGAGAAGCCGCTGGACGAACTGATGGAGGAGATTCAGGCCGCCTTGGGCAAGGTGGCGGCGGACAAACGCAAGCCGCTGTCGTATTACTTGCCGCAGGACGCCAAGGACAGCGCCCCGTCGAGGACGGACCCGCGCACCGACGACGGGCGCAAGCCGTCCCCGCCCGGCAACGTGGCGGCAGAGACGCTGGGCGGCAACAAGGTGCGGGTGACGTTTACGCCCAGCCCGGAAGCGGACGTCGCGGGATACCGGCTGTACCGCTCGGTCAACGGCGGCTCTTACCAGAAGGTGGAGGCTTCCGTGTTCGCGGGCGACGAGCCCAAATTCGTCAACTACATCTCCGCGGGCAATTCGTATCAATATTACGTGACGGCGGTCGACGTGGCCGGCAAGGAATCGGGCCGCAGCGAAGTCGTCTCGGGCGGGTCCGATTCCGGGCCCGATCCGATCGATCCGAGCTTCCCGTTGCCGGACGGCGGAGTCAATAAGTCCGGCGGCGGGCCGTCGCCGGATTCGGGGCAAGTCGTCGGCGCGCCCTCCGCTCCTTCCGGGCTCAAGGGTCAGACCGACGAATTCGGCGTAACGCTATCCTGGAACTCGAATCCGACGCTGGACGGCGTGAACAAGTACGAGGTCTGGTACAGCTCGACCGAGAGCGGAACTTACAGGCGGCTCGGATCGACGGCTTCGACGCATTTCGAATACACGACGCTGCAGCCGGCGGGCTGGTACCGCCTGACCGCCTCCAATGCGTCGGGAACGTCCGAACCGTCGGCATCGATCGAAATCAAATAGCGACGCAAGGGAGACGGGGAGCCAATGGCGATTCATGCGGCGCTGTTGCGCGGAATTAACGTAGGCGGGAAAAACAAAATCAAAATGGCCGAGCTGAAGGCGGCGTTCGAAGCGCTCGGTCCGGGCCGGGTGCAAACGTACATTCAGAGCGGCAACGTGCTGTTCGAATCCGACCGAACGGAGGCGGAGCTTCGCGAGCGGATCGAGCGGCAGATCGCGGACACGTTCGGCATCACGCTCACGGCTGTGCTGAGAACCGCCGAGGAGCTGGAGACGATCGTCGGCCGCTGCCCGTTCCCGGCCGAGGAAGTGGCGGCGGCGGAAGCCGCGTCGCAAGCCGAATGCCTCTACGTCGCCATGCTCCCGGAAGCCCCCGCCCCTTCGGGCGTCGCCAAGCTCGCCGGCGCGAACAACGGCGTCGACGAATACCGGATCGTCGGCCGCGACGTCTATTTGCTGTTCCGGGACAGCGTGCGGCACGCCAAGCTGGCCGCCAATCTGCCGAAGCTCGGCGTGCCCGCCACCGTTCGCAACTGGAACACGATGGGCAAGCTGGCCGAGATGGCCGCGGCGATGCGGTCGGGGACGTAACGCTCGGCTGCCTTCTGCCGAGGGGCACCTTAAGCAAAGAAGCTTCCAGCCCGCGATCAACGCGGTCTTGGAAGCTTCTTTGTTCATTTCAATCTTCGATCGTCGACAGGTCCCCGGTCGGGAGGTTCAGCTCCCAAGCCTTGAGCACCCGCCTCATAATTTTGCCGCTGCGCGTTTTCGGCAGCTTGTCGCGGAACTCGATTTCGCGCGGCGCCGCATGCGCGGACAAGCCGAGCTTGACGAACTTGGCGATGTCCGCCTTCAGCTCGTCGGACGGCGTATAGCCTTCCCGCAGCGAGATGAACGCCTTGATGATCTCGCCGCGAAGCGGATCGGGCTTGCCGATGACGCCGGCTTCGGCGACCGCCGGATGCTCGACCAGCTTGCTCTCCACCTCGAACGGACCGACGCGCTCCCCGGACGTGTTGATGACGTCGTCGATGCGGCCCTGGAACCAGAAGTAGCCCTCCTCGTCCTTGTAGGCGGAATCTCCGGAGACGTACCAGCCCGGAATCCGGAAATACTCTTCGTATTTCGCGGGGTTGTTCCATATTTTGCGCATCATGGACGGCCACGGCGTGCGGATGGCCAGGTTGCCCATCCGGTACGGCGGCAGCTCGTTGCCCTGATCGTCGATGATGGCGGCCTGAATGCCCGGCACCGGCTTGCCCATCGAGCCCGGCTTGATCTCCATGCTCGGGTAGTTGCAGATGAGGTGGCCGCCCGTCTCCGTCATCCACCACGTGTCGTGGATGCGCTGGCCGTATACCTTGAGGCCCCAGCGCACGACTTCGGGGTTGAGCGGCTCTCCGACGCTGAGCACATGGCGGACGCTGGACAGGTCGAACGGCTTGACCGCCTCTTCCCCCGCGCTCATGAGCATCCGGAAAGCCGTCGGCGCGCTGTACCAGACGGTGACTTTATATTTTTGCAGCGTCCCGTACCAATCCTGCGGGCTGAACCGTCCGCCCCGGACGACGTTGGTCACGCCGTTCAGCCAAGGCGCGAACACCCCGTAGGACGTGCCCGTTACCCAGCCCGGATCGGCGGTGCACCAATAGACGTCGCCTTCCTTCAGATCGAGCACGACGCGGCCGGTATAATAATGATGGATCATAGCGTTCTGGACGTGGTAAACGCCCTTCGGCTTGCCGGTCGAACCCGACGTATAATGAAGAATGAGTCCGTCCTCGCGGCCGAGCCATTCGATGTTCGCTTCCTCGGACGCTTCCGCCATCGCTTTGCGGTAATCCACGATGCCGCCGCCTTCCTCCACTCCGTCGCCGTACACGATCAAGTGCTTCAGCTCCGGCAGCTCGTCGCGAGCGATGCGAGGCAGCAGCGCGGGTGTCGTCACGATGGCCACGGCCCCGCTGTCCTGCAGCCGGTCTTTGACCGCCGTCTCCATGAACGCTTCGAACAGAGGGCCGACGACCGCTCCGACCTTCAGAGCGCCGAGCAAGCCGATGTACAATTCGGGAGTCCGGGGCATGAATATGAACACGCGATCGCCTTTGCGAATCCCGAGCTTCCGAAGCGCGTTCGCAAACCGGTTGGACGCTTTGGCCAGATCGGCGTACGTGTAGCTCTCGTCGCGCTGATTGTCGCTGTAGTGCAAGGCGATAACGTCGCCCTTGCCGTTCTCTACGTGGCGGTCGATCGCCTCGTAGGCCATGTTGACCTTGCCTGTGGTCGCCCAGGAGAAATGCGCTTCGATGTCTTCCAGGCGGAAATTCTTCACCGCTTCTTCATAAGAGCCGAGGTTTGAGCCGGTTGCCGTAACGGCGATCTTCTCGTCGTGTTGCAGTGTCATTTCCATCACCATCCCGTAAGAGTACATGAATCGCTCCGAATAAAGTATGCGCTTACAACCGATAGATCGGAGGACGCTAACGTCATTATAACACAGTCTGCCGATGCTGGTCATTCCGGGGGAAGTGAATATTCGCCAAAAAGGGAAATTATGGCCGAACAGTGCGGTTCGCCAGGCAGATCGGTTCATGTTCGGCGGGAGTCTCGGCAAATTTCGGATTCCAACGCAGGCGCCGTTTGTTGTATAATGGCAGCAACCCAAAGGAGGATCGGGAGGATCGGAATGGAGCACCTGAAGCGGTATCAACGGCATATCCGGCAAGGACGTACGGGTCCGATCGTCGTGGAGGGTCCCGTTCCGCCCGACCGGCTGAAGCGCTACCGGATGCATCCGTCGCTCGACTCGTTCCGCCGTCCGCCCGAACAGCATGCGGCGCTCGTCGAGATCGCCGAATTGCCCGAAGGGCGAATTATCGCGGCGGTGGATGGCGACGTCATCGTCGGCTATGTGACGTTCCACTATCCCGACGAGCTGGAGCGGTGGTCCGAGGGCGGCATGGACGACCTGATCGAGCTCGGCGCGATCGAAGTGGCGGACGAATACCGGGGGCTCGGACTCGCCAAAGCGCTCATCGTCACCGCGTTCGAGGACGGCCAGCTCGACAACGCCATCGTCTACACGACGGAATATTACTGGCATTGGGATCTCGAAGGCAGCGGGCTAAACGTCTGGGAGTACAGGAAGATGATGGAAAATCTGATGAAAAACGTCGGTATGGTGTGGTTTGCAACGGACGATCCGGAAATTTGCGCGCACCCGGCCAATTGCCTCATGGTGCGGATCGGCAAGGACGTCCCGCTCTCCTCGGCGGAGAAGTTCGACCGCATCCGGTTCCGCCAGCGGTTCATGTATTGATTCGAACGTCCAGCGAAAGGAAGAGATTGCGTTGACCTCGTCTGCCCCCGCCCCGGTATGGATCGATTGCTCCGCATCCGGGCGCTACCGTTTCCATGAGGATCACCCGTTCCACCCGATTCGCCTCCGGCTGACGGAAGATTTGCTGTACGCTTGCGGAGCGCTCAGCCCCGGGCAAATCGTATCCGCCGAATCGAACGATGTCGACGAAACGCTTGAACGGATTCATCGATCGGACTACCTGGATGCCGTGAAGGAGCTCAGCACCCCCGTTCCCTCCCCGGATGCCGTGGCGCTAGCCGCCCGCTACGGGTTCGAACCGGACGGAGACACGCCGTACTTCGCCGGCATGCACGAGGCCGCAGCCGCGGTCGTCGGAGGCTCGCTGGCGGCGGCCGAAGCCGTCATGACCGGCCGCGCCTCGCACGCGCTTCATCTCGGCGGCGGGCTTCATCACGCCTTTCCCGACCGGAGCTCCGGCTTCTGCGTCTACAACGACGCCGCCGCCGCCATCTCCTGGATCAACTGGCGATACGGCGCCAAAGTGCTGTACATCGATACGGACGTGCATCACGGGGACGGCGTCCAATGGTGCTTCTACGCCGATCCGGAAGCGTTTACGTTCTCGATTCACGAGACGGGCAAATTTCTGTTCCCGGGCACGGGGTTCGCGAACGAGCGCGGGACGAATTCCGGTTATGGCGCGTGTCTGAACGTTCCGGTCGAGCCGTACACGGAGGACGATTCGTGGCTCGAATGCTTCACGGCTTCCCTGACGCGCATTCTGCGCTCGTTCAAGCCGGACGTCATCGTCAGCCAGCATGGCTGCGACGCTCATGCGTTCGATCCGCTCGCTCACGTCCATTGCAGCATGCGCGTCTACCGGGAAATACCCAAGATCGTTCACCGCCTGGCCCACGAATGGACGGAAGGCCGCTGGGTCGCGCTCGGCGGAGGCGGCTACGACCATTGGAACGTCGTGCCGCGCGCCTGGAGCCTGCTCTGGCTGGAGATGACCGATCATCCGATGCTGCGCGATATCGATTCCTCCCCGAACGGAGGCGAGCTTCCGAAGGATTGGCCCCGCATCGCGTCCGACCGCCGCCCGCGGGAGCTGCCCCGCACGTGGCTCGACGACACCGGCCGCTGGACGCCGATCCCCCGCCGCGCAGAGATCGAAGCCAAAAACCGCCAAGTGCTGGAGGTCGCCCTCCAGCACTTGGGTTGATCGTCTGCCGCTAACGGATTGACGTCCCTGCCCGACTTCTCGACGACGACTCTCGCCTTGCCATCCAGCACGTCGTCCCCGTCGCCTCCGACGATCTCGGCGGGCTCTCGCGGCGTGACGAAGCCCCCCAGCAGTTCCGGGCAGACGGTGATCGCCTCGTTCTCCTCCAACAGCTTGCGAATCCGGGCGTCCAAGCTGTTCGTGCCGTTAAATCGGACGTTTAACCCGGCCAAGCAGGCGCTCACAAGTATCATAAGGATTCACTTAAAGCTGCCGAAGCATTTCGCTCACGATGGCGAACGACCGGTTCGACGCTTCGACCGTAAACTCGGCAAAGTTGACCGAAGCCGAACCGTCGGCCTTGTCCGACATCGATCGAATAACGACGTAAGGAACCCCGTTCATCGCGCACGCTTGGGCGACCGCCGCGCCTTCCATCTCGGTGCATGCGCCTTCGAACGTCTCGCGAAGCCGTCTGACGACGTCGCGGTCGGCGATGAACTGGTCGCCCGACAGCACTTTGCCCTTCTTGACGCGCCCGGGCGCGGCCTTCTCTCCGGCCGTTGCGGCCAGCTGCACGAGCGCTTCGTCGGCCGGCCATTCGGATTTGTCCTGGTAGGGGATGACCCCCTTCGGAAAGCCGAGCGCCGTTACGTCCACGTCATGCTGCAGGCAGCTCGTCGAAATGACGACGTCCCCGATGTCGAGCTCCGGATCCAGCGCTCCCGCCACCCCCGTGAAAATGACTTTGGATACGCCGAACCGGTCGATCAGCACCTGCGTATAGACGGCCGCGTTCACTTTGCCGACGCCGCATTTGCAGATGACGACTTGATGACCGTGCAGCGTGCCCGTGTGAAACCGGATGCCGGAACGGTTCATCTCCACGGCATCCTGCAAGCTTCCCAACAATAAATCGATCTCTTCCTGCATTGCGCCGATGATGCCGATCAAATCGCATTCCTCCTCGAAAAAGTAAAGAAGATGCCCTCCCGCAGGCCGACTTGCTTCCCGCGAAGGGCATCTGTAGTCCGCAATGGCTCGTGTTAGACCGAAGCGACCGAACGGCGGACGATCAGTTCGTGCGGAAGCACGACCTTCGCTTGCTCCACCGATTCCTTCTTCATCAGCTTCGTCAACAGACGCATCGAGACGGCTCCGATGTCGTACATCGGCTGGGCCACCGTCGTCAGCTGCGGCCGAACCATGGAGGCCATCCGGATATTGTCGACGCCGATGACGGACACATCGCCCGGAACGCTCAGCCCGGCGTCCTGGATGGCGTGAATGGCTCCGATCGCCATCTCGTCCGTCGCGGCGAAAATCGCCGTCGGACGCTCTTCAAGCTCCAGAAAATATTGGGCCGCTTCCATCCCCGATTCGTATTTGTAATTCCCGATCCGCACGTAGCGCTCGTCGAAGGCGATGCCGGCCGTCTCCAGGGCCCGCTTGTACCCTTGGTACCGGGCGAAACCGTTGGCCGGATCCTGCAAGGTGCCGCTGATCATCCCGATCCGGCGGTGCCCTTCGGAGATCAGACGGCTGACCGCGTCGTAAGCGGCGCCTTCATGATCGATATCGACGGAAGGCATCGTCCCCTTCTCGTCGGTCGTCGCGCAGAGCACGATCGGCACGTTGGAGGAGCTGAACGCCTGAAGATGATCGTCGGTCACCGCACCGCCCATGAACAGCAATCCGTCCACCTGCTTCTCGAGCAGCGTGTTGATGACGCGAATCTCCTTCTCCTTGCGCTTGTCCGAGTTGCAAAGAATAATATTGTAGTGGTACATGTTCGCGATGTCTTCGATTCCGCGGGCCACCTCGGCGAAAATCGCGTTGGCGATGTCCGGAATGACAACGCCTACGGTTGTCGTCTTCTTGCTCGCCAACCCGCGCGCAACGGCGTTCGGGCGATAACCGAGCCGTTCGATGGCTTCGTAGACTTTCTTGCGCGTCTGCGGCTTAACGTTGGGATTGTTATTGACAACCCGCGATACCGTTGCCATCGATACGCCGGCTTCACGAGCCACATCATAAATAGTTACTGTCACGTCACTCGCTCCATTGTCATGAACAACCTCGTCTGTCGCCGGCTCGTCCATGGGATATTAAGGTAATGATACGACAAATCTGCCGTTTTCGCAATGTTTGCACAAGGATTCGCCTTCTAACGTCCGGTCTCGATCCGATTCGCTAGATTTCCGACGCCGCGCCGGGCGCCCCGAGCTTCTCGCTCAGAAACGAATACGTGATGCGCCAGTGGGATTCGTCCCACACCGCCTTGCCGTCCTTGACCAAAATCGCCTGCGGAGATTTATGCGTAACGCCGAGCGTCTCGGCGATGGCATTGCTTACGGGACGCTCCTCGATCACGCGAACGATCGCGAAATCGACCGCCGGCTCCCGAACGTCCGATACGTAGTGCGTCAGTTCCTCATGGGCCCCCGCGCTGACGGAGCACTGCGTGCTGTGCTTGAAAACGAGCAGCGGGCGCGAGCTCGAGCGCGCAAGCGCGTCCTCCCATTCCTCCAGCGTCGTTAAACGCCGAATGTCGGCCATGACCATCCCCTCCATGAAAATAAATACTGTCATTTTCATGGTATCAGAAAAACGCCGCAATCGCAAAAAAAACGGGGCCGGCCGCCCCGTTTTTTGCGACTTACGTTATGTACTGTGCGCTTAATTGCGACAATCGGCTCTTCAATTCCTTTTTCCACGTCTCGTCTCCTACCGAAGCGGCGACCAGCATCAGATCCAGCAGATCGTTCATCCGCTCTTCGGTTTTGCGGGCGATCGTCCACAACTGAAGCGGCTGCGTCTGGTCCAGCGCCTCCTTCAGGACGCCCGCCCACTCGTGAATTTCGTCGAACGGAATGGAACGGGGCAAGGGCTTCGCGCCCAATTCGCCGATCAGCCGTCCCAAATCCTCCTTGACGCCGGGAAACACCTCGTTCCTGAAGCATTGCTCGCAGGTATAGACGGGAACGTTGGTTATGCTCACTTTGCGCGCATGGATGACCGTGCGCAAAATCAACTTCATGGCTTGACCGCAGGTACAGCGCTTCAACAATGGGACTCTCTCCTCGGCCGGCTTGAAATGGAACGTGCGAAGCCCGTACGAATGGGCTTCCTCGACCATTGTATTCGCCAACTGAACGCCCGATTCCTGCTTTAGAAGCCGCTGTAAATTCTGGAACCTCATCGCAGCGTCCGCGCCCGCCACAACCAGATGACGAGAACGGCGACCGCCGCCCCGATCCCGTCGTGCAGCAAGTCGTGGATGTCCGGCGAGCGCTTCGGCACGAACGATTGATGCCATTCGTCCGTTGCGCCGTACAGCACGCAGAGCGCCACGACGGCCAGGCAGCGCCTCATGTCCATCCGGCGGAAGCCGAAGCCGAACGAGAAGGCGACGGCCAGCGCGAAGTAGGCGACATAGTGAACCGGATTGAAGCTTTCCAGCCCCGGCAGCAGCTTCTGGAACCAGGGGAGCCAGCTGTCGAGCTCTCCTCCCGTGCGGGACGACAGCGCGAAGATGACGGCCATGCACAAGACGGTCGGAAGCCAGCGAAGGATCGGATAAGGAAGCGAATTGCGGGGAGCCATACGGTATGAACCTCCTTCGAAATCGGATGCGAGAGTCGTCCGATCGGGCGAATTTTTCGACGTTCGCCGGTGCGACGCTTCTCAGGGTCGAACGTTGCCTTTGGCGAGCGCCGATTCCGCGTGGAACTTCTCCAGTCGCTCGCGAATTTCCTTCGCGGTCCGCAGGCGGAAAATTTCGTCCATGAGCATCCGGCTCTCCTGCGCGTACGTGCGGAGCATCGTCTCCTTGACCGGGAGAATCGACTGGGCGGACAAGCTCAATTCGTGAATGCCGAGACCGAGCCAGATCGGCATCGCCCGCACGTCCCCGGCAAGCTCGCCGCAGACGTTCACCTGCACGCCGTGGCGGTTCGCCGCCTCGACGACCGTGCGGAGCATCCGCAAGACCGCCGGATGGAACGGCTCGTACAGATGGCTGATCTGCTCGTTCATCCGGTCCACGGCCAGCGTAAACTGGACGAGATCGTTCGTTCCGATGCTGAAGAAGCTCACCTCTCCGGCGAGCAGCTCGGAGATGGCCACCGCGGCGGGCACCTCGATCATGACGCCCGCCGGCACGTCGGACCGGAACGGAACGCCTTCCGCGGCCAGTTCCTTCATCGCCTCGGCCAGCACGGCGTTCGCTTCGCGCACCTCGTCGACCGAAGCGATGAGCGGGTACATGATCTGGACGTTGCCGTGGGCCGAAGCCCGCAAAATCGCGCGCAGCTGCACCTTGAACAGGTCCGTGCGGCTCAGGCTGAACCGGATGGCGCGGAAGCCGAGGAACGGATTCTCTTCTTCCGGCATTTCGTAGTAGTCCAGATGCTTGTCGCCCCCGATATCGAGCGTGCGGATGATGAGCGGCTTCCCTTGCAGCTTCTCCGCCGCGGTCCGGTACACTTCGTACTGCTCCTCTTCCGTCGGGAACCGGTTCCGGTCCATGTACAGAAATTCCGTACGGAACAGCCCGACTCCTTGCGCCCCGTTCGACAGGGCGGCGTCCAGTTCCTTGACGGAGCTGATGTTGGCCGCCAGCACGAGCGTCTCCCCGTCCGGGGTGACGGACGGCACCTGGGCGAGCTGCTGCAGCCGCTCCCTCGTCTCCAGCTGCCGCTTGCGCATCTCCGAATAGCGCAGCACCGTATCGGCGCTCGGCTTGACGTGGAGCAGGCCGGCGCCGCCGTCGACGATGAGCAGATCCCCCGTCTCGATCGGCTCCTGCAGCTTGTTCTCGACGCCCATGACGAGCGGGATGCCGAACGCCCTCGCCATGATGGCCGAATGCGAGGACGGGCTTCCGACCATCGTGACGATGCCGAGCACGACGTCCGGCTTCAGATGGATCAGCTGCGACGGCGTCAGTTCCCGCACGACGAGAATGAACGGCTGCGTATCCGTCGGAAGCATAATTTCCGGAGCGCCGAGCAGATGCTTCAGCAGCCGGTTGCCGACATCCTTGATGTCGAGCGCCCGCTCCTTCATGTACTCGTCGTCCAGCAGATCGAACATCGTGACGAAATGATCGATCGCTTCCTTGACCGCGACTTCCGCCGCCTTGTACTGCCGCTGGATGATCCCCTTGATCTCGTTCATGAACACGGGGTCGTCGAGAATCGCCAGATGCGCTTCGAAAATGCCGGACTCCTCCGGCCCGACGGCCTCGTCCATCTCCGTCTTCATCCGGTGAATTTCCGACTTGGAGCGTTTGACGCCTTCGTACAGCCGTTCGAATTCGAGCGCCAGATCCCCGACGCCGATCTTGTTGTCGGGCAGCTCCCATTCCCAGTTCGGCAGAACGAACGCTTTGCCGATCGCGATGCCTTCCGATGCCCCCAATCCATGGATCATGATTCTTCCCCCCTGTTCTCTCTATCGCGCACGACGACCGACATGACCGCCGCCTGGCCTTTTTTGACGGATGTAAAAGGAGCAAAGCGCCAAGATCGAACGATGTCCGAATTGGTGATGACCATCGGCGTGGCAATGGACTTGGCTCCGCGCTTAAGCTTCTGCAGATGGAACCGGATGAGCGGCTGTCCCGGGCTTACCTCGTCGCCTTCTTTGACGAAGGCGGTGAAAATGTCGCTCAGCTGGGATGAATTGACGCCGATATGCAAAAGCACTTCCAGCCCTTCCTTCGTTTCGATTCCGACCGCGTGCTTCGTCGGATACAAGTGGACGATCTTCCCCCCGACCGGCGCGACGAGCTCCCCTTTGTCCGGCAGAAACGCGACGCCGCGCCCGACGAGCCGCTGGGCGAAGATCGGATCGTCGACCTCCTCCAGCGGAATCATCCGGCCCTGCACGGGCGCGTGGAATTGAACCTGATGGACGTCCTGCTGCATAAGCTTCGCGATCTCTTCGCGGATCAGATCGGAGTACGTGCCGAACACGACCTGGACGTGTCCGCCCCCGAGATGGATGACCCCGGCGGCTCCGAGATGGCGAAGCGACTTCGAGTCGATGCGGCGGTCATCGGCGAGCGTCAGCCGCAGCCTCGTAATGCAGGCGTCCAGGCGGACGATGTTTTCTTTGCCTCCGAGCGCCTGCAGAACGAGCGGAGCCCGGTAAGGAATGTCGCCGGCCCAGTCGTCCAGCCGGGTCGAGTCCTCGCGGCCGGGCGTCGACAGCTGGAATTTGCGGATGCAGAGCCGGAACATGACGTAATAGACCAGGGCGACGGCGAGGCCGAGCGGGACGATCATCCAGCCCTTCCGCGAGAGGGGCAGGTTGATCAAATATTCGAGCGCTCCGGCGGAGAAGCTGAACCCGTCCCGGATGCCGAGCTCGTAGGTCAGCCACATGACCCCTCCGGAGAGGAGCGCGTGAACGAGGAATAAATAAGGCGCGACGAACAGAAACGCGAATTCCACCGGCTCGGTCACGCCGGTCAGAAACGCCGTAAGCGCAGCGACGCGGAACTGCTTCGCGATCTTCGGCTTCAAGTCCTCCCTCGCCTCGTGGATGATGGCGAAGGCGATCGCCGGCAGCGCGAACATGATGATCGGATACAGGCCGGCCATGTACGATCCGGCGGTCGGATCGCCCGCGAAGAAGCGCGGCAGGTCGCCGAAATAAACGTTGCCGTCCGGCGTGCGGTATTCTCCGACCTGGAACCAGAACACGTGGTTCAGCAGATGGTGAAGACCGAACGCGACCAATATCCGGTGCAGGAATCCGTACAGGAAAACGCCGAAGCCGCCGGCCGAGCCGATGACGTTGCCCGATTGGGCGATCCACGAGCCGATCGTGCGGCCCGCCTCGATCATGAACCAGGAGAACAGCAGCGACACGCCGGCCATGAAGATCGGGACGAACCGCGAACCGCCGAAAAACTGCAGCGATTCCGGCAGCTGAAGCGCCTTGAACCTTTCGCTCGCGAGGCCCGAGGCGATCCCGATGACCGCGCCCGCGAACATGGAGGGCTGAACGCCGTTCGGATCATACGTATGCGTAACGCTGGCGAAAATGATCATTCCTGTCAGTGCGGCCATGCCGGCGAACACGGACTGGTTGGCCATGCTGAGCGCGATGCCGACCGCGAACACATAGGGGACATATTGGAAAATGGCGATGCCCGCCGCATGGAGCAGCTCGGGGGCCGCCGGCCACCCGAGCGCTTCCCAGGGAAGACGGGACAGCGCGAGGAGTATGGCGGCCGCGGGCAGCACCGTCATCGGTAGCATAAGTGCCCGGCCAAGCCGCTGGAGATAGCCCAATCCGAACATGAACCTGATACGCCCCCTTCTCTCTCTCGATGTTAAGTCTTCCGGGCTCTTTTTGTCAAAACAATCCGCATCGGCGAAGCCGGCTTCGCGCAGCCACCGGAGCTGATCGCCGACTTTGGCGTTCAGATCCTGCTTCCTTCTCTCCCGGGAAGCTTCGATTGCCTCGGCGCCCAGCCCGCTCGCCTCGACGCTCTCGTCCCAGCGTTCCCGGGTCGAACAGTTTTTTGACAAGATCGTTCATTCGAATGTCTCCCTTCGCTGGCGCCTATAACGCATTGTAGACATTGTAGCGAACGCCCTCGCCGGTTTGAAATATATTGAAACAACAGGATTTATAGTTTTTATCTATAAAAAGGAGGCGGGAACCCCGCCGCCCTTAACGAAGGGCGGCCAGAGGCTCCCGCAAACGGCTGTAAGCCGACATTAGCGGCTTACAGATCGTCTTCGCGCCGTTTTCCGTGCTGTAAGCCGACATCGGCGGCTTACGTGCGCTGCTGCCGGCCCGTCAAGAGGGCTTGCGCTTGCCTTCCGGCAGCAGAATCGAATCCTCCACCTTGATGCACCGGTCCATCACGACCGTCAGTCCGCCCTCTTGGGCGATGCGGGCCGCGTCGTCGTTCGCGATGCCGAGCTGCAGCCACAGCGCCTTCGCGCCGATGGCGACCGCTTCTTCGGCGATGGGCGGCGTGTGCTCCGGCCGGCGGAACACATTGACGATGTCGACCGGCTCCGGAATGTCTCGGAGCGACGGGTAGCTCTTCTCGCCCAGAACCGTCCGGGCGTTCGGGTTCACCGGGATGATCCGGTAGCCTTTGCGCTGCATCGCCTCGGACACCATGTGCGACGTCTTGGACGGATCTTCCGACAGGCCGACGACCGCGATCGTGTTCGACCGCTCCAGCAACTCCTTGATTTGCTCGCGGGACGGGTTCTCGAATGCCATGCCGACCAACCTCCGTTAAATGAGATACCGTTGCCGCGACCGGCCTGCCCGACCGCGCGACGGTTGTTACTTTACCCACTCGACCTGCGCGCCAAGCGCCTTCAAATGGTCGAAATAGTTCGGATACGACTTGGCGACGTGGTGCGCGTCCCGAATGCGGATCGGCTGCTTGGAGCGCAAGCCGACGACGGTCAGCGCCATAATGACGCGATGGTCGAAATGCGCGTCGATCAGGGCGCCGCCCTCGACGCCTTCCGGCCGGCCGTGGACGATGATCTCGTCGCGCTTCTCCTCGACGTTCGCGCCTGCCTTGCGAAGCTCCGCCAAGAAGTCGGTAATGCGGTCGCATTCTTTGTAGCGCAGGTTTTCGACGTTGTAGAAGCGCGACGTGCCCTCGGCGAACACGGCGGCCGCCACCATGGCGAGCACGCCGTCGGTGAATTCGTCGCCGTCGAACTCGCCCGCGATCAGCTTGCCGTTGCCCTTGACGCGCACGACGCCGTTCTCGTGCGTCAGCGGCGCTCCCATGCTGCGGAGCACGTCGACGACGGCCCGTTCGCCCTGCTTGCTGTTCTCGAGCAGGCGGTGAACGGTCACGTCGGATTCCGTGACGGCCGCCGCCGCCAGAATGGCCGCCGAGCCCGGGTAATCGCCCTGAACGGTGTACGTCTGGGCTTTATACTGCTGCCGGCCCGGCACCCGGTACCGCATCAAGTCGGCGGAAGCTTCGACGACGATGCCCGCCTGCGCCAGCACCTCCAGCGTCTGGCCGACGACGACCTTGGATTTGAGATCGTTCAGCACTTCGATCTCGCTGTCTTCGTCCAGCAGCGGTGCGAGGAACAGAAGCGCGCTCAAATATTGCGAGCTGACGCTGCCCGACACTTGGATTTTGCCGCCGCGCGGCCGGCCGCCGCGAATCGTAATCGGCAGCCGGCCGTTCTGGTGCTCCACTTCGACGCCCATGCTTTGCAGGGCGGCGATCAGGTCGTCGTGCGGGCGCTTGCCGAGCGATTGCGGATACGCGTTCACGAAAGTCACTTCCGGCAGCAGCGCCGCGACGGCCATCAGGAAGCGCAGCACCGCGCCGGCGTTGCCGACGTTCAGCTCCTTGACCGGGAACGGGCGCTTCCCGAACCCTTGGATGACGATCTTCTCGTCGTCCTCTTCCACCACCGCCCCGAGATCGCGAATGCAGCGTCTGAGCGCGTCGCTGTCCTCGCTGTGCGCCGGGAAGCGAATCGTGCTCGTGCCTTCCGCGAGAGCCGCGACGAGCAGGTAGCGGGTCGTATAATTTTTGGACGATAGCGCTTGAATTTCTCCTTGCAGCCTGGCGGTTGGCGTTACGATCATGTCCATGCCTGAAAAACGCTCCTTCTGGTTTAGGTGATAGATAGGCAGCCGCGCCCGATTTGACAGCCCGACGGGCCGTTCTTTATGATGAATGCAGGATAAGGAAAGGAGGCTTCCTCCATGAGTTACAAGACGACTACGGTCGAACAATTGAAAGCCAGACTCGACGCCGGCGAGAAGCCGGTGCTGATCGACGTCCGCGAGGACGAGGAAGTCGCCCAGGGGATGATCGAAGGCGCCATCCACATTCCGATGGGCCAAATCCCCGATCGGCTGGACGAAATTCCCCGCGACAAGGAAGTCATCTTCATCTGCCGGAGCGGCAACCGCAGCGGCAGAGTGTGCGAATTCCTGTCCGCGCAAGGGTACGACCGCACCGTCAACATGCTCGGCGGCATGCTGGCCTGGGACAGCCTGTAAGCTACATCCACCTCAGCAGCATCCCGGCGATCTCGTCCGGCGACAGGCGCGAGGTGTCGACCGTCGCGTGCGCGAAGTCGTAGGCGCGCCGGCGGGCGGCCAGCAGCGCGTCGATGCGCGCCTCCGCGTCCCCGGCCAGCAGCGGCCGGCCGGCCGCGTCGCCGCCCGCCGTCACCCGCGACAGCAGCGTCCTCTTATCCGCGGTCAGCGCGACGACCCAGCCTCCGGCCCGCATGCAGCGGCGGTTCTCCTCGCGAAGCGCGGCGCCTCCGCCGGTGGCGACGACGCGGCCGCTTCCGTCCAGCACCTCCGCCAGCACGCGGGTTTCCCAATCCCGGAACGCCGTCTCGCCCTGCTCGGCGAACAGCTCCGGAATGCTCCGGCCCGCCTGCCGGACGATCTCGTCGTCCGTATCGACGCGGGTCCAACCGAGACGTTCCGCCAGGATTCGGCTTACCGTCGATTTCCCCGTCCCCATGAATCCGACCAAAACGATGTTGCGTGGTTTGCTGAATCCGCTCAAGAACGTTTCCCCATTTCGCGTCTTTTGCTTCACCTATCATAGCATAATGCGCATCAGGTATAAATCAAGCCTTTCTACCGTATGGATGGTAATAACTTTGATGCAAAAAGGTGATGCCCGTTATGGAGTCCGCACCGAATCGCCGAACGCCCGACGCTCCCGTCGTGCCCGATACGCTCCGCCGCTTGCTGAACCCCGATTACCCGCTCCGCAGGGAAGATTTGATTTGGGCGCTCGACTATATCAAAAGAAAAGTGGCCGAAGGAGCGCCCGAATGGACGGGGCTCGATCGGCCACGGCTGCTTGCGCTTTTCGCCGCCTATGCGGATCTGGCGATGCACCTGCTCCGCCGCCAGGACTTGCACGGCCAAGACATGGAGCGTTTGCGCGCCTTGCTGTTGGACACGCTCCCCTGAATCAGGACTCCATCCAGTTGTGGTGGAACGTGCCTTCTTTGTCGACGCGCTTGAACGTATGCGCGCCGAAGTAGTCGCGCTGCGCCTGCAGCAAGTTGGCCGGCAACCGTTCGGAACGATAGCTGTCGTAATAGGCCAGCGCGCTGGCGAACGAAGGCACCGGAATGCCGTAGCGAACCGCCGTCGCGACGACGTCCCGCCATGCGTCCTGATAGGACTCCACGACATTCTTGAAGTAGTCGTCCAGCAGCAGGTTGCGCAGACCGGGATCGCGGTCGTACGCGTCCTTGATGTTCTGCAGGAAGCGGGCGCGGATGATGCAGCCGCCGCGGAAAATCATCGCGATGTTGCCGTACTGCAGATTCCAGTTGTACTCTTCCGAAGCCGCGCGCATTTGCGCGAAGCCTTGCGCGTAGGAGCAAATTTTGCTCGCGAACAGCGCCTTGCGCACGCTCTCCACGAACGCCGCCTTGTCGCCCTGGAACGGAGCCGTTTGCGGGCCCTTCAGCACTTTGCTGGCGGCGACGCGCTCTTCCTTCATGGCGGACAGGAAGCGGGAGAAGACGGATTCGGTAATGATGGACAGCGGCACGCCCAGGTCGAGCGAGCTTTGGCTCGTCCATTTGCCGGTGCCCTTCTGGCCGGCGGAGTCGAGAATGACGTCCACCATCGGTTTGCCCGTCTCCGGATCTTTCTTCGAGAAGATGTCGGCGGTGATCTCGATCAGGTAGCTGTCGAGCTCGCCTTTGTTCCATTCGCTGAAAATGCTGTGCAGCTCGTCCGTGGAGAGGCCCAGCACGTCCTTCAGCAGCTGGTAAGCTTCGCAAATGAGCTGCATATCGCCGTACTCGATGCCGTTGTGCACCATTTTGACATAGTGGCCGGCGCCGTCCGGTCCGATGTATGTGCAGCAGGGATCGCCGTTCACCTTCGCGGAGATGCCCGTCAAAATCGGCTCGACGAGCTTGTAAGCTTCCTCAGGGCCGCCCGGCATGATGGCCGGACCTTTGAGCGCGCCTTCCTCGCCGCCGGATACGCCGGTGCCGATGAAGTGGAAGCCTTGCTCCGTCAGCTCCTTGCTGCGGCGCTGGGTGTCCAGGAAGTAAGCGTTGCCGCCGTCGATGATGATGTCGCCCTTATCCAGATGAGGCGTCAACGACTGGATGGTGGCATCCGTTCCGGCACCCGCTTGGACCATGATCAAAATTTTGCGGGGCTTCTCCAGCGAAGCGACGAATTCCTCCACGGAATACGTCGGCACGAGGTTTCTGCCCTTGCCGTCCGTGTTCATCAAATCGTCCGTCTTCTCGCGGGAACGGTTGTAGACGGCTACCGTGAATCCGCGACTTTCGATGTTTAAGGCCAGATTGCGTCCCATGACGGCCATGCCGACGACGCCGATGTGTGCTTTAGACATAATTCGCTTCATCCTTTGGTACAAGATTTTTACAATATGCCTATTGTACTCTTTTTGGCCCCGGATGAAAACATTCTTCATCGAACTTTCATGTTTGGCCCCAAGCGGCGCTCCGCCCGGGAAAAAACGGCGCGGCGCGCAACGCTTCCGCAGCCCGGTTTATCTATCCGCGCAGGTTCGCTATAATCGTACTTGCACCGAATCGGAAGGAGAATGAGCATGAACAAGGTAGCCGTTTATTGCGGATCCAGCGACGGCGCGTCGGACGCATACAAGGCCGGCGCCAGGGCGCTCGGACGCGAGCTCGCGGAGCGGGGCGTCGCGCTGGTGTACGGAGGCGCATGCGTAGGCATCATGGGCGCCGTCGCGGACGCGGTTCTGGAAGCGGGCGGACAAGCGATCGGCATTATGCCGGCTTTTCTGCAAAATCGGGAGATCGCCCACCGTGGGCTGTCGGAGCTGGTCGTCGTCGAGACGATGCACGAGCGAAAAGCCAAAATGGCCGAGCAGGCCGACGGCTTTATCGCGTTGCCGGGCGGACCGGGGACGCTGGAGGAGTTTTTCGAAATTTTCACGTGGGCCCAGCTGGGGCTTCACCGCAAGCCGTTCGGGTTGCTCAACGTGAACGGGTATTACGACCCGCTCGTCGAGCTGCTGCGCCATATGGCCAAGGAGCGCTTCATGCAGGAGCAATATTTGTCCGCAATGATCGTGGAAGAGGATCCGGCCCGGCTGCTCGACCGTTTCTCGGCCTACACGCCGCCGGCGGTGAAGACGTACTAGGATCGGCGCGGCGGCGAGTCTCGAACAAACTGATCGCATTGCTTTCCGACCCCGTGCATCCGTTTTTTCACCCCTTTGCCGCCGTTCCCCGCCATCGTTTTTGCACCCAGGCAAGACAGAGCAGCAGCATCGGAACGATCACGAACATCGTCATAGCGGAAAACGTCACGGACGTCGATATCGAAAAAGTTAATTTCTGAAGATCGGGCGCAACCCACATGCTGCTCAACGTCACCAGAAGGCCGATCGGGAACACGATCGGGCGATAATCGGACAGGTTCATCCATTGGGCGGCGCCAAGAACGGTCACGTAAAAAAAGACGCATATTTTCACGAACGCGCCCAACACCCAGATGGCCATGAATATCGCCTCCAGATGGGTAAAAAACTCAGCCAGATTGATGTACCTCGCCAAAATTAGAAACGGATAAGTATAGCCGCCCGTTATGTCCCCGAGAAGCATCAGCGTCGCCAGATTGGCAACGACCAGTGTCAGAACGATCATCAACAAAGCAATCAGAACGCTTGTTTTCGCCTTTTTTTGATCGGCTACAAGAGGGAGCAAAAACGAGGCGCTGATCAGTTCGCTGAACCAGGTTTGCAGGACGAAAGCGCCTGCAAGCGAAGGCGTTATCCCATTTGCCATGATCGGGAACATATTCGGCACACGCAGATCCGGAATGATCGGAATAATGATGAATAAAAACAGCGTAACAAAGGCGGGAAGCAAAAGTTCGGCGAATCTCCCCACAATTTCGACGCCTCCGCGTACGGCGATGGCGCAAACCAGCACCATGCTGCCCGACACCACAATGAGCGGCGTAGTAAACAGGAAGGAGCCTACCACGAATTCGCCGTATTCCCGCAAAATAATCCCGATGAGATATAAATAATAAAGCAGGAAAAGGGCTCCCAGCAATTTTCCGGGCAACCGGCCGATGACGGCTTCGCACGCCTGGACGATATTGCGTCCGGGATATATCGCGTGGAGCCGAAATACGGCATAAAGGGTAATCAATCCGCAAAACGCCCAAATCGGCGAAATCCACATATCCTGCTTCGCAAATTTGAACGTAATCGCAGGCGTGGTGAGAATCGCCGTCGGGGTAATGGCCAAATAGATCATTCTGCCCATTTGAAAGGCGGAAATTCTCCCTTTCTCAACCATCTTCCTCATCCGCTCCTTTCCTGGGTTAAATTCTCGATCATCTTTACCAATGGTTTATATAAAGCGTCGAGGCATTGCGTAGGCCCCGGCGTCTCCGGATAGAAAACGAGCCAGGAAGCCAAGAGGCCTCCCAGGACGGCAATGGCGGCAAAAGCGGTTTTCTCCTTCTTCCCTTTCGTTTTCGGCCATTCGTACGCAGCCATCAGAGCCAAAAGCGCCGCGATCCCCAGAACCGCCGTCCATTTCATTTTTGCTCACCTCTGATTCGGAATAAGGGGACTTTTGCCGATCAATCCCGGTCTGGAAATGACGGATCTCGCCTCCACCCTGACCTTCACCTTCGGGAAGATGGCGTCCCAGCGGTCCTTGTTGCGGTTCCATTCTTTCGGATATTTGCGGTAAAACGCATCGGCGAATTGAAAAACGTCGGCGTTCCATTCCTTCTGCGCTTGCGCCAGAGCCATTTCCGTCCGTTGCCGGATATCGGCTTCCAATGCGGTTCTCAATTGTTCGATATGCTTCGGCACCGAAAGATCCAGGTCTGTCGCATTTTCAACGATGTCATCCCAGGTCTCGACTCGGACTTCGATGCTCCAGTCGTCCCCGCGTATGTGCGGAACCAGCTTGGTGTGGCTTCTCCGCAACTGGAAGGAAACGTTTCCGCCGGCGTTTTCCGGAGAAACGGTCACGGTGCCGTATTCGATTTCGTCTCTCAGCCACATGAGCCCCCGGGTCGCAACCTTGTTCATCCGTCCGACCATTTTTCCGTTTTTCAAAACCGCCGATCCGTTAATAAACGCAAACGCATCCTGGCTGGCTTCTCTCGGTTTGATTTCCACCATGGGGAGGACGGCCGCTTTGGCCTTGCCGCCCATCATTTGCGCCAGTTCTTTCATGGTGATGTTCAGTCCCGTTTGCAACTTGGCCATTTTCCGCAACGAATCCGCAATGGAGCGTTCGATGGGAGGGGCCAGTTGCAGCACGTCTTTCGCCATGCCTTTGCTGACGAATACGTTGCTGCGCTCTCTCGGACCGGGATGCCGCATCAGAAATTCAATCGGTTCGACAAAGCCTTGTCTCGACAATCTTTCCCCGAAAATGAACACTTCGTCCTGTCCCCAGAACACCTTGCGGCTTATCAACTGCTGCAATTTGGAAGCCGCATCCGCCACGGTAAGTCCCGTCGCCGAACGAACGACCGACAATCCGGCCCCTCCGCTGTTGGGACTGGAGAACCCGCCCATCTGCGGAGTGGACGAGGATGACGTAAGATAAATTTTTACGGACAGTTCCAACTGCTGATCTTCCGTCAAATCCAAACCGGCTGCCGTAATGATCGCCAAATCGTTCACTTCCGTTCGATCCCAGCAGCCGGTAAGACAAAGCGCATGTACAGACAGGAAGAAGAGGGCGAAAACGGCTTTTCGTTTGGTTGCGTCCATGCAAATCCCCTTCCGGTTATCCCCCTTCGTCCCCTTTGGCCGGACCCGGCCGTTGTCCGGGCGCCTGCCGATACGGGTTCCATTTTCCGGTCAGGTGCGGACGCGTGTTCAACATCCAGCGCGGAGCCCGCGCAAGCACATCTCTCAAATCGCGGCTTTTGAACGGAGCCAGAGGCGACATATAGGGAACTCCGAAAGAACGAAGGGAGAGCAGATGATTCAAAATGACAATGATCCCCAGGATCAGGCCGAGGAATCCGAGAAACCCAGCAAGGAGCATCATGGGGAAACGAAGCAGCCTGATCGCAATGCCTACGGTAAACCGGGGAGCCATAAACGATGCAATCCCCGTTATGGCCACGACCATGACCATCGGAGCGGATACGATTCCGGCCGCAATCGCCGCCTGGCCGATAACAAGCGCCCCGACAATGCTGACGGCGGTTCCGATTTGCTTGGGAAGCCTGGCTCCGGCCTCGCGCAGCGCTTCAAACATCGATTCCATCAGCAAAGCTTCCACCAAGGCGGGAAACGGGACTTGCTCGCGCGATTTCGCCATCGTGAGCAGCAGAGGAGTCGGAATCATCTCCTGATGATACGTAATGACGGCGACGTAAAAGGAAGGACCCAGCAACGAGATGCCAAAAAACAAATAGCGCAGCCAACGAATCGCCGTACCTACAACATATCGCTCATAATAATCCTCGGGCGACTGCAGCAAGGAAATAAACGTCACCGGCGCGACCAGCACGCTGGGAGTTCCGTCGACCAGCACGACGACATGTCCTTCCAGCAAATAGGCGCTCGCCACATCCGGCCGTTCCGTCGATAGAAGTTGAGGGAAAGGGGATGTCGGATTGTCTTCGATCAATTCCTCGATATAAACGCTTTCCAGGACGCCGTCAATATCAATCCGCCGCAACCGGCTCATCATTTCCTCGACCAATGCGGGAGCCGCAATTCCTTCGATATAGGCGACGGCGATCTTCGTTCCGGAATAAACGCCAATGTTCATCGCTTTGATTTTCAGGTTCGGGCTTTTTATTTTCCGCCTCAGCAACGCCGTGTTGCTCCGCAGCGATTCGATGAAGCCTTCCCGGGGCCCCCGCAACACCGACTCGGCCGAAGGCTCTTCGATCGCCCGTTTTTCCCACATGGGCAATCCGACCGACAGGCCTTGCTTTTCCCCTTCCACAAACAGGATGGGATTGCCGCCGGATAATTGTTCCACGATATCGGTCGTGCTTTTCAACTCTTTTATGGACGAGACGGCAATTGCTTTTCGAATGTTCGGAAGTTCGGGTTCCAGCGCGAAATGTTGCTGAAGCGGCGCGAGCACGTGTCGGTCGACCTCTTCGATATGCGTCAAACCCTCGATGTAAACAAGCACGGCGCGGGTTTGACCGCCAATGAAAAAGTCGTGAAAAATGACGTCGGAACAATCCTCGTAGATGCTCTGAATCATCCGAACGTTCTCGTCCAGATTGGCGGAGAGTTCGGTCGGTGGATTCGGATCTTGGCCCTGCGGGTCGGCGTTTGCAGACTTTTGCCGAACGGAACGCAGCAGACGCTTCATCAATTTTTTTCCGTTGCCCATGGCGATCTCCTCGTCCAAGCGCTTGTTCTCATCCGTTTTTTTCCTAGTATGAGTATGGTTTGCTCCTGCTCCGAATATACAAATGGAAGCGCAGAAAAGAGCCGTCCCGAGGCCATCGGCCTGACGGAACGGCTCATTGTTGCGCTTATTGCCACACAAACCCTACGGCCTGGAGAAACGCCCGAGCGAGCGTCGCGTGGCCGGCCATGCTCGGATGCACCCGGTCCCACGCCAGCGCGGCCGGATAAATATGCGCCAGCACCTCGTCGAACGCGGCTTGCGTATCGACGAACACGGTGCCGTGCCGCTCGGCGACCCGCTTCACGATCTCGCCGTACCGGTCCATCGTCGCCCGCATCGGGTCCGACCGGTTCGGCTCCAGATAGAAAGGCGTCATCAGCACGATGCCTTTGACCCGCATCTTCGTCTTGGCCACGAGCTCGTCCAGCGTCGCCTCGTATTCCTCCGGATAAACGTGCGACTCCGGTATGTACGGCTGGTCGAACTGGCGCCAGACGTCGTTCGTGCCGATCATGACGGACAGCCAATCCGGCTTCAAGTCCAGCACGTCCTTCTGCCAGCGCTCGGCCAGATCGCGGACCGTGTTGCCGCTCGTGCCCATGTTGACGACCCGGATCGCCAGCTCCGGATAGACGGTCTTGAGCAAGCCGTCCACCAGCGACACGTAGCCTTTGCCGTAAGGATCGCCGATGCCTTCCCCGACCGGGCGGTTGCGGCCGCAGTCCGTGATCGAGTCGCCGATCATGACGAGCTTGTCGTTCTTCTTGAATCTCATTAAGACTCCTCCCCACGCGTTGCATCCTGCACAATACCCATTATATAGAATCGGTAAGCGCATTCAACCGAATGTTCGCGAACATCCGGAAAGGCGCCCCGAAGGGCGCCCCGGTACGCAACGCGAGGCGAAGGCTACAGCTCGAGCAGAAGCATCTCCTTGCGCATCTCTTCCAGCCGCCTCTTGCTCGCTTCGACTTCTTCCGTCCGTTCTTGCTGCAGCGCCTCATGGAGCACCGCAAGCTCGTAATCGATTTCAAGCCGGAGAACACCCGCCCGGTGTTCCGCCCGCTTGGACTTGAATGCCTGAACCATATCTTCTACCGTAATTTGGGGACGCTTCTGGAAAATAATCCGATGTTCCATGCCCGACACCTCCACGAGACGAATGATTTCGCCAAACATAATGTTCTCGATAAGCACTTGGCGGTCCCGAAACCGCTTGACGACGGCATGACCCCGGGAATCGTTGATAAGCCTCTCGATCCATTGCGCCAGCTTCTCGTCCTTCACGATGTAATCGCCTACCATCTTGTAACGATTGCGCGTCCGTTGAAACCTGAGCTTCAGCAATTTGCGGCCGGTCCGCACGGAGATTAGGAACTGCTGCTCGTTCTCGTTCCAGTACAAGGAGTACCCTTCCGAGATGAGCTCCCGGATCAAATTCTGAATTTGCCTTCGGTCGAATCGAAGCTCCAAATTGCAATATTCAACCTCATGGCTCCGGTGCACGGCCATCCCCCCCTCCTGCCGAGTTCGCATGGTTCGAGCGTTGACCGAATGTTCAGAATATTTGTTCTTACCACTATCTTATACTCCATCTTATGATAAGGCAACTTGGTTTCTTGACTATTTTCCAGTATAGTGAGGGAAAGCTTTCCGGAGCCCCGGAACCGGGGAAACTCCGGCCGCAACTTTATAGCCGCGAGGTGACTTGAACATGCAAGCAACCGCCAACCCCGGCTTCGCCGGATTCGCGGAGCAGGACTTCGACGCCATGAGCGTGCCCGGCCTGGAAGGCCGCATGGAAGCGATCGTCGGACAAGTCCGCCCGAAACTTCACCTGCTGGGAGACGCGCTCGCTCCCGTCATCGCCCGGTTGACAGGAGAGCAAACGTTCCCCCACGTCGCCAGGCACGCCAGACGCTCGGTCAACCCGCCGGACGACACGTGGGTCGCCTGGTCCCCGAGCGCCAGAGGCTACAAGGCGTTCCCGCATTTTCAGATCGGCCTCTGGTCCACACATCTGTTCATTCAGTTCGCCATCATCTACGAATGCCCGAACAAGACGGTATTCGCGGAACGCGCGGCGCGCGAGCTCGCATCGATCCGCGCCTCGGTGCCGCCGCACTACGTTTGGTCGAAAGACCATATGGTGCCGTCGGGATTGATCCATGGCGAGCTGACGGACGAGGAGCTGGAGGCGCTGTTCCGCCGGCTCGGAAGCGTCAAGGCGGCGGAGCTGACGTGCGGCGTCCACATCCGGCGCGGCGACCCGCTGCTCGGGAGCGGCGACGCTCTTCTTCGCAAGGCGGAGTCGGTATTCGCGACGCTGCTGCCGCTGTACAAGATGGCGCAGCCCTGACGTATCTGCGGCGCAAAAAAACGGCCTTCCCGTTCCGGACGGAACGCGGAAGGCCGTTTTCGGTTGCGTCAAGCCGCGGCCGACTGCCGCGCCGCTGCGCGCTGGCGGCGGGATTTGCGGAAGAACAGCAGTTCGTAAAGGCAGGGCACGATGACCAGCGTGAGCAGCGTGGCGACGACGAGGCCGCCGATGACGACGATGGCGAGGCTCCGGGAGACGATGCTGCCGCTCTCCGCCTGGCCGAACACGAGCGGCAGCATGGCGCACACGGTGGCCACGGCCGTCATCAGAATCGGGCGCATCCGCGTGCCCGCCGCTTCCAGCAGCGCTTCGCGGATCGTCATCCGCTCTTCGTTCGTCTTGACGCGGTCGATGAGCACGATCGCGTTCGTAACGACGATGCCGATGAGCATGACGACGCCGAAGATGGCGGTGAAGTCGGGCGTCACGCCGGAGACGATGAGCCCGAGCACCGCTCCGATCGGCACGAACAGAATCGAAGCCAGAATGGCGATCGGCGCCCGCAGCGTCTTGAAGGTGACGACCATAATGAGATAGACGATGCCGATGGAGACGATCATCATGGCGAACAGGCTGGCGAAGTCCGCGGATTGGTCCGCCGACGCGCCGCCGACCGACAGCTTCACCCCTGCGGGCGGCGAGAGCTCCTTCATCGCTTTGGAAATTTCGTTCCCGACGACGGACAACCGGCTCGGCTCGACCGTCGCGGTAATGCGAACGTAGCTTTTCCCGTCCTTATGATAAAACTTCGTCGGCTTCTCTTCCTTCACCCACTCGGCGACGCTGGATACCGGCTTCGGACCGGCGTCCGTCATCACCGTCAGGTTTGTCAGGTCGGCCGCGGTTTTCGGCTGCAGCGCGGGTTCGAGCACGACCGGCAGCGACCGGCCGTCCGCATGCAGCGTGCCGATCGGCACCGGATTCAGCATCCCTTGCAGCTGGGAAGCGATATCGGAAGCTTTCGCTTCCGCCGCGTTCACGGCCAGCGTGTAAACTGTCTTGCGCTCCTCCTGGTTGCTTTCGACCTTGAGCACGTCTTTGATCGGCTTGATTTTCGCCATCGCTTCGTCGGCCACAGCCGTCAATTGGCTCAGATCGTCTCCGGTTACGTCCACGAACACCTGCGTAGAGCTGCCGTCGCCGAAGAACGAGCCGGCACCGGCGTTCAGCTCCGCGCCCGGGAACTGCGAACGCTCGGCCTTGACGGCCTCGATGACTTTCTCGGCGTCGGCGCCTTCCTTCATCTTCACGTTGTAGGAGACGAGCGTCGGGGACTGCACGCTGCCGTATTTCGCGGCGTCGGCGCTGTTGCCCATGCTCATCATGACCCACTCGGCTTCCTCCTGCTTCAGCAGGAACGACTCCAGCCTTTTCCCGTTATCCAGCACTTGATCGACCGGCGTATCCGGCTTGTATTCGAGCGTGACGTTCAGACTGGACGCGCTGGAGGAATCGACGGCGCCCTTCGGGAGGCTGAAATACGTAGCCAGCGAACCGACGAGCAGAACGAACGCAATGGCCAGCGGCACCCACTTGTGGCGAAGATTCCAATGCAGGAAAGCGGTAAACCGCTTGGACGGCTGATGCTCCTTGATCGTCGAGTTTCGCAGCACGCCTGCGCTCAGAAGCGGAACGACCGTCAGCGCGACGAGCAGCGACGACAGCAGCGAGTAGGTGACCGTCAAGGCGAACGGCAGCAGGAACGCTTGCAGCGAGCCGCGCAGCAGGCCCATCGGCAGGAACACCGCCACCGTCGTCAGCGTGGACGCGGTGATCGCCCGGGACACTTCCTTCGTCGCGTCGACGACGAGGCCGACCGAGAACGATTCCTTCTGGAGGCGGCGGAAAATGTTCTCGATGACGACGATGCTGTCGTCCACGAGACGACCGACGGCGACGGCGACGCCGCCCAAGGTGAGAATGTTGAGCGAAATGCCGGACAGATCGAGCAAATACAGCGTCAAGGCGAGCGACAGCGGGATCGACACGATCGTGACCAGCGTCGCCCGGAAGTTGCGCATGAACAGCAGGATGACGATCGTGGCGAACAGCGCGCCCATGAGCACCTCGCGAAGCATGCTGTTGACGGAGTCCACGACCTGATCGGAAGTGCTCATAAGCAGCTTCAGCGAGGCGTCCTTGTATTCGCCGTTCAGACGGTCGATCGTCTTCGCCACTTCTTTGCCGACGCTGACCGCGTTGGCGTTCGCCGCTTTGGAGACGACCAGCGTGAGCGAATCCTTGCCGTCGACGCGGCTGACGCTCTCCCGATCGTCGTTCAGCTTCACGTCGGCGACGTCGCCGAGCGTGACGCCGTTTGCGACGGGCAGCTTCTTCAAGTCGTCGATGCTTTGCAGATTCGCCGACGCCACGTTCAAATTGACGACCGTCCCGTCCAGGGAGGTTTGGCCCACCGAAGCGGAGGCGTCCCGTCCCTGCAGCACGGCGTACAGCGCCTGAAGCGGCACGCCCTTGGCGGCCAGCTTCGCGGGATCGGCAGTGACGGCGACGGTCGGCGTCGATTTGCCGGACAGCTGCACTTCCCCGGCGCCGTCGATCGAGCGGAACGCATCGACGACCTGCCGCTCGATCGTTTCCTTCCGCGCCTCGGTCGTTCCGTCCTGGAACGTAAGCGACGCGAAGGAGATCGGGATCATCGAAGTGTTGAACTGGACGACGTACGGCGGCGATACGCGCTCCGGCAAAGGCACCGCGCCGACCGCGCGTTCGACCTCCGCTTTCGCGTCCTTCATGTTCGTCTTGGAATCGAAGTTCAGATTGACCTGGGAAAAGCCGTCTCCCGACGTCGAGAAAATGTTCGTCTTGCCCTTGACGCCCGCCAAGGCTTGCTCCAGCGGGTTCGTCACCTGGCTTTCCATCGTCGCGGCGTCATAGCCTTGACCGATGACGCTTACCGTGACCTGCGGGTTGTCCGCTTCCGGCAAAAATTCCATCGGCAGCTTCAAATAGCTGAAAAGGCCGAGGCCGAGCACCATCACGACCAGAATCGCGATGGCCGCCTTGTTGCGGAACGCTCCTTGAATAAATGGTTTCAACTTGGATCTTTCCCCTTCCGCTCCATGTTTTCATGGTCTGTTTTCATATTCATGATAACGGGGGGCGGGAAAGATCAGGAAACGGCTGCAGACCGTTTTTGCACCTGGACCGAAGACGGAGGCCTTATCCGGCCGAAGTCGGTGCGGGGGACGTCAGCCCGGCACGTTCACGCCGTTCCTCGCGCACAGGTCTTGCAAATAATCGAGCAGCCGGGGACGAAGCTCGTCGCGCCTCAGCCCCATTTCCACAATGGCCTTCAGGTAGCCGAACTTGTCTCCGATGTCGTGCCTCTCGCCCTGCATCTCGAGCGCGAGCACGCCCTCGGAACGGCAGACGACCTTCAGCGCGTCGGTGAGTTGGAATTCGTTGCCCGCGCCGCGCTCGATCTCGTGAAGAACGGGAAAAATCGCCGGGGTCAAAATGTAGCGCCCGAGAATCGCCACGTTCGACGGCGCTTCCTCCGGCCGCGGCTTCTCGATCAGATCTTCCACCTCGTAAAGCCGGCTCGCGAACGGCTCGGCCTGGATCATCCCGTATTTGCCGACGTCGTCCTGCGGAACGGGCTGCACGCCGACGACCGTCTTGCCGTAAGCTTCGTAAACGTGCAGCAGCTGCTTCAGCGCGGGCGGGTCCGACACCATGATGTCGTCGCCGAGCAGAACGGCGAACGGTTCCCCGCCGATGAACTGCTCCGCGCACAGAATGGCGTGGCCCAGCCCGAGCGGTTCGCTTTGACGGATATAGTGAATGGCCGCGAGCCCCTGGATGCCTTGGATTTCCTCGAGGAGCTCCGTCTTGCCCTTCTCCTCCAGCACCCGCTCCAGCTCGGCGGATTTGTCGAAATGGTCCTCGATCGCTTTCTTGTTGCGCCCCGTAATAATGATGATGCTCTCGATGCCGCTGGCAACGGCCTCTTCGACGATATATTGGATCGCCGGCTTGTCCACGATGGGCAGCATCTCCTTCGGCTGCGCCTTGGTGGCGGGCAGGAAGCGGGTTCCGAGCCCCGCCGCGGGAATGACGGCTTTGCGGATTTTCATGGCGTATCGCTCCTTCTGGTGGAATTGCCCGGATCGCGGAACGCCCACTTGCTCGTTCCAGCGTAATTGAAGATGAGACCGGCTCCGGTCGCCGCCGCCTTGCCGGCCAGCAATGGCCAGCCGAGGCGCCCGACGAACGCGTACAACAAAGCCGACGTCAATGCGAACGTCGCCGCGTTCACCGCCGCGAACCGGGGCAGCGAACGGGTCGAAGCCGCGCGGTCCCGGAACGTCCAGCTTCGGTTCCAGACGTAGCTGTTCAGCACGCCGCAGGCGTAGGAGAGGCATTGGGCGGCGAGATAGGGGAGGCCGCACCGCGTCAGCGCGGCGAATACCCCGTAATCGACCGCCGTGTTCGCCCCGCCGACGACACCGAACTTCAGCCATCGCCGGACGGCGGCGAGTTCAAACAATGCGGCTCGCCCGCCTCTCCTGCTTTCCCATGCCGTAGCAGGCGCGAACGATGTACAGCGGGCGCCCCCTCGCTTCGTCGAGAATGCGGGTGACGTACTCCCCGACCAGCCCGACCGCACCTAGCACGATGCCGGCCAGCAGCAGTTGCAGGGCGGCGATATAATTCAAGCCGTTGGCGGCGCGGCCGGCGATCGAGACGATCGAATCGGCGAGAAGGTAGAGGAAGCCTGCGGCAAAAAGCACGGTTCCGCCGGAAACGGCGAGCTTGATCGGTTTGTTGGAGAAGGACGTGAGTCCGTCCAGGCTCAGCTTCAACATTTTCTTGAACGGATATTTGGATTCGCCCGCGAACCGCTCCTGCCGGACGTATTCGATCGCCGTCTGCCGGAAGCCGACCCAGCTGACCAACCCCCGTACGTAACGGTTGCGCTCCGGCATCTTCTTCAGCTCGTCGACGACTTTGCGGTCCAGCAGCCGGAAGTCGCCGGTATCGACCGGAATGTCGATGTCGGTGGAAGCCCGGAGCAGGCGATAATACAGCTTCGCCGTCATTTTCTTGAAGAAAGTCTCGCCCTGCCTTTCGATCCGCTTGGCGTAGACGACGTCGTAGCCCGACTCCCACTTCGCGATCATCTCGAGAATGAGCTCCGGCGGGTCCTGAAGGTCGGCGTCGATGACGACGACCGCGGCTCCGGAGGCGTAATCCATTCCCGCTGTAATGGCGACCTGATGCCCGAAATTGCGGGAGAAATCGATCAGCTTCACCCGCGGATCCGTCAGGGCGATCGATTGGAGAATGACCGACGTCCGGTCCTTGCTGCCGTCGTTGACGAAGAGCAGCTCGTAGCTCTCCGCGGTCAAATCCATGACCGACCGAAGACGCCGGTACGTCTCCTGAATGACCGCCTCCTCGTTATAAACCGGCACGACGATGGAAAAGCGAATGTTTGCGCTCATGTCGATGTCCCTCCTTAATTCAAGGTCACTTCGTACAGCGTGCCGCCGGACGATTCCGGTCCGCCTCCGAAGCCGCCAAAGCCGCCGCTGCCTCTCTTGACGCTTGCGGAAGACGCCGAAGTTCCGCTGTCGTATTCGCTGCTCGGGATCTCCGTCCCGTTCTCCTGAATCCATTGCGTCACTTCCGAATTGCCGCCCCGTCCGCCGCCGGACAGGTAGAAATATTTCACTTGTCCTTCCTGCACCAGTTCCTTCAGCTTGTCGACCGTCAGAATCGGGTCGCTGCCCGAGAAGCCGCCCATCGCCATCACCGCTTCGCCGGTATGGATAATGTAGGTTTCCGCCGTATTGACGTTTGTCGTGGCGAACAGGAATTTCTCACCGGTGTTGTGGGCTTTGAGATATTCGTAAAGGCCTTCGTTGATGCTGCTGACCGAGCCGCCTCGGCCGCCGCCGAAGCCCGATTGGCTCGAAGGACCGGCAGCCGGAAGTTGGCTGCTCTGCCCGTACACGATCGGCGTGGCCGCCCAATAGAGCGGTGCCAGCAGCAGAACGGCCAGAGCCGCGATAGCCGTGTAGTAGGAACGCCGGTTCGTCCAAATGTTCGCCGTCAGGATGACCGACAGGGAGAGCCCGACGACGCCGACGACGATCGGCCACAGAATGCCGATTTGATCCGCGTATGGGTACAAAACGTACACTTCAAACGCGGTCGTCGCGGCCACGCCCGCCGGGAGCAGCCAGCGCCGCCAGCCCGCCCGATCCCGGTAGAAGCTCCACAGCTCCGTCCAGCCCGCTCCGACGAGCGCCGCAATCGGGGGCGCCAGCATGATCAGGTAGTATTGGTGGAAGAAGCCTGCCACGCTGAAGAAGCCCATGACCGGAAGGAGCCACGCCAGCCAGAAAAGCGTCTCCTTCTGCTTCGCCGTGAGCGGTTGTTTGCGGCGGATGCCGCTGAGCAGCCCGACCGCCGCGAAGCCGACGAACGGAAGCAGCCAGCTTGCCTGGCCGGACAGCTCCGACTGGAACAGCCGCAGCGGGCCTTTCCTTCCGGTGTTGAACATGCCGCCACCCGGAAATCCGCCGCCCTGGAAGCCTTGGCGTCCGAGGCGGCCATTGGCGAAGCCGCCGTCCCGGCCGTCTCGGCCGCTCATGCCACTTTGGCTGTCCGTGCCGTTCGGAGCGCTCATGCCGTCGTCGCTGGCGCTTCCTTGTCCGCCGGCGTTCCCGCTCGACCCGGGAGCCGCCATTTGAACGGAGCCGTCAACCGCACTTGAGCCGTTGCCCCGGTTGTTCGAACCGCCGTCGTCCCCCGTTGGCGAGCTGACGGAAGCCGTGCCGTCCGGATTTTGCATCCGGAATCCGTTCGGCATGCCGCCGCCGAATCCCCCTCCTCCTCCGCCTCCGCCGATTCCGCGGTTGCCTGTCAGCCTCGATACGCCGTTGTAGCCGAGCGCCAGCTCCAGCACGGAGTTCGTCTGGCTGCTTCCGATATACGGCCTTTGGTCCTTCGGAACGCTGTCCACGTAGACCGCCCAAGACAGCGAGACGATGACGAGCGCGGCCGTCGCCCCGGCCAGAACGGCCACCTTGCGCTTCCAGTTCGTCTTGAACGCGATCAGATAGAACAAATAGAAGGCGGGCAGCACCATAAACGCCTGCATCATTTTCTCGTTGAAGCCGAGACCCACGACCGCAAAGGCGCCGACCGCCCAGCCCCATTTGCCCGTGCGGACGGCTTTGAACAACAGCCAGGTCGCCACGAGCAGAGTGAACACCAGCATGGCGTCCACGTTGTTCGTGCGGCTGACCGCCGCCGCGACGGGAGTGCACGCGGCCGCGAAGGCGGCCAGCCGCGCGGCCAATCGACCGAACGACGGCTTCACGAGAGCATACACGAGAAGCACGGAGCCGACGCCCGCGAGCGCTTGGGGCAAGATGACGCTCCAGCCGTGCAGGCCGAAAATTTTCGCGCTGATCGTCTGAATCCAGAAGGTGAGCGGCGGTTTATCGACCGTTACGAAACCGCCGGGGTCGAGCGAAGCGTAGAAAAAGTTATGGAAGCTTTGCAGCATGCTGGTTACGGCCGCCGTATAATAGGCATTCACGTAGTGATCGTTCCAGATGCCGTACACATTCAGAATGGCCGCCATCAGAGCGGCAGCCGCCAATGGCCAATCGGGCTTGCGCCCGGATCGCCGTTTGTCGTTCATAGAAATCCCTCGTTTCTGTGTTTGCCTTGTCTCGATAAACAAGATAAACAACAAAACTTAAATCAAACTGAAACGAGGATGAGGGGGGATTAAAGTTCGCGGGCGAAAGGGGAGGCGACTGGTCAAACGGTGAACCTCAGCTCTGTAACCCGACATTAGCGGCTTACGGCTCGCCAAACGGCCCCCCACACACAAAGCGCAAACAAAAAAACCTCCGATCCGCGCCATGCGGTCGGAGGTTTCCAAATCCATTACCGTTCCGCGCTCGCCAAGGCGCGGTCTTCGCTGCGGAAGCGGGCCAGCAGGCCGAGCGCGGCAAGCGACAGCGCGCCGGAGACGATGAACGGCAGAAACGCGTACAGGCCGAGCAGCGACGTTCCGAGAATCGGCCCGACAATGCGGCCGAGGCTGTCCATCGACGAGCTGAGGCCCGAGGCGACGCCTTGTTCGACCTTCGTTTTCTGCGTAATCAGCGAGGTGACGCAAGGCCGGATCAGTGAGTTGCCGATGCCGAAAATACACAGGTAAACGGTGGCCGTTCCCCAGTGGCGGGCGGTCAGCAGCAGGAAAAAGCCGAGCGCCGAAATGATCAGGCCCGCGGCGATGTACGCTCCCTCCTGCCCCTTCTTGACCCTGCGCCGCACGACGCCGCCCTGGACGAGAGCGCCGACAATGCCGCAGAAGAAAAACATATAGCCGACGTTGCGCGGCGTAGCGTCGAACCGCTCCATGCCGAACAGCTGCATCGTCGCCTCCAGGATGGCCAGCGAGAATGTCACAAAAAAGGCGAGCACGTACAAGTTTTTGAGCGGCCCCTGGAACGCGGTCCAGCGGGACACCTTCGGCTGCTTCGCGATCTCGGCCCGCCGCTCCGGCGGCAGCGATTCCCGCAGCTTGCTCCAGGCGGCGGCGAAGGTGACGAGCGCCAGCCCGGCCGCCGCGTAGAACGGCGCCGCCAGCGAGATTCGGCTCAGCTCTCCGCCGACGAACGGTCCGAACGTAAAGCCGAGCCCGATGCTCATGCCGACGACGGCCATTCCTTTCGTCCGTTCCTCGTTCGTCGTAATGTCCGCGACGTAAGCGACGATGCAGGCGGTCACAGCGCCGGAGAACAAGCCTCCGAGCAGGCGCGACACGTACATCATGGCGAGGTTGTCGATGAACAGCCCGAACAGCAGGAAGCTGAGGCAGAAGCCAAGCACGCCGGTCATAATGACCGGACGCCGGCCGATCCGGCCCGACAGTTTTCCCCAGAAGGGGGATAATAGAAAGGATACGAGCGAATACAGCGACAGCATCGCTCCGGTATGAAGCCTCGCCCGTTCCGGGTCGATATCGGTCACGGCTTGCGGCAGAACGGGAATAATGATGCCGAATCCGATGAAGGTCGTCACGAGCATAAGCGCGACGATTACCAGCTTGCTTCGCAAAGCGATTCTCTCCTCCGGTGCGAATGTGTTCCGACTCCATAAAATATGGTAGCACAGCCGCAAGTCCGTTCCAAATCCCGTTTGATGGCGTTTTCGTGACAGCTTGCGGCCGGATGCGTTCCCGTGGCGGTGCTCCCCCGTCCCGCGCCGGATCGCCGAATGTTGCATTCCCCCCCATTTTTGCTATACTCATGCTTGTTCATTCAACCGTACGTTACGGCATGGAAAGGCAGGCGCTTATCTTTGGATCATTCCCGCACTCCCCTGTTCGACGCCCTGTTGCGTCACGCGGCGCAGAATCCGGTACAATTCCATATCCCGGGCCATAAGAAAGGAACCGGCATGGACCCGGCGTTTCGCGAATATATCGGGCAGAACGTGCTCGACATCGACCTGATCAACATCGCGCCGCTCGATGACCTTCATCAGCCTGTCGGCGTGATCCTGGAAGCGCAGCAGCTGGCGGCCGACGCGTTCGGCGCCGACGCCACCTTCTTCTCCGTGCAGGGAACGAGCAGCGCCATCATGGCGATGATTCTGGCGGTATGCGGCCAAGGCGACAAAATCATCGTTCCGCGCAACGTTCATAAATCGGTCTTGTCCGCGATCATCTTCTCCGGGGCTCGCCCGGTGTTCTTGTCCCCGGTGCGCGACCGCAATCTCGGGATCGACCACGGCATTACGACCCGCTCGGTGCGGCGGGCGCTCGAACGGCATCCCGACGCCGCCGCCGTGCTCGTCATCAACCCGACCTATTTCGGCGTCTGCGCCAATCTGAAGGAGATCGTCGATCTCGTCCACGAGTACGACATTCCGGTGCTCGTCGACGAGGCCCACGGCGCGCTCATCCATTTCTCGGACCGGCTGCCGATGTCCGCCATGCAGGCCGGCGCTGACATGGCCGCCACCAGCGTTCACAAGCTGGGCGGTTCGATGACCCAAAGCTCGATTCTCAACGTCCGCGCCGGCCGCGTCAACATTCAGCGGGTGCAGACGATACTCAGCATGCTGACGACGACGTCGACGTCTTATCCGCTGCTCGCTTCGCTCGACGCGGCCCGCCGCCAGCTCGCGCTGCACGGGCGGGAGCTCGCGGAGCGAACGGTCCGGCTGGCCCAGGAAGCGCGGGAGGCCATCAACAAGATCGAAGGTCTGTATTGCTTCGGTGAAGAGCTTCTCGGCGACGAGGCGACTCACGATTACGACCCGACGAAGCTGACGATTCACGTGCGCCATCTCGGCATTACGGGATACGATGCGGAAAATTGGCTGCGCGAGCGTTACCGCCTCGAAGTCGAGCTGAGCGATATGTACAACATCCTCTGCCTCGTGACGCCGGGCGACGACGCGGAATCGCTGGGCATCCTCGTCGAAGCTCTCGCCCGCATGGCTGACGAGTTCCGTCATACTCGGGAGGTAAAGGATGTCGTTGTGAGAATTCCGGAAATTCCGCATCTGTCGCTGACGCCCCGGGATGCCTTCTACGGCGAGACGGAGGCGGTGCCGCTGACCGAATCGGCCGGACGGATCATCGCGGAATTCATCTACGTCTATCCGCCCGGCATTCCGATCCTGCTCCCGGGAGAAGTCATCTCCCAGGAGAATATCGATTATATCGTCGAGCATTTGGACGTCGGCTTGCCGGTCAAAGGACCGGAAGACCGCTCCGTTCGGCAAATCAAAGTCATCGTGGAGGAGACGGCCATCTCCTGACTGTCTGCAGCCCGACGGCAACCAAAGCCCCCGCTTCCGGCATCGGCACCGGCTGCGGGGGCTTTGTTCATTCGGCTGGTCGCTGTTATAGACGATGGCGAAGTCGAACCGGCTGCTCTCGGAAGCGCATCCGACAAAGTTCACATTAGACGATTCCGTCAAGTCGTACAGAGGCTCGAACATCACGTCCCTCCTCCGCAGCAACGGAACTCGTTGCCAATCCGTTCCGCAGATGCTATCATTTCCCTTGGGGGGTGGCTACCGATGAGTCAAAGCGCTTACATTTCGCTTGTTCAAGGATCCGCCGCAGATCGGATTGCCTTGGAGGACGTGAAGGAGCATCTTCTGCATTACCGGGAACAAACCTCGCTTACCGGGCAGCAGTTGGATTGGAATTACGCGGAGGCGGCATTCCCCTATTCCATCGAGACCAAGCCCGGCGAAGAAGAGCGGTGGTTCTATCTGAAGGGCAAAACCCCGCAGTACCGCTTCATTCTGTTCGGAACGGGCGTTCGCTCCGAAGGCGAAGCCGAAATTCCGTTCGTTCACGTCGTCCTTCCCGATGGAGCGACCCACGGGGACAAGTCCAAAGCCAACGAATTTTGCAAGTGGCTGGGCAAGCGTCTGCTGGCCGAAGTGAAGCTGTTCAACGGGCGCATCCTTTCCTATAACCCTCGGAAATAAACGGCGCAACAAAGAGCCGCTCCTTCGTCCGTTGCGGACGCCGGAGCGGCTCTTGCCCGTTAAGCCTGAACAAGGGTCGAATCAGTCCGCTTCCTGTGCAACCAATTCTTCGTATACTTTCATAACGCGCTCCCACTCTTCATCGTCTTCGATGTTGACGAGCACTTCGTCTTCCCCATCTTCCTCGATGCGGAAGATGACGCCGTCGTCCTCGGGATCGTTGCGATCGAGCAGTACCGCGTACGCCTGATCGCCGCTCTCAAAAGTATACACAAGCACCATCTCGTGTTCGTTGCCGTCTTCGTCCGTTACGACGAACACGGCCTCTTCGTGCTCGTGATCGCAATTTTCGTCATGAACATGATCGCTCATGGAGAACCTCCGTTCGATCGGTTGAATTTACCTGCTTCCGTATCGTACCATTTCACGGCCTATCCGGTCAAACGAAGCGCCCCGCCCTGCACCGGTCGGAGCGCGCCGGAACGCCTTATTTGGAGATGATCGTCTTCTCGGATACGACTTGCATAGGGGAGTTGTCGGAGGGCTTCATCCAGAAGCGAACCGTGTATTTCCCGCTGTATTTGAATTCATAGGACGTGTCGGCGGACGTGAACCAGAAGTTGTCCTTGTCCGAAGGGAAGTCGCCGTCCTTGTCGGTGCGGCCGTCGATCCATGTCTCGTCTCCGTACGGATCGGCGATCGTCACCTTGAAGCCGCTGATGCTCGTCTGCAAATTGTCGATCTGCGCGAACACCCGGAAGCTGACTTTGCCTTTGGCTACCGAGCCGAAAGGCTTGTTGCCGGTCATCAGGAACATGTGCACGTTCGGTTTGTAGATCGTCACCTTCTTCGCGCTGTCGTCCCAGGCGACAATCCCCTGCACGACGTCGCCAAGCGAGCGGACGCCGACGTAAGCCTTGCCGTCGATGAGCGTTCCGTCGTCGTCCATCTCCTGCTTGTTGAATATGATCTTCACCTTCTGCGAGACCGTGTCCGCAAAAATAGCCGTGCCGCCCAGCAACGTAAGCACCACGGTTAATAAGAGAAGCTTGCGGATTCTCATCCGTCATTACCTCCGTCGTCCCCGTCTGTTTCCTGGTCTGTATTTGGTTATACCAACCTCGACAGGAAAAGTTGCGGACTGGAGGAAAAAATGCTACAGAGCCGCCTTAACGGCCGCCTTCGGCAGCGTCAGGACGCAAGGAACGCCGTTGCCTACGGCGCCGGGAGCGGACATCCGGGCGAAATACGCCAGTCCCCTCGCGCACGGGGTGGGACATACCGCGCATACGTCCGAAGTTACGATTTTCATCTGCGGCTGCTGGCTGTCCGAGGAAGCCCTCTTCTTTTTGACCGTTTTCGCTTTGCCCGCCGGTTTGTTCATCGCCGATTCCCCTTATTCGAACCGAATTCGTCCCCGATAAGGTATGCGCGGAGGCCGCGATCGGTGATTGGGCGCCTGGGCGTAAGCAAGCCGGGTGTTCAAAACCGCGAATATCCGCTATGATGGAAGAACGTACGGGCGAAAGGAAGCTGATCGATTGTGGTGACCACGTATATCGTGGCGGGCATTATCGCCGTCATTATTATTTTGTTGTGCGTCTGGGTAACGGGCAAAGCCTATTCCCGGAAATGGGAAGAATGAAAAACAAGAAGCTCCGATGCGCGCTAGGCGCGATCGGAGCTTCTTCGTAGCGGCAACGTCCGAGAGGCGCTACCAGCTTCTCGGCGTGAACTTTCCCCCGGATGCGGGCCCCGGCGCATATACGTCTCCGGTGACGCTCTCGATTCCGCGTCCGTAGACGTTCGCCGAGACGGCTCGCTCTTGCGGCGGCGCGGGCGCGATCCGGCAAGCGCCCAGCACGGCCGACAGCGCGGCCATGATCGCCGCGGCGCCCGCGGCGCGAAGCAGCTGCCGCCGAATCGGAGCCTTTCGAATCCCCATCTCGATTCTCTCCTTGGACAGACCTTCCTGCAGTTCCATTCTGTCCGAGGCCGAGGAGGATTATTCCGCAAGTCGCCGTATCGCGAACACGGCTTTATTTTATATCCTTGTCCCAATTCGACTTCATTCGCCAGACGAACTTTTTGTCGTGCTCCCTCGTATCCTTGCGGACGAGATTCGCAACCGCGGCCATGACGAAGCCGATCAGACTGAACAATCCGATCAGCCATACCGCAAGCCAAGCCCACTCTTGATCCATGGCAGACGCCTCCCGCTCTTGTGCCGATGGTTCATGTTTACGCCCGGCGAACCCCAATCAGCACTCGCGGCAAAGGATACGGAAGCAAAAAATTTGGCGTCGATTGTGCAAAAAAGGCGGCCCTCTTCTCTGTTGACTTCGGGCCGCTCTCTTGGTATTATACTAAATGTCCTCGATACGATCTGGTAGCTCAGCTGGGAGAGCACTACCTTGACAGGGTAGGGGTCACAGGTTCGATCCCTGTCCAGATCACCATAACGACAATCGTTAGAGCCCGTTGGAATGATTTCCAACGGGCTCTTTTTCATGGTGCGCCCGAATAAATTCGGACCGGTAAGGGACATTAAGGCTGCCAAGCAAAATGACTCAACAAGAAAGGACGAATACGGTGAAAAAAACGGGGCTTCTTGTTTTAGCCATAGCCTGTTTCTCGCTTGCGTCTCCGCTGGCCGCCATCGCTCACACTTCGCACGGAACAACTGGCTACATTACGACCGGCACCGGCACGACGACTTACGGAACGGCCGGCACGGAAACGACAGGCGTTGTCGGACCTTACAGCACGACCTACGGCACGACCGAAGCCGGAGCGTACACGACGAACAACTACACCCCCGACGCCCGGAGCGTCGGCAATGTCCGCGCCAACAATTACCGGACGTACGCGACGAACGGCAGAGCCTCCAATTGGGGCTGGCTCGGACTGCTCGGCCTGATCGGGTTGGCCGGCCTCCGCAGCCGGGACCGGGACCGGGAACGTTCCTGATCTCCTTCGCTCCGCAACGAAAAGATCGTCCCCCCTGCCTGCTTGGCGGCTATGGACGATCTTTTTTTGATGTATAGATCAACCTTCGAATACCCAAAATGGTGGTTGAAGGAGTGAGAACAACATGAATAAACGGATCAATGGATTGTTCAAACGGATGGCGCTGACGGCCGGAGCGGCCCTCGCCATCGCCGGCACGGGTTACGCCGGCTTCGCTTCCGCGGCTGTTGCCGAAGACTCCGCACAGACGCATCCGGCGTTCGGCCCGCATCACCATAAGGAACCCGTATGGATCCTCACCGTCGAGGGCAAAGAAGGCAACGCTCCCCTCCTGTCGCTGCTCAAAATCGACGCCGAAACGCTGGAAAGCCGGCTCCGCTCCGGCGAGTCTCTCGCGGACATCGCGAAGAAGCAAGGCGTGGACAAGATGAAGGTCGTTGATTTGCTCGTCGCCCAGCAGAACGAGCGCCTGAACGAAGCGGTCAAATCCGGCCAATTGACGGAAGAGCAAGCTTCCAGGTGGAGAAGCGGCTTGCAGGAACGGACAGAGCGGTTAGTCGAAAAGCACCATTCCTTCGGACAAGGCATGGGGCGCCGCAAAGCGCGATATTTGGAAGATACCGCCCAAGTGCTCGGCATGAGCCCGAGAAGCTTGCTGGAAGAGTTGAAGAAAGGCAAATCGATCGTGCAAATCGGCAAGGAGAAAGGCATCGCGGAGGACACGATCGTCTCCAAGCTGCTTGATAAAGAGAAGGTTCGGATCAAGGAACGGATTCATCGCATCTGGGGCAACACCAGTCAGGTCAAATCGCACGAAAAAAACGATAAAAATTAAGACAAAACGCTTTACAACTCCCGGACAAGCCGCTATAATAGATCAAGTCGAAAGGATTTCACTTGATCTGATAGCTCAGCTGGGAGAGCACTACCTTGACAGGGTAGGGGTCACAGGTTCGATCCCTGTTCAGATCACCATAACTTATCCAACGAACCCTACCGGATGCGGTAGGGTTTTTTCGTGCAACCTTTTCCATAACGGCCTCGTCTGAGGGGTTGACTGACATGTCGGCAACACACCCGAAGAACAACCGATTGGAGGACGAACGTATGGCCAGAACGAGCAAATCCGCCGCCGCCCTGCTGCTTGCCGGACTGTCCTGTCTCGTGCTGAGCGGAACCGCGAACGCTTTTACCGACATTCAAAACGATCCGGGGAAGGCGTCGATCCTTGACCTGAAGCAACGCGGCATCGTGCATGGCATCGGCAACGGGCAATTCAAGCCGGGCGCGAAGGTTACCGGCGCTTCCGCCGTGACGCTCATCGTCAAGGGACTGGATCTGAACATCGACAACATCCGCTTCGTCAAGAAGCCGAAAGCAAGCCAGTATTTCTCGAAAATCAAAGACAACGCGCCCTATGCCTCCGCGTTTATGATCGCGCAATTGAACGGCCTGGACATTCCGCGCGATATCGACCCGTCCGCGAACGTCACGCGGGAACAATTCGCGCACTGGCTGTTCCAGGGCATCTCCGCCAAAGGTGAGTTCGCTTTCACCGAACAGTACATCCTGCTCGCCGATGAGGACAGCGTGACGAAGAACTACATGAACAGCATTCAGAAGCTGCTGATCGCGAATATTGCCGAGCTGGACGCCAGAGGAAAATTCCGTCCGAAGGAGGCGATCACCCGCAGCGAGGCGGCCGTCCTGCTGGACAGAGCGATCGAATTCGTGGAGAAAACGAAGCCTATCCCCGTCCCAGATCCGGGCAAAAGCATTCTGAGCGACGTCAAGCTGACATCCGCCCCGCTCGCCGACGGCGTCACCAAAGTAACGCTGACGGCCACAGCCCCGCATCCCGGCTACGGCATCGAAGTGTCGAACATCTCGTTCATCGGCAGCGCTGCGGTCATCGATTACCGGGTCGTTCAGCCGGACCCCGACAAGATGTACCCTCAGCACGTCGCGACGGTCAAGACGGAAACCTATATTCCCGCTTTTTACAAGCCTGTGCTCGGGTCGGCGACGGCATCCGTCGATTCCGGCGCTTCGACGGATGCCGCCACGGGAGGCTCGACGGGCTTTCCGATCGACGAGTAAGCGGGGCGGTTCCCCCGCTTAAGGAGCAAGCGGCGGCGGAGCGAAGCCTTCCGCGCTGACCGTGACCGCGCCCGGAGGCATGAGGCGCCCGAGCTCGGCCGCGAGCGCCGCCAACGGCTCCGGCCCGTACCATTCGCTCCAGCCGTTGCGCGCATATAGGCCGCGCATGCCGAGCCGCTCGCTGCGGCGTCCCCCGCTACCGTCGCCGCGGAAATAGTCGTCCACGACGACGCGCGGCACCGCCGCGGCCAGCTGCGCCGCGAACGCGGGCGTATGCGGCAGCAGCGGCGAGACGGCCGCCTGCGTGGCGACGCCCGCGGCGGCGAGCTCGCGCAGCGCCCGCAGCCGCGCCGCGAAGGGCGGAGCCGACGGCGTCAGCGCGCGGCGCACGTCGTCGCGATCCGTCTCCACCGTCACGCTGACGCGGACGCGTCCGGCCAGACGGCGCAGGACGTCCGCATCGCGGAGCACGAGCGGCCCGCGCGTTTGGAGCAGCACGAAATCCGGCGGTTCCTCCGCCATCGCTTCCAGCAGCCCTCTCGTAAGCTGCAGCTTCGCTTCGAGAGGCTGATAAGGGTCCGTTGCCGACGAGAAGAAGACGGCGACGGGCCCTTTCGTTTTGGCTCTCGCCAGCTCCCGCTTCAGCGTCGCCGGGTCGCCCTTCTTGGCTTCAGCCCATTCCCCCCAAGGCTCGGAGCGAAACATCGCGACCGGCAGCCTGCGCACGTAGCAATACGAGCATCCGTACGAGCAGCCGACGTACGGATTCAATGTATGCGTATAGCCGCTCAGATAGCCGGTTGCCGGCGTCAACCAGCGGATCGGACGGGCAGCGCTCAAGCTTAAGCCCTCCTCCCGTCCTCGCGCCCGGCGGCGGCTTCCGCCTCGGCCGGATTTCCCAGTTCCGGCACCTGCCAATCGATCTCCGGCAGTCCATGCGCCCTGAGGAACGCGTTGGCGCGCGAGAACGGCCGGCTGCCGAAGAAGCCGTTATGGGCCGACAACGGGCTCGGATGCGCCGATTCGATGACCAGGTGCCGCTTCCGGTCGATAAACGCCGCCTTCTCCTGCGCGTTGCGGCCCCACAGAATGAAGACGAGCGGCCGCTCGCGCTCGTTCAGCGCCGCGATCACCGCCGTCGTGAACGTCTCCCAGCCGAGGCTGCGGTGAGAGTTCGGCTGGCCTTCGCGCACCGTCAACACCGCGTTGAGCAGCAGCACGCCTTGTCTTGCCCAATGCTCCAGGTAGCCGTGGCTCGGGATCGTGCAGCCGAGATCGTCCCGCAGCTCCTTGTAAATGTTCTGAAGCGAAGGAGGCGTTCGGACGCCCGGCCGGACGGAGAAGCTGAGCCCGTGCGCCTGCCCCGCTCCGTGATAAGGGTCTTGTCCGAGAATGACGACTTTGGCGTCCTCGTAGGAAGTCAGATGGAGCGCTTGGAAAATATGATGCATGTCCGGGTAAATCGTCCGCTCCCGGTATTCGGCGGCCAATTGCCGGCGAAGCTTCTGATAATAAGGCTTCTCCAGCTCCGGCTGGAGAAGCGGTCCCCAATCGTTGTGAAAAATAACGGCCATGCCGATTAGACCTCCATCCATGCAAAAAAGGTTTACAAATGGATCGCTCCCCTTCATTATAACAATGAAAAGGCAAAGGAACCTAGTCGAAAAGGAGGAAAACCCATGTCATCCGTTTATTGGGACGGGCGCCGGTTCGTCGGCAAGGAGGAGATCCGGATATCCCCCGACGACCGGGGCTATTATTTCGGCGATGGCGTCTACGAAGTATTCCGCGTCTACGGCGGCCGTCTTTACGAGCCGAAGGCGCATTTCGACCGCCTCGTCCGTACGGCGGACGGCTTGCGTCTCAAGCTGCCGCTGTCGGTGGAAGCGATCGAAGAGAACCTCACCCGGCTGATCGCGCACAACCGTTTGTCCGAAGGCACCGTATACATGCAAATTACCCGCGGGGCGGCGCCGCGAAGCCATCCGTTCCCGCAGGAGGCGGAGCCGGTCGTTCTCGCCTACTGCAACGAAGTGCCGAGGCCCGCCGCTTCGATGGAAGCCGGCATCAAGGCGATTACCGTCCCGGACATCCGCTGGCTCCGCTGCGACTACAAGACGCTCAACCTGCTCCCCAACGTGCTCGCGAAGCAGGAAGCGCTCGATGCGGGCGCGCAGGACGCCATCTTGCACCGCGACGGGACGGTGACCGAATGCAGCGCCTCCAATATTATGATCGTGAAGGACGGAGCGGTCGTCACTCATCCGGCCGATAATTGGATTCTGCACGGCGTCACCCGCGGAGTCGTGCTCCGTCTGGCCCGCGCTTCGGAGATCGAAACGATCGAGCGCGCGTTTACGGTCGAAGAGCTGCTGAACGCGGACGAAGCATTCATTACGGGAACGACCGTGGAAGTGACCCCCGTCGTCGCCGTGGACGGACAAGCTATCGACAACGGATCGCCGGGCCCGGTCACCCGCCGGCTCCAGCGCGAATTCGCGGCCACGATCGGTTAATCGGTTATGAAGAGAGAAAGGGCCGTTCCGAGGAAGCGCGGCAAGACGCCTCCTTCGGACAGCCCTTTTTTCTATATCCCCTTCGCCTGTCTTCCCGCCGGTTAATCGTATGTTTCGATGCTGAAAACGACGTATCGGTTCAGATGGTCTCTCTCCACCTCCGCCTTTTCGACGACTCGGCACTCCTGGGATTGAGGGTCTTCGACTACAAAATAGGAACGGTTGTTGTCGCGGTACAGCCTCTTGGCCAGATCGATGGCATATTGCTTCGTCATGCTCTCCCTCTCCCCTTGCATCGAATGGATCCGAGGATAGAATTCAACGATCGGAAGCCAATTCCTGCCGGCTCGTTCGTGCCAAATTTTTCCCTTCCTTCAACCCTGCTCTTCGCTTGCAACGACGGAATCCCGGATTTGCTCGAACGTCAACGGCTTGTACGCCCAATGCTCCACGCAGACGTTGAAGTGGTTCTTCCCTTCGTATTTCTGCCCGTGGATATGCCCATGGACATTAACGTAAGGCATGTGCTTGTTCATGTACATCGGCTCGTGCGAGAGGAAAAAGAACTCCTTGTAGATGATCGGATACTCGCTCACCTCGTCGAAGCCGACCTCCAGCCACCAGCTCCTCGTCCTCCCGCGATCGTGGTTGCCCAGAATCAGAAACTTGCGTCCGTTCAGCCTGCCGACAATCTCCCTTGTCTTCTCCCGGTTCAGGAACGAGAAATCGCCCAGATGGAACACCTGATCGTCCTTTCCGACGACCGAGTTCCAGCTCTCGATCATGGCGAGGTTCATCTCCTCCACGTCCCCGAAAGGCCGGGATTCGAAATCGATGATGTTCCGGTGGCCGAAATGGTGATCCGATGTAAAAAAGGTTTTGGACATCCGGCTTTGCTCCTCTCATTCGCTTTCTTCGCTGATCGAAATCGTCTGTTTACAACTTAACCGATTTGGGCCCGCAACGGAAGTTTTCATCCAGCCCCGGTAACGAAAGAGGCAGTCTCCAAAGTCCGAATGACTTCAGGGACGGGCAGCGCCGTTCTTCTTGTTTAAACGAAAATACCCCGCTTCGTTATTTCCGCCAGCCTGACGAAAAATACGAAGTGGGGTATTGCGTCTCTACTTTTATGTATCGAATCACTCAAGCGAATGATCGGGCCGTCGGAGTCCAAAGTTGGAACATTCGGCCTAATAATCGAAGTGGTGCCGAGGACGGGAATCGAACCCGTACGATGGTCACCCATCCCAGGATTTTAAGTCCTGTGCGTCTGCCAGTTCCGCCACCCCGGCACGAAAAAATGCCCTGAAAACTTGACCAATTCTTTGCGACGACAAGAAAGATCATAACATGTATCCTGGTGTAATGCAACATAGAATGGAAGAAAAAAGACGGCCGTCCCCGCGGCCGCCTTCGTTGTTTCCGTTCGACTCCGACATCAAACTTTAAACTTGCCAATGAGACTTTGCAGCGCTTCCGCCATGCCGGCCAGTCTCGAAAATAAAATAAGCACAAGAATCCCAAATCCGAACACATCCGGATTCAAATCCTGTGCGTCTGCCAGTCTATTTAAGCTGGCTTCGCTATGGGAACGCTTGCTTGTCCTCTTGTGGTGGGCCCTGAGGGACTCGAACCCCCGACCAATCGGTTATGAGCCGACAGCTCTAACCAACTGAGCTAAGGGCCCTCGTTAGGTCTTACGAGGAATTGGTTGCGGGGGCAGGATTTGAACCTGCGGCCTTCGGGTTATGAGCCCGACGAGCTACCGGACTGCTCCACCCCGCGTCATTCATAGCAAGTATCCTTGAACAGCGACAAGAACTAATATACTACATAAACAGGCCTATCGTCAAGGAAGATCTCGAGAAAAGACGTAAAAATCAGGATTGTTTTTCCTCGTCTTTCGGCTGTTGGGCCGCTTCAGCTTTGGCCATCTCCGCCAGCTTCTGCAGCAAAATATGCTGGGGCATATGCATCAGATGCTCCAGCGGCACGTTCAGGTGCTTCGCCAGCTTAACGGCCGTATCGGCCGACAAAGGCATTCTCCGCATCTCAATCCGCTCCTTCCACCTTAGACCTTACCACAAAGGCGCGAACGTGCCAAGGCCCGCGGCGCGATCGCCGCAGGCCTTGGCAGACGAATCAGGGAACGTAGCGCACCCCGTATTTCCCTTTTCGGGAACGGTAAATCTCGATTTCGTGCGGCATGTCGATGCCGAACAGCCAACCGTCGTACTCCATCCTGCGAACGAGACAGCCCGCCTGAAATTTGGTGTCGTACAGACGAGACCAATATACCCATTTCATTGCGAATCCCTCCGGATCGTAGGTGATGGGCTTAGGATTTGCGCCCGGAGCTTCGATTAATCGCGAATGGCGGGTTGGCAAATGATTGTAGCCTCGCTAAGCCGGCGACGGGCACGCGGCCGATGCCGTTAAGGGATTTCCCCAGCCGCGCGCATGGCGGCTTCCTTCTCCGGCGACAGTCCGCTATTGTCCATATAAGGCGTCATGTCGATCTCGCCCTTCGGATTCGCCTTGATTTTCTGCAGCAGCTCGTCGCCCTTCTTCTGCCAGTCTGCCAGCGCCTCCTTGACGGTCATTTTGCCGCTTAGCGCCTTCTGGAACGAGAGATCCGCGAGCTGGTTGACCAAACTCAAATTCGGACGCTCCCGATACAGCTTCTCTTCGGCGTCGCTCGATTCGTACAGAGCCGGCTTCAGCTTGTAGAACGCTTCGATGTTGAACGCGCTGCCGTCGCGCGGTTTGATGAACTCCTTAAGGGTGCTGAGCTCGTAATTGCTGCGCGCCTTGAACTTGGCCGTCTCCTTGCTGTTGATAAACTTGACGAATTCCCATGCGTCGTCCGGATTTTGCGCGTTGGCGCTGATTCCGGTCAACTCGCTCAAATAGACGCTCGGGCCGACGTCGGGCATCTCGGGCAGCACGGGATACGTGACGACGTCCCAATCCAGCTTCTCGTACCCTTTCATTTTGTCCACATTCTGGTTGAAGGTGATCAGATCGTTCACCAGACTGAAGCCGCCGATCGTCATGGCGACGCGGCCCGTGAAGAACGGCCGTTCCTGATACGGATTGTACCTGTAATTTCCGTCCGCCGGTTGCTCGGGCCGGAGATCTTCCTGATGCGGGATGACGCGGTCCTTGTAGAGCTGGATCGGCTCGTTCCACGCCCGCTCCCATTGGGGAGTGTCCACCGTCATTTTCTCCCCTTTGTCGTCGAACATGCGCAGCTTCAGCGGCGAGACGATGTTCTGCACGTTGTAGAATTGCAGCCCCCCGCCCCAGTCGTTCAGCGACAAGCCGTAGACCGCGTCCTTGCCCGTTCCGGACTTCAGCCGTTTCGCGAGATTGAACACGTCGTCCCAGTTCATCCCGTCTGTCGGAACCCCGACGCCGGCTTGCTGGAACAGCTTCTTGTTGTAGAAGAGCGCCGATGCCGAGAACGTCGGGGACAGCGCGTACAGCTGGCCGTTGCCCTTCTCGCGAATCGTGTCCAGAATGGACGGAACGTAAGCCTCCAAATCCACCTTATCCTCTTTGATGAGCGGATCGAGCGGCTTGAGCAGGTTCTCTTGAACAAGCTTGCCCAGCGTCCCGGTATCCAGCATGACGACATCCACAGGATTGGCTCCTGTCATAATTTCTTTCAGCTTCTCCACCGGGTCCGGCTGTTCTTTCTGCATTCTCTCTTCATTGGATTCGTACATCGAATCCGAATAATCGATCGCGTTGACCAGCTCGATATCGATATTGCCGTGGGCAAGCTCGAACATGTCGGTATACTGCTGGCGAAAATACGATTCGTTGTCCTTGCTGCCGTACAGCATGCCGATTCGCAGCGTGCGGCGGTTGTTCGGATCGTCGGCGTCCGAACTGCTGCAAGCCGCGGCGATCGGGACGATCATGGACATGGCCATCAGGGCGGCAAGGGAACGGACGTTGCGGTGAAGTGTCGGTCTCAACAAATTTTTCCTCCTTCGGTTCAAAAGAACGCCGCTCGCGTTAGCTTTCTTGCTTGCACGAGCGGCGTTCCGAATTTTATCTGGTCGTCGATCTGGCTCGTTTATTAGGGGTCAGCCAATCGGCTTGGCGATGGCGCCTCCGCCCATGCCGCCGTAGACATCGCCGGGCACCCCGCCGATTTGGCCTTTCGGGTTCAGCTTGATTTTCTGCAGCAAGTCGTTGCCCTGCGTCTCAAATTCCGCCAGCGCTTCCTTGACCGATTTCTGATTCTGAATGACCTTGTTGAATTCCGTTTGCGCAAGCTGCTGGATTAGATACAGATTCGGCCGCTCCTGGTTCAACTTCTGCTCTTCGTAGCTGTTCTCCGAGATGAGCGGCTTCACCTGCGTGAAGGCGTCGATGTTGTAGCTCATCCCGTCCTTCACCTTGACGAATTCCTTCAAGGCCGGCATTTCGTAGCTGCTGCGGGACCGCAGCTTGCCCCACTCTTTGCCGTTCATGAATTTGACGAATTCCCAGGCGTCGTCCGGATTTTGCGCCTTCGTGTTAATGCCGGCCAAGCTGCTCAAATAAATGTAGCTGCTGACGCCCGGCATTTCGGCGAAGGTCGGCACCGGAAGAACGTCCCAATCGAGCGGCTCCATTCCTTTGAACTTCTGATAGTTGCGGTTGTACATGTCGATATCGTTGATCATATTATAGTTGCCGATGACCATCGCGGCCTTGCCGTTGAAGAAGGGCTGCTGAAAATACGGATTATAGCGGTTCTGGTCTTCCTGCGGCTGCTGGACTTGAAGATCCTCGTTGCTCGGCAGCACGTGATCCTTGTAAAGCTGAGAGATCGTCGTCCATACCTTCTCCCATTGCGGCGTGTTGACGGTCATTTTCTCCGCCTTGTCGTCGTATAATTTGAGCTGCAAGGGAGCCGCATAGTTCGTCATATCCGAATACGGATCGCTGTAGCCCCACTGGTTGAACGTAAATCCGAACTTGGCGTCTTTGCCCGTGCCCGACTTCAAACGCCTCGCCAGATTGAATACGTCGTCCCACGTCAGATTGCCGGTCGGAACGTCGACGCCCGCCTGGGCGAACGCCTTCTTGTTGTAGAACAGAGCGGAAGGCGTATAAGTCGGAGCCAGCGCGTACAGCTGGCCGTCGCCGGCGGCCTTGATCCCTTCGATGACGGCGGGAACGTAATCGTTGACATCGATCTTGTCTTCCTTCATGAGCGGATCGAGCTGCTTGAGCAGATTCTCCTGCACGAGACTTCCGAGCACGCCCGAATCCATGATCATGACGTCGACCGGGTTCGCGCCGGTCATAATCTCCTTCACCTTCTCGATCGGATCGGGCTGCGGCTTGTCGGGCGTCTGCTCGTCGAACTGCGTCTCCGTGTAGTCGATCGCCGGAACGATCTCGATGTCGATGTTATTATGGGAAAATTCGAACAGGTCGGTGTACTGCTGGCGGAAATACGATTCGTCCTGCGAGCTGCCGTACATCGTGCCGATCCGGAGCGTCCGGCGGTTGTTCGGATCGTCCTCGTTCTTACTGGTGCATGCCGCCAGCGTCGGTACGAGAATCGCCAGAGACATGGCGACCAGCGTCCACCTGGGGATCGAATGTTTGCGAATGGTCATGCGGTTTCCCCCTCCAATGATTTCGGTGCGCGAATCAAAATTTTCTCCCCGTCGAATTCCATGCTCGCCTTGTCTTTAATGTCCAGCGCCTGCAGGAATTCCTTCGGGATTTGCAGCCTGCCGACGCGGTCGACGACGACGTACGCTTCGTGAACTTCGTCCAGCCCCCCTCCGCTTCCGTGAAGCGAAGGCGCGTTGTCCAGATTCGGATTCCGCTTGATGAACTCGGTGCTGGTCAGGCCGTCGCGGATGGCGACGACGCGGTCCACCTTCCCCGCGAGCGACAAGTCGTGGGTGACGATGACGACCGTAAGGCCCAGCTCGCGGTTGAACCGGCGGAAAATATCCATAATCATGTCCGAGGTCCGCGAATCGACCGAGCCCGTCGGTTCGTCCGCCAGCAGCATCTGCGGCTTGTTGGCCAGCGAGATCGCGATGGCGACCCGCTGCTGCTCGCCGCCCGACAGCTGCGTCAGCTTGTTGTGCATCCGGTCCTTCAGCCCGACCCATTCGAGCAGCTGCTTCGCGTAAGCCCTGTCGAGCTTGCCGGAGAACATCATCGGCATCTCCACGTTCTCCAGCGCCGTCAGGAACGGCATCAGATTGCGCGCGTTGTTCTGCCAGACGAAGCCGACCGTGTCCCGTTTGTACTTGACCAGATCGTCGTCGCTCGCCTTGAGCAGATCCCAGGGACCGACGCGCACCTGGCCGGCGGAGGGCCGGTCCAGCCCTCCGAGAATGTTCAGCAGCGTCGACTTGCCGCTGCCGCTGTTGCCGATAATCGCCATCATCTCGCCGTCGCTCACCGACAGGTTCAGCCCCTGGAGCGCAACGACTTCCAGATCGTCCGTCTTGTAAATTTTCACGAGTCCTTCGCATTGGATCATGGCGTTAACGCTCCTCTCCCAGCTTGACAGCCTGATGAACCTTCAGGCGGCGGATGTGCGACACGAGCAGGGCGACGCCGATCGCCATCATGACGCCGACAACGATATACAGCTTCACGGTGTCGGCGTTGTCGAACACGACGCGGAACGGCGGAACCTGATTCGCGGCGTTGTCCGTCGTCTGCAGGAACGGCAAGAACAGCACGCTCGTCAGCTTGCCGATCCCGATGCCGAGGCCGATGGACAGCCCCGCAGTAAAAATCTGCTCCAGCAGAAGCATCCCGGTCAGTTGCTTGCGCGACAGCCCCATCGCCCGCAGAACGCCGATCTGCACGATCCGGCCGGACAGGTTGAAAAACCAGAAGAGCACGTATCCGGCCAGCGATACGACGATCGTGACGAGGAAGCCGAGGCTCAGAATGCCGAACACGCCGCCGCGCGCGGGATGCTTGCTCTGGGTAATGAGCTCGCTGCGGGCGTCGCTGATCGACGCGATCTCGATGCCGTGCTTCTGCAGCTCCGGAATGATCGGAGCCGTCTTGGCGCCCGGCTTCATCTTCAGCCATACGTCGTACTGCATCATCGGCGCCTGATCGTAAATGTAATCGAGGTTGGCGACGATAAACGGCGACTGGTCGGGATATTGGGCCGGCCAGTAAGGCAGAAGGGCCGCGACGGTGAAAACGACGGGTTCTCCCTGCAATATGGCCTGGATCTGGTCGCCTTGCTTCAGATTGTACTTCTTGGCCATATTGGACGAGACGAGCGCGTATTCCGGCGCCTTGCCCATCAATGCCAGGTAGCGGTAAGGACTCGCCGGATACAGATCGCTGCGGAACCAGGCGACGCGCGCGAAGTCGACGTTGTCGATGCCGACGATCGTTCCCTGCCCCGCCGTGCGGCCGGAGATCGTTATGCTCGCTTTGGTCTGCAGGACGCGGGCGGCGTGCTCGACGCCGGGCAGCGTGCGAAACACCTCGAACGGCGGCTCGTTGTAATTGATCTTCGTCGGCGTCGGCTGTTGCCCGCCTCCGCCGCCGTTCCCGCCCTGGCCGCCCCCGCCTTGGCCCGAGCCTCCTTGACCGGAGCCGCCGCCCGAATTCGTCGGCGCCGACATCTCGGGGCTTCCTTCCCAGACGGTCGACACGATGACGTCCGTTCCGTATTTGTACAGAATCCGCTCCTCGGAGTTGAGCCCGATCGTCCGGGCGGCAGCCGAGTTGTACACGCCGAGCCCCAACGTCAGAATAAGCAAGATCATGAGCGGGTAATACGAACGGGAGGACCGGGACAGCTGCGTCAGCGTCAAATAGAGCGGCACGGGCAGGATCGCCCTCCACAGCTTGTTGAACAGCTTCAGCAGCAGCGGGAACAGCCGCAGGAACAGCAGCCCGGCCGCGAAGATAGAGATCGCCGGCACGAAGAACAGGAACGGCTGCACGTTGAGCTGGTCGGTCGTCATGCCGGTCTTGAACGACACCATCTGCCGCTCGTTGAACAAGTACCAGCCGTAGCCGGCGACGCCGATCAGCGCGACGTCGAGGAACCAGCGCTGCCAGACGGGCGCCCGGTCCGTCCGCGCCATCTTCCGCTTGTAGTCGACGATCGACGTCCGGGTGAACACGAGCGCCGGAATGACGGCGGCCCCGATGGCGACCAGGACGGCCGCGATGCCGGCGAGAATGCCGTCGATGCTCAGGCCGACCGGAATCGCCTTGCGGTTGACGAACGACAGGAAGCCGTCCGCCGAGCCGATGCTCTTGGCCATAAACCAGCCGATGAACGGTCCGATCAGCAGCGATATAAGGCCCAGCAGGACGCCTTCGAGCAGGAAGATCAGGAAGATTTGGCGCGTTCCCGCTCCCCGGCTGCGCATAACCGCGATGTCCGAGCGCTGCTTCTCGAGCGCCTGGCGTGCGTTCATCGTAATAAAGTAGAACACCATCGCGATCATCGGCGCGGCCAGGGTGAACAGCATCGTCTGCAGTTGAATGCTCTGGCTGCGGAACTCGCCCAGCATGCTCGCGAACGATATTTCCACCCGCGTATCCTTCAGCAGCTGGTAGACTTCGATGTCGACCCGATTCAGCGTGCGGCCGAGCGGAGTCAGCTGGCTCGTCTTGATCTCGCGAAGATCGTAGGCGGTATACCAGCTGGCCGTCTGCAGCGGGATTTGCATCTGCCCCATCAGGTCTTCCTTCATCGCGGGCTCGGCGATAAACAGCGTGTTCATGAGGCTGTCGAGCCCCTGATACCAGTAGGGCCCCGCTTCGTCCTTCGGCTTGAACGAACCGACGATCTCGACCCGCAGCGTCAAATTCAGCCCGCCGTAGATCGGATAGAGCAGCACGTCGCCGACGTGCAGATCGTTGCGGTACATCGCCTCCTCCATCATGACGGCCTGGATCGTTCCGTCGGAGTCCGCGCGGTCCGCGTACATCTTCCCGCCCGACATTTCGACTTGATCGGCGAGGCCGCTGAACGAGGCGAGCGTCATTTTGCGGGAGCGGCTCGCGTCCACCTTGCTCGGGTCCTCCGGCGTCACTTCCGCGCTGCGAATCGTCAGGCTTCGCTGGGAAGCTTCCGCCGGGAAGCCGATTCGGGCCGGAACGTCGTCCGTAATGTATTTGTCGACGTTGTCGAAGCTGGTGCGATCCGTCTTCCCGTCGGTAGACTGGTAGCGGATAAGCAGCGATCCGGCGGGCAATCCTTCGCTGTTGTCCTTGAGCGATTGCGCGACGACGCGCTTCAGGGCGCCGTCCGCATACATCGGAATGCTGGTCGTGAACGCCACCGCCACGAGCAGGCCGGCCAGCGTGCTGATCGTAAGCCAGCGGGTGTTCCACATCTTGCGGAATAAGAAACGGATCAGCGCGCTCATCGGTTACCGCCCTACGACTTTCTGTCCCGGCGTTAATCCTTGCAGCACTTCGGCTTCCGTCGCGGTCTGCTGGCCGACCTCGATGTCGACCTCGCGCTTGCTGCCGTCCGCTTCCGCCACCTGGACGTAAGTGCGGGCGCCGATCGTGCGCAGCGCGGAGAGCGGGATGACGACGGCGTTCTCCTTGCGGTTGACGACGACCGACACCGTGAGCGGCGTGCCGCGCGTCACCGACGCGGGAAGCTTCGGCACGTCGACGACCAGATAGTCGTCGATGCGCTCGATTTTCTGCCCGTTGCCTTGGCCATTCCCGTTGTTATCGTCGGTCTGGGGCGAAGGCAGCGCCTTGACTTTGCCCTTGACCGTGCCTGCGCTGTTGATGTCGACGTCCGCCTCCATGCCGACGGCCACCTTCGCCAGATCGTCCTTGGAGAACGAAGTGCCGACGACGACCAGCCGGCTCGTGTCCGCGACGATGGCGATCGGGTCGTACGCTTTGACGCTGGCCCCCTCCTGCACGCTGACCGAGACGATCGTCCCGTCGAACGGCGCCGTCAGCACCGCGTCGGCGATATCCTGCTGCAAATCCGCGATATCCTGGCGCTGCTGCTCGAAGGCGATCTTCTTCTTCTCGAATTCGATCGGATCCATCTCGTCGCGCTGGCGAAGCGTCTCCTTCATCGCCGTCTCCGCTTCGCTGAACGCGAGCTGCTGGTCGCGGAGCGACTTCTTCATGTCTTCCACGTCCAGCTCCGCGATGGGTTGTCCGGCCTTCACGCTGTCTCCGACATGTATGTATAATTTCTTCAAATACTTGCCGTCGAGATTTTTCGAAGTGAAATACAGCGTCTTCTCCTGCATCGACATGATCTTGCCGGAAGCCTGCACCTTCGTCTCCAGCGTCTTGGTCGTCACTTCGTACTCGGGCTTCTTGGAAATTTGCGGAAGCTGAATCGTCGACAAATCCTCCTCCGCCGGCTCGTCGGGCAGCAGACCGCAGCCCGTAGCCGCCACTGCGAGCGCTAGGACGGCCAGCAGTCCCGCGGCGCGGCGCCTGTGCGGCCGCTCCTTTCCGTCGTCCTTAGACGAACACGCCGTCCACCATTTCATAGACATGATCGGCTACCTCCATAATTGTTGTATCGTGGGTCGTCATGCAGATCGAGATGTTCTCGGTCTCGACAATCTCCCTAAATACCGCCATCACCTGCGCCGCCATCTGCGAATCGAGCTCCGCCGTCGGCTCGTCGGCCAGGATGAGGCTGGGCCGATGGGAGATCGCCTTGGCGATGGCCACCCGCTGCTGCTCGCCCCCGGACAGCTCGAACGGACGGTGGTGCATCCGTTTGGCCAAGCCGACAAGCTCCAGGCAAGCGGTGGCGCGAGATTTCCATTCGCTGCGGGGAACCTTCGCCATCCGCATCGACAGCTCCACGTTCTCGTAGGCGGACAGCAGCGGCATCAAGGCGTAAGCCTGGAAAATAAAGCCGATATCCTTGCGGCGGATCGCCGTCCGGCGGTTGTCGTCCCATTCGTGGAAAGGCTGTCCGCGAAAATAGATTTCGCCCTTCGTCGGAACGTCCAGGCCTCCCATTAAATTCATCAGCGTCGTTTTGCCGGAACCCGAGCGTCCTTTGAGCATGACCAGCTGCTTCGGATAAAGCTGCAAATCGATGCCCTTGAGCACCCTGAGCTTCTGGTTCCCGACGTCGAACGACCTTTCGACGCCGCGCACCGTAAGCAGAGGCTCCGCGTTCCCGCTTGCGCTCATTCCGCCGCTCTCTCTCTCTTCGGCGTCCGGCTTGCCTCCCGGCTGCTTCCGGGACGGGCTGCGCTGTCTCCAAGCGAGCATTCGACTTCCCTCCTTCTGCCAATTGCCTTCCACAATTATAACGAGGCTATCCGGCAAAAAGTTACGACTTTAGCATTTTTTTATGAGAATCATGAGAAGACGGCGGAACCAAAATTTCGACACCGAACGACAAATGCGCCTGCCAAGCCGATTTTTTTCGCTGCCTCTTTATAAGGAGGGGATATTTTGTGTATGATGAAGAAATAACATGTTACTGCGAGGAAGGTTGGTCGGATTGGAAAGCAAATCGGCGTCATCGAATTTCATTCGGAACATTATCATGGAAGACCTCGAATCGGGCAGAGTGACCGAAGTGGTCACGAGGTTCCCGCCGGAGCCGAACGGTTATTTGCATATCGGACATGCCAAATCCATCTGCCTGAACTTCGAGTTGGCCGACGAATTTAAAGGACGGACGAACCTGAGGTTCGACGACACGAATCCGGTCAAGGAAGACGTCGAGTACGTCGAATCGATCAAGCGGGACGTCCAATGGCTCGGGTTCCAGTGGGACGGACTGTTTTTCGCTTCCGATTATTTCGGGGAAATGTACGAGCGGGCGCTTCTGCTTATTCGCAAGGGCCTGGCCTACGTCGACGATCAAACCGCGGATCAGATTCGCGAAACCCGCGGAACGCTGACCGAGCCCGGCGTCGAAAGCCCGTACCGCAACCGTTCGGTCGAGGAGAATCTCGACCTGTTCCGGCGGATGAAGGACGGGGAATTCGGCAACGGGGAGAAGGTGCTCCGGGCGAAAATCGACATGGCGTCGCCGAACGTCAATATGCGCGACCCGGTTATTTACCGGATCGTCCACGCGCATCATCATAATACGGGGGACGCCTGGTGCATCTACCCGATGTATGCGTTCGCCCATCCGCTCGAAGACGCGATCGAAGGAGTTACGCACTCGATCTGCACGCTGGAATTCGAGGATCAGCGTCCGTTCTACGACTGGGTCGTCGAGCATTGCGAGATGGAAGCGAAGCCGCGGCAGTACGAGTTCAACCGGCTCAACCTGACGAACACGGTCATGAGCAAGCGCAAGCTGAAGCAGCTCGTAGACGAGAAAATCGTCGACGGCTGGGACGACCCGCGCATGCCGACCATCTCCGGGTTGCGGCGCAAGGGCTACACGCCGGAAGCGATCCGCGCGTTCTGCCGCGAGATCGGCGTGGCGAAGAGCTACGGCGTCGTCGACGAGCGCATGCTGGAGCATTTCATCCGCGAGGATCTGAAGCTGAAGGCTCCGCGGACGATGGCGGTTCTCCGGCCGCTCAAGGTCGTCATCACCAACTATCCGGAAGGACAAGTCGAATGGCTCGATGCGGAGAACAATGCCGAGAACGAAGAGCTCGGCCATCGCCAGATTCCGTTCTCCCGCGAAATTTATATCGAGCAGGACGATTTCATGGAAGTTCCGCCGCCGAAATATTTCCGGCTGTTCCCCGGCAACGAAGTGCGGCTGAAGCACGCTTACTTCATTAAATGCGAGGAAGTCGTGAAGAACGATGCGGGAGAAGTCGTGGAAATCCGCTGCACGTACGATCCCGAGACGAAGAGCGGCTCCGGCTTCACGGGCCGAAAGGTGAAGGGAACGATCCACTGGGTCGAAGCGAGCCATGCCGTTCCGGCCGAATTCCGGCTGTACGAGCCGCTCATCCGGGACGAAGAAGAAGGGGACGATTCGTCGTTCCTTGAGCGGATCAACCCGAACTCGCTTGAGACGCTTCGCGGCTTCGTCGAGCCGGGCATGAAGGAAGCGGCTCCGCAGGACAAGTTCCAGTTTTTCCGCCACGGCTACTTCAATGTCGATCCGAAGGACAGTGCGCCGGGACGTCCGGTGTTCAACCGCATCGTCTCGCTCAAAAGCTCGTTCGAATTGCCGAAAGCTTGACAAATCCGCTTCCATTGCGCTTATCATCCGGCTCCACCCCCTCGTTCGGGGCGGCGGAGCCTTGCTTTTCGCCGAAAGGAGCGAACGATGATGACATGGCGTCCGCTGCTCTGTCTCTGTCTGGCAGTCTCAACCGTTGTCGGCGCGGCGGGATGCGCCCGAGACCATACGCCCGCGGGCTCTCCCTCCGCCTCGCCGACCGCGTCGGCAACCGCTTCCGCCCCGTCCGCAAGCGTCACTCCGTCCCCTTCGCCTTCCGTTTCCGGCCCGGGCAACGAAGCCTCCTCTTCGCCGTCCGAGTCCGCATCTTCGCCGCCCGCCGATCCGGTCCGGCGTGAGCTGCAACGGATGACGCTCAAGGAGAAAGTCGGCCAGATGATTCTCGCGGGCATCGACGGCACCGAACTGGACGCCCAGGCCAAGCGGATGATCGGCGAGGACAAAATCGGGGGCGTCATCCTGTACGGGAACAATATCTCGGACTTGAAAGGCATGGTCTCCCTCGTCAACTCGATCAAACGGGAGAACGCGCCGAATCCCGCGCCGATCTTCGTCAGCGTCGATCAGGAGGGCGGTCGGGTCAGCCGCCTGCCGAGGGAGTACGTCAAGATGCCGGCGAACGCGACCGTCGGCCGGACCGGCAGCGCGGAGCTGGCGGGAATGATGGGCCGGCTGCTGGCTCGGGAGCTTCTCTCCGCCGGCTTCAACATGGATTTCGCCCCGGTGCTGGACGTCAACAGCAATCCGGACAATCCCGTCATCGGCGACCGCTCGTTCGGCAGCTCGGCCAGCCTCGTGACGAAGCTCGGGTTAGCGGAGATGAAGGGGCTTCGCGAAGGGGGCGTCATTCCGGTCGTGAAGCATTTCCCCGGCCATGGCGATACGTCGGTCGACTCCCACCTGGAGCTGCCCGTCGTCGACAAGACGCCCGCGCAGCTGGCGAAGCTGGAATGGGTTCCGTTCCAGGCGGCCGTTAAGAACGACGTCGAAGCCGTCATGGTCGCTCATATTTGGTTCCCGAAAATCGACCCCGACAAGCCGGGCTCGCTGTCGGAGGAGATCGTCGGCAAGCTGCTGCGGGGCGATTTGGGCTACAAAGGCGTCGTGATCACGGACGATCTGGGCATGGGGGCGATCGCCAAGCATTATACGCTGGCTGAGGCGGCCTTGGACGCCATCCGGGCGGGCGCCGACATTCTGCTCGTCGGCCACGGCTACGACAACGAGCGGACGATTTACCAAGCCGTGCTGCAAAGCGTGAAGAACGGCTCCATCGCGGAATCGCGCATCGACGAGAGCGTCTACCGCATACTGGAGCTGAAAAGCCGCTACAAGCTGCACGACCGGGAAGTCAAGGTGCCGGACCTCGCCGACTTGAACGCGGACATTCGCAGTTGGCTCAAGCAGGTGGGGTAGCGCGCAATCGTGCCGCGGCCCGGCTTGTAAGATCGTTTTTCGATCTTACAGTGCGCGGAACGCCCGACGGAATGAGCGGACTTTCTGCGGCGAGCATATGAAGGGGCTGCGCTGCTCCGTTATTCGAACGCGAACGAAGCGTACTTCGCCGCGTTCCGGATCGCCGGCCAGACGTCGGCCGTCTCCCCGCCGATGGACCAGTAGGCGAGGCCGGCAACGCCGCGTTCGGCGACGGCCAGGCTTTTGAGCGTCAGCGAGCGGCTGTCCTCCGCCCAAATGCGGTACGTCGTCGCCCCCTTCGCGAACGTGTAAATATACTGCCCGACCGTATCGTTCCAGGAGCGCGTGCCGGAAGTCAGCGACGAGATCGTCTCCGCCTGCTCGGCGATCGTCATCTCCAGGGACGACACCTTCGGCGACACGGTCCATTGTCGGGTATAGAACGGCAAGGCGACGATCGTTTTTGCCGCCGGGACGTTGCCGATCAGCTTGTCCAGCCCTTTTTCCAGCCATGGAAGCGAGGATACGGAGCCGGCGATCGGGTCGGTCTCCCAATGCTCGTCATAGGCCATCAGCACAAGATAGTCGGCCGAACGGCCGAGCGCCGCGTAATCGAACGCCGCCGTCCAGTCGTCGCCCTGATCCGGCGATACGTCGACCGACACCACCGCGCCGACCTTATGAAGCGCCGCCGCCAGTTCCGTCACGAACGAAGTCATTCCGGAACGGTCGTCCGGCAATACATTTTCGAAATCGACATTAATGCCGTCCATTCCGTACTTCTGCACGAGCGAAGCGAGCGCCGCGACGATCGTCTGGCGTTTGGACGCGTCGCTCAGCATGGCATGGGTGGTATCTGCGTTCGAGCGGTTCCCGATCATTCCCCACACCTTCCTGCCGTTCGCGGAGGCCCACTTCAGGAGAGCCGTGTCCGTCGCATCGGTAAGCGTCTTCGCCGAATCGAGAAAAAAGACGCGCGGGACGAGCGTATTGACGGTCGAGCGGCTGACGCTCGCGATATATTCCGAAGTCGTCTGCCCGTATTGCCAGCCGAGCTGCAGTCCCAGCGAGGGAGCGGCCTCGAACTGGGCCTCCCACTCGTCGCGGAACGCGATCCGGCCCAGCAGCGCAGCCGTCTCCGCGCGGGTGAGCGGATCATGCGGGCGGAACAGCCCATTATCCCCTCGGATCAGGCCCGCATTCGCGGCGATCTGCACCGCTTCGACGGCCCAGTCATCGATTTGAGCCGCATCCTTGAAGGAAGAGCGCGCATCGCCCGCCCCCTTGTCTTTCAGCCGCAGCGCCCTTACGAGAATAGCCGCCGCCTGCTCGCGGGTGACCGCCGCGCCGGGGCCGAACGAGTTGGCGGACGTTCCCCGCACGATGCCAAGCTGCGACGCCGCCCCCACCGAGGCGTAATACCACGCCTTTCGGCCGACGTCCTGAAAGGCGGGGATACTGGCATCGACCGGCTCCAGCCCGAACAAGCGCAAGACCATCGCCGCGAACTCCGCTCTCGTAATCGATTTGGCCGGTTCGTATGTACGCGGGCCCGTGCCCCCTACGATGCCCCGCTCGTAAAGCGCCGCGATATCGGCTTTGGCGAAGCTGGAAGCGATATCGTCGAACGGCAAACCGGCCGAAGCCGACGAAGCGGGCGAAGAAGCCGCCGCAAGCGTCATCCCGATAAGCACGCCGAGCGCGACAAGCGACGAACGAATCCAATGATAAGTCCTCAGTGCAGACACCTCTTTTCCGATAAGACAGCATTCTACCACTCTATCCTATCAGAGAAAGAGAGCCTCACAGGAGCCTCAATTGTTGGAAAAAGCGCCGAAATCCCCCTGCAGCACCGCCGTCAGCATCCGGTAGAACAGCCGGTAATCCGCCTCCAGGACGACCTCCGCGTTCGGGCCGGCGCCCGTCCAGGCCGGCGTGTTCTCGGGAGCGGGCCGCGTATCGACGGCGCTGAAGCCCCGGTTCGCCTCGCTCTGGCATTCGATCTCCACCCGGTAACGGCCCGATCGGACGATGAGCTCCGGGCGAAGGCACATCGCGATCGTCACGGAATCGGGATGGGTGACCCCTTCCAACCCGTTCGCCAGGTTGAACGCCAGCGCTTTGCGGTTGACCTGGTGATAGAACCTTGCGATCGGCGTGTCGATCGCCTTCAGCGCCTCGAGATCGTTCCCGCCGACAAGCGCGTACCGGCAGCAGACGTCCCAGCCGACCATCGTGATCGGGAAGCCGCCCTCGAAGACGATTCGCGCCGATTCGGGATCGACGTAGAAGTTGAACTCCGCCGTCGGCGTGATGTTGCCCCGAAAGTGGCAGGAGCCGCCCATAACCCACAGCCGTTTGATTTTGCCCGCAATGGACGGGTCCAGCATGTAAGCGACCGCGAGATTCGTCAGCGGACCGTGGGCGACGATCTCGAGCTCGCCGGGCGACTCGTTCACCAGCCGGACGATCGCGTTCGCGGCATGCTCGGCTTCGGCCTGGATCGCGGGCGGCGGGAATCCGGAATCGCCCATCCCGTCCGCACCGTGCACGTAAGCGGCCTGGACCAGGGGCCGCAGGAGCGGGCGGTCACAACCTCGATAGACCGGCACCTGCCCGCTCCTTCCCGCCCGCTCCACCGTCAGGAGCGCATTCGCCGTGCATTGTTCGACCGGGATGTTGCCCATCACGGTCGTAATGGCTTCTACCCGCACGCCGGGCCATAGCAGCCCGAACAGGAGCGAAGTGACGTCGTCCCCCGCCGTATCCGTATCGATGATCAAACGTTTGCTCGTCTCCAAGTTTCTTCCTCCCGCTGTCGTTCAGTTCGGCGGCGAAACGCGCCGGCGCGTTCTTCCCCGTCATTTCCATTATAAAGGACGACGGGCGGCTTGGCTGCTTCCCGTTCCGGCTCATCTGCGGAAGGGCCGTCAGCTCCCGGCTTCCGTCAGCTTCGCATGGCGATGGCGTTGCCGGAACCGTACCGCTTCAGCCCGCGGCCGAACAGCCAGGCGCCGGCCAGACAGCTGCCGACGGCCATCGCCAGCGCGCCGGCTGCGAAGGCGGGGTCGAAGTCGCGCAGCAGTCCGATCGGCAAATAGCTGATGAAGCCGGCGGGAACGATCGAGAACAGCGCGATGCGCGCCATGCCGCGGAAAATGTCGGCCGGATACGTCGTCAGCGAGACGAAGCTGTTGAACACCTGCGACGCAATGCCTTCCGAATTGCCCAAGTAGAAAGCGAGGCAGCCGGCAATAAGCATCACTCCCATGAACAGCAGGCCGCTGATGAGCAGGCCGAGCGCGAATGCGCAGGCGCCGGCAAGCGAACGGTCGCCAACCCATGCGTATATGGCGAGCCCGAACAACAGGTCGCCCGCCGCCGTCACCGACATCCGGCTTGCCAGCACACCCAGCAGCACCGGCTTCGGCTGGGACAGGTAGACGTCGAGCTGGCCGGACGAGACGATGGCGGCGATCCGGTGGAAATTGCCGAACAGCACGCTCGCCCAACCGAAGCCGCCCGCTCCTACCGCCCACAGCATCATGACATCCCGGAGCTCCCAGCCGTTCACGACGGGAAACCGGTTGAAGAACAAGCTCCAGAAAAACAGCCATAGCAAATTGTTCACGAACATCATGCCGGCCAGCAGCGCGAAGCTGAGCCGGTATTCCATCGCCGCGGCCAGGTTGACTTTCCAACTGGTCAGCAGGAAGCGAACGATCCCTATCCCTTTGGCTAAGGGACTCCGTCCGGGCGCAGCGAGAAAGGGCTCCGGCTAACGTTATCCTCCGTTGACATACAGCTTCCTCACTCCTCTCCGGTACATGAAGGCGACGAGCGCCCCGAGAACGGCGATCCAGCCGATTTGAACGGCCGCGAATCGCAGCAGCATCGCCCCGTCGTAATGGACTGCCGCCCGAGCGGGCAAGTACAGCGCGGCCTGAAAAGGAAGCCAGGCGCAAACCCGTTGCAGCCATCCCGGCATCAGATCGACCGGGAGCAGCATGCCGCCGATCGTAAATTGCAGCTTCTGCAGCACGAACTGCAGCCCGGCCGTCTCCTCCACCCAGAACGCGCACAGCGCGACGGACGCGTTCAGCAGAAACGCTACGGTCAAAGCGCCGAGGCTGAGCGCCATAAAGCCCGGCCACCCGAAGCCGAAGTCCGGTGCGCCGACGAACGACCACGCGACGGCGCTGCCGACCAGCAGATGGACGGCGCAGCGAAAGGCCGCTTCGGACAGAAACGCCGAATAATGATAGCCGAGATAGGACATCGGGCGGATGAGGCGCACCGCGATGTCCCCGCTTTTGACCTCTTCCTCGACCTTCGCGGTCAAGGGCGGAGCGGCCATCGTCAGCGATTCGGTGAACACGAGATACCAGATAATCTCCTTCATCGTGAAGCCGGAGATGACCTTCGCCGAGTCCCCGCCGTAAGCGGCCGTCCACAGCTGGACGAACACGAATAGAATGAGCAAGAGAAACGAGGAACGGAGCAGAAAATCGGTCTTGTACGCAAGCTGCTGTTGAACGGTCAGCCGCGCCACCGCTTCCGCCTTGCGTCCGGACGCCGCCCGCAGGACGAATCGCCAACCTGTCATGCTCCCGCCTCCGTCTCTTGGCGCATGCCGTAGATATGTTTGATCGTCTCTTCCAGCGGCGGGTCCTCGACCGTAATGTCCTCGAGGCGAACCCGGCCGATCCACGTGGCCAGCACCTGCTCGATCGCCGTCCGCCGGAGATCGACGGCCACCGTCAACGTCCGCCCTTCCGCGCGGACGACGCGCGCTCCGTCCGGAAGCGCCAGAGCCGCATCCGACACGGGATCGGCCAACGTAACGTTAATTGTCTTGCGGTTCAGAACGTCCCGCTTCATCCGCTCGACCGGCTCGTCGAGCAGGAGGCCGCCGTGATGGATGACGACGACGCGCGAGCACAGCTCCTCCACGTCGCCCGCATCGTGGGACGTCAGGAAGACCGTCGTCTCTTCGCTGCGGTTGCGCTCCCGGATCAACTCGCGGATGCGCTGCTTCACGACGACGTCGAGCCCGATCGTCGGTTCGTCGAGGAACAGCAGCTGCGGACGATGAAGGAAGACGGCGGCGATCTCGCACCGCATCCGTTCCCCGAGCGACAGCTTGCGGACGGGCGTATGCAGGTAAGGGCCGAGCTCGAAGCGCTCGATCAGCTCGCGGCTTCTTCGCGCGTACTCGTCGCGGCGCATTTCGTATACCCGGCCGATCAGCTCGAACGTGTCGACGGGAGGCAAGTGGTACCAAAGCTGCGACTTCTGTCCGAAAACGGCGCCGATCCGGTAAGCGAGCTCGGCCCGCTGTCTCCAGGGCGACAAACCCAGCACCTCGGCCTCGCCGGACGACGGATGCAGAATGCCCGTCAACATCTTGATCGTCGTCGATTTGCCGGCGCCGTTCGGGCCGAGGAAAGCGACCGTCTCTCCTTGCTCGACATCGAGATCGATCCCTCGCACCGCCGGCTTCGTCTCCCATTGCGGACGGAACAGGGAACGCAGGCTGCCCCCGAGCCCCGGCTCCTTCCGCTTCACCTTGAACGTCTTGCTCAACCCTCTCGTACGAAGCGCCAACATGGCCCGATACTCCCCCTGTCTCCATTTGCCTCTGTCGTGGTAAAGCAAAAAAGACCCCGGCCCGCTCCGCGTCGAATGCGGAACTTGCCGAAGGTCTTTTATCCCTACGGTGTAGCGCGGCGCCTTGCCGCCAGCCGGTCTCGCTCGGTTCGCCCGCCGGGTCGCCCTCCCGCGGCGTCGGATCCCTAGAAACCCTTCCGTTTGATGTAACATATTACCAGCGGAACGGCGCTTTGGCAATCCCTTTTTTGCACGAGCAACCGTTGCCCGACTCAAGCGGTGTACAGCAGATCCTCCATGATCGTCAGCAGCCGCTGCCGCATCCGCTTCAACTTTTCGACCGCCCGGTCCGCCATCGGCTCCGCGCCCGCCATCTTCTTCATGACGCCGAGCATCCGGTGCGCCTCGCTGATCTCGGAAATTTCGCGGCTGAACGCCATGTGCCGGTCGTACTTCTTGACTCTGTGCAGCAGATCCGCCGTGCTTGCCCACAGTTGTTCGAAGGTCGGTGTCATTGCATTCATCCTTTCCGGAACAAAGTATACCCCTTATCTACCCCCTCGGCGGCCGCTTGAAACGCAAAAAACCTCCAACCGGGCGGGCCGGATTGGAGGTTGGAGCCGGACATGCGCTTGCAGCCGACTTAAACGCCGAATGCCGACGGATTCTCGCGCCACGACTTCAGCAGCGCGACGTCTTCCTCGCGGATCGCGCCGCTCTCGAGCGCGACGGAGATGAGCGCCGTATAGTTGGAGAGCGTGTCGAGCGGAATATTCTCCGCCGCGAACGCATCGAGCGCCTGGGCGAACTGGTAGGTGAAAATGGCGACGACGCCCTGCACGACGCAGCCGGCTTCGCGGACGGCGACGGCCGCCTTGAGCGAGCTGCCGCCGGTCGAGATCAAATCCTCGATCAGCACGACCTTCTGGCCCGGCTCGAAGTGCCCTTCGATCTGGTTCGTCTTGCCGTGCCCTTTCGCCTTGTCGCGGACGTACAGCATCGGCAGGCCGAGCTTCTGGGCGACCCAGGCGGCGTGCGGGATGCCGCCGGTGGCGATGCCGGCGACCGCCTGGCAATCCGGATAACGGCTGCGGATGACGGCGGCGAAGCCTTCGGCGATCAGCTCGCGGATGGCCGGGTAGGACATCGTCAGCCGGTTGTCGCAATAGATCGGCGATTTGATGCCGGACGTCCAGGTGAAGGGCTCGTTCGGGCGCAAGGCGACGGCGCCTATGCTCAGCAGGCTTTTGGCGATTTCGTTCGGCAGTTGCTCCAGTTGGACGGTGGACATTACGAGCTCATCTCCTCAACAATGGTTTGAAAAGCTTGAACGGGATCCGGCGCGCCGGTAATCGGCCTGCCGATGACGAGGTAGTCGGTGCCGCCCCGCACCGCATCCAGCGGCGTCGTCATGCGCGACTGGTCGCCGGCGTCGGCGCCGCGGGGCCGGATGCCCGGCGTGACGGTTGCGAAGTCCGCGCCGCAGGCGGACTTGATCGCCGCCACTTCGAGCGGGGAGGCGACGACGCCGTCCAGTCCGGCGGACTTGGCCAAGCGGGCGTAACGCACGACCGCATCCTCTACCGGGCCGGGAATGCCGATCTCGTCGTTTAGCGTCGCCTGGCTTGTGCTCGTCAGCTGCGTAACGGCGATAATGAGCGGCCGGTTGGGCGCGTCGCCCGCTTCGATCGCATCCCGCACGCCTTGGACGGCGGCGCTCATCATGGCCGAACCTCCGGCCGCGTGAACGTTGAACATGTCCACGCCGAGCCGGGCGATGCTGCGCGCTCCGCCTCTGACCGTGTTGGGAATGTCGTGCATTTTCACGTCGAGAAAAACGTTGAAGCCTCGCGCCTTCAGCTCGCGCACGATGTCGGGACCGGCGGCGTAGAACAGCTCCATCCCCACCTTCGCCCAGCATCCGCTTCCTTGCAGCCGTTCGGCCAGCTGCAGCGCGGCCCGGGCGTCCGGCTTGTCCAGCGCCACCATCACCTTCGACGCCGCTTCGCTTCGAGTCAATGCCATATAGGCCTCCTATTTCTTCTATTTTGTTCATATAGAAGCCCGATCTCCCTCCCGCTTCGAACGGGTGGGAAACCGGGCGTAAACCGATCGGCTTAAGCTTGCAGAACCGGCATCGGCGAGCTGGAGAAGCGGAGCGACTCCAGCATGTGCAGCAGCGCGCGGGCCGTATCGAGCGAAGTCAGGCAGACGACGCCGTTCTCGACCGCTTCGCGGCGGATGCGGAAGCCGTCGCGTTCCGGCGTTTTGCCTTTCGTCAGCGTGTTGACGACGAACTGCGCCTGGCCGGTGCGGATGAGGTCGAGAATGTTCGGCGAGCTCTCGCTCAGCTTGTTGACGCGCTTGACGCGCATGCCCGCCTTCTCGAGCGCGTCGGCGGTGCCGCCCGTGGCGAGCAGCTTGTAGCCGAGGTTGTAGAAGCCTTGCAAAATTTCGATCGCTTCATCCTTGTCCTTGTCGGCGATCGTGGCGATGATCGAGCCGGATTGCGGTATTTTCATACCGGAGCCGATGAGGCCTTTGAACAACGCCTTGGCGAAGTGGCGGTCGCGGCCCATGACTTCGCCGGTAGACTTCATCTCCGGCGTCAGCGTCGGGTCGACGCGGCGCAGCTTGGCGAAGGAGAAGACCGGCACCTTGACGGAGACGAATTCGTCTTCCGGCCACAGCCCTTCCTTGTAGCCGAGGTCGGCCAGCTTCACGCCGAGAATCGCCTGCGTCGCGAGGTTGGCCATCGGCACGTTCGTCACCTTGGACAGGAACGGCACCGTGCGCGAGGAGCGCGGATTGACTTCGATGACGTACACTTTGTCTTGCCAGACGACGAACTGAATGTTGACCAGGCCGACCGTCTTCAGCTCCTTGGCGATGCGGATCGTAATGTCGATCGCCTGGCGCTTGACATCTTCCGACAGCGTCTGCGGCGGATAAACCGCGATCGAGTCGCCGGAGTGGACGCCCGCGCGCTCGACGTGCTCCATAATGCCCGGGATGAGCACCGTCTCACCGTCGCAGATGGCGTCGACTTCGATCTCTTTGCCGAGCATGTAGCGGTCGATCAGCACCGGATGCTCCGGATTGATCTTGACGGCCACCTTCATGTAGTTGAGCAGCTCCTCGTCGGAGTAGACGATCTCCATCGCGCGTCCGCCGAGGACGTACGAAGGACGGACGAGCACCGGATAGCCGAGCTCGCGGGCCGTGCCGACCGCTTCCTCGACGGAAGTGACCGTGCTGCCCTTCGGCTGCGGAATGTTCAGCTTGCGAAGCAGCGCTTCGAACCGTTTGCGGTCTTCCGCTTCATCGATGCTGTCGAGCGACGTGCCGAGAATGCGCACGCCTGCTTTGGCCAGCGGGCCGGCCAGGTTGATCGCCGTCTGGCCGCCGAACTGCACGATGACGCCGATCGGCTGCTCCTGCTCGATGACGTTCATGACGTCCTCGAAGAAGAGCGGTTCGAAGTACAGGCGGTCGGACGTGTTGAAGTCGGTGGACACCGTCTCCGGGTTGTTGTTGATGATGACCGCTTCATAGCCGGCGTTGCGGAGCGCCCATACGGCGTGGACGGTCGAGTAGTCGAACTCGATGCCCTGGCCGATCCGGATCGGGCCGGAGCCGAGCACGATCACTTTCTTTTTGTCGCTGGGCAGCACTTCGTTCTCGGTCTCGTAGGTCGAATAGTAGTACGGCGTCGTCGCTTCGAATTCGGCCGCGCACGTGTCGACCATCTTGTAAACCGGCTTCACGCCTTGCTGCAGACGGTAAGCGCGCACGTCGGCTTCGGCCGTGTGCGGGGCGCCGGCGCCCTGGCCTTCGCGGCGGAGCTCGGCGATCGCCCGGTCGGTGAAGCCCATGCGCTTCGCTTTCAGCAGCGTCTCCTTCGTCAGTCCCGGCTCGCGGCGGATGACATCCTCGAACGAGATGATCCGCTCGATCTTATCCAGGAACCACCAGTCGATGCTCGTCGTGTCCTGGATGGATTGGAGCGTCCAGCCGCGGCGGAACGCTTCCGCGATGAGGAACAGCCGCTCGTCGTCCGCTTTGGCAAGGCGCGCCTTGAGCGTCTCGTCGTCGATCTCGCTCGCGCCTCTCAGCAGGAGGCGGTGCACGCCGATCTCCAGCGAACGGACAGCCTTGTGAATCGATTCCTCGAACGTGCGTCCGATCGCCATCACTTCTCCGGTCGCCTTCATTTGCGTGCCGAGCTTGCGGTTCGCGTCGGTAAATTTATCGAACGGCCAGCGCGGAATTTTGCTGACGATGTAGTCCAGCGTCGGCTCGAAGCAGGCGTACGTTTGGCCCGTAACGGGGTTGACGATCTCGTCCAGCGTGTAGCCGACCGCGATTTTGGCCGCCATCTTGGCGATCGGGTAGCCGGTCGCCTTGGAAGCGAGCGCCGACGAGCGGCTGACGCGCGGATTGACTTCGATCACGTAATATTGATAGCTGTGCGGATCGAGCGCGAACTGCACGTTGCAGCCGCCTTCGATGTTCAGGGCGCGAATGATCTTGAGCGATGCCGAGCGGAGCATTTGGTACTCGCGGTCGGACAGCGTCTGGCTCGGCGCGACGACGATGCTGTCGCCCGTATGGACGCCGACGGGGTCGAGGTTCTCCATGTTGCACACGACGATGCAGTTGTCGTTCGCATCGCGCATCACTTCGTATTCGACTTCCTTCATGCCGGCGATCGACTTCTCGATGAGGCACTGGCCGATCGGGCTGTAGCGGATGCCGTTCGCGACCGTCTCGCGCAGCTCTTCCTCGCTTCCCACGATGCCGCCGCCCGTGCCGCCCAGCGTATAAGCCGGACGCACGATGACCGGATAGCCGATCCGGTTCGCGAATTCGACGGCCGCTTCGACGGTCGTGACGATGTCGCTCTCCGGCACCGGCTGATCCAGCTCGCGCATAAGGGCGCGGAACAGGTCGCGGTCTTCGGCGCGCTCGATTGCGGCCAATTGGGTGCCGAGCAGCTTGACGCCTTCCTGCTCCAGCACGCCCGCGCGGGCCAGCTCGACGGCCATGTTCAGGCCCGTCTGTCCGCCCAGCGTCGGCAGCAGGCCGTCCGGCCGCTCCTGACGGATAATTTGCGAGACGAACTCGAGGTTGATCGGTTCGATATACACTTTGTCGGCCATGTTCGTGTCGGTCATGATCGTGGCCGGGTTGCTGTTGATGAGGACGACTTCGAGGCCTTCTTCCTTGAGCGCCTGGCACGCCTGGGTGCCCGCATAGTCGAATTCCGCCGCTTGTCCGATGACGATCGGACCGGAGCCGATCACGAGAATTTTCTTGAGGTCTTTATTTCTGGGCATACTGCAGCTCTCCTCTCAGCATCTGGGCCAGCTCAGCCTGACGCGGCTTTTGCGGGTTGTTGCGCTTGTGCTCGCGGATCATCTCCAGGAAGCGGTCGAACAGGTAGCTGTTGTCGAAAGGACCCGGGGCCGCCTCCGGATGGTATTGAACGGTGAAGGCCGGATATTTCGTGTGCTTCAGACCTTCGATCGTCTTGTCGTTGTTGTTGATATGCGTCACTTCGAGGTCCGTGCCCGCGATCGATTGCTCCTTGACCGTGTAGCCGTGGTTTTGCGAAGTGATGAAGCAGCGGCCGGAAGCCAGCTCCTTGACCGGATGGTTGCCGCCGCGATGGCCGAACTTCAGCTTCTCCGTGTCCGCGCCGCAAGCGAGTGCGAACAGCTGGTGGCCGAGGCAAATGCCGAACAGCGGATATTCCCCGAGCAGCTCGCGAATGGTCTCCACGGCGTGGGGAACGTCCTTCGGATCCCCGGGGCCGTTGGACAGCTGGATGCCGTCCGGGTTCAGGCGGCGAATTTGGTCCGCCGTCGTGTCGTGCGGCACGACGACGACGTCGCAGCCGCGCTCGGTCAGCTCGCGAAGAATGCCGCTCTTGGCGCCGTAGTCGATCAGCACGATGCGCTCGCGGCTTCCCGGGCTGGAGAATACGTGCTTCGTCGACGTGCGGGCCACTTGGTCGCGCAGCAGCGATGAAGCGGCCAGACGCTCGCGAAGCTCTTCCACGCGCTCGTTGCCCGTGGACAGAATGCCTTTCATCGTGCCGTGGCGGCGAAGAATGCGCGTCAGCATCCGGGTGTCGATCTCGCTGATCCCGACGATGCCGTATTCCTTGAGCAGATGGCCCAGCGTATATTGCGCGCGCCAGTTGCTCGGAATGTCCTCGTGCCGGCGCACGACGAAGCCGTGAATATAGGGACGCACCGATTCGAAATCGTCGCGGTTAATGCCGTAGTTGCCGATAAGCGGGAACGTCATGGTGACGATCTGACCGCAGTAGGAAGGGTCCGACAGCACCTCCTGGTAGCCGGTGATTCCCGTGTTGAACACGACTTCCCCGGTCGACGCGCCCTCCGCGCCGATGCTCTGTCCCGTGAACAGCGTGCCGTCTTCCAACAACAATCTTGCTTGCATCCCGATTCCTCCTATGGTTTAAACTCGCAGCGCGTTGATCCGTGCTGTCCGGTGCTTAGCGAATGCCTTCTTCTTCCGTCCAAACGACCCGTCCGTCCACCATCGTCAGCGTCGGCCAGCCGTACAGCTTCCAGCCGGCGAACGGGGTGTTGCGGCCTCTCGTCAGGAACGCTTCGGGGTCGACTTCCCGTTCGTTCTCCAGATCGATCAGAACGAGGTCGGCGGGTGCGCCCGGCTCCAGCTTCCCGGTGTCGAGCCCGAACACGCGAGCCGGGTCGCTCGTCATGCGGCTGAGCAGGAAGCCGAGCGTCCAGCGGCCCGTTCGAACGAACTTCGTATAGAGCAGCGGGAACGCCGTCTCGAATCCGACGATGCCGAACGGCGCGCGTTCCATGCCCCGCGCCTTCTCTTCGGCGCTGTGCGGCGCGTGGTCGGTGACGATGATGTCGATCGTTCCTTCCTCAAGCGCCCGGATGCAAGCTTCGACGTCGCGAGGGGTTCTCAGCGGAGGGTTCATTTTCCAATTGGCGTCCATCGTGTCCGGAATGTCTTCGTCGGACAGCACCAGATGGTGCGGACACACTTCGGCCGTCACGTTCACGCCGACCGATTTGCCCAGCTTGATCAGGCGGACCGACTGTTCCGTGCTGACGTGGCACACGTGGTAATGGACGCCCGTCGCTTCGGCCAGCAGAATGTCGCGCCCGACGTGAATCGCCTCCGATTCGTTCGGGATGCCCTTCAGGCCGTGCTTGCGGGAGAACGCTCCTTCCGTCACGGCGGCGCCTTCCACCAGCGAATCGTCCTCGCAATGGGCGATGACCGGCAGGCCGAGCGACTTGGCGAGGGCCATCGCGTTTTTCATCATCTGCGCGTTCTGGACGCCGACGCCGTCGTCGGTAAACCCGATCGCGCCGGCCTCCTTAAGGGCCGCGAAGTCGGTCAGCTCGCGGCCGAGCTCGTTCTTCGTAATGGCGGCGTAAGGCAACACCTTCACGACGCCTTCCGAAGCCGCCTTGTCCAGCACGTACCGGACCGTCTCCGGCGTGTCGGTGACCGGCCGCGTATTCGGCATGCAGGCGATCGTCGTGAAGCCGCCTTTGGCCGCCGAGCGCGTGCCGGACGCGATCGTCTCCTTGTATTCGAAGCCCGGCTCCCGCAGGTGCACGTGCATATCGATGAATCCCGGCGACAGCAGCTTGCCGGAGGCGTCGATCACTTCGCAGCCGTTCGTATCCGGCGACGCCGATCCGTCCGCCCACTCCGCGATTTTGCCGTCCTGCACCTTCAGGTGCCTTTTCACCAATTGCCGATCCCCGTCCACGAACAAGGCGTTCAATATCCAGGTTGTCATGTCGTTCGTCCTCCTCTGCCGCTTGCGCCTCTGTTCAACCCAACGGACGGTCATGCATCTTTATACATTATATTGTATATGCATGAACTTCTTTTGTCACTATTGCGCCGCGGTTATGAATAAAAATTCACATTTTGTTTGTCTCTTCCGGTTTCTCTCAGCGTTCCGATTCCGCCGGATGAATAATGGCGACCCCGTCGGTCCCGTCGCATTCCAGCAGGCGCACTTCGATTTGCTCCTGGCGGGAAGTCGGCACGTTCTTGCCCACGTAGTCCGGCCGGATCGGGAGCTCGCGATGGCCGCGGTCCACCAGCACGGCGAGCTGGATCGATTGCGGCCGCCCGCAGTCCATCAGCGCGTCGAGCGCGGCGCGGATCGTCCGGCCCGTGTACAGCACGTCGTCGAACAGAATGATCCGCTTGTCCTGAATCGGGAACGGAAGCTCGCCGATCCGGGGGCTTGGCTCGGATGGCTGGGGGCGGTCGTCGCGATACCTCGTAATGTCCAGCTCGCCGACTTCGACCGGCTGCCCTTCGATCTCGAGAATCCGCTCCGCCACTCTCCGGGCCAAGTAAATTCCCCGGGTGCGGATGCCGACCAGGACGCAGCCTTCGATGCCTTTGTTTTTCTCAACGATCTCGTGGGCGATGCGCGTCAGCGCGCGGCGAATGGCCGATTCGTCCATCAGAATTCGGATATCCTGCACACAAAAAACCTCCTTGCGCCTTTAGCAAGGAGGTTCGCTTCAAATGTCTTCCCGGGCATGACCCGCCGAACCCTCGCGATCGAGGGATGCGTACGGAAAAAGAGCATGCCGACGGTTGCATGTAAGCTGCGCCACCTTGCCAGTCTCACGGGACTGATTTAAAGGTACCAGATTATTATTGGAATTATCGCATTTTCGACAGGCTCTGTCAAGGCATGAAGAAGCCCCGGGAGCCGATGAACCGGGGCCCGGGGCAGATGGAGCCGGATCGTCCGGCCCGGAAATTAAAATTCGAATTCGACGTCGGACAGACGGCGTTTGATCTCGTCGATGACGCGCAATTCTTCGGCTTCGCCCTTGGCGATGAACGTGACGGAGAAGCGGACGAAACGGCCGGCGTCGTCCCACGGCACCGTCGAGATCAGCTTCTCGCGGATCAGATATTGCGAGAACGCCTCGCCGGATTCGAACCGCTGGCCGCCTTTGATGCCTTTGGGCGCTTCGACGTACAGGAAGAACGATCCTTTCGGCTTCTCGGCTTTGAAGCCGAGCTCGTTCAGCGCGCCGACGAGCAAGTCGTGGCGGCGGGAATACTTGGCCGCGATCGCTTCGGTAATTTGCGGATTCGCAAGCCCGTAAGCGGCTGCTTTCTGAATGGCGATGAACTGGCCGGAATCGTTGTTGTCCTTCACGTCGCCGAACGCCTTGACGATCAGCGGGTTGCCGGCGATGAAGCCGATCCGCCAGCCGGTCATGTTATAAGACTTGGACAAGGAGTGCAGCTCCACGCCGACGTCCTTGGCGCCCGGCACGGACAGGAAGCTGAGCGGCTTCACGCCGTCGAAAGTAAGCGCCGCGTAAGGCGCGTCGTGCACGACGACGACGCTGTATTTTTTCGCCCAAGCGACGACTTTGGCGAAAAACTCGGGGGTCGCCGCCGCACCGGTCGGGTTGTTCGGATAGTTCAGGTAAAGCAGCTTCGCGCGCCGCGCGATGTCCTCCGGAATGGAATCGAGATCCGGCAGGAAATGGTTTTCCTTCGTCAGCGGGACGTTGTAAACTTCGCCGCCGAGGTATTTCGTGTGCGTGCCCATGACCGGATAGCCGGGAACGGTCATGATCGTCACGTCGCCCGGGTTGATGAACACGCTGGGCAGCATCGCGAGCGCCGGCTTCGTGCCGATCGTATGCAGCACTTCCGTCGCGGCGTCGATGCCGTCGACGGAGAACACTTCCTTCAAATATTTCGCGGCGGCTTCCTTGAATTCCGGGATGCCGTTGTCGGCATAGCCGCGGTTCTCGGGTTTGGCCGCTTCTTCGGCAAGCTTGGCGACGACGCCCGCGTCCGCCATTTCGTCCGGCTCGCCGACGCCCATGTCGATCAATTCGACGTCCGGATGGGCCAGCTTGGCCGCCGCTTTGGCGCGTTTGATTTTCTCGAATTTGTAGATGTTCGTATCTTTGCCGTAATTGGCGCCGCCGATGCGGTCCGCGAACTGCTGCTGGATATACGTCGATTGGTAATGTTCTACGCTCACTGTCGGACACTCCTCGAATAAAGTTGATGATTCGTTACGCCAAACATTCCCGCGTCTTTGCACTATTTCGCCAAAATTTCGCACGGGAGCTACTGTATTAAATATGCCTGAACGGTTATGCAACCGCCATGGATTTTTTCGCCGAACATTTGCAGGATTTGCAAAAGGACGCGCCGCCATGGGAAAAAGCGGGACTTAAGAGCGGTCCGTGGTTCGATGAAAAAAGCATTCCCGTGGGACGCCGCCCGTTATAATCGTGCAACTTCGGCCATCCCGCGCTCCTTCACCCTGCCCCCGCGCGATCCGTCCGCTTACCGCGACCGGAGCATGCGCAGCGCGTGCTCCATGTCCTCCGGCAGCGGAACGCTGAATTCCAGCGTCTCGCCCGTGCGCGGATGGACGAAGCCGAGCACGCCCGCGTGCAGCGCCTGGCCGACCATGCCGAGCGAGCGGCCGCTGCGGCCCCCGTACATCGGATCGCCCACAATCGGGTGGCCGATGTACTTCATGTGCACGCGAATCTGGTGCGTGCGCCCCGTCTCGAGCCGCAGCTCGACCAGCGTATAATCGTCGAACCGCTCCGCCACCGTGAAATGCGTCACCGCGCGCTTCGAGCCGCGGTCGGTGACCGCGAACATTTTGCGGTCATGCTTGTCCCGCCCGATCGGCGCGTCGATCGTGCCTTTGTCGTGAGGCAGGACGCCGTATACGAGCGCGCAATACCGGCGGATGACCGTGTGCGCTTTGAGCTGCTCGGCGAGCGAAGCGTGCGCCAGATCGTTCTTCGCCGCCATGAGCAGGCCGGACGTATCCTTGTCGATGCGATGAACGATGCCGGGACGCATCATGCCGTTAATGCCGGACAAATCGCGGCAGTGGTACAGAAGCGCGTTGACGACGGTTCCGCTCGAATGCCCGACGGCCGGATGGACGACCATTCCCCGCGGCTTGTTGATGACGATCACGTCGGCGTCCTCGTATACGATGTCCAGCGGGATGTTTTCCGGCATGGCTTCAACCGGCTCGGGCTCGGGAAACCGCACGACGATCTCGTCCCCGGCCGACACCTTTGCGTTCGGCTTCACCGCGGCGCCGCCCACAGTGACGGCTCCCTGTCGGATCCACTCTTGAACTTGGGATCGCGATACCGTCCCGTCGCCAATCGCCTCCGTTACGTGCTTGTCGATCCGTTCTCCGGAGCGGTCGGCGTCGACCGTCCAGACCAGCGTATTTTCCGCCGGATCGCCGTCCCCCGCATCCGCATCCTCAAGCTCAGGATACGGTCGATTCTTCTTCTCCGGATTGTTCTCCATGTTCATGGCTACCTTTCTTCTCCTTGCTTGACGACAACAGCGAGTCCAGTATGATCAGCGCCACTCCGCAGACGATCGCGCAGTCCGCCAAATTGAATATCGGGAACGTGTACGTGCCGAAGTTGAATTGCAGAAAATCGACCACTTCCCCGTAAATCGCCCGGTCGAGGAAATTGCCTACCGCTCCGCCAAGAACCAAGGAAAGCGCGATGAGCATCAGCGTCCTGCCGTCGCGGTAGGCCCGGTGAAGGTACCAGACGATGGCGACGGCGACGGCGACGGTAATCAGGATGAAAAATACGCGCTGCTCCTGAAGGATGCCGAATGCGGCGCCCCGGTTGCGAATGGAAGTAATGAGGAAGAAATTGCCGATCACCTTGATCTGCTCGTTCAACTCAAGGGAGCTGTCGATGATTTTTTTGGAGATGTAATCGACGGCAAAGACGAGCAATGCCGCCAGATAGTAAATCCATATCCCCGGTCTTCTACGTTGCATACGAAGCGTCCGCCTTTCAAACGGTTAGTTCCTGCCTGATGATTTTACCATAACGTCGAACCGACCGTCCACGCGCCGCTGTCGTTCGCTCCTTTCCCGGAATTAATACTTTCCGCCCCGCTAACGAAAACTAGCGTGTAGTCGAACCGCCGGCCGGATCAAGAACGCCCCGAATCGCCCGAAGCCGTGCCGGCGGCCCCATCTTACGATAAGGAGTGGACACGATGACCCTCCCGCTTACCGAGGAACGGCTTCAATCGCTGCGCAGGCGGCTGCTGCGCGACAAGAACGACATCGAACAACGCACGCGGCAGAATGGGCATTTCGGATTGACGAACGCTTACCGCGAATCGACAGGGGAGCTGTCCGGCATCGACAACCATCCCGCGGACGCGGGTACGGAGACGTTCGAGAGAGGCAAGGACGTCGCGCTGCTGGAAAACGAAGCGTTCAGGCTGGAACGAATCGAAGCCGCGCTCCGACGGATGGATACGGGCGAATACGGCCGGTGCGCGGCCTGCGGGCGGTTCATCCCGGCGGAACGGCTCGAAGCGCTTCCGACCGCCATTTACTGTCTGGAGCATGAACCTAGACAGCGGGAAAAAGAGGGCCGGCCGGTCGAGGAGACGTTCCTGCATCCGCCGTTCGGCCGCACGAGCCTCGACGAGCGGGGCGACCAGAACGGCTTCGACGGCGAGGACGCCTGGCAAATCGTCGAGTCTTGGGGCAACTCCGACAGCCCCGCCATGGCGGAAGACGGCAATATCGACGATTACGGCAGCATGGCGATCGAATCGGACGAGAACGACGGCTTCGTCGAGCCGCTCGAAAGCTTCCTCGCCACCGACATTACCGGCCGCGACATCAGCGTCGTCCGCAACCGGGCTTATCATCGCTACCTGGCGAACCGCGAAGGCGATCCGCTGCTGGAGCCGGACGAGTCGGCGGACGAGCAGACTTGACGACTTGTCGACTTGATGCCGCTCAATACGGATTGATCTCCAGCTGGCGCTGCACGATCCGGACAATGTCGGCGATGTAGTCTCCGACGACGGGCAAATTCAGCGCGCCGAGCAGCTGCAGCAAATAGACGATTGTCGCGGCGAAGAACGTAAAGCCGAGCGCGATGCCGATGCCCCGCGTCAAGCCGGAGACGAAATTGCGCCAAATGAGGCTCCACGGCTTTTGCATCAGGTTGACGTACTCTCTCAGCTCCGCTTTCTCCAATTCGGTCGCAAGCCGGTCGATCCGGCCGGCCAGCGCGTCCAGCGTCCGTCTCAGCAGCTCGGCCTGCTGCTTCAGACCGGCTCCGGAACCCTTCGTTTTCAAATCCGTATCATTGCGTTTGTCCACTCCATGTCCCCCGCGTCTCGAAGTAGTCGCTATCCATAGGTTGCCACAATTTCCAACTCCAATCCGCAATCGCAAAAGCGGCCGTCATCGACCCTACGGGTCGAGCGGCCGCTCTTCGTCTATTTCATGCGTTCCCTGTAATAACGGTTGATCGAGCGGTAAATGTCCCGATACCCGTCGTAGATGCCGTCGTAAACCGCATGCACGGATTCGTCCGGCTCCAGGCGCGACTTCCAGGCGACGGCACGGTCGACCGCTTCGTCCGGCGACGAATAGCATTTCGCCCCGATTCCGGCCAGCATGGCCGCGCCCAAGGCGGAAGCGTCCCGGTTCTCCAGCATGGACACCGCCTTGCCGGCGACGTTGCCGACCATTCGGCACCAGACGGGGTTGCGGCTGCCTCCGCCGCCCAACCTCAGCTCGCGAACGGGAACGCCCGCCTTCCGTCCGAGTGCGATGCGCTCCGGACCGAAAGGCCTTTTGTCGTTCTCTGCTTCGCTATTACTTCGTCACAATCGCCAGCCCGATCGTCTTGTCGCCGACTTGCACCGTCTCCGTCGCTTCCGTCCGGCCGAACGCCACTTCGTTGACCAGCACGTTCTCCCGGAGCACATGGTCGAACGCCTTCAGCGCCGCTTCCGTCTCGGCGTCCACGTCAAGCACGAGCCCGACGCGCTGCTCGATCGGCAGATCCAGCTTCTTGCGCGTATCCTGCACGGCGCGGACGATCTCGCGCACAAGCCCTTCCTGCTCGAGCTCCGGCGTGATGTCGGTGTTGAGCGCGACCGTCAGGCCGTAGCCGGACGCCGACGCGAAGCCAGGCTTCGCCTGCTTCTCGACGAGCAGCTCCTCCAGCGAGACGTCCATCGCCTCCCCTTCCGGCGAGACGAACGCCAGCTTGCCCTCGGTCACGACCTTGCGCGCCTCGTCCGCCGACAGCCCCTTGAGGACACCCTGGATCGGGCCGACATGCTTGCCGTATTTTTTGCCCGCCAGCTTCAGGTTCAGCTTCAGCGTGAAGTCGACGAAGCCGCTGTCGTCGGTGACGAGCGTAATCCGCTTGACGTTGATCTCGTCCTTGACGATGTCCTCGTAGCCCGCCACGTCGAACGCTCCGCTCAGCGACACGAGCAGCTCGGAGAGCGGCTGCCGCGTCTTGATGCCGGCTTCGTTGCGCACGTTGCGCGCCAGTTCGACGATGTTTTTCACCGTCTCCATGTCCCGCTCCAGCTCGGCGTCGATCTTCGACTCGTCGGCGGTCGGATAGTCCGCCAGATGAACGCTGTCCCCGCCGCCCAGGTTGCCGAAGATGTCTTCGGCCACGAACGGCGTGTACGGCGCGATCAGGCGCGACAGCGTGAGCAGCACCTCGCGCAGCGTCTGGTAGGCGGACACTTTGTCCTCCGTCAGCCCGCTGCCCCAGAAGCGGTCGCGCGAGCGGCGGACGTACCAGTTCGAGAGCTCGTCGACGAACGTCTCGATCGCCTTGGCCGGGTTCAGGAAATCGTTCGCGGAGAGACCGCGGCCGACTTCCCCGATCAGCGTGTGCAGACGGGAGACGATCCACCGGTCCAGCTTGTTCGCGGACGGGCGAATCGGGTGCTCCGCGGGATCGAAGCCGTCGATCGAAGCGTACAGCGCGTAGAACGCATGCGTGTTCACCAGCGTGTCGATCACTTTCGATTTCGCTTCGGCGACGATGCCTTTGGAGAACCGCTTGCTGTTCCACGGCGCGCTGTCCGCGAGAAGCGCCCAGCGGAACGCGTCGGTGCCGAATTCCTCGATGATGTCCCACGGGTCGATGACATTGCCCTTCGACTTGCTCATTTTCTGGCCGTTCTCATCCAGCACGTGGCCGGTGGAGATGACCGACTTGTACGGCGCTTGGCCGTTGTAAAGCGTCGATACCGCCAGCAAGCTGAAAAACCAGCCGCGCGTCTGGTCGATCCCTTCGCAGATGAAGTCCGCCGGATACTGCTCGCGGAATTTCGCTTCGTCCCCGAACGGATGATGATATTGCGCGAACGGCATCGAGCCGCTGTCGAACCAGACGTCGATGACCTCCGGCGTCCGCTTCATGACGCCGCCGCATTCGCAGCGCAGCTCGACTTCGTCCACGTACGGCTTGTGCAGCTCCAGATCTTCCGGCACGTCGCCGATCGCCAGCGCGCGAAGCTCGGCGTGGCTGTGGGGCGCCTTCTCCTTGCCGCACGTCTCGCACGTCCAGACGTTGAGCGGCGTCCCCCAGTAGCGGTTGCGGCTGATGTTCCAGTCGACCAGATCCTCGAGGAATTTGCCGAACCGGCCGTCGCGCAGATGCTCGGGATACCACTGAACCGTCTTGTTGTTGGCGATCAGCTGATCCTTGACGGCGGTCGTGCGGATGAACCAGCTCTCCGTCGCGTAGTAGAGCAGCGGCGTTTTGCAGCGCCAGCAGAACGGATAGCTGTGCTCGTGCTTTTCTTTATGGTAGAGCAGCCCGCGCTCGGACAGCTTCTTTACGATTTCGACGTCGACCTCCGGATCCTTGACGAACCGTCCCGCGAGATCGGTCACGGCGTCGATGTAGCGGCCGACGTTGTTCACGACCATGAGCATCGGAATGCCGTGCTTCTGCGCGACGCGATAGTCGTCTTCGCCGTGCGCCGGCGCAATGTGGACGATGCCGGTACCGCTCGAATCGGTGACGAAGTCCCCGTCGATGACGCGATACGCGCCTTCCACCGGCACGTACGTGAACAGCGGCTCGTATTCGAGCCCGACCAGCTCCTTGCCCTTGACGTAGCCCAGCGTCTCGTATTCGCCCTTCATAACTTTGTCCGCCAGCGTGCCGGCCACGATGTACGTCTCGCCGTCCTGGCGGACGCGGACGTATTCGATATCCGGATGAACGGCCAGCGCCACGTTCGCCGGCAGCGTCCAAGGCGTCGTCGTCCACGCCAGCACGAACTCGCCGCTGTCCTTCAGCCTGAACTTGGCCGTGGCGGTCAAATCCTTAACATCCTCGTAGCCTTGCGCCACTTCGTGCGAGCTGAGCGTCGTCTGGCAGTCCGGGCAGTACGGGCTGACGCGGTGGCCGCGGTACAGCAGCCCTTTGTCGTGAATCGTCGCCAGAATGTTCCAGACGCTCTCGATGTAGCGGTTGTCCAGCGTGATGTAAGGGTCGTCCATGTTCGTCCAGTAAGCGATCGCTTCGGTCAGCTCGCGCCATTGGCGCTCGTATTCGAACACGCTCTCCTTGCACTTCTTGACGAACGCTTCGACGCCGTACCGTTCGATCTCCTGCTTGCCGGAAATGCCGAGCTGCTTCTCGACGCCGAGCTCGACGGGCAGGCCGTGCGTGTCCCAGCCGGCTTTGCGGATGACGCGGTAGCCGGACATCGTCTTGTAGCGGCTGACGAAATCCTTGATGACGCGCCCGAGCACGTGCCCGATGTGCGGCTTGCCGTTCGCGGTCGGAGGCCCTTCGTAAAAAACGAAGTTCGGCGCTCCTTCGCGATTGTCGATCGACCGGCGGAACGTATCCTCTCTCTTCCATTTGTCCAGGACGCGCAGCTCGCGGGCGCGCGCCTTCTCTTTGACGTCTACGCGGTTCATATGTCGTTCGCTTCCTTTCGTGGAGTCTGTGGAAAAAATAAAAAAACCCGTCCCGGCAAAGGGACGAGTTCGACTCGCGGTACCACCCTTGTTCCGCCTCGCGCAGCCCTTGGGCGTGCGATAGCGGCACTCGAGAGCGCAGCGGCAAGAAGCTGCGCCGCCCTGATAACGGCAGGGAATCCGTCCGCGCCTAGCATGCCGGAAGGTCCGGCCGTTCGGCGCGACGTCTCGGGGAGGATATGCCGCCATCGCTTCACGCTGGCTCGCACCGGCCGCCAGCTCTCTGACATCCGCTCATGAGGCACTTGTTCCCGTCTTCGACGTTCGTCTTCATCTTCTTCCCTTTTTTATAACGATAAATCCTCCGTTTGTCAAATCATTTGTGCGATCGACCGACTCGGACCCGCGCGCCGACGACTCGCGCATCAAACGATGGTTATCGCTGCACCCTACATGCCCGGCATCCGCATACGTTCCATACGGCCGATCGATGATAGAGGCAGGTTCGCGCACGCGACAAAAGGCCGTCCCATAGGCCCGAAAGCTGGGAGACGGCCTCCCTCGGCCATTCCTGATAAAAAAATGCGCGAACGCTACTCCAATTCGCGTACGCGGGAATCGCTTGCTTCGAGCGAATCCCAGCCGTCCTGGTTGAGCAGGTCGAGCTGCGATTCGACGAGCGCCCGGAAGCGCGCGCGGTAGATCGCGGCCTGCTTCTTCAACTCCTCCGCTTCCATCGCCACCTTGCGGGATTTGACGAGCGAGTCGTTGATGATGCGGTCGGCGTTCTTCTCCGCTTCCTTGACGATGAGCTGCGCTTCCTTCTTCGCGTTATTCTTGAGCTCGTCGGCCGCTTCCTGGGCGACGATGATCGTCTTGCTGAGCGTCTCCTCGATATTCGCGAAGTGGCTCAGCTTCTCCTGAAGCGCAGCCACCTGGTTTTGCAGCTCTTTGTTCTCGCGAATCATCGCTTCGTAATCTTTAATAATCTGATCCAGAAATTCGTTGACTTCGTCTTCGTCGTAGCCGCGAAGGCGCCGGGCGAATTCCTTGTTATGAATGTCCAATGGAGTAAGCGGCATTAACGTACCTCCCGAGTTCTTTGTCCGGTTATGTTCATTCACTCAATTCGACGGAAGACGGCAAATTCCTCCCGGGAGCTTATACAAATTTGCCGATTCGCGCGCGGATTCTCCCGCTTTTGGAGACGCCCTCCACGTTCAAAACCTTGAAACGGCCGAACCCTTTGAGCGAGACGACGTCGCCTTCCGACAGCGGGACGGACGGATCCTCGACCGTCTTCCAGTTGACGCGGCAGCGGCCGGCGCGGATCGGCTCGACGATTTTCGCCCGGCTCAGCCGGAACACGTCGCTCGCCACGCCGTCCAGCCGCATGGAAGCGACGGAGACGACCGATTCTTCAAGCTGCGGCTTCACTTCGCGCAGCTCTTCCAGCGGGAGCAGCGACGCCGTCACCGCGGCGCGGTGGACTTGCCTCAGATGGGTGCGAAGGAAGTCGCCGATCTCCTCGGCGATCAGCGCGTGGCAGCCGTCCTCGCGGACGTGGATGTCGCCGATCTTCTCGCGCTTGATGCCGAGGCCAAGCAGCGCCCCGAGATAATCGCCGTGATCAAGACCCGCGATGCGGCGGTCGCTTGAGGCGATGTCCAGCACGGCGATGCCGATCGGCTCGTCCTCGAGCGGCCGGTAGTCGGGCGCCACGATCGCCCGGCGGCGCTCCGCGTCGGGGCTGCCGCCGTCGAGCCGGATGGCGGCGTTCGGATGGCGATTCGCGAGCGTAAACAAAATATGCGCCTGGCGGGGATCGAGAAAGTCGGTTCGCCGAACTTCATGAAGCTCGGCGGCTCTCTCGACCCACTCCCAGGCGCGGTCGACGAACGGTCGCTCGTCGGGATGAAAGTGCGCGTAAATGTCGGGATGCGGCATCAGTCGATCGATTCCTTTCGGGCACAACGTGAGCGGATCTAGCGGATGAACACGTCCAGGACCGCAATCAGCCCCTGAGCGATGAAGCGCAGGGCGATAAGCGCGACAATCGGCGAGATGTCGAGAACGCCTCCGATCGCCGGAATGAACCTGCGGAAAATTTGCAAATAAGGCTCGGCGATCTTGCCGAGCAGCTCTCCGACGAAGCTCTCCCTAACCGCGGGAACCCAGGACATAAGCACATAGATCAGAATCACGTAAAAGTAGATGTTGTATACGAGCCATATAAAGCTTGCCAGTTGGTCCAAACAGAGGTCACCTCATTTTTTGATAGTCGGCTTCCTCCGCCATCATTTCCGAGATCGTTCCGGATATTTCCACGGAATCGGGCGTGCAGAGGAAAATATTCGTACCGATCTTGGAAATATGTCCTCCGAGCGCATAGACGGTTCCGCTCAGGAAATCGACGATACGAACCGCTTGCTCGCGCCGGACCCGCTGCAAATTGACGATGACGGAACGTCGGGACTTCAGGTGATCCGCCATCTCCTGCGCCTCGTCGTACGTGCGCGGCTCCGCGAGCATGACGCGGACGCTCTTCTGCGAATGAATGCTGACGACGTTGTTCTTACTTGATTGTTTACGGAGCTCGAACGGAGAAGTTTCAACTTCCTGCTCGTCTTCGATTCCCATCTTATCCCGGTCGGCCGGAGCTTCCTCTTCCTGCAAGCCCAAATAGTTCAAAAATTTGTTCATTACGCTCATGATTTTCCCTCCCGTGTGGCCGACCCGGATCGGTCCGGCGAATCGCATTGTCAGGCTTCTTCTTCTTTACCCACCAATATGCTGCCCAATCGCACCCAGGTCGCGCCTTCCTCGATCGCCACCTCGAAATCGCCCGACATGCCCATGGACAATTCGGTCAGCGGCGCGGGGAACGCTCTCTTCGCGTTCATCTGGTCCCTTAGCTGGCGAAGGCGCCTGAACACGGGCCGCGTCTCCTCCGCCTCGCTCGCCAGCGGCGCCATCGTCATGAGGCCGACAGGCCGAATCCGGTCGAGCCCGCGGAGCGCGGCGGCGAGATCGTCCAGCTCCTCCGGCCGCATGCCGTGCTTGGACGCCTCTCCGGAGACGTTCACCTGCAAGAAGCAGGGGACGACGATGTCCAGCGCGGCGGCCCGCTTCTGGATTTCCTCCGCGAGCGGCAGGCGGTCCAGCGAGTGTATGTAATCGAAACGGCCGACGACGTCTTTGACTTTCCTCGTTTGCAGCGAGCCGATAAAGTGGAAGACGGCTTGTCCGTGAAGCAGCCGCCATTTCTCCTCCGAATCCGGCCAGCGGTTCTCCCCGATGTGCCGGATTCCTTGAGATACGGCGTTCGCCGCGGTCGCCGCGGACACGTACTTGGTGACGGCGACGACGTTCACGTCCTCCCGCCTCCGGCCGCTGCGCCGGCAAGCCTCTTGTATTCGTTGTTCCACGTCGCGCATCCGGTCTTGCAAGGCCACGGAAGCGTTCACCCCTTCAGCTTGCCGAGCCAGCTCATCATCCGGCCTGTCGCGCCCTTCTCCATGCGATGCGAGAAGAACAGATCGGTCCGGCACCCGGTGCACCATGTTGTCATTTCGATGCGGCTCGGCAAAATTCCTGCTTTTATCATAAGATGTCGGTTGATTTCTTTCAAGTCGAGCCGCGCGCGGCCGTTGCCGCCATCCTTGTAAAACGTCTCTTCCGGCGCCCCGAACTCCTCCCGAAGCCGCCCCGTCAACGGCCTTACGCGCCCCATCACCGCTTCGTCCACCTCGTAGCAGCAGGCGCCGATCGACGGTCCGACGGCGGCGCGCATCGTCTCCGGACGGGCGCCGTACGTCTCGCCCATCGCCCGGATCGTCTCGCCGGCGACGTCCGCGACGGTGCCCTTCCAGCCGGCATGGGCCAGCCCCGCCGCGCCCGTGGCCGGGTCGTAAAAATAAAGCGGCACGCAGTCCGCGAAATACATGACGAGCAGCACGCCGGGCTCGTTCGTGATCAGCGCGTCCGCGTCCGGAATCGCGGATTCGCGGTCCAGGCGGCCGCGGCCCCGGTCGGCGGCGGTCACCGCGTGGACGCGGTTGCCGTGCACCTGCTCGGCGCAGGTCCACGCCGCGAAGTCCCAGCCGAGCGCTTCGGCCACCCGGCGGCGGTTGGCGATGACGTCGGCAGCAATGTCGCCGACATGCAGCGCCGTATTGAGCGTGTTGCGCGGAGAAGCGCTCACCCCGCCGTTCCGGGTCGAGAAGCCCGCCGTGACGCTCTCGTTCTCCTCCCAGACGTCCAGATGCAGAAGCGCGGCTTCATGCCGCCCGCTTCGCGGTTTGAACGGTTCCATGGTCTCCACCTCCGCCCCAAGTGTAACACAGCGGCCGCTTCGCGAAAAGGAAAGGAAGGCGCCGGACGTTACCTCCCGCCCCCTTCCGACTCTTCGGTGCGGTACGCTTTGGCGTCATCCAGCCGCACGAGCACGACGTCGGCTCCGATTTTGACGATGTTGCGCCAGGGAATGACGACGTCGTTGCCGCCGCCGAACATGCCGAAAAACCGGCTGACCGTCGGCACAACGATCGAATCGATCCGACCCTGGCGCAGATCGAGCTCCAAATCGCTGACCTGGCCAAGCTTTTTCCCATCCACGATATTAATGACGTCCTTCGTCTGGAAATCGGAAATTTTCATGAGCCGCCTCCCCCGCTTTCTCGGCGCGTCCGAATCGCTTCTCGTACAGTATATGAGCCTGCCGGTCGGAAAGGACTTCATTTTATCCCCCAAAAGTGACGTGATGCGTTGCAGCGTATTCCGATTCCTTTTGGGGGAGCCCCGATATCAAATCCCCCAAAAGTGACGTGATGCGTTGCAGCGTATTCCGATTCCTTTTGGGGGAGCCCCGATATCAAATCCCCCAAAAGTGACGTGATGCGTTGCAGCGTATTCCGATTCCTTTTGGGGGAGCCCCCGGTATCTCCTAACAAAAAGAAAAGGCGGGCGCGCGGCCCGCTTCCTTCGGTTCGGATTCAGATTTTGACGTGCTTCTGCATTTGCTGAATGGCCGACTTCTCGAGCCGGGACACCTGCGCCTGCGAGATGCCGATCTCGTCGGCCACTTCCATCTGCGTCTTCCCTTCGAAGAAACGCATCGACAAAATCATTTTCTCGCGTTCGTTCAACTTGCGCATCGCTTCCCGGAGCGCGATCTCCTCGATCCATTGGATGTCCTTGTTGCGTTCGTCGCTGATCTGGTCCATGACGTAGATCGGGTCGCCCCCGTCATGGTAGATCGGCTCGAACAGCGAGACGGGATCTTGAATGGCGTCGAGCGCGAAGACGATGTCCTCCTTGGGCACGCCCAGCGCCTCGGAAATTTCCAGAATCGTCGGCTCGCGGGAATGCTGGTTCGTCAATTGGTCGCGCACCTGCAGCGCTTTGTAGGCGATATCCCTGAGACTCCGGGAGACGCGGATCGGATTGTTGTCGCGCAAGTAGCGGCGAATTTCCCCGATAATCATGGGCACGGCATACGTCGAGAAGCGTACGTTCTGGCCGAGATCGAAATTGTCGATGGCCTTCATCAGTCCGATGCAGCCGACCTGGAACAGGTCGTCCACGAATTCCCCGCGGTTGTTGAACCGCTGGATGACGCTCAGCACAAGACGCAAATTGCCGTTGACCAATTTCTCCCGGGCTTCGAGTTCCCCTCGGGTTTGCAGAGCGAGAAACAGTTCCCTCATTTCGGCGTTGGTGAGGACGGGCAGCTTTGAGGTGTCGACTCCACAAATCTCCACTTTGTTGCGGGTCAAGGTGAATTCCTCCCGGGGAGCAGCGTTAATGTAAAGTATCTCCGGGGAAGGGGTTTTTATTCGATCAAACCATTTTGTTGAATTCCTTCCGCAGCCGTTTGATAATCCGTTTTTCCAGCCGGGAAATGTACGATTGCGAGATGCCGAGCAGGTCGGCGACGTCCTTCTGCGTCTTCTCCTCCCCGTCGGCGAGGCCGAACCGGAGCTCCATGATCGTCCGCTCCCGCTCGCTCAGCTTGTCGAGCGCCTTGTGCAGCAGCTTGCGGTCCACCTGCTCCTCGATGTTGCGGTAGATCGTATCGTTCTCCGTGCCGAGCACGTCCGACAGCAGCAGCTCGTTGCCGTCCCAGTCGATGTTCAGCGGCTCGTCGAAGCTGACTTCGGTCCGCGTCTTGCTGTTGCGGCGTAGGTACATCAAAATTTCGTTCTCGATGCAGCGCGAGGCGTACGTGGCCAGCTTGATCTTTTTCTCCGGGTCGAACGTGTTCACCGCTTTGATCAGCCCGATCGTCCCGATGGACACCAGATCTTCGATATGGATGCCGGTGTTCTCGAACTTGCGGGCGATATAGACGACGAGGCGAAGATTGCGCTCGATCAGCATGGCGCGGATGGCGGCATCGCCCGTCGAGAGGCGCTCCAGCAAGTATTCCTCTTCCTCGCGGGTCAGCGGAGGCGGAAGCGCCTCGCTCCCCCCGATGTAGTACACTTCCTCGCTCTTCCATCCTAACCGGAACAACAGGCGATAGAGCGTCAGTTGGGAGATCAGCCTTAATTTTACGAGCACTTCTTCAACCTCCTGTCATGCAGGCTGGGATGGGACCGGTTCCGCGTCGAACGCCATTCCCAGATCGGGATGCACGATGGCGCGGTACGATCCGTCCGGAGACAGCGTGCCTCCGTCCATTCCGATCAACACCCGTTTATAATCGCGGGCCGGAGAGCCGCTGCGGGCGACGGCGACGGAATCGGGCTTGAACGCCAGCAGCAGACGGGTATTCCCGTTCACGCTGCGATAGGGAACGAGCCTCAGCCGGTCACCCCAGGCGCAGCCTTCCTCCGACGCGGCGTCCAACTCCGCGACGAGCCGGTCGGCCGGCTCGTCGCGGAGCCTCTCGGCCCAGCCGGAAGGCAGACGATCCTTCCACAGCGACGCTTCCATCATCATGACCGGAATTCGCGTCAGCGGATCGTACAGCCGGTTGCCCGTATCCACCAGCCCCCGGCATTCCCGCTTCTCTCCGCCCACCGAGACCGTCACGTCCACGATCAGCGCCTCCAGCCGTCCGGTTCGTTCGGCGCTGGCCGACGCGCCCCGGAACAGCCAGACCGAAAGGGCGAACGACGCCGCGAACAGGCCGAGCTGCATATGCCAGTCCAGCAGCAATCCTCCGTCCGGGGTGAACGTCATGCCCCCCCACGGCGTGCCGGATTGCCGCAGCAGGAAGGAGAAGCCGAGAACGCCGCCCAGCGTGGCGAAGTTGACCAGATAGAACGTGGCGAACAGACGCAGCAGCCTGAGCGGTCCTCCGTAGCCGAATGCGCACAGCACCATAACGAGCGAGACGAGCACTTTCGCGCCGAAGCTGTACAGGTAAGGGACGTCCGCCAGGAACATCGCGGCGGCATAAACGGCGCCCAACCCCGCGGAGAGGGCGATGCGGCGCCGTTTGGGCCGAAGTTTGCGAGCTTTGGCGGTCGTAAGCAGAACCGTCCCGTCAATGGCCAGGTTCGTGAGAAACACCAAATCCACATACACGGTCATCCGGATTCGCCATCCTTCTTCGCCCGGAACGCCGTTTGGTCGAGGCCGGGATGGATGAACCCAGTATAATCCGATTCATCTCCGGTGTCTGTCTAATCCTGCCGCCCTTCCGTTTGTTTTTTTGTCGGCTTATTGCGGGACGTTCGCGTCCCTTCCCGAACGTCGGATGCCGCTTCCGTCTTCTCGGGCGTCTCCGGCCCGATCTCGTTCGGCCGCTTCTCGATCGCGCCGCTGCGTTCGACATCGACGCCGTTCTCGTCCCCGCCGCGCATGGCGTGTGCTGGGCCAGGCTGGCGTAAGGAGGCTCCTATTAGCGAGACTCTTCGGCGTGTTCCCGGTCATCAGGCTGAACGAGGCTGAAATTGTGGGACGCATCGGCGCAATCTCTGCGGAAGCGACGAAAGAGATTCAGATACTGAAACACATCGGCGTATGGGCGTCCGAAATGGCTAAAGTGACTCAACTGCTGACACTCTTCGCCGCATTCTCGGCCGAAACCGCCAAAGTGACTCAAATGCTGAGACTCTTTAACGTGTTCCCGGCCACAACGGTCAAAGCGGCTCAACGATTGAGACACATTGGCGCACACCCGCCGCAACAGGAAAGGGGCCGCCTCCAAACGGTCGAAGTCGACCTTCGGAGACAGCCCCGGGAGAGCGGCCTGAGCCACCCGAACAGATCGTCCCGGCGTCCGAAATACGTGCAGAGCACGGCGCCGACGCCAAGGAGCGTAATCACAATCGCCAACAGGGCGAACAGCGAGGCGCGTCCGAATCTTCGGTGCCAAGCGGCGAAGACGAGGCCGAGAAAGAACAAGTTCAGAAATAGAACGAACATCATCCAGACCCATCCGCAACCCGGACGTCGCTAAGCCACGGAATCCGGAAATAGTCCAGTTTAACGCCCCAGCCGCCCGTAGCCTTCTCCGCAACGGACAGCAGACTCAGCAAAAACGCATAAATCGCGCTCAACACGGCGCCGGCAACGGTCGTTCCGAGGAAGAAATTCTTCCTTCGCACACTGGAGCCCTAGCGCAAACGGGAACGTTTGCGAGATCGTCAGCACGCCGCATACGAAGAGGTAGATGAAGATGCTTCCCAAACCGCCGCTGGAAAAGCCCATCTGCTCGCGATGAGCACGCCGATAATCAAATTTACGAGAAAAGAAAAGAGGAGAATGGACCAGGGCACAATCATCCAAAACGTTTTGTCCCGCAGATGCATGCGTACGACGCCTTCAATCCGGTTCATGCGCGATCCCCTGCCTTTGCCGTCGAAATCCCGTCTTTCGTCAAATAAACGATCAACTGCCGCAGCGACGCCGTCGCAAATTCCAGTCCCGCCCGTTCGGCCTCCTCGCGGTCGCGCCGGGCTCCGGTCTCGGCGCCCATGACGACGGCGGACACCGAACCGCCGAACGGTTCGCGGTGAAGCTCCCGCTTGCCCCGAACGAACGCGTCGACTTTCGCCGCCGGCCCCGTCACGGTATAAGCCATGCCGCGCAGCCGGTCGGTCTCCGTTTTGCGAAGCCGGTTCACTTCCACAATCGCGTTCATCGGCCGTTCTCCCCTCTTCGAATCATATTCGCCAATTCGTCCTTCGTAATCCCGAGCTTCTCCGCTTCCCGGAGCATCGACAAGGCGTACTGATCGTAAAATTGTTCCTTGCGCTTCTCGATCAGTACGGCGCGAGAGCCTTCCTTGACGAACATGCCGATCCCTCTCTTCTTGTACAGAATGCCTTGATCCACTAGCTGGTTGACGCCCTTCGCCGCCGTCGCCGGATTGATCTGATAGAAGGCCGCAAATTGGTTCGTCGACGGCACCTGCGTCTCTTCGGGCAACGTCCCGTCGATAATGTCGTTTTCGATCTTCTCCGCGATCTGGATAAAAATCGGGAGCTCGGAGGGGATTCGCTTCAAAAGCAAAGAAGCCTTGCTCCGAGACGATCGGAGCAAGGCCGGATGAGTAGCTATGCGGAGGAGCGGAAGGTTTAGCGGTCGCCGCGGGGACGGTTGCGCAGGAATGCCGGGATGTCCAACTGGTCGCTGGGCAGGTTGTTGCTGCCGAACGGCCGCAGGTTGCTGCCGGAGTTCGCGGAACGCGTATCGTGCGGCTCCGGCGGCTGCGGATGTTGATGCTGGTGCTGAGGCGTCGTCTGAATGCGGCCGCGGCTTTGCACCTTGTTCTCGAAGCCGGTCGCAATGACCGTCACTTTGATCTCGTCCTTCATGCTGTCGTCGATGCTGGCGCCGAAAATCATGTTCACTTCCGGGTCGGAAGCGGCGATGACGATCTCGGCGGCCTCGTTCACTTCGAACAGCGAGAGGTTGGAGCCCCCGGTAATATTCATAATAATGCCGCGCGCGCCTTCGATCGACGTCTCCAGCAGCGGGCTCATGATCGCTTTCTTCGCCGCTTCCATGGCGCGGTTCTCGCCGGAAGCGACCCCGATGCCCATCAGCGCCGAGCCGCGCTCGGTCATGATCGTCTTCACGTCGGCGAAGTCGAGGTTGATGAGTCCGGGAACCGCGATCAGGTCGGAGATGCCTTGCACGGCTTGCTTGAGCACGTTGTCCGCTTCGCGGAACGCTTCCATCATCGGCGTCTTCTTGTCGACGATCTCCAGCAGCCGGTCGTTCGGAATGACGATCAGCGTGTCGACTTTCTCCTTGAGCGCTTCAATGCCTTGTTCCGCCTGCGTGGACCGCTTGCGGCCCTCGAAGGTGAACGGGCGCGTGACGACGCCGACCGTCAGCGCTCCGGCTTCCTTGGCCAGCTCGGCGATGACCGGAGCCGCGCCGGTTCCGGTGCCTCCGCCCATGCCGGCGGTGACGAAAATCATGTCGGAGCCGCGCAGCGAGTTCATGATGGCTTCGCGGGACTCTTCCGCCGCCTTCTTCCCGACTTCCGGATTGGCTCCGGCGCCGAGGCCGCGGGTCAGCTTGTCCCCGATCTGCAGCTTCTGTTCCGACTTCGTTAAGTGAAGCGCCTGGGCGTCCGTGTTCACCGTAATAAACTCGACGCCCTTGACGCCGTTCTCGATCATTCGGTTGACCGCGTTGCTGCCGCCGCCACCGACGCCAATGACTTTAATTTTTGCGAGCGGCTCCATTTCAAAATCAAACTCCAACATAATTCCAAATTCCTCCTCGCATCGCTATCTGAATCTCTTCTCAGCGGCGGCTCATATGAATTCTTTGAACATGTTCTTGACCCATTCCAATATTCCGGGCTTCGTAGCGGCCCCCGCCGCCGGTTTGCTCTTCGCCTGACGCTTGGGAGCAGCCGGTCCTCGGGTGCGGACGTATTTCGTGACGTATTGAATCATGCCGACGCCGCTGCTGAACGAAGGATCGCGAACGCCGATAAAGTCCGGCACCGCAATCCGAACGCTCGATTCCAATTCGCTTTGCGCGAGGGGGAGCACACTGGGCATAGACACCGATCCGCCCGTCAGGACGTACCCGTTGAGCTTGTCCAAATAACCGAGCCGCTTGACTTCTTGGCGGATCATCTGGAAGATCTCCTGCATGCGGGGCTCGATGATGGCCGCCAGATCGTATTGGGAAAATTCCTTCTCCACGTTGCTGCCGACGCGCATCACCTTGAACTTCTGGTCGTCCGCGGCGTCCTCCGTACGGGCGCAGCCGTACTTGAGCTTGATCTTCTCCGCATGTTCGGTCTGCGTCTTGAGGCCGTAGCAAATGTCGCTCGTCACGTAGTCGCCGCCGATCGGAAGCGTGGACACGGCGGCCAGGCTGCCGCCTTCGAAGATGGCGAGCGTCGTAGCCCCCGCGCCGATGTCGGCAAGCACCGTTCCCATCATCTTCTCGTCCTTCGTGAGCGCCATCATGCCGGACGCCAGAGACATGAGAACGATCCCGGCAATCCGCAACCCCGCCTTCTCGACGCACCGCATCAAGTTATGTACGGCCGCTTTGGTTCCCGTAATAATCGTGCACTCGACTTCCAGACGCACGCCGATCATGCCGCGAGGATCCTGAATGCCGGCCAAGCCGTCGACGAGGAACTGCTTGGGCAGCAAGCCGATAATTTCCCGCTCCGGCGGGAGCGCGACGACTTTGGCCGCCTGGAGCACCCGTTCGATGTCTTCTTCCCCGATCTCCCTGTCTTCGTTCGACACGGCGACGACGCCGTGGTTGCTCTGCAAAGCGATATGGTTGCCGGCGATGCCGACATATACTTCGCCGATCGTAATCCCCACCATGCGTTCGGCGTGGTCGACGGCGTTTCGGATCGATTGAACGGTCTGGTCAATATCGACAATGGCGCCTTTGCGGATGCCCTCGGAATCCGCGGAACCGACGCCAATGATGTTAATGGCCCCGTTGCTGATTTCCCCGATAATCACCCGGACTTTCGACGTGCCGATGTCCAGGCTGACGATGAGGTCGTTGCTGCTCAACCGGTGGCACCTCCAATTGATCGTTGAAAATAGCTGCGAAATGGGATGCTTCCTCTACATATTCAACATCTCCGAGGTTTTCCCTCTTTTTTCAACAAAAATTTTCATGTTTCTCATTCTTATTTCTCAAATCCCTCAGCAGGGATGATCGTGCAGCCGATATTTGAAATTCTAGCATTGTTTCGGGCTATTGAGTAGAGCCCTTTTCCTTATTATTATCGGCTTCCGCGGAGTTTTGGAGCGCACTTTGTGCCGAATAAGGCATATAAGTGTCCGCTTCCAGCAGAACGACCTTTCCGGGCTCCCGATTCTCTACGATCTCGCTTAATATATTCGCCTTCTCGGGCAGAAGGCCGATCGTCGTGACGACTTCGAATTTGGACCGCGTATACAGTTTGATCCGATCCGGGTAAGCCTTCGAAGCGTCGGGCGCAATTTGGGAAAAGTCGCCAAGCAGCGCAGGCCGCAAACCGCCGAGCGCAGCGCACAAAGCCGCGCGATTCGGATCGTTCGCGCTCCAGCCCGTCAGAACCGGCATGTCCGGCAGCGCCTCCCCTGCGTCCAGGGGGACGGACAGGCCGTTCGCCAGTACGACCGACGATTGGCCGGATCCGTCCAGTTCCACGGCGACTTCGGGATATTCCTCGACGGCGACCGTGAGCTTCCCCGGGAACGTCTTGGTCACCTTGACGGACTTGACCGCTCCAAGCGACTTGACCTTGCGCTCGAGCGCTGCCGGACTGCCCCGGAAGTAAGAATCCCCCGTCCGAACGCCGAGCGCTTGCTCGACCTCCGCTTTCTTCACATGCTTGAGCCCCGTCACTTCGATATCGGTGATCCGCGACAGCGAAGAGCGGAAAAACAGGACGACCAGCGCGATGACGAATAACGAGATCACGATGCCGAGCAGCTTGCCGACCGGCCGCCGCTTCTCTACAACTTCCCGCTTGAGCGCGGGTATCCGTTCGGCCATGCCGTGCTCCTCCTTTCGCGGGCCGGTTCTTCCGAAGACGCTTGTCCGCTTGCGCGGTAAAAAAAGACCCCACCAAAGGATCGTTCCGCTTCAGCGGGGGATGAATTATCGATGCGAGCCTGCCGCAATCCGCTCGAACGGTTGGCGAACGATTTCCCCGCCCAATCGTCCGAACATGTTCTCGATCCGGTCGTAACCCCGGTCGATATGATGAACGTGCTCCACCACGGTCCGGCCTTGGGCGGCCAATCCCGCGATGACGAGCGCGGCTCCGGCCCGAAGGTCGGTCGCTTCGACCGTCGTGCCGTAAAGCTGGGGAACGCCGCGGATGAACGCAGTGTTCAGGTCGAGCCGGATATCGGCCCCCATGCGGCTCAATTCGTCGACGTGCTTGAACCGCCCTTCGAACACCGTCTCCTTCACGATGCTGACCCCGTCGGCCAAGGCAAGCAAAATCATGAGCTGCGCCTGCAGATCCGTCGGAAACGCCGGGTACGGCGACGTGACGACCCGATCGACCGCGCGCGGACGGCCTGCGGCGCCGATTCTCATTATAGCATTCTCTACTTCGATGTGAACACCCGCGCGCCGCAGCACGTGAATCAGCGAGGTCAGATGGCCGGGCTGCGTTCCCTCGAGCGTCACGTTGCCTTTCGTCGCGGCGGCGGCCACCATGACCGTGCCCGTCACGATGCGGTCGGGAATGATCTCGAAATCGCAGCCGGACAAGGAAGACACCCCGTCGATGGTGACGGTATCCGTTCCCGCTCCCTTGACCTGGCCGCCCAGCTCGTTAAGAAACCGCTGCAAATCCTGGATTTCCGGCTCCCGCGCCGCACCGACGATCGTCGTCCGGCCTTTGGCGAGGACGGCCGCCAGCATAATGTTCTCCGTCGCGCCGACGCTCGGAAAATCGAGGATAATCTCCGCGCCGACGAGCCGTTTGGCCTTGCACACAATCCGGCTGCCGGTCTCGCGAATGTCGGCGCCGAGCGCTTGCAGCCCGCGCAGGTGCAGATCGATTTTCCGCTCCCCGATGGCGCAGCCTCCCGGCTGGTACACCTCGACTTCCCCGAAGCGAGCCAGCAGCGGACCCATCAGGAACACCGACGACCGCATCAGGCGCATCAGGCTTTCCGGCACGTGCGAGGAGGAAGCGGTGGAGCTGTCGACCGTCACCCGGTCGCCTTCGTGCAAAGTCTTGCAGCCCAAATCTTGCAAAATATGAAGCATCACTTCGATATCCAACAGTCGAGGAACGTTGCGAATCGTCACCGGTTCTCCCGCAAGCACGCTGGCGGCGAGAATCGGCAGAGCGGCGTTTTTGGCTCCGTGGATGCGTATGGTGCCCGAAAGCGGCTTGCCGCCTTCAATCACCAGTTTGTCCAAGGGTTTCACCTCCGGATTACCGCTCACCCATCAGGAGAACCTCCGGCACCAATCGAATTCCGAATCGGTCTTCCACGGTGCTCTGAATCCGGCGAATGAGGGTGAGGACGTCCTCGGCCTTGGCATCGCCATGGTTTACGATAAAGTTGGCGTGCAGAAGGGAGACTTCGGCGCCGCCTTCGCGGGCGCCCTTGAGACCGGCGGCTTCGATCAGCCGGGCGGCATGATCGTTCGGCGGGTTGCGGAACACACTGCCCGCGCATGCCATCTGCAGAGGCTGCGTGCGCCTGCGGCGATCTTTGTAGGAAGCCATCGCGGCGGCGATCTCCTTGCGGTCGCCTTTCCGCAGCTGGAACGTCGCTTCTGTCACGATGCCGCGGCGATCCTGCAGAACGGAGCGGCGATAATCGAAGGCCATCTCATCCTTTCCGTACGTTTCCAGCGTTCCGTCCTCCCAGACGATGTCGGCCGACTTGAAGATGCGTGACACGTCCGAGCCGTGCGCTCCGGCGTTCATATAGACGGCTCCCCCCACCGTACCCGGAATTCCTCCCGCGAATTCCAGTCCGGAGAGCCCTTCCTTGCCGGCCACGACCGACAGCTTGACGAAGGAAAAGGAAGCGCCCGCCCGGACGGCGCTGCCGTCGAACTGCGCGAAATCAAAGCCCGCGCCCAGTTTGACGACGGCCCCCCGGACGCCCTTGTCGGAGACGAGCGTGTTGGAGCCCCGGCCGAGCACCGTCCAAGGAACGCCGTGCCGGTGCAGGACGCGAATCGCCGCGGCCAATTGTTCTTGGGAATCGGGAACGAGGAAGATGTCCGCGGGTCCGCCGATTTTCCAAGTCGTATGTCCGGCGAGCGGTTCGTTCAAGCTCACGCGGCCGACTCGGGCTTGTTCCAGTTCCGCGACCAGCTGTTGCATAAATGTTCCCCCTTGCCCCTGAATTGGTTCGGCTTCGCTGCTCCGTTCGCCGCTCGCGCAAGCTCGACTATCACGATCACGCTGTATCTTATGTCGAAGCTGACGGCGAGGTGACAAACGCCCAGCAGCCAAGCCGTGCCCTTCTTTGTGCAGCTTTATTTGCGCTTCATCGCTTGAAGCATCTGTTCGTAAATGGCGGCCGCCGCCCCCGGCATGCCGAGGCTTCGCGACACCCGCGCCATCCGTTCGCGCTTCGCCGGATCCCGCACGATCTTCGTCACGGCGGAAAGCAGCGACTCGCCGTTCAAATCCTTCTCCAGAATCATCTCCGCGGCTCCGGCGGCCGCCAGGCTCTCCGCGTTCGGCTGCTGATGATTGTTCGTCACGTTCGGCGACGGAATCAGGATGGCCGGAACGCCGAGCGACGTAATCTCGGCCAGGGAGGAAGCCCCCGCCCGGCTGACGACGAGCGAAGCCGCCGCCAGCACCTCCGGCATGTTGTGCACGTAAGGAAGCGTGTGAACGCGCGGCTTGACGGCGGCCGGCAGCTCGGCCAGCCGCGTCTGTGTCTGTTCGAAGTACCGTTCACCGGTCACGAAAACAAAGTGGATGCCGTCCAGGTCCGCGAGCCCCGGCAGCATCGCCGAGATCGCTTCGTTGACGGCTTGCGCGCCCCGGCTGCCGCCGACGGCGAGCACGAACGGGGTGCCCGGCGCAAGGCCCAGCGAGGCGAAGCCTTTGGCCTTGTCGGCTTTCGCCACCGCGGAAGCGACCGGATTGCCCGTGTGCTTCACGTTGCGGTGGCGCGAGAAGTGCGGCAGGGAGTCGGCGAAGCTGACCGCCACCGCGCTCGCGTACCGGCTTAAAAATTTATTCGTCAAACCGGGCACGACGTTCTGCTCGTGAATAAGCGTCGGAATGCCGAGCCGCGAGGCCGCGTACACGACGGGGCCGCATACGTACCCGCCCGTGCCGACCACGATGTCCGGCTTGAACCGGCGAAGCAGCTCCTTGGAGCGGCGAACCCCTTGCAGGAACCGGACGATCGTCCGGACGTTCTCCATGGACAGCGACCGGCGGAAGCCGGAGATGTCGATGCTCTCGAACGGCAAGTCCGTAGGCGGAACGATGCGGCTCTCGAGCCCTTTGGCCGTGCCGATGTACAGCAATTCGCTATCCGGCTCATGCTCTGCCGCTTCGCGGCCGATCGCAAGCGCGGGGTAAATGTGGCCGCCGGTGCCTCCGCCGGTCAACACTAGACGCATTCCAGTCACCTCGTATAACGGGATAGATTAAGCAAAATGCCGAGCGCCGTCAGCAGCAGCGTCAGCGAAGAGCCACCGTAGCTGACGAGCGGCAGCGTAATGCCCGTCACCGGCAGCAGTCCGATGACGACGCCGATGTTGATGAGCACCTGGGTGGCGATGATGCCGACGATGCCCGCGGCGAGAAAGCTGCCGAACGGGTCGGAGATCGTAATGGCGGTGCGGATTCCCCGCCAGATCAAGAGCAGGAACAGCAGCAGCAGCAGCGATCCGCCGATAAAGCCCAATTCCTCCGCGAGAATGGAGAAAATAAAGTCCGTCTGGGGCTCGGGCAAATAATTGTATTTCTGCCGGCTCATGCCGAGGCCGAGGCCGACGAGCCCGCCCGGCCCGATGGCGTACAGCGACTGAATGGCCTGATAGCCCGCGCCTCGGGGGTCTTGCCACGGATCGAGGAACGCCGTGATCCGCTGAAGCCGGTAAGGGGCGGCGGCGATCAGGCCGACCAGTCCGGCCACGCCGAGCAGGCCGAGACCGCCGAGATGCGACAGCCTCGCGCCCGCAACGTAAATGACGAGCAGCGCGGCACCGATCATGACCGCTCCCGTGCCGAGGTCCGGCTGGAGCATGATGAGCCCGAACGCGGTGCCGAGAACGGCGAGCGGCGGGAGCAGGCCGCGGGTGAACGAAGTCATCAGATTCTGGCGCTCGGACAGCAGCCGGGCGAGATAGAGAATCATCGCGAGCTTCATGAATTCGGACGGCTGGATGCCCAGGCTTCCGATGCCGAGCCAGCTTCTGGCGCCGCCGCGCACGACCCCGATGCCGGGAATGAGCACGACGACGAGCAGCGCGAAGCAAATGATCAAACCCGGCAGCGCCCATTTGCGCAAGCGGGAGTAGTCGACGTTCATCGTCGCGAACATGGCGGCCACTCCGATCGCGGCGAACAGCAGCTGGCGCTTGACGTAATAAAACTTGTCGCCGTAATCGTGGAAGGCCGCGACGGCGCTGGCGCTGTACACCATGACCACGCCGATGGCCAGAATGCCGAGCGTGGCCGCGATCATCCAGATGTCGGGAGCGGAACGGGATTTGACCATGGTACCGGACACCTCACGTGTACGAAGAAGTGGGGACGAGCCCCCTTCTTACAACGTATGCGCCGATTCCTTAAAAATGCGGCCTCGAACTTCATAGGACGGGAACATGTCCCAGCTCGCGCAGGCGGGCGACAGGAGCACGGTGTCTCCCGGCTGTGCGAGCGCGGCGGCTTCCCGGACGGCGAGGCGCAGCGTATCGGCGGCATCACCCACAGGTTCGACGATTTTCACCGCCGTTAAACCGGCCGCCTCCGCCACCTTCCGAATCTTCTCTCTCGTCTCTCCGAGCGCGACAACCCCTTTGAGCCGGTCCCGGAACACGGGCAGCAGCTCCATATAATCGGAGCCCCGGTCGAGCCCGCCCGCGATCAGAATGAGCGGGGACGGCAGCGAGGCGACCGACATGGCGGTCGCCGTCGGATTGGTCGCTTTCGAGTCGTTAAAATAGCGAACGCCGTGGAATTCGCCGACGAATTCGAGCCGGTGCTCGACGCCGCGGAAGCTCGTAAGCGGCTCCCGCAGCGCGTCCGGCTCCGCGCCGGCGGCCAGCGCGACGGCGACCGCCGCGAGCGCGTTCGCCGCGTTGTGGCGGCCGGGAATGCCGACCCGGTCCACCGGGACGATGCGCCGCTCGGAGCCGTCTCCGGGGCGGTAGACGATCCACCGCTCCGGCCCGGCCGTCTCCGGGACACTCTCGCCCGGCTTCGCCGGCGGGAAGGGCGGCTCCACGGCCACGCCCGTCTCCAGCCGCTGCGTCAGCGAGAACGGGAGCTTGCGGGCCGCTGCGCCTTGGACGACTTCGGCGCACACCGGATCGTCCGCATTGTAGACGGCGGTGTCGTCCGCCGTCTGATTGGCGAACAGCTTCGCCTTCGAGCCGACATAATCCGCCATCGTGCCGTGATAATCCAGATGCGTCTCCGCGAGATTGAGCAGGCAGGCGATGCGGGGACGGAACGCGTTCGTCCCCTTCAGCTGGAAGCTGCTCAGCTCGGCGACAAGCCAGTTGTCGGCCGCGACCTCCTGCGCCGCGTCGCACAGCGGACGGCCGATATTGCCCGCGACGACCGGCTTTAATCCGGCGGCCTCCAGCAGCGCGCCGGTCCACGTCGTCGTCGTCGTTTTGCCGTTGGAGCCGGTGATGCCGATAATCGGGGCCTTCGAGATGAGCCCCGCCACCTCCACCTCCGTCACCGTCTCCACGCCGAGCTCGGACGCCCGGCGAACCGGGTCCGCGGCGTACGGAATGCCGGGATTTTTGACGAGCAATGCCGTATCCGGCGTCACCAGATCGTCCGGATGGCTCCCGCATACAACAGAAATGCCCAAAGCCTCGAGTTCCTCGGCTTCGGGACATTGCTCCCTCGGTTTGCGGTCGTTGGCGATGACGTCCGCCCCGATTCCATGGAAGAGCTTGGCGGCGGCGACGCCGCTTCTTGCGAGCCCGAGGACGACGACGCGCCGTCCCCGGTAGTTGTCCAAAGATTTCATGTTTTTATAGCCCCTTGTAAAGGATCAAACCGGCGGCGGCAAACGCGAGCCCGACCGCCCAGAACACCGTGACGACGCGCCATTCGGACCAGCCGGACAGCTCGAAGTGGTGATGGATCGGGCTCATCTTGAACACCCGCTTGCCCCGGGTTTTGAACGAAGCGACCTGAATGATGACCGACAGCATCTCCATGACGAACACGCCGCCGATCAGGATGAGCAGAAGCTCCGTCTTCGTCAGAATCGCGACCGCCGCCAGCCCTCCGCCGATGCCGAGCGAGCCGGTGTCGCCCATGAACACCTTGGCCGGGTGCGCGTTATACACGAGAAACCCGAGCACGGCGCCGATCATCGCCGCGGAGAAAATCGCCGATTGCGGCTGGGCCGCTTGCAGCGCGATGAGCATGTAGGCGCCGAACGCCAGGGCGCTTGTCCCGGACAGAAGGCCGTCCAGGCCGTCCGTGAAGTTCACGGCGTTGCTGGAGGCGAAGAAGATGACGATGACGAATAAATAATAGCCCCATCCGAGATCGAGCGTCCCGTGCACGCCGGGGAATCCGATCGCCGTGCTGTGTCCCATCCGGTGCAAAATGACGCAGAACAGAATGGAAAACAGCAGCTGCCCGAACAGCTTCTGCTTGGCCGTAAGGCCCAGGGAACGCTTCATGACGATCTTGATGTAGTCGTCCAGGAAGCCGACCAGCCCAAAGCCCAAGCAAGCGACGAGGAGCGCCCAGAAGGCGAGGCCCCGGTCGGAAAATTTCAGGAACGCCAGCGTCAGCGCCAGCAGGATGATGACGCCGCCCATCGTGGGGGTTCCGCTTTTTTTCCGGTGCGATTGCGGTCCTTCTTCCCGAACCTGTTGTCCGAACTTCATCCGACGGAGCACGGGAATGCACAGCGGACCGAGCAAGGCCGCCAGCACGAAGGATACGCCTAGCGTCCATAACGTCGATGCGTAGTCCATAAGCTCACTCCACGGCCCCTCTCTGCAGCGCGAATACGACTTCTTCCAGCTTCATGCCCCGCGACGCCTTGACGAGCGCCAAGTCCGCCGGCCCGAGGCGCGCGAGCAGCTCCCCGATCAGCTCCCGCTTGTCGGCGAAGTGCCGGACGGCTCCCGGAGGGAAGACGCGCTCCGCTTCGCGTACGGCGTGAAGCGACAGCGGCCCGTACGCGAACAGGAAGTCCGTCTTGTCCGGCGTCGCATACCGGCCGATGCCGGCATGGAACGCCGCCTCTTCGGGGCCGAGCTCCAGCATGTCGCCGATGACGAGATATTTGCGGCCGCCGGCTTCGGGCGCTAGGCCGCCCAGCAAATCGATCGCGGCCCGCATCGACGTGGGGCTCGCATTGTAAGCGTCGTTGAGGACGGTCGCGCCGCTTCGCGCGGTCGTCCGTTCGATGCGCATGCCCGTAAGCTTCGCGGTGCGAAGCCCTTCGGCGATCCGCCCGGCGGACAGCCCGAACAGCCGGCCGATCGCCACGGCCGCCAGCGCGTTCAGCGCGTTGTGGCGGCCGGGAACGGGCAGCTCGTACTCCGTGTCCGGATCGTCCGCGACCGTAAAGCGGCTGCCTTGGGCCGTTCCTTCGAGGCGGCCGAGACGGAGGGCGCAGCCTTCGCCCTGGCCGAACGTAACCGCGCGCGTTCCTTCCGGAAGCGGCGCGGCCGCCAGCTCTTCGGCCAGCAGCGGCTCGTCGCCGTTGTAGACGAGCGTGCCGCCCGGCTGCAGCCCTTCCGCGATCTCCAGCTTCGCACGGGCGATGTTGCGGCGCGAGCCGAGCTGGAGCAGGTGCGATTCGCCGATGTTCGTAATGATCGCGACAACGGGCTTCGCGATCCGCGTCAGCAGCGCAATCTCGCCTCGGCCGCTCATGCCCATCTCCAGCACGAGCACCTCTGTATCCGCGGGAGCGCGCAAAATTGTCAGCGGAAGGCCGATATGATTGTTGAAGTTGCCTTCGGTTTTCGTTACTTTATAGCCGGTCGACAGCACCGACGCGACGAGGTCCTTCGTCGTCGTCTTGCCGTTGCTGCCGGTTACGCCGACCGCCTTCGCCCCGATCGAGGCGAGGTAGCTTGCGGCCAGCCGCTGCAAAGCCGCGAGCGTATCCGCCACGACGATGAGCGGCAGCCTCGTGTCCGGCAGCGGCCGGTCCGCCTGCCACAGCGCCGCTGCGGCTCCCGCCGCTTCGGCGGCGGCCAGATGGTCGTGGCCGTCGAACCGTTCGCCCGCGAGCGGCACGAACAGCTGTCCGGCCGCCAGCGTGCGGGTATCGGTCGACACGCCCGCCACCCGCAGGTCTCCGGCTTCCGGTTCCGACGGAAAGCTTAAAGAGCCGCTCCAGGCGGCCACTTGTCGCAAAGACGCTTGCATCACTTGACTAGGCTCCTTAACGCGGCTCTCGCCACGAGGCGGTCGTCGAAATCGTGGGTGACGCCGCCAATGATTTGATAGGTCTCATGCCCTTTCCCCGCAATCAATACTACATCTCCGGGGCTTGCCATTTCAACCGCTTTGTGAATGGCCGCGGCGCGGTCCGGCTCCAGCTCGTAAGCGGCCGGATCGGCCCCCGCCTCCTTCAATCCGGCCTCGATGTCGGCCAGGATGGCGAGCGGGTCCTCCGTCCGCGGATTGTCGCTCGTGACGACGACGTAGTCCGACCATTCGTAGGCGATGCGGCCCATGATCGGACGTTTGGTCCGGTCCCGGTCTCCGCCGCAGCCGAATACGCAAATGACGCGTCCCGCCGCGATCTCGCGCACGGTCCGCAGCACGTTGTCCAGGCCGTCCGGCGTGTGGGCGTAGTCGACGACGACGGCGAACGGCTGGCCTTCGTTCACGGCTTCGACTCTTCCCGGAACGCCCGGCGTACGCTCTAGGCTGTCCGCGGCCCGGTCCAGCTCGATGCCTTCGCACAGCGCGGCGGCCAGCGCGGCGAGCGCGTTGTACACGTTGAACTTGCCGACGAGCTGCAGGTTCACCTGGCGTTCGCCCCGGAACGTCTCGACCCGGAACGACGTGCCGGAGGCCGAGATGACGACATCCTTCGCCCGCACATGGGCGTCGTTCTCGACGCCGTACGTGACGACTTCGGCCGACGTCAGCCGGGCGAACTTCCGCGAAGCCTCGTCGTCCGCGTTCAGCACGGCGTAGGTCCGCTCGCCCGGATCGCTTGCGTATGTATTGCCGAGCCGCGAGAAAAACAGCCCCTTCGCGTCCGCGTAAGCTTCCATCGTGCCGTGATAATCGAGATGGTCCTGCGTCAGGTTGGTGAAAATGGCCGTGCGGAACCGCGTTCCCTTCACCCGGCCTTGCTCCAGCGCGTGGGAACTCACCTCCATGACGCAGCGCTCCGTCCCGGCGTCCAGCATGTCGCGGAAGATGCGCTGCAGCTCGAGCGCGTCCGGCGTCGTCCCCGGCATCGGGAAGCTTCTCCCCCGGTAGCGCGTCTCGATCGTGCCGATGACGCCGGGCTCGATGCCGGCGTCCGCCAGAATGCGCTCGATCAGGTACGTCGTCGTCGTCTTGCCGTTCGTGCCCGTGACGCCGATCGGCCGCAGGGCGTGCGAAGGATGTCCGTACCAGGCATCGGCCAGCATGGCGAGCGCCTGACGGACGTTCGGCACGACGACCTGGGCGACCGGAAGCGGCAGCTCGCGGGAGACGACGAGCGCGGCGGCTCCCTTCTCGACCGCTTGCGGGGCGTAGTCGTGGCCGTCGACCGTATGGCCCGGCAGACAGAAGAACAGCTGGCCGGGCGAGACGCGGCGGGAATCCGATTCCAGTCCGGCGATGTCGATCCCGGCGTCTCCGACCGTCCGATATACCAACAAATTGCCTATGAGCTCTCGCAACTGCATTCGCGTTCGTCCTCCCGGATTTCGGTCCGCCCCTTGGGGCGGACCGTACCCTCATTATCGTCCAACCTTCCGGCCCTTTACAAGGGCGGCGGAGGACATTTTCAGAAAATGAACGATTTTTAACGAGGCGGCGCCTCAATCGTCCGATCCGAGGTAGATGCGGATGACCGACCCTTTCTCGACTCTCGCTCCGGCCGCCGGCGCCTGGCGGAGAACGGTGTCGCCCTTGCCGGACGACGACAGCCGGAAGTTCATGTTCATGTCCTCGTACAAGTCGGACACCGTCTTGCCGACGAGGTTCGGGACGGTCACCGTCGGCGTCTCGCCGTACTTGTACTCCTTGTTCAACTGCTGCTTCCGCGGTTCGACGCCGAGATGCGGCAGCGCGTCGGCCATAATGTTCCGGACGATCGGCGCGGCGACGACGCCGCCGAATTGAATCCCTTGCGGATTGTCCACCGCCACGTAGACGATGAGCTTCGGATCGTCCGCGGGGGCGAAGCCGATGAAGGAAACGATGTGCTCGCTGGCGGAGTAGCGGCCGTTCACGACCTTCTGCGCCGTCCCCGTCTTGCCTCCGACCCGGTAGCCGTCCAGGAACGCCCCGCCGCCCGTTCCTTGCGCCACGACGCTCTCCAGCGCTTCGCGCACCTGCTTCGACGTCTCGGGCGAGATCACTTGCCGGACGAGCTCCGGCTGCACGTCCTCGAGCACCATGCCGGTCTCCGGCTGAATCCACTGCTTGGCGACGTGGGGCTTGAACAGCTTGCCGCCGTTGATCGCCGCCGCCACCGCCGTAATCTGCTGGATCGGGGTGACGGACACCCCTTGCCCGAACGAAGTCGTCGCCAGCTCGACCGGTCCGACCTGATTCGGCTTGAACAGAATGCCGTTCTCCTCGCCGATCAGATCGATGCCGGTCCGCTTGCCGAAGCCGAAGTTTTTAATATACTCGAAAAGCTTCTCCTTGCCAAGCCGCTGCCCGAGCGCTACAAAGCCGGGGTTGCAGGAGTTCTCGACGACTTCCAGGAACGATTGGCTGCCGTGTCCGCCCCGCTTCCAGCAGCGCAGCTTCGCGCTGGCGACATCGGCGTAGCCGGGGTCGTAGAAAAATTCGTTTTTCAAATCGACCTTGCCCTCTTGCAGCGCGGCGGACAGCGTAATGATCTTGAACGTCGACCCGGGCTCGTACGTCATCCAGATCGGCAGGTTCCGGTTGTACACCTCCGGACTGGCCTCCTGGTAGTGGGCCGGATCGAACGTCGGCCGGCTCGCCATCGCCAGCACTTCTCCCGTGTTCGGGTCCATCGCGATGGCGATGGCGCTGTTCGGCTGATATTTCAGCACCGCCTGGTCCAGTTCCCGCTCCACGATCGACTGGACTGTCTGGTCGATGGTCAGCTTCAGCGTCAGTCCGTCGCGGGGCGGCGTATATTTCTCGGACGAATTCGGCATCGTGCGTCCCGCCGCGTCGGTGAGCGACGATACGTTGCCCTCGATTCCCTTGAGCAAGTCGTTGTACTTGAGCTCGACGCCGTTCAGCCCGTCTTCGTAGCCGGTGAAGCCGAGAATGTTCGCTGCCAAATTGCCGAACGGATAGTAGCGTTTGCTGTCTTCCGCGACGACGATGCCGGGGAGATTCAGACTGCGGATTTGCTGCGCCAGCTCGGTCGTAATGCGGCGGCCGCCGGGCTGAAGCTTGACGTTCATTTCGCCTTTGGTCAGCTGCCCGTACAGCTTCTCTTCCGTCATCCCGAGCAGAGGGGCGAGCACGGCCGCCGTCCCCTTCGGATCCTTCACCTGCACCGGCACGGCGTAAATGGTCGGGTTGGTCACGTCGTAAGCCAGCTTGACGCCGCCGCGGTCGACGATGTCGCCTCGCTTGGCCTCGAACGGAATTTCCCGCCGCCACGAATTCTCCGCCAGCTGGGACAACTTCCCGCCGGCCCATAGCTGAACGTAGCCCAAGCGGAAGAGAAGCCCGCAGAAGGCGAGGATCACGCCGATCAGCACGAGAAAAAGCCGCCTTCGCACGGTCACCTGCGAGATTTTCACATGAGGTCCTCCTTCCCGAAAAAGCCGAAACAAGCCATAAGCGCTTAGTTCCAAGCTATTCCGGGAAGGCGGCGGTTAGAACAAGCCCCCGTTATCCGGAAGGGTAATCATCCCCGCTCCCGTTACCGGATTGGCCGGACGAGCCGCCGGTTCCGCCTTCGCCCGCCTTGTCACCGTTCGCGTCTTCCCCCGCTGGCGCCTCCGCTTCTTGCCCGGCTGCCGCTGCCTGTCCCGGCGGCGCCAGCGTCAGCGTCACGGCGAGCTTGCCGTTCCGCTGCGCGCTTTCCTGCGCAACGACATAGCCTTCTCCTTTGGCGGTGCAGGACGCCTCCAGCAGCGAGCACATTTCCAGAGCGTCGCGCAGCGACAGGCCCTTCATATCCGGCACGCTGCCGACCTCGTTCTCGGTGACGAGATAGATGGATTGATCGGTCGGAATGACGCTGCCTTTCTTCGGAAGCTGCTGCAGCACTTTGGTCCCTCTGCCGATCACCTGAGCGTCGAACGAGCGGCCCGCCAGCTCGCTCTTCGCCTGAGCGACCGTCATGCCCGTCACGTCCGGTACGGTTGTCGTGACCGGAACCGGCGACGAGCCCGCGTTGTCGGCCGCTTTTCCTTCCTCTTCCTTCGGCAGCTCCGGCATGACGCCCAAATGCTGCAGCGACTGTCCCATAATTTGCTTGAAAATCGGCGCCGCCACGGAGCCGCCGCCAGCGAATTTGTCGTCCGGCCGGTCGACCAGAACGTAAAGCACGATTTTGGGGTCGTCGACCGGCGCGTAACCGATAAACGAGACGACATATTTGTCTTCCGAGTAAACGCCGTTCTCGACGACCTGCGCCGTTCCCGTCTTGCCGGCGATCCGGTAGCCGGGGATGTAGGCGTTGCGGCCGGTGCCGATCTCCTGATCGCTGACGACCTGCTCCAGATACTCCCCTACCTTCTTGGACGTCTCCTCCGAAATGACTTGGCGAACGACTTCCGGTTCGATCGTCGTCTTCTGCCCGGTGGCCGGGTCGGTGATCGCCTTCACGATATGGGGCTTCATCAGCTTGCCGCCGTTCGCGACCGCCGCCACGGCGGCGACCTGCTGAATCGGCGTCACCGTGACGCCCTGGCCGAAGGTGGCGGACGCGTAGTCCCGGTTCCAGGTCAGCGTCGTCTTGCCGAGCACTTCGCCTTGCAGCTCGATGCCGGTTTTGGCGCCGAAGCCGAATTTGTTGATATATTCCTTGAATTTCTCTTTGCCTAGCATCTCGTAGCCGAGCTTGACAAAGGCGACATTGCTCGAACGCTTCAGGCCTTCCAGGAAGGATATCGTCCCCCATCCGACGTAGTTATGGTCGTGGATGGGCCTGTCCTTGCTGGAAATGCTGATGCTTCCCGATTTATAGGTAGCGTTCGGATTGAACAGCCCTTCCTGCACGGCGGCCGCGAGCGTGACGATTTTGAACGTCGAGCCGGGCTCGTAGACCGATTGGATCGCATTGTTCTTGAACGCTTCCTGGTTCGTTGTCAACCAGTAGGCGTTCGGATTGAAGTCCGGCAAGCTGACCATGCCGAGAATGTCCATCGTCTTCGGGTCCGCGGCGATGGCGGTGATGCTGACGGGATTATATTTCTGATAGGCTTCCCGCAGCGCTTCTTCCATGTAAAATTGAATGTCCCGGTCGATCGTCGTCGTCACGTTCTTCCCGTCGACCGCCTGCTTCACTTCCACTTTGCCGTCGGGCAGCTGCGTGCGAATGCCGTCCTTCTCGTACTTAATTTCCCCGGGTTCGCCCTTGAGCTCGTCGTTCATCGTTTTCTCGAGCCCCATCTTCGCCTCGCCGTCCTTGTTCTCGAATCCGAGAATTTGCGAGGCGAGCGAGCCGTTCGGATAATAGCGCTTCTTATCTTCGATGAAATAGATGCCTACGTCCGATTTGCCCGTCAACTTGCTCATCTGGTCCTTGAACGCCTTCAGCCGGTCGGCGACCTCCTTGTCCATCTTCCAGCCCTCGGGCCGCACTTCCCGCTGCTCGTAATAAGTGCCGTCCCCCTTGGTCGCGTTCACGATCGCCCGGACTTCCGATTCCGGCTTGCCCAGCACGAGATGAATCTTCGAGACGATCTGATCGAGCAGCCGCCACTCGGGATGAGCTTCTTCCAGCTCGTGAATCTTCGAAGGACTGACGGCGAGCGTATACGCCGAAGCGTCGGCGGCGAGCACCTTCCCGTCCCGGTCCAGAATCATTCCCCTCTCTTGCGGCAGCTTCTTGCTCGTCATCCACGTCTCCCGCGCCTGCTTCTCCCAGAAGGCGGCGTTCGCCACCTGAACCCAGTAGATTCGGCCGAATAAACCGACAAAAAGGAGGGTCAGCAACCCTCCCAGCATCAACGTGCGCAATTTGATTCTTCTTGTCATGCCCTTTCACTCCTCTTGCTGGCTTACGGCTTCGTCGTCTCGGCCGACGGACCGGAAGGGGGAGTCAGAGTGATCGGTTGTCCGTCGAGGGGCTGCAGGCCGTATTTGGTCGCCATCTCCTTAATGCGGCCGGGATCCTTCAACCGCTCGACTTCCCGCTGCAGTTCCTTCGATTGTTCGACCGCTTGGTCGTATTGATCGCTCGTCGTCTGAATCTCGCGGTTCAATTGATAGAGTTCCGCGTAACGGTAGACGACGAGGCTGGCCACGGCGACAAACACGAGCACGGCCAGCAAATACAGCAGCTTCTCTCCGACCGGAATGCCGCGGCGCCGGTTCCTCGGCGCCTGCTGCGGATTTCGTCTGTTCGCCGTCTCCGCTTTCTTGCGTTCCTCGCGCAGCGCCAGGTTGCCGTAATATTGCATGCTTTATGCCCCCCTTGCGGATTTCGGTCTCATTGTATTTAGATTTGGCTTGTGTCTTCGAGTTTCTCGGCGATTCGCAGCTTGGCGGAACGGGCCCGGTTGTTGGCTTCCAGCTCCCGTTCGGACGGAACGATCGGCTTGCGCGGCGTCAGCCGCAGCCTGCCGCCGCCCCCTCCGCAGACGCACACCGGAAAATCGGGCGGACATCGGCACGCCGCGACTTCCTTGGCGAACGTCATCTTGCAAATGCGGTCTTCCAGGGAGTGGAACGTAATGACGGCGATGCGGCCCCCCGGCCGCACGCAATCGATCGCTTGGAGAAGCGCCTCGCGGAACGCTTCGAGCTCGTCGTTCACGGCGATCCGAATCGCCTGGAACGACCGTTTGGCCGGGTGAGGGCCCGTTCTTCTCGCCGCTGCGGGGATGCCGGCCTTGATCAGCTCGGCCAGCTCTCCCGTCGTCTCGATCGGCGCTTTCGCCCGGGCCTGAACGATCTGCCTCGCGATGTTGCGGGCGAACTTCTCCTCGCCGTAATCGCGGAGAATGCGCGCGATGTCGGCTTCGTCCCAACCGTTCACGATGTCCTTGGCCGACAGGGGCTGGGAACGGTCCATCCGCATATCCAGCTCCGCGTCCTGGTTGTAGCTGAAGCCTCGATCCGCTTCGTCCAGTTGCGGACTGGATACGCCCAGGTCGAACAGCACGCCGTCCACCCGGGGCATTCCGTTCGTCTCCGGAACGCCGGCTTTGCGAAGCGCCTCGATCAGGCGCCGGAAGTTGCTCTTCACCAACGTTACGGCCTCGCCGTAAGGCTTGAGCCGCTCCCGCGCATGGGCGAGGGCGTTGTCGTCCTGGTCCAGGCCGATCAATCGCCCCTGTCCCGGTATGAGCTTCTGGGCGATCGCCTCGCTGTGACCCGCCCCTCCGAGCGTGCAGTCGACGTAAATGCCGTCCGGACGGACGCGCAGCCCTTCGACCGCTTCCTCTTTCAGCACGGTAATATGGTGGAACATCTATGCAAGCCTCCCGGCAACCTCTCGGGGTCGTTCGTTTTTGTCTATGTTGTAGGAGTGTGTGAACCGAATCAGAGAATCAGAAATTGAAATCGAAGTCGACCAGCTTCTCGGCAATCTCGTTGAACGACTCTTGCGATTGCTGGTTGTACGCCTCCCAGGTGGCTTTATCCCAAATTTCCACCCGCGTGGAGACGCCGATCACGATGCAGTCCTTGTCCAGCTTCGCGTATTCCCGCAGATGCGACGGCACGTTTACCCTTCCCTGTTTGTCCCACTCGCATTCCGATGCGCCCGAGAAGAAGAACCGGGTAAAGGCGCGCGCGTCGGACTTCATCATCGGCAGCTGCTTCAGCTTCTGCTCCAGCTGGTTCCATTCCTGCCGGGGATAGACGAACAGACAGTTGTCCAGTCCGCGGGTGATAATAAAATCGGGGCCGAGGGCTTCGCGGAATTTCGCGGGAATGATGATGCGGCCTTTGTCGTCGATGGAGTGCTGATATTCCCCCAAAAACATGCGCCCTCGTCACTCCCCCCATTTTACACCACTTTCCCCCACTTTGAACCACTTAGGATGAATTATTCGCCCCCTAAAATAAAAATCCTGCTGCGAGAGCAGGATTAAGAAAAAATTATTTTACGAGATTAACGACCCGCTTCCTCGTCGGGAAGGGCTTTCCCGCCCTTCGGCGGGCGATGTCCTCCGTCCGGATTCGCCGGTTCGGCGCGCTCGCTTCCGGCGGCGGGATCGGGCTCCCCGGCCGAGTCGGACGGATCGTTCCGGGTCCGCTCGGCCGGGGCGGGTAGGCTTTCCCCGTCCGCATCCGGCTGCGGCGCGTTCCATCGCTTGCGCTTCTCCGCCGCTTGCAGCCTCCGGTTGGAACGGCTTCGGCGGACGCCCCACCCTATCGGCAATCCGATCGCGGCCGCGACGATCAGCACCGGGAGCAAGGCGGCCAGCACCGTCAAGATGCCTTCGCCGATGTTCCCCAAGGCGCGCAAGCTTCCGCTCAAGGCATCCCCGAGCTTGTCGCCCAAACCTTTGGCTTCCTTCCCGCCGGCCGCCATCTTCTCCCCTTCCGCCGCCTCGTAAAGCTTCAGATTGACCGTCGAATAGGCGACGTTCTGGTCCAGATAGCGCATCCGCCCCTTGATCTGCTCGATCTCCTCCTGCACGCTTCCGAGCTCGTTCGAGAACCGGACGAGATCGTCGGACTTCGTCGCCTTGTCCATGAAGGCCAGCAGCCTGGCTTCCACCGCTTGCTTCGCTTTCAGCCGGGATTCGAGATCGACGTACTCTTCGGTGACGTCGTTGCCCTGAACCTGGCGCTCGAAGCCTTCGTTCGGAATCGCCTTCAGCGCAGCAAGGAAGGAGCTGAAGCCGGACGACGGCACCTTGATCACGTAAGTGGAACCGATCTCGTCCCCATTGCGGGTATCCGCAAATTGAACGATAAAGCCCCTGGCCTGAAAAATGGCGTTGCTCACCCGCTCCTCCGCCTGCGCGAAGTTTGCCGCTTTCAAGACGACGCTTGCGGAATAAATCATTTTGCGGTTGTAGCCCGCGTCGGCATCGGCAATGGCCCCGATTCCCGCACCCGTCTCCGCCGCGGCGGAGGGCGGCAACCCGGAGCCGGCCGCCGCAGAAGCGTTCGCCGCCGATTTGGCATCGGAAGCGGCGTTCTCGCTGTACTGGGCGTTCAGCGATGTCTTGGACGCTGCGTCGCCTAATGCCTCCGAGGCTGCCCCCTTGGCGGCCTCGGGAGCGGCCGCCGAATTCGAATCGTCGCTCGAGCCGGCGCTGCAGGCGGTGAGCGCCAGAGCCAGCGTCATGACCGCGAGCATGCCCGCCGCCGCTTGTCTCCACTTCCCCTTCATAGACATTTCCCCCTTTTTTGGCCGATCGTCCTTATGAACGAGGAAAAGGTGGAAAATGTTTCAAATATTCGGAACAGTTGCAAATGCACGGCTTTCCTCGCCGCTCGGCGTTCGCGCACGGGGACGGCCTCCTGCCGGAAGGTGCCGTCCCTCCCATCCGGGCAACCGCGGTGAAGCGGTCCGGCACCATGCCGAATCGCTGCGGGGAAATTCCCGTTTACTTGCCCCCGCGCAGCTGCGGCAGCACCTTCTCGCCGAAGTAGCGCAAATCCCCGACGTAATCGGCGAAAGTCAGCATCATGCCGTCCAGCCCCGTCGTCTCCATGATGATCTTGATTTGCTTCACGATGCTCTCCGCGTCGCCGATCAGCATCTCGTTCATGAAGACGTTGCGGGCGCGGGCCTGCATTGAATTTTCGCGGCCGTCCGGCTCCAATCCGTAGCTGCGCAGCAGCCCCTTGATCGCTTCGAGATCGGCCCCGTCCTCATATTTCTTCACGCGTTCCCGCGCTTCTTCCTCCGTATCCGCCGGCAGGACGCCGAACATCGAATACGTCTTGATCGTCTTGCCCCGCTCCTCGGCCATTTCCTTCGCCCGCCGGCTGATTCGGGCCAGCTCTTCGAGGTCGCGGCCGCCGATGAAGCAGGCGTCCCCTTCGTCGATCGTGAAGCCCATCCCCTTCTCCGACGCCCCCGCACAAATGATGGGCGGACGCGGGCGCTGCACCGGCTTCGGATTCGATTCGCAATCCTCGAGCCGGAAGTACGTCCCGCTGTGGGTGACGCGTTCTTCGCTCCACAGCCGCTTGACGACTTGCATCCATTCCTTCGCCAGGTCGTATCTGGCGTCGTGGTCCAAATGTTCCGGCCACATGCCCATCTGGCGGAACTCGCCCGCGTAAGAGCCGGAGACGACGTTCATGCCGACGCGGCCGCCGCTCATCTGGTCGAGCGTAGCGAACATTTTGGCGGCGACGGCGGGATGGAACAGCAACGTGTGTACCGTGGCGTACACCTTCACCCGGGAAGTCGCCTCCGCCAGCCCCGCCATCATCGTCATCGATTCGAGCGAGACGCCCCAATGGTTGGTCGTGCCGCCGTAGCCGCGCCATTTCGCCATCGACATGATGAAGTCGAAGCCCAGTTCGTCGGCCAGGACGGCCGCTTCGCGGTTGAGCGCGTAGCTGCCGTCCGGCCGCGGCTCCGCTTCCGAGATGATCCAGCCGCCGTTCGCGATCGGAAGAAAGACGCCGAAATTCAGTTTATTGTAGTCCAGTCCGCTTCCCGGTGAAGACGTCGTCATAACGGATTCGCTCCCGTTGGAAATGATGAAATATTATAGCAGATTTGGAGCATCTTAGCTTCGATTATTGCCCGGGCTATAATGAGCCTGTCGCCGTCGCTCTGCCCTCGACGATAGCGGCTTGCCGCGCGCCATTGGGCAATCTCGCCAACCGTTCGTTCCCGGCCGGTGCAAGCAGCCGATCTCTGACGGACCTACAGGACGTTATTTCTCAAAAAAACGTGTTTTTGACGATCTAACGGACCGTCGTTCCGTTAAAGGCCGGATATTCCCCCATTGGGGCTCCCCTTGAGGCGAATAACGGATCTACAGTCCGTTGAGTTTTCCAAAAGGGCCTCCGAACGGGAAATAACGGACTCACGGTCCGTTACGACCAAGAACACCAACATCGCTTCCGACCGCCAAAGTTCTAGTCTGTCAAAAAGGCCGACTCATCAGGTTCAGCCCTGAAAAGTCGGCCTCTTCTCGTTCTTGCGGCGAGCCGGTTAGCCCGGCGCCGCCGTTGATCAGTGCGCGGCCCAGCTGTCCAGATACGCCTTCTGCTCCGCGCTCAGGCTGTCGATTCGAATGCCGAGCGACTCCAGCTTCGTTCGGGCCACTTGCTCGTCAAGCTCGTAAGGAACATTGACGACGCGGTTGCCGATCGACCGGTAATGCTCGTTCACGTACTTGAGCGACAGCGCCTGCAGCGCGAACGTCATGTCCATAATTTCGGCCGGATGGCCGTCGCCGGCGGCCAAGTTGACGAGGCGTCCTTCCGCCAGCACGTAGATGCGGCGGCCGTCCTTCAGCTGATACTCCTCGATGTTGCGGCGAACCGTCCGCTTCGACACGGACAGCGCGGCGAGCTCCACAAGATTGACCTCGACGTCGAAGTGCCCGGCGTTGGACAGGATGGCGCCGTCCTTCATCTTCTCGATATGCGAGCCGCGAATGACGTCCTTGTTGCCCGTGACGGTCACGAAAAATTCGCCGACCTTCGCCGCCTCGTCCATCGACAGCACGGTGAAGCCGTCCATGTACGCTTCAACCGCCTTGATCGCATCGACTTCCGTCACGACGACGTTGGCGCCGAGCCCTTTGGCGCGCATCGCGACGCCTTTGCCGCACCAGCCGTAGCCGTTCACGACGACCGTCTTGCCCGCCACGACCAGATTGGTCGTGCGGTTGATGCCGTCCCATACCGACTGTCCCGTGCCGTAGCGGTTGTCGAACAAATACTTGCAATACGCGTCGTTGACCGCGACCATCGGGAACTTGAGCGAGCCTTCCCGGTCCATCGCCTTCAGGCGGAGAATGCCGGTCGTCGTCTCCTCGGCGCCGCCGCGCACGCCCGGCAGCAAATCCTGCCGCTCCGTATGCAGAATCGTCACCAGATCGCCGCCGTCGTCGATGATCAGATCCGGCTTCGTCTCGACGGTTCTCACCAGCAGGTCGTGATATTCCTCGGGCGTCGGGTTGTACTTGGCGAAGACGGCGATGCCGTCTTCCACGAGCGCCGCACAGACGTCGTCTTGCGTCGACAGCGGATTGCTGCCCGTAATCGCCACTTCGGCGCCCCCCGCCTGCACCACTTTGGCCAGGTAGGCGGTTTTCGCTTCCAAGTGGAGCGAAATGGCGACGCGCAGCCCTTTGAACGGCTGCTCCCGCTCGAATTGCTCGCGGATCCGGTTCAGCACCGGCATATGGGCCGACGCCCAGTCGATTTTCAGCTTCCCTTCCGGCGCGAGAGCCGGATCCTTGATGACGCTCGTCAACGTGGTTTTCATGCGGGGATGATCCCTCCTGTTATAATGGAAGTCCGATAAGGGCTATTGCGAGACCAAACGATGCCCGCCCGTCGCGTCGTAAGGCACTTCCCTCCACGAGGTCAGCCAATCCGGTCCGTACCGGTTGAGAAAATGAATGGCGCCGTACACCCGCTCCTGCGGCTTGCCTTGCGGCCAGAGCGAGGAGCGCATCCGGTCCCATTGCCGAAGCGCCGCTTCGTGCCGCTTCGCCAGCGCGTCGGCCGCCCGGTTCTCCAGGTAGGCCATCTGCTCCAAAATTTTGTCGCGGTTCGTCTCGCCCAGCTTGGCCAGCGCCGGCTGCAGCGCGGCGACGGTGTCCAAGATCGGCGCGTACAGCTCAGCGAACCGCTCGCGCGCCTCCGCGAACTTCTCCTCGAGCCGCCACTCGTCCTGGCCCTCCAGCCATTCGGCTTTGAGGCTGTCGCCGCGCAGCATGATGTCTTCGGCCGTCACGCCGTACTTGTCGAGCAGCTTCGCGACGCTTGGCTCCAGGTACGAGAACGATTGCCTCGGCACGAGCAGCGGCATCGACAGCTCGAACCGGGCGAAAGCGGGGCCGAGCACGCCCCAATAGGCAATCTCCGACGGCCCGAGCACGGCGGCGAGGACGGGGAGCGCGTAATCCTGCATAAGCGGCCTCGTCAACGCGTTGTTGCTCAGCCGCTCGGGATTCTCGTCCGCAAGCCGGAGCAACTCTTCCCGGGAGAAAACCGTCTCTTCCTTGCGATCGGCGAAGCGCCCGTCTTGCCTGAAAAGCAGCGTCCGCCCCGCCTCGGCGTGGACGAACAGATTGGCGCTCCCGGGCGCGGCTTCCGCCTGAATCGGAAAGCCCAGCTCGCGAACCCGGTTCTCTCCTTCCCGCAGAGCGGCCTCCAGCTCGTCGTTGCGTTCGATCAGCCGGCGGAAAAACGGCCCTTCCAGCTTCCGCAGCTCCGGATCGTCGGCATCGAGCAGCACGAGCCCTTCGGACCCGAACCAATCCGACAGCAGCCGGGCGAAAGCGACGGTCAGCGTCGGCGCGTCCGCCACCTGGCTGCGGATTCGCTCGAGCCAGACCGGCTTGAATTCCGTGTCGGGAAGCGAAGCCGACAGCTCTTCGACGGCGGCCGCCCATTGATCGGCCGAGATCGGCGTGCGGCTGACCGCCTGCCGCGGCCCTTCGGGGCGCTCCACCCGAATCCGCTTCACTTGCCCGTCCAGGGAAGCGACATGAACATGGTTCGCTTCCTCGAAATCGTGGTCTTCGCCCGCGATCCAGAACACCGGGACGACGGGCCGGCCCAGCAGCTTCTGCGCGTGCCTTGCCGTCTGAATGACCGTCAACGCTTTGTAGACGACCAACAGCGCGCCGCCGAACAATCCGGCCTGCTGTCCGCCTACGACGATGAGCGCGTCCTCGCGCTCCAGCGTATCGATGGAGCGGCTGACCGCTTCGCTGGGCGCAGCAAGGCGCGCTTGAAACGCTCTGAGCGCATCGGCGAGCCGCTTGCGGTCGATTCGGCTCCCGGCGGTCCGGTCGAGCAACTCCGCTCTGCGGCGCCAGTCTTCGGAATGGGAAGGATGGGAGCCGAACAAGCCGCACACGTCCGAGTCTCCCATCCGGTAGCGTTCCGCCAGAGACGGAGAAGACAACCCTTCAAGAGGGGTAACGTTCATAAGGGGTCCTCCCGACAATAAGTAGCATGTCAAAGTTGATTGTACATGAACAGGGGGAATTCGGCAAAGACAGCCGGTGGAAAATCCCGTAAGACATGCCGGACGCCCGTTCTCTGGCATTCCTTCAAATATACGCCCGCGCCATAGGCAACGTTCGGGCGGCCGCTCATCCCGATGACGGGCGGTCAAAAAAAAGAAGGAGCCAGCTTAAAGCGCCTGCCCCTTCCTTCTATTCGATTATGCGTAGTGGCAAGCCGCCCAATGGCCGTCCTTCACTTCGCGGAATTCCGGCGCCTCGGCCGCGCACTTCTCCGTCGCGTGCGGACAACGCGTGCGGAACGGGCAGCCGCTCGGCGGGTTGATCGGACTCGGCAAGTCGCCGGAGAGCACGATCCGCTCCTTCTGCGCCTCGATCTGCGGGTCCGGAATCGGGATTGCGGACAGCAGCGCCTGCGTGTACGGATGCTTCGGATTGGCGTACAGCTCCGAGCTTTCGGCGAGCTCCACCATTTTGCCGAGGTACATGACGGCGACCCGGTCGCTGATGTGCTTGACCATCGACAGGTCGTGGGCGATGAACAGGTACGTCAAACCGAGCGACTTCTGCAGCTCCTGCAGCAGATTGACGACCTGCGCCTGAATAGACACGTCCAGCGCCGAGATCGGCTCGTCGCAGACGATGAACTTCGGACGCACCGCGAGCGCGCGGGCGATGCCGATGCGCTGCCGTTGGCCGCCGGAAAATTCGTGCGGATAGCGGTTCGCATGCTCCGGGCGGAGGCCGACGAGCTCAAGCAGCTCTTCGACCTTGCGCTTGCGCTCCTTGGAGCTCCCGGCGATGCCGTGAATGTCGAGCGGTTCCGCGATAATGTCGGTGATGTTGAAGCGCGGGTTGAGAGAGGCGTACGGGTCCTGGAAAATCATCGCCATCTCGCGCCGCAGCTTCTTCAGCTCCGCCCCTTTCAGCTTGTAGATGTTGCGTCCCTCGAACCGCGTCTCGCCCGCCGTCGGCTCGTAGAGCCGCATAATCGTCCGGCCCGCCGTCGACTTGCCGCAGCCGGATTCGCCGACGACGCCCAGCGTCTCGCCTTTGGCGACCGTCAGCGACAGGTCGTTCACCGCCTTCAGCGTCTGTCCGCCGCCGACCGGGAAAAACTTGCTCAGCCGGTCCACCTCGAGCAGGGGGCCGCCGGACGCGCCGGTCGGCCGGAAGCCGTTCTCCGTTTTCGTTACCGTCGATACGCTCATGCTTGCACCTCCTTCGCGAACGGATGATGCAGCCAGCACTTCGCCGTCTGGCCTTCTCCGCCTACGGGCGCCAGCTCGGGATCGTGGTCCACGCACACTTCCATCGCTTCCTCGCAGCGCGCGCAGAACGCGCAGCCTTGCGGCGGAACGAGCAAGTCGGGCGGCGTGCCGTGAATCGGAATGAGCGGCTCGCCCTTCGGCTGATCCAGCCTCGGCATCGAGCGCAGCAAGCCGCGCGTATACGGGTGCTGGGGATGACGGAAGATGTCCCACTTCGACCCCGTCTCCACGACCTGGCCTCCGTACATGACGATGACCCGGTCGCACATGTCGGCCACGACGCCCAGGTCGTGGGTAATGAGAATGATCGACGTCCCGAACCGCTCCTGCAAATCCTTCATCAGCCGCAAAATTTGCGCCTGAATCGTCACGTCGAGCGCCGTCGTCGGTTCGTCGGCGATGAGCAGCGCCGGATTGCAGGAGAGGGCGATGGCGATCATCGCCCGCTGCCGCATCCCGCCTGAGAAGTTGTGCGGGTATTGGCCGAACCGGGTGTCGGGATTCGGAATGCCGACGAGCCGAAGCAGCTCCAGCGCCCGCTCGCGGGCGGCCTTGCGGTCCATCCCCTGGTGCTTGATCAGCCCTTCCGTAATTTGATGGCCGATCGTCATCGTCGGATTGAGGGAGGTCATCGGGTCCTGGAAGATCATGCCGATGTCCTTGCCGCGCACCGATTCCATCTCCTGCTCGGACAGCTCCAGCAGGTTCCGGCCCATGAACTCGATCGTTCCTTGCTTCACGAACGAAGGGGGGCTCGGCAGAAGGCGCATGATGCTCTGCGCCGTTACGCTCTTGCCGGAGCCCGATTCGCCCACGATGGCGATCGCCTCGCCTTTCTTGACCTCGAAATTGACGCCCCGCACCGCCTGCACTTCCCCGCCCCGCGCACGGAACGATACGTGCAGGTCGTTTACGCGAAGAATGGGTTCCATCTCGTCACCTCCCATGAATCATGCGAATTTATTTTTTCAGCTTCGGGTCGAACGCGTCGCGCAGACCGTCCCCGAACACGTTGAAGGCAAGCATCGTCAAGCTGATCAGCAAGGCCGGGAACAGCATTTGCCAAGGATACAGCGTCCAGCTGGCCAGCGCGTCGTTGATCATCGTCCCCCACGAAGCGGCGGGCGATTGCACGCCCAGACCGAGGAAGCTGAGGAACGCTTCCGAGAAAATCGCCGAAGGAACGGTCAGCGTCAGCGTGACGATAATCGGTCCGAGCGTATTCGGAATGAGGTGCTTGAACAGAATGCGCGAGCCCGAAGCGCCCAACGAGCGGGCGGCGAGCACGTATTCCTGGTTTTTGAGCTGCAAAATCTGACCGCGGACGATCCAGCTCATGTTGATCCAGCCCGTGACGGAGAGGGCGAGAATAATCGTCCACATGCTCGGCTCCAGCACGACGAGCAGCAAAATGACGACAAGCAAATAAGGAATGGAATACAAAATTTCCGAAGCTTTGTTCATCACTTCGTCCGTGCGGCCTCCGACGAAGCCCATGATGCCGCCGTAGATGACGCCTACGACGAGGTCGATGACGGCGGCCGCGAGTCCGACGATCAGCGAGATGCGCGCCCCCATCCAAATCCGCGAGAACAGGTCGCGTCCCAGACTGTCCGTTCCGAACCAGTACTCCGAGGAAGGAGGCTCGTTCGTCCGGTCCAGATTGTTGGTGAAATAATCATGCGGCGAGATGATCGGACCGATAATGGCCATAACGGCCAGCAGCACGAGGAAGACGACGCCGGCCATCGCCAGCTTGTTCGAGACGAGGCGCCGCAGGACGTCGCGCCACATCGGCACGCTCTCGCCGGCGATCATCTCCGCGGGCGGACGGAACGAGAGCCTTTTGAACATTTGCTTCGTCACGGCAGCCGTTCGATTGTCCTTCATCCGGAAGCCCCCTTTCGCGAGCGAAGTCCAATCCGAGGATCGACCAGCCCGTACGCGATGTCCGTCAGCAGGCGGGCGATCATCAGAATGACGGCGTAGAACAGCGTAATGCCCATAATGAGCGTGTAGTCCCGATTTGAAACGCTTGCGATAAAATATTGGCCGAGGCCCGGAATGCCGAAAATTTGCTCGACGACGACCGAGCCGGTGACGATATTCGCGGTCATCGGGCCGGCATAGGTGACGACCGGCAAAATGCCGTTGCGAAGCGCGTGCTTGAAAATAATAGCGCGCTTCTTCAAGCCTTTCGCCCTGGCGGTCTTGATATATTCCGCCGACAGCACCTCCAGCATCGTCGAGCGGGTCAGGCGGGCGATATAGGCGATCGGCAGAGCGGACAGCGCAATGACGGGCAGCACATAATCGAGCGGGCCGCCCAGCCCGGCCACGTTAAACCATCCCAGCTTCACGCCGAGCACATACTGCATAAACGACGCGAGCACGAAATTCGGTACGCTGACGCCCAGCACCGCCAGAACCATCGCGACGCTGTCGATCAGCTTCCGGTGGTACATCGCCGCCAGAATGCCGAGGGCGACCCCGACGACGACGGATACGACAATCGCAAAAATCCCGAGGCGGAAGCTGTAGCCGAACGAGTCCGCAATAATGCCGGACACCGTTTGATACTGGCTCTTCATGGACATGCCCAAGTCGAAATGAAGCAGCTTTTTCAAATAAATCAAATATTGTTGCCACACCGGCTTGTCCAAGCCGTAAAAAGCCATGAGCTTCGCCTTGATCTCCGGAGGGACCGCTTTCTCCTGCGTGAACGGGTCGCCCGGAATAGCTTTCATCAGAAAGAATGTCGCCGTCGCCAATACAAACAGGGACACGATAACGGAGACGACCTTCCCTCCCCAGTAACGCACCACGTCATTTCACTCCTTTCCCCTTGTCCTGTCGGAAGTAAAATCGGGATATGCTTGGGACTTGCCCGACATATCCCGATGCTCGTTCAACCTTTATTGCACGTAAGCGCGCGTGTAGTCCACCATGCCTTGGTAGTCCATCGCGATGTTCTGCACGTTTTTCTTGACCATGTACACGCCCGTGTAGTAGTACAGCGGGAGGATGGCCATGTTGTCCTTGACGAGAATCGTCTCGGCCTGGTTCATCAACTGCATGCGCTCCTTCTGATCGGCGGTGGCGTAAGCTTTCTTCACCAGTTCGTCGTACTGCGCGTTTTTGAAGCCGATGTCGTTGTTGCCGCCGTTCGACGTGAACATGTCGATGAACGTCATCGGATCGTTGTAGTCCGCGGACCAGCCGGCGCGTGCGATCTCGTAGTTCAGGTTTTGGCGGTTCTTCAGGAACACTTTCCATTCCTGGGTCTCGATCTTCACGTCGACGCCCAGGTTTTTGCGCCACATGTCGGCGAGCGCTTCGGCGATCTGCTTGTGGCCGGTGCCTTCGTTAATGGTCAGCGTGACGGTCGGAAGGCTCGTCAACCCTTTTTCCTTCAACCCTTGTGCGAGCGCCTCTTTGGCGGCCGCCACGTCCGGCTTCATGAAGCCGGTGTCCGGGTATTCCTCGCGGTACGTCTTCTTCTCGCCCTTGATGCTCGGCGGAACGAATCCGAGAGCCGGCTGTTGTCCGCCCTTCGTCACTTTCTCGACCAGTTGCTGGCGGTCGACGGCGAGCGCGAACGCTTTGCGGATGTTGGCGTTGTCGAAAGGCGCTTTCGTGTTGTTGAAGTTATAGTAGTACGTGCTGGCGATCGGCTGGATGCGCAGCTCGTCCTTGTTCGTCTGCTTCAGCTTCTCGATTTGTTCGGTCGGAATTTCGCCGGTCGGGAAGCCCGCGAAGTTCAGCTGTCCGGTTTGGAACATTTGCAATTCGGTAGACGCGTTTTTGACCATGACGAAATGCACTTTTTGCAGCTTCACTTCATCCTTGGCGTAGTAGTTCTCGTTCGGCACGAGATCGATCTCGTTGCCGTGCTTCCACGTCGTGATCTTGAACGGCCCATTCGTGATCATCGTGTTCGCTTCCGCCGCCCAGGCCGGATTGTCCTTGGCGGATTTGTGGACCGGGAACGTCGTCCAGAACGACGTAATGCTCAGGAAGTACGGCGTCGGATTTTCCAGTTGAACCTCGAGCGTATAGTCGTCCAGCGCTTTGACGCCGACTTGGTTCGGGTCGCTGATGTGGTTCGGGTTATCCGTTTTGATATTGTAGTTTTGCGCATTTTTAATGTAGTAAAGCTGATAAGCGTACGGGGAAGCCGGGTTCATATCGGGGTCCAGCACCCGCTTCCAGGCGTATTCGAAGTCGTGTGCGGTGACGGGGTCGCCGTTCGACCATTTCGCGTCTTTGCGCAGATGGAACGTATACGTCTTCTGGTCGTCGGACACATCCCACGTTTCCGCGATGCCCGGAATGACTTTGCCGTCGGCGTCCTTGCGGGTCAAGCCTTCGTAAAGTCCGGTGAGCACCGTAAAGGAGACGGAATCTTGAGCGAGGGCGGGATCGAGCGTCGGAGGTTCCGACGTCAGGTTCATGTTGAAGACTTGGTCCTTCGAGGACGATTTGTTCGAGCCGCAGCCGGCCAGAACGGTCCCGGAGACCAGCAGCAAGGCAAGCACGAGTAGCCAGGATTTGCGCATGCAGTGTCATACCCCTTCGTCTGTTTATATAAGCAGTGTCCATTATATCGTTCTTGATTATTTTGTACCAGAAGTCATTTTTTCCATCATTCCCAATTGCATTACCCAATTACCAACTAACTTTATGTAATACACTTAATCCCTTCAATTAATAATGGAAATAAAAAAAGAAACAACCTCCATCCGGGTAGGTCGCTTCCGTTACTTCCATTTATTCCGTTCGTTTTCCGGCATTGCTTGACTTTTGTTCAGGCCGGACTGCCGAATACGCGCTTCGCCAGCTCGACCAGCATCAACAGCACGTAAAGAACGCTCATGACCAAAAAAGACAGTCTCCAGATCGCCCGGATCAGCTTGGCCGTGTCGACTCTTCCTCTTAGCCGGTTCTGGGCGCCTCCGATCAGTCCGCCTGCAATCAACATAAATAAAAGGATAATATAAGGCCCGAAGGACGTACCCATCCGATTGAGCAAACTTGAGACACAGCCGATCAGAAACACCGTCGTGATGTCCATCGACAGCTTGATCGCCCGTTTCCGGTCTCCGCTGCGCAAGTTGACCACGGCAAAGACGAGCAAAAACGGAATGATCGGCACGACGGCAAGCGCCGCGTATGCTTTAACCAGAGCGTCCCAGAAAGAAGCCATGTTTACCTCTCCTTACCCGCCGGCAAGCGCTTTTACCAACGCTGAAATCTTCTCGTTCCACGGAGCGGAAAGTCCTTGCCGCTTCGCCAGACGGCACACCGCCCCGTTGATGGCGTCGATCTCCGTCGGCCTTGCGGCGAGCGCATCCTGGAGCATCGAGGAACGGTTATGGGCGGTCCGTTCGCATACGTCAAGCAATTCGTCCCATAGCCGATCATCCTCGGGGATGCCGTAAGCTTGAAGAATGCCCGCCGTCTCGTCGAACAGGGATCGCACGAGGCGAAGCCTCTGCGGCGTGGAAGTCAATTCGCCGTTCCGGATGCGGAGAAGGGCGGTAAGAGGGTTGATGACGGCGTTGACCAACAGCTTCCGAAGCATCCGTTCCTTCATATCATTCGACAGAATCACGGAAAATCCTGCCTGCACAAGTCGACTTTCCGCCTCTTGCAGCCGATTGCGCCCGGGCATTTCGGCATAGCGGGGCGGAATTTCGTCGAACAGCGGCGCCGGTCCGAGCCAAATATGCCCTCTTCCGGTATGCACGACGGTGCGCGCGTCCGTTCGCAGCGCCGCTTCCGTCGTGACGGCGGCTGCAAGCTTCACGCCCGGCAATGCCCGCCGGAGCCGGTCGAAGTGGCCGATCCCGTTGCAGAAGGCGGCAATCGCGCAACCTTCCGTCAAGATGCCGGCCAATCGCTCCAGCAGCTCGTCCGTCAGCGCCGTTTGCTTCAGGGCCAGCAGGACGGTCGTATTTCGGCGCGCGGCGACATGCTCCAGCGCCTGCGCCCGAACGGCGACAACCGTCCGGCCGCCGCCGGCGTCTTCGATCGCCACGCCTTCGCGCTCCAGCCGAAGCGCCTGCTCCTCGGTTCTTGTCCATAGCTCCACGCGGCTGCCCGCGGCGTTCAACTTGCCCGCCAGCAGCAGGCCGAGCGATCCCCCTCCCAGCACGACGATCGATTCCATTCCGGCTTCTTCCTTTCCGCATGACATTCGCTCTCTTAACCATATCACAACGGCGCGCCGCGCGCTTCGCATCGTCCCTATGACGACCGATAGGCCGCCCTCCCGATAGCGCGGGAAGACGGCCTATTTTCGCGGTCCATTATTCGATTCGCTCCAGGTTGCCGTTGGCATCCATTTTAAACCGGGTTTTCTCCTCTTCGGTATCTTCCGCGAGGAAGGCCAACCGGCGGGCCCGATCCATAATGCGGATGAGCGCCTTGTAGTCGTCGTTCACGACCCGGTAATCGGTCTGAACTTCGTTCACTTCCTTGGAGAGCCGCTCGTTCTCCTGCCGCAGCTCGGCCAACTGCTCTTCTTTTTCTTTCAGCTCTTTCTCAAGCGACCGCACTTGGCGGGTCAGCTCTTGAACGGAGTTTTTCCACTGCCGCAAATAACGGATAACGGCGTCCATCGATAACGTTTCCGCCGTTACGACGTCGGATTTGGCCGTATCCCCGTCTTCCGACGTCAGCTTCTCCGATCCGCTTAACGGAGGAATGCCTTGCTTCTTCAAATAATTGCGTTTTTGCCGCTGCTGCTTCGCAATGTTGATGGCTTCGTGGTACCGCTTGCGGACGCAGCTGTTCCAGCGAAATCCGCATGCCGCCGACGTGCGCGCAATCCGCTGCCCCACTTCCTCGAAAGCGGCGAGCTGCGTGCTTCCTTCGCGAATATGCCGAAGCGTCACCTCCGCCAAAATCATATCGTCATCCGGACTCCAAGCGTCCTGTCTTACAGCCGTCATGCAATTGCTCCCTCCTCGTCGATATATCCAACGCGCCATTCGGCTTTTGATTCATTTCTATGCCCATGGTAGAGTTCATAGAATCTATCGGATACTTCTATGTATATCCACTTTTTGTCACGGTATACCTCGGAGGGAGCAATCGCCGAACGCATGCATAAAAAGGCGAACAACGCGGAACATTGAAGACATGGACGAAAAGTTTGCCAATTCGTCACTTCTTCCGGTTTACACTTTGCTGGGGCAAAAGGTATAATATGCTTTAGAAATTCAGGGGAACGAGCAGAGAGGGGGATCAATCATGGCACGCATGTTCCGGGTGTTGGGCTTCTTTACGCTGGTAATCGCTCTGATGTCGTTCGCGGGCGATATGTGGGAGATGTCGTTGCTGTTCTTTATTCAGTCGGCCGTATTCTTCTTGTTCGGCTATCTGAATTTCACGGAACGTACATACATCTTCATGTTTTGGGGCTATATGATCATCGCGTTCCTGGGCTTCACTTATTGGAGCGTTTTCGAAATGGGATTGCCTTACTGATTCCGCCAAATAAGCGCGTTGACAAAGAAGCCTGCCGGCTCCCCTTGCAGAGATCGGCGGCTTTTTTTGCGTTTGCAAGCGCTCGTGGGAAGAATGGTCCCCTCTCCGTTATTCCCTTTGACGCACTTTTGGAGGCTTATCCCCGTAGCTCAGATGGAGGGTGGTCCGCCAATCCAGATGTTGCCCCCTCAGACAAGTCATCTTATGGCTACCTTCGAATCCATGTATTTTCAGCCGGCTAAATCTAGCCACCTCCTTCAGAGGAAAATACATGACTGAGCAGCGGGGTAAGCCCTCAAATGCAGCAAGAAGAGCATCCAACAGCCGCGGCGAACGCCGAGATTTCCACGTAAGAGCCCGAGGGACAACGATAGCCGAACTACTTCTCCAGTATGAGCACCTTGAACAGCTCGCTCATGCCGTCCGACAGCAGCAGCTGCCGAATGGCCCGATTGCGCCGCGCAACCGGGTGGAACGGATCGGTCTCGTCGTGCCCGACCAACCGTTCCAGCAGCCCCGCCTCCACCAGAAACCGCTTCTGCGTGCCGTACCAGAGCGTTGTCCAGCCGGCCTCCCCGGCAGCTTCCCGGATCGAAGTGAAATTGACATGCGCCGTGATGTCCTGCTCTCCCGGCGCTTCGTACGGATCGCTTCCGGCGATATGGCGGCGGTAGCACATCAACGTGCCGTCCATCCGGTGGGCGGCGGTTAACTCCCCGGCTTCGTCTCCATAATCGATCAGAACGAGAATCGCCCGGCCGAGCTTGCCGGCCAATCCGGCCACCCAATCGGCCGCAGCGAGCCCGATCTCCGCGGTCTGCCCTTCGCGAAGCTTCGTCCCTTCGGCGTCCAGCATCTCCGCCAGCCGTTCCGAGCTCGGCTCCGTCAGGCATGGGACCGGCTTGCCGGCCGCTTCGTCCCAGGCGACGCCCCATTCCAGCAGCCTGCCTCGCCGCATGCACACCCGATGGACGGGCATTGCGTCCAGCAGCTCGTTGCCGATGACGACGACCGGCGACTCCCGCCACGGATGCGCTTCCGCTTCCGCTTCGTCCATAACGGCCGCGAGACCGGATCGCCTCTCTTCCGCAAGCGCTTCTTCCGCCTCCCTGCGATGGGCCGGATTGCCGTCCACGACCGTCAGACAGACGCTCCGCCGGGCGTTCGCCCCCGGCTCGTCGTTCGCCCCCGGCGCTTCCGCCGCCGACAGCCAACCGTGCAGCATTTGCCGGGCCAGACGGCCCGTCCCTCCGCCCCAATCGACAAGCTCGACCGGCGCTCCGCCCCCGCCGAACCGCTCCTCCGCAAGGCGGAACAAATAAGCCCCCAGCGTCGTCCCCATCGCGTCCCCGATATAGGCGCTGGTATAGAAATCGCCGCCGCGGCCGACTCTCGCCGCCGTTCCGCTGCGATAGTAGCCGTGCGACGCATCGTACAAACAGATGTCCATATACTCCCGAAACGTGATGCACCGCGTCGATTCGCCCGTCAGCGTCGTGCCGGTCCGGGCGCTTCTTGCGATCCGCTCCGCTAGGATGGCCGCAAGCGGCGACAGGGCGGGCAAAGGCTCCATTTTCCAATCTCTCCTTCCCCGTTCTCTCTCCATCATATTATAATAGCCTGGAAGCATGAAAGCGGAGCTCGACTCATAGATTGGATTACCGCGACGCCTGTCCGGACGGAAGGGGGAATGGTCCGATGACGCGCCGCTTGAAGTGGACGGGATGGGTCGCGCTTCTGCTCCTGCTGGCGCTGACGCGGGCGGGGACGCTCGCGCCTCCGGCGTTCGCCGCTCCAGCCGATAACGTGGACGAGGAGACGAGGCGCCTGCTGGAAAAAGGCCTCTCCGTCGTCGAGATCGACCGCGAGATCGAGCGGATCTCCGGACTCCGGACGGCCACCCAGGACGAAATCGCCAAAACCGAAAAGCGGCTCGCCCAGCAGGAGATCGCCATTGCCGCCCAGCGGGAACGGGCGGGACGCGTGCTGCGCTCGTATTATATGGGACAGAAGGACGCTCTTTGGAACGCCCTGCTGAATTCCCGTTCGTTGAACGATCTGCTGCGGACCTGGGAGACGATGGATTTGATCGTCCGCTCGGATCGCGAGACGATGAACCGTTACGATACCGAGTATAAAAAAATAAAAACGGGCTACGAGACGCTGCAAAAAAACAAAACGGAGCTCGCCCGGGTGGAGAACGAGTTGCGCGCCCAGCGGGAGCGCGTCGTCGCCCTGCAGAAGGAGCTCGACCTGGCGATATCGGCGAGCGGAGAAGCGGATAAGCTGAAGCGGATGATGGAGGAAATGCAGGCCTATTGGAAAAACGTCGGGCTCTTCGAAGTCCGGCAGCACTTCGACGCGCTCGCCAAAGCGATGGATAAGCTGCCGGAATGGATTCAGAACCATCCGGAGACCCTCCAAACGAGCGGCTTGAAAACGACGCTCACCTTGACGGACGAGCAGCTGAACGAATTTTTGCGCAGCCAGGACGAGAAGCTAGAGCGGGTAACCATTTCGTTCGTCCCGGACCAATTGAAGCTGGAAGGCAGTAACGGGGACGTTCAGGTCGACATCGAAGGCCATTATACGGTCGAGAACGAACCGGAGAACGCCATCGTCTTCCATATCGACAAGCTTGTGTTCAACGGCCTGGAACTTCCCGATACGACCCGCGCGGATTTGGAGCGCGAATTCGATCTCGGCTTTTATCCGCAGAAACTTATCAAATTCGTCAAAGCGGACAGCGTCAGCCTGGAGCAAGGCCGATTAATCGTACGTCTTCGCATCGGCAAGTGAGGCTAGCCACTGCTCCTTCCAGGCTTCCACGGTCAGATCGCCCGCCAGCCACTTGGAGTATAATCCGCCGAGGCGGAGGAACAAGGCGGGCAAGTCCGGCTCCGCTGCGAGCGACGGCTGGTTCGGGAAAGACCGGGAGCCGGCGTCGGCGAGCGGCACCGGAATGCCGGCGACGCCTTCATAGAGCGTTCGCAGCGTCGGGAGCTTGCCGCTTTTCTCGTAATTTTGCAGCTGCTTGTCCGCTTCCGACATTTCGGCCATCCACGCCCGGGCGGCATCCTCGTGCTCCGTGCGGGAAGATACCGCGAAGCTGGAGCCGGCCGGCCAGACGAAGGGCGACTCCCACGCCGCCCGGTCGATTCTCAGCGCCGCCGCGGCGGAATCCGGCAGCGCGGCGATCCCCCGCGACGCCTCGGAAGAGCGGACGACGGCCGCCGCATAGCGCCCGGCCGCGAACGCGGACCAGAACGCGCCTTCCGGCTTGACGTCGGCTATGCCGCTCCTCTGCTCGGCGAGCAGGCTGAGCGCCCGATCGAGCGCGGGGTCGCTCCATATGTCGTCCGCGCGATCGAACAGGGCATCCTCTCTGCGGCCGGTAACGGCGCCGAGCCAACCGAGAAACGCCAGAGGATCGTTCTCGTCGATGGCGAGCCAGGACGCGATCAGCCCCTTGTCCGCCATCCGCTTCGGCAAGTTTTGCCATTGCTCCGCGCCGAGCGGCGGAACAAGATCCGGTTCGCCTCCCTCGGTGCGCAGCGCTTCGAGCACATTGCGGTTCCAGACGAGCACGTACGGATCCATATCGAGCGGCACGCCCCACAAGTAGCCGTTCCATCTCATCTGGGAGACGACGGCGCTGAATTGCTCGGACAAGGCTTCGCCCACATAGGCGGAATCGGCCGGAAGCAAGTAGCCGCCGACGGCCAGCTCGCGGATCCACTCGTTCGGCAGAAGCAGCACGTCCGCTTCCCGGACGCTGTCCCGAATGGCGGACAATAGCGAGGGCGCATTCGGATCGATCCGCAGCCAGGCGACGCCGATCTCCGGATGGCGGAGGCGGAAGGAATCGTTCTGCGCCTGCAGCCGCTTGAACCCTTCCTCGTCGATGACGGCGGCCACCGTCAGCTCGGCGGGCTCCGTCTCCGCGGCCAGATCCGATACGGGGAGCGGCTTGGCCGCCTGGTCTTCCGTCACGGCCTGAGGCTTCGGGGCAGGCACCGGAGAGGAAGTCCAAGGAGACAGGAACAGCACCATCAAGCCGAGCACGACGACGATGAGCAGCGATTTGCGAAGACCCACCGGGACTCCCCCTTCGGCTCCAAAGTCATCTTGCCAACATAGTCGTTATTCATCATAGCAGGAAAGCGAAGGAATGTCGCGCTTTTTTTGTTAACGTTTCAGAGGCTGAAATGCACCACCAACCGAAGAGGAGCGAATCGCACATGGAGCGCAAGCGCGCGATCGAAATGCATTTGCCGGACGGCAAACTGCCGGGCTACTACGCCCAAATCGTCAAAGGAATCGCCGAGCGGACGGAGCTGTTCGACCGCATCAAGGAGTTGCTCGTCCTGAACTCGCCGGAAGATGCGGCCCCCGTTCTGGAGCTGCTTCGCCATTACAAGACGGAAGCCGAAGAGCTGGAGCTGGTGCTGCTGCCGGAAGAGGGTGTGGAGCGCGAAGCGTTGTACGAGGACTATGTCATCGAATCCGTCGGCGGCCGCGTCTACACCGTATGGTCCGATACGGCGTATTTCCGGATAACGGCCGAAGAGCCGGAAGCGGAACCCGCCCCGGCCCTTCTCCAACTGCAAGAGAACATGATCGCCTCCGTCCGAGAAGACGGATTCGTCTGGCACGCGGTCGACCGCAAGGAAGAGGAATGGGTCGAGCGGGTCGCCCGCGCTTACCGCTGCGGCGTCGTCTGGCTCCGTTAAAGCCGCTCCGCCGCGAGCTGGGCCAGCTTGGACCGCTCGCCCTTCTCCAACATCACGTGGCCGCTGACGCTCTCCGCCTTGAACTGCTCGATCAAATAAGTCAGCCCGTTGCTCTGGGCGTCCAGATAGGGATGATCGATCTGCTCCGGATCGCCAAGCAGCACGATTTTGCTGTTCTCGCCGACCCGCGAGACGATCGTCTTCACTTCATGCTTGCTCAAATTTTGCGCTTCGTCGATGATGATGAACTGCCCTGGAATGGAACGGCCCCGAATATAGGTCAAAGCTTCGACCTGAATGCTGCCCAGACCCATCAAAATTTTGTCCAGATCCCCCGATTTTTTCGTATCGAACAGAAATTCCAGATTGTCGTAGATCGGCTGCATCCACGGCCGCAGCTTCTCCTCCTTCTCCCCCGGCAAATAGCCGATGTCCTTCCCCATCGGTACGACGGGCCTTGCGATGAGCAGCTTCTTGAACTTGTGCTCGTCCTCCACCTTCATTAATCCCGCCGCGAGCGTGAGCAGCGTCTTGCCCGTTCCCGCCCGCCCCGACAGCGTCACGAGCGGTATTTCGTCGTTCAGCAGCAGTTCGAGCGCCATGCGCTGCTGGGCGTTTCTGGCCGTGATGCCCCATACGGGATCGTTGCTCAAATGCAGCGGCTCCAGCCGCAGTCCGTCCGCGCTGACCTTCAGCAGCGCCGACTTCGATGTGCCCAGCTCATCCCGGAGAATGACGAATTCGTGGGGATGCAGCTTCGCTTTGAGCCCCAGCTGGTTGACGGCGAGGAACCGGTACGTGTAAAACTCGTCGATGACCGACGGATGGACGTGCAGGGACAGGTGTCCCGTATATTGATCGGAAGGAGATGCGACCCGGTCGGACAAATAGTCCTGGGCGGTAATGCCGAGCACGTCGGCCTTCACCCGCACGAGAACGTCCTTGCTGACCAGGATGACCGGTCTCGGCTCCTGCTGCTCTTGCTCCTCCATGTGGTAATTCAACGCCACCGCGAGAATGCGGTTGTCGTTGGTCATCTCCCCGAACAGCTCCTGAACGCGAACGAACCGCCGATGGTTCAATTCCACCTTGAGCAGCCCGCCGTTTTCGATGCTGACGCCGTTGTGAAGATGCCCGATCTCCCGCATCCGGTCGAGCTCCCGCGATACGAAGCGGGCGTTGCGCCCGATCTCGTCGGCAAGCCGCTTTTTGGAGTCGATCTCCTCCAGGACCACGGACGGTATGACGACTTCGTTCTCTTCGAACGAGAACATGGCGAGCGGATCATGCAGCAGCACATTCGTATCGAGCACGTAGATTTTTTTCAACGGCGGTCCCTCCAGGGTTCGACGGATTTTGGCGATTTGGCCATTCCTGAATCGAAGGTTGACGACGGGGAACAATGAGATCAGGTTGAACGGTTGCTGCGAAAGCGCCTTTCCGGGCGGCTTTCCGGGCATCCCCTCCATACAGGATGATAACGAGGATGGTGATCGAATGTATTTCGGCAAAACAGGTTACGGGATCGTAACCGGACTGTTGATCGTCGGCCTGGCGTCAGGCGCCGCAGGCTGCGGAACGAGGCAAGCGACCCCTTCGCCGGCGGACCATCGCGGCGTGAAGGTTCAGAGCACGACGCCGGGAGCTGTTCGGCCCAGTGCGAATCCGAACGAGGTGGCGGCTCATCTGGAGCGGCTGGCCAAAGGCGTCAAAGGGGTTCGAGGCGCCAACTGCGTCGTCTTCGGCAAGTATGCGATCGTCGGGATCGACGTCGATCCGAAGCTGGATCGTTCCCGTGTCGGCACGATCAAATATGCGGTGGCGGAAGCGTTCCGCAAAGATCCTTACGGCATCGACGCTCTCGTCACCGCCGACGTCGACTTGGCGCAGCGGCTGCGCGAAATTCGCGCGGACGCTCAGCAAGGACGCCCGATTGCGGGCTTCGCCGAAGAACTGGCGGACATCGTCGGCCGGCTCGTGCCCCAGCTTCCGCGGAGCGTCATCCCGCCGGCTTCGCCGGACGGAAACGCGGGCGCCCGCCGGTCGCAAGTGGACGGGGCCACCGTTCCTCCTCACAACCATGGCTCCGTCAACCGATAAAGTTGGCCTGCCGGCAATAAAAAAAGCCCAGTGAACATACTCACTGGGCTTTGCTCATGAAGAAGCCTACTTGTCCGGCCGGGCATTCGGAACGGGCGCCGCGAAGCGCGCGGGAACGCACGCCTCGCCCGGCCGCGGCGGACGCGCCGCAGGCCAGGCCGCGCGGGCGGAATCGGGGGACGACGGAGCCGGCAGACGTCCGGCTATGCCGATCTTCGGTACAGGCAGCCTTCGTTTGCGCCATCCGCTTCCCTCCCTGCCGCTCGAGTCCGCTGATTGCGGCGGACACCGGTTCCCGTAATTGGCCTCATTATAGCACAAGGCCAATTCGGATTCCAAGCGGCAATATGACCGCTAGGCTTGCCTCCCCCCGCCGGGGGACGTACCAAGCCGCTTGCGGCTTCGCTTATTCGCCGGACGAATCCGCGGAAGCCGCGGATTCGGCGGCGCTTCGGCCGTTCGCCGACAGTTCCTCGGCGAGCGCCTTTTTCGCTTCCTCCAGCTTCTCCTGATCGAGGTAGACATAAGGACTCTTCCATTTGCCTTCGAGCGGGATGAAGCGGATATCGCTGCGGTTGATGTCGTAGTACGTTTTCAGCATGTTTTCGATCTGCGTCTTCGGGATGTCCGTCCGCAAGTTGTCGCCGACCGCTCCGATAACGCCGGCCAGCTTCGTGATGCCGCCGACCGATTTCATCTTGTCGACGATGGCGCCGAGCACCCGGCTTTGCCGATCGTTGCGGTCGAAGTCGCTGGACGCGGCCGTGCCCCGGTTCGACTTCCGGTAACGGACGAAATCGAGGGCGTTTTTGCCATCCAGATGCTGATCGCCTTTTTTCAGATTGATGTCGGTTCCGTCCGCCGTGTCCACATACCTCATATCCTGATCGACATAAACATCGATGCCGCCGAGCGCGTCCACGACGTCCGCGAATCCCTGGAAGTTGAGAACGGCCGTATAGTTGATCGGAATATCGAAGAGCTTGCCGATCATTTCGCGGGTTTTGTCGCGCGCGTATGCGTCGGCCGCTTCGTCCTTCAAATTCTCCTTCGTCGTCGCGGTCCTATGGAAGCCGGCATAGAACTGGTTGATCTTCTGTTCCTTGTAGCCGGGCAGCTCCGGATCGGTGTCGCGAGGCACGGAGACGACCGTTGCGGTGTTCGATTTCGGATTCATGGCGATGACCATGACCACATCGGTGTTCATGCTTCCCGTCTGTTTACGATAGTCCATGCCGAGAAGCAGCATGGCCAGCGGTTTGACCTGGGCGCGCTCCGAAGACGGGATCGGCTGGGCGTTGCCGCCCGGCAGGGCGACGTTGCTCAGCGCGTTGTCCGCCTGCTTCCACAAATAAACGGCATAGCCGGCTAAAACGAGAATGATGATGGCCAAAAACGAGAAGAAAAATTTCAACGCTCTGCGGGGACGGCGCCCCGGCTTTTTCGAAGCCGCGGTCTGGGCGCCGGACCTGCGCGACCGCGGCGGCAAAGACGTGCTCGAATTCATGATGTCACCTCGGAGTCGTCGTCGTCGGGATGGTCTTCGGCTGCCACGCCGTACAAATCGTTGCCAAGCTGCTCCGCCGCTTCCCGGTCGAACCAGACGGTGTGGACGGACAGCTCCTTGTCCCGGTACGAGACGTATATTTTGGACCGATCGCGGGATGCGACTTCAAGCGCGTCCAATCCGTGATCTTCCGACAAAATTTGCGCAAAATAGCGAAGCGACTCCCGGGCCGCCTCGTCGTCGGGGCGGCGTTCGGTCATCAGCTTCGTCTGCAGCCAATAGAACAACGTATCCGTCATGCGCATGAGGCTTCCCCCATTCGTCACTCGATCGGTCGGGCGTTCGGGCCGGTCGCGGCCGCCGCCTTTTTCAGCGGGATTCCGAGTTGTTGGCGGACGGCTTGTCGCCGCCCTTGCCCCGCCATTTGTCGTAAAGCTGCCGGCCGCGAAGCATGAGCATCATGACGACGGCGACGGCCATGCATTGAATGATCGGCAGCTTGTCCAGCTGCAGCAAGAGCAGCACGAGACAGCCGATCGCCATGATGATGTGAACGATGACTTCCTTCAGAATCGGAAGCCTCCCCACGCGGAAGACGGAGTTAAAAATATAAATCGTAAAAGCGAGAATGAGCAGATAGGAAATAACGGGGTGATTGTGGAACCACGCCTGCATCGCAAATTCCTCCTACCTTGGGCTGAGTGCCTTAAGCGGCGGGGAGAACGGCGATCAGACGCCGGCCTCCGCCATTTTGCGTTGTTTGTCGAACTTGTCGCGCTCGCTCTTGTTCAGGATTTTCTTGCGGAGCCGAACGGATTTCGGCGTAATCTCGCAAAGCTCGTCGTCGTTCAAATATTCGAGCGCTTCTTCCAGCGACATGAGACGCGGCGTCTTGAGCCGGACAGTCTCTTCCTTCGTCGCGGAACGGACGTTCGTGAGCGCCTTCTCCTTGCAAATATTGACGACGATGTCGTTGTCGCGCGTATGCTCGCCGACGATCATCCCCTCGTACACTTCGGTTCCAGGCTCGAAGAACAGAATGCCGCGGTCTTCCACACCCATCATGCCGTAGAAGGTCGACGTTCCCGTCTCGCTGGCGATCAGCACGCCTTGATGGCGTCCGCCCACCTGGCCGCCGACAAACGGACCGTAGCTGTCGAACGCGTGGTTCATGACGCCGTAGCCGCGGGTCAGCGTCAGGAAGTTCGTGCGGTAGCCGATCAGACCGCGCGCCGGAATGAGAAACTCCAGCCGGATTTGGCCGTTGCCGTTGTTGATCATGTTGACCATCTCGGCTTTGCGGGTTCCGAGGCTCTCCATGACGCTGCCCATGCTCTCTTCCGGAATGTCGATGAGCAGCCGCTCGATCGGCTCGCATTTGACGCCGTCGATCTCGCGAACGATCACCTCCGGCTTCGACACTTGCAGCTCATAGCCTTCGCGGCGCATGTTCTCGATCAGAATGCCGAGATGAAGCTCGCCGCGTCCGCTGACGATGAACGCGTCGGGGCTGTCCGTCTCTTCGACGCGCAGCGAGACGTCGGTCTCGAGCTCCTTGAACAGACGCTCGCGAAGCTTGCGGGACGTGACGAATTTGCCTTCGCGTCCGGCGAACGGGCTGTTGTTGACGAGGAACGTCATCTGTAGCGTCGGCTCGTCGATCTTCAGCACCGGCAATGCTTCGGGCTTGCTCGGGTCGGCGATCGTCTCCCCGATGTTGATATCCTTGATGCCGGCGATCGCGATGATGTCCCCTGCCGCGGCTTCCTCCATCTCGATCCGCTTCAACCCCTGGAAGCCGAACAGCTTCTCGATGCGCGCCTGCCGGCTCTTGCCTTCGCGGTCGAGGACGACGACGGACTGGCCCTGGCGGATCGTGCCGCGGTTGACGCGGCCGATCGAGATTCGGCCCAGATACTCGTTGTAGTCGAGCAGGGTGACGAGGAATTGCAGCGGCTCTTCGGTATTTTCCTTCGGGTACGGGATCTTCTCGACGATCGTCTCGTAGAGAGGCTCCATCGTCGTGCCCGGCACATTCGCGTCCAGGCTGGCGATGCCGTTCAGGCCGGAAGCGTACACGACCGGGAAGTCGAGCTGGTCGTCGCTCGCCTCGAGCTCGATGAACAGTTCCAGCACCTCGTCGATGACTTCGGCCGGGCGGGCGGCGGGACGGTCGATCTTGTTGACGACGACGATCGGGGTGAGGCCCGCTTCGAGCGCCTTGCGCAGCACGAACTTCGTCTGCGGCATGCAGCCTTCGAAGGCGTCGACGACAAGCAGCACGCCGTCGACCATCTTCATGATCCGTTCGACTTCGCCGCCGAAGTCGGCGTGCCCCGGGGTATCGACGATGTTGATCAGATAATCCTTGTAGTGAATCGCCGTGTTCTTGGCCAGAATCGTAATGCCGCGCTCGCGCTCCAGATCGTTGGAGTCCATCGCGCGCTCCTGCACCTGCTCGTTGTCCCGGAACGTTCCGGATTGGCGCAGCAGTTGGTCGACTAGCGTCGTCTTGCCGTGGTCGACGTGCGCGATAATGGCGATATTGCGAATGCGATCTCTTGGATGCATAATTCCACTCCTATCTTTATATGAGGGGTTGGCGAATTCTTGTCCTGCCTTGCCTCGCGCAGGGATTCCGCACAGGCCTCTCTTGGCTTGCTGTTTGCCCAAAACGCGACGCGTTACTCGATAAAATCGAGCAACGCCGGCAGACCGAGCCGTCGATCCGTCGTTCCTTGCTTCACAACAAAACGCCGACGCGAGGTCGGCGTTTCCACCTACATCCCTTCTATTATAAGCCACAGCTCGCAATTATCAAGCGGAAATCGCGATCAGCGGAAGCGCGGGCGCCGAATGACCAGCCACGCTCCGAGAACGATCAGAGCGAGGGCGATGATATAGATGCCCCAGGTCCACAGCAGCGTCAAAATAAACAGAACGACTGACAAAGCCGCGAGTCCGATGGAAGCGAGCCAAAGCCCGCGCGAACGAACCTGTCCGAAAATGTAATATTCGTACAAGCCGACCGAGACGGCCAGCAAGAAAAACGGCCAAAGGTACTTCATCGCGCTCCAGTCGAACCAGTTGCCGATCAGCAGCAGCACCGAGACGACGGTCAAAATGCCGGCGGGCACGAGCGAGATGGCCGGCAGCATGCCGCCAAAGTACAGCACGTGGAGCAAAACTCCCGGAATGAGAATGAACAGCGGCCAGAACACCGCTCCGATAAAGGCGAAAACACCAAGCTTGCCCAGCAGAATGACCAATCCCGCAGCCAATATCAGGATACCGACCGCGGCGGATTGCTTGTTCACGACGCTCCCCCACTTTATCTCTATTCTGCAATACCTGCGCGGATCGCCGGCCGCAGGAGGCGGACGGCAGCTTTACATTAACAGTTTAAAGGAAGTCGGGAGAAAAAACCAGTTCTGCGGCCGAAAAAATGGGAGCGTCTAGGAGACGACAAGCCGGGCTACGCCCGTCGCCTTCTAAGCAGGAGAGCGGCGGCGACGAGCAGTGCGACGGCCGCGTAAGGGGCCCCTTCGATGAACTTCGCGGCCGCATTGGGCAGCAGCCGCTCCCAACCGGGATCCTGCACGAGCATTTCGCCGGCGGCATAAGCCAAGAGGCCGCCTCCGATGTAAGCCAGAAACGGCAAGCGGTCGAGAACCCGCATAATAAAAGAGCTTCCCCAAATAATAATCGGGATGCTCATCGCAATGCCGATGAGCAGCAGCGCCGCGTCACCGCGGGCTACGGCGGCAACGGCCAGAACGTTGTCCAGGCTCATGACGAAGTCGGCCATCACGATCGTCCATACCGCGCCGGCAATCGTCGTTCGGGCGGATCTCATCTCGGCTTCAGGCTCCTCGCGGTTGTCCGTCAGCAGATTTAGAGCGATGCCGAAGAGCAGCAAAGCGCCCGCCGTCTGAACATAAGGCACGCCAAGCAGCTTCACGGCCGCAAGCGTCAATCCGCAGCGCAGCAGAACGGCCGCGGCGGTTCCCCACCATACGGCGGCCTGCCGCTGTCCGGGCGACAGGCGCCGCGCGGCCATTGCGATGACGATGGCGTTGTCGCCGCTGAGCAGCAAATTAATCAGGACGATCTCGGCAAACACCATGAAGCTTTCCCCAATCCCCATGCCCGCACCCCCTCAGATGAGATGTATGTACAGGCTCTGACGGATATGCGAAAGTTTTTTGCGGCCAAAATGAATCGTATTCCGGATCGCCGCGTATTACACAATGTATTGTACAGGGGGGATCGCAATGGACATTTTCAGTCTTGAATTTTTTACCGCTTTGATCACGATCATCTTCATCGATTTGCTTCTTGCCGGCGACAACGCCATCGTCATCGGCCTGGCGGCGCGAAATTTGCCCGCGCAGCATCAGAAAAAAGCGATATGGCTGGGAACCGGCGGCGCCGTGCTCATTCGGGTCGTCGCCACGCTCCTCGTCGTATATTTGCTTAAAATACCGTTCCTGCTCGCGGTCGGCGGCGTCGTACTTCTGTGGATCGCGTACAAGCTGCTCGTGCAGGAGGATCACCACGAAGATATTCAAGCGAGCCATTCCCTCTGGGGAGCGATTCGCACGATCGTCGTCGCCGATGCGGCAATGGGGCTGGACAACGTCATCGCGGTCGCGGGAGCGGCGCACGGCAGCATGCTGCTGGTCGTGCTCGGGCTGCTCATCAGCATCCCGGTCGTCGTCTGGGGAAGCACCCTGTTCGTCAAGCTGCTCGGCAAATATCCGTGGATCGTCTATCTCGGCTCCGCCGTCCTTGCCTATACGGCGGCCAAGATGGTGACGCACGAGCCGAAGTTCGAACATTTGTTCGGCGACAATCCCGTGCTGAGCTGGACGTTTATCGCGATCATGATTGCGCTGGTCGTCGCAGGCGGACTGTGGACGAACGCCGTCAAAACGAGAAGGCGGCAAACCGAGCAACAGGCGGCAGCCCCCCTCACCGGACAGAAAAGAAGCTGATCTCCCAAAAGTAAGTCTGCTCACTTTGGAGACAACTCGCTTAGATCCAAAAGTACGTGAAAATGAAGAAATGGCGGCGTTAGGGAGGTTATCCCTTCGCTGCCATTTCTCGATTTTGGTCTATCGCCGCCTTCTTCAGCAAATTATGGGCAAGCGAAATCCCCCCGACCTCGAGGCTCACCTTCAGCAGGCCTTAAAGCAGAACGCCGGAATCCCCGGTTGTTCTTCATTTGCCCAAACACGCTTTCCGGCTCGATCATCCGCCTGACCGACAGCGTATAGCCTTCCTCGCTTCGGAGCTTCTCCCGCACTTGCTGTTTGTAGCGCAGATTTCTCAGACTGACGCCGCGAGAAACTGAAGCACATGCGTGAAGACCGTCTCAAGCACCTCTTTGATCCGCTCGGAGCGGAAGCGGTTGAGGGGCTGGAAGTACGGGCGCTGTCTGCCCGCACTCACATAAACATGACGTTCTCGCGGACGACTTTGGCGATCTGACGAGAGGAGTAGATCGGATGTAGGCGTAGATGATGCATCTTGGGGTGGTAGCTGTCTCGTCCGCCGCCGGGGTAGGCGGCAGCGAAGATCTGGTCGTCCAAGCGATTGACTGCCTCGCTGACGACATGATAAGGAGGGATGTCATCCTCCAAGCTCATTGGCAAGCAAAGCGGGTCCATGGTATATTGAATGTACAAAGAAACCTCTCCTTTCGTAATGGTTGCTCGTCACTTCCATTTTACCAAAGAGAGGTTTCTTTTTGTTTGGTTAGTTGAAGACAGAAGGGGGTGCCCTTTAGGTCAGTTTATGACCTTTTGGGACAGCCCAGTTCTCCGCAAAGCTCCATCGGCGCGTGGGTTTGTCCCAGATGGTCAAAATCGACGTCTGGGACAGCCTACTGCTCATTCCGTCGAACGCCGGCCAAAGAAGCTCAAAATCTGAGCTATATTCGCCCATTCCGCCGAACGCCGGCCAAAGAAGCTCAAAATCTGAGCTACATTCGCTCATTCCGTCGAACGCCGGCCAAAGAGGCTCAAAATTTGAGCTACATTCGCCCATTCCGCCGAACGCCGGCCAAAGAGGCTCAAATTCTGAGCTATATTCGCTCATTCCGCCGAACGCCGGCCAAAGAGGCTGTCCTCCCATAAGTCATGAAAATGACTGAGGGCTAGCCCCCTTACCTCCTGAAGAAAGCGGTGGTTGTGGAAAACAAGGCAAGCAAAAAGGCGGGATAAACGTTCTTCTCCCCGATGGCATCAAGAGGCTGACTCTCAGTAAATTTAGCTACTTTTGGGACGGCCCCTTTGAATTCGTATCGGGTTTCGTCAGAACCAGCGATCTTCTTCCGCCGGCGCAGCGGCCGCTTCGCGCGGCGCCGACCGTCCGGCCTCCGTCATAACGATCGTCTCGGTTCCTTGCACCGCCTCTTCGATCATCCGCTCCAGGTCGCTGCCCAGCACACTCTCCACCTTTTCTACGATGCGCAAGTTCGGGTTGGTCGCGGGCGACTTCGGGACGAACAGCGTGCAGCAGTCCTCGTACGGCAAAATGGACGTCTCGTACGTGCCGATCCGTTCCGCAATGCGGATAATCTCCTGCTTGTCCATCATGACGAGCGGGCGGAGCAGAGGCAGCGTCACCGTGCGTCCGATCACGTTCATGCTGCCCAGCGTCTGGCTGGCGACTTGCCCGAGACTGTCCCCCGTGACGATGGCGAGCGCTCCGCTCTTCTCTGCGAGCCGTTCGGCGATTCTCAGCATCGTTCGCCGCATCAGCGTAATAATGAGATGATCGTGCCCGCTCTGCGCCATGCGCGTCTGCAGCTCCGTGAACGGGACGAGATGCAGCTTGATTTTGCCGCCGTAATGGGCCAGCCGCTGCGTGAGGGTGATGACTTTCTCCGTCGCTTGCTCGCTTGTAAACGGATAGCTGTGGAAGTGCACCGCTTCGATCTCCAGTCCTTTGCGCATCGCCATCCAGCCTGCGACCGGGCTGTCGATTCCGCCCGAGAGCAGCAGCATCGCCTTGCCGTTCATGCCGAGCGGGAATCCCCCCGCTCCGGGGATGACCGCGCAGGACAAGTAAATGCCCTCCGGCTGGATGTCCACTTTAAGCTCCACGTCGGGATTGCGCACGTCGACCTTCAGCGCCGGCGTATTGCGCAGCACATGCGCGCCTACCAAATGGTTCATCTCCTGCGAATCGTGCGGGTACGGCTTCCACGCGCGCTTGACCGTAACCTTGAAGGTGCGCGGCGCGGGATCGAGACCGTTCATCAGCTTAAGGGCGGCGTCCCTGACCGCTTCCAGCGCATGCTCCGAGCGAACGGCGGGGCTGAACGAATGCACGCCGAAGACGTCCTTCAAGCGCGATTCGACCCATTCGAAGGACTCGCCGTTCAGGCGGATGTAGATGCGGCCGTAGGTGCGCTCGTATTCCAGCCGGGGCGATTCCGCCAGCGCCGAACGGATCCTGCTTAGAATCATCCCTTCGAATTTGGAGCGGTTCCGCCCTTTGATCGTCACTTCCCCCAGCCGAACGACAACGAGATCGTACTTCATATTAACTCCTCTCCAGCGGCTTCAGCTTGGAGACGACCGTCTTCAGCCGCTCCGCCAGCAGGTTGATATCCTCTTCCGTATGCTCGTCTCCCAGACTGATCCGGATGCTCCCGGACGCCCGCGACTCGTTCAATCCCATTCCCAGCAGCACCCGGCTCGGCTTCAGGCTCTTCGAAGAGCATGCCGATTGCGTGGAGACGAGAATGCCGTGCTCCTCGAGCATATGGACGAGCACCTCCGGACGCATGCCCGGATAGGAGGCGTTGACGACGTGCGGCGCGGACTCTTCTTCTCCCCCGGCCGCGTTCAGAACAAGCTCCGGAATTTCGCCGATCTGATCGATGAGCATGCGCCTCAGCGCATGCATCCGCCGATATCGTTCTTCCCGCGATTCCAGCGCCAGCCGAAGCGCCTGGGCCGTTCCGACGATTCCGGGCAGGTTGAGCGTTCCGCTGCGGATGCCGTCTTCCTGGCCGCCGCCGGTCAGCAGCGGCTCCAGCGGCGTTCCCTCGCGGACGAGCAGGAAGCCGGCACCCTTGGGTCCCCGAAACTTGTGCGAGGAGGCCGAGTACAGATCGACGCCCGCCGTCTGCCAATCGAACGGAATTTTGCCGACCGCCTGAACTCCGTCGACGTGAAAGCGCGTCTGCGGATAGGCCTTCAGCATTTGCCCGATCGCTTCGATCGGCTGGATGGCGCCGGTCTCGTTGTTGACGTGCATGACGCTGACCAGCACCGTCTCCGGGCGCAGCGCCGCTTCCACGTCGCGCACCGACACGCGTCCCGTCTCGTCCGCCGGCACGAACGTCACGTCGACGCCCAAGCGTTCGAGCTGCTTCGCCGTGTTGTATACCGACGCATGCTCGATGGCGGTCGTGATCAAATGTTTGCCCGTTCGGCGCGAAGGGCCGATGAGCAAGCCCTTGAGCGCCAGGTTGTTGCTCTCGGTTCCGCCGGACGTGAATACCACCTCATGCGGCTTCGCCCCGAAGCCGGAGGCGACGGCGGCCCGCGCCCGCTCCGCAAGCTTCATCGCCTCCGTCCCCGCCCGATGGAGGGCGCCGGCGTTGGCGTAATGAAGCTTCATCAGCTCGCTTACGGTGCGGATGACCTGCTCGTAGGGAGGGGTCGAGGCGCAATGGTCGAAATAGAGCATCTTCACCTTGAATTTCTCCTTTGTCCTGCATAAAAAAGATCAAAGCTAGATGACCGCATCCGCTTTGATCCCCATCACACGTATTCGATAGCCGGTTGCGGCGGAAGCCGCCGTCAAACCGGGGAAGTCCAAGCCTCGCGGGCCTGAAGCACTTTCCGAACATAAGCCTGCGTCTCCGAAGGAAGATCCTGCAAGCGGGAAGCGAGGTCTTCGTTCGTCCGCAGACCGAGACGGTCGACTCTGCCCGGACCCGCGTTGTAAGCGGCGACAGCGACTGCTTCGTTGCCGTCGTACTTGCGCAATAAATACGACAAATAGCGCGTGCCGGCGTCGATATTCTGAACCGGATCGAACGGATCCGTGACGCCGAGTCCCCGTGCGGTGTCGTCCATAAGCTGCATAAGCCCTTTGGCGCCCGCGGAAGAGACGGCATTCGGCCGGAACGAGGACTCCGATTGGATGACGCCCTTGATCAAGGCCGGATCGACGCCGTATTTGGCCGCCGCTTCTTGTATGAGATCGTCGTAAGCCGATGTAGAGCCGCTGTCGGCAGCAAGACGGGCGCTCATTCCGACCGTTCCGCCCGCACCGAACGAGAGCAATGCTCCCGCGTTCGGCGCAAGATCCGTCTCGAACAGCGACGAGCCGTTATCGGACAGCCCGGAAGGCGAAGACATCAGTTGACTTAGCAATAGAGCGAATGCGCCGTCGTTGTTCGGCTGCGAGGAAGATACGGACGTACTGTCGCCGCCGAACGGATCGATGCCCGACAAGAACTGCGACAGAAGCAGCTCCTTCAGAATGCGAGGATCCGTTGTTACTTTCATATCCGTCATGTATGGATCGCCCCCGGGTCGTTGTACCATCTCTCCCATTGTACAACAAGTCCCGGGGGCGCGAAAAGTCCCGTCTTTGTCAGACGGCGGATTGTCCGCCCAAGGTCCGAAGAACCAGGCGGGATCTACGATTTCTTCGGCTGGAAAGTCTGGCAGCAGGTAGAGGAGGAACGTTCGGCCGTATCGCGGTGTCCGCCGTACAGCTCGTCCGCGAATTCTTCGCCGCCTCTGCCGCGGCCCGCGTGTGCGTCGATCTCGATGGCGATCTCCTTGGCCCCGCAACGGTTCCCTTCGCCCCAATAAGTGCAATTGCTAACGCTGCATGCGACGCCTTGCGGCATGAATCATTCACCCCCCGATCGTATTGTGCGCACCGCCGGAAGCGGTATGCGGATCGGAGGGTGGAGGTTTGCGGCAGATTCGGACGGTATTCCTTATTTGGATTGGCCCAGCATGCGGCGCTGAGTCAAATATTCGCTCTCGTAATACGACAGATCGTCGCGCAATTCCTCGTACACCCGCGAAACGTTCAGCACGACGTCCCGGACGGCGCGGACCGGCTTGGCCCGGAAACGGATGGCGTCTTGCCCGGTATAGGCGTAGCGCCCGTCTTCGGAGTACCCTTCGTTCTTCGGATAGAAGAAAGCGTTGACGCATTGATGATAAACCTCGTAGAGGGTGCGTTCCGCCAGTTCAACGTCGAAATTCGGCCTGCGCAGGATGGCGCCGAGCTTCTCGTAAGCCACTTCGGAGAAGACGAGCAGATGGCGCAAATCCGACAACAATCCGGCGTGAACGGCGATCGATTCCTTCGTGGAATCTTCGTTCGTCAATTGCGGAAGCGCGTATCCGTTCAGAAACGTCTCCAGTTCTTGAATAGCCGTTTTCAATTTCTCCCTGGTGGATTCGGCAATCGCCTTTACGTTGGCGGTTGGCATAAATGGCTTTCCCCTTTCGTTTTCCACAAGCCTGTTCGAGTGAAGTTCACAGTGTCTGATCGGTTGGTGTTGGCGATGATGCCCGAGTTTGCCATTCGGATAATCACAAAAATTCGCTGCTGAACGACGCGGCGAAAAATCAACATCATCGTACCACAAATCGGACCGAAACGGTACTGCGAGACCGAAAATTCCAGTATAATTTTGCCCTTCCTCCCCAAGCTAACCTTAGTCCGTCATACGGAATGAGGTACGTCAAAAAGGAGGCTGGGCGGATGCGCCGCAATGCGTTGATCGGATTGTTGTTTACGATAGCCGTCGCCGTTTTTGTCTTTCCGCTGGTCGCTCCTCCGAGAGTCGCGAAATCGCCCTCTCCCGCGCCGAGTCCCCACGCGGTGTCCCCCGCCCGGAAGCCGGCGATGGAGGAGAAATCCGCCAAGCGCGCAACTGTGCGTCAAGATATGGAAGCGACGGAAAGGCTGTGCCGAATCGACTGCGCCCGCGACGTGTCACGGTTCATCCGGGAGCATGCCGCCGTTCGAACGGGCGACCGGTCGGCGCATTTGCGCCAGGTCGTTCGGGAGCATCCCCATATGCTGAGCGTCTCCTGGACGTCGGCCGGCAAGACGATTCGCGCCGGGCAGGTTCCGGCCGGCTTGCGGCAAGCCGCCGCCAGCCATCTGGAGCAAGCCCGGCTCGCCCTGAAGGAGGGGCGCTCCTACGAATCGCCGACGTTCAAGTACGGCGGCAAAAGCCATTTCGTACTCGCGTTGCCCGACCGCAAGCGCGGAGACGGCGTGACGGCGCTCGTCTGCACCGACGTCGTGCAGGAGGTCGAGCGCCATCAGCGAAGAAATATGCGCCTCGTCCCTTATCCGGCAGAAGGCCGGTACCGGATCGAATCGGTCGTGCCGAACACGAACAAGGACACGACGGTCCGAACCGGCGAAGACAACGGCAACGTGAGCCATTATGCGGTGGACGAAGTCGTCGTCAAGTTCCGCTCGACGCTGACGCCGAAGCAGCTGCTGGCGCTGCGCAAGGAACTCGGTCTCACGGTCGTCCGCCATCGCGGTCCGACGTATTTGTTCCGCTCCGGCAAATACAAGATGGATGAGCTGAAGGCTTATTTCGCCAAATGGAATCCTGTCTACGTCGAACCTCACTACCTGTATTTGACCAACGACACGACAGCGGGAAGTTATAAAGCGAAAGCCGATGGTGGCAATGCCCAGGTTATCGTTCCGAACGACACGCTGTACGGCAAATACCAATGGAACTTGCCGGAGATCGCGACCGAGCGCGGCTGGAACGTGACGCGGGGCAGAGACGACGTCATCGTCGCGATCGTCGACACCGGCGTTCAGTCCGACCACCCCGATCTTAAAGGCCGGCTCGTTCAAGGAACGAACATTATCGACCCGTCGAAGCCCCCCGACGACGATGTCGGCCACGGCACCCATGTCGCCGGCATTATCGCCGCCGAAGTGAACAACAACGAAGGCATTGCCGGGATGACGTGGTATACGAAAATTATGCCGGTCAAGGCGCTGGACAGCTCGGGGGCGGGCACGACGTATTCGGTGGCGGAAGGCATCATTTGGGCGACCGACCACGGCGCCGACGTCATCAATATGAGCCTGGGCAACTATGCCGAAGCGCAGTTTCTGCACGACGCGATCAAATATGCTTACGATCACGGGGTCGTCCTGGTTGCGGCCAGCGGCAACGATAACACCGACCGTCCGGGCTATCCGGCGGCTTACCCGGAAGTGTTCGCCGTGGCGGCCACCAATTCGGACGAGTCCAAGGCCGAATATTCCAATTACGGCGATTATATCGACGTCGCCGCTCCCGGAACGTCCATCGCGAGCACGTACCCGGGCAGCCGGTATGCGGCGTTGTCCGGCACTTCGATGGCAAGCCCGCACGTAGCCGCGCTCGCCTCCCTCGTGCGGTCGGCGAATCCGAATCTCGGCAACGCCGACGTCATGGAGCTGCTGCGGCGGACGGCCAAAGATTTAGGCGCGAGAGGTAAGGATAACGACTTCGGCTACGGCCAAATCGACGTGAACGCGGCCGTCGAAGCGGCGAGCGGCAGAAGGACGGCGGAGTCGTCGCAGAAGGAAGCAACCCCGCCGACGCTGGAGACGGGCGAAACGCTCGCCGACTATATCCGCCGCGAGATCTCATGGCTGTTCGGCGGCGGCTGAGGCGGATCGATTGGTCGATCCCTGGGCTTGGACTTCGGCCCCGCGATTCGCAATTAGCTCGCGCAAGAACCGGAAAGGAACGCAAGCTCCTTTTCGGTTTTTTTGTGAAAAAATGGGCCCGTCTCATGTATTTTTAAGGTTTTGCATGTACAATAAAAACTGGGCAATTACGCTCTCATCGGTTCCGAAGGGAAGAAAGGAAGAAGACCATTGCAGAAAGCGCAGCGCAAAGCGCAAAATAAGCAGCTTAGACAAAAACAGCAGCAGCAAAAACAAAAGCGCAACCGCATTCTCATTTGGGCGACCGCCGTCGTAGTCGTCGCCTTGATCGTCGTTGCGTTCGCGCTCAAGCCGAAGGAAGCGCCCATCGCCATCGATTACGATCAGGTGCCGACGCTGGGCTCCGCCGATGCCAAAGTCAAGCTTGCCGAATTCGGCGATTTCCAATGCCCGACGTGCCGGCTTTTCAGCTTGAGTGTACTGCCCGAGATCAAGAAGAACTACATTGACAAAGGGCTCGTCTCGATCTCGTTCCTGAACTATACGATCATCGGTCCGGACTCCTACACCGCGGCGCTGGCCGCCCAATCGGTCTACCATCAGAACAAAGACGAATTCTGGAAATATTACGACGTGCTGTACAAAAACCAGCAGGACGAAAACAGCGGGTGGGCTACGACCGACCGCCTGGTCGAATTGGCGCGGAACAACGGCATCCAGGTCGATTACGACAAGCTGCGGTCGGATATCGAGAACAAGACGTATGCCGACGAAGTGGACAAGCAGAACAATCTGGCGGAGCGCAAGCGGTTCCCCGGCACGCCGACCGTTCTTCTGAACGGAACGAGGCTGACTGACAATCAGGCCCTGCAGGCAGACCATCTCAAGGCCGAGATCGACAAGGCGCTTGCCAAGGCCAAATAGACTCTAGTAACGGAGGAAAAGCGGCGTGGCTGCATGGTTACGGAATTACGGCCTCTATTCGGCCTGGCTCGTCTCGCTGGTCGCTACCGGGGGCAGTCTTTTTCTGAGCGAAGTGATGCATTACATCCCTTGCAATTTGTGCTGGTTTCAAAGAATTTTTATGTACCCCTTGGTGCTTCTGCTCGGCAGAGCGGCGCTGCGGGACGACCGCGGCATCGTCGGCTACGCCTTGCCGCTCAGCGTCATCGGCGGCTTATTCTCGCTCTATCACTATATGGAGCAGAAAGTGCCCGGAATGGCCGGCATTGCGCCCTGCCGCACAGGCGTTCCTTGCAACAAGGACTATCTGGACTGGTTCGGATTCATTACCATTCCTTTTCTGGCGCTGATCGCTTTCGCGCTCATTACCGCCATTCTGCTGCTGATCCGGCGGACGCCGGAGGAAGCGGAGGAAGTCGAGGCGTAAAGGGATATGTGCCTGAGGCGCGAATGACCGCTCTAAGAGCGAAAATCAATCTTACAGGCTCCGCTCGTGCGCCACGGGCCGCTCTAAGATCGAAAATCGATCTTGCACGCACCGCCGGACGCTCGCCGGCTTCCGGTCGCGTTCACAAACTGGGATTGAGCTATCCCCATCGCCTAGCTAACGAACCGTGTTGTTCTTATCGACCGTGCAAATGGTGTTTTACGAGACTAACGAACTTCAGACACGCTAATGGGTCGAAAAATCGAGTGAATGCCTCCGATTGATGGGTATAGCGATGCTAGAGTTCGTTACAATTTCAAAACCCGTGGTTTTGACCGAATAACGTTCATTGGATTCGTTAGCAACGAAATGCCTGTTTTTTCAAGGCTTCGCCTCACATACGAATCCGTCATTCTCTAAATTTAAACCCCCAAGGCCAACGCCTTGGGGGTTTAATGAACATGCCGGAAAGTTTGCCGTAAGCCGGGTTCTGTACTTCCGGTGGTATCGCGGACCGGGCGGTCCTCCCACGGATGGAAGCGACAATCATCTATCTAGGCTTGCCGTTGCCGACAAGCTCAAGCGACCAACCCGAACGCGCCCCGGGCAAGGGCCGCGGCCTCGAAAGCCGCTGCGTTCCTCTCGGTCTTGCTCCAGATGGGGTTTACCAGGAACAGGGTCGCCCGTGTTCCTCGTGGTCTCTTACACCACGGTTCCATCCTTGCCTGTGCCCATCTCCCAGTGGGGCCCCCGCAAAGTAATCGGAATCCGCTTCGAAAGCGACACGTCACTTTGTGGAGTTTTCATAGGCCATCGGCGGTCCATTTCTGTGGCACTATCCTTCGGCTCGCGCCGACTGGACGTTATCCAGCATCCTGCCCTGTGGAGCCCGGACTTTCCTCTCGCGGCACGAAGCCGCCAGCGATTGTCTGTCAAACTTTCCGATGTGCAACGTCTAGTATAACGCGAATCGGCTTCCGACACAACGGCAATGATTAGCGGGACTGGAACTTGACTGTGACGTTGGCCAAAAAAACTGCCAGAATTAACGCAGCTTGAACGGCTCCGTATTGACTTTGGACGCGATCGCCTCGGTCGCGTATCCTTTCTCCCGCAGCCTCTCCTGCAGCCATTCGGCCGTTTTCGGCTTCATGATTTTCTCCGCGTTGTGCCCGGGGTCCACGATCGCGAGACCCATCGCGTCGGCGTCGTGAGCGGTGTGATAATCGATGTCGCCGGTCACGAGCACATCCGCTCCCGCGAACTTGGCGTGCCGGATATATTTCCCCCCGGAGCCGCCGAGCACGGCCACTTTGCGCACGGAGCGCGAGCCGTCCCCGACGATGCGGACGAACGGCACGTCGAACGCCTTCTTGACGCGCTCGGCGAACGCGTCCAGGGTTTCCGGCTGCGGCAAACTCCCAACGCGGCCGAGCCCGAACGAGCGGCCCTTCAAATCCATCGGATACAGATCGTAAGCGACCTCTTCGTAAGGATGCGCCTTCAGCATCGCCTGGATAACCGCTTTGTGCACGCTGTGCGGCACGACGGTCTCGATCCGCACCTCCCGCGCCCGCTCCAGCTTCCCTTGCTGCCCGATAAAAGGATGGGTTCCTTCGCGCGGCAAAAACGTCCCCGTTCCTTCGACGTTAAAGCTGCAATGGCTGTATTGGCCGATCCAGCCGGCGCCCGCGCGAAATATCGCGTCGCGAACGATATCCTGGTGATCGATAGGGACGAACACCGCAAGCTTGAACAGCTTGTCGGTATGAACCTCCTCCAGCACGTCGCGGCCTTCCAGTCCGAGCGCCTCGGCCATCCAATCGTTCATGCCGCCCTCGGCGGTGTCCAGGTTCGTATGCGCCACGTACACTGCGATGTCGCGGCGCAGCAGCGAAGCCATGAGCGACCCCTCCGGCGTATCCGTCTGCAGATGCTTCAAGGGCCGATATAGCGGCGCATGGTGCGCGATAATGAGCTCGGCGCCCAGCTCCGCCGCTTCGTCCGCGACCGCCTGGGTGACGTCCAGCGCCACCAGCACCCGCTTGACCTCCTTGCGCAGCGATCCGATCTGCAGGCCGATCCGGTCGTCCGGCACCGCGTAATGCTTCGGCGCCAGCTTCTCCATCAATTGAACGATCGTCTCTCCCCGGGCCAGCATGCGAGCACCTCCTTAATTTTTCTGTTCGTCTCTTCCCAGTCCCGCGCCTTGGCGGCGGCCTCTTCGGCCGCGGACAACCGAAGCCGGCCGACGATGGCCTCCCGCTTGGCCAGCTCCGCTTCCCACTTCCGTCGGAACGCTTCGTCCGAGCCGCGCAGCAAGAGCGGGCCCATGTCGTAGATTAGCGCTTGCGGAATTTCCGGACAGCCGGGGCCCAGCAATCGCTCGTCGTAAAGCTCGGCATTGCGCTTTGCCGCCTCCGCTTCATCCTTCCGGACGGCCTTGAGCAGCGTGTACGTCTCGCCGTCCTCTTCCACCAGCCGCTCGCCCTCCAGCACGTACGCGTGCTGGACGAGCCAGCGGCGCACCTGATCCTCCGCCACGTGAGGCGACAAAATGAGCGTGCCGACGCCATCCAGCCGGCTCCCTGCCGCATCGAGCAGGCGCACGATCAGGCTGCCGCCCATGCCGGCGATGCACACCGTATCCGCTTCGTCCGGCTCCAGCACCGTCAGGCCGTCTCCTTGCCGCACCGACACGACGTCCGCGAGCCCCGCCGCCGACACTTGGCGGCGCGCCGTCTCGACCGGCCCGCGATGCACGTCCCCGGCCACCGCGGACGCAACTTTGCCCGTCGCCGCCAAAAAAACCGGAAGCAGCGCGTGATCCGTCCCGATATCCGCGAAGCGGGCGCCTGCCGGCACCCACTCCGCCAACGCCGCGAGCCGATCGGACAGCTTCACGCCCGCTCCGCTTTGTTTCGCTTCCGTCATCCTTCCACAACCCATTCCATCCATTGTTTTCTGAACCGGTACATTCCGAATCCGAGCAGCGCCGTCTTGATCAGCAATTCGATTTGAATCCATTCCGGACTGATTCGATACACCGCGGAATAGAGCTCCGGCATAAACCAGAGCACGAGCGCGTTCGCGAACAGCACCGTCCCCGCCGAACGGAACTTGACGTGCACGAACCAGCTCAACCACCCGAACAGCAGCGAAGCGGGCAGCCAGAACAGCTGCACTTCGATCCACGAAGGATGCGGCACCTGCCGCGCCAGCATCCAGGCGTACAGCACGATGATCGCGAGCCAGCCGAACCAGTGGAGCAGACCGAACCGCACCGCGATGCCGCAACCGATCCAGACGAGCGCGCACACCATGAGCAGCACGACGGGCCCCGCACCGGTCAGCCAGCCGTGCAGATGCAGCAGCCGGGCGCCCGCTCCAAACAGGAACAACATCCCGGCGCCGAGAAGCAGGAACGAGCGAAGCGGCAGCTTATCCCGCCACCAGGCTCCGCCGGCGACGAATCCCGCCGTAACGAGGCCGATCAGGCCGATTTGCAATGCGAGGGGAAACGCGCTAAAATGGAGTACAACCAAGCAAATGACGGCAAATATTCCAAATGCAAACAGCCAATGTTTGCCCTTGGCTTGCCCGATTTTTTGCACCGCCGCTCCCACAATATTTTTCGGGCGATCGGCCGGATCGTCCAAATATAAATTTTGCAGAAAGTCGCAATATTGCTCGGGCAGCATTTTGCCCCGTCGCCATGATTCGATCTCTTTGACGATCAGCTTCTTCTTCTCATCTTCCGATAACGGCATCCGATTCCGCTCCTCTCGCCGACCGTTCTGGAACAAAAAGACCTTCAACCGTCTCGGCAGAAGGTCTCCCAACCAGGCTAATACCTGTATCGGCTTATTCGAGGAAATCTTTTAGCCGTTTGCTGCGGCTCGGGTGGCGAAGCTTGCGCAACGCCTTCGCTTCGATCTGGCGAATCCGCTCGCGCGTAACGCCAAATACTTTGCCCACTTCTTCCAGCGTGCGGGTTCGGCCGTCATCCAGGCCGAAGCGCAGACGCAGAACGTTCTCTTCCCTTTCGGTAAGCGTATCGAGCACGTCTTCCAGCTGTTCCTTGAGCAGCTCGTAAGCCGCCGCGTCGGCCGGGGCCAGCGCTTCCTGGTCCTCGATGAAGTCGCCCAGATGCGAGTCGTCTTCTTCCCCGATCGGCGTCTCTAGCGATACCGGCTCCTGCGCGATTTTCATAATTTCGCGGACTTTGTCCACGCTGAGCTCCATCTGTTCGGCGATCTCTTCCGGCGTCGGCTCGCGGCCCAGTTCCTGCAGCAATTGCCGGGAGACGCGAATGAGCTTGTTGATCGTCTCCACCATGTGAACCGGAATCCGGATCGTGCGGGCTTGGTCGGCGATCGCGCGGGTAATCGCTTGCCGAATCCACCAGGTGGCGTAGGTGCTGAATTTGAAGCCCTTGAGGTGATCGAATTTCTCGACCGCCTTGAGCAGTCCCATATTGCCCTCTTGAATCAGATCGAGGAACAGCATGCCTCGTCCCACGTAGCGCTTGGCGATGCTGACGACCAGACGAAGGTTGGCTTCCGCCAGCCTTTTCTTCGCTTCTTCGGCCTCCTGGCCTCCGAGCTCGATCTTCTTGGCCAGCTCGACTTCGTCGTCCGCCCCAAGCAGCGGGACTCGTCCGATCTCCTTCAAGTACATCCGGACCGGATCGTTGATCTTGATGCCCGGCGGCAGCGACAGATCGTCGTCGAAGTTAAAGTCGTCGTGCCCTTCCTCGTCGCTTCCGCGTCCAAGTTCGTCGTGATCGTTGACGACTTCGATGCCGAGATCGGCCAGCTGCTCGAAGAAATCGTCGATCTGATCCGCGTCCTGATCGTAGGGCGAGAGCTTCTCCATGATATCTTTATAGGTCAGGGCGCCTTTTTTCTTGCCCTGTTCAATCAGTTGGGCCTTGACTTGCTCAAGCGACATTTCCGTCTCCAAACCGGTATGTTGATCGTTCGCCATTTCCGACTCCCTCCTCCCCGGACATGCAGCGGGTCAACCCTCTTTCCGCTGCTTCTCCAGGGCGATAATCTTTGTTAAAATTTGCGCGGCGCGCAAAGGATCGCCTTGTTTCTCTGCACGATGCATTTCCTCGTACATCTGCTCGATTGTCGAAGCCGCATCCACGGATTCGATCGTGCGCAGGCAATCCTCCAGTTCCCGTTCGCCGAAGGGGACTTCGATCAGCGCGATGGCGCTGGCCGCCCGCTCCAGGCGATCGTCCTGCAAATATGCGATGAACCGGCCGAAATCCGGATCGTTGCCTTGCGAATAATAGCTATATAAATAAGCGGCGATGGCCGCGTGATCCTCGACATGAAAACGATCCCCCAGCCGGTTCTGGACGAGGAACGCCGTCTGCGCATCCTGCATCATCCAGGAGATGAGCTGCCGTTCCGCTTGCACGAACGCCGGCTCGAGAGGAGGGTGTTTGGTTGAAAATCGGTATTTATTCCATACATTATTCCACGTTCCGTCCGGAATATCCCCAGACGTTCCCAATTTCTCTTGTCTGCGGATGTCCGCGACTTCCTGCTTCAGCGAATCGACCGATACGCCGAATTCCTGCGACAGCTCCTTCAGAATCAATTCCCGTTCCGTCGGGGAATCCCGGCGGGCGACGAGCCGGACCGCGTCCCGCAGATACCGGATCTTCCCATCTTCCTCTAGGAGTATATGGGATTTCCTTAAATAGATGAGCTGAAATTTGACCGCCGATACGGCGCCTTCCACGATCTCCCGGACGAAAGCTTCCGGACCGTGCGTTCCGATGTATTCGTCGGGATCCATCCCTTGCGGCAGCAAGCCGACCCGAACCCGGAAGCCCGCGTTCTCCAGCAGCGGCAAGCTCTTGTAAGCTGCGGCTTGTCCGGCGTTGTCGCCGTCGTAGCAGACGATCGCTTCGTCCGCGAACCTTCGCAGCAGGGCCGCATGCTCGGCGGTTAACGCCGTCCCCATCGTGGCGACCCCGTTCTCGACGCCCGCGGACCAGGCCTTGATGACGTCGACGTAGCCTTCGAACAGGACGACCTGACGCGTCTTGCGAATGGCGCTGCGCGCTTCGTATAGCCGGTACAGCGTCCGGCTCTTGGCGAACAGCGGCGTCTCCGGCGAGTTCAGATACTTCGGCTGCCCGTCCGACATCAGCCTTCCCGCGAACGCGATGACGCGCCCTTCGTTGCCGTGGATCGGGAACATGACCCGGTCGCGGAAGCGGTCGACGTAGCCGTCGCCGTCGTGCTTGGCCGACAGCAGCCCGCCCTTCTCCATCTCCGGCAGTTCGAAGCCGTTCCGCTGGAGCGCCTGCGCGAGCGTATCCCAGCGGGAAGGCGCGTAGCCGAGGCCGAATTCCTCGATCAGCTTGTCTGTAAAGCCGCGGGACCGCAAGTAATCCATCGCGGGCTTGCCGGCCGCGGTATTGCGCAGCACGTAATGGTAAAGCTTCTTCGCGAAGCCGTTCGCCTCAAGAAGCTTCTCCCTCTCCTTCTGCCGCGGGGACGGTTCCTCCCCTTCCTTGGCCGCCGACCAAGAGACGGGAATGCCGGCCTCCTCGGCCAGCCGCTTGACGGCTTCGGGAAACGTCTCGTTCTCCATCTCCATGACGAACTTGATGACGTTGCCGCCTTTGCCGCAGCCGTAGCAGTGAAAAATTTGCTTCTCCGGGGTAACCGTAAACGAAGGCGTCTTCTCGGAGTGGAACGGGCAAAGTCCCTTCAGATACTTGCCCTGCTTGGTCAGGTGGACGTAACGCCCAACCGTCTCCGCGATGTCGAAACGGCGCAAAATCTCGTCGATGGTCGCTTGTGGAATCATGCCGTTGTTCATACTTTGAGTCCACCTTCTCTTACGCGATTCGTCCAAGACACCAAAAGCCGATCTCTTCGGAATCTTTCGCCCGACGGTTCCGCCCGGACCGTTCGCCCGAGCGGAACCATTAGACACGGCACGTAATACAATTCGCTAAGGTTGCCGATTCTCCTGCATCCCCCGCAATAGAAAAGTCAGTTTTTGTTGGAATCTGGCGCGGTCTTCGTCGGTGAAAGGCGGCGGACCCTTGGTGCGCTTGCCTCCGCGGCGCATCCGGGCCGAATGGTGCCGCTGCGCGAGCAGTCCGTCGATATCGGACTCCCCGATCTGGCGTCCGCGCGGCGTCAGCACCGCTGCGCCCCGGGCCAGCCCGAGCGCGGCCAATCCGTAGTCGCCGGTGACGAGCACGTCCGACGGCTTGATCGCGTTCGCGATATACAGGTCGGCCGCCTGATCGGAAGCGTCCACCGTAACGACTTCGACGCCGGGCTCGGCTTCGAGCCGATGGGCGTGCGACGACACCATCAGCGCCGTTGCGCCGCAGCTTCGGACCGTTCGGGCGATTTCCGGCTTGACCGGACAAGCGTCGCCGTCGACCACTACCCGATTTTTCAACGGGATCATCCGACATCACCACATATCCCGTCCAATGTTTGCCGTATTATTATATACGCTAAACGGGCGCAAAATCCTGCCTGCGCCCCATTAAATTTTAAAATGATATACCTTGCGCCCGACGATGTCAAGACCTCAGCCTTAATTCTGTGGATTTTTTGTCAAAAGTTCCCTTCGAGCCTCTTCATGCAACAACCAGCCGAACCGCGAACGGCAGGCTGGTTGAAGGTTGAAGCGCTTGTCGAAAAATCGGATCGGCCGCGGCCGACGTTATTCCTTCTCCAGATACTCGATGATCAGACTGGCCGTCTCCTCGACCGCCTTGTTCGACACGTCGATGACGAAGCACCCGATCTTCTTCATAATCTGGCTCGCGTATTCGAGCTCCTGCTCGATTCGGGCCGTCGTCGCATAGGAGGCGGAATCCGGCAGGCCGAGCGCCTTGAGCCGTTCCTTGCGGATGGCGTTCAGGGCGTCGGTGCGGATCGTCAGCCCGATGACCTTGCGCGGGTTGACGAGGAACAGCTCCCGCGGAGGAACGAGCTCCGGCACGAGCGGAACGTTCGCGACCTTGTACGTTTTGTGTGCGAGCACCATGGACAGGGGCGTCTTCGACGTGCGCGACACGCCCGTCAGCACGAGGTCCGCCTTCATGATGCCGGTCACGTCCCGGGCGTCGTCGTAGCGGACCGCGAATTCGACCGCCTCCACCTTGCGGAAGTAGCTCGCGTCCAGCACGTGGTTCAAGCCGGGCTCATGACGCGAAGGGCGGCCGAACATCCGCTCCATGTTGTCGATCAGCGGTCCGAGCAAGTCGATCGTGACGATTCCGCGCGCCGCCGCCCGCTCGTTCATATATTCGCGCAAGCGCGGAATCACGAGCGTGTACAACAGAATGCCGTGGTCGCTTGCGGCCATATCCAGCACGGCGTCGATCGCTTCGATCGTCTGAATGAAGCCGACTCTCCGGATATGAACGTGAAGCGGATGGAACTGCGCCGCCGCCGCCCGCACGGCCAATTCGCCGGTATCGCCGGCGGAGTCGGAGACGACGTACACCGTTACGTTTTCGGACGACATCGGCCTCACCTCCCTAACGGATTAACCGACCCACTTGGAGAAATCCGCGAACGACTTCACGTCGTCCGCAATGCTGGCGAGCAGCGCCAGACGGTTGCGGCGGACGGCTTCGTCTTCGGCCATGACCATGACCGCGTCGAAAAATGCGCCTACGGCATTCGTCAGCGAACGCAGCGCTTCGAGCGCATCCGCCATCCGCGCTTCGACAAGCGCCTTGGCGAATTGGCCGTGCGCGTTCTGCCAAGCCTCGTACAGCGCCCCTTCGGCGGCGTCCTGGAACAAGCGGACGTCCACAAGACGGGATTCGTCGGCTTTCGCGGCGAGGTTGCAGACGCGGTTGAACGCCTCGACGGCCGGCCGGAACGCTTCCTTGCGGCTGTCTGCGGTCTCGGCCTGCAGCGCCTGCGCCCGCAGCAAGGTGCGGCGGACGTCGTCGCAGCCCGCGCTGAGCACCGCGTCGATCACGTCGTAGCGAATTTGCTGCTCGGTCAGCACGTTCTTGACCCGGAGAGAGAAGAATTCGTTCAGATCCTTCACAATATCGTACGCTTCGCGCTTCAGCGGACGGGCTGCGGCTTGCGCATCGAGTCCGATCTGGAACAACTCCGGCAGCGGCAGCTCCAGCTCGTGCGCCAACAGCGTGGAGACGATGCCCGCCGCCTGGCGGCGCAGCGCGTAAGGGTCCTGCGAGCCGGTCGGCACGATGCCGATCGAGAAGCAGCCGACGATCGTATCGAGCTTGTCGGCGATGCCGACGATCGCGCCGACGAGCGAAGCCGGCGGCGTGTCGCCCGCGTTGCGCGGCGAATAGTGCTCGTTGATCGCCCGGGCTACGGCGTCCTTCTCCCCGGCCTTGCGGGCGTAATCTTCGCCCATGATTCCTTGCAGCTCGGGGAATTCGTACACCATTTGGGTGACCAGGTCGAATTTGCACAGCTCGGCCGTGCGGTCGACTTCGGCCCGAACCGCATCGTCCACGCGGAGCCGCTGGGCCAACCGGTCGGAAATGGCCCGAACGCGTCGAACTTTGTCAGCGACCGTACCCAATTCCTCGTGGTAGACGATGTTTTCCAGCTTCGCAAGGAATTCCGGAATTTTGACCTTCTGGTCTTCCTCGTAGAAAAACTTCGCGTCCGACAGACGCGCCCGCAGCACCTTCTCGTTCCCTTTCGCCACGACGTCAAGCGACAGCGCGTCGCCGTTGCGAACGGTGACGAAATGCGGCTGCAGCTTGCCTTCCGCGTTCAGCACCGGGAAGTAGCGCTGATGCTCGCGCATCGACGTGATGAGCACTTCCTGCGGGATGTTCAGGAACGAAGGGTCGAACGAACCGGTCAGCACGGTCGGCGTCTCGACGAGGAACAGCACTTCCTCCAGCAGATCGTCCTTCACCGCGATGTGCCAGCCGCGTTCCTTCGCCAGCTGCTCGATGCCGGCGACGATGGCCGCCTGGCGCTCCTCGACGTCCGCGATGACGTGCTGCTCGCGCAGCTTCGCCAAATATTGCGAAGGCTCGCCGATGACGGCGTCGCTGCCGAGGAATCGGTGCCCGCGGGAAACGTTGCCGGTCGCAACGCCGGCGATCTCGAACGGCACGACTTCGGAACCGAACAGCGCCACCAGCCAGCGTATCGGCCGGACGTAACGCAGCTCGTAGGAGCCCCAGCGCATGTTCTTCGGGAACGTCAGCGATGTGGCCAGCGCGGGCAGCGCCTCCGGCAGCAGCGCCGCGGTCTCGACGCCGACGCTCGACTTGTTGGCGTATACGTACTCCACGCCGCCGAGCTCCTTGAAGAACAGCGCTTCCGGCTCCACGCCCTGGCTGCGCGCGAAGCCGAGCGCAGCCTTCGTCCAGGCGCCGGACTCGTCTAGCGCGATTTTGCGGGCCGGTCCCTTGACTTCCTCGCTGACGTCCGCCTGCTTCTCCGACAGCTCCGTCACGAGGACGGCGAGACGGCGGGGCGTCGCGTAGGCCTTCACTTCTTTGTACCCCAAACGGCTGCTTTCGAGCCATTTCTCCGTTTTATCCTTCAACTGGTCCATCGCGGCCCGCACGAAGCGCGCCGGCACCTCTTCCAGCCCGATCTCGAGCAGCAGGTCCTTAGCCATCGATCTCCACTCCTTTCTTCAGCAGCGGGAAGCCGAGCCGTTCGCGCTCCTGCAGGAAAGTCGCGGCCACCTGCCGCGCCAGATTGCGGACCCGTCCGATATAGCCTGTGCGCTCCGTGACGCTGATCGCGCCGCGCGCGTCCAGCAGGTTGAACGTATGCGAGCATTTGAGCACGTAGTCGTAGGCCGGGAAAACGAGGTTCTCGTCCATCGCCCGCTTCGCTTCGGCTTCATACGTCGAGAACAGCTGGAACAGCATCGGAACGTCGGACACCTCGAACGTATATTTGGAATGCTCGTATTCCGGATGCTTGAAGACGTCGCCGTAGGTGACGCCGTCCACCCATTCCAGGTCGAATACGTTTTCCTTCTCCTGAATGTAGGAGGCGAGACGCTCCATGCCGTAGGTGATCTCTACGGCCACGGGATGGCAGTCGATGCCGCCGACCTGCTGGAAGTAGGTAAACTGGGTCACTTCCATGCCGTCCAGCCACACTTCCCAACCGAGCCCCCACGCGCCGAGCGTCGGCGATTCCCAGTTGTCTTCGACGAACCGGATGTCGTGGTGGCGCGGATCGATGCCGAGCCGGCTCAGGCTTTCCAGGTACAGCTCCTGGATGTTGTCCGGGGACGGCTTCATGATGACCTGGAACTGATGATGCTGGTACAGGCGGTTCGGGTTCTCCCCGTAGCGGCCGTCCGCCGGCCGGCGGGAAGGCTCCACGTAAGCGACGTTCCACGGCTCCGGACCGATCGCGCGCAGGAACGTCATCGGGTTCATCGTTCCGGCGCCCTTCTCCACGTCGTACGGCTGCACGACGATGCAGTTCTGTTCCGCCCAGAACTGCTGCAGCGTCAGCGTCATTTGCTGAAAATTCATGTCTGGCACTCGCTCCTTTTATATTCCCTCAAGCGGGCTGAATTCGGGCGTTCGCGGGAATCGTCGGAATGCAAAAAACCCCCGTCCCACGTCTGCCCGTTGCAGACGTAGGGACGGGAGCGTATGTCCCGCGGTTCCACCCTACTTGGCTTCCGGCCTTAAGTTCGCGCGAACCTTCCGCATCCCGGGGACGCTTCGGTCCGGCGCGCGCCGAAAACCCGCTCTTTCACGCCTAGCGGCCATCTCTCCGGAGCGCCATGTTCGCCGGTTCGTCGCGCCGGGCTCGCACCTTCCCCGGCTCGCTGCGGTTGCCGACGGGCAACCGGCTACTTTCTCCTTCATCGAGAGCATATCCGTTTGTAGGCTCATTCTATCTTATCGGGGCGCCGCGTGTCAAACGTCCGGCTCGTCGATTGATGTGGCAGCAAGGCGTCTCCATCTACCATTGCGGTATGCGTCGTTATAACGGCGTTCAACGCCTCACGCCGGGAAAGTGCTGCCGTCCCGCGCTGGCGCTCTCAAGCTTGCCCTTCCTAAGCTTGCCTCCCTAAGCTCATCTTATTAAGCCTGCCTCCCTAAGCTTGCCTCCCTAAGCTTGCCTCCCTAACGAACCGTAGCGTTCTTATGAGCGTCTAAATTGTTCTTTTGAAGTTTTAACGAACCGAAAACACGTTAATGAGGACCAAATTCGAGAAAATGCCGCCCAATGTATGGAATAGCGACGCTGGAGTTCGTTACAATTTCAAAACACGTGATTTTGTGCAAATAAGGTGTACTGAGTTCGTTAGGCATCGGTTCGTTAACGCGGTTCGCAATGAACGCATTCTAATTGCAACGCCGGCATGTTAGGAATCCGCATCCCGCCGCGGCTCCGCTTGCGGCGTCGGCAGCCCGCCAAGCGCATCCGCTGGCCGATCGGTCGCCGTTTCCGCCGACCTTCCGTGCGACGCTTCCGATGCCCGTTCAGTCGCCGCTTCCGCCGGCGGCTCCAGTTCCGCCTCCGCTTGCGCCGCAGCGTTCCGCGCCGCGCGAGGCTCCGGCGAAGCCAGCTCGGCCATCTTCTCCCATTGATCGAGAAAATGCTGCGACTTCAGCTTCAGCCCGAGATGATGATCCAGCCATTTGCGCATCGCCCGGCGAAGCTGCTTCTTGTAAACGTCCTTGACGCTAATCTGCCCGAGCCTGCGAAGGTCTAGCGCCGCGAACAGCCGCAGCAGCTTCCACACCGTCTCGCCAAGCTCCATCGCCGTCGGGTCCTTGTGCCTGCATCGGCCGCAGAGCGCTCCGCCAGCGGCCGGACTGAACCGGAACGGCGCGTCGGTCCTCCCGCAGCTTGCGCACTCGTTCAACACGGGCGCGTAGCCGACGACGGCGAATATTTTCATCTCGAAGGCGCGGATGACGATCTCGGCGTCCTTCCCCTCCGCCAACGCGGTCAAGCAAGCTTTAAACTGGTGAAAGAGGAAGCTTCCTGCGTCCTCTTCCCCGACCGCCCGGTCGCACAGCTCCGCGGCATAGGCGGCGTAAGCGGCCGCTTCAAGCCCTTCCCGAAGCTCCCGGAACGATTCGATGATCTCGCCGCTGTTCAGCGTTCCGAGCTGACCGGATTTGTAGAAAGAGAAGTCCCCGTATGTAAACGGCTGGGCGAGCGAGGAATAGCGGCTTTTGAGCTTGCGCGCTCCCCTTACCACAATGCCCACCTTGCCGTGCGTCGGGGTCAAAATCGTAATGATTTTGTTGCCTTCCCCGTAATCCGTGCCGCGTATGACGATTCCTTCCATCCGATAGAGCATCGGACTCTCCTCCGTATCTGCATCCGCGCAAAGTGCGGATAAGCCGGCCGGCGCCCGTCAGGACGAGGCCGGCTCGGCGGCTGCTTCGCCGCCTTGCAGCTCGGCAGCCGGCTCCGGTGCGGAGCCTTCCGTTCCGAGCTCGCTCATTTCTTTGTACAGCAAGTAAGCTTCGATATCGCCGGTTCTCGTAAAAACGTGCCACGTGAAATCTCGCACGGCGCCTCATCCTCTCCCGACGGAAATGAATTGCCCGAATTCCGTCTTTAGGATGCCTCCCGAGGTCCGGCGGTATGCCTGACAATGTCTAGACTATTCGTGGCGGAAGCCGAGCGATTTGAGCACCGACTCGCGGTTGCGCCAATCTTCCTTCACTTTGACCCATAGCTCGAGAAAAATTTTGGAACCCAACAACCGTTCCATGTCTTCCCGCGCGAGCTTGCCGACTTCCTTCAACATCGCCCCGTTTTTGCCGATCACGATGCCCTTCTGCGACGGCCGCTCGACGTAAATGACGGCCCCGATCCGGACGACGCCGTTGTCCTGAACGCCCATGCTCTCGATTTCGACCGCGATCGAATGAGGCACTTCTTCTCGCGTAAGCTGCAAAATTTTCTCCCGAATGAGCTCGGCGCAGACGAATTGCTCCGGATGGTCCGTCACCTGGTCGGCGGGATAATACATCGGCCCTTCCGGCAAATATTTGGCCACCTGCGCCAGCAGCGTCGAGACGTTGTTGCCGTGCATCGCCGACACCGGAACGATCTCGGTGAAGTCGTGCAGCTTGGCGTATTTCTCGATGACCGGCAGCAGCGCTTCCGGATGCACCTTGTCGATTTTGTTCAGCACGAGGAAGACGGGCGTGTCGACTTTTTTCAACTGTTCGATAATAAACCGGTCGCCGCCGCCCAACTCCTCGGAGACGTCCGTCAGGAACAGGACGGCGTCCACCTCTTCGAGCGCGCTCGTCGCCGACTTGACCATGAAGTCCCCCAGCTTCGAGTTGGGCTTGTGAATGCCCGGCGTATCGAGGAAAACGATCTGCATCTCGTCCGTCGTGTACACGCCGTGAATTTTGTTGCGGGTCGTCTGCGGCTTATCCGACATGATCGCGATCTTCTGCCCGATCACCTGGTTCATCAGCGTCGATTTGCCGACGTTCGGACGGCCGACGATGGCTACGAACCCGGACTTGAATTTCTCCTTCACGTTAAGCGTCCTTCTTTCCGTAATTCAAATCTCGCGGCGTGAAAGCTCCCGGCAGCAGCTCCGCGGCCGTGCTCACGCGCACGTCCCCCTTCAGGTTGCCCATAATGACCGGCATGTCGGGCGCGCACAGCTCCGAGATCACTTGCCGGCAAATGCCGCAAGGCGTAATCGGCCCCGGCGTGTCGCCGATGACGGCGATCGCCTGGAACGAGCCGGCCGCGTGCCCGTCGGCGACGGCCCGGAACAGAGCGGTCCGCTCCGCGCAATTGGACGGCCCGTAGGCTGCGTTCTCCACATTGCACCCGTAATGCACGTTCCCTTCGGAATCCAGCAGGGCGGCTCCGACCTTGAATTTCGAATAAGGCACGTAAGCGCGCTCCATCGCTTCGGCCGCAGCTTCGAGCAGCCGCTCCTTCGTCCAGCCGTTCCAGTTCATCGTCTCCCGCTCCCCTATAAAAAATGGATGATAGCTTCGCGCGCCGCTCCCGCTCTACCCGAGCAGCCGGCTCCAGAGCGGCGGTCCCAGCACGATGACGCCGACCGCGATCGCGTAGACCGAGGCGGCGAGCACCGCTCCGGCCGCCGTATCCTTGGCGACTTTGGCCAGCTCGTGCGAATCCGGCGAAACCAGGTCGACCGCCCGTTCGACAGCGGTGTTCAGCAGCTCCGTCACCCAGACGGCGGCCACCGCGGACAGCAACCACAGCCAGTCTTCGGCCGGAAGCTCCAGCCAGGCGGCGGCCGCCAGCACGACGACGGAAGCGGCGAAATGGATCCGCATGTGCGGCTCGTTCTTCATAGCGTACAGAACGCCTTCGATAGCATGCCGGAAAGACTCCCTTTCCGTTCGGTTCCAGTGCCGATTGCCTCTCCCGTTCAACGGGACAACCCCGCTTTCGACAGAACCGCTTCCTGCTTCGCGAACATTTCCTTCTCCCCGTTCTCGTCTTCGTGATCGTAGCCGAGCAGGTGCAGGAATCCGTGCACGAACAGAAAACCGAGCTCGCGCTCCACGCTGTGGCCATATTCCTCCGCTTGCGCCAGCGCGCGGGGCACGGAGATGACGATGTCCCCGAGCAGTTCCGCGAACGGATCGCCGTCCGCTTCCTCCGGGTTCTCGTCCTCAAGCGTCTCAAATTCGTCCTCGTAATGAATTTCCGGGTCCTCGCCGCCGCGCATCGGGAACGACAGCACGTCCGTCGGCTTGTCGAGGCCGCGGTACTCCCTGTTCAATTCGCGGATGCCTTCGTCGTCCGTCAACGTCAGCGTGACGACGCCGTCTTCGATGCCTTCCATCTCCCCGGCCGCGTTCAAAAGCTTCTCCAGAAGCGCCGGCCAGCCGCTCTCCGCCGCCTCGTCCGCTTCGCTTCTCTCGTCAATCCATTCCAGCGCCAGTGTCATGCTTGCTGCTCCTTTGTCTCTTTCCGATTTTTCAATTCCTTGTCGTCAGGATACTCGATTCGCGAGTGGAACATGCCGATGACCGTCTCCTTGAGTGTCTGGGCGATCTTATCCATCTCGCGCAGCGTCAGGTCGCATTCGTTGAACTGCTGGTCGTCCAGCCGATCCTTGATGATCTTCCCGATGATGTTCTCCACCTGCTCGACCGTCGGATGATCCAGGGAACGGACCGCGGCTTCGACGCTGTCCGCGATGCCGACGATGGCCGCTTCCTTCGACTGGGCTTTGGGCCCCGGATAGCGGAAGTCGTCTTCCTGCCACTCGTTCTCCTTCCCTTGCTGCTCGGCCTGCTTCACCGCTTTATAATAGAAAAATTTCAGAAACGTCGTTCCGTGGTGCTGCTCCGCGATGTCGCGGATTTGCTTCGGCAGCTTATACTGCTTCAGCATCTCCGCCCCGTCCCGCGCGTGGGCGATAATGATCGACGCGCTCACCTTCGGGTCGAGCTTGTCGTGCGGATTGACGCCGCCGTTCTGGTTCTCGATAAAATACGACGGCCGCTTCGTCTTGCCGACGTCGTGATAGAACGAGCCGACCCGGCAGAGCAGACCGTTGGCCCCGACCGCCTCCGCCGCCGCTTCCGACAAATTGCCGACCATCAGGCTGTGATGGTACGTGCCCGGCGTCTCCGTCAGCAGCTTGCGCAGCAGCGGGTGGTTCGGGTTGGACAGCTCCACGAGCTTCAGCGCGGACAAAATGCCGAACGTCGCTTCGAAGAACGGCATAATGCCGATGACAAGCACCGCGGTCAGAAGACCGCTCGCGAACATGAAGGCGACCGACTGCAGCAATCCGAACCGGTCGATGTCGGTTTCGACGAGCATCAGGGCCACGACCGCGACCGAGCCGAACAGGCTGACCATGATGCCCGCTTTAAGGATGGACGACCGCTGGCTGGCGCGATGAATGGCGAGCACGGACGTGAACGAGACGACGGCGGCGATGAAGCCGTACCGGAAGTCGAACACCGACTGCTGCCCGACGTTCAGAATGATGCTCGCGAACATGGTGAACAGCAGGGAGCTGACCAGTCCCAGATGCATGTCCAGAAGCAGGGTGACCAGCATGCTGCCCATGGCGATCGGCGCGAGGAAGCCGATGTTCGGCCATCTCTCGCTGTGCGCCAGCGCGACAAGATGCATCATCAGCAGATTAATGGCGAAAATGATCAGCAGCATGAGCAGGTGCACGTTGCTGCGCTTGCCGGCCGATTTCGCCGATTCCCCTCCGTTCGTCAGCTCTCCGTAGACATAGAACGACAGAACGAACAAAATCGACAGCAGCAGCGTGCCGAGCTGCGGCCAGTAGTTTTTCTTCTCCTTGAGCAGGCCCATGCTGTCCAGCCGGTCGTACAGGTCCTGCGTAATCGTCTGTCCCGCCTTGACGATGACGTCGCCCTGCTTGATGACGACGGCCGGCGTATTCTGCTTCGCCTGCACCTTCGCTTCTTCGGTGGCTTCCTTGTCGTAGAACTTGTTCGGCGTCACGACGAACTTCGCCAACTCCTGCACCGTCTCGCGCTGCACCCGCTTGGACAGCGAGCTGCCGTTGACGAGCTCCGCCACCTTGATGCGGGCGGTCTCCGCGTCGGCCAGCGACTCGCTCACCAGCTTGCGGACGATTTCCTTCGCGACAGGCCGCATCTCCGCGATCTCCTCCGACGTCAGCTGCGGAAGCTTGTAAAACGTCTCCTGCGGGATGCTGTATTTCTGGTCCTTGATGACCTTCTGCATTTCCTCCAGAAGGCTCGCGGAATATGTCTCCGAACCGGTGTTGGCCAGCACGAACGAGGAGATGAAATTGTCGAGCCGCTCGGGAATTTCCCCGCGGTAAATCTCGACTTTGTCCGCCGTCGTCACCTGGTCGTCCTGGTTCAATTGATCGATCCGCACGAGAATTTCGTCGATGAGCAATTCGTTGTGCAGCGCCACGTTGGAGTAGACGGGGCCCACCTTGTCCGCCGCCTTCTCCTGCGCCTCCAGCGTCGCTTTCTCGTCCACGACCTGATGGGGGGCTTTGATGTCGTGCGCGCTCTTGGCGTTCAACGTAATATCGTACGTCTCCGGCACGAGCCGGGAAGCGAGACTGAAATAAAAAAGCAGCACAAACACAAGCAGCAACAAACCCTTTACTGCTCCGCTGTGCTTCCATCCCCCTGCTGAAAAGGATGACGATACACTCGCCGGGCCTCTTCGTTTCCGATTCATCCGGCGCCCTCTCCTTTACGTTGGTTATTCTTGCTGATCGTTGTTATAAGCAAGGATAATCTTCTGAACGAGCGGATGCCGGACGACATCCTGCTCCGAGAAGGTGACGATGCCGATCTCCGGAATCGATCCCAAAATGCGCCGGGCTTCGATCAGACCGGACTTCTTGCCCTTGGGCAAATCGATCTGCGTGACATCGCCGGTAATGACCATGCGGGAGCCGAATCCGAGCCGCGTCAGAAACATTTTCATTTGCTCTCCCGTCGTATTCTGGGCCTCGTCCAAGATGACGAACGAATCGTCCAGCGTGCGGCCGCGCATATAGGCGAGCGGCGCGATCTCGATCAGCCCCCGCTCCTGCGCCTTGGCGACGCCGTCGGGGCCAAGCACGTCGTTCAGCGCGTCGTAGAGCGGCCGCAAGTAAGGGTCGACCTTCTCCTGCAGATCGCCGGGCAGAAAGCCGAGGTTCTCGCCCGCTTCGACCGCGGGGCGGGTGAGCAGAATTCGCTTGACCTTGCCTTCCTTCAGCGCCGCGACCGCGGTCACGACGGCCAAATACGTCTTGCCCGTGCCGGCCGGGCCGATGCCGAATACGATGTCCTTCTTGCGGATCGTCGTGACGTAATGCCGCTGTCCGAGCGTCTTGGGGACGATCGGCTTGCCGCGGAACGTCGTCGTAATCTCGCCGTGGAACAGGGAGAGCAGCTGGTCCGCCTTAAGCTCCCGGGCCAATTCGTGGGCGTAACGGATGTCCCGCTCGCCCAGCGTCAGTCCGCTGCGAATCAACTGGAGCAACGTCTCGAACAATTGCTGCAGGGAGCGAACTTCCGCTTCGGGTCCTTCCACGACAATTTCCGCATCGCGGGAATGAATCGCCGCATTCGCCTCCTCCTGAATGAGCCGAAGGTACCTGTCCTGCGGACCGAATAACGCAAGCCCTTCCGCCGCGTTGCGGAGCGGTATCGCGATGATTTGCTTGGTTTCCGACAAAAAGCCTCATTCCCCCTGATCGATCATGCTAGCGATGAATGCGCCCGCGAAACGGGCCGCTTCACGGGACACTTTGAACGATTGGACGTTCGACCGCGATGGATTGCTCCACCTCGAATAGAACATTTAAGATCACTTTACCATTCTCCGTATGTTCATGCAAAAGTTTTTCGGCTTTGATGACGGCCCCCTTGCCGCTTGCCGCGAGCAATTCCTTGCGCGCCTGGGCTAGGCCCGCCGCCTTCGCCTCCGCTTCGGTCAGCTTCCGTTCCTCGAAGACGACTTCTTTCTCCTCTTCGATATATTTACCCAGCGGCAGCGTCCAGTTCCCGATCCGGAACCGCTTCAGATCGGACAGCACTTCGGATTGGGCGAACGGTTCGTGCCCGTAGCCGGAAATTTGCAGAGCCCGGTTCCCGATGAGCAAATAGCTGCGGTTGTGCGCTTCGCCCGTAAACCCCTTCGTCTTCGTCGTCAAGGGGGAGACGATCCGATATTCGTGCCAGACGAGCCCCCGCACTTCCCCTTTGGAGACGACCATTTTCGTCCGGTCGCCTTCGCCCACGATGCCCGAGATGAGCACGTCTCCCTTGCGCACCCGGTCGTTGCGCTGCACCTTGGGCCGCCCGTTCTCCGCAACGATCCGGGTGACGACCGCGTCCGTCTTCGCGATCAGGTCGCGCGGACTTTCCAGCGGCTTCTCCTCCGGCTTGGTCGACTCCACGACGGTTATCGTAATGCGCGTTCCCGTCTTCACCACGCCTACCCAGGAGGCGCCCGGAAGCCGTAGGGCGAGCTTCTCTGCCAGCTGCGACGGGTCCTGCAGGCGGAACGACCATTGGAACGGGTAAATGCCCTCCGCTCTGGCCGCCTGGCGGATTTGCTCCGCCGGTATCCGCTCGGTCCCCTCCACCTGCACGTCCCAAACGAGGGTGGACAAAAGGAACAGCATGAAGACGAAGCCGAGCATGCCGGCGGCGAACGTCTTGCGGCGGGACAAGCGCGCCATCTGGAAAGGCAGGCCGCTGCGCTCCATAATGCGCGTGCGCGCCCGGGCCCGGCGAAGAATGGGGCGCATGCGGAAAAAATCCGCGAGCGACACCCGGAACACGAGCTTGCCGTCCCTGGCGTAGGAGATGTCCCACAGCTCCAGCTTCGAGACCGCCTCGGCCAGGAAAGCGTCGGCGTCGCCGGACACCAGCTTGACCGTTACGAATCCGCGTGCGTATTGAAACCAGTTTCCTTTCATCGAGACCTCATCCTTCCCGGACCGGACCCGCAGGCGCCTGCGCGCATCGGGCTTGTCCGCCGCTTATCCGTCCGTCGCGCCTCTACCGCCTCCGAATGCCTGGCTTCGGGGCGGAGAGGTCAACGCTTCAGCAGTACTCCCGTAATTGTGCCTTCCACCAGCACCTCTTCGGCGCCGATGTTGCGGATCGTCAAATCTTGTCCCGTCACTTCCAGCTCGCCCTTCTCCATCGCAAGACGAAGCGATTCGGGCGAGAAATGGAGAACGCCGCGGTGGTTCTCCACCGTCAGCTGTATGCCTCCGATCATCGTCACCCGCGGAAGGTCGAGCACGACGTCCTGCGGCAAGTCGAGGATGCGAGCGGTCCAGTTGCGGAGCTTGCGGACGACTCGTGGCATGACGCGCCTCCCCTCCTTTACGGTAAAACATATGCAGCGGGGACGCGGAAAATGATTTGGGGAGGGAGCTGCCAAGCAACAGGAGTGCGCGGGGATGAGCGATGGGGGTGCGCGGGGCGGCGGGAGAGAGCGGAGGCGGGCACCGCCACCCCAGCTCGCGGGGACCGGTGCGCCGGAGCAGCCACACTGGGGGGCGGCAGGGTCCGGTAGGATGCGGGCAGCGGCGGCGGGTGGGGGCGCTGTAAGCTACCGTCTGTGCTAGCGAAAACAAAAATGCTATCCCCCGGCCGGCGCTTCTGACCGGAAGGGATAGCATGCAGGCTCGCGCTAGCGTCTATAAGGCTTGCGGGCGCGCGGCGGGCCGAGAATTTCGGCCAAGACGACGGCGCGGCTCCATTCGTCGCGCGGCAGCCTTATACCCGGAGCCTCGGCCGCGGAAGCCGGCAATTCGCCGATCGAGCGCGCGGGCGATTCCCGCGTCCGCTCGGCTTCCTCCAACCGGGCGGCGACGCCAAGCCCATCGGCAGGCCGGCTCACAGTCGTCGCCGGCGCGTCCGAAGGCGCAGCCGCGCTCCGGCTTGGGCGCTGCTCGGCCTCCGTCCGCTGCGGCGGAAGCTCCGCGGGCCGGGCTTCCAGCCATCCCGGACGCGGACGAGACTCCGGCGAACGCTCGCTTCGCGGGAGCGTCCGTTCGCGCTCGCTCCGCCCTAGCGGCAGCGGTTCGCCCTCCGGGCCGGGGCTGCGCTCCGGACCAGGGGCGGCCGGGCGCGCCGTCTCCTCGGCCGCTCGCTTGCGGGCGCTTCCGCCGGGCGGAGCCTGCCTCGGGCGCCGCAATTCGCCGCCGCCGCCGAAATCGGGCATCCGACGGTTCGGATTCGGCTTTTCCAACGGGGATTTGCGGAAAAACATCCCGTAGACAAGCCCGACGACGACGATGACGACGTAATAGTGCCGGATAAGAAACTCGATGATCGCCTCCATCGCAATCAACGTTCCTCTTTGCCGTTACCCGGGGATGCGTCGGACCGGCCGATCGAGCTGCGCATTTGCGTGTCGGCTTCGAGATTTTTCAAATTCATATAATCCATGACGCCGAGCTTGCCGCCCTTCAGCGCTTCGGCCATTGCCAGCGGCACTTCGGATTCGGCCTCGACGACCTTCGCCCGCATCTCGACGACGCGCGCCTTCATCTCCTGCTCCTGTGCGACGGCCATCGCCCGGCGCTCCTCCGCCTTCGCCTGCGCGATCCGCTTGTCGGCTTCCGCCTGCTCCGTCTGCAGATGCGCCCCGATGTTTTTGCCGACGTCCACGTCCGCGATATCGATCGACAAAATTTCGAACGCGGTCCCGGCGTCCAGCCCTTTGTTCAGGACGGTGCGCGAGATGGAATCCGGATTTTCCAACACATCCTTATGGGAGTTCGAAGAACCGACCGTCGTGACGATCCCTTCGCCGACGCGGGCGATGATCGTCTCCTCCCCGGCGCCGCCGACGAGCCGGTCGATATTCGCGCGCACCGTAACGCGGGCTTTGACCTTCACCTCGATGCCGTCCTTGGCGACGGCCGAGACGATCGGCGTCTCGATGACGCGCGGATTGACGCTCATTTGAACCGCCTGCAGCACGTCGCGCCCGGCCAGGTCGATCGCCGCCGCCCGTTCGAACACGAGCGGAATGTTCGCCCGCTGGGCCGCGATCAGCGCGTTGACGACACGGTCGACGTTGCCGCCCGCCAGAAAATGGCTCTCGAGCTGGTTGATCGTCAGGCCGAGTCCGGCCTTCGTCGCTTTGATCATCGGGTTGACGATCCGGCTCGGGATGACCCGCCGCAAGCGCATGGCCACGAGCGTAATGATGCTGATGCGCACGCCCGAAGCCCAGGCCGAAATCCACAGCATAAACGGGAAAAAGCTGAAAAACACTGCAAGCACGATGACGACGACAGCGATCAAAATGAGCAATTCAACGTTCCAGTCCATAGAACCCCTCCGCTACCTTAATAATATCGGCTTCACCGTTCACCATCGGCTAACGCCGCCGATTCCAGTCCCTTGAGCCGCACGTTACGACCGTGAGCCGTACGTCACGACGACGCGCCGCCGGCATTCGCGTTCCCCCGGCCGATCTCCTTCACCACAATCCGGGTTCCGTCCGCCGCCGTCACCCGAACGGACCGGCCGGCTTCCACGAATTCGCCGGACGTCACGACATCCACCCGCTGTCCGTCCAACTCCGCCACACCCGCAGGCCGCAGCGCCGAGAGTGCAACGCCTTCCTTGCCGATCCAGCTCTCCCGCGAAGCCTGGGGAATGTATCCTTGCTCCGCCGTCAGCCGTTCGCTGAGCACAAACCGGTTCCACACGCCCCGCTTCCGCAACGCGTAGACGACAATCGCGACGAGGACGAGCGCCGTCAGCGAGGCGATGCCGAGCGACCGGAGCGCGTCGCCGGTATCGAAGGCGGCCATCCCGATTCCTGCGGCCACGCCGGCGATGCCGAGAATCCCCAAAATGCCGAAGCTCGGCACGAACATCTCCAGAACGAGCAGCGCGATCCCCAGCAGGAACAGCACGATCGATTCGGCCCCGGCAAACCCTGCGATAAACTGCCCGAAGAAATAGAGCCCGAACGCCAACAGTCCGACGATTCCCGGTACGCCGAAGCCCGGCACGAGCAGCTCGATCAAAATGCCGGCGATGCCGGCGATCAGCAGAACCGTCGTCATGCCGTCTGCGGTCAGCGCGTGCGACACGCGTTCGAACAGCGTCGGCGTCACGTTGACGGTCGTCCAGGCGTTCATGCCGCGCCACTTGATCGCATCCTCCACCGACCCGGCGACGGTGTCCGCATAGCCGACTTTCAACGCTTCTTCGGCGGTAAGCGAAATGATTTGCCCCTTTTCCTTCGTCTTGCCGAGCGGCTTCATCTCCACGACGAGACCCGGATCAACCATGCCCGCCGCAATCGCTTCGTCGCGTCCGTGCAGCTCTGCGGCCGACCGCATCTCGCTCGTCCAGAAGGAGACGGTCTTCGGATTGTCCACGGCCTCCCCTTCGGCGTTCACCACCATCGCCGCGCCGATCGTCGAGCCGGGCGCCATCGCGATGCTGCCGGCGTTTAGAGCCAAGTATGCGCCGGCGGAAGCCGCCTTGCCGTTCACGAAGGCGAGCGTCGGAACGGACGAAGAGCGAATGCGGCTCGCGATCTCGTCGGCGCTCCGCAAGCTTCCTCCCGGCGTGTCGATCTCCAGAACGATCAGAGCGGCGCGCGCTTGCTCGGCTTCGGCGATCGCCCGATCCAGGAACGAAGCGAGCCCCCGCTCCACTTCCATTTTGACCGGAATGACATAGACCGTTCCTTGCGCGGGCACGGCCGGAGCCGCTTGCACCTCCGCACGCGCCGATTCCGCCGCCGGCCAGCCAAGGAAGAGCGAAGCGGCCAGCACAAGCAGCATCGCGAGCGGTCCGAGTCGGCTGCGGCCGGTTCTGTCCGATAGAAGCAACGGCATCCCTCCCGATTCGTATGGGTTCCCCCGGCCGCAAGCCGCGATCCGGGAGCTTCCCCTTATGATTTTCCAAATTACGCTTTCATACGTCCTTCGTGTGCATCCGGTTGCAAAAATCGTCAAAAACCGTCCCTCTCACGCAAAAAGCACTCCCGCTCTCGGGAGTGCTTTGCTTGTTGTCTCGGGAAAATCATTGCAATTGTTGCTGGACGATTTGGTTGACGAGCTTGCCGTCGGCGCGTCCCTTCACCTTCGGCATCAACGCTCCCATCAACTTCCCCATATCCGCTTTGGAAGAAGCACCGGTCTCTTGAATGGTCTGCGTAACAATTGCTTTGATTTCTTCTTCGGTCAGCTGTTGAGGAAGGTATTGGGCGATGATATCGATTTCCGCTTGCAAATCCTTAGCCAGATCGTCCCGGCCCGCCTTCGTAAATTCCTGGAGGGAATCTTTGCGTTGTTTGACTTCGCGGCTCAGAATATCGAGCACTTCGTTATCCTCAAGCGGTCGGCGCAATTCTATTTCTTGATTCTTGACCGACGCACGAACCATTCGAATCGCGGAAAGCCGGAACTTGTCCTGTGCCTTCATCGCTTGCTTCATGTCTTCGTTCAAACGTTCCGCGAGGCTCATGTAGCGAAACTCCTCCTAGAACTTCCGTTTACGAGCAGCCTCGGATTTCTTCTTCCGTTTGACGCTCGGTTTCTCGTAGTGCTTACGTTTTTTCAGTTCCGCGAGAACGCCGTCTTTTGCGATAGACTTCTTGAAGCGGCGGAGTGCAGCGTCGAGTGATTCATTTTTGCGAACTTTCGTTTCGGACACCAGTTTTCCCTCCCTCCGGAACAGACCACAACACACGGTTATCAAACCTCATTATAGGTGATCGGGAAAGGGGGTGTCAACTTTCGCCCAACCGTTTCCTCCGATTTTCGGTCTTGGGGAGCCCACGGCCGCCGGCGAGCTCCTGCCGCGGCTTCCCGCAGCCGTGCCAAACCGTCAGTTCTTCGCGTTTAACGGCCCCAGTTTCTCCCCGCCCAGCACGTGAAAATGGATGTGGAAGACGACTTGTCCGGCATCCTTGCCGACGTTGTTGATCACCCGGTAGCCGCTGTCGCCAAGGCCCGCCTCGCGCGCCACCCTCTGCGCCGCGAGCGCGACGCGTCCGAGCAGTTCGGCGTCCTCCGGCGCCGCTTCGTTCAGGGAAGCGATATGCTTCTTCGGAACGACGAGCAGATGAACGGGCGCTTGCGGCTGAATGTCCTCGAACGCGTAGACGTATTCGTCCTCGTAAACTTTGCGGGAAGGGATCGAACCTTCGACGATTTTGCAGAAAAGACAGTCCATCCGTTGCATACCTCCACAAGTGGTCAATAGTTCCATCTTACCTCAAAGGGTCGGGCGCGTCCAACGCCCGTCACGCTACTTGAGCGCGTCGGCCAGCTGCCGAAGCTGCTCAAGCGCCTTCTGCGCCGAGTCGGGCCACTCGTCTCCCGCGGCCATCTGACGGTAACGGTCGCCGCTTGTCGGAACGGTATAGGCTTGCAGCGTCTGCTCCAGCTCGGCGCCCGCTTCCTGCACGAGCTTCAATATGTTTTGTTCATTGCTTGTCAACGGACCGTCGTGGTTGCCGATCGGCTCCAGCTTCGTCCAGAGCGTCTGGAGCGGGCCGGAGGCGGCTTCCGCCGCCTGCTCCTTCGTCTGGCCGTTCAGAAGGGCGGACTTGTACAGAACGTTCACGCATTCGCCCGACAACCCCTGGGCCTGGCCGAGACGCTGCTTGATCGGCAGCCGTTCGGCCGCGTCCGCGGACTGCGCCAAATTGCCGACTTCTTCATTAAGCAAGCTGGCCATCGTCAAGCAGCCATTGTACTCGGAGGCCAACTGCATGCCCCGGTCCGTCTTGGACGACTGGTCGTCGAGCAGCCATTTCGAATAGAGCGCCACGATAAGAACCGCCAGCACAGTAATGACGAGCAGCAGCACCGGGACGGTGTACGTTTTTTTACCGGACATGGAATCTCCTCTTTGCGTTGGAAAATTAGATCGTGTCGTACGCGATGCGGCTCCCCCGGCCGCCCGGCTCCGCGGGAATGACGAGCAATCGCCGCGGCAGCCGCGCCTGCAGCTCGGGAACGTGGCTGATGATGCCGACCGCAAGGTCGTCCTGCTGCAGCTTCTCGAGCGAGGTCACGACCGTGTCGAGCAGCTCGGGATCGAGTGTGCCAAACCCTTCGTCGAGGAAAAAGAACTGCAGCGGATACCGGCCCCGCAGTTGAATTTGGGCCGACAGGGCGAGCGCGAGCGCAAGGGAAGTGAGGAACGTCTCGCCTCCCGACAGCGTGGACACCGGACGGCGGAGCCCGCCGTTGGCGTCGTCGCGGATGACGAACCCCCCGCCCGCATCCACTTCAAGCGCGTACCGCCGCCGCGTTAAATAGCCGAGCCGCTCGGAGGCGGCGCGGCACACTTGCTCGAGCTGCTCCTCCGCCACATATTCCACGAACGCGTTGCCGCGGAATACCGCTTGCAGCTGCGCCATTCGGGCGCCCTCTTCGGCCAGTGCGGTCCGGCGCGCTTCCAGCCGTTCCCACCGCTCGCGCCTTGCCGACAGATCTTCGGCGTCGCGCTCCGATTTGGCCGCAGCCGCCATCGCGAGCTCCAGGTTTTCTTTGAGCGACCGGACCTTGGCCGCGCTCGCCGCCCAAGCCTCTTCCCCGACCGGTTCGCCCGGCATCGATTCCCGCAGCAGCTTCGCCTGGCCGTTCAACTGCTGCAGCAGACGGCGGTGCGTCTCGATCTCTTCCGCGATCGCCGGCATTTCGGGCAGACGCGCGGCGAGCGGCCGCACCTCTTCGGCCGAGGCGAAGCCGGACGCCTGCAGCGACTCCGCCAACCGCAACCTCGCGCGTTCGCGCTGGACGGCGGCTGCGCTTTGGCGTTCGGCGGCCGCCGTCCGCTGCGCTTCCGCCACTTGCAGCTCCCGCTGCGCGGACTCGCGCCTCCGTTTGGCCTCCGCCAGCGCTGTCTGCAGCTCGCGGCGCTCGCGCTCGGCTTCCGCCAGCAGCCTCGCCGCCGGAAGCCCGTTCGTCCACTCCCGCAGCTTCGCCGCCACGCCGTCCGCGGAAGCGGCGACCGCTTCCGCCCGGGCGCGGAGCTCCGCCGTCCGCAGAGCCAGCGCATGCCGGTCCCGTTCGAGCGTCCGCACCTGCTGCTCCAATCCTCCCACGAAATCGACGCTTTTGTCCAGCCGTTCCCTGAGCGCCCTCGCTTCCTTCTCCGCAGCGGACGCGCTTTGGGCCAGCGCCTCCGCGCTATCATACGGAACGTCCGGGAAATCCAGGTTCCAAGCGCCTCGCAAAGCTTCGGCCTGCGCCTTCAGCCGGTCGCGCTTCTCGCGGCTTTGCGAGACGGTCGATGCGAGGGCGGAAGCCCCTTCCGACGCCAACGCCCATTCGCGGAGCGCCGCCGTCAAGCCGGACTCCCACCGTTCCTGGTCGGCAACGGCATTCCCCGACTGGGTCCGCAAGCCGTCCAGAAGCCGATCGATCCGCTCCAGTTCCATTTGCCACTCCTCCGGAAGCGACGGAAGCGCGGGCTGGGGCAGCCGTTCCGCTTCCGCAGCGGCAGCGGCTTCCTGCGCCGCAAGATCGCCGGGCGCCTCCGCACCGAATGCTTCCTGGGCTCGAAAGGACGACTCGGCTTCGTCCAGCCGCGCCCGAAGCCGCTCGGCGTGCCAAGCCGACTTGTCGCGCAACGCGGCGAGGTCCCGGGCTCTCTCCTCCAGCTCCCGGACGATGGCCGGCCACGGGACCGAACCGTCTCCCGTCCGTTCCGCCGCGGCGGGATGGGGGTGCGTGAGGGAGCCGCATACGGGGCACGGCTCTCCGGCATGCAGGCCGGCGGCCAGCAGAGCGGCCGAGCGGGCGTGCGCCTCCGCGTCGGCCGCATCCGCCGCCGCTGCGGACAGCTCCGCGAGCCGCGCGGCCAATGCGGCCGATTGTCCGGCGATCGCAACATGGTTCAGCCGAAGCAGGCGGCCCTTGCGGAGCGAAGTCTGTAACGCTTCCCGGGCGGCGGACGTTCTGGCCTGCGCCGCTTGGTGCCGGCCGAGCCAGTCGTCGGCTTCGCGGCCGGCTTCGTCCGCCTGCCGCTCCGCCGCCAAAACCTGCTCCTTGCGGGCCGCGGCCTGCAGCAGGCGGCCGCCCGCTTCCGCTTGGGGGCTCAGCTCCTCCCACTGGGCGCGCAATTGAGCTTGCTTGGCTTTGGCGCGCTGCAACCGGTCCGCGGCTTCCGCATAGGCGTTTTCGGCCGCCGCGTTCTGCGTTTCCGTATGTACGAGCTCCATGGCGAGGGCGGTCCGCTTCGCGTTCCATTCCTCCGCCTCTTCTTCAAGCTTGACCGCCTGCGACATCCTTTCGCATTGCAGGATGAGCTCCGGCTCCCGTCTGGCGGCCGTTTCCTGGGACGCCAGCCATGCCGCTTCCGCCGTCTCCGCTTCCTTCGCGCTTTCGGCGCAGCGGGCTTCCGCCGCTCCGAGCTCGTTCGCGCGGACGAGCGCTTCGCGTTCGGCTTCGTCCGCGTCGCGAATGGCGGGGAACAGGCGCTCCGCCTGCTTCAGCCGCTCCAGCAGCTTCTCCCGCTCCTCCATGCGGGGAGCTTCCGCATCCAGCGCGGCCAATCGTTCTTCGACGCGCCGCAGCTCGAGCTGCCGCTCCCGCATCCGGGTTAGCGACTCGTGCTCCGTTTCGGCGCGCAGTAGCTCCTCGCGCAGCTTGCGCGCCGTTTCCTTCGCCTCGGCGAGCCGTTCGAGCGCGGCTTGCAGCGCCTCCGGCGAAGCGTCGCCGAGCCCTTGCTGCTCGGCTTCCGTCTCTCGCAGCGCCGCCCGGACGGATTCTGCGCGCGCGCTTAAGCGGGCCGCGAGTTTGTCTCCGTAACGCTCCAGGCGGAACAGCCGCTGCAGCATTTGACGCCTGTCCTTGCCGGTCAGCGTCAGGAATTCGGCGAATTTGCCCTGAGGCAGAACGACCGCCCGAGTGAAGTCGGGCATCGTCAGCCCGATCAGCCGCTCGACGGCGGCATCGACTTCGCCCTGCTTGTCGGCAAGAACGCGGTCGCCGTCCGGTCCGGTCTCGATGAGCCGGCAGAGCGAGCTGTGAACGCCCGACTCGCCGGCGCGCTTGTATTGCCGCTCGACCCGGTAGCGGGCGCGCTCTCCCCCTCCGGACAGCTCGAACGTAAACGCGACGGACAGCTTGTTTTCCGCCCCGTTCATGATGCCCTGCGTGCCTTTGGCCGCGCGCTCCACCCGGCCGTACAGCGCGAGCGTCATCGCGTCGAGAATCGACGATTTGCCGCTGCCGGTCGGGCCGAAAATCCCGAAAACGCCGCCGCCGCACAGCCGTTCGAAATCGACGGTCATTTTCTCCCGGTAGCTTTGCAACCCGGCCAGCTCCAGCTGAATCGGCTTCATGAGGCGCTCTCCTCTCTCTCGTCCTCGTCGGCTTCGGCGCCGCCCGCCAGCTCGAGGAACAGGGCGACGAGCGCGTCGTCCGCCTCCGCTCCGCCCGTCTGTCTCCGGTAGAAGCGGCGGAACAGCTCTTCCGGCGGCAGCGAGCCGCGGAGCGCTTTCTCGTCCCGTTCTTCCGCATCCGCCTCCGGCGAAGCGTATACCGGCCGGATTTGGACGATGCCTTCCCGGCTTGCGCGGAGCGCGCCGATCTGCTCGAGCGTCAGCGCCTCCGTCAGCCACAGCTCCAGCTCGATCCAGGCGAGCGGATCCCGACCTTCGTCCAGCCAGCGGTGTACTTCCGCGAGGCCGCCCCGCGCTTCCCAGCGAACGAGCGGGCGGCCGCTCGAGAGCAGCAGCTCCTGAGGCCGGGCTTCCGCGCCCGGAGAGAGATCGAGCAGCGTGACCGACTTCGCCTGGCCGGCTTCCGAGAAGCTGTACGCGAGCGGCGATCCGCTGTAGCGGATCGTCTCGTCGCCCGCCACCCGCTGCGGCCGGTGCAAATGGCCGAGCGCCGTATATTGCTGTCCCGCGCGCAGAGATGCGGGATCGACCGTGTAGGCGCCGCCCACCTGAATCGGCCGTTCGGAGTCGGACTCGTAACCGCCGAGCGCGTAAATGTGGCTCATCGCCAGATTGACGGTATCCTGGCGAAACGCAGCGCCCATCGTCCGCATGAGAAGGCCTACCCTGTCGGAGTAGGCCGAACGGAGCGCTTCCTCGTCCATGGCGGCATGAAGCAGCTCGTTCAGCCTCGCTTCGGAAGGATAGGGCAACGCGGCAATGACCGCGGTCTCTCCCGTGCGGGCGACGTTGATCGTCACGGCCTCCGCTTGCGGCAAGCCGATGAGGCGGACGCCGTGACGGGCCGCCAGCGGGGTCGCCGCCGCTACGCGGTCGGGGTGGTCGTGATTGCCCGCAATGACGGCCACTTGCCGGCTCCCGCCTTCGGAAAGCCGGGCCAGCGCGTCGTAGTAAAGCCCTTCCGCGGCCGCCGGCGGGTTGACGGAATCGTAGACGTCGCCCGCCAGCAGGATCAGGTCGATCCGTTCGTCGCGAACGATCGAGACAAGCTCGTCCACGAAAGCCTCCTGCTCAGGCAAGCGGCTTCGTCCCTCCAGCGTGCGGCCGAAATGCCAATCGGCCGTATGCAGCACCCTCACATCAACAACTCCTTTTTGCAATTTCGCACGATGCGCTCACGGGGCGGCCTCTGTAAGCCGACTTTGTCGGCTTACAGCTCTGCCGGCGCGCGGTTTCGCCTCTGTAAGCCGACTTTAGCGGCTTGTAGCTCCGCCGACGGGCTGCTCGCCTTACAGTTCACCCGCCGTTCGCCATTTTTTACAAAAGCCGCACCGCCTGCCCGCCGTCCACGAAATAGACGTAGCCTTCCTTGACCTTGCGCCCCAGAATGTCGCCGATCGCTTCGGCATAGCGCTCGATCTGGAACCGGTGCTTCTCCGCCGCCTCCGTCCACGACCCGCCGATGACGCGGTCCGTCTTGTAATCGATCAGAACGAACCCATCCCCTTCCGGGAACAAGCAGTCGATGATGCCTTGTATAAGCACGGGCTCGTCCGCGGCGGACCCCGCCGCTGCGCCGGGATAGACATCGCGGGCGGGAATGCCGTAGCTGAACGGAACCTCTCGCCAAATCTTCGGCGCGAGACACATCCGGCGATAGAGCTCCGTCCGGCAAAAAGCGGCGATGGTCTCCGCGTCGACGGCATTGCGCTGCTCGGTTGTCAAAATCCGGCGCTCGACCAGCCGCTCCAGCAGCTCGGACACGCCTGCCGCGTCCGTTCCCGGCGCAAGCGGCAAATGCTGCATGACCAGGTGGATGACCGTGCCGCGTTCGGCCGGGGTCAGCCGCTTGGCGGACAGGAAGCGCGGCCGCCGCAGCCGGAACGTCAGCGCCGCCGTATCGGGCAGTTCGTCCGTTTGATCGCCCGCGGCAATCCGCTCTTCCTCGCTCCACACCTCATCTTGCGCTTCGTCATCCGCCGTCGCGAAGCCCCCGGCGTCCGCACGCTGCCGCTTGAGCGCGGTGATGGACGTTTTGGCCGACAAGCGAGACGCTTCGGCGTTCGGATCGGTCCAGGACAGCGCTTCGTACGCGCGTTTGCCGGCCGGCGTCTCCTCTATCGACACCGGCTCCAGCGCCAGCACCCGGTTCCAGACCGTATCCCCGTCTCCTGCATCCGGCAGCGCCGCCGGCGTTCCGCGAGTGAAAACCGCCGCATGAACGATCCGGCACACCCAAAGCGGCGTTTTCGGCGCCAAACTTCCGGTCCGACCCCCAATACCGTCCCCGCCTATAATGTCGCTCGCACTGTCAGAACCGCCCATACTGCCGCTGCTACCACTGATATCGCTCGCAGTGCCAGTGCCGCCTGTGCTGCCAATGCCCGTACTGTCGTTGCCGCCACCGCCGCCGGCACCACTCTCGCCGCCAACACCGCTCCTGCCGCCTCCCCCGCCAACGCCGCTACCGCCGTCAACGCCCCCCGGCGCCGCCGCGGAAACGGCCGCTTCCAGCCACGCGCTTCCGTCCCCGTCCGCGCGGTCGCCGGCCGTCCGCAGTTCCCATCCTGAGCTGGCGAGCATGGCCGCCGGCCCCAGCCAGTCCAGATAGCGGTTCGCAGCCGCGACCGCATAGTCGGGCAGGCCGTCCGCCGAGGCGGCCGCCAGCTCCCGCCATTTGGCGAGCTCCTTCTCGGCGTCCTTCGTCGTGCCGATGAGAATCAGCTTCTCCTTCGGGCGCGTCAGCGCGACGTACAGGACGCGCATCTCTTCCGCGAGCATCTCCGCCTTGAGCCTCCGGCGAATCGCCAGGTGAGGCAGCGTCGGATAGGCGACCCGCGTGTCGGGATCGACCATCTTCGGACCGAAGCCGAGCTTCTTATGTTTGAGAAACAACCCGTTCAAATCCTGTTTATTGAACCCGCGCCCGAGTCCCGCCACGAACACGACGGGAAACTCGAGTCCCTTGCTCTTGTGAATCGAGACGACGCGCACGACGTCCTCCTGCTCGCCTAGCGCCCGCGCGGCGCCGAGGTCGGCCCCGGTGTCCCGCATCCGGCCGAGAAAACGGAGGAAGCGGAACAGCCCGCGCGAGCTGGAGCTCCGCTCGAACTGCCGGGCCCGGTCGACGAGCGCGCGCAGATTGGCCTGCCGCTGCACGCCTCCGGGAAGCCCCCCGACAAAGTCGTAATAGCCCGTCTCGCGGTAAAGCGTCTCCAGCAGCTCGCCGAGCGGCTCGCGCCGGGCCAACGTCCGCCACGAATCCAGAGAAGCCAGAAACGACCGCAGCCGGCCGCCGAGCTCCCCTTCGTCCTGCGAAGCGGCGGTGCGGAGAGCGCTCCAATACGAGCTTCTCCGATCGTGCAGCCGGATTCGGGCAAGCTCTTCCGCCGTCAGCCCCACTATCGGCGAACGAAGCACGCCGGCAAGCGGAATGTCCTGATCGGGATTGTCGATCAGATGCAGCAGCGACAGCATGACGTCCACTTCCGTCGCCGCGAAATAGCCGGTCGCCAAATCCGCATAGGCGGGAATACCGGCGGCCTTCAGCTCTTCCAGCACGGCCGGGGCGAGCGAAGTCGCCGCCCGCAGCAAAATGACGATGTCCCGGTAGGCAAGCGGCCGGTACAGCTTCGTTTTGCCGTCGTAAACGACAAACGGCTCGGCCCCGCCGTCCGCGCTCATCAGCCGCTTGATCTCGGCCGCGATGCAGCGCGCTTCGAGCTGCACCGTCTCCAGCTCTTCTTCCGCCGCGCCCTCGGCTGCCGATTCGGCCGCGGTCTCCGCCGGGGACGCATTCGCCGGCGCTTCCCCGCTCCCGTCCGCCTCCGTGCCCGCCGCCGCACCGCTTCCGGCCTGCAGCAAAATCATCTCGACGGCATACGGCGAAGGCCGTCCGCCCGTCAAGCCGCCCGTGTCCTCCGCGGGATAGCCCTGCCCGTAGACGAGCTCGGCCCGGCGGTCGTAATCCATCTCGCCGACTTTCTCGCGCATGACGAGGCGGAACACGTGGTTGACCGCTTCCACCACCCGGGGACGGCTGCGGAAGTTGCGCGCCAGGTCGATGCGCAAGCCCCGGCTCTCCCCGTCTTCCCCGGACGAGGCGGGAAGCGGACCGGTTTCCCCGGCGGCCGCAGCAACTTCCCCCGCAGGCTTCCCTCCATCCCCGCCATTGCCGCCACCGCCCGCCGTCCAGACGTCGTATGACTTGTACTTGGCCAGGAACAGTCCCGGCTCCGCGAGGCGGAACCGGTAAATGCTCTGCTTCACGTCGCCGACCATGAACACGTTGCCCGGCGACGGCCTCGCGATCAGCGAGACGATCGCTTCCTGCACCTCGTTCGTATCCTGGTATTCGTCGAGCAAAATTTCCGCGAACCGGCTGCGGTAATCCAGCGCGGCCGCCGAGGGGAGCGTCCGCTCCGGCGTCGACGCCGGGTCGCGGAGAATGCGCAGCGCGTAATGCTCCAGGTCGCCGAAGTCGAGCAGCCCTTTCTCCCGTTTGGCCGCCTCGTAACGCTGGCCGAACGCGACGACGAGCTCCGCAAGCGCGGCCATATCCGGCGCGAGGGCGCGCAGCTCGTCCGCATATTGTTCGGGCGAGCGGACGAACCATTCCTCCGCCAGCTTCGCAGCCGTCTTCTTGGCGTCGTCCCGCAGCCCCTTGACCCGCTCCTGCAGCTCCGGGTCGTATTCGCCGCCGCGGCAAGGCTTGAGCCGGCCGAACGAGCACGCGGCGAACGCTTCGCTCCACCGTTCCCACGGCTCGTCCGACACCGCCTGCAGCAGCGCCCCGACGACGTTCATGTCCTCGGCCAGCGTGTCGGCGTACGGCAGCGGCCCTCCCGGGCTTTCTGCGATTCCCTTCGCCGTCTGGAGCAGCTGCCGCGCGCCTTCCAGCGCCAGCGTCACGTCCTGGCGCATGCTGTCGACCCATTCGGTGTCCGCCAGTTCGGCGGCGCTCTCCACCCGGAAGCGGGCGGCCGTCTCGCGCAGCCACCATTCCGGCCAAGGATGGCTGCGGGCGAAATCGTACAGCTCCAGCACGAGCCTGTGCAGCGGCTCGTCGCTCCGCTCCCCGCCGAACAGATCGGCGAGCCGCGCCAGCGTCCCCCGTTCGCCTTCCTCCTCGTAGCGCTCTTCGAACAGCGCGTCGAGCGTGTCCATGCGCAGCAGTTCCGCCTCCGTCTCGTTCGCGATCCGGAAGCCCGGGTCGAGCCCGATGAGCGGCGCGTACTTCTCGATGACCTCCATGCAGAACGAATGGAGCGTCGTCACCGACGCCCGCGGCAGCAGCGCCAACTGGCGCCTCAGATGCGCGGACTCCGGACTGCGCTCCAGGGCGTCCTCGAGGGCGAGGCGGATCCGCTCCTTCATCTCGGCCGCCGCCGCCTTCGTAAACGTGGCGACGAGCAGCGCGTCGACGTCGAGCGGCCGGGCCTCGTCGGCGATGCGGGAGATGATCCGTTCGACGAGCACGGCCGTCTTGCCGGAGCCCGCCGCCGCCGCGACGAGCAGGTTCGAGCCTTCGGCCGCGATGGCGGCCCACTGCTCGTCCGTCCATTTGCTGCCCGAAGGCTTGGCGTATGTCGCTTCCAGACCGGACCACGTCATTCCGGATCCCCCCTTTCGCCTTGTTCGCGCAGCCATTGCCACACCTGTTCCTTGCCTTCCGCCTTGGGCAGCAGCTTAAAGCCGTTGCCCTCCAGCTGCCCGTCGAATTGGCACACCGGCCGGAACTCGCACACGCTGCAAGGGCTGCGCTTGTCCAGCCGGTAAGGCGCGATTGCGACGTCTCCGCCCGCTATGCGCCTTCCGATCTTCTTCATGCTGCTTCGCACCGACCGGCGCAGCGCTTCCCATTGCCCTTTGTCGGCGACCTGCGACCGGGACGAGAACGAGCCGTCCTTCTTGAACTCGACCGGCACGACGACCGATTTGCCCCCCGACGCCAGCGACTGGTCCATGAGCGCGACCGCCTCTCCGTCCGCCAGCACGAGCCCCTGCATCCGGAATTCCTTCATCATCGCCTGCTCCGCTTCGCGCCGCGACATCCCGTTGAGCGTGTGCAGCAGCGGATTGTGCACGTGAAAATAGAGCACGCCGGCCGGACTGGCCGGACGGCCCAGCCAATGGGGCGCGTGGGAGACGACGACGTCCAGGTACGCGAGCATTTGCAGCGACAGCCCATGGGCGACTTCGTCCAGCTTCAGCTTCACGTCGCCGGACTTGTAGTCCATAATGCGCAGCAGCAGCCCTTCCGGCGTATCGGCGGCGTCCACCCGGTCGATCCGGCCGACGACGTCCATCCAGCGCCCGTTCCCCAGGTTCAGCGACAGCGGCGGAAGCGTTCCCGAAGGGCCGAAGTCGATCTCCAGCCCGACGGGACGGAACGCCGACAGCCGGGCATGCTCGCCCAGAATGGACGACGCGCGCGCGACGATGTCCCGAAGCTTGCGCGCCATCGCCCGATGGCGGTGCGACGACAGCAAAATTTGCGACTGCACTTTCGGCATAAGCCGCTCGACGGCCGCCGCCGCTTCCGCTTGCCAGCGGGCGGCCTCCAGTCCCGCCGGCCCTTCCGCGAGCAGCTTCTCCGTCGTCTGCCGCAGCGCCGCGTGGAACAGCTGGCCGATGTCCGGCGCGTCCACCCGGTACAGCTTCCGCTCCTTCAGCCGCAGCCCGTGAGCGGAGAAATGGCGGAACGGACAGGCGACGAACCGCTCCATGCGGGACACGCTCGCCAGCAGCCGGTCTCCGTACAGCAGCAGGCTCGTCCGCTCGGTCAGCGGCGGCTCCTCGTTGCGGTATTGCAGCGAAGCGAGCAGCTTGCCCAGCCTGTCCCGCCATTCCGCGCGTTCCGTCAGCCAGCGGTACACCGACCACCAGCCCGGAGCGAGCGCCTCGCCCTGCCGCCAATGCCGCAGCCTGGCGACGAACAACGTGAGCGCCCGTCCCGGGTGAACGGCGAAGGCGAGCTGCCTCTCGTCCGGATCGCCCGGAGCCGGCTCCGCCGCCAGCATATTTTCCCGGAGTCCGGGGAAGCGTCTCTTCACTCTCCGAATCAATTCCGAAGGCAGAAGCCCCTGGCCTTCCTCGTCGGCGAGCGGATAGCTGATCCACAAATGGCGCGAAGGCGTCGTCAGCGTCCAATACGACAGAAACCGCTCGTCCAGCAGCCGCCTCCGCGCCCCGGGCGCCATCGCGACGCCCGCCGCGGCGAGAGCCTCCCGCTCTTCCTCGGAGAGCAGGCCGTTCTCTCGGATGGCCATCGGCAGGACGCCGTCGTTCACGCCGAGCAGATAGAGCGCGGCGATCCGGTCGGACCGCGTCCGTTCCGGGCTGCCGACGAGCACGCCGTCCAGCGACGGCGGCACCGCGCCGAGCTTCAGCTCCTCCAGCCCCGCATCCACCATGCCCGCGAACAGCGGCACATCCGCCTTCTCGCCGCCCATCAACTCGACGAGCTGATCCAGCAGATCGAGCACGCCGTCCCACAGCGGGCGGTGCATCCGGGCTTTGCCGGGGCGGCCGGAGGTTTCGTCCTCCGCGCTCCACCGCTCCAGCCGGTCCGCGGCTCCCGTCTCTTCCAGCAGCCGGAACAGCGCCTCGCACAACTCTTTGAAGTCGGCCGACCGCTTGAACCGTTCCTCGAGCCGGCGCAGCGGGCCGATCAGCGCGGCGCGGGTGGCCATGATCCGCTCCATGGCGCGCGCTTCCCGTTCCGGGTCGTCCTCCGCCTCGAGGTCTCCCGCCCGCAGCGGCCGCCACGAACGCTCGTCCAGCCAGCGCCAGCCGTCGATGCCGGCGGCGAGAACGTAATTTTCCAATTCGTCGACTTCGTCCCGGGAGACTTCCCTGTCCTCCGGCTGCAGCAAATCGGTCTTGGCGCAGCGCAGCAGCGGATCCGACTTCCAGCCCGACACGACCGTCTCCAGCGCGGAGCGGACGAATTCCACCAAGGGATGGTGCGACACGGACGCTTTGCCGTCGAGAAAATAAGGAATGCCGTAATCGCCGAACACCCGGCCGAGCAAGTCGGCGTAATCGTCCAACCGCCGGACGAACACGGCCATTTCGCGCCAACGGCAGCCTTCGTCCCGGACGCGGCGGAGCATGTCCCGGGCGACGGCCTCCGCTTCGGCGCGCCGGTTCGCCGCCGCGTGAAGCGACAAGCCGCCCTGCGGCCCGAGCAGCGCCGAATCCCCTTGCCACGGAAGGCGGGCGTCGAACGCCATCTCGAGATGGGCCAGCGCCGGGCTGCCGGCGAACCGGGGCGGCACGGGCGGATCGAGCGCGACCGGCGCTTCGATGTCCGCGCCCGCGGCGATGGCCAGCTCGCACAGCCGGGCGGACGTCTCCGCCGTCGGATGGAACAGCTCCAGCTCGTGCGGGCGCTCGCCGGCGCCGTACGGGCGATCCAGGCAAAGCGCCGCCGATACGCGGGACGCTCGCTTCAGCAGCGCTTCGATGACGGCGTATTCGTTCGTCGTGAAGCCGTGAAAGCCGTCGAGCCAAACTTCCGCGCCGTCCAGCAGGGCGGAATGCGGAACGCCTTCCGCGAGGCGGGCGAGCGCGTCTTCGCCGTCCAGCCATTTTCCCGCCAGTTCCCGCTCCAGGTCGCCGAAGAGCAGCGTCAGGTCGTGCAGCTTGTCCTTCAGCAGCACGGACGTCCCGGACGCTTCGGCCGCGGCGCTTAAATCGGCGACTCGCTCGCTTCCCGAGCCGTACCGCTTCCATTCCGTGAACAGCTCTACGAGCTTGGACGTCAGACCCGCAGCCGAAGAAGCGCCGCGGAACATTTTCAATTGGTCGCGCCGTCGAACCAGCGCTTTATGTAGGAGCATCGCCTTGCCGTTCTCGTCGATCGGGACGGCGGCCAGCCCGCCGGTTTCCTGCATAACGCGGTAAGCGAGGCGGCGGAAGCTGAGCACTTGCGCCCGAATAAAGCCGCCCAGGCCGGGCGTCGTCGCCATCGCGTATTCCGCCTGGAAGGTGGCTTGTTCCGGAACGAGCAAAATAAGCGGAGGCCCTTCGGGGTCTTCCTTGAGCTTGCGCCGGATTTCGTCGAGGCACAGCCGCGTTTTGCCGCTTCCGGAACGGCCGGTGATGAGACGCAGCGCCATAGGCAGCGAACCTCCTGTCCGTTCTTCTGATTCTCTCATTGTACCATATCCCCGCAGGAGCACACACGTTCGATTTGCAGCCGGCAGAAGTTGGCATACCGTCCGCTGCAGTTGATTGCGTCTTCATAACCGATTATATTATTAACATATTGATTAACTTTTCGCCCATCCCCAATCCAAGCTCGGAGGCTCTCTATGAATCTGGACGTGACCGAGAAATCGCTCCCCTTTTACGAGGCTATGGCCAGCAGCGTGCGGCTGGAGATGATCCGCCTGCTCGCCAAGCAGCCGATGAACGTGCGCGAATTGGCCGAAGCCGTCGGCCTGAGCAGCGCAATTATGACGATGCATGTCAAGAAACTGGAAAAAGGCGGCATCATCCGCACCGACATGCAATCCGGCAAGGGCGGCCTGCGGAAAGTGTGCTCCTTGGCCGTCGAGCAGGCCGAGATCATTTTCCCGAACAAGATGGAGCACATCCGCGAATATCACCAAAGCTTCATCCCGGTCGGCCATTACACCGACTTCGACGTGGAGCCGACCTGCGGGCTCGCCACGAGCGAGAAAATCATCGGCGAGTTGGACGATCCGCGCTATTTTCTCGACGCGGAACGGTTTCAGGCGAAGATTTTATGGTTCAGCGAAGGCTTCGTCGAGTACAAAATTCCGAACTTCCTGCTGTCCACGGAGAACCCGATCGAACTGGTCATCTCGATGGAGATCGCCTCCGAAGCGCCGCTGACCGACAACAATTGGCCGTCCGACATTACGTTTTATTTGAACCAGGTCAAATTGGGCACGTGGACGAGCCCGGGCGACTACGGGGACAAGCGCGGCAAGTACAATCCTCCCTGGTGGCCGGACGACGTCAACCAATACGGGCTGCTCAAGCACCTGACCGTGACGAACCACGGCACGCGGATGGACGGCATGCCGATGTCGGACGTCACGCTGGACCAGGTCAACGTCCGGGACAAGCAATGGACGTTCCGCATCGCCTGCGAGAAAGGTTCGCCGCATGTCGGCGGCGTTACGCTGTTCGGCAAAAACTTCGGCAACTACAATCAGGACATTCTGCTCAGACTGTATTACGAAAAAGTCGTTCCCGCCGCCGAGGCGATCCGCGAATAGCGCAAGCCAAACAAGACCGCCCTTGTCCGGCGGTCTTGTTGTTTCTGCGGCGTCTGTTTGCGGAAATCTGTTTGCGGCCGTCTGTTCCGCGCCGTTCCGCTCTGCTGCGTCCTCCTTGTTTCCCCTTTGCCTACCGTCCCGATTGTCCTTCTCATCCTTTGACCGAGCCGATCAGGACGCCTTTCTCGAAATATTTCTGGATGAACGGATAGACCAGCAGCACCGGCAGCGTCGAGACGATAATGACCCCGTACTTGACCTGATCCGCGTATCGTTGCGCATAGCCGCCCGCCGCTCCCCCCGCGCCGGCGCCTTCGGCGAACACCTGGTTCGACAGCAGGATGTCCCTCAGCACGATTTGCAGCGGCTGCAAGCCGTTCGACCGAATATAGACGAGTCCCGTGAAAAAATCGTTCCAATGCGCCACCAAATAATAAAGCCCGATAACGGATACGACGGCTCTGGACAAGGGCAGGGCGACCTTCAGGAAATAGCTGAAATGCGAGCATCCGTCCATGGCGGCCGCCTCGTAAAGCTCCTTGGGAAGCGAGGTTTCGAAGAACGTCCGGGTGATGATGAGATTGTACACGTTGACGGAGAACGGCAGAATGAACACCCACATGCTGTTCGTCAAATGCAGGTCCTTCATCAGAATGTAGGTCGGAATCAAGCCGCCGTTGAAGAACATCGTGAAGACAAAAAAGAACAGGAGAAAGCGCCGGGCCCGGAACTCCCGCCGGGACAGCACGTAGGCGGCCGGCAACGTGAACAGCAGGTTCACGAAGGTGCCGAGGAACGTGTACACGACGGTGTTGCGGTAGCCGACCCATATGCGGGCGTCCCGGAAAATTTCTTCGTAGCCGAACGTGCTGAACCCTCGCGGAAAGAGCGTCACCTTCCCCGTCGCGACGAGCGTCGAATCGCTGACGGACGCGATGACGACGAAATACAGCGGATAGGCGACGATCAAAAAAACGAATGCGCAAACAAGAATAAGAAAGAGGTCGAATAGCCTTTCGCCCGGGCTTTTGACCTTCTGGACCGGCAACCCCATGCTCGCCCCTCCCCGATTACCACAGGCTGATGTTCGAGAACCGTCGCGCCAGCACGTTCACCGCGTACAAGAAGGCGAAATTGATGACGGTATTGAACAAGCCGATCGCGGCCGAATAGCTGAACTGATTGGATACGATGCCGATTTTGTAGACGTAGGTAGCAATGACCTCGGAGACGGGCAGATTGAGCGTGTTCTGCATCAGGAACACCTTCTCGAAGCCGGTGGCGAGCACGCCTCCCATGCTCAAAATAAACAGGATGACGATCGTCGGAACGAGGGCGGGAATGTCCACGTTGCGGATCGTTTGCCAGCGGCTCGCTCCGTCCATTTTGGCGGCGTCGTACAATTGCGGGTCGACGGCGGAGAGCGCCGCCAGGTAGACGATGCTGTTCCATCCGCAATGCTGCCAGACGTCGGACAGGATGTAAACGGGCACGAACGCTTTGGTCGAGGCGAGCAGATTCACGTCCCCGTACCCGAGCGCGTCCATCAGATGGCCGACGATTCCGGTGTTGGGCGAGAGCAGCACGTTCAGCAGGCCGACCATGACGACGACAGAGATGAAATGCGGCAAATAGACGGTCGTCTGCAGCGTTTTTTTCGCCCGCTTCCATTTGACCTGGTTCAAAATAAGCGCCAGCGCGATCGGCGCCGGAAACCCGAAGACGATCGTCGCGAGACTGATGAACAGCGTGTTCCTCATCAAATCCGCGAACATGTAGCTGTGGACGAATTGCGAAAAATAATGCATCCCCCGCCATTCGCCGCCGGTCAGCCCTTTGGTGAAATCGAAGTCGCGGAAAGCGAGCTGGATTCCGTACATGGGCACGTAGTTGAAAATGAAAATAACGGCGACGGCCGGCGCAATCATCAGCCATAACGGATAGTCCCGCGCGAAGGCCTTCCGATAATTCGCGGTTCTCGGGGGCCTCGCCGCCGTTCCGCTTCCTTTTGCCGGGACGCCGGACGCGCCGATCGGGGCTTTGCCGGATTGAAGGGCCATGAGAAGCTCTCCCTCGCTTCGGCAGCGGCCGGACCCGGATCGGGCGCAGCCGCTGCCGGCTTCTTGTTTTATTTCGTTTTGCTCTTATAGTCGTCGTAGTATTTCTGCATCATTTCCAGATTTTGCGGCAGGCCGATTTTGTTCGCGTTTTGTACGTAGCTGTCCCATTCGTTGTCGATGCCGCCCTTGGTAACCCATTGCGAAAATTTCGCCATCGCCAGATTCATCAGATTCGTGTTGACCAGGCTCATCGCGTTGTTGTCGTCCTTGCTGTATTTGATGAACATGCCCGGCAGCACGTCGTTGTCCTTGTCGATCGCGTCGATCGAAGGCATGAGCGGTTCGGTCTGCTTTCCGACGGACTGCATGTCGGTGCCGAGCGTCAGCTTCAGGTCGTCGGCAATGTACATCGGCCCGTTGTCCGCCCACGTCGACGTCCATTTCCACGTGCCGGGGTCCATCGAAGCGTCCGCGGGAGGCAGCACTTTGTACGAGCCGTCGCCGTTGTCCGCGATGTTCGTGCCCAGCGAGCCGAACAGCACCTGCATGCTCACCTTCGGATCGTACAGCTCGTTGACGAACTTCATGGCCGCGTCCTTATGTTTGGATTTGGCGGACATGGTCGCCATATTAACGCCGTAATTGAGCGAGTTGTAATCGTAGTCCCACGACGTTTGGACGGTCGAGTCGGCGGACGCTTTGAGCGGCGGCATCGACGCGTACTGAGGAGCGAGCGCGTTGCCGAACCGGTCCGTCACCTCCCAGCCCCAGCTGAACCCGACTTTAGCCGTCTCCCCTGTGCCGCGGGCGACCGACTGGAACTTCGTATAATCCTGCGTGAACGCTTCCGGATTGATGAGCCCCGCGGCGAAGCATCTGTTCAGGAACTCGACGACCTGCTTGTAGCGTTCGTCAACCAGGAAATTTTTGACCTTGCCGTCTTCGGCGAAATACCCTTGCCCGCTGCCGTCGGACAGCGTAATGCCCAGGCTGCCCAGCAGCACCGTCGGCTGGAAGTAGCCGAAGCCGAGCGTCCCGACGGGCGCAAAGTCCATCGGAATTTCGTCGTTCGCGTCGCCGTTGCCGTTGGCGTCTTTCTCTTTAAAAGCGACCAGCACGTCGTACAACTCGTCCCAGGTCGTCGGCATTTTCAGGCCCAGGTTGTCCAGCCATTTCTGGTTGATGAATTGCCTTGTCGCGGTGGCGGGCCAGAAGCGTTGATATTTCGGCAACCCGTAAATTTTACCGTCCGTTTGGGTGGCGATCACCTTCGTCTCCGGCTTCGCTTCGAACATCTTCTGCACGTTCGGGGCGTCCTTGGCGATCAGCTCCGTCAAGTCCTGGAACAGTCCCGGGAACTGCGCGTAATCGGCGTCGGTAATCGCGTTGGGCCCGATGATCAAATCCGGAATGTCGCCGCTCGCCAGCAGCGTTCCTTTTTTCTGACCCCAGTCGGCCGTCACCTCCTGCCACTCGATATCGACGCCCGCCCGCTCCTCCGCCTGCCGGAGCCATTCCATCTTCGACAGCTCCTGCGTCAGCGGGTGCTTCGTGATGATCGCCTTCAACTTTACCTTCGCCGCGCCCGAGCTACCGCCGCTCGCTTCGGCCGGGCTACCGCCCGCGTTCCCGCCCGCATTTCCGCCGCCTCCATCGTTGCCGCTGCACCCCGCCAATAAAGCCGCCCCCATGCTTAGCGCCAGCAAAACGGCTGTTCCCCTCTTCATCGGCCGACCTCCTTATCATCGAAAAAAGAGATAAAACGCTTTCAAATCTTCCGATATATATTTATAAATCGATTATCGTTTTTATTACTTCTCTTTGCAGAGGATCGTCATTTCAATCCACCAAACACGAAGATGACCGGAATTTCCGGCGGAAGACACGGTTAACCTCATCGAAAAACGTTTGAATGAACTCATTTCCCATTGAATTAGCAATCGGGTTACGATTATGGACGTTCTTGCACGGTGAATTCTTCCCCGTCAACGCCCCCTGTCCTTGCACCCTCGCTGACAGTTTCACAGCGATTTGCCCTCACACTTTTCTATTTGAATCCTTATTGAAGACAGATCTCATGTGATTACCTACCCTCAGCTTACCCGCAAGGCCGCTTAATCGCCTTGATCTTGGCTTATCCACTTGATCTTGGCTTATCCATTGGAATAGCTTTATTGTCGCCGGAATGCATTGGGGGCGTGGGTTGTTTTCGGCAGCCGGGGCTTTGCTGTATTGCGTCAGAAAATTAGCGAGCAGCATAAAATATGCATCTGAGCAGAGGGGATGAGACTCAAAATCGAAATAAGAGAGTAGTGCAGCATCGCAGAGATCCCGGAAATTGGAGGCTAGGCTGGAGGAGCTGGGACGGGGACAGAGGGCATGATGTTGGGAGGACGATATGTTGGGAAGGTCAAGGTGTCTGTCGAGGGGCGAGCAGATTGGAATAGGGAAATGGGCAACCGGATGCTGCCGACATAAAAGCCGGGAAGCGCAAAATCGCGCGTCTCCGGCTTTCGCATCTCTGACCGCAGCGGTCAGGAAATATTCAAATAAAGTTTCGTGCCGTCGGAAAATTTGAAGATCGCCGCATCCGACCACAGCTCCACGTTCGTAACTTTTTTCCATTTCCGCCTGAATTCGAGATCCAATGCCATCTCCTTCATGCGTTCGTTCAATAATCTGCGGCTTTCCAGCCGGTTTGCCTTGTTTTGGAGCGGAACGGTTCGCCGCCCGAAACTAAGGACATCCATGATCAACAGCTCCCTCCGCAATTTGGAATCTCTCTGCTCTCTTCCAAATGTATCGGAAAGACATTAAAAAAGTTACAGGTTTCGACACTCATACTTTCTTAACAATTCGATTTTTGTCGATTGTTGTCACAATTCTTTGCGGCTTCTCACTTCGAATATGCCGAATTTTAGGTAATGGCCTTCCTCGACGCCGCCGAGCTGAGGATGGTCTTTGCCGGCCCCTTGCCAGACGATGCGGCGAAGCGTCTTGCCGGCGTCGGCTGCGGCCTCGAGCAGCGTCTCCATGAACAGGTCGGGACGAACGTGATAGGAGCAGCTTGCCGTAACGAGGTAGCCGCCTTCGTTGATCAGCTTCATCGCCTGAAGGTTAATCTCCTTGTATCCTCTGATCGCGCCGGGAACCGCCCGCTTCGTCTTGGCGAACGCCGGCGGATCGAGAATGACGACGTCCCAGGTGCGCCCCTCTGCGGCGAGAGGCTTTGACGTGTCGATCTTCGCGCCCTGGACGTTGCCGCCGCGCGCCGCGCGCTCTTCCCGCCCGCGCACCTGCTGGCGCAAATATTCGAACGCGTCCGCCGTCACGAATTCGACCCGGTCTGCGAACCCGTTCCGCTCGACGTTGCGCCGGGCTGTCTCGATCGCATGGGCGGAGACGTCGAGGCAGGTGACTTTTTTGGCGCCGTACCGGCAGGCGTGCAGCGTGAAGCTGCCCGTATGGGCGAAGCATTCGAGCACCGTCGCGCCGTCCCAATACGGGAACGTCACCGGATTGCCCTTGGCGTTGACGGGAATGAGTTTGCGTCCTTCTTCCGTCTCGCGTTCCTCCAGCCTAATGCCGCTGCGCGCTCCCCAGCCGGTCATAAGCTGCTCGATGGCGGCGCGGTTTTCCCGCTGATCGAAGAAGTAGCCCGTTTTTTGCCCGCCTTCGATGTCCACTTCGATCTTCAGCCCGTTCTCTTCGATCACGATAAAACGGGGGCATTCGCCGTACAGAACGCCCGTCCTCTCTTCGAGCCCTTCCAGCGTCCGGACGCCGACGTCGCTGCGCTCGTAAATGCCGCGCGGCGAGAACACGTCGATCATGGCCTGCAGCCATTGCTCTCTGGCACGGTCCATGCCGAGCGTCAGCACCTGCACGACGAGCACGTCCTCGAACCGGTCGACGACGAGGCCCGGAAGAAAGTCCGCCTCGCCGAAAACGACCCGGCACGATTTCTCCTCGCCGACGAACCGCCGGCGGAATGCCGCGCATTGCCGAAATCGGCCGCGGAACCATTCTACGTCCATCGCTTCAAGAGGCTGATAGGACACGATGCGTACGGTAATTTGCGAGGCCGGATTCCAGTAGCCCGTCCCGAGATAGTGTCCTTTGTGGTCGCGGACTTCGACAAGATCGCCCGGCTGCGCTTCTCCCTCCATTCGTTCGATCTCGCTCGAATAAACCCAAGGATGTCCCTGCTCCAGGCGGGGACGGCGGGAGCGGTTCAGCACAATAACCGCTTGATTGGGGGTCGTCGTCATGGCTTTGATCACGCCTTTCCGGACATGTCCTGTCCGATTCTCGCATAAATTTGGGATTGGAGCTTATTGATGAAAGGAGCGCTGCGAATGTTCGCCACCATCGCGGCGGCGTCCGTCTTCGGACTCGCCCTCTTGTTGTCCGGCATGAAGCTGATGGAGTCCGCGCTCCGGCAATGGGCGGGAAGCCGCTTGCCCGCGGCGCTGCAGAGAACGACCTCCACGCCGCTGAAAGGCTTCTTGACCGGCACGCTCTCGTCCGCTTTGCTGCAAAGCGGCACCGCCATTACGGTGCTGACGATCGGCCTCGTCAATTCGCGGCTGCTGCCGCTTGCAAGCAGCTTCGGCATCATTCTCGGCACGAACGTCGGCACCTGCCTGACAACCGAGCTGATGAGCCTTCACATCCATCGCTACGGTTTTCCGCTTCTGGCCGTCGCGTTCGCCGTCTGGCTGTGGACGGCGCTCTCCGGCGAGATGCGGGCGCTGCCCGGTCTTCCGGGGCGGATGGCGCATCCGCTGCGCTACGGCTCCGCCGCGCTCGCCGGCTTCGGGCTGCTGCTGGTCGGCTTCGCCGTTCTCCAAACGATCGGGCCGACGCTGCTGGGAAGCGGCACGTTCATGAACCTGATGGCGCACGCGGAGAGCCGTCCGATCTGGGGGGTGCTGGGCGGAGCCGCGATTACCGCGGCCGTGCATTCGAGCGCTGCGGTCATCGGCATGTCGATGGGTCTTGCCGCCGCCGGCGCGTTATCGCCGGTGACCGGCATCGCCGTTATGCTCGGAGCGAACGTCGGCACCTGCTTCACCGGGCTGCTCGCCTCGCTGAGCGGAGGCCGAGGAGGCCGGTTTGTCGCCCTCGCGCAAATCGCTCTGAACGTATCGGGTGCGCTGCTTTTCTATCCTCTGAAAGGTTGGCTGCTCGCCGCTTCGGCCTGGCTCTCGCCAGGCGAACCTGCCGCGCAAATCGCCCATGCCCAAACGATTTTCAACATCGCTTGTTCGCTGCTGGCGCTGCCGTTCGCTTATCTCTGGATGAGCGGCAAAGGGATCGAATCCGGCGGCAAACGCTTCAGGCCGCCTGCGGCCTGAAGCGACGGGATCGGCCGGCTCGAATGCGAGCGCTGAATGCCTTCGCTGGCGAACTTAATAGGCGTCGTTCGATGCTGCGCCTCCGCTCGCGATGACGACGCCCGAGCTCGTGCCGATCCGGTTGGCGCCGGCGAGGAGCAGCCGGACGGCCGTCTGCGCATCGCGGATGCCGCCGGACGCCTTCACGCCGATTCGCGGGGAGACGCTTGCCCGCATGAGGCGAATGTGCGCTTCCGTGGCGCTGCCCGGTCCGAACCCGGTGGACGTCTTGACGTAGTCCGCTCCGGCCGCTTCCGCCAGCCGGCAAGCTTCGCGGATGAGGGCGTCCGTAAGCGCCCCCGTCTCCAGAATAACTTTGACGAGCGCTCCGCCTTGGACCGACTGGACGACGGAAGAGATATCTTTCTCTACAGCCGTGTAATCCTCGTCCAGCAGCTTGCCGATCGGCAGCACCATATCGATCTCCGCCGCTCCGTCCTCGACGGCCGCCGCCGCCTCGAACGCCTTCGCCCGGGTCGCCCCCGCCCCGAGCGGAAATCCGACGACCGCGCACACCTTCACATTCGTTCCGCTGAGCTGCTCGCGGCATTGGCGAACCCATTTGCCGTTGACGCAAACGCTGTAAAATCCGTGCTCAAGCGCTTCCTCGCACAGCCTGGCGAAATCCGCAGACCGCGCTTCCGCCTTCACCAGCGTATGGTCGATAAACGGGGCGATCGGTTGCCCGGGCCGCCAGATCGGGAATTTCCCCCGATAATCGGACGTCTCGTCCGGTCCGACCTCGCAGCCCAGCCGCCGGAGCGCCTGGCGAAGCACCTCGTCGTTGGTGTCGTAGCCTTCGGCAAGCTGCAGCCGCCAGCTCTCTCCGGGCTCGTGCCAGGCGACGCCGGCGATCTCGCTCTCCTGCGCGCGGAGCGTGCCCCGATCCGCTTCGACCAGATAGTAATGCACTTCCTTCTGCACGGTCACTTGCTCCGCGGATTCGTATTCGTAGCGAACGACCGACAACGGTGCGACGATCGTGCCGGAGATGCCCGTCTCTTCCCGGATTTCCCGGAGAGCCGTCTGCTCGATCGTCTCTCCCGGCTCCGCTTTGCCTTTGGCCAGCGTCATTTTCCCGAAACGGTCCCGGATCAGTTGAATTTCCAGCCTGCCGTCCCTGTTCCGGTATACGACGCCGCCCGCCGAAATCTCCTTCATCGCGACATCCCCCTTGCCCTCTATGTACAGCAAAAGATTTCATCCCGCAGGCGACTTGCTTTCGTCTTCCGCGTTATGAAATCTTCCGCCCTTCTCCTCTTGCCGTGCAATGGCCGTTTACGCCTGCAGAGCCGCCGGACGAACGTCCTCCAGCATCTCGAGCAGCACGCCGCGGTTCTCGTTCACGCCGCTCTCGGTCAGACGAACGCGGCAATGCTTGCGGTACATGCTCTCCTCGCCTTCGAATTCGATCAGCAAATAGTTGTCCGAATACCCGGCCAGTCTTACTTTGCCGTCCTCTCCCTTGATGACGCGCTCGGTGATGACGTCCAGCTCGCGGCCTTCCCAGCCTTTGCTGTACGCAGCCTGCAGCTTCTCCGACAGGTCGATCAGCTTGTGCACGCGTTCGTGCTTCACTTCCTCGTCCACCTGATCTTCCATGCGCGCCGCCGGCGTGCCGGTACGCTTGGAATACGGGAACACGTGCATCTCGGCGAAGCCGATCCGCTCCATGAACCGGTAGCCGTTCTCGAACTGCTCCTCGGTCTCGCCGGGGAACCCGACGATGACGTCGGTCGTAATGGCGACGCCCGGCATCGCCCGCTTGATCCGCTCGATCTTGTCCGCGAACTCGGCCGTCGTATACTTGCGGCGCATCCGCTTCAAGATGGCGTCGTCGCCGGCTTGCAGCGGGATGTGCAAATGGCGGCACATCTTCCTCGAGCTGTTCAGGACGGCGATCATCTCGTCGTCGATCTGGCTCGCTTCGATCGAGCTGATCCGAATCCGCTCAAGCCCGTCGATCTTGTCGAGATCGACCAGCAGGTTAGACAGCTTGTAATTTTCCAGATCGTCGCCGTAGCCGCCCGTATGGATGCCCGTCAGGACGATCTCCTTGTAGCCGGAGGCGACGAGCTGGCGCGCCTGGTTCAGCACGCTTTGCGGGTCGCGGCTGCGCGACAGGCCGCGCGACCACGGAATGATGCAGAAGGTGCAGAAGTTGTTGCAGCCTTCTTGGATTTTCAGGAACGCGCGCGTCCGGTCCGCGAATGCGGGAACGTCCAATTCCTCGAATTCGCGCGTCTTCATAATGTTGCGGACAGCGTTGACCGGCTTGCGCTCCCGCTGGATGTCCGCAATATACGTCATCAGCTTGTCGCGGTCCTGCGTGCCGACGACGAGGTCGACGCCTTCGATGGCCATAATCTCCGCCGGGGACGTCTGCGCGTAGCAGCCCGTAACCGCGATGACGGCGTCCGGATTGCGGCGCACGGCGCGGCGAATGATCTGGCGGCTTTTCTTGTCGCCGGTGTTCGTCACGGTACAGGTGTTGATCACGTAAACGTCGGCCGTCGCCGTCTCGAAATCGACCTGCTCGTAGCCTTCTTTTTTGAACAGCTGCCACATCGCTTCCGTATCGTAGAAATTGACCTTGCAGCCCAATGTATAAAATGCCACGGACGGCATCCTTTTCAACCTCCCAGCTCTCCGGATTCGTAAGCGATGCAGGCGAGGGCGACTAGCGCCGCCGTCTCCGTCCGCAAAATGCGGCGGCCCAGCCCGACCGGCACCGCTCCCGCCGCCTTGGCCTGCTCCGCCTCCTGCGGAGCGAAGCCGCCTTCGGGTCCGACGAGCAGCAGCAAACGGGGGGCCCGCCCTCCGGCGAATCCGTTCCTAAAATCGGCAAGCGCGGGCTTCAGTCCGGCTCCGCGCCTCCCCTCTTCTTCATAGCAAAGCAATGTCAAATCGTATTCGCCAAGCGAACCGATCAGCGTCTTCCATGTGCAGACCGAAGCGACGTCCGGCACGATGCCGCGATGCGCCTGTTCGGCCGCTTCCTTGGCGATTTTGCGCCAGCGCTCCAGCCGCTTGGCTTCCTTGCGCTCGTCGTACTGGACGATCGTGCGCTGCGACAGGAACGGCCGGAAGGCGAACGCCCCCGCTTCCGTTCCCTTCTGGATGACCGTCTCCAGCTTGTCGCCTTTGGGCAAGCTCTGGGCGACGGTAATCTGCCACGCCATCTCGGCTTGCGACAGTCGGCGTTCGACGATGCGGGCCTCGATCCGGCCGGGCTCGATCGATTCCGCCACGGCGAGCAGCTCGTACCCCGATCCGTCGCAAGCGACGAACTCGTCGCCGGGCCTCGCCCGCATGACCGTCGCCAGGTGGCGGGCGTCTTCTCCGAGCAGCGTCAAGGACGATTCGCCGATTTGCCCGGAAGGGACGAAATAACGTTGCATGACGCGAATCCCTCCGTCTTTTTTCCCAACCTTCATCATACCTCGTTTGAGCGCGGCCCGCTACCGCCTGTTAGAATTTCCAGCCGATCAGACTCGGAAGAATCGGGGATTCGGGATGCGTCCCGAACATGGAGCCGACCAGTCCGTGCATGCCTTGCAGAATCGGCAGGCTTAGCGAGAACAGCGGCGAGATCGTCGCGGCGCTCAGCGGCGGGATGAAGACGAGCAGAAGAAAGACGAAAACGCCCCATTGCTCGTTCTGCGCCATTCGGATCCGCCAGCTGAGCGGCGCGAACTCTTCGACGATGCGATAGCCGTCGAGCGGCGGAAGCGGGATCAGGTTGAATAAGAACAGGATGACGTTAATATGTAGCCAATAATTCATAAAGGTGGAGATCGTCGCCGTCGCCGCAACCGACGGGCGGTCGATGACGCCCAGGGCGACCAGCGCGTAAACGACGAGCAGGCCGACGAAGGCGAGCAGCAAGTTGCTGACGGGCCCTGCGGCGGTCACGAGAACGCTCATGAGCCGCGGCCGCTTGAACCGGCTGCTGCGGACGGGGACCGGCTTCGCCCAGCCGAAGCCGGCCACGAGCAGGAAGAGCATCCCGAACAGATCGAGATGCGCCATCGGATTGAGCGTCACGCGCCCCTGCTCGTAAGCGGTCGTATCCCCGAATTTCCAGGCCGTCCACGCATGCGCGAATTCGTGCACCGTAAAGGCGATAAGCATCGTCAGGATGACGAAAGGCAGCTCGCTGAGGGGATACGCGAAAAAGTTCATTCGTCCTCCCCCTTCGGCTTGCCGGCCACGAACGCGATCCAGTCGTCCTGGCGGACGCGGTCGATGATCTCGAAGCCGGCGGCGAGCAGTCCCGCCTCTACATCTTCTTCCTTGTTCTTGTAAATGCCGCTGGCGATATAAATGCCGCCCGGCTTCAGCACGTCCATCACGTCGGCGATGAACAAGAGAATGATCTCCGCCAGAATGTTGGCGACGACCAGATCGACCGGCGGTCGGACGCCGCCCGGCGCCGCGGAGCCTTCGTCCGCTTCCCGCAGCACGCCCAGCAGGTCGCTGTGCTTCACTTCGATGACGTCCTGCAGGCCGTTCAGCTTGACGTTCTCCGTCGCGCTGGAGACGGCGACGGGATCGAGATCGAGCGCAAGCACGCGCTCCGCGCCCAGCTTGATCGCCCCGATGGCGAGAATGCCGGAGCCGGTGCCGACGTCGATGACCGTCTCGCCGCCGGAGATGGCCCCTTCCAGCGTGCGCAGACATAAGGCCGTGGTCGGATGGGTGCCCGTGCCGAACGCCATGCCCGGATCGAGCTCGATGATCACTTCGCCTTCGCGTGGCTCATAATTTTCCCAGGTCGGCTTGATCGTCAGTTTCTCCGTAACGGGTAGCGGCTTGAAATACTTTTTCCAGGCGTCCGCCCAGTCCTCTTCCTTCACCTCGGCGACGCTGACGGTGAATTCCCCGGCGTCGTAACCGAATTCCGGAAGGCCGCGCAGCAGCCGGGTCAGTTCCGCGACCGTCGCTTCCATATCCGTATCTTCCGAATAATACCCTTTGATATGCGCGTAACCTGCCGGTATATCGTTCAGCGGCTTGTCGTACCATTGGCCGAGCGACGTATCCCTCGGCTTGTCCGGAGACCACGATTCCTCGATCGAGACGCCCCCGGCGCCAAGCTCGTGCATGTAATGGGCGACCATTTCCTGTGACTGTTCCGTCGCGAAGACGGTGACTTCGAACCAACGCAATGGATTTCCTCCCCGATAAGCTCCCGGAAGCGCGGGGTTCCCGCGCTTCGATTCGAACACCATTATACACGTTTCTTTTCCATGGACGCAAAAAAACGGCGCAGCGCAAGGAACGAACAAGCTCGTGCCGGGTATAAAAAAGGATCGCTCCATGAAGCCGACAAATCGGCTTAAGGGCGACCCATGCTCGTTTGCGAAAGCCTTTTGGAAGCGTCCACCCGAAATTCCGAAGCGGGCTCCTCGCCGAGCCGGCCGTTCGCTCAATGCACCCGGCCGCCGGCTTGCTCGATCACTTTGCGCGCCTGCTTCGCCGCCTCCGCCGGAATGTCGAGCGATAAGCTGAAAAGCGCGGCGGGCGGCTCGTGTCCGAGCTCCGCGCCGGCTTCGATGGAGGAGCCGGCCAGCAGCTCGCCTGCGAGCTCGTTCATCGTTCCGGCGGCGGGAGCGACGGCGGCTCCCGAGCCGAAATCGTCGCCGTGAACGGCCCGCTCCATGCGGAACCGGTTCCCTCGGAGCGAAGCCAGCTTGCGGATCGCCTCTTCCGCCTGGTCCTGGTCGTCGAAGCTGGCGTGCAGCGGCTGCATGTCCAAAGCCGTCACTCTCCTTCGTATTCGGCGGCTCTGCGGTCGGCTTCGGCCGCCCGGCGCTGCGCTTCGCGATCCTCTTCGTCCGCCAGCTCGCCCGCAAACTCCACATCTTCCGCTTTGGCCGTCGGTAAAGCCCCGGAAGCCAACGTTATCTCTCGCTCTTGTTCGCTCATCATCGCAACCTCCTTCGGCCTCCGGCTAACGGCGGCCGTTCATTGCGGTAGTTTGCGTCCGGCTTCCGGCCCTTATTCGTTCGGCAAAGACTTTGAATCGCGAACAAGCGAAAACCGGCCGCCAGCGGATCGGAATCCGCCAGACAGCCGGTTTTTCGTTTATCGTTATCCGTCGCCGAGAATCGCTTTTTTCATCCGTTCGAACAGCGTCTGGTGCTGCTCGTTCGTCGATTCGCCGCTCTTCGCGGCAAATTCCCGAAGCAGCTCCTTCTGCTCCTCGGTCAGCTGCGTAGGCGTCACGACCGTCACTTTGACATGCTGGTCGCCTTGACCGTAGCCCCGCAGCTTGGGCACGCCCTTGCCTTTGAGCCGGAAATACGTTCCGGTCTGCGTGCCGCTCGGAATTTTCAGCTTGACCTTCTCGGTCAGCGTCGGAATTTCGATCTCGTCGCCCAAGGCCGCCTGCGTGAACGTCAGCGGCACTTCGCAATAAATATCGTCGCCATCCCGCTCGAAAAAGTCGTGGGGCTTGACGCGCAGCACGAGGTACAGGTCGCCCGGAGGACCTCCGCGCAGCCCGCTCTCGCCTTCTCCGCTGATGCGAAGCTGCGAGCCGTCGTCGACGCCGGCCGGAATTTTGACGTGAATCTTCCGGTTGCGCTTCACCTGGCCGCTGCCGCTGCAAGTCGTGCAGCGCTCGCGGATGATTTTGCCCCGGCCTCCGCACGCCGAGCAGGTGCGCCGGTTAACGATCCGGCCGAACGGCGTGTTCTGGGCCACTTCCTGCTGGCCGGTGCCCCGGCAGACGGAACAATTCTCGATCCTCGTTCCCGGCTTGGCTCCGCTGCCGTGGCACGTATCGCACGTCTCGGTGCGGGGAATCGTAATGTCCGTCTCTTTGCCGAACACCGCTTCCTTGAACTCGATCGTCATCGTATATTGCAGGTCGTTGCCGCGCTGCGGCGCGTTCGGGTCGCGCCGGCCGCCGCCGCCGAAAAACATGTCGAAGATGTCCCCGAAGCCGCCGCCGAAGTCGGCGGCTCCTCCTCCGCCAAAGCCGGCCATCGGGTCCTCGTGCCCGTACTGGTCGTAGCGGGCGCGCTTCTGGTCGTCGCTCAGGACGTCATAGGCTTCCTTGACTTCCTTGAACTTCTGTTCCGCATCCGGCTCCTTGTTGACGTCCGGGTGGTATTTGCGCGCCAAATTGCGGTACGCCTTCTTGATCTCGTCCGCGGAGGCGTTCCGGCCAAGGCCCAGCACCTCATAGTAGTCTCTTTTGTCGGCCACTTCTCCACCTCCATGAGGAAAGTCAAAGCCTGATCCGGTTGCCGGTATTGCGCTGCGTCAGATCTCTTCAAAGTGCCGCCGATGGACGGTTCGTAGTCGGCAGAAGAGACCATTCAGCGCAAAAAGCGGCAAAGGGACATGCTTTGACTTTCGGTTTTTCAATCAACCCGCTTATTTCTTGTCTTCGTCCACGACTTCGTAGTCGGCGTCGACGACGTTGTCCTTCTTCGGAGACGAGTCGGCCGCGCCGGCGTCTTGCGCGCCTTGCTGCGCCTGAGCCGCTTGCTCGTACAGCTTAACGGACAGCTGCTGCACGATCTGGGTCAGCTCTTCGGTCGCGGATTTGATCTCGTCGAGGTTTTCGCCTTCCAGCGCCTTCTTCACTTTCTCTTTGGCCGCCTCGGCTTTGGACACTTCGCTCGCGTCGACCTTGTCGCCGAGATCCTTGATCGTCTTCTCGACCGTGTAGACGAGTTGGTCGGCGGAGTTTTTCGCTTCGATCAGCTCGCGGCGCTTCGCATCTTCTTCGGCGTGCAGCTCGGCTTCCTTCTGCATCCGTTCGATCTCTTCCTTGCTGAGGCCGCTGGAAGAGGTAATCGTAATTTTCTGGCTCTTGCCGGTGCCCTTGTCGAGCGCCGAGACGTTAACGATGCCGTTGGCGTCGATGTCGAAGGTGACTTCGATCTGCGGAATGCCGCGCGGCGCCGGCGGAATGTCGCTCAGAATGAAGCGGCCGAGCGTCTTGTTGTCGCGCGCCATCGCGCGTTCGCCTTGCAGAACGTGGATTTCGACCTGCGTCTGGTTGTCGGCGAACGTGGAGAACACCTGCGATTTGCTCGTCGGAATCGTCGTGTTGCGGTCGATCATCTTCGTCATGACGCCGCCGGCCGTCTCGATACCGAGGGAGAGCGGGGTGACGTCGAGCAGGACGACGTCTTTGACTTCGCCCGTCAGGACGCCCGCTTGAACGGCCGCGCCGAGCGCGACGACTTCGTCCGGGTTAACGCCCTTGTGCGGCTCTTTGCCGATGAGGCGCTTGATCGCTTCCTGAACGGCCGGAATCCGCGTAGAGCCGCCGACGAGGACGACCTTGTCGATTTGCGAAGCGGTAAGACCCGCATCGGACAGCGCTTGGCGAGTCGGCCCCATCGTGCGCTCGACCAGATGGGCGGTCAATTCGTCGAATTTGGCCCGGGTCAGCGTCAGTTCCAAGTGCTGCGGAACCCCGTCGACCATCGTAATGAACGGAAGGGAGATCGTCGTCGAGACGACGCCGGACAGCTCCTTCTTCGCCTTCTCCGCCGCGTCCTTCAGACGTTGCGATGCCGCTTTGTCCTTCAGCAGATCGACGCCGTGCTCCTTCTTGAATTCGGCGGCCAGCCATTCCATGATCGCCTGGTCGAAATCGTCGCCGCCCAGGTGGTTGTCGCCGCTCGTGGCCTTAACTTCGAAGAAGCCGTTGCCCAGCTCAAGGATGGAGACGTCGAACGTACCGCCCCCGAGGTCGAAGACGAGAATCGTTTGATCCTCTTGCTTCTCGAGGCCGTACGCCAAAGCGGCCGCCGTCGGCTCGTTGACGATCCGGAGCACTTCCAGGCCGGCGATGCTGCCCGCATCCTTGGTCGCTTGGCGCTGGCTGTCATTAAAGTATGCGGGAACCGTGATAACCGCTTGAGTAACCGGTTGGCCCAGGTAAGCTTCCGCGTCCGCTTTGAGCTTCTGCAGAATCATCGCGGAAATTTCCTGCGGCGTATATTCCTTGTCGTCGATTTTGACTTTGTGGTTGGTCCCCATATGGCGCTTGATCGAAATGATCGTACGCTCGGGGTTGGTGATCGCTTGACGCTTGGCGGTATCGCCGATAATGCGTTCCCCGTCTTTCTTGAAGCCGACGACCGAAGGGGTCGTGCGGTTGCCTTCGGGATTGGGGATAACGACGGCTTCGCCGCCTTCCATGACGGCTACGCAAGAGTTCGTCGTTCCCAAGTCAATGCCAATGACTTTGCTCATAATGTATATTTCCTCCTCGTATCGTTAGACGCCGGTTAAGTATAGTCGCTGCTGCTATTACCCGCTGACCTTGACCATGGCGGGGCGAATGACCTTGTCCTTGAGCCAGTAGCCCGGCTGCACCACTTCCACGACCGTCCCTTCCTCGTACTCGTCGGACTCCACCTGCATGATCGCTTGGTGAACTTCCGGATCGAACGGCTGGCCGACGGGATCCATCGCCTTCAGCCCTTCGTTCTCCAACACTTGCCACAACTGGCGGTAGATCATGTCCACGCCTTTGAGGAACGATTGGCTGTCCGTCTGTTCTCCGCTCGTCTGCAAGGCACGGCCGAAGTTGTCCACGACCGGCAGCAATTGGGTGATCAGCTTCAGGGAAGCGTATTGGGCCAACTCTTCCTTCTCTTTGAGCGTGCGGCGGCGGAAATTGTCGAAGTCCGCCTGCGCCCGGAGGATGCGGTTGTTGTACTCTTCAACCTTCTGCTGCAGCTCGGCGATTCTCGGATCGTCCTGTGCGGGCGTCTCCTCCGTCGCTTCCGTCGCTTCCGTCGCTTCCGCCGCTTCCGCGGCTTCCGCAGCCTCGGCCGACGCTTCGGCCGTTCCGGCTTCGTTCGCCTCTTCTGCGGCGGCTTTCGCTTCTTCGCGTTGTTCTTCTTCCATCATTTCCTGCTCCTTCGTCTCTTGGCTGCTCACGCAGGATTCACCTCCTTACCGTGCCTCCGGGAGATGGAGGCTATACCCCGCCCTATTTGTACCAACGGGCCATGAAAAGGGCCAAGTCCTTGGACATGAAGTCCAAAAGGCTGATGACCTTGCCGTAATCCATTCGCGTCGGGCCCAGAATGCCGATCGTCCCGAGAGACTGTCCCTCATAGGAATAAGTGGCCGTAATCAAGCTGCATTGATTGATCGCTTCGACCGAGTTTTCCGTGCCGATCCGCACTTGTATGCCTTCCGGAAGGGCCTGGAACAGCTGCATCAGCTTCGAGGTCTCCTCCAGCGTGTCCAGAATGTTCTTGACTTTATCGACATCCTTGAATTCCGGCTGCGTCATAATGTTCGTGGCGCCGCTTAGGAAGATCTTCGGCTCCTGGTTTTCCGCGAGTGCGGTCTCCAGCACTTGAAGAATGTGCTCGCAACGGTCGACGAAGCGGCTCAGCTCCTTGCCGACCTCGCTGTGCAGCACCGACTTCACCTTGATGAAAGGCACGTTCGCCAGCTTGGCGTTCAGCAGGTTGACGATCTTCTGGATGTCGTCCATGCCGATTCCTTCCGGAATGGCGACGGTCCGATGCTCGACATGTCCGGTGCTCGTCACGATGATCGCGACGGCGGACGTCTCGTTGATCGGAACCAATTGGAAATGCTTCAAAGTGGTGTTGAACATCTCCGGACCGAGAACGATCGAAGTGTAGTTCGTCAATTGCGACAGAATGGTCGCGGCATGACCGACCACTTCCTCCCACATGTTCATCTTCTCGGCGAAGAAGCTGCGAATCTTGAGCATGTCCTGCTCCCCGATGCCGCCAAGGCGAATCAGGTGATCCACGTAGTAGCGGTAGCCTTTATTGGAAGGGATTCGACCGGCGGACGTGTGCGGCTGCTCCAGCAGACCGAGTTCTTCCAGATCGGCCATCTCGTTGCGGATCGTGGCCGGACTGTACGCCACATCGCCCCGCTTGGATATACTGCGCGAACCTACCGGTTCGGCGGACCGGATATAGTCGTCGACAATGGCGGTAAGGATCATTCTCTGGCGCTCGCTCAGCATGCCGCATCCCCCTTCCTGGTCTCGTTAGCACTCAGCTAGATCGAGTGCTAATCGCTACTACAAAAATACCAAACCGTTCCGGTCGTTGTCAAGAACGAACGGTCGATTTGGCCTGATTGCGCAGTTAAAGCAAGCTTCGAATCGGCGCTCAGTCGAGCACCTTGACGACGGCGATCTCGTCGCAGCAATGCTGCTTGCTGCAATGAACGCAGTCGGTCCAAACTTTCTCGGGGAAAATTTCCTTCTCCACAACCTGGAACCCGTTTTTGACGAAAAAATCGACCGCGTACGTGAGCGCCATAATTTTCGGCACCCGCAGCGCTCTCGCTTCCTCGATCAGCGCATTCACGATCATCGTCCCGAGCCCTTTGCCCTTATAGCCTTCGGCCATACCCAAGGAACGAATCTCCACCAGATCGGCGCCAAGCCGGAAAAGGGAACCGCAGCCGATCAGTTTCCCCGCTTCTTCGGCGACGAAGAAAGAATCGATGTGGCGCAGCAGCGCCTCTCTGGACCGCGGAAGCATGATTCCTTGTGCGGCGTACGCTTGAATAAGGTCGTGCAAAGCGTCGACGTCCGCAGGCAGCGCCTTGCGGCAGGCGATGGTCGAGTTCACGCGAGTCCCTTCTTTCCTCTCTCCGAATATCAATCGATGTGAATAAATATACAACAGAGCGAATGATAACTCAAGAGAGATTTTTATTACAAGAACGCCCCGAACACCTCGTTGCCGAGCGGAATGCCTTTCTCCGTCAGCCGATAGCCGGCCGCCTCGCCTTCGCCGAAGCGCTCGAGCAGCCCCTGCTCCCGCAGCTTCGCCAGCACCTCGCCGAAGACGTCCTCGCTCGCGGCGCCTCCGAACTGCCGGCGGAAATCCGCTTCCCGAACGCCGTCCAGCAGCCGAAGCCCGACCATCATAAAATCTTCCATCGCTTCCCGCACGGTGACGGTGTGCGTCTCCTTGCGGGGAAGCCCGATCGCGGCGGCGTCGATATAAGCCTGGACACCCTTCACGTTCATATGCCGCTCGCCCCGTGCGTAGCCGTGCGCTCCGGCTCCGAGCCCGTAATACGGCTCGTTGCGCCAATACGTGCCGTTGTGCCGGCTCTCGAAGCCCGGCTTCGCAAAATTGCTGACCTCGTACTGCTTGTAGCCGGCCCGGCCGAGACGTTCGCGCAAATGCTCGTACATCGCGACTTCCACATCTTCCTCCGGCAAAGGCAGCTCTCCCCGCTCGTACAGCCGGTGGAACAGCGTGTTCTCCTCCACTTTGAGGCTGTAGAGCGAATAGTGGGGCAAATCCAGCTCCAGCGCCTTCTCCACGCTATCCTTCAGCTGCTCCAGCGTCTGCCTCGGCAGGCCGAACATCAAGTCGATCGATAAATTCGTAAAACCCGCCCGGCGCGCGTTCTCTATGCTCCGCACGACGTCGTCCGCTTCGTGAATGCGGCCGATCGCGGCGAGCAGCCCGTTGTCGAACGATTGCGCCCCGAAGCTGATCCGGTTGACGCCGCCCGCCCGCATCGCTTCCAGCTTGGCCGGATCCGTCGTGCCCGGATTCGCTTCCATCGTGAACTCCGCGCCCGGCGCCACCGGAAAATGCCGGGCGACGGAATCGAGGAAGCGCGTCATCTGCGCCGGCGTCAGCACGGTCGGCGTTCCGCCGCCGACGAACACCTTGCGGATCGTCTCGGGCGGAAGAGCGGCGACCGTCCGCTCCATCTCCCGCTCAAGCGCATCCAGATAGGCGTCGACCGGCTGCCCTTCGACGACGTAGGAGTTAAAGTCGCAGTAGAAGCATTTGTTCGTGCAGAAAGGAATGTGAATATAGAGCGCGCGGGGCGTCCACCCGTGCAGCGGCGCGGGCGGAGCGTCTCCTTGCGGTTGAACCATGGGACCTATGGACATGGATGAACCTCCTTTCCCTGCGGGAACAGGAATGAACCGGTCTCCCGGTTCATTCGCGATAACGGCTATACAATGGAAACTACTCGTCGATTTTCAAGACGGCCATGAACGCTTCCTGCGGCACCTCGACGCTGCCGACCTGCTTCATCCGCTTCTTGCCTTCCTTCTGCTTCTCGAGCAGCTTGCGCTTCCGCGAGATGTCGCCGCCGTAGCACTTGGCGAGGACGTTTTTGCGCATCGCCTTGATCGTCTCGCGGGAGATGACCTTCTGCCCGATCGCGGCCTGGATCGGCACCTCGAACATCTGGCGCGGAATGAGTTCCTTCAGCTTCTCGCAAATGACCCGCCCGCGCTGATACGCCCGGTCGCGGTGCACGATGAACGACAGCGCGTCGACCTTCTCGCCGTTGAGCAGAATGTCCATTTTGACCAGATTCGATTGCCGGTAGCCCGACAGTTCGTAGTCGAACGAAGCGTAGCCCTTCGTGCTCGATTTGAGCTGGTCGAAAAAGTCGTAAACGATCTCCGCCAGCGGAATGTCGTATTTGAGCGTCACCCGGTTCGTGTCGAGATACTGCATGTCGATGAACTCGCCGCGCTTGCTCTGGCACAGCTCCATGATCGGCCCCACGAAATCCTTCGGGACGATGATGGACGCCTTCACGTATGGCTCTTCGACGAAGTCCAGCTTGCCCGCTTCCGGATATTCCGAAGGGTTGGAGATTTCGAGCTGCTGGCCGCTCGTCAGCGTCACTTTGTAAATAACGCTCGGCGCGGTCGTAATGAGCGGAATGTTGAATTCGCGCTCGATCCGCTCCTGAATAATCTCCATATGGAGCATGCCGAGGAAGCCGCAGCGGAAGCCGAAGCCGAGCGCCTGGGACGTCTCCGGCTCGAAGCGAAGCGATGCGTCGTTCAGCTCCAGCTTCTCGAGCGCGTCGCGCAGATCGTTGTAATCCGACGAATCGATCGGATACAGCCCGCAGAACACCATCGGATTGATCCGCTTGTAGCCCGGAAGCGGCTCCGGCGTCGGGTTCTTCGCGTTCGTCACCGTGTCGCCCACGCGCGTGTCCTTCACGTTCTTGATCGAAGCGGTGACGTAGCCGACATCGCCCGGACCGAGCTCGTCGACGACGGTCGCCCGCGGCTTGAACGTGCCGACCTCGACGACGTCGAACGTGGCGCCCGTCGCCATGAACTTGATCGGCGTGCCGGCGCGGATCGTGCCGTCGATGACCCGGATGTAGCAGACGACGCCTTTGTAAGCGTCATAGTGCGAGTCGAAAATGAGCGCCTTCAGCGGGGCGTTGATATCGCCTTGCGGCGGCGGAATTTTGGTCACGACCTGTTCCAAAATTTCCTTGATGCCGATGCCGTTCTTGGCGGAAGCGAGGACGGCGTCGCTGGCGTCGAGGCCGATGACGTCCTCGATCTCCTGCTTCACCCGCTCCGGCTCCGCGCTCGGCAGATCGATCTTGTTGACGACCGGCAAAATCTCCAAGTTGTTGTCGAGGGCCAGATAGACGTTCGCCAGCGTCTGCGCCTCGATCCCCTGCGCGGCGTCCACGATGAGCAGCGCGCCTTCGCAGGCGGCGAGACTGCGGGACACCTCGTACGTGAAGTCGACGTGTCCGGGCGTGTCGATCAGGTGCAGCGTATACGTCTCGCCGTCGTCCGCCTTGTATTGCAGCCGGACCGCCTGCAGCTTGATCGTAATGCCCCGTTCGCGCTCCAGATCCATCGAGTCGAGAATCTGATCCTGCATCTCGCGGGACGTGAGCGTTCCGGTATATTCCAATATGCGGTCGGCCAGCGTCGATTTGCCGTGGTCGATATGCGCGATAATGCAAAAATTGCGAATATGGCTTTGTTTCCGTTGATTGTCTGCCATGTATACCCTCCACCGATTTCACGCAACGTGCGGCTATCCAATCTATTATAGCAACGGATCGGCGGAGCAGCAATGAAGGAAACGTCCATCCGCTCAATCTTCAGTTGGTCGACTTGTCGAACAGGCCGACGATGAACCGGATGCCGCCCCTGGACGCATTTTGCAGCATTTCCGCCGTTCCGCTGGCGATTTTGTTAATGATGGGCTTATGGTCGAGCCGGGGAATTTGAGCTTCCTCCGTCCCGTTCAGCGAGATGCCGGGAGGCTCGCTCCCGAACCGCCCGGCAGTCGCGGGCGGGCTCAGTGCGGGTTCCTCCGCCCGGCCCGTGGATGCTGCGCCGGACGCGGCGTCCACCGGGCCGTAAACGGTGTTGATGCCGCTCGACGCCAACTCCATGCCGAACATGACGGCGAAGGCGATCGCCCCGCCGACGAGCAACAGCTTGAACACATCCCGTCCCATTTGATCGTGCCTCCTTCACTCGAATTAAGGCTGCTTTGACGCAACCGCCCCGCCCGTCTTCTCGGCACCTTCCTGCTCCCAGTACAACCGGGCGATCGCTTTCGCCAGCACGTCCGCCGTCCGATAGCATTCCGCCAGCGTGTTGTCCACGCCCCCGATCTCGATCAGCACGCTGTCCGGCGCGAGCGACTGGTTGTATTCCCCGTTGCCCGTCGCCGCCGTCTTGCCCCAGATCCCTCTGGACAAGCCGGGATATTCCTTCTCCAAAATTTGATGAATCGAATTGGCGAACGCTTCGTTCTTCTCCCAATTCGGATTTTTATGACCGATAATAAAGTAGACTTGAGCGTAATCGACACCGTCGATCGTCGCCGTCGTCATCTTCCGGTGCTGGGAATCGCGGTGAATGTCGAAGAAGAACTTCAAGTCCTTGTTGTCCGCCATCGCTTCCTTGACCGTCTGCAACGAATATTTGTAGGAAAAATTCCAATTGTAATCTTTGACCGTCGACGAATAGTCCCGGTCGGAATGCACGGTGCCGACGCCGAGGCGCTCCAGCTGATCGGCCATCCGCTTCCCGACGAGCGTCACGTTGATTTTGCCCGAATTCGGGTCCTTCGTTCCGGCCTTCAATTCCGGAAACCACGATTCCCGGTTGTGCGAATGGTAGATGAAGACGACCTTGCGCCCGTCCGGTTGCGGCGAAGCCGGCGGTTCCTCCTGTGCTTCCTGCGGGGAAGGCTGCGCTTCCCCGGAAGGGGAGGCGTCCGGCGATTCGGCAGGCGGCGACTCGTCCGCCGGCGAACCGTCCCCGCCGTCCGGGGCCGTATCGGCCCCCGGCTCCGCGTCGGCGTCGCTGCCGGCTTCCGGCCCGCGATCCTCGGGCGCCTCCAGGTCGCCGCCCGAGCCTGGGCGGAGCAGCACGGCGCTGTCTTTGCCGACGCCGGGCATGCCCATCTCCAAGAGGCTCTTCGGGTCGTCCGGATTCAGATCGGTCAGGAAGCGGACGAGGAACGACGCCACCTTCCTTGCCGAGAATGGAGACCCCTCTTCTACTTGCTTGTCCATATGCGGCAATTCCATACCTAATAGAGAGGTAAAAAAGGCGCCCGACACCGAAGCGGCGAACCCCTTCATCGACTGCACGGGCGAAGCCGCCAGCTTGTTCTGGACCGCGCCGCCCAAGCCGAGAACGAGGAACAAGACCGTGGAGACGAGACTTAATGTGATATAGGCTTTGCCAGTAGCGAGATAGTGCCTGGAACCGTACCGGTTCCGTTTGCGGCCGCGCACGACGACGATTCGTTTCATTCTCTTCCTCCCATGGAAACTCAGCCGTAGTAGAAGGAGTCTCTCTTTTATCAGGTGATGTTGAAGTATATGAGAGAATCGAGAATGATAGAACGGCTTTAAACGCGCCTGACAAGGCGGATTAGGCCTTAGGGGATTGGATGGCGAAGTTCATTTCATGTGTTATAATTCTAATCAAAATGTACAGAATGATTTTCAACAGTTAATCATTTTTTCGAATAAAGTCCGATATCAACCTTAGGAGAATCAAAAGATGATCAAAACACAGCGGATCAATCAAATTAAGGAGTATGTATACGAACATGAATCGGTTTCGCTTGATGAATTGGTTGAGCATTTCGGCGTATCGAAGAATACGATCCGAAGAGATATTCAGCAGCTGGTCGACTCCGGGGTCCTCAAAAAAGTATACGGGGGGGTGTCCGTCAATCACTCCAAATTGGTCGTTTTTAACGAAAGAAAGGATCAAAACCTGACCAAAAAACAGGAAATCGGAAGGCTGGCCGCCGAATTTGTTGAAGACGGGGACGTTATTTTTATCGACTCGGGTACGACCACCTTGGAGATGCTTCCTTATATTAAAAGCAAGCACCTTACGGTTATTACCAACAATTTTGATTTTATCTATGAAGCGAAGCCTTATCCATCGCTGACGATTTTCTCGACCGGAGGCATCTTCGAACGAAAAACCAATTCGTTTGTCGGCTTTCAAAGCGTGGAGCCTTTGCAAAGATACAATATTAATAAAGCTTTCATAGCTTCGACGGGCATCTCCGTGGAAAACGGAGTCACCAACTCTTCTCCGTTGGAAACCGAAATCAAGAATACGGTCGTCAAGAAAAGTCTGAAAGTGTTCTTGTTGATCGACGACAGTAAGTTCGACAAGTCCGCCTTGACAACTTTTTGCTCGTTGAGCGATATCGACTATATCGTGACCAACAGCAAACCGAGCGAAAAATATAATCAGTATGCTTTGCAGCACCAGATTACAATTGTTACGCCGTAAGACCCCCTTAAATTTCCCAAAATAAAAAGCTGTCCCCCAAGTGCGCATCGCCTTGAAAGGGACAGCTTCGGTTATGCTTTTCCGTTTGACCCGAATTCCCGGATTTTGTTTTTTACGGTTTCTTTTAGAATGGAGCGTGCCGGAGTCAATAAGGTTCTCGGGTCGGTCGTTTCCGGATGATCCGCCAGCGTTTTCCGCAGTTCGGCCGTCCAGGCTGTCACGCATTCGGTATTGATATTTATTTTCGCGTGACCGAGCCGAATCGCTTTTTGCAATTGCCAAGGAGGGATCCCCGAGGCGCCGTGAAGGACAAGCGGAATGGATACGGCCTTTGAGATGGCCTCCATTTCTTCAAATCCGAGCTTCGGTTCGCCTTGATAGTTTCCATGCACGGAACCGAGGGCTGCCGCCAGGGCGTCGATCCGGGCCTCCTCGACCATCCGCTTGCACTCTTGCAGATCGGCGTATCGGATTCCTCCGATCAAGCCGTCCTCCATGCCGCCAACGGTGCCCACTTCCGCTTCTACGGACACGCCGTAAGCGGCCGCATATTCGACCACCCGCTTCGTATCCCGAATATTTTGATCGATAGGCCCGTGAGAACCGTCGAACATGACCGAGCTGAACCCGGCTTCTATCGCTTTCAAGCAATTGTCAACGGTTCGGCCATGATCCAAATGAAGGACAACAGGCACCGCAATGCGCTTTTCTTCGATCATCGCTCTCACCATGGCCGCAACCGTTTTGTATCCGCCCAGATAGTCGATCAAACGGTCGGATGCCGCGACAATGACCGGAGAGGCTTCTTCTTGTGCGGCATCGAGAACGGCATGCACCCAGGAAAGTCCGTTTATATTAAACTGGCCGATCGCATATTGTTCCTGCTTGGCTTGAATCAACAATTCCTTCATCGATACCAAGGCCATGCGACATCGCCTCCGTCATGGATTTGGCTGATCCCCAATCCCACTTTGATTTTTTCAGCATGAAGGCGCGCCGTCGTTCGTCGGATTTTGCCGCCCATGAACGTCTGCTCTCTCCTTTAACGCTGATCGGCGATCAACGCTTCAATTTCGTGCACCTGGGGCATCGCTTCGGAGGAACTGTGCCTGCTGACGACAATGGATGCCGAAGCGCTTCCGTATTTCAGCGCCGTTTCGATGTCTTTGCCTTGAAGCAGGGCGAACAGGAATGCGGAAGCATAAGAATCCCCGGCGCCGAATGTTTTCAGCACCTTGGTTTTATAGGCGCGGGCCCGGAAGACGCCGCCCGACCGGGTGTAGGCGTAAGAGCCTTCGACGCCGTGCTTGATGACGACAAGCTCCGGCGTGTGCCGGAACAAATGGCGGGTCGTCTCCTCGTTTGTTCCGCCTTCCCGGTTTTCCATCATGTCGTATTCGTCTCTCGTTCCGATGACAATATCGGACCGCTCCGCCACAAGAGCGTAGTATAGCGCGGTTTCTTCCTTGGACTTCCAAGTATAAGGACGGTAGTCCAATTCGAATACGACCTTCACCCCGTTTCGCTTCGCCAATTGAATCGCTTTCAGGACCGCTTCCCTGGAAGGGCTTCGGGACAGCGCCGTACCGGAAACAAGCAGGAGTCGGGCTTGCCGGATGTAGTTTTCGTCGACTTCTTCGGGCTTCAAATATAAATCCGCCACCTCGTCGCGGTACATCAAGATGCTGCACTCCTCCGGGCTTTTAATTTCCGTAAACGCCAGTCCGGTTTTGTGCCCTTCCCGGTCCACGATCAGCTGCGACGTATCGACGCCGGCATCGCCCATATATTTTTTAATAAAGCGGCCATGCTGATCGTCCGCAATTTTCCCGATAAATCCGGCTTTAAGCCCCAGTCTGGCAATGCCGATCGCAATATTGGCGGGAGATCCCCCCACATACTTGGAGAAGGTCAAGGTCTCTTCCATCGGCCGGTTGTATTCCACGGCGTTCAGATCGATGCAAGCTCTTCCAATGGCGATCAGATCGAAGCTTTTGGCCATATTGGCTTCATCATTCATCGGCTGACAGCTCCTCAACGTTATTTGCGGTTTTAAATCCATTCGCGGGCGGGATCGTTGCCGTTAATCGAACACCGGTTCGGCGTAGCGCGCGGTGACGACTTTTTTGCGGGTATAGAAATCGACGCTGTCTTTGCCGTTGGCGTGAAGCGTGCCGTAAAACGAAGATTTCCATCCGGAAAACGGGAAGAAAGCCATCGGCGCCGGAACGCCCAGGTTGATTCCCAGCATGCCCGCATCGATATTTTCGCGGAAGTAACGGATGGAATGCGCATTCGTCGTGAACAGGCAAGCGCCGTTTGCAAATTCGGACCGGTTGGCGATTTCAACGGCTTCTTTCAAATTTCGGACACGGATGACGGAAAGCACAGGCGCAAAGATCTCGTCTTTCCAGATGGTCATCTCGGGCGTCACGTTCTCGAAGATGGTCGGTCCGATAAAATAACCGTCGTCGGACAGCCGCTCGCGCCCGTCGATCAACAACGAGGCTCCTTCTTCGATCCCTTTCTCAATATAGCGGATCGTGCGCTGTTTATTTTCTTCACGGATGACCGGTCCCAGAAAAACGCCGTCATCCAGGCCGTTGCCCATTTTGACGCCGAGCGTTTTTTCTTTCAGACGGGCGATAAATTCATCGGCAATGCTCTCTTCCACCGTCACAACGGCACAGGCCATGCATCTCTCTCCAGCCGAACCGAATGCGGCCGTCACGATATTGGCGACCGCATCGTCGAGGTTCGCATCGCCGAGCACGATCGTATGGTTTTTCGCTCCCGTCAGCGCCTGCACCCGCTTCAGATTTTCGCTGCCTTTTTTGTACACGTACTCCCCGACCGGTTTGGACCCTACGAATGAAATCGCTTTTACGTCCGGATGCTCCAAAATGCCGTTCACCACCTCGTGAGCCCCGTAGACCACGTTAAAGACACCGTCCGGAAGACCTGCCTCCTTGAAGAGCTCCGCCAGCTTTTCCGTCAATAACGGCGTCCGCTCGGAAGGCTTGAGGATAAAGGTGTTTCCGAGCGAGACCGCCATCGGGAACATCCAGCACGGAACCATCATCGGGAAGTTAAACGGGGCGATGCCGCCGACGACTCCGATCGGATAACGGTAATTCACCGCTTCGATGTCCGTGGCGATGGAAGACAGCGAATCTCCCATCATCAAGGAAGGCGTGCCGGCTGCGAATTCGACATTTTCGATGCCGCGCTGCACTTCGCCCGTTGCTTCCGTCAGGCTTTTTCCGTTTTCTAAGGTAATGAGGCGGGCCAATTCGTCCTTATGCTCCAGAAGCAGTTGCTGATAATGGAACAGCACGCGCGCGCGTTTGGGCACGGCAACCTTTTTCCAGCTCTCGAAAGCTTCCTTGGCCACCTGCACCGCATGTTCGACATCTTCCCTGGTCGAGATCGGAACCTGGCAGATCAATTCTTTTGTAGCCGGATTGTAAACGTCTTCATATTTCGTCGTCTTGCTCTCCACCCATTTTCCGCCGATGTAATTTTTCAATTTTCTTGCGTTCGACATATTAAGACTCCTTTCGCAACTGCCACGTGGGGATGGACGGACATCCATCAAAGCTTAAACTTTTTTGATCATATTTTGGTTATATTTTTATGATATCCAATAAAGATATAACCGTCAAGTCTAATTATGATCGAATAGAATCATGCATTTTGTTTGGTTTGTGCCTTCGATTGAGCAAATTAACCACGTTTCGTCTGCTGATTAACATAATCATTTTCATGTTTTTGTTATTTTGTAGACAAACTATTGATAATGTCTTGGTTATAAATTATATTTTAACCAAACCAAAATTATCAGGAGAATCGACAATGAAGGCAAGACGACTTCGCGATATCGAAGAGTTTATTCACTCGCGAAAAAACGTGACGTTGGACGAGCTCTGTCTCCGGTTTGCCGTGTCCAAAAACACCATTCGTCGGGACATTGCCCAAATCATGGAGAAGGGGTCCGTCGGTAAGGTATATGGCGGAGTCGTGTCCTTTACGGAATTGGTTTCCTTTGAAAAGCGAAACGCCAAGAACCAAGCCGAGAAGAACGGCATCGGCCGCTTGGCCGCTTCCTGCATCGAAGAGGACGATCTGATTTTCATCGATTCCGGAACCACGACTGCAAACATCGTCGACTATTTGAATCCAGCCCAACCGTTAACCATCATGACGAACAGCCTGGATGTGATCAACGGAGTTGCCGACATGCCGAATATCCATTTGCTGGTGGTCGGGAATACCTACAAGAGAACAACGAAATCGTTCGTCGGCATCGACGATCCGCGCACGCTTGATAAATACAACATCAACAAAGCGTTTATGGCGGCCGCCGGCGTCAGCATCACGCACGGGCTGACCAATTCGGATCCGCTTGAATACGAAATGAAAAAGTTGATTTCCGAGAAAGCCAAAAAACTCATTGTGCTGGCCGATGCGAGCAAATTCGGCAAATCGACTCTCCTCACGTATGCCCCCCTTTCCCGGGCGGACATCATCGTTACGTCTCATTCGCTTCCGAAAGAGTATGAGCAATATTGCGCGGAACATCGCATCGAAGTCAAACACGGTTAGGCCGGCTAGTTGGGCCTAGCTTGGCTAGGCGCGCGAATGACGCAAAAACCTCCCGGCATTTGCCGGGAGGCCTTGCAACGCTTCTTCAAATGGAGGCTACTTAGTAGCCGAGAGCCTTTTTGGCTTCCGCCCACTTCTTGTTCATGTCGTCGAACGCTTTTTTCAGATCCTTCGCCGTGATCAGCTCTTGGTCGATGGCGCCGGTGCCGATCGGGAGTTCGGCTTTGTTCATAATTTCGTTATATTTCGGATCCGTCGCTTCGCTCTCGATGAAGGTCGGGTTGAACGACTTGAATTCGGCCAATTGCGGGCTGTCCGGCGTTTGCGACTTCAGAATCGGCATCATGCCGGAATCGGCTTGGTAGCCGGACTCTTTAACGAAGAAATCAACCCAGGCGATAGCCAGTTGTTTGTTCTTGCTGTCTTTGCTGACGCCGATGTAGTAATCGCCGCCCAGCGGTGCGTTGTACTTGCCGCTGTTGTCGTACGGGAGCGGGAAGAAGCCGATGTCTTCGGATTTCGCGCCGGCCGCGACGAGCTGCGGAATGACCCAGTTGCCGAGGAAGTACATGGCCGCTTTGCCGCTGGCCACTTCGCCCTTGGACATTTCCCAGTTGTTCGTGGACAGGTCTTTCTCGACCCAGCCTTTCTCGACGAACGTGCGGGCGATTTGGATCAGCTTGCCCCAAGGCCCGTCAACCGTGAACGGAGCGTCCGAGGACAGCAGCGTGTCGGTCCATTTCGCGTTGCCCGCCACGTACGCGTAGGAGTTCTCGCCCCAGTTCGAGACGGGCCATTGCGCGCCATAGTTCAGATAAAGCGGAATAATGCCGGCGTCTTTCAATTTCTGAGCGTCCGCGTACAGCTCGTCGAGCGTCGTCGGCACTTTGTCGATGCCCGCTTTCTTGAACGCTTGCTTGTTGTACACGATCCCTTGCGTGTTAACGCCGGTCGCAATGCCGTAGCGTTTGCCGCCGGTCGCCATGTAGTCCGGGAAGTAAACGCCGTCGAACATCGAATCCGGAAGCGGCTCGTAATATTTCGGAAGCTCCGAAGCGGCCAGTCCGGAATCGATCATGTTGACGTCTCCGGCTTCGCCCGTCGTCAGGCGGACTTTGATGTCGGTTGCGTAGTTGGTAAGGCCTTCGAACTCGACCTCCGCGTTCGGATATTTCTCCTTGAACTTCGCCGCGTAACGGTCCATCGTGCCGTCGTTGACGAGGTCGGTGCGGTGCGTCAACACTTTGATTTTGCCGCTCAGTTCCGTGTTCGCCGCGCCGCTGTCGGATCCCGATGCGGATGCCGACGGAGACGCCGATCCGGATGCGGAAGGAGAAGAAGATTCGTTATTGCTGTTGCTTCCGCAGGCTGCAAGCGCGGACGACAGCAACAGAAGGCTGGTTACGGTCAATGCGGTTTTCTTCATTCTCAAATTCTACCCCCATTATCATATTTGCCAGCTCTGCCGGCACGCTGCAAGCGCCGCTGACATCGCTTTCATTTTTTGATTATAAACATTTTCGCGAGCAGGAACAGGCAATCGTTTTGTTTTTATTGTCATCAATTATGATAACAAATAAATATTTTTAGTTTACAACCCCTCGAAAAAGCGGTTAAAAACGCTCTAACGAGGGGTTTGAGGTTGAAACGTTAGGCCTGGGGCGTTTGTTTCGAGTTATTTGTTAGCTTTTTTCAAAAAGGCGTACTCCGGACGCTGCATGATTTCCAGGTTGCGGGCGATCAGCTCGGAACGCTGCTCGACGCAAGCGCGGGAACGAAGCGGATCGGAAGGCGTGTTCGTCACGTAGTCCACCAGCTTGTCGATCGTTGTGGAAGCGACATGGCAACGGGTATCGGAGGAGGCATAGTAAATATACACTTCGCCGTTGTCCCGGGCAATGACGCCGTTCGCGAAGATGACGTTCGAGACGTCGCCGACGCGCTCGATTCCTTCCGGAGCGATCAGATGGCCTCCCGGGGAGTAGATGACTTTGTTCGGCTCGTTCAGATCGGTCATAAAGGCGTACACGACATACCGCAGCCCTGCCGCCGTATTGCGGACGCCGTGCGCGATATGGAGCCATCCCTTGGCGGTTTTGATCGGAGCCGGGCCTTGGCCGTTCTTCACTTCCTTGATCGTGTGGTACACTTTCTCGTCGACGATCGTCTCGTGCTCGATGACCGCGGGATTCATGCTGTCCGACAAGCCCCAGCCGATGCCGCCGCCGGCCCCGGTGTCGATGAAGCCGTCCTGGGGACGGGTGTAGAACGCATACTTGCCGTTCACGAATTCCGGATGCAGCACGACGTTGCGCTGCTGCGGGGAAGGCGTCTTCAGATCGGGCAGCCGCTCCCATGTCTTCAGATCTTTCGTGCGGACAATGCCGCCTTGAGCGACCGCGCTCGAGGTGTCTCCCTTCGGAGCCGACGGATCCTTCCGTTCGGTACAGAACAAGCCGTAAATGTAGCCGTCTTCATGCTTGACGAGACGCATATCGTAGACGTTGATGTCCGGATCCTCGGTCTCCGGAAGAAGCACCGGGTAGTCCCAGAAGCGGAACCCTTCGGTCGGCGAGTCGCTCTCCGCGACGGCGAAGAACGATTTGCGGTCGACGCCTTCCACGCGCACCATCAGATAGAACTTGCCGTCCAGCTCGATCGCGCCGGGGTTGAACGTCGCGTTGACGCCGAGTCTCTCCATCAGGAACGGATTCGTCTCCGGGTTCAGATCGTAACGCCAATAGAGTGGGGTATGTTCGCTCGTGATGACCGGATGCTCATGACGGTAATAGATGCCGTTGCCGGGCTTGACCGGCGGATTCGGCCGGGCGATCAATCGTTCCTGGGCTTCCGACAGCTTCTTCAACTGTTCCAACCATTCGCTCATATTATGCTTCCCTCTTCTCGATCAGATTCAATCTTTCCAACGCTTCCAGGCAAGCCCGGCTGTTATGGTACGGGCACTTCCAGGCGCCGACCTTCGGCTGATGGTCGGAGACGACCGGAACGCCGTCGCGGGTTACCTGCCAATGCCATTCGCCGCCGACGCGGTCGCTGACGAACCGCGTGATGAACGTCCAGCTCCCTTGGGCCGCTTCGAGGTACTCGGCGCTGCCGGACAGCTGGTACGCGTTCAGGAAGCCTACCATCGCTTCCGCCTGCGGCCACCAATCCTTCGAATCGTCCAGATGACGGCCGTCGTACTCGTTGAACAGGCCGCCGTCCTTGTCGACGCCCTGCTCCAGCGTGGCCTTGGCCATCTGCAGTGCGGCTTCCTTGACCTTCGGCAGCAATTGTTCGTCGCCGAGAACTTCCGCGGCTTCCCAGAGCAGCCAGCTGCCTTCGATATCGTGTCCGTAAGAGACGTGTTCCGATTTGGACTGCCATTCGTCGTCGAAGAACAGAAGGAAGTGGTGGGTCGAGGAATCGATGATTTTGTCCAGATGAACTTCAATGAGCTCCTTCAGCTTCGCTCTCAGCCCCTCCGGCTTCCACACCCGGTACAGGTTCGTGTAGGCCTCCAGCACGTGCAGATGGGTATTCATCGATTTCCGCTCGTTCAGATCCTTGCCGCTGAGCGACAAATCGGGCGTCTCCGTCCAGTCGCGCGCCAGCGCCTCGACATAGCCGAGATGAACCGGATCGTACGCGTGCTTCTCGATCAGGCGGTAGATGTCTTCCGCCCAGGCCAGCGCGTCCGCGTCGCCCGTCGCGCGGACATATTCCGCAAGCGCGTAAATGACGAACGCTTGTCCGTAGACCTGCTTCTTGTCCTGGGACGGCCGTCCCTGAACGTCGATCATCCAATACAAGCCGCCGTATTCGGCGTCGTTGAACTTCGTCTTCAACGTCTCCAGCGCGCGCCTAGCCATCGTTAAATACGTTTCGTCCTTATACAGGCGATAGGCGGAAGCGAACGTCCACAAAATGCGGGCATGGAGCACCAGCCCCTTGTCGGCGTCCTCCAGCACTTCGCCGCTGCTCTTGATCTCTCCGACGAAGCCGAAGTGCTTGTTGTCGACCGTATGCTTCATCCAGTAGCCGAGAATGTTTTCCTTTAGCTCCGTCTCCAGCTCTTCGCGCCATTGCTGCGCCGTTAGCTTCGTTAGGCCGCTCATTTTGTTCCCGCCTTTCCATCAGGTAATCAACAAACCTTGCTTGTAATGCTCGCGTACCGTGGCGGCCGCTTGTTTGCCGTACATGCAATAATCGCCGTTCGCGGCCGCCTCCGAAGCGTCGTACAGCTTCGCCGGCCAATCCCACAGCATGAAGCCCCGCATCCAGTCGCGGCGGGCGCATGCGGCGAACATGTCCTCGTAGTAGCATTTCTGCGCCTCTTCGGACGGATCGCCCGGCAAAGACCAGTCGTTCGGACGGTGAGGAGAGCCTTCGCGGCTCGGGCATCCCGCTTCCATGAAGAAGAACGGCTTGTTCCACTTCTTCAGCACGCCTTCGATCCGGTCGAGCTCGGATTCCCATTCGCCGATCGGATAATAGCCGCTGGACGAAATAATGTCGACGGCATCCCACCAGTTGACGTAGCCTTCCTGGTATTTGTCGCAATTATAGGTGATCAGACCGGAATAAATCGGGCGAACCTCGGCGATCAGCGCGCGCCATTCCGCTTCCCGCTTGTCCGTCTGCACCATCTCGCAGCCGACGCAGAACATCTCGCATTGCTCCTCTTCCGCAATGGCCGCGTAATGCTTGATGAATTCGCCGTAGGAGGCGAACCATTCCCTCCAGCTCGGCTCTCCCGGCACTTCGTGGTCGAAGAACCCGATATGGGCGCGCCACGTCCCGTTCGCACAGTTGACGACCGGCTTGAGGCACACTTTGAGTCCGAGCGACTTCGCTTGGCGGATCGCCCAACGGACTTCGTCGTCGGTTACGGTCGGCTCCTCGCGAAACCGGATCGTCGTCGATTGAGGGGTATCCTGCAGCGCGGACAGGGCGATGGCCACCCAATTCACGCCCAGCTTCGCCATCTCCTCCATCGAGAATCGGGCCGCTTCGCCGCCCCAGGTGCCGCGGACGCCCGTCCAGCCCCAGGTCATGCCGCATACCTTCTCGGTCCAGCCGTTCATAGGCTCACTCCTCTGTGTAAACATCAATTTGTAAACCTATTATTTCTGATTTGTTATTATTTTGTTTTCTTAAAATAATAACGAATACATTTTGCATTTTATCATTCAAGGGGAAGATGTCAATAAAAACGCCGAAACATCCCGATAGAACGCCACAAATGATATAGAAAAACAAGAATCGCCCCCTCTTTCTCGGGGCGATAGGAAAACGGCGGCAAACGAAAACGCCTTCGACTTCTTGGGGCGGCGAAGAGGCTTTACGGAGAGCAGTACGACGTATGAGGTCATTGCATGTATCGTTAGGACGGCGTTCAACCCATGCCGGGGTAGGGCTTCAGCCCCTGTGTCCTCAAGGTTGTCTTGCTAACGAATCCTATTGTTCTTATGTGCTTCCAAATGGTTTGTTTGCAGTTTTAACGAACTCCAGCCACGCTAATGAGGAAAAAAATCGGGAGAATGCCGCCCATTGCATGGAATAGCGATGCTGGAGTTCGTCACCGTCTCAAAATCCGTGATTTTGACCAAATAACGTTCACTGGGTTCGTTAGACATCGGTCCGATCGCGAGGTCTGCTGCCGCTTATGAAGGTTCCGTCTCGCGCGTTGACTCTAATTGATCAAGCGGAAACGCCTTCGGCGGCTTGGGACGACAAATCGGCTTGGGGGAGACAAAAAAACCGATCGCCGGGATCGGCAGATCGGTTAAGCTTTGAACGTTACGAAGGCAGCGGCCCCGTCGATTCGCGGAGAACGAAGTCGCCGGACAGCAGAATCCGCTCCTTGGGCCCGTCCGGATGCGCGATTCGCCATAGCAGCGTCTCGACGGCCCGTTGGCCCAGCGCTTCCTTATTGACATGAACCGTGCTGAGCGAAGGCTTGGACATCGCCGCGTCCTCGATGTTGTCAAAGCCCGTTACCGAGCATTGGCCGGGAATATCGATTCCCATCTTCATCAGGACGGTCATGACGCATATGGCGATCGAATCGTTCGCGCACACGAACGCAGTCGGCAGCCCCTTCTCCCGCCTGAGATCGTGAATGATGGCGTCGAGCGCCTCCGTCATCTCCGACCGGTTCTCGCCTTCGAACGACAGAAGCTCCGGCCACTGATCCAGCGGCACGTTCTGCTCCTCCAGCATGGATCGGTAACCGAGCCAACGGTCGGCGAAGCTCCGGGAATATCGGATGTTGCCGACAAACTGCAGCTTTCGGTGCCCCTGGCCGAGCAAGTAGTTCGTGACTCTGCGGATGCATTCGTAATTGTTCATGAACAGCGAATCCGAAGGGATAAGCGGGTCCTCATGATCGACCATAACGAATGGAATGCCCAAATTGCGAATCTCCAGCAGCAGCTGGTTGGAGATCAAGCCGACTCCGATCAGGCCGAGCACGCCGGCCGGATTGATCAGCTTGGTGAAGTTGTCCGTAATATGCTCGGTGACGATCATCATTCCGAGCTGGTGCTCTTCGAGGCCGTTCGTGATGCCGTCGATAATTCGGCCCCAATAGAAGGAGTGGCGATTCTGGTAGCGAACGTTAGGGATGAGCGCGATAATCGTATCCCGCTGCGACTTCCCGGACGGTTCGAGATTTTGCTTGTAGCTGCCCGGCTTTGCTTTCTTCTGGGCGAAGTAGCCGAGCTGGGTTGCCGCTCCGATAATTTTCTCGCGCGTATCCGCGCTGACGCCCGATTTGCCTGCCAATGCTTTGGAGACGGCGAATTTCGACACCCCTACGTGATCGGCAATTTGCTGCATCGTTACTTTTTTGGACATAAAAAGCCGGCCCTTCCTTCACGCGTCGATTACGCCGATAACAAATTCTCTTGTTATCATAACATAGTCGTTGCGTTAGGGAAATAGCCGGCCCTGCGCTGCCAGGTTTCTTTACTTCACGGCTCCGTTCGTCACTCCTGCGAAGATGAAGCGCTGCAGGAACAGGAACACGAGCACGGTCGGGATAAAGATAATGATGATGCCCGCCGAGATGACGTTCAGTTGAGCGGCGTTCGGACCGACGAAGGAATAAATCGCGGTCGAGACGACCCGCAGCTTCTGGCTTGGCATGTACAAATACGGCGTGTAAAAGTCGTTGTAAATGCTGATCGTCTTCATGATGACCAAAGTCGCGGTTGCCGGGGTGAGCAACGGGAAGATGATCGAGCGGTAAATTTTAAACAACGAAGCCCCTTCGATCATCGCGCTCTCGTCCAAATCCTTCGGAATGTTGTTGACGAATTGCAAATAAATGACGATTTGGAGCACGTCCGCGCCCACATAGAGCAGAATCGGAGCGGTCATATGATTGTACGCGCCGAGAAACTTGATGACGCTGAACGTCGCGACCTGCGTCGTCACCATCGGGATGACCTGGGCCAGCAAGTACATGCCCATAATCGGCTTCTTCAGCTTGAAGTCGAAGCGCCCCAGCGCGTAGGCGACCATTGTGCCGAACAGGACGTTGCCGGCCAGGGAAATGGCCAGGATGATCAATATATTGCGGAAGCCGAGCCCGAGCTTGCCGACCTTGAACACCTTCTGGAAATTATCGAAGTTCAGCCAATTGTGCGGCAAACTCATGCCGGATTGGTAATACTCGACCTGCGTCTTGAAAGCCCCGATAATGACCGAGTAAATGGGGAAGAAGACGATAAACACGGCGACGAGCAGAATCGCGTATTTGACTGCCGTCCATGCTTTATTCGTGCGGTCCATCTTACTTGTCCCCCCTGAATACCAGTTTGCGTTGAACATAGATGAAGAGAAGGACGATCAGGAGCAGGACGACGGCCATTGCGGAAGCAAGGCCCGCCTTCTGGAACTTGAAGGCCATGTCGACGGTCGTCGATACGAACGTCGCCGTTCCGTTGGCGCCGAGCATCATAATGTACGGAATGTCGAACGCTTCGAGCGCGCCCGTCAATGTCAGAATCATCATCAATTCGATCACGGAGCGGATGCTCGGTACGGTAATAAACCGGAAAGCCTGCCACCCCGAAGCGCCGTCGATCTTCGCGGCTTCGTACAGATCGGCCGGGATCGATTGAAGGGCGCCGATGAAGATGATCATGCTGAGCCCGAAATACTTCCAAAGCGAAATGAAAGCCAGCGAGAAATTGACGAGATGAGGGTTGCCCAGCCACGATTGCTGCAAGGAACCGAGTCCGATCGCGTCCAGGAAAATGTTCAAAGAGCCGTATTCGGCATGATAAACGTTCTTGAACATGATGACGGTGGCGACGCTGTGCAGGACGTACGGCAGGAAAAGCATCGCCCGAAACGCGTTGCGTCCGCGCAGCCTGCTCGTCAGAATGACGGCGAACAGCAGAGCCAGCGCCGTCTGGATCAAGCCGCCGACAAAATAATAAGCGTTGTTCTTGAAAGCTCCGAAAATATCCGGACGGGTAAAAATCTCCTTGTAGTTGGCGAACCCTACCCAGTGCATTTCCCATCCCAGTCCCGTCCAATCCGTAAAGCTGTAATACAGGAGGGACAGCGCCGGATAGTAAGAAAACGTAAGAGAAAACAAGACCGGGATTGTGAGAAAACCGAATAGAATCAGGTACCGCTGCGTTTTGTAGCTGAAGTTGAACATAGACACCCCATCTTCCGTTTTGCTTCTAAGATTGCGCGAACACAAGGAAATCGCTTACAGTTATTATAGCCGATTTCGTTATGCATTTTAAGGTTCTATGTTTGTTTTAATTGTCTTCAATTTTGATAACTACAACCTAACGCGTTCGCGGAATTCCTTCGGCGTCCATCCGGTCAGCTTCTTGAACACTTTGTTGAAATAGGCCGGATCCGGATAGCCGACTTGCTCCCCAACCTCGTACGTTTTCAGGGAAGGATTCTTGAGAAGAAGCTCCTTCGCCCGCTCGATCCGCACCGAGATAATGTAATCGGTAATGGTCTCTCCCGTCTCCGTCTTGAACAATTTGCTCAAATAGCTCGGAGTCAAATAGACGACATCGGCCAGACGCTGCAATTCCATTTCCTTCCAATAATTTTTCTGGATATACGACTTCACGGTCTCCACGACGCGGTTTTCGTGCTTGGCGTTTTTCAGGCTCTCCAGCTGCTCCTTGGCGGATGCCGACAGCGCGGCTTTATAAGCCGGCCATTCCGCGAACGTCGTCGGAGCCGGAACCGTAAGCTCGTCCGGCTGTCCGGACGGATGGGATTGGCGCTCGTTCCATTCGTCCCGGATGAGGCCGAACAAATAGGAGACCCCTTCCGTCAGAGCTTGCCAGGCCGGACGGTGCTTGCTCAGCTCGCCCAGCCATTCCTCGACGGCAACCTCCGCCTTGGCAAAATCCAGCGCGTGCAGCGCGGGTCGAAATTCCTTTTCCAACAGGCGAAGCGGATTGTAGCTGTCGTCCCGCTTGCCGGCCGAAGCCGCATCCGCCATCGCCTTCGGACCGGGTTCGTACCAGCTGGATTGCATGCACAGCTCGGCCTGAACGTAGGCGTCTCTAAGCTTGAGCGGCCCCTGGTGAATTCCGCTGACGCCGATGCGTACGGCCGACGAATGCGGAAGCTGCTGCAGCAGCGTATAGGCCAGCTCGCGAGCCGTATCCGCATGGTCGCCTTCCCGGATCGCGGCCACGATGACCGTGTGGCGCGGCTCCCAAGCGACGAGCCGGTATTCCCGGTTCCAATAGGACATGCAATGCTCTATCCGGTCGGCGGGGAGATCGGGCTCGGCCCGGACGAGCAAGACGGCGAAATGGTCCCGCAGCAGAAGAGTTTGGCCCAGGTCGCGGTTCGCCCCCTGAATCATATGTTCGGGAAGATGATCGGGATCGTTGCGAAGAAGCAGGCGGATGTGTTCTTCCGTCGCGACCTCTTTCCGGTAGCGTTCGATTTCGATATTGTTTTTGACCCGCTGCAGCAGCTCGGCCAATTCGGACGGATCGACGGGCTTGAGCAAATAGTCTTCGACGCCCTGGCGAATCGCTTGCCGGGCGAAGGCGAAGTCGTTAAACCCGCTGACGATCGCGAATTTGATCTTCGGCTTGCGCTGCTGCACCTTCTCGATCAACTGCAGCCCGTTCATTTGCGGCATTTTAATATCCGTCATGATCAGGTCCGCCTGAAGGTCGTTCAGCCGCTCGAGCAGCTCCGGCCCGCTTGCGAAGCAGCCGACAACCTTATAATCTTCTCCGCATTGCTCGATTAATTTGGCCAGTCCGAGACGAATCCGTTCTTCGTCGTCCACAACGGCAATTTTGATCATCCCAAGTCCCCCTATGATATCTTGACAAGCGCGGCGTAAGGCAGCCTGACGGTGACCGCCGTGCCCACGCCCCGTTCGCTGTCGATCGACAATCCGTAAGCTTCGCCGTACCGAAGCTTCAACCGCTCGTTGACGTTGCGGAGTCCGATGCCGTGCCCGTCCCAGCGGTCGGCCGGATCGCGCAGCGCCGCCCGCAGAAGCTGCAGCTTCTCCTCGTCCATGCCGATTCCGTCGTCGGTGACGACGAACAGTTGGTCGGCGCCGGCCGCCCGGTGCTCGATCCGGATCGTCATCCGGCCCTTCGTCTCGTCATAACCGTGGTAGACGGCATTCTCGACGATCGGCTGAAAGAGCAGCTTCATGACGTAGATGCCCCTCGTGTCGCTCTCCGGCGGCGTCTCGAGCGTAAAGCGGTTGCCATACCGGTAATTGAGCAGATGGATGTACATGTTCAGATGCTCCCACTCCTGCCCGATCGGCACCGTCTCCACCCCCGCATGAATGCTGTACCGAAGCATTCTCCCCAAGAGGAGCGCCATGTCGCTCACTTCCTTGTCGTCGTGAAGCAAGGCCGTCATTCGAATCGATTCCAGCGTGTTGTAAATAAAGTGCGGATTGATCTGGTTTTGCAGCATGAGCAGTTCCGCCTCCTTCTTGCGCTGCTCGATGACGACGATGTCGGAGATCAGCGTCTTGACCCGGTCGATCATCCGGTTGAACGCCCGGCCGACCAGTCCGACCTCATCCCTTCGGACGATCGGGAAGGAGACGTCCATATTCCCGTTCTGCACTTCCTTCATCAATCGGACAAGCGAACGCAAGGGGCGGGTCAGCGCAAAGACGAGAACGAGTGAAATGAGCAGCGCGAAGCACATAATGGTCACCGCGGCCACGATCGTAAAGTTCCGCGTTCGATACGCATCCGACATGAGATGGCTCTCCGGAATCGAGATGAGCACCTTCCAGCCGGTCTCCTCGGATTGTTTGTAGATCGTCAGGACATGCTCGCCGTTAACGATCGTGTGGAAGCTGCCCTGCTCGTTGGGCGTCAACTCTACAAGATCGCTGCGCGGCATGTTTTGGGCCAAATACTTTTTCTCGCTGTCGTAAATGACTTTGCCGTCTTCGTCGAGGATGAGCGTCGTGCCTTTCGTCGCTTTTTCCAGGTCCTTGACGATGTTCTCGATGACCCCGATGTTGGCGTCGACGGCGATCATGCCAAGCGTCTCGTAATTGACGGGATCGATAATGGCGCGGACGACGGTGAACACGTACTTCTTGCCGACGGCCGATTGGGAAACTTCCTGCGTGCTGACCAGCACCGGCGCGCCGTAGGCGGCGTTCGCCCGCTTGCTCCACTTCGGATAAACCGATTGCAGATCGGGCCGGATGCTCAGGTTTTTGGCGGCGTAATAGACGTGGCCGAAACGGTCGAACAGGTACACGGTGTTGGTCCCTGTTTTAATGTTGTTAAGAAAATAAATGCTGTTCCCGATCTTCTTCTGGATGTCGATGCGCATCTGCTGTTCCGAAGGCAGAATGCTGGTCGAATCGTTCATCCGGCTCGGCTGCCCTTGGTAGTATTGGTTGGACATTTTGAGGCCGTCCTTGATTTCGCCCAGGTAGGAAGGAATGATCGAAATTTTTTTCATATCCACCAAATAATCGTCAAGCTTGTCCATCATTTTGTCCGACAGCTGGGATACGTAAGTCACCGTATTTTGCTCGATCGAATCCGAATATCGCAGAGCCGAAATATAGCTTAAAACGCCGATCGGCAATATAATCAGGAACAAAAACACAATGATCAGCTTGACTTCCATCCGGTCTATGGGCCAAAGCCGGATCGGCCAGCGCCATTTCCACTTGTTCATTTCGCAATCCCCTCGGACAAACGACAAAAGGCGGCTTCCGTTGCCATCGCCGCTTTTTAAACGTTATCTACATACTGGTAGTTATTATAATACAACGCAACTAACGATCCTAACAAACCGATCTTTTTTTGAGACGCTCCCTCCCCGATAGGGCGAGAGGGAGCGCTGCGCTTCAATGCGTATAGGCCGCCACGTTGTCGGTGTCCACCGCCTCGTGCAGCGCCGCGTTCAGCCCGCTGGCAATGACGTTGGCGATATCCTCCATAAACTTGTCGATCTCCTTCGGCGTGACGAGCAGATCGTGGCCGAGCGGCTCCAGCACTTCCTTGACGAGCCCGAGCCGTTCGGACTCCGCCATCTTGCCGAACACGCCGAACAGCGGGTCGGTATTCGGCGTTTGCCGCTTCATGTGCTCGAATACCATGTCCATCGTGTTGTTCACGATGGTCGAAGCGTACACGACCGTCGGAACGCCGATCGCGATGCAGGGGACGCCCAGAATATCCTGCGTCAACCCTTTGCGCTTGTTGCCGATGCCCGATCCGGGATGGATGCCCGTATCCGCGATTTGAATCGTCGTATTGACCCGCTCCAGCGAGCGGGCGGCCAGCGCGTCCACCGCGATGACCAGTTCCGGCTTCGCCTTCTCGACGATCCCCTGCACGATGTCGCTCGATTCGATGCCCGTCGTACCCAGCACGCCGGGTGCGACCGCGCTGACCGGGCGGTAGCCCGAGTTGACCTGATCGGGCATCAGCTCGAAATAATGCCGCGTCACCATAATATTTTCCACGACGAGAGGGCCGAGCGCGTCCGGCGTTACGTTCCAATTGCCGAGGCCGACAATGAATACGCTGGCGCTCGGACCGATGCCGACGCGCGACAGAAACGCTTCGAACTCCTTCGCGAACGTCGTCGCCACCTTGTCCTGCAAATCCGAATCTCCCCGCCTAAGCTCCGGCACCTCCAGCGTAACGTAATGGCCCGGCATTTTGCCGATCGCCTTCGCGCCTTCCTCGGTCTGGATGTGCATGCGGGTGACGGTAATGCCGGACTCCTTGCTCGTCTCCTGCCAAACCCCGGGAATCGACTGGCCGGGCGAACCGGCCATCTCTCTGGCTTCCAGCGCCAGGTCGGTTCGAATTCCGTATTCGCTCAAATCAAACCGTTGCTTCGTCACGATCCGTTTGCTCCCCTTTCAACGCGAACGGGAGGGCCGCAGCCCGGGCGTCTCCGAAAGCCGCTTAAACGACGGCTCGAACCGCTGAAATGGCTTGCGTTTTGCCCCCCTCCATGATAGAATGTTACAAGTTGTGTGGAGAAATACTCTTTGCTTTGCAGGAGGTGAAATCAATGCCGAATATTAAATCCGCCATCAAACGCACGAAGACGAACGAGAAACGCCGTCTGCGCAATGCGTCCCAGAAATCCGCCCTTCGCACGGCCGTTAAACACGCCGACCTTGCCGTTCAAGGCACGGACGTGAACGCTGCCAAAGAAGCGCTTCAATTGGCTCAGAAGAAATTGGATAAAGCGGTAACCAAAGGCCTCATTCACAAAAACGCGGCTGCCCGCAAGAAATCCCGTCTGGCTAAGAAGCTGAACGCTTTGTCTTCGCAAGCCTAAGGCTTGTCCGACAACGATGCGTTTTTATGAAGAGAGCCTCGCTGCCGCGAGGCTTCTTTGTTTTGCAGGCATGCTGCAAGAGGAGCACCTTCGCAAGGCGTTTTGTCGCCTGAGGAAGGTGCTCCTCTTCTTATCCCCGGCCTTCCGAACCCGTCCGCAGCAGGAACAATTCAAGTCCCAGCGTCTTCTCGACGCGCCCCGTCTTGATGCCGTAATCCAGCTCCGCCAGCCGGTCGAGAACGCCCGTCAGCCTCTCGGTGCTGAAGCCTTTCGCTTGCTCCGCCGTCACTTTCGCCGCATAAGGATGCAGGCCGAGCTGCCCGGCCATCTGCTGCGGGGTATAGCCCTGCTTGCCCAACTCCTTGACGAACAGCATGTTGCGGAATTGCCGAACGAGCAAGGCAATCAGCTTGATCGGCTCCTCGCGCTGCTTCAGCAGGTCGTAATAAAGCGCCAAGGCGCGATCGGTGCGAAGCGCCGCGATCTCTTCGGTCAGCTTGAAGACGCTTTGCTCCGTGCTGACGGGCACGAGCGAGGCGACGGCGTCCGGCGTGATCGTCCCCGCTTCGCCCGCGTGCAGAATCAGCTTGTCCATCTCGGAGGCGAGCGTCCCCATCTCGCTGCCGACCCGCTTGAGCAGTTCCTCGACGGCTTGCGGTTCGATCCGGCGCTTCCGGCTTTCCGCCCGGCGGACGAGCCAGTGCGCGAGCTCCTCCGCCGGCAGTGCCGTAAAGCCGACGACGGCGTCTTTGTCTTTGGCGTATTTGACGAGTTTCTTGCGCTCGTCCAGCTTCTCGTGCGGCACGACGAATACGAGCACGGTGCTGTCCAGCGGCCCGCTCATATATTCCAGCAGCCGTTCGGGCCGGTGCTCGATCTTCGCCGAATCCCGTCCGGCGGCGAACAGCACGCTGTCGCGCACGAGAACGAGCTTGCTGGGCACGAGGAAGGGCATCGTTTGCGCCTCGTCCACGATCTCGTCCGTCGTATGCTCGGACGTGCTGAAGCGGACGACGGCCATCTCCCGATGCTCCGGTTCGACCAAGGCGTCGGTCAGCCTCTCGATAAATTCGTTCAATAAATACGTTTCCGTCCCGAAGCAAATATAGAACGGTTTAATGCGCCCCTCGCGCACTTCGCGCAGTGCTTTGCGGTATTCCATAACGAGCCCCCGTTTTCCCCGATGCGGAACATGATCCGATATTCAAAGTCTAACAGAAATGCACCCGTTTGTCCTTCTTCCGCCGTCCAGGGTGGCCGCAGGGCCTTCCAAGCGCGGCAAAGGGATCACGCCTTCGCAGGTCGTGATCCCTTCGTCCTTGGACATCTATGTCAACGTCCGCCGGCCGGCCCATGGAACCGTGCGCGAACGACCGTGACCATCGTCCGTATCGTCCCTCCGAGGGGACAAATCAATTTCATCCCTACACTATACGCAGCGGGGGACCAAAACGTGCCAACACTTCTTCGGTTTATGGTCCCGTGTTCTCGTCGGCCACCTCTGTCTCTTGCCCCGTTGCGGCATCCCATTGAAGACGGACCGTCTTGCCGTCCGCATCCGTCCACGCGTACTGGAGGATGGCGGATTGATCGTCCCAACGGACGCCCCCGATCGTGCTGCCGGCATGAACGTCCGATTGGAACACAAGCACAAGCTCGCCGTCCTTCAACTCGTACACCTTCATCCGTTCGTCTTCCACCGTCGCCTTGTACTTTCCGTCCGGCGAAACCCAGACGAACGCAGGCGCGATCGACGTAAACGCATGGCTCTTATCGTTTCCTTCCGGCTCCGGCGACAACGGCGCAATTGCGGAAGGAGTTGCGGCGGGCGCCGCTTCGTCGCCCGTCTGCCGGGCGATGTCGAACGTCGTCTCGGGCTCGCTCGATTCCGGCGGCTCCGTCTCTTGGGCGGCGGAACGATTGTCGGCCAGACCCTTGTCATCCTTCTTTTCGCTGTCCTTGGACGCAAGCCCCCGATCCGCGGGCTTGGCCGTCGTGAAGGAAGGAGCTTTCGACTCGGGAGCCGCCGGCGCTTCCGGACTCGGGGAAGCTTCCGCGGAGCCGGGAGCATCGTTCTTTAAAGCCTTCTCGTCCGATTGGGCGAACAGCTGCGCTTCGGCCGACGACTGCGCAGGCTCGGACGATGAAGCGGCCGAACCGGCGGAGGATGTGCCGGCCGTCTCCGGCATGGACATGGCGTCGTTGTCTTGCCCGGAGTGAGACAGCCAGGAGAACGGATTAACCGCGATGAGCAAGCCGACCACAATGCCGGCGGCAATCGCGCCGGTCAGGCGGCGATAAGACCTCCGGCCGGGCCGGGCGGATCTTGGCGGCAGCGGCTCGGCGGCGTCCTCGGCGCCGTTCTCGCTCACGGCCTCGGACGATTTCTCCGAAGAGGCAATTGGAATGAGCTCCAGCTGCGGCAAAATCGAATCGACGATGCTGAAGCGCGGCTCGACTCGCGGAAGCTGCGCCAAATTGTTGGACAGAAGCGTTAAACGGTCCAGCATAGCGGCGCAATCCGGGCATGATCGGATATGTTCCATCATGCGCGACGTTTCCCGCGAATCCAAGTCGCCGTCAAGCGAACGCTGCATGAGTTCCATCACCTCTTGGCAATTCATCCCCGGACACCACCTTTCTGATAATCGTGAAGCAGCGTTTGCAGTTGCTGCCGGGCTCGAAACAAATAAGACTTGACCGTATTCAGCGGCAAGTTCAGCGATTCGGCAATCTCGTTGTAGGAGAAATCCTGCAGATAGCGAAGAACGACGACCGTCCGGTGATGCTCGGGCAGCTTGCCGATCGCTTCGCGGATTTCCTCCGATGCGTAAGCCGACATCACTTCCGCCTCCACGTTGTCCCCCGCATGGAACACCAGCTCGTGTTCGTCGATCGACAAGGACGGACGGCTGCGGCGAAACTTGTCGATGCAGATGTTCGTGACGATACGCTGCACCCACGTTCTGAATTGGGCTTTCTCTTCATAAGTATGGATCTTCGTATAAATGCGTAGAAGCGCTTCCTGGGAAGCATCGAGCGCATCCTGCTCGTTGCCGAGCAAATAGTACGCCGTACGGTAAACCTGGTTCTCTATCGCGCGGAGCAGCTCGACAAGGGCGTCGCGATCGCCGGTTTGTGCGGCTTTGATCAAATCCGGCTCCACCACAGAAGATCCTCCTCTCCTGCACCCCCTCTGACGCATTCGTTCGCCAAAAGGTTGCATCAACGTCCTTTTAACATCGAAGGGTTTTTCACCCATTCCGTTACTTATCGCTTATTTTTGTGCCAAGGCCATTCCCAGTCTAACAAAAATCGTTCCGTTTGTCGTTGCTTTGCCGATCCTTCGGCGATTTCCAGAGCGTCCATCTCTTGATACGCAGCGTAGGCCGGAATGTTCCGTTCGCTCGGCTAACCGGATTAGACGATTCGCGGTCCGGTCGGGTTTAAAAGGTAGCGATCTTATACGCTACCAGCATGGTTTTTCAAGCTCTGAAAGACGCCCTAGGTCAATGTGATCGTTGAAAATATTCTTTGCTCCAGCCGTGGTATTTGACCGATTGCATGGCAAAGTTTTGCATGGTGTTTCGGAACGGTTTCTTGCAGGCTCGCCGGAAGTAAACGAACCTTCGTTTACCGCTTTTTCTGGTAACCGGAGCCGTACCGGCCTCGCATTGCAAGGCATTGGCATGGAGTTCATCGAAATGGACGAAACGTATTTCTTGTTCTCCGAAAAAGGCAAAAAGAATATCACCGAACGAAAGCCACGTAAACGCGGTGGCAAAGCCAAGTATCGTGGCAGTAGTAATGACCAGGTTTGCGTTCTGGTCGCACGTGACCGTCAGAAGATGACTTTCTCTGGCGTTCTTGGGCGTGGTCGAATTCGAACGACTAAGTTGGATGAGGCGATTGGCGGAAAGTTATCCGATTCGAACGTACTATGCACCGATTCGTGGAGAGCATTCAGTTCTTATGCGAATACGAAAGGCTTGCCGCATTACAGTTTTAAATCCGATGGGAAACAGCGGGTTAAAGGCGTTTACTATATACAAAACGTGAACAGCTACCATAGTCGTCTGAAAAAATGGATGGACCGTTTTAACGGTGTAGCAACGAAGTATCTACAACATTATCTTGCGTGGTTTCGCTATTTAGACAGCAAGGAATATGAGAATACGGTGTCAAATAAGAAACACATGTTGGTCAATTCATGCCTGTTTACAGTGACGGATACGAATACAAAGATTCGACTTGCAGTCTTCTCTTGCTGAAATGACGGGTAGAACAACGCAACTGCTACAATTTTTCAACGTATTATAATTACATAAAATTTCCAAGTTAAGGAGGGAAGCAATGGTTAACAAAAACAAACTGTCTGTTGCTATACTTTTGGGAATTGTAACATTTGGACTGTTATTGTTATTTTTATACAACCGCGAAAAGCCGATTGAAGGACCTGCAATTCTTAATAAAGAAATAGCAAGTAACGAAGTGGTAAAGGTAAACATGACAAAGTGGATTCTTGATGGTGTAACATGGAAACAAGAGGATGTGAATTTAAGCCAAGAAGAAATTAATCAAATTCGTTCTTGGATTAATTCAGTGCCAACAAACAGGATTAGAGAAGTACAAGTCGTCAATCCAAACATCAGTGCGGGGATTGTGTTTGAATTAAAATCTAACGCTGAAATACGAATTCAGTATGACAAAAAGGATATATACATCACAAGAAATGATTTAAACTCAGACTACAAACAAACGAAGTATGTAGTTGAGGGGACGCAATTAAATGATTTCTTTGAAAACAAAATGAATCGTAGCTTTTAAGCGTTTGTTAAGTAACCGCCCCTTTTCAGTGGGCGGTTTTCCTTTGGTCAAAATCCTGCTGCTAGACTGAATAGAAGACACAGATTACACTGATGAAATCAAGCTGAATCGGAGGACTGTGTCGAAATGAAAAAGCCCTTGTATGATGAGACGTACAAGAGAAAGACGGTTCAATACGTCAAGGAAAGCGGAAAGGCGGTGGCGGAAGTCGCCCGCGAACTGAAGATCAAGGACAACACGCTATACGGCTGGATGAAGAAGTATAGGTGGTGAGCCGGAGATCGTTGCGGCGCAAGCGTTTAAGTCCGAAGACCATCAGCTCAGGGAGTTGCAAAAGCAAATACGAGATCTGCAAGAGGAGAACGAAATCTTAAAAAAAGCAATGCACTTCTTCGCGAAAGACCGTCGGTGAAATATACGTTCATCCACGAACACCGCTCCGAGTACCGACTGGAGAAGATGTGCAGCGTATTGAAAGTATCTCGCAGCGGCTACTACAAATGGAAGGAGCGCCCGGAAAGCGAACGGGAGCGTCAGCACAAGGAATGGACCGAGCAGGTCAAAGAAATCTACGATCAGTCCCGCAAGCTTTACGGCAGTCCGAAGATCACCCGTAAACTCCTGCAGCAAGGAGTGACGATCTCCGAGCGAACGGTGACGCGGATCATGAACGAGCAGCAGTGGCGGTCCCGGACAGTCAAGAAGTACAAAGCGACCACCAACTCCAAACTGTACCTCTGTCAATAGAATGGACAAGAAGAATCGAGAAAATTAAGTCATGGAACAGCACATACGTTCGTATTGATTGGGCGACTGAAACCCCAGCGTAGAGTGGAGTCGAACGCCGTTGTAAAAGCAAACGATATATTCGAAAATCCGTTTCCGTGCCTGTTCACGCGTCTTGAATTTCTCTTGGTAGATAAGCTCCTTCTTCAAGACGCTGTGGAATGCCTCAATGCATGCGTTGTCGTAGCAGTTTCCTTTGCGACTCATGCTGCCTAGCATCTGGTATTGCTTCAGCCGCTCTTGGTAGTCATGGGAAGCATACTGACTGCCGCGGTCGGAATGATGGATCAAGCCTGGCTCCGGCCGGCGCTGGTTGTAGGCCTTCCTTTGGTCATCCGCTCTCCCATCTGGAAGCCCACGACCTTGCGGCTACACAAATCCATGACGCTGGCCAGATACAACCAGCCCTCGTCCGTAGGACAATACGTGATGTCGGTCACCCAAGCTTTATTGAGCGATTGCGGTCGGAACTGTCGGTTCAGCAGGTTCTCGTGAACGGGCAGGCTATGCTTGGAGTTGGTCGTCGCTTTGGTTTTCTTCACCGTGCGAGAGCGAAGTCCCATTTCCTTCATCCGCCGTGCAACCGTCTTTTCCGATACCTGAACGCCTTCTTGCTTGAGTGCCGCTGTGATCTTCGGGCTTCCATAGAGACGGCGCGAGTGGATGAAGATCCGGTTGATTTGCTGCTTCAGCTTCTCGCGCTTCTGGACTCGCATCTTACGTTGTTCTTTATTTTTCAGCCATGCGTAATAACCGCTTCGGGCAACCTTAAATACTTGGCACATCTTCGCGACACGGAGCTTGAAGCGGTGATTGTGGATAAAAGCAAAGATCAGCGCCGGTCTTTTGCGAAGTAGTGCATCGCCTTTTTTAGGATTTCGTTCTCCTCTTTCAGATCCCGTATTTGCTTTTGCAAATCCCGCAGCATCTTGTCATCCGCTTTTAACTGGCCGCTGCCGGGAAAGGCCTGAGCACCGTCCTGTTTGAATTCCGAGATCCACCGATAGAGGGTATTCTCGTGGAGCCCGAGTTCCCGGGCCGCCTGCGCTACCGTTTTCCCCTCCTCCTGGATCATCTGGGCCGTATTCAGCTTAAACTCCCTGTCGTACTTGGGCTTCATGTTCGGACACCTCGAATGGAAATGATTTTATTCTCGCATTCTCGGTTCACTCTGTCCACTTTCTAGTCTAGACGCATTCAACCTCTCAATTCATAAGCGACTTCTTCACCCGTCTGCTCAATGCCCCGTCCGGGGATACCCGGTACTGGATTTCGCCGTCCAGATCGGTCCGGAACACGTCGACGCCCATCGATGCCAGCCGTTCCAGCACGTCCCGATGCGGGTGTCCGTATAGATTGTTCCGTCCCGCGGAGATGACGGCGTCGTGCGGCTCCCAGCGCCGCAGCCATTCGGCCGTCGTGGACGAACGGCTGCCGTGATGGCCCGCCTTCAGAACGTCGACGGGGCCATGCGTCTGCAGCCGGCTCATCAGTTCATTCTCGCCCCGCGCCTCCAAATCGCCCGGCAGCAGGAACGTTCTGCCGTACAGCCGAAGCAGCAGCACGACGCTGCGGTCGTTCTGTTCCTCGACGATCGGAATGTCTCCGGAACGTTCCCCTTCCGGATACAAAATCCGCAGGGAGGCGGAACGGTCCCATATCCAGTCCATCCCTTCATACGCAGCGTAGATCGGAATGTTCCGCCGCTCGGCTAATCGGAATAGACGATCCACGGTCCGGTCGGGTTTAATCGATCCGTTGAAAACGAGCCTGCGCACGGGAAAAGCCTCGAGCACGGCCTCCGCTCCCCCGATGTGATCCTGGTCCAGATGCGTCAGCACGAGCACGTCGAGCGAACGCACGCCCCGCTGCTTGAGCAGCGGAACGATCGTTTTTTTGCCGACTTCGTACGGATCCCGCCGGGTCCGCCAAGCTTCGTCCGCTTTGCGGAACGACACCGTCCCGCCCGCGTCCACCAGACCGTACTTGCCTCCGCCGGTGCGAATGAGGATGCTGTCGCCCTGTCCGACGTCGAGGAACATCACCTTGGCGTCCGGGTCGGACCAGGACGGCTGCAGCCCCCACAGCCACCAGACGATCCAGCATACGGAGATCGAGGCAGCAGCGGCTAGGCGAAGCCGCCTCCCCTCTTGCGCGTACGGAACGTCGGCCGGCTCCTCCTCGTGCAGCGGTCGGGTCTCGTCCCCGCTCGGCTGCGACCGGACCGACACGCTTCCTTCGGCAATCGGCGCGACGTCGCTTCCGGCCCGCTCGGCCAGGCGCTCCCGCTCCTTGCGGGATTGAAGCCGCCGCTTCTGCCAGCCGATCGTAGCGCCAAGCAGCGCATAAGCGGCCAGCACCCATCCGAGGGAAGGCTGGGGCCAATACGTTTGCATGCCGGGTACGGAACCCAAGACATCCGTTGCCGCGTCCGTAAGCCGGTTGCACCAGGAGGCCGCCTCCGCCGCGAACATCCCGAGCGGACGCCAGAGCGCGCCTAGCGCCAGCGACGCCATGCCGAGCGGCATGACAACGAAGCTGATGAACGGCACGAGCACGAGATTGGCGGGCAAGGACAGCAGATGAAACTGGTGAAAATAATAAGCCGACACCGGAAACGAGACGGCTTGCGCGGTAATGGCGACGGCGACCGCCCCGCGCAGCCCGCGGCGGCGGATCGGCAGCGACTCCGTCACGGTCGGCACGAACAGAATGAGCCCCGCCGTCACTGCGAACGAGAGCTGGAAGCTGACATTCTCAATGACGAGCGGGTCCCACGCCATCATGACGAGCGCGGACGCCGCCAGAAGATGAAGGCCGTCCTTCAGCCTGTCGATCCGCGCCAAATAAAGCGCGATCATGGTCATGAGGCACGCCCGGACCGCCGAGGGCGAAGCGCCGGTGAGGAGCATGTAGACGGGCATCGCGGCGATCGTCAGCTCGATGGAACGCTCCCGCGTCAAGCGAAGCAGCGCCCCGAGACGGAGCAGGATGAACACGACGACGCCGACATGCAATCCGGAGATCGCCAGCACATGGGTAAGCCCGAGCTTGGAGAAGGCGTCGTATTGCTGCGGATCGAGATCGTCCTCGATGCCGGCGACCAGCCCTTTCATAAACCCGGCGTCCGTTCCGTCGTAGAGGCTGTCCGTCAGGGCGCCGATCCGGGCTCTGGCCTCGTCTACCCAACGCATGGGCCGCTCGCGCCACGGCAGCTCGCTCGCTTCCCTCTCGACCGCCTTCGCCCCTTTGGCGCTAATGACCCAATGAATGTGCTGGCGCTGCAAGTAAGCACGGTAATCGAAACCGCCGAAATTGCCCGCGGTGGCGGGCCGTTCCAGCTCGCCGGCGATGCGGACGGCGTCGCCCCGTTGCCAGGCCTTAGCCGTCGCCTGCTCTTCCTCGGCCGCCAGGCGAAGCCGAACCCAGAACCGTTCGTGCAGTTTTTGCCCTTCGGAGCCGGTCCCGCCCTCTTCGGAGCCCTCCTCGACCAGGCGGGTCGCCTTCAGCTCGAACGTGACGGTATCCCCGTCCACCGTAACCGGCGAAGCCAGCCGGCCGTACGCTTCGACTCGCTTGCCTTCCGGATCGGCGATCCCCGCCTCCACCTCCGATACGTTGCGGGAGTCGGTCCATGCCCGCTCGCCCGCGGCAAGCGCCAGCGCCAGCGCGCACGCGGCTGCCGCTGCCGGGGAAGCCCGCGAGACCAGCGCATAGGCGGCGATGACGAGCAGGGCGCCGGCGAACGCCAGCAGCGCTGCGCGGCCTTGCCACAGGCCGCAAATCGAATCTCCCGCCGCCCAGCATGCGACGAAGGCTACCAGCGGTCTACGTTGCACGATTGCGCCCCCTCTCGGAAAATAAAAAAGAACCTCCCCGCGATCGCGCGTTGAGGTTCTTCCTCCGCTAAACCGGTTATTTGTCGTCCTGCACTTCCGTATCCGCCGGAGGCGCGTAGCCTTCGAGGCGGCGGAACAGAATGCCCCTCTGCTCCATCAGCGAGACGACTTTCTCGTAATCCTTCGGGTAGTTGCGATGGTAGACGATCTCCGATATGCCGCTGTTCGCGAGCATGTTCGCGCACGTCCAGCAGGGCTGGTCGGTCACGTACACGGTTGAGCCTTCCCGGTCGATGCGGTCGGTGAACAGCAGCAAGTTCTGCTCGGCATGAATCGTCCGGATGCATCGCTGCTTCTTTACCACCGAAGACGGATCGCCCGCGGCGGGCTCGTATTCCTCCACGATCATGCAGCCCGCCTCCGAGCAGTCCGGCACGCCCATGGGCGCCCCGTTGTAGGCCGTACCCAGCAGTTTCTTGCCCTGCACAAGAACGGCGCCGACATGACGTCTCGGACAACGGGAGCGGGTCGATACCATGAAGGCGATGTCCATAAAATAAGTGTCCCAGTCTTTGCGCAGGGCCTGTGTCATCTTGTATCGCTACCTCCGTATGCCATATCGGACGGCCGCCGGCGAGAGGCCGCCCATTTCGTATTACGCCTGGCTTGCGGCCAGGGCTTGCTCCAAATCGTAAAAGATGTCGCCTACGCCTTCGGTGCCGATCGACAGCCGGATCATGCCCGGCTGGACGCCTGCCGAAGCCTGCTCTTCCTCGCTAAGCTGCCGGTGCGTCGTGCTCGCGGGATGAATAAGGAGCGACTGGAAATCGCCGACGTTCGCCGGATGCGAGAACAGCTTGACCGCGTGGATGACCTTCTTGCCGGCTTCGACGCCGCCCTTGATGCCGAAGGTCGGGGTCGCGCCCTGGCCTTTGGCCAAATAGGTTTTCGCAAGCTCGTAAGAAGGGGGGGCTCGAGACCCGGGTAGTTAACCCCTCGACGGCTGCTCGGTGTCGCGGAATCCGTAGGAGCTGATCTGATAAAAATCGGCACCGCTCGCGACAGCGTAGTCGCCCGGCGTGAACGGCAAGCGTCTCCAGCAAGCGCGCGCGTTCGTTGGAATCGGTAAATTCCTCCCGTTTCCGGATGAAAGGTCAATTCTTCCTTATTGTCGCATATTTTCCGAACGGAAGAAAGACTGGACGTCAGACCGTTACCGCGTCCCGGATGCCGTCCAGCAGCTTCTCGCCGATGCCCTTGACGTTAAGAAGGTCGTCGACGCTTCGGAAAGGTCCGTGAAGCTCCCGGTACTCGACGATCGCCTTGGCTTTCGACGGGCCGATCCCCTTCAGCTCGTCCAACTGCTCCGCCGTTGCGGCGTTCAAGTTCAGCCGTCCCGAACCGGCCGAATCGGCCGCAGCGGGCGCGGAATCGGGAGAGGGCGACGCCGGAACCGGAGCGTCCGGCTCGGACTCGCCTGCGGGCGACGTTGCCTGACCGGAGCCGGGGGCCGCTGCCAGCCCGCTTGCCGTTCCCGCTGCCGCTTCGCCCGCCGCAGGCTTTCCGGCCGATCCCGCGCTTTGCCCGTCGGCTCCTTTCGCAGCTTGCCCGTCGGCTTCGCCCGCACCATGCCCGCCTTCCGCTCCCGCACCCATCCCGGCGCCGGGCGGGGCCGCGGCCGCTGCCGGCTGTGCGGACGGCTTCGGCGCGGCTTCGTCCAGCGCTTCCATCACCTGCGAATTGACCGGCTCCCAGCCGGGAACTTCAGCCTGTCCCGCCGGCTGCATCGCGACATATCCGAGAAGAGCCGCCCCCGCGAGCGCCAGCACGCCCGCCGCCTTCCCCCTCGTTCCCGCAGCCCGGATTTTCTCTTTAACCATCGCTATCCGCTCCTTCATTCGCACATTTTTAGTCCATATTGTCATGTCGGCGAGCCGCCGCTCATATGATGGGGTGTGACAATAGCGTCAAAGGGGGGACGGTAATGAAGGTCGGATTGATCGGCGTCGGCAGTATGGGCGGCTTGCTCGCGGGATCGTTCCTTCGCGCCGGAGCACTGTCGCCCGCGGAGGTGACGATTGCGAGCCGTACCCTATCCAAAGCGGAAGCGCTGGCTGGCCGCTATCCCGGACTTGCCGTCGCCCCGTCCAACGCGGTTGCGGCCCAAAATGCCGATCTGGTCTTTCTGTGCGTCAAACCTCTCGACTTCCGGGCGGTGCTTGACGATATCCTGCCGGTGCTTACGCCGGAGCAGATCGTCGTCTCCATTACCAGTCCCGTGAAAATAGCGTTGCTGGAAGAGCTCGTCCCCAGCAAAGTGGCGAAAATCATTCCGAGCGTCGTCAACGAGGCGGGCATCGGCGCCACCTTGTTCATGTTCGGCACCCGACTGGACGAGCGGGACCGCGAACGGCTGCTCCGCTTGTTCTCCGCCATCAGCCGTCCGGTCGAAATTCCCGAAGAGGACATCCGCGTCGCTTCCGACCTGTCCAGTTGCGGTCCGGCCTTCTTTGCCTACCTGCTGGAGCAGTTCATCGAAGCGGCCGTCGATACGACGGGCATCGCCCGGGAGCTTGCCACCGTCCTCGCTTGCGAGATGCTCGCCGGCACTTCCCGGCTGCTCCGGGAAGGCGGCTGTTCGCCCGCTGAGCTGCAGCGGCGCGTAAGCGTACCCGGCGGAATTACCGCCATCGCGCTCGAGGAGCTGGGCAAAGCGACGGAAGGGGCGTTCAGCCGCGTCCTGCAGAAAACCCACGAGAAATTCGCGGAGGATTTGAGCAAGGTCGAAGCGTCCCTGCGACGATCCTGATTCCCTCGCCTTCCGGCACGAACGGTAAAGGGGCGGCCTCTCCCTGGAGAGAGGCCGCCCCTTCTTCGTTAGTTGGCTACAATGTTGACGAGCTTGCCCTTGACTGCGATCACTTTGCGAATCGTCTTGCCTTCGATCAGCGCCTTGACCTTCTCGAGGCCGAGCGCCTTCTCCTGCATGCCGGCTTCGTCGAGGTCGGACGCCACCGACACGCGGTCGGCGATTTTGCCGTTCACCTGAACGACGATCTCGACTTCGGCGTCAACCGTCAGCGCCGGATCGTATTCCGGCCACGGCACGTACGTAATGGAGCCTTCGTGCCCGAGCCGCTCCCACAGCTCTTCGGCGATATGCGGCGCGGACGGCGACAGCATTTGCACGAAATGCTCCATCGCCTGCTTCGGCAGCACTTCGGCCTTGTACGCTTCGTTGACGAAAATCATCATCTGGCTGATCGCCGTGTTGAAGCGCAGCGCCTCGTAATCTTCCGTAACCTTCTTGATCGTCCGGTGCCAGGTGCGGCGGAACGCGTCGTCGCCCGGCACGTCCCGGATCTTCTCGTTCAAACGGCCGTTCTCGTCGACGAACAGCCGCCAGACGCGGCCGAGGAAGCGGTACATGCCTTCGACGCCGTTCGTGTTCCACGGCTTCGTCGCCTCCAGCGGCCCCATGAACATCTCGTACAGCCGCAGCGTATCGGCGCCGAATTCGTTCACGATGTCATCCGGGTTGATGACGTTGCCGCGGGACTTGGACATCTTCTCGTTGTTCGTGCCAAGAATCATCCCCTGGTTGACCAGCTTCTGGAACGGCTCCTTCGTCGACACTACGCCGATGTCGTACAGCACCTTGTGCCAGAACCGCGCGTACAGCAAGTGAAGCACCGCGTGCTCCGCCCCGCCGATGTACAGGTCGACGGGCAGCCACTCCTTCTGCTTCTCGAAGGAGACGAGCTCCTTGTCGTTGTGCGGATCGATGAACCGCAGGAAATACCAGGAGCTGCCGGCCCATTGCGGCATCGTGTTCGTCTCGCGGCGGGCTTTGCGGCCTTGCTTGTCGACGACGTTCACCCATTCCGTCGCGTTCGCAAGCGGCGATTCGCCCGTTCCGGACGGCTTGATCTCTTCCATCTCCGGCAGCAGGAGCGGCAGCTCGTCTTCCGGCACCGTCTCCATCGTGCCGTCCTCGTAGTGCAGCACCGGAATCGGCTCGCCCCAGTAGCGCTGGCGGCTGAACAGCCAGTCGCGCAGCCGGTACGTGACTTTGCCCGCGCCTTTGCCGTTCTCCTCGAGCCACGCGATCATGCGGGCGATCGCGTCCTTCATCAACAGGCCGTTCAGGAAGCCCGAGTTGACGTGCTCGCCGTCGCCGGTGTAAGCCGCTTCCTGCACGTTGCCCCCGCTGACCACTTCCACGATCGGGAGGCCGAACTTCGTCGCGAACTCCCAGTCGCGCTCGTCGTGGGCCGGGACGGCCATGATCGCGCCCGTGCCGTAACCGCCCAGCACGTAGTCGGCGATCCAGATCGGCACCTTCACCCCGTTCACCGGATTGATCGCGTACGCACCCGTGAACACGCCCGTCTTCTCCTTCGCCAGCTCGGTCCGCTCCATATCGCTCTTGCGGGCCGCCTGCTCGACGTATGCTTCGACGGCCGCTCGCTGCTCTGCGGTCGTAATCTTCTTCACCAGCTCATGCTCGGGTGCGAGCACGCAGTACGTGGCGCCGAACAGCGTGTCGGGACGAGTCGTAAACACGGTCAGCGTCGCGTCGTGGCCGTCGACGGCGAACGTCACTTCCGCGCCCGTCGACTTGCCGATCCAGTTGCGCTGCATCTCCTTGATGCTCTCCGGCCAGTCGAGCTCCTCCAGGTCTTCGAGCAGACGCTCGGCGTAAGCCGTAATTTTCAGCATCCATTGGCGCATCGGCATGCGGATGACCGGGTGGCCGCCCCGTTCGCTCACGCCGTTTATCACTTCTTCGTTCGCCAGCGTCGTGCCGAGCGCGGGACACCAGTTCACGGGCACTTCGGCGACATAAGCGAGACCCCTCTTGTACAGCTGGATGAAAATCCACTGCGTCCATTTGTAATACGCCGGATCCGTCGTGCTGATCTCGCGGTCCCAATCGTACGAGAAGCCGAGCGACTTGATCTGCCGGCGGAAGTTGTCGATGTTGAGCTGCGTGAAGTCTCGCGGGTGCTTGCCCGTCTGGATCGCGTACTGCTCGGCCGGCAGGCCGAACGCGTCCCAGCCCATCGGGTGGAGCACGTTATAACCGCGCATCCGCTTGTAGCGGCTGACGATGTCCGTCGCCGTATACCCTTCGGGGTGGCCGACGTGCAGCCCCGCCCCGGACGGGTAAGGGAACATGTCGAGCGCGTAAAATTTGGGCTTGCCTTCGTCGTCTCTCGTGCGGAACGTCTTGTTCTCTTCCCAGTACTTTTGCCATTTCGGCTCCAGTGTCTGCGGCTTGTAGCCATGTTCGTTGTCTTGCGCCATATTCGTCGAAAGCTCCTCTCTTCTAAGGAGGAACCGCGCCGGGCGCGGCCCTCGCTGCAACCAAAAAACCTCCCGCCCGAGCGCCGATTCACGCTAGGGACGAGAGGATTGTTCCCGTGGTACCACCCTAGTTGACGATAGCCCTGCTTGGGCTTACGTCCACTCTTCTCCTTAACGCGGAGGCGACGCCGCGCTTGCCGTATCCCGATGCAGAAGGGCGGGAATGGATTATGCGCGAAGGCTCCAAGGCGAGTTCGAGGCTAACGTCGACCGGCTCGCACCTTCCGCCGGTTCTCTGAGCGACGCCGAGCGTCTACTGCTCCTTTTCACAGCCGATAAATATGCCCTGATTATAGCGGGACGCGGCGAGCCGTGTCAAGGGCTGCCGAAGAACGCGCGTTCTCCCGCCCGTTCGGTCGCTGTAACCCGACATTAGCGGCTTGCAGCGCCCCCAGGCGCCCGCGTCTCTGCCGCTTACTCGGCCTTCGGCGGCCTCCGGTCGATGACGTGGAACGTCGCCGTCCCGAACGCGCTAAGCTCGCCGTTGTCCTTGTAAATGCGCCCCTGCATCGTGATCAGCTTGCGGGAGGAGTGAACCAGCTCCGCTTCGACCTTCACTTCCCCATCCTTCACCTGCGACAGAAAATGCATGTTCAGATTCGTCGTCACGACCGTGTCGTCCGGCCGGGCCGCCGCCGCCAGCACCCCCATGGCCGAATCGAGCAGCGTCGCGCTGACGCCGCCGTGGAGAATGCCGATCAAATTCATGTGGTGCGGCTTCACCTGCAGCGTGAGGACGACCCGGTCGTCCGCAAACGATGCGAGCTCGGCTCCGATGTGCTCCCAGAACGTGCCCCGGGCCGCACGCGCCAGCTGCGCTTTAAACTCGGCAAGTTGTTGCTCGTTCATCGGCTTCTCTCCCTCCATCCATGCCGCTGTCGGAACCGCCAGTCGCCGGAATCGCGGAACCGCGCCTCCGAGGCCGCCTTAACGAGCCCGAACCGGCCCGGAGCGAACGAGCCCCGAACAAAATTCAGCCTGCACGGGTCCGTTACGGGAGTCCGGGCGAAAAGGCGCGCCCCGGCTATTCCGCCTCCTCCTCGAGAAGCTTGCGGCGCAGCACCTTGCCGACGATCGTCTTCGGCAGACTGTCGCGGAATTCGTAGATTTTCGGAACTTTGTACGCCGCCAGCCGTTCCTTGCACCAGGATTTGATCGCCTCCGCGTCGGCCGCAGATCCCGGCCTCAGCACGATGAAGGCTTTGACCGTCTCGCCCCGGTACGGATCGGCGACGCCCGCGACAACCGCCTCCGCCACGTCGGGGTGCTCGAACAGCACCTCTTCCACTTCCCGCGGGTAAATGTTGTAGCCTCCGGCGATGATCAGATCCTTGCGGCGGTCCAAAATATAAAAATATCCTTCTTCGTCCATTTTACCCATATCGCCGGTGTATAGCCAGCCGTCCTTCAGCGCCTTCCCGGTTTCCTCCGGCCGGTTCCAATACCCTTTCATCACTTGCGGACCGCGCACCGCCAACTCGCCGACCGAGCCCGGGGGCAGCTCCTCGCCCGTCTCGGCGTCGACGATCTTGCATTCCGTGTCCGGAAACGGGATGCCGATCGATCCGTTCTTGCGCTTCTCCCAAATGTTGTTCGCATGCGTGACGGGCGACGCCTCGGTCAAGCCGTAGCCCTCGATCAGCTTGCCGCCGGTCAGCCTTTCAAACTCCTCCTGCACTTCGAGCGGCAGCGGCGCCGCCCCGCTGATGCAGAAGTCGATCGAAGACAAGTCGTAGCGCTTGACGTCCGGATGATGGATGAGGGCAATATACATCGTCGGAGCGCCCGGGAAAACGTTCGGCTTCAGCTTGTGGATCATCTTCAGCACCTGGCCGGCTTCGAAGCGGGGCAGCAGCAGGAGCGTTCCTCCCAGGTACACCGATTGGTTCATCAGCACGGTCATCCCGAAGACGTGGAAAAAAGGCAGCGCGGCCAAGTACTTGACCTTGCTGCGCTCGCATCGGTACGCCCACAGCCGCGCCTGGATCGTGTTGGCGATCAAATTGGCGTGCGTCAGCATGACGCCTTTGGCGACGCCGGTCGTGCCGCCCGTATATTGAAGGAGGGCGAGATCGTTGTCGGCGTCGATCGGCGTATCGCAAGGCGAAGCGGAAGAGGAACGGAGCAGCTGGCGGAGCGGGACGACGCCGTCGCCGAACGCGACGGCGCGCTTCACCCCGTCTTTCTTGGCTTTGAGCGGGTACAGAAGATTTTTCGGAAACGGCAGGTCATCCTGGATCGAAGCGACCAGCACATGCCGGAGGCCGGTGCGCGGCGCGACTTGCCGGACGCGCCCCATCAGCAGGTCGAGCGCGACGAGAATGCGCGCCCCGGAATCGTTCAGCTGGTATTCCAGCTCCCGGGGCGTATACATCGGATTGGTCATGACGGCGACGCCGCCCGCCAGCAGCGTGCCGTAATAAGCGACGACGGCGCTCGGGCAGTTCGGCAGCATGACCGCCACCCGGTCTCCTTTGACCAGGCCCAGTCCGGCGAGCGCGTTCGCAAACCGGTAAGCCCCGTCCAGCAGCTCGCGGTACGTCGTCTTTTTCCCCTGAAAATGCAGGGCGGTATGATTCGGATACGATTCCGAAGATTGCACGAGGAAATGGGCCAAATTCTGCTTCGGGTATTCGTAGGTCGGGGGGACTTCGGCCGGATAGCTGCCTAACCAAGGTTTCGTTGACCTCAAGTCGATCACCCTCACTGAAAGGAAGTCAAATCACGTAGCGCTCGGCCTGAATGACGCGGGAAGCGATGCGGCGCTTCAGCTCCACGGCGTTGACGGACGTTCTGCGGGTCAGCTTCTTGAGAACGGACAGCTGGGCGCGGAGCATGTCGCCCGTCTCCAATGCGGCAAGCGACTCCTTCGCCGCGGCCTCGATGCCGGCGAACGCGTCATGCACGAACGCGACGGTCATGTCCACGGCGCCCTTCGACTTCTCTTCCCCGGAGCGCGCGATCATCTTCTTCGTCCGCAGCAGCGCGCTTTCCATCGCGTACACCAGGATCATCATGTCCGCCAGATGGCTCAGCAGCTCCTGCTCCTCCTCCAGCTTCGTCTGATACTTCTGCGCCGCTTGCGCGCCGACCATCAGGGCGATTTTTTTGGCCATCGACACGAGATGCGTTTCTTCCTCCAGCGTTCCGTCGAACGTCTGCCCCGGCACAAGCGACAGCAGCTCGGATTGCAGGGCCATCGCCTTCTGCATGAGCGGCAGCTCGCCTTTGAGCGCCCGCTTGAACAGCGTTCCCGGAATGAGCAGCCGGTTAATCTCATTCGTTCCTTCGAAAATCCGGTTGATCCGCGAATCGCGGTAGATGCGTTCGATCGGATATTCCTGAATGAAGCCGTAGCCGCCGTGAATTTGCACGCCTTCGTCCGACGTGAAATCGAGCGTCTCCGAGCCGAACACCTTGTTGATCGAGCATTCGAGCGCATATTCGGCAATCGCCTTCGCCGAAGCGTAGCCGACGTTGCCGCTGCCCGGATCGACCTCCGCCAACCCTTCGTCGAACAGCCCCGCCGTCCGGTACACCATGCTCTCCAGCGCGAACGTGCGGATGTTCATGTCCGCCAGCTTGCGGCCGACGAGCGGGAAGGACGAGATGCGACGACCGAACTGCGAGCGTTCGTTCGCATACTTGGAAGCGTATTCAATCGCAATCTTGGATGCTCCCAGACAGCCCGCGGCCAGCTTGAACCGTCCGATGTTCAGGATGTTGAAGGCGATCAGATGCCCTTTGCCGGCTTCCCAGAGCAAGTTTTCCGCCGGCACCTTCACATCTTCCAAAATAAGCGGGCAAGTGGACGAGCCTTTGATGCCCATCTTCTTCTCTTCCGGCCCGACGCTTACGCCTTCCATCGTCCGCTCGACGATAAACGTGCTGAAGGCGGTGCCGTTCACTTTGGCGTAGACGATGAACAGATCGGCGAACCCGGCATTCGTTATGAACTGCTTCGTTCCGTTCAGCACGTAATGCGTGCCGTCTTCCGACAACACCGCCGTCGTCTTGGCTCCGAGCGCGTCCGAGCCGGAGGACGGCTCGGTCAGGCAATAGGCCGCGACCTTCTCCCCCGTCGCCAGCAGCGGCAAGTATTTGCGCTTCTGCGCTTCGTTGCCGAAGTAGACGATCGGCAGCGTCCCGATGCCGACGTGCGCTCCGAGCGTCAGCGCGAAGGAGGACGCTCCGGCCAGCTTCTCGCTGATCAGCGTCGAGCTGATCTTGTCGAGGCCGAGGCCGCCGTACGCTTCCGGAATGTCCGCGCCGAGGAGGCCGAGCTCGCCCGCTTTGCGCAGCAGGCTGACGGACAGTCCGTAGTTCAGCTTCTCGATCTCCTCGTCGCGGGGGGCGACTTCCCCGGCGACGAAATCCTCCGTCGTCTGGCCGATCAGGCGATGCTCCTCGGTGAAATCCTCCGGCGTCACCACACGATTGTAATCCGCTTCGTCGATGATGAAGCTCCCTCCGACCGTTTTGCCCATGAATCCATCGCTCCCTCTTCCATAATAGGTGATCGCTCCGATTCCGGTTACGCTCCGTATACCTCGAACACGCCCGCCGCGCCCATCCCGCCGCCGATGCACATCGACACGACGCCGATGCCGCCGCCGCGGCGGCGCAGCTCGTGCAGCAGCGTCGCGGTCAGCTTCGTGCCGGTGCAGCCGAGCGGATGGCCGAGCGCGATCGCTCCCCCGTTCACGTTCACTTTCTCCTCGTCCAGCCCGAGCTGCCGGATGACGTGCACGCATTGCGAGGCGAACGCTTCGTTGATCTCGAACAGATCGACGTCGGCTATCGACATTCCCGCCATCTTCAGCGCCTTCGGGATCGCCTCCACCGGTCCGACCCCCATAATCTCCGGCTCCACGCCGGCGAGGGCGAACGAGCGGAACGCCGCCAGCGGCTTCAGGCCCAGCGCCTCGGCCCGCTCCCGGCTCATGACGACCGCAGCCGCGGCGCCGTCGTTCATCTGCGACGAATTGCCCGCCGTCACCGTGCCGCCCAGCTTGAACGCCGGCCGCAAGGCGGCGAGCGCTTCCATCGACGTCTCCGGCCGGACGCCTTCGTCCTGGTCGAACACATACGAAGACGTCTTCACGCTGCCGCTGTCGTCCACCGTCTTCCACTGCGTCTCAACCGGGACGATCTCCTCCCGGAATTTCCCTTCGCGAATGGCGGCCGCCGCCTTGCGGTGGGAGCGGACGGCGAAGCGGTCCTGCTCCTCGCGGCTGACGCCGAACCGTTCGGCCACCCGCTCTGCCGTATGCCCCATGCTGATGTAAACTTGCGGCATCTCGGCCACGATTCCCGGATGGGGCGACACTTTGAACCCGGTCATCGGCACATGGCTCATGCTCTCCACGCCGCCCGCGATCAGAACGTCCGCTCCTCCGGCCCGGATGCGCTCGGCGGCGAGCGCGATCGACTGCAGGCCGGACGAGCAGAACCGGTTGATCGTCATGGCCGGCACCGTCACCGAGAACCCCGCATACAGCGATATAATCCGGGCGACGTTGAGTCCCTGCTCGCCTTCCGGCATGGCGCAGCCGAGAATGATATCTTCGACGTCGCCCTTCTCCAGCCCCGGCGCCCGCTCCAGGGCGGCTCCAAGAGCCGCCCGGCCCAGGTCTTCGGCCCGCGTCTGGGCGAGGCGCCCTTTCTTCGCCTTGCCGACGGCGGTGCGGGCGATCGATACGATAACCGCTTCTCTCATTTGGCTTTCTCCTCCCGCATCGGTTAATTGCGCAGCGCTTTGCCTTTGGCCAGCATATGCTGCATCCGGGCCTGCGTCTTCGGCTCTCCGCACAGGCTGAGGAACGCTTCGCGCTCCAGATCGAGCAAATACCGCTCCGTCACGAGCGAGCCGGCCGGCACGTCGCCTCCTGAGAGCACATGCGCCAGCTTGCCCGCGATCAAGTAATCGTGGTCGCTGATATGCCCCCCTTCCTTCATGCCGTAAGCCGCGAGCTTCAGCGCCGCCTTGCCTTCGGCTCCCGCGACGCGGATCCGGGCCTCGGGAACCGGCTCGTAGCCGCCTTGCGCGAGGCCTAGCGCGGTCTTCTTCGCTTCGTGAATCAGGTAGTCCTGATTCACGACCACGCGGTCGCCCGGGCGGAACAGCCCCAGCTTGAAGGCGTCGTGCGCGCTGGAAGACACCTTCGCCATGCCGATCGTCTCGAACGCCTGCGCCAGGTAAGGCAGCAAGTCCGCTTCCGGGTGGTCCGCCAGCTTGCTTGCGCGCAGCGCCATCTCCTTGCACCCGCCTCCCGCCGGAATGAGGCCGACGCCGACCTCGACGAGCCCGAAATACGTCTCCGCCGAAGCGACGATCCGGTCCGCCGGCAGGCAGGCCTCGACGCCGCCGCCCAGCGTCATCCGGTGCGGCGCGGCCACGACCGGCTTCTCGAACCGCTTCAGCCGGTACATCGTGTCCTGGAACAGCCGGATGATGCCGTCGATTTCGTCCCACTCCTCGTCCTGCGCTTCCATGAGCAGAATCATGAGATTGGCGCCGACGCAGAAGTTGCGCGCCTGGTTGGCGATGACGAGGCCGTCGTAGTTGCGCCGGACCTCTTCAAGACTTTGCCCGATCATCGTCAGAATGTCGGCTCCGATGGCGTTGTTCGGCGAATGGAACTCGAGGCAGGCAATGCCGTCGCCGATGTCGACCAGGCTGGCGCCCGCATTGGACCTCACGGTCTTGCCTTCCTCCTTGAGCGCCGCGAGAGAGATCGCCTCGGGGAGCGCCTCAAGCCGCTTGTAGTCTCCTTGGCTCGCGTAGAACAAAGCGCCGTCCCGCTTCCGGTAGAACGACGTATGCCCGGCGGCGATCCACGCCTTCACCCATTCGGGGACGGCCGTCCCCTCGGCTTCCATCCGCTGCACGGACGGGACGAGGCCGATCGCGTCCCACGTCTCGAACGGGCCGAGCTCCCAGTTGAAGCCCCAGCGCATCGCATCGTCGATCTCCCGGATCGAATCCGCAATTTCGCCCAGTTTCTCGGCCGAGTACACGAGCACCTGCTTGAGCAGCCGCCACGTGAAGGCGGAATAGCGGTCGCCCGCGCCGAGCAGCGCCTTCGTCTTCTCCCGCGCCCCTTTGGCCAGCTTCGCCGCCTCGAGCGCGCCCGAAGCCGGTTTCTTCTGCGGACGGTACTCCAGCGACGCCAAATCGAGCGACCAAATCTCGCTGCCGGTTGCCCCTTTGATTTTCCGATAAAAGCCCTGCCCGGCCTTCTCGCCGATCCATCCCCTCTCCACCATCGTCCGCACGAGCTCGGGGACGTCGAAAACCGCTTTCTCCGCTTCGTCCGTCACGCGGTCGTAAACGTTGCGCGCCACGTGCGCGAACGTGTCGAGCCCGACGAGATCGAGCGTGCGGAACGTGGCGCTCTTCGGCCTCCCCAGCGCGGGGCCGGTCACCGCGTCGACTTCCTCGACGGTGAAGCCGTGCTCCTGCATCTCGCGAAGCGTGACGAGCAGCCCGTACGTGCCGATCCGGTTGGCGATGAAGTTCGGCGTATCCTTCGCCAGCACGACGCCTTTGCCGAGGCGGTTCTCGCCGAACCGCTTCAGACTGCGGACGATGTCCGGGTCCGTATCCGCACCGGGCACGATCTCCAGCAGCTTCATATAGCGGGGCGGGTTGAAAAAATGGGTGCCGAGAAAATGCTTCCTGAACTCCGGCCCGCAGTCCGCCGCCATGGCGTCGATCGAGATGCCCGACGTATTCGAGCTGACGACGGCGTCCGGCTTGCGGAACGGCTCGATCCGGGCGAACAGCGCTTTCTTCGCCTCGAGATTTTCCACGACCGCTTCGACGATCCAGTCCGCTTCCGCAAGCTGCGGCAAGTGGTCCTCCAGGTTGCCCGGCCGAATCCGGGCGGCGAACGCTTCGTCGTAAAGCGGCGGCGGATTCGTCCGCTTCAGCCGCTCCACCGCCTGGACGGCCAGCCGGTTGCGGAAGGCGGGATGGTCCGTCCCGAGCCCCCGGGCGGCCTCTTCCTCGGTAAGCCGGGCCGGAACGAGGTCGAGCAGCAAGCACTCGATGCCGGCGTTCGCCAGATGGGCGGCGATGGCGGAACCCATGACGCCCGAACCGATGACGGCCGCTTTGCGAATGTCCTTGATCATGACTTCAATGACCTCCATTTATGAAATGATTGCGGAAAACCAACGTTACAGGGCGGCGGGCGGCACGCTCAGGGCTCGCCGAATATTGACTGCGCCAGCAGCTCCGCGACGTCCCTGGCCTTGACGCGGGAATCGGACTCCGTCAGCTTCGTCCCGTCCTCCATCATCGTCAGACAATACGGACACGCGCTGCCGATGACCGTCGGATTCGTCCGCAGCGCCTGCGCCACCCGGGCTTCGTTCACCCGTTTGCCGGCCGTCTCCTCCATCCACATCCGGCCGCCGCCGGCGCCGCAGCACATCCCGTTCGCCCGCGTCCGCTCCATCTCGACGAGCTCGACGCCCGGAATCGCCCTCAGCACGTCGCGCGGCGGATCGTAAACGCCGTTGTAGCGGCCGAGATAGCACGAATCGTGGAACGTCACCCGCTCCTTCACTTCACGCGCCGGCTTCAGCCTGCCGCTTCGGACGAGCCGAGCCAGCAGCTCCGTATGGTGAAGCACTTCCACGCCTTCCAGCCCGAAGTCCGGATATTCGTTCTTGAGCGTGTTGTACGTGTGCGGACAAGCGGTGACGATTTTGCGGACGCCGTACTTCCGGAACGTAGCGATGTTGTCGGAGCATAGCTGCTGGAACAGCATTTCGTTCCCGAGCCGCCGCGGCGTGTCGCCCGAATTCTTCTCCTCGTTGCCGAGAATGGCGAAGCTGACGCCCGCTTCGTGCAGCAGCCGGACGAAGGCGCGCGACACTTTGCGGCTGCGCAAGTCGTAGGAGCCCATGGAGCCGACGAAAAACAAATATTCGAAGCCGGGATTGTCCTTGACGGTGGGCACCGCGATGCCCTCGATTTCGCCCGTCCACGCGGCGCGGTCGTTGCGGCTCAGTCCCCACGGATTGCCCTGGCGCTCGATGTTCTGCATCGCCCGCTGGCCTTCGTACGGCATGCTCCCTTCCATCAGGACGAGGTGGCGGCGCAGATCGACGATTTTGTCCACGTGCTCGTTGCCGACCGGGCATTGATCCTCGCAATTGCGGCACGTCGTGCACGCCCATATTTCCTCTTCGGTGATGACGTCGCCGATCAGGTTCAGGTCCGCGGCGGGAAGCTTCTGCTGCGCGGTCCAGGACGACTTCTGCCAATCGAGCGTCGGGCGAATGTCGGTGACGGCTGCGGACGCCGGTTCGCTCCAGTCCGGCCCCGCGCTCCCGGGCGCCATCCTGAGGGCCGAAGGCGGCCGGCCGGCGAAGGCGAATTCCGGCACCCAGGGCGATTTGGACGTGACGGCCGCGCCTTTCTCCATCAGATGGTCGCGCAGCTTCGTAATGAGATGCATCGGCGAGAGCGCTTTGCCGGTGTTCGACGCCGGACAGACGTTCGTGCACCGTCCGCACTCGACGCAGGCGTAGAAATCGAGCATTTGCTTGCGCGTGAAATCTTCGATGCGGCCGGCGCCGAACGACTCCGCCGTCTCGTCTTCGAGATCGAGCTTGCGCAGGCGGCCGGCCGGCTCCCGCCGGCGGAACCAGAGGTTGACGGGCGCGGCGAGAATGTGAAAGTGCTTCGATTGGGGCACATAGACGAGGAAAGCGAGCAAAATGAACAGATGCGCCCACCAGCAAACGTAAAAAGCCGCATGAGCCGCTCCGGCGGGCATCCCCGCGAAGGCGGAGGCGATTAGCGAGGAGATTGGGGCGGAAGCGCTTGCAGCTTGTTCGTGCCATAAGCGCTCGAAGGCAAGCGACAGCAAGACGGACAGCATGAGGAAGAAAATGAAGAAGATGACGAGGCTCGGCTTCCAGCCCCGCTTCAGCCGGGGCAGCCGCTCGACGTAGCGGCGGAACGCGGCGTAGCCCATGGCGATCAGGACGAGCGCGGCCGTCGTCTCCTGGATCAGCCCGAACGCGTCGTAGCCGGGAATCGGAAGCGGCACGCCCCCGCTGAGCCCCTTGAAGATCAGGTCCAGCGCGCCGAACTGCAGCACGATGAAGCCGTAGAAGACGACCAGGTGCATGACGCCGCTTTTCCAATCCTTCAGCAGCTTGCGCTGTCCGAACACCTCCGCCAGGAAAACGCCGAGCCGGTCCCGGCTTTGCCGCTTGAAGTCGAACGGCTGCCCGAGCCGCAAATACGAATATCTGCGGTAGACGGCTTTGCCGAACTGAAGAATGCCGTATCCGGCGACGGCAATGAACAAGAGGGCGTTGACGAATTGCCAGGCCATTTCGCTTCGTCCTTTCCTTGTCGTGGGATGGACTTCATTCGCTTTGTTTCTTCCGGCGGTGCAAGCGCTCGCGAGTCGGATACATCAAAAGCATATGAGCGAAATACGTTGACAATAAGCGTTGTTTCCCCTAAGATGAAGAAAAATGAATGAGTATTCATTCAGTTACCTTGAATATTAGCACCGAGGTGATCGGATGGCAAGTAGGAAAAAAGAAAAATTCGACGCGATTCTGGACGCCGCGCAGAAGGTCATCGCCGAGAGCGGGTACCACAACGCGCAGGTGTCGCGGATCGCCAAGGAAGCCGGTGTCGCCGACGGAACGATCTATTTATATTTTAAAAATAAAGAAGACATTCTGATTTCGCTGTTCCGGGAACGGCTCGGCGATCTGGTCGAGCGGTTCCACGCCAGCGTGCGGGAGACCGGCTCTGCGGGCGAAGCGCTGCGCGCCATCTGCGAAATCCACTTTACGGCACTGGAGAACAACGTGGAGCTGGCGTACGTCACCCAGATCGAGCTGCGGCAGAGCTCCCTCGAGCTGCGCAAGGCGATCGGCGAAGTGGTCAAAACCTACATCAAGCTGATTGAAGACGTGCTCGCGCAGGGCATCGCGGCGGGCGAATTCCGGGCCGATCTCGACGTCAAGCTGACGCGCTTGCTCGTGTTCGGAGCGATGGACGAAGTGGTGACCTCCTGGTTGATCGCGGGACGCAAATATTCGCTGGCAGCCCAGGTCGAGAAAATCGTGGAGTTTTTCCTAAAAGGGTTGAAGGCTTAATCCTTAATCCGCTCGAAAAGCGAAGGAGGATGGTTGGGCATGAACCTGTTCGTATTGATGAAGCAAACGTTCGACACCGAGGAGAAAATCGTCGTCCAAGGCGGAGCCGTCGCCGAGGACGGGGTCAAGTTCGTCGTCAATCCGTACGACGAATACGCGGTGGAGGAAGCGATCCGCCAGAAGGAACGCCACGGCGGCACGGTGACGGTCGTCTCGGTCGGCCCGGAACGCGCGGCGGAAGCGCTGCGCACCGCCCTGGCGATGGGCGCCGACGAGGCCGTGCTCATCGCGGACGACCGGATCGCCGACGAATACGGCGTCTCCCGGGCCTTGGCCGCGTACTTGGGCGCGCAGGCGTGCGATGTCGTTCTCGGCGGCAACTTCTCCGTCGATAGCGGCGCGGGGCAGGTAGCGGTCCGGGTGGCGCATTTGCTCGGCTTGCCGCACGTCGCCTCCGTCACCAAGCTGGAGATCCAGGGCGGCCGGGCGGTCGCGGAACGCGACGCCGAAGGGGACACCGAGACGCTCGAGGTGGCGCTGCCGGCTTTGTTTACCGCGCAGCAGGGATTGAACGAGCCGCGCTATCCTTCGCTTCCGGGCATCATGAAGGCGAAGAAGAAGCCGTTCCGGCAGCTCGGGCTGGACGATCTCGGCCTGACCGAGGACGACGTTGCCGCGAGGACGGCGCGCGACTCGCTGTCGCTGCCGCCGGAGCGCAAGGCGGGACGGCTGCTGGCGGGCGATCCGGCCGGGCAGGCGGCGGAGTTGGTGCGGCTGCTTCGGGACGAGGCGAAAGCGCTTTAATTTAGGGCGGGGAGGAATCGGACCTATGGGAGACACGTTTCTTGTGGTAGCGGAAGGGCGGGACGGCAAGCTCCGCCAGGTGTCGTTCGAGACGATCCGGGCGGCGAAGCAGGCGATGCGGGACGGCGACCGGATCGCGGCGGCGCTGATCGGCGACGGGGTGTCGGCTTTCGCCGGGGAGATCGGCCGTTGCGGCGTCGACCGGGTGTATGTCGTCGATCATGCGGAGCTGTCCCGCTACAATCCGGAAGCTTATTTTCCGGCGCTGGCCGCTATCGTCGACCGGGCGTCGCCGGACGCGATCTTCTTCGGCCATACCGCGGTCGGCCGCGATCTCGCGCCGAAGCTGGCCGCGCAGCTGGGCGCCGGGCAAATCTCCGACGTCGTCTCGCTGGAGAAGGACGGCGGCGGAGAATGGCTGCTGACGCGACCGCTGTACGCCGGCAAAGCGTTCGAGACGAGGCGGTTTGCGCAGCGGCCGGCGGTCGTGACCGTACGGCCGAACAACTTTGCGGCGGCGGAAGTCGCGGAAGGCGCCGCGGCGGAGGTTGAAGCGGTTCCTTATGCGCCGCCGGCGTCTCCCGGTTTGCGCACGATTGTGAAGGAGGTCGTCCGCAAAGCTTCGGGCAAGATCGATCTGACCGAAGCGAAAATCGTCGTCTCCGGCGGCCGGGGCGTGAAGAGCGCGGAAGGCTTCCAGGTGCTGGAGCGGCTCGCCGACGTGCTCGGCGCCGCCGTCGGCGCTTCCCGCGGCGCCTGCGACGCCGGCTATTGCGACTACGCGCTGCAGATCGGCCAGACCGGCAAAGTCGTCACGCCGGAAATTTATATCGCCTGCGGCATTAGCGGCGCGATCCAGCATCTGGCCGGCATGAGCCGCTCGCGCATCATCATCGCCATTAACAAGGACCCGGAGGCGCCGATTTTCAAAGTGGCCGACTATGGCATCGTCGGCGATCTGTTCGAGGTCGTGCCGCTGCTGACCGAGGAGTTCAAGAAGGCGCTCGCGTAGCGGGCGTGTGCGCAAGGCAACAAAAATCGGGCCCTCCGCTTCCTCTCGGAAGCCGAAAGGGCCCGATTTTTGCTGCGGCTGCAAGGCGCTGCGCCCTTTCGCCTGCTGTAAGCCGCTTTCGTCGGCTTACAGCGGGCCTCAAACTCAAGCCGGCTTGCGCGCGACGAAAAACAGCCGTTCGGAATCCTCGTCCGGCTCCGTCCACGCAAAATCCGCGCAGCGATGGAGCAATTCGAAGCCGGCCGCCCGCAGCTGCTCGGCAAGCCAATCCGGCTCGTAAGCCCGCTGCGTGTGGAATTCCTCGAAGCGGCGGTACAAGCCGGAGCCGCCTCCGCCGCTTTCCCCGTCCGCGTCCTCCCGCACGAAAAACGTCAGGTCGTGCCCGATCTCCCGGCGCACCGGGTCGTATTCGCACGTCCACAAATAGGCAACGTCCTTCTCGTCGAGCACGAACGGCTGCTCCTCCGCGTACCTCTCCAATTGCCTCGGCGCATGGACGTCGAACACGAACAGCCCTCCGGGCGCAAGACCCTCGAACGTCCGGCGGAATGCGGCCGTCACGTCCTCATGCTCCGTCAAGTAATTCAAGCTGTCGCAGAAGCAGATCGCCGCGTCCACCGCTTCCGGCAGCTCCCAATCGCGCATGTCCTGCTGAAGCCAGCGAATAGAGCCGGGCTCGCCGGCATTGCGGGCGCTTCGTCCCCCGGCTTCCCACTTGCTGCGTGCGATGGCCAGCATGTCCGCCGACAAGTCGATGCCGAACACGGTGAAGCCGGCTTTGGCGAGCGGAATGGCGACATTGCCGGTGCCGCAGCCGAGATCGACGACCGACCGGGGCATTCCGTAACGCTCCCAGCAGCGCCGGGCAAAGTTCATCCATTCCGCGTACGGCATCTCTTCCATCAGCCGGTCGTATACCGACGCGAATTGCCGGTAAGAACGCATCCGTCTCCCCCTCTCGCACATCGTTGATGTTCAAAAAACGAGCCGCCCGGAGGACGACCCGTTCATACGTCCTTATCCTGTTCAATCTTTCGACCCGTGCACTGCGAGGCGTTGCCGCAACCAAGCTCACGCGTTCCGCGTGCTCCGTTCACGTGCCTTCCTCAACCTGCCCGAGCACTCGACGAGGCCCCGAGACTTCGACTGCGAGGCTCAACAGCAACGGCTCACCCGTATTCCGCCTGCTCGGTTCAGGCCTCTCTCCCCGTCCTAGCGCCCCTCTGCCCGCCCGGCGCCGGGCTTCGCGGCTTCGGCGGCGGGCGCATCTGCAGCCGAGCCCGCTGCCGTCAGCTTCGTCCAGTTGCCCTCCTGCGTCACGAGGCCATCCTTCATCAGCTTGCCGATCGCCCGCTTGAACGCCGACTTGCTCAAGTTGAAGCGGCGCTGAATGACGTCGGCGGGCGTCTCGTCGCTGTACGGCATCGCCCCGCCCGGGCGCTCGCGCAAAAAGGCGAGCAGCCGGTCCGCGTCCTCCAGCCGCCCCTTCTCCTTCGCCGGACGCATGGACAGCGTCACGCGCCCGTCCTCGCGCACCTGCGTCACGCGGGCCCGCACCTTCTCGCCCAGCCGGAGCGGACGGGTCATCGAAGCGTTCGGGATGTAGCCGAGCGCGCCGATGCCGAGAATGCCGCCGTCCACGAGCACGAAGACGCCGTCGCGGAACGTATCCGTCACCCACGCCTCCTTCTCCTCGTGATGCCAGGAGCTCGGCGCGCGGAAGACGGCCCGCTCGAAATCCTCAATCCCTGCGAGACGCGCCAGCATCCGCCCTTCCTTGTCGTGCTTCATGACGACGTGAAGCTCGTCGCCCGGCTGCGGCCACAGTTCCCGGCGCGGGCCCAGCTCCTTGATCGGCAGCAGCAATTGGCGGCCGATGCCGATCTCGAGGAAGCAGCCGAAACGGGGGTGGAAATCGGCCATGCGCAGCCGTCCCAGCTGTCCCAGCGTGAGAAGCGGCTTCCGCATCGTGGCTGTCAGCCGCCCTTTGTCGTCATGGAACAGAAACACCTCGACGTCTTGCCCGATGTCGGGACGCGCGTCCCTCGACGTCTCGCCATACGGCAGCAGCACCTCAGGCCCTTCCTCTTCTCCGGCCATGCCGAGAAACCACCCGTAAGGGGCCTTCTCTCTGCGCACCCGCAGCTTCCCGATCGTTCCGGCTTCGAGCGTCATGCGAACGTCACGGCCTTCGCGTCGGACCACAGCCGCTCCAGTTGATAATACTCCCGCTCATCGCGGTGGAACACATGCGCGACGACGTCGCCCATGTCGATCAGCACCCAGCGGGCCGTATCCATGCCTTCCAGGCGCACCCGGTAACCGAGCTCTTCCGCGCGCTTGCGGATTTCCGTGGCGATCGCCTGCACCTGCGTGTCCGAATTCCCGTGGCAAATGAGGAAATAATCGGCCACGAGCGAGATGCCCTGCAGGTTGAGCGCGACAAGCTCGTGCGCTTTTTTCTCTTCCGCCGCGTCTACGACGGCATGCAGCAACGTTTCGGATGTTTTGGCCATATCCCAGCCTCCCCTGATTTTCAAATGGATTTGTTCTCCCGGATGATCCGAAGCAAATCATTGCGGGCCAGCACCGTCAACGGAAAAATCGTCTTCCCCTTCTCCACCAGAAATTGAATCGTCGAATCGAATCCGGCGAGCAGGGCTTCATCCAAATTATGTTGGGCCCGTTCGCGGATCTTATTCACGCCTGGAAAATCCCGGCCCGGCTCCATATAATCCGCCAGGCAGACGATTTTGTCCAGCAGCGTCATCCGTTCCCGCCCGGAGGTGTGGTAGCGGATCGCGTCCAGCACCTCTTCGTCGTCGATGCCGTGCTCCTGGCGGACGACCCAGGCGCCGACGTGGGCGTGCCACAGCTCTTTGTCGTGCTCGAGCAGCTCTTGGGGAAGATGCTGCTCGCGAATGATCGTCTCCATCTTGTCCGTGGGCCAAGCTTTCGTATAATCGTGCAGCAAAGCCGCCAGCCACGCCTTGTCGCGGTCGCCGCCGAACCGGTCGGCCAGCTCCACCGCCGTCTCCACGACCCCGAGCACGTGCCGCCACCGTTTGTCCGGCATTTGGCTCCGGGTCGCTTCCATCAACGCTTCACGATTCATATAAGCCATTCCCTTCGATAAATTCGCGGACGGCTTCCGGCACCTGATAGCGGATCGAACGTCCCTCCCTGCGGCGGGCGCGGATGTCGGTCGACGATATCCCGATCGGCGGCATCGAAGCGTGGAGAAGGCGTCCGCGCAGGAATACCGGCAGCGAGTCCTCCTCGCTCTCCTCCCCTTCGCGGCGCAGGCAGACGAAGAGCACCCGCTCCGCCAATTCCTCGATCCGGCGCCAGTTCGGCAGGTCGTTCATCATATCCGTTCCGACGATCCAGTAGAAGCTTCGATCGGGATAGCGCTCCCGCAGCAGGTTGACCGTATCGATCGTATAGGAGACGCCGCCCCGCTCCAGCTCCAAATCTTCCACCCGGAAGCAAGGATGGCCGGCAACCGCGCGTTCGACCATCGTTCGCCTGGCCGCACCGTCCGCGCCGGGTTGGGGTTTGTGGGGCGGCACCGCCGTCGGAATGAACCAGACCTCGTCCAAATCCGCCGCCTCCCGCGCCGCCTCCGCGGCCAGCAGGTGGCCCAGATGAATCGGGTCGAACGTGCCGCCCATCAGTCCCGTTCGTATCATGACCATCGTCCTCTCCGTCGCAAGGACGGCCGGCCGGCAACCGCCGCCGGCCGTCCCCGAATCCCGTCAGCGGGGAAGCTCGATCTGCTTATGGTCGGTCGATTCCTTGTACAGCACGATCGTCTTCCCGATCACCTGCACGAGCTCGCAGCCGGACTTCGCCGCGATCTCTTCCGCGATCTCGTAGCGGTCGTCGTCGTTGTTGTTCAGAATGTTGACCTTGATCAGCTCGCGCACCTCGATCGCCTCTTCGATGTGGCGGATGAGCTGGTCGTTCACGCCCCCTTTGCCGACCTGGAAGATCGGATCGAGATGGTGGGCGAGCGAACGAAGATACCTTTTTTGTTTGCCGGTTAGCATGGGGTTTGACCTGCTTTCATCGCTGTAATGGGGACGGCTCGGCCGCGCCGAACGATTCGAGCACCGCTTGCCGCATCGCCTCGGCCGGAGCCGGCCGTCCCGTCCAATATTCGAAGGCGTAAGCGCCTTGGTAAACGAACATGCCGAGGCCGCCGTGAATGCGGCAGCCGCGTTCCGCGGCTCCCTTCAGGAAGGCGGTCGTCAGCGGATTGTAGATCAAGTCGCTGGCGACGGCTCCGGGCCGCAGCCAGGCGGGATCGAGCGGCGTCGCGTCCACGTTCGGCGACATTCCGACGGACGTCGTGTTGATGACGACGTCGGCGTCCCCGCACGCTTCCCGCAGGCTCTCCCACGGCACGGCGGACACTTCCGCGGACGCGAACGACGCGGCCAGCTCACGGGCCCGCTCGGCCGTCCGGTTCGCAAGGACGATCGCCCCGGGATTCTCGCGCGTCAGCGCCCAGACGATCCCCCTCGCCGCGCCGCCGCAGCCGACGACGACGATTTTTTTGCCGGCCAGTTCCGGCTCCGCTTCTTCCTTCAAGGAACGGACGTAACCGATTCCGTCGGTGTTGTAGCCGACAAGGCGGCCGTCCTCGTTCACGATCGTGTTCACCGCCCCGATCGCCCGCGCGCTCTCGTCGATGTCGTCCAGATGCGCCATCACTTCGATCTTGTGCGGAATCGTAACGTTCAGCCCGCGGAAGCCGAGCGCGCGAATGCCCGCGATCGCCTCCCCGAGCCGCTTCGGTTCGACGTGGAAGGCGCCGTACGCGCCGTTGATTCCCGACTCCCGGAACGCGCGGTTGAGCATGACCGGCGATTTGGAATGGCGGATCGGATCGCCGATGACGCCGTAAAGCACCGTATGACTGTCCATGTGCGAATGTTCCCCTCTCCCGTCGCAGACTCGCGTTACAGCATCGCGTCGCGAAGCAACACCTTCACGCCTTTAGGGGCATAGACGTCCAGCAACGCGCCGGACTTCCCGTTCACCTGGATCCAGCCGAGACCGGAGACGAACACGTCCAGGTTGTCCCCCGGCCGCACCCGCAAGCTGTGGCGGGTCCACGGCGGAACTTCGTCCAGCTGGTCCCGCGACGGCGGCGACAGCATCTCGCCCTTATGCTTCTCGTACAGCTCATCCGCCCGCTCCAGCTTCGTCCGGTGGATCGGAAGCGCGCTCGACACATAGGCCGTAAACGACTGATGCTCGCCTTCGACAAAGTCGAAACGGACGAGACCGCCGAAGAAGAGCGTCTGTCTCGCGTTCAACTGATACGTCGCCGGCTTGAGCGGTTTATCCGGAAGCACGGCCTGCAGGCTGCTGCGCGGGATCACTTCGGTCAGCCGGAACGGGTAGACGATTCCCGGCGTGTCGATGATGCTTCGGCCGTCCTCCAGCGGAATATGGACGGCGTCGAGCGTCGTACCCGGATACCGGGAGACGGTGAGCTCCCGATGAAGATCGCTATAATCGGAAATAAGCCGGTTGACGAGCGTGCTCTTCCCTACGTTCGTCGCGCCGACGACGTAAACGTCCCGGTCGCCGCGCAGCTCGGCGATCGTGCCGACGACGCGGTCGAACCCGATGTTGCGCCTTGCGCTGCAGAGGACGACATCCGCCGCCTTCAGGCCGTTCGCGCGGGCTTGCTTCTGCACCCAATTGCGAAGGCGGTTCCAGTTGGTGACGCGCGGCAGCAGATCGATCTTGTTGACGACGAGCAGCACCGGATTGCTGCCCACGAAGCGTTGCAAGCCGGAGATCAGACTGCCTTCGAAGTCGAACAGGTCGACGATATGCACGACGAGACTGTTCGTCGAAGCGATGCCGCCCAGCAAACGCAAGAAATCGTCTTGGTCGATGGCGACCGAAGACGCGTCGTTGTAATTTTTAATTCGGAAGCACCGCTGGCAAATGACCGGGTCGCGCCCGAGGGCGTTCTCCGGGACGAAGCCCGGCCGGGTCTTGTCGCTCGTCTGCAGGGCGATGCCGCAGCCGGCGCAGCGGTTAATCGTCGCTTGTGCATCAGGCAAGTTCAGCGTTCCTCCTTCTGCGGCCACAAGCCTTGCTTGCGAAGCCGCGACAGGGCGATTTTCTCGATTCGGCGGTTGATTTGCGTTCCCAAGCCTTCCTCGCCGGGCGCGATCGGCGTCACCAGAATCGTATGCAGCCCCATTCGGCGTCCTCCGAGCATATCGGTCAGCAGTTGGTCGCCTACGACGACGACCTCGGGCGCCTCCAGCTTCAGCAAGCCGAGCGCCCGGCGGAACGCGCCGCCCAACGGCTTGCGGGCTGCCGGTATGAACGGAATGCCAAGCGGAACGGCGAATCTGGATACGCGGGTCTCGCTGTTGTTGGAGAGAATGACGACCTGGAAGTCCTCGTGCTTCACCTTCTCCAGCCACGCCTTCAGCTCCGGCGTCGCGACCGGCGTCTTGACGCTCACGAGCGTATTGTCCAGATCGGTGATGATCCCACGGACGCCGCGGGCTCTCAGAGCGTTCAAATCAATATCAAAAACGGTGTTCACGATTTGATCCGGCAGCAACCGTTGGAACATTTCCCGGCTAATCCCCTGTCTCTAACGAAATGATGAACAAAATATACCACACCCCGCGATTCCATGCAAAAAGCGGGAAAGCTCGGCCAGCCGCGAGCTTTCCCGCCTGATCGTCGTTCGCGGAGCGGGCGGGGCCGCCCGAACGGGCTTTAGAAGACCGGTGAAAAACAGGCGCTTGGAGAGCGGATCGTTCTTCCGATCCCTGTTGTCCCCGGATTTCTCGGATTGGATAACGCGCTTGTTATTCACCACGCCTTTACAGCGCTTTGCGGATTCGCTCCGCCGTCTGAGAGAACCGCCGGTACGCCTCCTCGTCCACGTTCCCGCCCCCGTAACGCGCCGCTTCGAACTGCTTAAGCGCCCCTTCCAGATCGGGCTTCAGCGTTTGGGCGCGTCCGCCCCAGCTCTCCACCGTCTCCCGCAGCGTCTCGTGCGGATGGCGCTTGAAGCCTTTGCGCTGCATGAAGCGGACGAGGCTCTCCATCTCGCGGACGATCCGTTGATTGGGCGTATCGCCGCGATGCCTGAACGTTCTCCAGGAGGCAAGCAGCTTCCGGCGCTTCAAGACGGCGAACGCGGAGAGCGCGAGCAGAGCGATCGCGCCCGCTGAGGCGGCCGCGATCGCCGCCGTCTTCCGCCAGTCGCCTGCCGCCGCTCGCGGAGCCTCTTCCTCCGGCGTCTCCGCGGTGTCTGCCGGCGCAACGGAAGGCGCGACCGCCTCCTTCGGCTTCGGCACCGGAATGCTGAAGCCGGCGGTCGGCTCGAACGGCACCCAGCCATAGCCTTCGAAGTACGCTTCCGCCCACGAGTGGGCGTCGGCGTTGCGCACGGTGTACGTGCCGGCTCCGTCCGGATCGACGTTGCCGACGCCCCCGTACCGGGCCCGCTCTTCGTCGGCCGGGTTGGAGCCCGACGTATAGCCTTTCACCCAGCGGGTCGGAATGCCGAGCGAACGGGCCATCACGACGAAAGCCGTGGAGTAGTAATCGCAATAGCCTTCCTTGATTTCGAACAGAAAGGCGTCCACGACGTCCGAGCTTCGCTGCTTGCTCGTATCCGGCGTGTTCGTGTACGGATAAGTTGTCTGCAGATAGCTTTCCAGCAGCTTGAGCCGGTCGTAATCGTTGGTCGCTTGCTTCGTCGTCTGGCGGGCCAAATCACGCACGCGCTGCGGCAGCGAATCCGGAAGCTGCAAGTAAGGATCGAGATCGATCGACGCTTGGCCGTCCTTCGGAACGGCGGGCGTCTCCCGCAGGCGGTTCTCGTCCAGCTCCTGCACCTCGGAGACGACCGTGTAGGACTCCAGCGGCGTCGGCCTTTGGAACCGCAGCTCCCATTCTTCCGGATTCCAGAACAGCTTCGGATTGTTCCCGCCGTTGATCTCTTCGACCTCGCTGGCCGGTCCGGCCGCGAACAACACAGGATAGCGGTCCTTGCGCAGCATCGTCATCGTCTGGACGACCTCGCGCACGCCTTCCTTCTGCGTCCTCGGCGGATCGAGGGGCAAATTTTTCGAGCCGGGTTCGACGGGCTCCGTCTGCATGCCCTTGCGGTCGGCCCAGCCTTTGCCGGTGTAGACCGCTTTGGTCTCCCCCCGCCAATACGACTTCTGCGACGTCGTCACCTGCATGACGGGGGAATAATCGAATTGGAAGCCCCCGCCGATCTGCGAGTCGTTGCGCCCGTAGCCGGACTTGGAGGAGCCGCTTCCCCCGGAGGACGACGAGGAACCGTTGATCAGGTAGCCGCCTTCGCCCGCCATGCCCGGAACGCTCTTGTTCTGGGCTTCCATCCACAGCGTATATGGGTCTTCCAGCAGCACAGGGGCCCGCGGCATCAGAACGCCGAGCAGAATGAGGATGCCGATGACGAGCGCGGCCGGCAGCGCCAGTTCGAACGGCCGTTCCGCGAGCGCGGCCCAGCTGTCGTAATGCCGTTCGCGCAAGCCCTGCAAGTGAATGACGACGAGCCAGCCCAAACCGGCCAGCACGGCCAACGCGATGTGCGGCCAGAGCTCGTAAGGGAAATAGGAGTCCACGGCCGCCATCGTAACCACGGAAGCCAGAAGGACCGCGATCGCCCTGTTGCGGGTCGCCGCCCACGCCGCCAGAACGTGCGTCACGAGAAGAACGCCCACGGCAAGCTCGGCGAAGGGGTGGAATTGCTCCCCGTGCCAGACGATAAACCGCCTGACTTCCTCCAACTGGCGCCAAGACACCGGCCAGCCGTGCCACTGCATGGGCGCGAACGCGACGACGGAGAGGAAGACGCCGGCCAGTTGGATCGCCAGCCTCCCGGCGATCGCCCGCGAAATGAGCAGCTCCGTCGCCGCATAAACGGCCAAGGAGCCGTAAATGACGTGATACGTCTCGCTCCACCAATACCCTTTGAAGCATTGAATCCATTGTAGAACGAGAAGGAGGGCGAACAGCCGATGGAGCCGCTCCAGCACGAATCTTCTCCAACGGGCGGATTCCCTGCCGCGGCGCGCGGTCGCGACGATTGAATTCATAGGGCCCCCACCTCCAGCGCTTGGGGCAGCTCTTCCAGCCGGGAGATCGAGCAGCAATCCCAGCCTTTGAAATGGAACATGCGCTGCCACTGGCGAATTCGGTTCGCGTCCTCCGGCTCGGGAGCCCGCTCGGCAATGTGGACGTGCCCGGCGACCTGCCGCCTCGCCTCCAGCGTCTCCAGCGCCCGGGCGATTTCATCGTCGGCCTTGGGGCTGACGATGATGAGGAAGGCGCCGGTCTCGAACCGCTCGGAAGCTTGGGCGACCGCATCCCCCAAGGCGCCGCTTCCGTCCGCCTCGGCGTCGATCAGATGCTCGAACACCTCTTCGCGGACCGCCGCGGACGAACCCGTACCGAACCAAAGCCGCTCCGCTCCGGCGGAGACGAAGCCCGCAGGCATCATCATCTTCAGCGCCAGATCGAACAGCGAAGCCGCCGCGGACACCGCCAGCTCGAAGCCTTCCGAGGTCCGGTAGGAGGAGGCCCGGCGGTCGAGGAGGACGACGAGCCGCGGCAGCGCCTCCCGCTCGTATTCCTTCGACTTCCATTCGCCCGTCCGCGCGGTGGCGTTCCAGTGGATGCGCGACATCCGGTCTCCGTGGATGTATTCCCGGACCCCGTCGATCTGCGTCGTCTCGCGCGACCGGCTGGAGGCGACCTTCTTCTGGATGACGCCCGACTTCGACCTTCGCAGCATGCGCCAATCGCGCAAGGCGATCGTGCGCGGCGTCACCTTGATTTCGAGCGGCTGCTCGAAAGTCCCCTTATGCTCGAACAGGCCGAAAATGTCGCGCGTCGAGCAATGCGTCTTCTGGAACCGGTACCGGCCTCTTCGCAAAGGAGCAGTCTCGTAGACGAGCGTTCCTCTGCGGCGGTAGTCGGGAACGACAGACAGCTCGTAATCCTGTGATTCCGAGCCCGAGACGCGGGTCAGCTTCTCCCGCACGATCACGTACGGAATCGGCCAGTAGCCCGGAATTTGAATGGACAGCTTGATGCGCAGCCGCGCTCCGGCCGGAACGGTCGAAGAGGCGAACGCCCCGTCCTCCAGCGACCGGACGCCCCGAACTTGTCCGATCCCGCTCCATCTGCCGAGCAGCAAATAGAGACCAAGAGCGTTCAGCATGACGAACAGCATGAGCGACGTCTTGCCGCCCTGGAAGACGAGAAAAAAAAGGGAAGCCAAATAAAGGGCGGCGCTCCACCACCCGATTCGGGCAACCAAAAGCTTGCTCATCGTCAGCGCTCCATCCCGACCGGAACCGGAATTTGCCGCAGAACCTCCTGAAGGACACTGGCCGTCGTGGCGCCCTGCATGCGCGCTTCGGACCGCAAATAAAGCCGGTGGCTCAGCACATGCGGCGCTACGGCCTTGACGTCGTCCGGCAATACGAAGGCTCTCCGGCCAAGCAGGGCGAACGCCTTGGCGCACGAAGCGAGCGCAATGCCCGCGCGGGGGCTCGCGCCGAGCAGGACGGCCGGATGCTTCCGGGTGCCGCGGATGAGCGCGATCAAATAATCGGCGACGCTGCTCTCCAGATGGACGGCTTCGGTCGCTTTCTGCACGTCCAGAATGTCTTCGACGGACGCGACAGGCGTCAGAGCGTCCGCCGACCGGCTTGCGCCCGGCTCGGTGATGAGCCGCTTCTCGGACGCCTCGTCCGGATAGCCCAGCGATATTTTCATGAGAAAACGGTCGAGCTGCGCTTCCGGCAAGCTGTACGTGCCGTCGAATTCGATCGGATTCTGCGTCGCGAACAGGACGAACGGCCGGGGCAGCGGATAGGTTACGCCGTCCACCGACACATGCCGCTCCTCCATCGCTTCCAGCAGGGCGGATTGCGTCTTCGTCGTCGCCCGGTTAATCTCGTCCGCCAGCAGCACGTTCGCCATGATGGGACCCGGACGGAACACGAACTGCTCCTGCTTCGGGTGATAAATCGACACGCCCGTTATATCGGTAGGCAGAAGGTCGGGATTGCACTGAATGCGATGGAACGCGCCCCCGATGGAGCGGGCCAGCGCCTTGACCATCTGCGTCTTGCCGGTGCCGGGCACGTCTTCGATCAGCACGTGGCCCCCTGCCGCAAGCGCGGCGAGCATCCACGTAATTTCGTCCTTTTTGCCGAAAATGCAAGATTCCATATTCCGTCGTATGAGATCCAACAAATGTATCGCTTGCTGTTGTTCCATGCCCGAATCCTCCTATGGAATCTTGAGATATCCCTTATAAAACCTCCTTTATTATACCTGATTTTGGAGGGTACCGTAAATTTTGCAATTCTCCAAATCTGCATAGAAAAAAAGCCAAACCGCGTCGCGGCAGGCTTTGACTAAGTTGAGGTAAGTTCTGGAGACAAGCCGAACGCTTGCGTTCAGCCCTTCGGCTTGACGACGAGAGCGGCGAGGAACGAGAAGATGATCGCGGCTGATATACCCGCGCTCGTCACCTCGAAGATGCCGGTGATGACGCCGATCCAGCCGTCCCGCTTCAGTTCGGTCAACGCCCCGTGCACGAGCGAATTGCCGAAGCTTGTAATCGGCACGGTCGCCCCGGCGCCGGCGAAGCTGATGAGCGGCTCGTACCAGCCGATGCCGTCGACGACCGCGCCCGCCACCACGAGCAGAGCCATCGTGTGCGCCGGAGTCAGCTTGGCGATGTCGAACAGCAGCTGGCCGATGACGCAAATGCCTCCGCCGACGAGAAATGCCCACAAATATTGCATAGCTTAACGTCCAACCTCCTTGTTCAATGAGTCGATGATTCGGCTTCGATCGCGACGGCGTGGGCGATGCACGGAATCGTCTCGCCCTGCTGGTAGGACAGCGGGCTAAGCAGCGCTCCGGTCGCGACGACCAGAATGCGCTTCAGCTCTCCCTTGGCCATCCGCTTCAGCAGGTGGCCGTAGGTGACGACGGCGGAACAGGCGCAGCCGCTGCCCCCCGCCTGGACCTTCTGCTTCGCGACGTCGTAGACCATCAGCCCGCAATCGCGGAACGTCGTCTGCTCGATCGGAACGCCGTTGCGGCCCAAAATTTCCTTGGCGATGGGATGCCCCACGCCGGCCAAATCCCCGGTGACGATCAGGTCGTAGTAACCCGGCTCCCGCCCCGTATCCTGCAGATGCCCCTGGATCGTATCGACCGCGGCGGGGGCCATGGCGGCTCCCATGTTGAACGGGTCCTTGATGCCGAGATCGACGACTTTGCCGATCGTCGCCGCAGTGACGCGGGGCCCGGAGCCCGTCCGCCCCACGACGGCCGCTCCCGCTCCGGTCACCGTGTACTGCGCCGTCGGCGGCTTCTGCGAGCCGTATTCGGTCGGATAGCGGAATTGCTTTTCCACCGTGCAATTGTGGCTGCTCGTTCCGGCCATCGCGTACTCCGCAGCGCCGGAGGCGACCAGGAGCGAAGCGATCGCCAGCGTCTCCATCGAGGTGGAGCAGGCGCCGAAGACGCCGATATACGGCGCGCCGAACGTGCGGGCCGCGAAGGTGCTGCTGATGATCTGGTTGAGCAAATCCCCGCCTACGTAGAACTGAATCTGGTCTTTCTTCAGCTTCGATTTGCTGACCGCAATGTCCGAAGCCTGCTCCAGCAGGAGCCGCTCCGCCTTTTCCCATGACGGCTGCTGCAATTCCATATCCGGATGCACCAGATCGAAGTCGGAAGCCAGCGGCCCTTCGCCTTCGTCCGGCCCGACGACGGTGCCCGTCGACAAAATGACGGGGGGATTCGGATACAGCCACGTTCTTTGGCCGCTCAGCATGGCTTTACCCTCTCAGGCCGAGCAGCCAGTGAATGATGCCGATGAAAAAGGCGGCGACGACCCCGAACACGATGACGCAACCGGCGAGCTTGAACATGTTGGCCCCGACGCCAAGCACCAGCCCTTCGCTGCGATGCTCGATCGCGGCCGAGCTCATCGAGTTCGCGAAGCCGGTGACCGGAACCGCCGACCCGGCTCCCGCCCACTGCGCGATTTTGTCGTACACCCCGAGGCAAGTCAAAATGACGGACAGCAAAATCATGACGGCAACGGTCGGATTGGCCGCCTGCTTCTCGGTCATCTGGAACGCCGCCATGAAAAATTGCTGCACGCCTTGGCCGATCAAGCAGATGATGCCGCCCGACACGAACGCCTTCACGCAGTTTTTGAACACGGAACGCGCGGGTTCGCGGTTTTTGGCGAACGCCTTGTACTCCTTGGCGGACATGGATAACGGTTTGTAGGCGCCTGCGCCGCGCCCGGCTTCTTTGGTAGCCACGGTTCATTCCCCTTCCCTTCGCCATTCGTGCGGTGTCCGGTTCATTATTTGCCAAACAAGGACGAAGTATGACACCCGGGAGGTTATGCCCGTCTGCATCGGGCAATGCTGGTAAGGAAGGAGGGAATGCGCACATGTTGGATGCGGAAGGGTTGAAGGCGGAGAGCCGGAAGTTTTTTATCGGGGATATGAAAATGGAGTTGGCCGGGCTGCGGGAGCGATTCCAGTTGACCGACCAGCAGGTGGGCCAGATCGAGACGATGCTGCAATGGTCGTACAACAGCGGCTTCAACAGCGGCATGAGCCTCGGGCGGCAGTTGAACGTCCACGAGCTGATGACGCCCGACGTTCCGTCTTGGCGCTGAGAGATTCGATGACTTGGGAGGGGCCGGCGGCCCTTCATTTTTTTTGCCTGCCTCCGTACAGGCACGCATGGGCGTTCACCCACATACAATGGTAATGTTTCCCCGAGCGCTCCCGACCAATCTGCCGGAGGTGGACATTACCGTGCCCGGATTTTTTACCGCTATCGCGTTGTTCATCAAGCAATTGTCGTTACTCGTCTCCTACGTCAAAAACAACGCGTTCCCGCAGCCCCTGACCGAAGAAGAGGAGGCGTTGCACCTTCAGCGCATGGCGGAAGGGAATCCCCGATCCCGCAACCTTCTCATTGAGCACAACCTTCGCCTGGTCGCCCACATCGTCAAGAAGTTCGACAATACGGGAGAAGATTTGGAGGACCTGATCTCGATCGGCACGATCGGTCTGATCAAAGCGATCGAGAGCTACCAGCCGAACAAAGGCACGAAATTGGCCACGTTCGCCGCGAGATGCATCGAGAACGAGATTCTCATGCATTTGCGTTCCTTGAAAAAAACGCGCAAGGACGTCTCCTTGCACGATCCGATCGGAACGGATAAGGAAGGCAACGAAATTACGCTTCAGGATATTCTGGGCACCGAGCCCGACGAAGTCGTCGACAAGGTGCAGCTTAAAATCGAGAAAAGCAAAATTTACCGCAATCTCGACATTCTCGACGAGCGCGAGCAGGAGGTCATCCGCGGCCGCTTCGGCCTCGACGGCGGCGGCGACGAGCGGACGCAGCGGGAAATCGCGCGCGAGCTCGGCATCAGCCGCTCGTACGTGTCGCGCATCGAGAAGCGGGCGTTGATGAAGCTTTATCACGAGTTTTATAAGACGAAGCTGTGAAAGGTTTTGATAGCGCCGCAGCCCAAAATCCCGCCTTGGCATCAGCGGGATTTTGGGCGTTTTTGTTCCAAAACGTGCTGTCACGATTCGCTTATCAAGGCATGAAGCACCTTTCCGACGCTGTCGGAAAGGACATAATTCGCGATTAAAGAACGACATCCGGTTTTATGATTCCTCCGCAACTTTGGCAACGAGGCACAGGATCGGCCGACTCCAAGAGATAGGCTAGCGGATAGCTCGTCCGACAGCTTACACCGCTCCATACAATCAAGCATCGCTGGCGCTGGACGCCGGTCCGAACCTGCTGTACAGCTGCGGCGTTCGCGTTCCATCTCGCCGCCATTGTCCGGCAAAGCGCCTTGATAGGCAGCCATTGCGCAAGGCCTCCGGTTGATGGGATACTAGGAGATAAGTTTGGAACCGAATGGAGTGGATTTGTCGTGAAGTTCGCAAGACCCCCTTTATCCGAATGTTTCGCCGACCTTGTCGCCACCGCGAGAGGAGACCGCAAGGCTTCGCTGGTTGTGCTGAACGGCACGCTCGTGAACGTCGTCTCGGGCGAAATTTTGCGCGGCATGTCCATCGGCGTGCAGGGCTCGCGCATCGCTTACGTCGGCAAGGACGTGTCGCACCTGATCGGCCCGGAGACGAGAATCGTCGACGCCCAGGGCAAATATATGGCGCCCGGGCTGCTGGACGGCCATGCCCATATCGAGAGCACCCAGCTTACGGTGACGGAATTCGCGAGAGCGGTGCTGCCGCTGGGCACGACCGGCGGCTTCTTCGATCCGCACGAGATGGCGAACGTGTTCGGCATCGAAGGCATTCGCCTCATGCTCGAGGAAGGACGGCAGACGCCGCTCGCTTCCTATATGCAGGTTGCCTCCTGCGTTCCCGCGGCCGGTCCCGAATTCGAGACGACCGGGTCTTCCGTCGGACCCGCGGAGGTCGCGGAGGCGTTCCGATGGGGACCGGACGTGATCGGCCTGGGAGAGGTCATGAACTTCCCGGGCGTCGTCTACGGCGACGAGAAAATGACGGGGATTCTGAAGGAGACGCTCGCTGCGGGACGCATTGCGGACGGCCACTTCACCTGGAGCGCCGACGATTGGCGATTGCCGGTATATGCGGCCAGCGGCATTAGCGGGGATCACGAATGCGTGACGCCGGAGGATGTCATCGAACGGGTCCGTCTGGGGATGTATGCGAAAATGCGCAGAGGCTCCGCCTGGCACGACGTGGCAAGCACGATCAAAGCCCACACCGAATTCGGTCTCGATCCCCGCCGGATGATGCTCGTGACGGACGACCGAAGCTCCGAATCGATCCGCGACGAGGGCCATATGAACTTCGTCGTTCGCGACGCGATCGCCCAGGGCGTGAAGCCGATTACGGCGTTCCAGATGGCGACGATCAATACGGCCGAACGGTTCGGCGTCGCGCGCGACGTCGGATCGCTGACGCCCGGCAGCTTCGCGGACATCATTTTGCTGGACGGGAATTTGGCCGACGTCAACGTCGTGCTCACGATCGCGGCGGGCGTCGTCGTCGCCGAGAACGGGCGCATGTGCGTGGAGCTGCCGAAATACGAATACCCGGAGAAGGTGCTGAACTCGGTGCGCCTTCAGCCGAACGTGAAGCCGGAAGACTTCGCGATCCGGGCGCCGATCGTGGCGGGCGAAGCGACAGTTCGCGTCATTCAGGTGGTGGAAAACCACGTCGAAACGCCCGAGCTGAAGCTCCGGCTGCCGGTGGCGGACTCCCTTCTGACCGTCGGGGCGGACAGCGGGTTGTGCAAAATCGCCGTGCTCGAGCGGCACAAGGAGACCGGCAACCGCTCGGTCGGCCTCGTCGCGAACGTCGGCTTCGTCAAGCCCGCCGCCATCGCGATGACCGTCGCGCACGACAGCCATAACGTGCTCGTCATCGGCAATTCCGACGCGCTGATGGCCGAGGCTGCGAACGAAATCATTCGCCTGCAGGGCGGCGCCGCCGTCGTGACCGAAGACGGGACGACGTCCTTCCCGCTGCGGATCGCAGGGCTCATGTCCGCCGAGCCGTTCGAGGTCGCGGCCGAGCAGTCGGCTGCCATCAGCCGGGCGCTGGCCGATGCCGGGTGCACGCTGAACTATGCTTTTATGACGTTGTCCTTGCTGGCGCTCGTCGTCATTCCGACGCTCCGGTTGTCGGACAAGGGCCTCGTCCGCATCTCGGAGGAGGGCATCCGGCTGGTGCCGCTGTTCTGCGAGGACGAGTAACTGGAGGGCAAAAGCAGGCAGCCTCGAAAGGTCGCGGACCTTGGAGGCTGCCTGTTTTTGCTTTAGGACGGAGCTGTAACCGGATTTTTTGCACTAGCTTTGCATAAAAACTTCAGATCCTTGTCCAGGAGACTTAATGGGGATGTTTATTCAAATCCAAAGTCCCCTAAAGATGCCGAAGACGTTCAGACGGTCGGGAAAGTCTCGGCCGTCAGCCTGTGGGAAAATAGCTTGACAAATTGCGGCGCTTGGCGGCTTGTTAACCCGATTTTTTCAGGTGCAGCATTCCAATCGGCTCTTCGCTTCAAAGCCGAGTTTTACGGGTTAGAGATCGCCGTTCGGCGCCTTCCCTGCCGTCTTCCGCTTAACTCCCGACGGCGAGAGGTTCCGTCTCCCGGGGAGACACGTCGAGATCGTCCTGTTCCAGCCAGGCGAAGCCTTGCTCCTCCGGCAGCCGGTTTGCGGCCTCCGGCCCGTTCGAGCCGGCGGGGTACAGGTGCAGCGGAACCAAGTTCGACGCGAACGCCTCCTGCAGCGGCTGCACCCATTTCCAGGCCAGCTCGATCTCGTCCCAATGCGCGAAATACGTCGGATCGCCGGCCAGCGCGTCGTACAGCAGCCGCTCGTAAGCTTCCGGCACTTCTTCGGTTTTCGTGGAGAAACGAAGCGGAACCGGCTGCAGCTCTCCGTCCATGCCGAGAAGGTTCAATTGGAAGTCCACGCTCTCGTCGGGCTGAACGCGAATCGTCAAATAATTGCGCACCGGCTTGTCCGGCATATGCGCTTCGAGCGGATCCTTGAACACGAACACGATCCGCGTCGACTTCTCGCTCAGGCGCTTGCCCGTCCGAATGTAGAACGGTACGCCGCGCCAGATCGGATCGTCCAGCCAAACACGGGCCGCCACATACGTCTCCGTCTCCGAATCGGGCGCGACGCCCGGCTCGTCGCGGTAAGCGGCGAGCGCTTTGCCGTTCGCGACTCCGGCCGCGTATTGTCCGCGCACTACGTGCAAAGCCGCTTCGTCCTTGGAAATCGGATACGCCGACTCCATTATTTTCCGCTTATCGAAAATTTCCGAGTGCCTGGCCGTCATCATCAACAGCTGCAGCATGTGATTCTGGAACATATCGCGCAAAGCGCCGGCCCCGTCGTAATAGCCTGCGCGCGTCTCTACGCCCACCGTCTCGCTCGCCGTAATCTGCACGTTGGCGACGTATTTGTTGCTGAGCACGGCTCTCAGGACGGGATTGGCCGCGATCAGCGACTGCAGGTTTTGGACCATCGGCTTGCCCAGGTAATGGTCGATAAAATAAATGTCTTCCGCCGGAAACGATTCGTTCAACGATGCGTTCAGCGCCCGGGCGGATTCCAGGTCGCGGCCGAACGGCTTCTCGATGACCAGCCGGGTCGCCGCTCCCTCCTTCGCCAGCCCCGCGGACCGGATGTGCGCGGCGATCGGCCCGAAATGCTCCGGTGCGACGGACAGATAAAACAGCCGGTCGCCCGGAAGTCCGAGCTCGCGTTCGCGCTGCTCCACGGCTCTTTTCAGGCTTGCGTAGCTTTGGGCGTCGGTCGCGTCCACGATCTGATAATGAATCCGTTCCGCGAATCGCGCGATCCGCCCCGCATCCGCCTGCCCGCGCCTAGAGAAGCGCTTGATCGATTCCGCTGCGTGCTCCCGGAACAGCCCGTCGTCGTACGGTTTGCGCCCGAGCGCGAAAATGGCGAACGGCTCCGGAAGCTTGCCGTCGAGATGCAAATTGTATAATGCGGGGAACAGCTTGCGTTTCGCCAAATCCCCGGTAGCCCCAAATAAAACGAAAGTGGATGCCAGCATGATCGTCTCCTCCAATCCGAACCTCTATAGACGTTAACTGTAATAGGAATGATAACACTTTTGGAGGCGTTCATCATGAAGATCTCATGAAAATTGGAAACGAATTTTCATCTGGACTCTGGGGCGCGCAGCGACAGCGAGCGTCAAAGAACAAAAACAAGCGAACCCCGGAAGCCGCCATGACAAAAAACGAGCGGAAGACTATAATAACGAAGTACGGGTTTTACGGACCGATGAAATCATGAGGTGTTTTCTTTGACTTATATCGTATACGATCTAGAAATGACGGTGCGCCGCAAAAAAGGACAGGTGGCCGAAATCATCGAGATCGGAGCCGCCAAGGTCCGGGTCGCGGACGGGGTTCCGAGCATCGTGGATTCGTTCCAGGCTTTCGTCAAGCCGGTCGTCGTCCCCCAACTGTCGGAGGACACGATCTCCTTCACGGGCATTACGCAGGAGGACGTCAAAGGAGCGGAGACGCTCCCGCATGTCGTTCGCCGCTTTGTGGAATGGATCGGGCCGGAAGAGTATTACCTGTGCGCGTGGGGGCCGGACGATCACCGGCAGCTCGTGCAGGAGTGCCGGGAGCAGAAGATCGACACCGGCTGGATTCTCAACCATAACAATTTGCAGAAAATGTTGTCCAAGACGTTCAAGCTGGAGAAGCATCAGCAGATGGGCCTGAAGAACGCGCTCGAAATGCTGGAAATTCCGTTCGTCGGCTCGCATCACCGCGCGCTCGACGACGCGATGAACACCGCGAAAATACTCGTCAAGCTGTACGACAAGCTCCAGTTCCGCCGCAACAAGCTGTCGGACGAAGCGAAGCTGGAATCCGAGGTCGTGTACAAAACCGACCATTACGAGAACTTGCCGTTCGCTTCCCTCGCGCAGCTCATGCCGAACAAGCCCTCCTCGCCCTGACGACGCGGGCGCTCGCGCCCGCGTCGCCCGATCGCCGCCGGCGTGCGTCTAGCGACGCCCACGCCTCGGCGCCGGAAGGGTTGGAGGGTTTGTTCGTGCCATCAGCCGCGCAGCCACCGATGGGGCGGCGCACCGAGCAGGGCGGCGCGAACCGCGTCCCACGCCGTCAGTACCGCGCGCTGCAGCTGCCGCGTTCGCGTGCCCGCCGCCAGCCCGTCCGCAATCCGGTCGGCGAGCGACCCGTCCGCCCGGTCGGAGAAGACGGACAAAGTCGCCAGATGCGTGAAGCTTCCGAAGCATCCGGGCGCCCCGAGAAGCAGCTCGGCCGGATTCCAGCGCAGGAAGCGAAGTCGAACGCCTCCCCCCGCGCGGCCCTGCCGGGACAGATCAGATCGGCGGCGATGCAGACCGCCCCCGGCTCCAGCTCGATCTCCGTCGAGGACGCATACCTCGCTTCCCGAAACAACATGACCGGCTCCGGCATCCACTCCAGCACGGCATCCCGCGCCAGCCGGAACCGCATCTCCGCGCGCGCGTCCGACCGGGGGCAAGGGTGCACCCGCGTATACGCTTGATTCGTGACGTACAGCCGCGTCTTCTCCCCTATGCTCCAATCGAAGCCGTACCGGTCGCCGTTCAGCATGCCCGGCGAGGCATCCATTTGCACGACCGCCAATTGCGGGCCCGACGCGTCGTTCAAACCGAACGCCTTGGCGATCTTGAGCGGCGCCGTATGATAGCGCTTCGTCAGTTGCGGCTTGCCGCCGATCAGCGCAGCTTCGGCCTTCAGCACCGCCTGCGCGGACAAAAGCGGCACAGGCGGGGATGCCTCAGCGGGCGAATCCGCTGCAGCTTCAATCGGCCGCCGCATGATGGGCCGCTTGCTCCTCCACCCAGCGGACGACCTCGTCCAGCCCTTCGCCGCCGAACAGATTGGTGAACAGGAACGGCTTGTCGCCCCGCATGCGGCGGGAATCGTCCTCCATCACCTGCAAGCTCGCGCCGACGAACGGCGCCAAATCGATCTTGTTAATGCGCTCGATCGGCAGGCACCCCGAATCGGCCAGAATGCGGGCGTCTTCCTTCGTATAAATATCGTTCGTAATGACCGCCAGATTCAGCCGCTCCTTGAGCGCGGCCGAGATGCGCTCGACCAGCTTCGTCTTGCCCGAGCCGACCGGCCTGCCGATGCCGATGCGCAGCGGCCGTCCGCCCTCGAACGCGGGCGCTTCCCATTCCGGATGCTCGTGGTCGTGGTCGAGCCGGTGGTACCGAACGCCCTCGCGTTCGATATGATAATGCCGATGATGGGCGTGCCCGTGTGCTCTGTTCATCAGCCGCTCGTGCCGAATCATCGCCATCTCCGCGAGCGGCATCGCCCCGTACGCGTCCTCCGGGTCCATGTCCTTGACCGCGCTCCATGCTTCCTCCATGACCGGGAACGATCCCGCAACCAGCCGCTGCGCCTCGTTCTGACCGACGGACATGAGCCGCAGCGCGGCATTCACACAGGTGGAAGCGCAAGCGTACAAGTATCCTTCCGCCGCGCGGTCCAGCGGAACGTTCAGCCGGCGGCAGATCGTTCCGAACACGAGCGGATGGGTGCCGAGCGCCCGGCCTTCGCGAATGTCCGCCGACAAATCGGCGAGCGGCAAGTCCGGGAACAGCGAAGGGGCCACCCGAAGCAGGCGGCGGCCCGTCTTCTCCATGCCGTCGCGCGTCTCGGCTCCGAGCCGCTGGAAGTGGACCATGCGCTCGATGCGGTAAAAAAACGGCAAATCCCGACAACAAAACGGGCAACCCGCCTTCCCGGCCCATCGTCTAATAGGTAACTTCCGGGAGAGGGGAACCCGAATCCATGATCGATCCGAAAAAACGCCTTCCCATGCTTTCAGCCTCGCTTGCGCTCGTTCTGATGTCCGGCTGCGCCGGGAACGGAGCGGCCTCGCCCGGCCGGTCCGCCATTCCGTCCGGCCCTTCCGCGCCGCCCGCCGCATCCGCCGCCGCTTCGTCGCCGTCTTCGCCTTCGCCGTACGCGACGGCTCCGGGCGGCACCGCGCCGCCCGCCGCGTCTTCCGCACCGCCTTCGGCCGAAGTCCCGTCGCCATCGCCATCGCCGACCCCGCAAGCCGTCGAATACAAAGGGCCGGTGGAGCATCTCTTTTTCCACCCGCTCGTCGCCTTCCCCGAATTGGCGTTCGACGGGGACCGCATCTCCCAAGGCTACGACGACTGGTTCGTCACCGTGCCGGAATTCAAGAAGATGCTGGACGAATTGTATAAACGCAATTACATTCTCGTAAACTTGACCTCGCTCTACCGGACGGAGACCGAGAACGGCAAAACCGTCGCCAAGCCGCAGAAGCTGATGCTTCCCCCGGGCAAGAAGCCGTTCGTCCTGTCCGTGGACGACATCAACTACTACGATTACATGCGCGAGAACGGCAACGCCTGGCGCCTCGTCCCCGACACGGACGGCAGCGTCACCGCCTGGGCGCGCACGCCGGACGGCGAGGAGAAGACGTCGCGCGACTGGGAGCTCGTGCCGATCGTCGACGATTTCGTCAAGGCGCATCCCGACTTCTCCTGGGAGGGAGCGAAAGGCGTGCTGGCGCTCACCGGCTACCAGGGCGTGCTCGGCTACCGGACCCGGCCGGACAGTCCGACTTACGAAGCCGACAAGAAGGCGGCGTTGGATGTAATCGCCAGACTCAAGAAGGACGGCTGGCTGTTCGCTTCCCACAGCTGGGGGCATGTGGACGTCCGGGAGGTGTCGCTCGCGCGGCTCAAGCAAGATACGGAGAAGTGGGAGCGCGAAGTCGAGCCGCTGACCGGGCCGACCGACATTTTCATCTATCCGTACGGCAGCCGCGTCCCGGACAACGACCCCAAGTTCGCCTATTTGCGCTCGCAAGGGTTCGACGTCTTCTGCTCGGTCGGGCCGAGTCCCTATAAAATATTCAAGGACGGCACGCTCCAGATGGACCGGCGCCATATCGACGGCGTCGCCCTGCGCACGCAGCGCGGACGGCTTGATCCGCTGTTCGGCGATACGCCGCTGCTCGATCCGGCCCGGGACGGCAAGGCAGGGTGATTTCTAGGAAGAGGCAACAACTTTATAGCGGAAAAGCCTCCGTTTATGATAGACTTGTTCTTATATGAGCAAGCGTAACACCACGAATGGAGGGTCTATCCATGGCCGCGAAGAGAATGCGATCCGATATGATCAAGAGAGGGTTCGACCGCGCTCCGCACCGCAGTCTGCTGCGCGCGGCGGGCGTTAAAGAGGAGGATTTCGACAAACCGTTTATCGCCGTTTGCAACTCGTACCTGGACATCGTTCCGGGCCACGTTCACCTGCAGGAATTCGGCAAGCTCGTCAAAGAAGCGATCCGCGAAGCGGGCGGCGTCCCGTTCGAGTTCAATACGATCGGCGTCGACGACGGCATCGCGATGGGCCACATCGGCATGCGGTACTCGCTCGCCAGCCGCGAGATCATCGCCGACTCCGTCGAGACGATGGTGAACGCCCACTGGTTCGACGGCATGGTGTGCATCCCGAACTGCGACAAGATCACCCCGGGCATGATGATGGCCGCGCTGCGCATCAACATCCCGACGATTTTCGTCAGCGGGGGCCCGATGAAGGCCGGACGCACGAAGGACGGCCGCGCCATCTCGCTGACGTCCGTCTTCGAAGGCGTCGGCGCCTACATGAGCGGCAAGATCGACGAGCAAAGCCTGACCGAGCTCGAGCAGTACGGCTGCCCGACGTGCGGCTCCTGCTCCGGCATGTTCACCGCCAACTCGATGAACTGCCTCGCCGAAGTGCTCGGCCTCGCGCTGCCCGGCAACGGCACGATTCTCGCCGTCGATCCCGCGCGCCGCGAATTCGTCAAGCAATCCGCCCGCCAGCTTATGGAGCTGATCAAGCTGGATCTGAAGCCGCGCGACATCGTAACGAGAGATTCGATCGACAACGCGTTCGCGCTCGACATGGCGATGGGCGGCTCCACGAATACCGTGCTGCATACGCTCGCGCTTGCGAACGAAGCGGGCATCGACTACCCGATCGAGCGCATCAACGAAGTCGCGAAGCGCGTGCCTTACCTGGCGAAGCTCGCCCCGGCATCCGATCACCATATCGAGGATTTGCACGCGGCGGGCGGCGTCAGCGCCATCATTCATGAATTGTTCAAGAAGGAAGGCGCCCTGAAGGGCGACGTCATGACCGTCACGGGCAAGACGCTCCGCGAGAACGTGGAAGGCTGCGAAATTTTGAACAAGGAAGTCATCCGTCCGATCGACAACCCGCATTCCCCGGAAGGCGGCCTGTCCGTTCTGTTCGGCAACCTGGCGCCGGGCGGCTCCATCATCAAGGTCGGCGCGGTCGACAAGTCCGTCGGCGGCTACCACCGCGGTCCGGCCATCTGCTTCGACTCGCAGGACGAAGCGCTGAAGGGCCTTGCGGAAGGCAAAGTAAAGGAAGGCCACGTCGTCGTCATCCGCTACGAAGGGCCGAAGGGCGGCCCCGGCATGCCGGAGATGCTCGCCCCGACGTCGCAAATCGTCGGCATGGGCCTCGGCACCAAGGTCGGCCTGATCACCGACGGCCGGTTCTCCGGCGCGTCTCGCGGCATCTCGATCGGCCATATCTCGCCGGAAGCGGCGGAGGGCGGCCCGATCGCGTTCGTCCGGGACGGCGACATGATCGAGCTGGACATGAACAATCGCACGATCACGCTCGAAGTGAGCGACGAGGAGCTGGAACGCCGCCGCGCCGAATGGAAAGGCTTCGAGCCGAAAATCAAACGCGGCTATCTCGCTCGTTACTCCGCGCTCGTCACGAACGCGAGCAAGGGCGGCGTCATGAAAATCTAAGCTTTCCGAGCATGCCAAGACCGGAGCGCTTCAAGCGTCCGGTCTTTGTTGCATCCGGCGAGCGGAAGGAGGCCGTTATGCCGCACGACGAATCGTATACGACGGAAGAAGTCGCATCGCTGCTGAAAATATCCAAGCTGAAGGTGTACGACCTGATCAAGAAGGGCGAGCTTCCCTCCTATCGCGTCGGCAAGCAAATGCGCGTCGACGCTTCGGACCTGGAAGCCTACAAGCGCATGTCGCGGGGAGGCGCCGGCTTGGCCGCGCCCGCGCCCGCAGCGTCCGCTACCGCAGCGTCCGCTACCGCAGCGTCCGCTCCCGCTGCGGCAGCGCTCACGCCCGCGCCGCGGCCCTCCGCCGAAGCGCCGGCTCCGGATCGCCGCCTCGTCATCACCGGCCAGGACAGCTGCCTCGACCTGCTCGCGAAGCATCTGGACCGTCCGGGCGGCGGCTTGCGGCCGCTTCGCTCGTACGCGGGCAGCCTGGACAGCCTGATCGCGATGTACCGGGGCGAAGCCGACATCGTCAGCACCCATCTGCTCGACGGAGACAGCGGGGAATATAACCTTCCCTACATTCGCAAAATATTGTCGGGATTTCCTTATATCGTCGTTCATCTCGTGGCCCGCACGGCGGGACTTTACGTGGCCAAGGGAAATCCGAAGCGGATTCGGGGCTGGGCGGATCTCCGCCGGGACGACCTGCGGATCGTCAACCGGGAGATCGGCTCGGGAGCGCGCGTGCTGCTGGACGAGCAGCTGCGGCGGCACGGCATTCGGCCGGGCCGGGTGCGCGGCTACGATCAGGTGCAGACGAATCATCTGGCGGTCGCGGGGAAAGTCGCAGGCGGGGAAGCCGACGTCGGCGTCGGCATCGAGAAGGCGGCCAACTTCGTCGGAACGGTCGAGTTTATCCCGCTCATTCAGGAGAGCCTGGACCTGGTCATGCTGAGGAAGCCGGAGAACGAGAGCTGGATCGCGGCCGTGCTGAACATTTTAAAATCGGACGCGTACCAAAGCGAGCTCCGCTCGCTTCACGGCTACGATTTGTCCCGCACCGGAACCGTCTTGTACGAAAACGAAGGTTAAAACGCCGCGGCGTCCCGACCTCCTCATCCCCGGCTCGAAAAGCGGTTCGCGAGCAGCAGCATGCCGAACGCGATTGCCGTCATCACCGCCGCCCAGGCCCAGGCGAGCGCCATATTCCCGCCGTCCGTCGCCACGTAGATGGCCGTGGGGATCGTCTGGGTCCGGCCGGGAATGTTGCCGGCGATCATAATCGTCGCGCCGAATTCGCCCAGCCCTCTCGCGTAGCCGAGAATAAACCCGGCGATAAGCGAGCGGCTCGCGAGCGGAGCCGTGACGAAGCGGAACACTTGCCATTCGCTTGCGCCGGACACTCTCGCGGCGTCCTCCAATTGCCGGTCCACTTCCTCGAAGCCGGTCTTCATCGTCCGATACGCGAGCGGAAACGCGACGACGACCGCCGCGACGACCGCCGCGATCCACGAGAAGACGATCGGGCCCCCGGCCAGCTTCTCGTACGCGTAGCCGATCCAGCTCCGGCGCCCGAGCGCCGTCAGCAGCGCGAAGCCGACGACGGTCGGCGGCAGCACGAGCGGCAGCAGCAGAACGACCTCGACGGCGCTATGCCCCGGAAACCGCCGGCGGGCCATCCACCGGGCGGCGGCGGTTGCCAGCGCGAAGACCGCGACGCCCGCGACGGCGGATACTTTGATCGACAGCCATACCGGCGTCCAGAAATCGTTCCAATCCACGTTAAGGCCCATGCGCCCTCTCCTTCACTCTGTCCGTTACGGAAGCTGAAAGCCGTATTTTTGGAACACGCCGGCCGCTTCCTGCCCCTTCAAGTAATCGTAAAAAGCTTCGGCTTCCTTGGCATGCTTCGACCCGCTCAGAACGCCTGCCGGATACACAATCGGCTCGTGCAGATCGTCCGGAACGGCCAGGGCCACCCGCACCTTGTCCGACGTATTCGCGTCGGTCCGGTAGACAAAGCCCGCTTCGGCGTTGCCGGTCTCCACGTAGGAGAGCACCTGCCGCACGTCCTTGGCGAACACCAGCTTGCTTCCGAGCTCGTCCGCCAAAGCGCTCTTGTCCAGCGCTTCCTGGGCATAAGCGCCCGCCGGCACGCTTTCGGGTTGGCCGATCGCGATTTTGCTTATCGAATCGCTCGCCAGATCCTGCAGCGACTCCGCCTTGAGCCCGGAATCGGCCGGCACGACGACGACCAGCTCGTTCCGCAGCAGCGTTGCGGAATCCGCGACAAGCCCTTCCTTCTTGAGCGCGTCCATCTGCTTCGCTCCCGCGGAGAAGAACAGATCGGCCGGCGCGCCCTGCTCGATCTGCTTCTGCAGCGTTCCCGAAGAGCCGTAATTGAAGACAAGGTCGACGTCCGAATGGTTGCGCTCGTAATCGGCCGCAATTTCCTCCAGGCTGTCCTTCAAGCTCGCGGCGGCCGATACCAATATTTCCGTTTTGGCTTTCGCCGGTTCGTTCCCGCCCGACCCGCAAGCCGCGAGCGACACAACTGCCGCAAGAGCCGCCGGCAGCGCCCACGCCATCCGGAACGCGCGCCCTCCGGGAGGCCGTTTCCCTTTCTTCGTTCTCTCCATCTGCAGCTCCAACTCCATCTCCTCACCCCATCATTTATAATGAATTTTATTTATTTTAGCATAAACAGCAAATATTCAACCATTAATTTCATCTATTTCATTCTATTTTGTTATATTTAATTATATTTAGTTCTAAATTTCGTTCGAAGGCAAGTCACCCTTGGAAAATAAAAAGCCCCCCGTCCGATCGGACGAGGGGAGGAGTGCCTAACTTATTCAGGACAGCGACTCGAACGCCATTTCTTCGCGCATGCCGGCATCCGCCGCATCGTCCGCTTCGCGCGCGGCTGCCGCCGCCGACTCCTGCTTGGCCTCCGCCTCCTGGGCTTCGGCTTCGGCTTCGGCTGCGGAAGGCTTCGCCCAGCCGTTCAACGTCTCGCGGCCCATCACGATGATTCGCGGCTCCAGCTTGTCGCTGTGCTTGCTGATTTTCCGGCTGCCGTCGGGATGAATGATGCGCATGAGCAGCTTAAGATACCAATTGGTCGCCTTCGCGAACAGGCCCTTCGGAAGCGCGAACGTGTCGAAGCCGAGATTTTCCGCGCCTTGGTTGACCATCGAGACGCCGTATATCGCTTTAACCTCGCCGGATTGCGGAATCGCATTTAATTCCCGCGCCACATCGGGGAGCGTCGCCTTCACTTCGCGGATCAGCCTAATGGCGATCTGAATGGCGGATTTGGAGCGCGTGCCGATGGCCATCATCGTGGCGTTGTCGAAATGCAACTCTGCCACCCGGTCGCCGCGGCGCAGGCGGCTCCCGTCCCTTAACGTCAGCTCGGGGCCGGAATACTTGACGATGCGGTAATACATGAAGGAGCCGTCGCCGATCGGACGAAGGCGAAACGTCACATGGAACAGCTTCTCCCACAGCATCCAGAGCGAGACGACGAGCCGTTTGAACGGCCCCGCCCTCCGGGGTGCGGAACGGGCTCCGGATGCCTCGCCACCGGCGGCCGCAGCGCCTTGCTTCTTGGCTTTGCGAAGCGCCCGGTTCTCCTCGGTAATCGCCATGAGCTCGCCGATGCCGACGAACGCCAGCTTCCGTTCCCGCGCTTCCCGCAAAAGGCGCTCCAGAGCCTGGATCGTATGGGCCGGAGCCTCGGGGTCCGCGCCAAACGTGTCGCCTCGGTCGTGCAGCAGGAACACTTGCCCCGGCGCGAGCCGGTCCCGCATTTTCCGGTACAGCTTGTCGACGCCGACCTTCTCCTTCCAATCGCCGAACATCGACGTCCACAGCACGATCTGCATATGCCGCAATTGCGCGAAGTCGAACACGTTGACGATGCCCCACGGAGGTCGGTAGTAGATCGGACGAACGCCCGTAATCCCTTCTATAATGTCCGAAGTCCGCTGAACCTGCCGTTTGACCGTCCGCGGACTCATCATCCAGTTGCTGCGATGAACGTAATTATGAATGCCTATCGTATGGCCTTCCTCGTGCATGCGAAGGATGATCTCCGGATGCTTCTCCGCATGGGCGCCGACGACGAAGAAAGTCGCCTTGGCTTCATACTTCCGCAGAAGATCGAGCAGTTGCGGCGTATACACCGGGTCGGGCCCGTCGTCGAACGTTAGCGCAATCTCCCGTTTGGCAAGGCCGCGCCGAAAAGCGCGAAACCCGAACGCCCGGCTGACGAATCCCGGAATAAACGCGTAAAAAGTCAAAAAATAAAAAAGCCACCAGAGGATTCTGTCCATGCCTTCCCCACCATTTAACATGCTGTATTAGAATTTCGCACAGTCTATTCTTGTATTATTTTATCATACGCTCCGGAAAAAAAGGCAGGTTTGCGGGCATTCTTTTTTGGGATCGTGTACAATAAGGGAAATATGGGCAAGTCTACTATTTGCGCAGGAGTGAATTTCCGGAACATGATCACCTTGTATAAAAAGTATTGGCGGACCGCGTTCGACATCGGCGTCATCGCGCTGACCGTATGGCTCGTCATGTTCATCATCAGTTATTTATACAAAATCGCCACGCCGGTTTTTCTGTCGTTTGTCATCTTTCTGTGCATCGAGCCGCTCGCCAAAAGACTGAACAAAATCGGGCTGCGCAAATCGATCGCTTCCGGCATCAGCGTGCTTCTGTTCGTCATCGTCGTGCTGGCCATTCTGACCGGCCTTGGATTTATATTTTATTCGCAGATCGAGCAATTATCCCACAAGCTTCCGGATTATCAGAAATCGTTGACCGACCAGGTGGCGGCGGTGACCGAAGAATGGAAGAAGCATTCCGACAAGCTGCCCGCCAACCTGACCGAGAAGACGAAGGAAGCCGTCGATTGGATCACCCAAAAAGGAACCGCACTGGCGACTTCGTTCCTGAATTGGCTCATCTCGTTCATCACGTCGTTCTCGTCCTTCGTCGTCAACTTCTCGATCGCGCTCATTCTCGCCTACTTTCTGAGCGTAGAGTTCGACATGTGGCAGAGGCTTGCGAACGAGCGGTCGCCGAAGACGATCAAAGCCGCCTTCGAATTTCTGCGGACGAACGTGTTCAAAGGAATCGGCGCTTATTTCAAAGCGCAGGCGAAGCTCGTCAGCGTGACGTTCGCGGTCATCTTCGTCGCGCTGCTGCTGCTGGGCGTCAACAACGCCTTCGCGATCGCGCTGCTCGCCGGCGTCTTCGACGTGCTTCCGCTGCTCGGCGTCAGCACGCTGTTCATCCCGTGGATCATTTACCTGTTCATCTTCGGCAATACCGCGCTGGCGCTATGGCTGACGGGTCTGCTGCTGTTCGTGACGCTGACGAGACAATTTCTGGAGCCGCGCATTACCGGCCAAACCGTCGGCGTCTCCGCGTTTACGATGCTTGCCTTTATGATGGTGTCTCTCTCCCTGTTCGGCGTTGTCGGCTTGATTTTGGCGCCGATTCTGATGATCCTGCTCAAGGCGTTGTACGACCAGGGCTATCTGCAGCAATGGATCCGGCTCCCGAAGGAGGAGTTCGCCGTCTCGCCCCTCGCCCCTCAGCAGGCGGAAGGCCCCTCGTTTATCGAGTCGCTGGAACGGATGAAGCCCGATCCCGCTTCTCCCGGCGAAGCGGACAAGCCGCAAGCCTAAAACATAAGCAAAGCCCGCCTTCATTTTCCCGAGGCGGGCTTTGCTTGTTTTTGCTTCTCCAGCAGGCGAAGCGAATCCATAATATCGCCGAACACGGCGGCGGCGCGGTTGCGCAAGCCGGCCGGCTGGTTCTCGATGAGCACGGCGACGGCGTACCGGGCCGGCTCCTCCTTGCCCGCCGGGCCGTAACCGACGAACCAGTGATCGTTGCGCTTCGGCGCGCCGTCGCCGAGCTCGGCCGTGCCGGATTTGCCGGCGAGCGGCCATTTCGCGTCCTCCAGCGCACGGGCGGCGGTTCCTTCGGCGACAACCGCCTTCATCGCTTTGCGCAACGCGCCGGCCGTCTCCGGGCGGATGCTTCCGAACACCGATGGCGACGCCTGCGTCGGCAGCTTCGCCATCAGCCCCCCGTCCGCGTAGCGGATTTCGCTGGCGATCCGGGGGGCGAGCACGCGGCCGCCGTGCAGCAGCGTAACGGCCAGGTTGGCCGCCTGCAGCGGCGTCATCCGGACGTCTCGCTGCCCGATGCCGGTGCCGGTCCGAACGCCGCCGTCCCCCCCTTTCTTCACGTCCTTGAACACCGTTCCCGCCTCTTCCTCGAGGAACAGCCTAAGCGGCTTCCCGTCGAAGAAGGAATCGGCGTGCCAGCCGATCTGACGGCCGATGCCGAGCTTGTCCGCCGTCTGCTGCAGCGCTTGCGGGTGAAGCCGCTCGGCCAGGGCGGCGAACACGACGTTGCACGACTCCGCATAGGCCTGTGTAAGCGTCAGGACGCCATGGCCGCCGTCAAGCCAGCAATGAAGGCCGTAGCGCCCGTATTCCCCTTGGCAGTGGAACCGCTCGTCCGCATCCGTTACGCCCGCTTCCAGCGCGGCGGCCAGCGTCACCGTTTTGAACACGGAGCCGGGCGGAACGGCGACCAGCGCATGGTTGCGCTCGTCCGTCGCCGGAGCGCCGATCCGATCGGGCCGGAAGGCGGGGAGCGAGGCCATCGCGAGGATGTCGGCGTTGGCCGCATCGAGGACGACGACGGCGCCTTCCTTCACCCCGTGCTTGGCAAGCGTTTGCTCGACGGCACGCTGGACGTCCAAGTCCAGCGTCGTTTTCACCTGCAGCGGATAATGCGGGTTATCCGGAGCCGTCACGCGGAGACCGAGGCCTTGCAACGGCCGCCGGGCGGCATCCGTCAGCTGGATCGCCTCCGTCCGGCCGATCCCTTTGAGAAGCCGGTCCAGCGAGAGCTCGAGGCCCGCGCCGCCAGTTTTGTCCGTCACGGCCATCGCATGCGACGCCAACTCTTTCCCGTACACTTGGCGCAGCCGCTCGGGATTTTCGGAGACGAACCCGAGCGCATGGAGAGGGGCGACCGGCATCCCCTCCGGATACCGGTTCCGGTACGGCAGCACTGCGATCCCGCTCAGATTCAGCCCGCGCACCTCTTCCGCTTCCTCGTCGGTCAGGCTTCGCGCTTGCTCCTTGCCGGCGTCCCGCCAGACGTCCGCCGTCCGGAGCTCCTTCAGCCACTTCTCCAAGCCGGCAGGGTCGGCGCGCAAAATTTCGGCCAACCGGGCGATCGACCGCTCCGTTCCCCGCGGCATCCCCGGCTCGGGAAAAACCGCCAGCGCCCACACCGTCTCCCCGGTCAGCTTGCGCCCGTTCCGGTCGACAAACTGGCCCCTTCCGCTATCCAGCACCAGGTTGTCCGAGCGCTGCAGAACGGCCCGCTGCCCGACCGCCGCCTCCTTGTCCGGGTGCCCGGCGCCGAGAAGTTGCACCCACGCCATCCGCAAGAGCAAAATGCCGAACGCGATCCCCAGCGTGAACGCAACGCGGAACAGGCGCCTCCTTTTCTCGAAACCCACGACCAGCCCTCTTTTCGTTTCATCCGTTACTGGTCATTTTATCCAATGCCGCCGCCTTCAAACGCTTCTCGAAAAAGACGAAAAAAGCCTGCCATTCTCCCGAATGACAAGCCTCTTCCGCGTGCCGGATCAACCGGCGAAGTGGCGCTGGTACCAGTTCGCCGCCGCCTGAACTTCTCCGCCGGACAACCGATGCCCGAACGACTCCCAGTGGACGGTCACGGAGGCGCCGGCGCCTTCCAGCAGCGATTGCAGCTCCTCCGTCTCCGCCCGGGAGCAGAGCGGATCGTTCGTTCCCGCGCCGATAAAAACGGGGGTGCTCGCAAGATCCGGCAGCGCGATGCCCCGGCGCGGCACCATCGGATGGTGCAAAATCGCTCCGCAGAGCGCGTCCTTGCAATGGAACAGCAAGCTGGCGGCGATGTTCGCCCCGTTGGAGAAGCCGACGGCGACAAGCCGGCTCCGGTCGAAGCCATATTGCTCCGCGGCCGTGTCGAGGAATCGGTTCAGCTCCCCGGTGCGAAGCACCAAGTCTTCCTCGTCGAAGACGCCTTCCGCGAGCCTCCGAAAAAACCGGGGCATGCCGTTCTCCAGTACGTTCCCTCGAACGCCCAGATAGGAGGCGTCCGGCGCAATCGCTTCGGCAAGCGGGATCAAGTCCCGCTCGTTGCCCCCCGTCCCGTGCAGCAGCAGCAGCGTCGGCGCGGAAACGTTCGTTCCTTGGCGGAAAACATGTTTCATTTCCGTTCCCCCTCCAGACTGCGGACTTCGATCGGCAGCAGATTCCGCTCGATCAGCTCGCGATGCTTCTCGTACCATTCGGGCAGCATCAGCTTTTCGCCCAGCGACTCGAAGGGCTCGTCGACGTCGAATCCCGGCGTGTCGGTCGCGATCTCGAACAGAATGCCGCCTTGTTCCCTGAAGTAAACGGCGTGGAAATATTGGCGGTCCACAATCGGCGTCGGCTGCAGCCCGCTCCGCGCCACGAGCTCGCGCCAGCGTTCGTGATCCTCGTCGTCCTTGGCGCGCCAGGCGATATGGTGCACCGTTCCCGCTCCTCCGGCCCCCCACGGAACAGGCTGGGCGTTGATATCGATCACGTTCCCGATGTCCCCCGCCGCGCGGAACCGGACGAGACCGTCTTCCTCGGCGATTGGCTCCAGACCGAGCACGTGCCGCAGCACGTTCATCGTTTTGTCGGGCGCAATGCTGTAAAGCAGCGCTCCTCCGAATCCTTTGATCGCCTTGTCCGCGGGAACGCCTCCGAACGACCATTCGCTCTTTGGCCCTTCTTCGCGCTCGACGATCTCAAGCTGCAGTCCATCCGGGTCCTTGAACCGCAGGAACGTCTCGCCGAACCTCGACGAGCGCTCGGTCGGGACGCCGAATTTTGCCAGCCGGCTCTCCCAGAACGAGAGCGTGCCGGCCGGCACGGCGTAAACCGTGTACCCGACCTGCCCGCCGCCCACTTTGCCGACCCGGCTGCCGGGCGCCGGGAAGAAAGTGACGGCCGTTCCCGGGCTGCCGATTTGATTGCCGAAGTAGAGATGGTACACTTCAGGTGCGTCGAAGTTGATCGTCTTCTTTACCAACCGCAAGCCAAGCACGCCCGCATAAAAGTCGACATTGCCCTGCGGATCCCGAACGAACGAAGTAATATGATGAATGCCCGCCGTCTTTTGAGTCATTTGCGCCGCCTCCGATACCATTATCTTTAATTTAAGATATTATGGCCGGCAAAGTTCAAGTTAAGCCAGCCGATTCGGACAATTAATTTGAATTTTAATATCTTAAATATGAGATAATTATATACCTTGATCTCCATTTAAGCAATTCTTGTCGCTCCCCTCGCCGGGCAGTTTCGCCTTCATTACGAGGCCCGTGCCACTATCCCTTTTCATCAGGCTTGGCTTCGCTGTCCGCAATCGTTCCGCCGCTTCCGCCTTCCTTTCGGGCCTCCTCCCACTATCCCTTCCACTCAGTCGCGGCAAATCCTCCATCGCCATTCGCCGGTTCAATATCGATCCCTTTTTCTCGACCCATCCCACTATCCCCTTCCATCAGGCCTCACTTCCCGCAACCGTTCCATCGCTTTCGCCTTCCTTTCGCACCTCATCCGCTATGCCGATGTTCGCCGGTTCGGCATCCATCATTTTTCCCGGCCCCTGCCGCTATCCCTTTTATCCATTCGCCTTTTCGAAGTTCATCTTCTTCCAAATGTCTTGCCGAATTGTTGACGCTATCCCTCTTTATCAGGTGCGGCTTCATCCTCCCGGTCCTGATTCGGAGGGATAATGGGATGCGTCGCCAGAACGCGCAACTATCGCTTCTGAAGCAAGGGGATAGTGGGATCATCCCCGTAAGAAAGTAAAGTCTTACCGCCACCCTGCGGTTAAAATCAATCTGGTCCTGATCCGGGGGGATAATGGGATGCGCCGCCAGAACGCGCAACTATCGCATTCTGAAGCAACGGGATAGTGGGACGGTCTGCAGCAAGCGCGCAAAGGTCTGCTATGAGGCCGAACCTCACCAACGGCTTCACGGCGAAAAAAATACGCCCTCTCCGGCGTGTAGACGCCGGAAAGAGCGCAGCGGCTTGATATCGCGGCTTTCTAGTTCAGCCGCCCTCTGTGTTAGCCTACCGTGAAACGAGACAGCGACTCGCGAAGCTGGTTGGACACCGCCTCCAGACGGTTCGACAGCTCGACTAGCCCTTCGCTTACGCTAAGCTGCTCGTTGCTGAGCGAAGCGACTTGCTCGGAGGTAGCCGAAGCTTCCTGGGCGACCGCGCTGACGTTCGTCATCGCAAGCGAGAGCGTCGCTTGGGCTTCCTCGAGCTGGTTGACCGCTCCCGTCGCGGATTCGAGCCGCTCCGCGAAGCTGGTCATATGGTTTTGAACGTTGTGGAAAATTTGATTCGCGTCGCGAACGGATTCGATCTGCTCCCGGAAGAGCGGATAGGCGTCGGACAGCACCGATACCGTCTCGTCGATTTCGCGATGGATCGTCGTGACGACTTCCCCGACCACGCCGATGGAATGCCTCGATTGGTCCGCGAGCTTCCGGATCTCGTCGGCGACGACCATAAATCCTTTGCCCGCCGCTCCGGCGCGCGCCGCTTCGATCGTCGCGTTCAGCGACAGAATGTTCGTCTGCTTCGTCAGATTGCCCAGAACGTCGAGAATTTTGCGGATCGAGCCTGTGCTTTCCTTCAGCTTGTCGACCTTCTCGACCATGGAGCGGGTCATCTCTTCGGTCTGTCCCGTCTTGTCCATCAGGCCGGCCATGTATTCGGTCCCTTTGCGGCTCGCGTCCTGAACTTCCGCTGCGGAATTGCCCATCTCGATGTTGGCCGAGATGACCGATTGCACCTGAAGGCCGATATGGTTCGTCATTTCGCTTCCGCGTTCGGACTCGACGGCCAGATTGGTCGCCCCGCTCGCAATCTCCTCGGTCGCAACGGCGATTTCCTTGGCGGCCGTCGCCGTCTTGCGCGATGCATCGGACAAGGAAGACGCGGTAGCCAGCACCTCCGCCGCCGATTCGGTCGTCTTCATGACGAGTCCCGTAATTTGCTCCATCATCCGGTTGAAGCTCTCGGCGACCTGCCCGATCTCGTCCTTGCGCTTGATCGTGGAACGAACGGTCAGATTGCCCTTCTCGCCCTCGTTCATCAGCGTCCGCAATTGGCCGAGCGGCCGTCCGATCGAGAGCAGAACGACCAGACCGATCAACGCGGCGATCAGCGCGGAAATGATGACCATCACCCACGTCAGCAAGCTGATCGATTTGGCTCCGTCAACGAGAATCGACACCGGTATATTACCGATCACGGACCAGTTGCCGGCGCTCGTCGTCGCACCGACGGACAGCGTCTTCGTTCCGCCCACGGAGATCGTCGTCGATCCGTCTTCTCCTGGCAGCTTATAACCGTAAGACGCGCCGAGCTCCTTCTCGTCTGAGGAATAAACGACCGTGCCATCGGGCGACACGATATACGCCTCGCTGCCTTTGCCGAAGTTGACCGTACTGAGCACATCTTGAATGGCCTTCAAATTGATCTCGATGACGAGCAAATAGGGATGCTCGTCGCGCCCGACGTTAAGCAAAGCGCGGCCGACGGCGATCGTCGGATAGGTCATTTGACCCGAAATGCCGGTCTTCATCGTCGGAACCCAGACGACTTTCCCGGCCGCATCGACCATCGTCTTCACGAACGCCGGCGTATTGTCCTTCAAGTTCGGCAGTCCTCCGGAGCTCGAAGCGCCGATGGCGTCTTGCGACGGATCGGACGGCAGCAAGTAGATGCCCGCAATCATGCTGTCGGACAGCATGATCGACGAAAGCTTCGTATTGATGCTGCGCTGGCTGTCGAACTTCTCGTAATCGTCCGTCGTCGTCAAACTCGTGTTCAGCAGCGACATGAATTCCTGATCCGACAAAAACTCCATCGTCTTCCGCTCGTAGCTGCTGAGCATCAGATCGATCCGGCCCGCGGTTTGAATCGCCGTCTCGCGGCTCGAATCCGTTACTTTCTGCTGAATGACGGATTTCGATTTGCTATATGAAAATAGTCCCAGCGAGACGACGCAAACCAAGATCCCGCAGAAAATGAGAATGAACAGCTTCATTCCTACAGACCTAATCGGGTTCTCCAGTTTCGTCTGTTTCAGCTGCCCGCTGACCCGCCTGGCGAATCCGCCTACGCCTTCAGTCCCTTTCTTCCAGTTTACGGCATTCATCCGATCACGCCACGTTGTTTTCTTCATCTGGTGCTACCCCTCCGGCTCGTAGTGACGAATTAAAGCATAAAAAAGACTTGTCGGACGCGACTCCGAAGCAAGATCATTGCCTTCTTTTGGCAATGTCTTACTTTATCAGAGTAAATTCGACAAGTCGAGAAAGAATCCTTTTTATCGAGTACCTTTTTTCTTTTTTGGAATATGTTCCAAATTTATTTGGAAAGTTCTACAATATCTTTTTGCGCATAAGGTCCCACTGGACTACGGGACGTTCGGTCCGGATCCGGATCGTTTGAAGAGGATGCCGGGCCGCATCGAGACGATTGCCCTGTTCGTCAAACAAGTCCCCGAGCCGCTGCCGGAAGCTCCTGCCGCCCGGGCCGAAAAACTCCACTTCCATGCCGGGCTTGAAAGGGCTTCTCTGCTGCACGACGGCCATCCCCGAAGCTTCGTCGTAGCCGGTGACGACGGCGGCGAAATCATACGGAGCCGGCTTCTCCTCGGGTTCGTAAATATGCTCGGCCGCTCCGGGAACGGTATAGAAAAAGCCGGTACTCAGCGGGCGGTTCGCCGCTTTGCCGATCTCGTCGATCCATTCCTGCCGCAGCTCGTATCCGTCCGGATCGGCCATGTAGGCGTCGATCGCCTGGCGGTAGGCGTTCACGACGGAGGCGACGTAATGGACGCTTTTCATCCGTCCTTCGATTTTGAAGCTGTCCACGCCGGCCTCGATCAGGTCCGGAATATGGCGGATCATGCTCAAGTCCTTGCTGCCCATCGTGAACGGATGATCCCCCGGACCCATGACGGAGCGGCCTTCCTGATGGAGATCGTACTTCCAGCGGCACGACTGGCAGCAGCCGCCGCGGTTCGAATCCCGGTCGGTAAAATGGTTGGACAGAACGCAGCGCCCCGACACGGAAGAGCACATCGCGCCATGGATGAACGCTTCGAGCTCGATGTCCACCTTCGACTTGATCTCGACGATCTCCTCCATCGACGTCTCCCTCGCCAGGACGACGCGCGGAAGCCCTTCTTCCTTCCAGAACTTCACGGCCTGCCAGTTCATCGCGGATTGCTGCGTGCTGAGATGAACCTCAAGCCCCGGCGCCACCCGCTGCGCCACCTCGATGACGGCCGGATCGGCGGCGATAATGGCGGCGATCCCCGCCCCCTCCAGCTCGCGAAGATAGTCCGCAAGTCCGGGCAAATCCTCCTGATGCGCGTAAATGTTCGTGGCGACGAACACCTTCGCCCCGTATCGGGAAGCGAATTCGACGCCTTCACGCATCTCCTCGATGCTGAAATTGTCCGCGTTCGAACGCAGACCGTATTTCTGGCCGCCGATGTAGACGGCGTCCGCGCCGTAATGAACGGCGATTTTCAACTTCTCCAGGCTTCCCGCCGGAGCCAACAGCTCCGGCTTGTCCAGCCGGAATCGCTTCCCGGCGCCCCGCCGGACGGGTGCATCCGCTACGGCATGGCTCACGCCGATCCCTCCTTTGAACTCGATGCGCTTGTCCATTAATAGACTTGTTCTTTATAAAGAAAGCCGAAGCTGAGCTCCCGGTCCGGATCCTGCAGCGCCCGAATGTCGTCCAGCCACCGCTCTTCGAACCGGTACGCTTCCGGATTCGCCGCCCACGCGTCCAGGGCGCTTCTGTAGCTGCTAAGCACCGTGATGTTGTAGGCTTCCGGCTTGAGCAGCGGCTCGATATAGAAGCTGTCCACACCGGCGGCGAGCAGATCCGGCAGCGCCTCCAGCAGGCAAATGTCGTCGGCGCTCATGACGTGCGTGCCGTTCCGGTCCTCGAAGATCGGCAGCTTCTCCTCCGGACGCTCCGCTTCGGCGAGATATCGGCCCCGGTCGGCTCCCAAATCGACGATATGGGCTTCCCTGCCGATATGCTCCATATAGCTTTGCAGCAAGTTGCGCTGCGAATAGTAGATATTCGTCATGCCATGCGCCTGCACTTGCACCTCAAGCGTCGTTTGCCGCTTGATATCGGCAATTTCGGCTTCGTTCAGCTCGCGCGCAAGCACCGCGCGAACGGCTCCCTTGCGCCCCCAGAAAGCGGCGGCCGCCGAGTTCGTGCCCGTCATCTCCGCGTTCCAATGCAGCTTGAGCCCGGGAGCGGCTTCCCTTGCGTTCAGGAGAACCGCGGGATCGCCGAAAACGGCCGCATCCGCGCCCGCGTCCGCAATCAGCTTCAAATAGCCGGGCAAATCCGGCAGCTCGGCATTGCGGAACAGCTTGTTCACCGAGACGTAAGCCTTCGCCCCCTTCGCATGCGCGCGGGCAATCGCTTCCCGCATTTCGCCCGCTTCGATATCTCCCGGCAACCGCGCGCCGAATCGGGATTCCCCGATCAGCACGGCGCTTGCCCCTGCTTCGATATAACGTTCCATCTGACCGATCGAGCCTGCCGCAATGAGCAGCTCCGCAGCTTTGTTCACGATTGTCCTTCACCTCCGGAATAACATAACCCGGCGTCGGCCGTCGGGCCGCTCGGCGCGGTCCGGGCGCTCACGCCGGGTCGGATAGGCGGCTTCAGGCGCCTGAGGCGCCCGAAACCGGTTATTGCTTCGCGTTCTTCTCGCTTGCTTGAATGTTTTTCTGATGCTGCTTGTACGTGATGGCGAACAGATGCTGATTGCTTCCGTCCTTCTTTGTCACGTAATACAAGTATTCCGTGTCGGCCGGATAGAGCGCCGCCTCGATCGATTTGAGGCTCGGGCTCGCGATCGGCCCCGGCGGCAAGCCGGTGTGCAAATACGTGTTGTACGGGCTGTCGATCTTCGTATCTTCGGTCGTCAGCTTTTCCTTCTGTTTGCCAAGCACGTATTGGATCGTGGCGTCGATTTGCAGCGGCATTTTCTTGTTCAGCCGATTCTCGATGACGCTCGCGACGATCGGGCGCTCTTCGTCGAGAACGACTTCCCTCTCCACGAGCGACGCGATCGTAAGCAGCTGATGCAAAGTCAGATGCCGCTCCTGCATCGTCGTCTGCCAATCGTCCGGCAGTTGGCTCAGCTTACGGTCCAGCTCGGACACCATCCGATTGATAATATCCTGCTCCGTCGCTCCCTTCCTCAGCTCGTACGTTTCCGGGAACATATAGCCTTCCAGCGGGTAGCGCATATCGGCCGTGTTCGGGATTTGCTTCGTCCAGACGGAGTCCGACACCTGATCCGGCTTCCCGGCGGCTTGCAGGAACTTCTCCTTGTTCACGAAGCCTTCCTTGGCCAGACGGTCCGCGATTTGCTCGACGGTAAAGCCTTCGGGAATCGTGAAGCGGATCGTCGCTGCGGCGACCGTAGCGCCGGCGTTCAGCTTGGCGACGATCTCGTCGCGGGTGATGCCGGGCAGCATGTCGTATTCGCCGGCCTGGAATCTCGAGCCTTCGTTTTTTAGCTTCAGCCACATGCTGAAAAGAAAAGCGTTACGTATAAGGCCCTTTTGCTCCAGCTCTTCCGCCACGCTGTTGGCGCGCATGCCCTTCTCGATCGTGACGCGAACGGGCGTGTCGGAAGCCGGCGTCGGCCGAAGCCCGTTCCATAGGTAGAAAAGGGCGGATGCCGCCGCGATGACGACCAGTCCGAGTGCGATAAAAAACGACCACAAGAGCGGCCTGGGCTTCCTTCGCCGGTAAGAGGCCGAAGGCTCGGCCGGCTCCGCTTGCTCCTCTTCCGCTGCGGAAGATTGGCGCTTGCGGGACGCTTCTTCCGAAGCGGCGGAACGGAATTCCCTCGGGTAGCCGACGTCCGGCGCCCCTTGGCGCGGCGGTACCCGCGGAGGGACCGCTTCGTCCGCTGTCGCCGCGGGCTCCTCGGCGGCAGCGGATTCGGCGCCGGAAGCCCGCTCGCCGGCGCTCCGCTCCCGTTCCGCCTCCGTCTCGCCGTTCCTTCGCTTATGGTCGCCGCCGGCGGCATCCCGATCGTCCGAGTAAATCGATCTCCACCCGATCGGACTGTCGTCGTTCTCTCTGTCCATGCCCTACCTCCTAAGCGCCGCTTCTCGCACAAAAGAGCGGTCTCCCGCTCTTTTGGCCTTAATATCCGTATCCTTGGGCCTGCCTTCGAAGCCGGCAAGCTTAAGGCCTTTCATCGCTTCCGAACAGAAGATCGTCGTAAGCTTCCGCGACGTTCTCCCACTCTTCGTCGTCCTCCACCGTCTCGAGCTGCGGCGAACCCGCTTCGCCGGCGGCGACGCGGAACACCTCGATGTCGCCTTCCTTGCGCATCGCGTCCGATTGCAGCACCGCGTAGCTTCGTCCGTCTACTTCGAGCTCGGCCATAATTTTGTACCGCTGCGGCGCACCGCCGGCTCCGTCCAGCTCCACATAGTCGCCGAACAGGCTTCTCAACGGGCTTCCGGCGCGGCCTGCCTTCTTGGATGCTTCGGTCATCGCTTTCCTCCGTCGCGTGAGACGATTTATTTGCCGATATCCTCGGCTTCATCGATGCCGGCCGCCAGCGTGTTGAACGTCTCTTCGACCATGTCCCACTCTTCCTGATCCTCGATCGGGAACAGCTTGATCTCGTCGTTCTCCTCCTCATAACGGAAGGCGAACACTTCCTGCATTTCGTCCTCGTCTTCAGCCGACACGAGCATCATGTATTTGCGGCCCGTGCCGTCGTCCGGCTCGAATCGCATAATCACCTCGAACGCTTCGTCGTTGCCTTCGTCGTCGGGGATGTATATAATTTCCGCTTCTTCTCCGAGGTTGTTCTCGTCCGTCATCGTCTGTCCCTCATTTCTGGCGGGAATCCAAATAATTTTGCAGCAAAATGGCCGCCGCCATCTTGTCCACAACCTGCTTGCGCTTGCGCCGGCTGACGTCGGCCTCGAGCAGCGTCCGCTGGGCCGACACCGTCGTCAGCCTCTCGTCCCATAAATGGACGGGCAGACCTAGTGTCTGTCTAAGTTCTTCCGCGAATGCCATGCAAATTTCGCCACGCGGGCCGATCGTCCCGTTCATATTCTTCGGCAAGCCGACTACGACGGCTTCCACGCCGTTGTCGCGAACGAGCTCGCGGATTCGCTCCAGGTGGCCGTTCTCCGTCTTCCGCTCGATCACTTCCAAGCCCTGTGCGGTCCAGCCGAAGGCGTCGCTCAGGGCGACGCCGATCCGCTTGTCCCCGTAATCCAGTCCCATTATCCTCATGCTATCGATGTTGGTGAAGATAAAACCGGACGAGCTCTTCGATCAGTTCGTCGCGTTCCTTCTTCCGTATCAGGCTTCGCGCGTTGTTGTGCCGAGGAATATAGGCGGGATCGCCGGATAGCAGGTAACCGACGATCTGGTTGATCGGGTGGTATTCCTTCTCCACTAAGGCGTCGTGTACGGACAACAGGATATCCTTGGCCGATATCTGCTCGGGATCCGGAACCACGTCGAATTTGACCGTCTTGTCCATTTGATTCTTGTCCGACGAGCTCATCTCCAGCACCTCGCTTTCTCATTCCTATCCATCATATCATATTCCGCGACGGACAGGAAATGGAAACGGCGCCGGAAAGCGCGCCGTGTCGACAATTTTTAGGCTCGGATTAGGCCCGGAGCTGAGCGAGCACGAGCGAGCGAGCCGCCGCCAGCGCCTCGGGGAGCTTGGACGGGTCCTTGCCGCCGGCCTGCGCCAGCTCCGGCTTGCCGCCGCCGCCGCCGCCGCAAATGGCGGCCAGTTCCTTGATCAGCTTGCCGGCGTGCAGCCCTTTGGCGGTCAAATCCGGCGTCACCGCGACAACGAGCTGCACCTTGTCGCCGTCCACGGCGCCCAGCGCCAGCACGGCGGAGCCGAGCTTCGCCTTCAGCTCGTCGGCGACGCCGCGCAGCGCGTCCATGCCGCTGGCGTTCACTTGCGCCGCCAGCAGTGTCACGCCGCCCGCATCGACGGCCCGGCCGGCGAGATCGGCCGCTTCCAGGCGGCTCAGCTTGCCCTGCAGCGACTCGTTGTCGCGCTGCAGCTGGCGCAGCTCGCCTTGCAGCGCCTCGACGCGCTTCGGCACGTCGGCGACGCCCGTCTTCAGCAGCGCGGCCGCTCCGCGCAGCAGCTGGAGCTGGTCGTCCAGGTACGCGTAAGCGTGACGACCGGTAACGGCTTCGATCCGGCGGACGCCGGAGCCGATGCCGCTCTCGCTGACGAGCTTGAACAGGCCGATCTGCGACGTGTTGCGCACGTGGCAGCCGCCGCACAGCTCGAGGCTGTAGTCGCCGACGCGCACGACGCGGACGATGTCGCCGTATTTCTCCCCGAACAGCGCCATCGCGCCCATCGCCTTCGCCTCGGCGATCGGCATGTAGCTGATGTCCAGCTCGGTGCCGAGCCAAATTTGCTCGTTGACGCGGCGCTCCACGTCCGCGAGCTCTTCGGGGCTGATCGCGCCGAAGTGGGAGAAGTCGAAGCGCAGCCGCTCCGGCTCGACGAGCGATCCCGCCTGGTTGACGTGCTCGCCGAGCACTTCCTTGAGCGCTTTGTGCAGCAGGTGCGTCGCCGTATGATTGCGCACGATGTCGCTGCGGTCGGCCGCGTTGACGCTGGCGGTGACGGTGTCGCCGACCTTGAGCGCGCCGGACGTAATCGTGACGTGGTGCACGTGTTGGCCGAACGGCGCCTTGCTCATGCCGTTCACCGAGGCGGCAACGCCTCCGGCGCCGGCCAGCGTGCCGGTATCGCTCACTTGTCCGCCGCTCTCCGCGTAGAACGGCGTCCGGTCGAGGACGACCGCCACGTTCTCGTCCACGCCGGCGGCGTCGACCAGCCGATCGCCCGACACGATGGCGACGACGCGCGCTTCCGCCGTCAGGCTGTCGTAGCCGACGAATTCGCTCTTCGCCTTCAGCTCCGAGAGCGGACCGCCTTGCACCTTCATGCTGTCCGTCTCCTGGCGCGCGGCGCGGGCGCGCTCGCGCTGTTCCTCCATCGCCGCGTCGAAGCCCGCGCGGTCGACGGTCATCCCTTGCTCGGCCGCGTAGTCTTCCGTCAGGTCGAACGGGAACCCGTACGTATCGTACAGCTTGAACGCGTCCGGACCCGAAATTTCGCTGACGCCCTCGCTGCGCGCCTTGGCGCACAGCTCGGCGAGAATGGCCAGACCGTCGCTCAGCGTCTCGTGGAACCGTTCTTCCTCGGTGCGAATGACCTTCTCGATAAATTCGCGCTTCTCCACGATTTCGGGGTAGTAACTTCCCATAATTTCGCCGACGGTGGCCGTCAGCTCCCACAGGAACGGCCGGTCGATGCCGATCACCTTGCCGTAGCGGACGGCGCGGCGCAGCAGGCGGCGGATAATGTATCCGCGGCCTTCGTTGGACGGAAGGACGCCGTCGCCGACGGCGAACGTCACCGTGCGGATATGGTCGGCGATGACCTTGAGCGCGACGTCGTGGTCGGCGTTCGCCTTGTACGCGACGCCCGCGATTTGCGCGGCGCGCGCGATAATCGGCTGGAACAGGTCGGTGTCGAAGTTGGAATCGACGTCCTGGACGATCGAAGCGAAGCGCTCGAGACCGGCGCCCGTATCGATGTTCTTGTTCGGAAGCGGCGTGTAGCTGCCGTCCTTGTTATGGTTGAACTGCGAGAAGACGAGGTTCCACACCTCGAGGAAGCGCTCGTTCTCGCCGCCCGGGTAGCATTCCGGATCGGACAGGTCGCCGTATTTTTCTCCGCGGTCGTAGAAAATCTCGGTGCAAGGTCCGCAAGGCCCTTCGCCGATGTCCCAGAAGTTGTCGGTCAGCTTGACGATGCGTTCGGCGGGAATGCCGATCTTCTCGTTCCAGTAGCGGAACGCTTCCTCGTCTTCCGGGTGGATCGTCACCGACAGCCGGTCCGGATCGAAGCCGATCCATTCCGGGCCCGTCAGAAACTCCCACGCCCAGGTGATCGCTTCCTCCTTGAAGTAATCGCCGATGGAGAAGTTGCCCAGCATCTCGAAAAACGTATGGTGGCGGCGCGTCTTGCCAACGTTCTCGATGTCGTTCGTGCGGATGCACTTCTGCGAATTGGCGATGCGCGGGTTCTCCGGCTTCACGCGGCCGTCAAAGTACGGCTTGAGCGGCGCCATGCCTGCGTTGATCCAGAGCAGCGACGGGTCGTTGTGCGGCACGAGCGAGGCGCTCGGCTCGACGTGATGCCCTTTGCTGGCGAAGAAGCGGAGCCATTTGTCGCGGATTTCCGCGGCTTTCATCGGTTGCATGGGGGATTTCCTCCTCAAATGAAATAAAAACGCCCCTGAAAAGTCAGGGACGAAAGATTCGCGGTACCACCCTGGTTATTGCGCCGGATGGGGGCGCAATCGCCTTAGACGGGCGTTAACGGGCCCTTCCGTCGGTTTTGAGCCGAGCTCCAAGACCGGCTTCTCCCGTCCTTCGCTGGCGAGGATTCTCTCAGCCACGTTTTCTCCCGGTCTGGAGACGGCCTCCTGAATGGACGAAGGGAAAATAACGAGGAATCCTCTCTCTGGCAAGCGGACTACGGGGTACTCTTGTCTCGTCGACGCTTTGCGTAAAATGAACAATCATAATGATTATAGACAACCCGTTTCCGCGCTGTCAAACGGTTTTTCGCCGAATATAATAAGCGAACAGATGCTGGGCGATCACCTTCAGCGCCGCGTAGAACGGGACCGCGAGCAGCAGGCCGACGACGCCCGCCAGCTCTCCCCCGACAAGCAGGACGAAGATGATCGTCAGCGGATGAATGTTCATCGACTTGCCGACGACCTGCGGGCTGATGACGTTGCTCTCCAGGAACTGGCACAGCGTATTGACGACGATGACGAGCAGCACCATTTTCCACGAGATGGTCAAGGCCATGATCAAGGCGGGAAGCGCGCCGAAGAACGGTCCCAAATAAGGGATGATGTCGAACAGGGCGACGAATCCGGCCATCAGCATCGGATACGGCATGCCGATGATCAGGTAACCGACGTAAGCCGACACCCCGACGCACACCGACACGAGCAGCTGGCCCCGGATGTAGCTGCCGAGCGCGCCGTCGATTTCTTTGAGCAGCCGGATGGTTCCCTGCCGCTTGGCGCGGGGGACGTACTTGAACACCGCCCGTTCAATCACTTCCATGTCCTTTAAAATATAGAACGCGAGAAAAGGAACGACCATCGCCAGGAAAAACACGTTGACGAGCGCCCCGATATTGTTCATAAATCCCGCGATCCGTTCGGAAATTACCTTCTCCAGCCCGGTGATCGACCGGTTGATGCCATTGCGGACGCTCTCCGGCAGCGAGTCGTTGTTGTTAAAATGGTCCATCATGTTTTGCGCCTTGATCGTCAGCTCGGGCATATGCTCGTTCAGCTCCTGCACCTGGCTGACGAACATCGGCGTGATGTTCACGAACAGAACGACGCAGCTGCAAATGAACACCGCGTAGATGAGCAGCACGGCGGCCGTTCGCGGCACCTTCCGGTCGTGCAGCAGCCCGACGACGGGGTTGAGCACGTAGGCGATGATCATCGCGACAAAAAAAGGAGCCGACACCGCTTTGACGAACCGGTAGATGGACAGCAGCATCGGTTGGACCAGAATAAGCAAATATAACGCCACGAGGCCGAGGATGACGAACACCAGCACGGCAAAGAGTCGACTTTGGAGAAAACGGATCAGACGCCCCACCCCCGCTTCGTTCGGCCTCCGAATGCGGCCATCTGCTTCCAGTATATGTACTTGTCCCTTGCCGTAAACCTCCGGCAACACGAATTAGCCCCGGCCTTTCGCGCATGGCGAAACAGACCGGGGCTCCGGAACTCGTCTTACGTATACGTGTTAACGCGTAAAAATTACATTCCGTTGGCGTGAACTTGCGGCGGAATTTGCTCGCCGAAGAACAAGTCGTCCAGAGAGCTGAGCGTTCCGTCTTCTTCGACCTGATAGACGGACATTTTGTCCCCGTTCACCGTCAGTTCGATAAAGCAGCTCCAGCAATAAAACTGATGGGAACCGATCTTCCCGATATCCTTCGAGTTGCAGTTGGGGCATCTCATCATCGCTTATCACCTATCACTTTCCGCGTAAGGTTCTCTCTCCAGCACCCGTTCGCATGAAGCGGGAACCAAGATGGCATCTTCGCCCAACGTGACGCCCTCAGGCCCTTGCGGCAATAAAAGCCGACGTCTGCCCTCGAACACATCCGCGAGAAAACCGTCCGTCAATTCGTATCCTACTATTTGTGTACCCTGTGACTTGCCGAAATAAACGTCGGAGACGCGGCCGAGTTCTTGTCCATCGACCGTGTAAACCGGAAGCTCCTTCAACCGGATCAGACCGGTATGGAAGGAGCGGAGCAAATGCTTGCGCTCGATCGTGGACACCGCGCTGCGGTCCCGGATGAACAAGGCATCGTCGCCGATGACCGTAACATCCGACCATTTCACGATTCGCACCGCCTGGCGGAACCAGACCTTCGTGTCGAGCACGACGCAAGCCACTTGCCAAAATTCATCGAATCCGAAATCCTGAATGCGGCCGACAAGCTTGCCATCCTTTAAATAGACGGGCAAACCGATCATTTGTTGCACATTTCGCACGACTATGGCACCTCGAGCGCGAGGCGCTTGTTATCTATTACGCAAACGCGTCGCAATGGTTGCAATGATTTTTGCGGTTTTTTCCGCTTCAGCTTCATTATTCCCCAAACCGAAGCTAAATCGTATCGCGGAGCCGCAAATTTGATTCGAAAGTCCCATGGCCGTCAGGACGTGGGACGGCTGCAGCGATCCGGCCGTGCAGGCCGAACCGGCGGACGCCGCCACGCCGGACAAATCGAGATTCATGAGCATCGTCTCGTTCGAAATGCCGGGAAAGCTGACGTTCAAAATGTGCGGAATGCGCGCATCCTCGTCCGCCGCGCCGTTCACGCGGAAGCCGTCCGGGCCGAGCCGCTCGGCCAGCCCTTCCAGCAGCGCCGCTCGCACGGCGGCCGCATGGGCGCGCCGCTCTTCTCGCTGTGCAGCGGCGAGCTCGGCCGCCTTGGCGAACGCCGCGATGCCCGCGACGTTCTCCGTCCCGGCGCGGCGGTTGCGCTCTTGCGAGCCTCCGCGAGCGGTCGGCTCGAATGGCGTGCCTTTGCGGATGTACAGCGCGCCGACGCCTTGCGGCCCGTTGATCTTGTGGGCGGACAAGCTGAGCAGATCGACCGGCAGCGCGCCGAGATCGATCGCCTCGTAGCCGAATGCCTGAACGGCGTCGACGTGCATGACCGCGCCGCGCTCCCTGGCGAGGCGTCCGATCTCCGCCACCGGCTGAAGCGTGCCCACTTCGTTGTTGGCCCACATGACGCTGACGACTGCCGTCGTCTCGCCGATGGCGGCTTCCGCGCTCGCCGTCGACACGCGCCCGGTCTCGTCGACGGGCAGCACGACGAGTTCGAAGCCTTCGGCTTCCAGCTTGCGGCAAGCGTTCAGCACGGCGTGATGCTCGACCGCCGTCGTAACGATGCCGACGCGCCGGGGATCGCGCCTGCGCTGTGCCCAGGCCGCTCCGTACAACGCGGCGTTGTCGCTCTCCGTGCCGCCGCCGGTAAACACCAGCTCCGCCGGATCGCAGCGAAGAATGCCGGCCAGCCGGTCCCTCGCCGCGGTCAGGCGGCTGCGCGCCGCGCGGCCTTGCGCGTGGAGGCTGGACGGGTTGCCCGGCCCTTGAGCCGCCGCTTCGGCGTACGCCGCAATCGCTTCCGGATGCATCGGCGTCGTCGCCGCATGGTCGAAATAGATCCGTTCCATGATGCTCGCCCCCCGCTAGATGTAAAACATGTAGCTGTCGGGCGCCCCTTCTTCCTTGAAATTGATCAGATCGGACAAAGATGTGGAATCGAGCACGTTCGCGATGCTGTCCCGGATGCGCAGCCACAGGTCGCGCTTCGCCGGATCGTCTTCCTCGGTGAAGTCCACCGGGCTGATCGGCCCTTCCAGAATGCGAATGACGTCGCCCGCCGTAATCGCCTCCGGTTCCTTGGACAGAATATAACCGCCGTAGGCTCCCCGGATGCTCTTCACCATCCCGGCGTTGCGCAGCGGCGCGATGAGTTGCTCGAGGTAATGCTCGGAAAGTCCGTTTTTCTCCGCGATGCTCTTCAAGGAAATCGGGCCTTCGCCAAATCGGGCCGCCAGCTCCATCATAATTGTCAAACCGTAACGGCCTTTTGTGGAAATTTTCAAAAACCGCACCTCTTTTCAACGGAAAAAACTTTTCTGTATTTACGCTTCTGCGGAATCATCGGGTAAATAGAGGAGTATCCCCATATCAGATATATGTTATCACAACAATTCTCTTTGTGGACAAAAAAAACGTAACATATTCATGTCATTTCGTTTACAAAGTTCCGATGTTCGCGATTGCGTGAGAAAAAGGCCCATTTATGCTACAATGGGGGGTACCCGCGAGTCAAGAGCCGAAAGCGGGTTCAAGGAGATGATCGAACATGAAAAATCACCCAGCCGATCCCGCTTCGACGCGCGTCGTCGTCGGCATGTCGGGCGGCGTGGATTCCTCCGTGACGGCGCTGCTGCTGAAGCGGCAAGGCTACGATGTCATCGGAGTCTTTATGAAAAACTGGGACGATACCGACGAGTTCGGGGTGTGCACCGCCGATGCCGACGCCGAAGACGTCCGCCGCGTGTGCGACCAAATCGGGATCCCTTATTATACGGTAAACTTCGAAGAGGAGTACCGCGACAAAGTGTTCGCCTACTTCCTGGACGAATACCGCCGGGGCCGCACGCCGAACCCGGACGTCATGTGCAACCGGGAGATCAAGTTCGGCGAATTTCTGCAAAAAGCGCTCGACCTGGGCGCCGACTTGATCGCCACCGGCCATTACGCGCGCGTAGAGAACGCGGGCGGGCAATATCGGCTGCTGCGGGGCGTCGACGGCAACAAGGATCAGTCGTACTTCCTGCACGCGCTCGACCAGGAGCAGCTCTCCCGCGCCATGTTCCCGATCGGCCATCTGCCGAAGCCCGAGGTGCGCCGCATCGCCGAAGAAGCGGGGCTGGCCACCGCGAAGAAGAAGGACAGCACGGGTGTCTGCTTCATCGGAGAGCGCAACTTCAAAGCGTTTCTCAGCCAGTACCTTCCCGCCAAGCCCGGTGACATGGTGGACATCCGCACAGGCGAGGTCAAAGGACGGCACGACGGCTTGATGTACTACACGCTCGGCCAGCGCCAGGGGCTCGGCATCGGCGGCTCGGGCACCGGCGAACCGTGGTTCGTCGCCGACAAGGATCTGGAGCGCAACGTGCTGTACGTCGTGCAGGGCGACCGGCACCCGAGCCTCTATTCGACCGGTTTGACCGCGGAAGCGGTCCATTGGATCAGCCCGGACAAGCCGGCCGGCCCGCTGCGCTGCACGGCGAAGTTCCGCTATCGCCAACCGGACCAGGGCGTCACGATAACGCCGCTTCCCGACGGCTCGGTCCGCGTCGACTTCGACGAGCCGCAGAAGGCCATCACCCCCGGCCAGGCCGTCGTCTTCTACGACGGCGACGTCTGCCTCGGCGGCGGCACGATCGAGCGGGTGCATCGCAGCGTTCCCGCCGAGAGCGCCTAAGCGCGCCGGCCGTACAAACGCCTCGCCTTCGGGCGGGGCGTTTGCGTTTGCGCAATCCCAGCCCACTATCCCTTTCCTTCAGGGTTGGGCTGCCCCCCGTAGGCTCCCCCTCACTCGGCTTGAAGCTGTTTCCGCGGAATCCTCCCATTATCCCTTTCATTCAGAAAGAGGGCTATTCCCGTCCGGTTCCTGGGTCCGTTTCCGACGAGGAACCTTCATCGGAACCGTTCCTTCTGACGGAAAGGGATAATGGGACGGGGTCGGGAAAAGGGGATGTCCGTGCCGATCGATCCATTATTTTCCAAATTCCGGATACAGGAAAAAACCCCCGGCCGAAACCGGAGGCTTTGTTCGTTAGCGCTCGTTCGTGATATGCGATAAGCCTTCGCCTAGGCGAGACTTACAGTTTCACCACGTTGGATGCTTGCGGTCCACGGTTGCCTTGCGTAATTTCGAATTCAACCGCTTGACCTTCTTCCAAGGTCTTGAAGCCTTCGCCTTGGATCGCAGAGAAGTGAACGAATACGTCGTTGCCGTTCTCTACGGAGATGAAGCCGTAGCCTTTCTCTGCGTTAAACCACTTAACTGTTCCTCTCAAATGAAAAACCTCCTAAAATCTCGCCGTCAATCGGCGAATAAGACAATTATAACCGATTCATTGTCAAGACGCAATATGTGAACTTTTTGTTCCGAGTTGTCCGTTTCAGCGCTTCCGAAGCAGCAAAACCTCGCTAGCAACGGGGATAAAAGGCAATTTGCCCGGAACAAGGAAAGGCTCCGCCCGATCCCGAACATATTCCATAATATTCTGAATAATTGGGGATATGTCCCACTTTAGCGTCACCAGCGGATAAATTCGGATTTCTCCCCCGCTCGCGGTCACCCTCAACATTTCGTCCAGCGCCTCTTGATGGAACCGTTCGTCGAAACGGTCGCCGTACAGAAACAGGAAATGGCTGCATAGCACCGTCCGGAACGCCCCGTCCGCAAACGGAAGCTCGGGGAGCGCAGCGGCCACATACCGGCTGCCCCCTATGTCCTTGCGAAAATCGGCGGCAAATCGCGCCAGCGCCTTCTCCCGCATCGTTCTGTGCCGCTCCGGCGTGCCGTAATAGCTCCAATCGTAAACGTCCCGCAACGCCTCCACTTTTAATGAAGAAACGGATAGCTCTTCGGCGGCTGCGGCGATGACCGCCTCCCGGTCTCCTTCGTAGAACGGGTCCGCGGCTGTCGCGTCCAGTCCCATGCCGTGCAGCTCCGCCGTGAACGACGACGCTCCCCCGGCGACGTCAAGCACCGGTCCACCGCGCAAGTCCGCCTCATTCAAGCCGAACATGTCCATATACTCCCGGTAAGACCGGCAAGTGGACGCCACGCCGATTTGCGGGTAGGCGGGCAAATTTTGACTTTCGAATGCGTTCATTCTTCTCTTCTCCTCTCGTCTCATCTCTTCTCGGCTCGTCTCGCAGGTAATCCGCTGCCGGATTCCAATTCCATCATGAACGCCGCCGGGTCTTCCTGTCAAGCGGCCGATTCCGGGCGGGCACGTTGATTTCTGCGTCCATCTCTTCTATGATTAAGAAAATATCGCCAACAGGCGGCTTATTGGAGACTTAAGGATGTTCGCCAAACACGTCATTTACAAGCACGACAATTACAACATGCTGACCGTCGAAGTGCAGGGCAAGACGCTCGTCGTCCGCGAAATCTCCGACCAATGGGGCGAGGAATGCCACAGGTTTCTCAGCCGGGCGGAGATGATGCACTGGGCGGAAAATCATTTCCAGGCTAAAGATTTTCCCGGCGGCGAAGACCAGCTGCGCGAGACGCTGAACAACCTTCGCTCGATTTGACGATTTACGTTTTTTGACTAGGAGGTTGCCGGCATCTTGGACCACAACGCCACGCTTATTTTCGCCGTCGCTTCGTTCGGGCTGGCGGCCGTCATCATCTGGCAGCGGCAGTCGATCCCCCCGCAATTGCGGCGAGGGCTTGCCATCACCGCGCTCGTACTGGTCGTTTTCGCCTTTTTCCTGATCGCGTACGCCCTCTTCACCGCCGGCACCTGAGCCCAGGGGAGAAGAAGGGCCGGAAGCCGAAGCTTCCCATCCGATCGTAAAAAGCAACAAGGCTGGACATACTAGGAACGGCAACTCTACCCGCAAGTTCGGAGGTCCGTTCATGAAATCGTATGTTCTGCCGTCCGCCGCCGCTCTGGCGGCGTTGTCTTTGTTGTGTTCCGCCGCGGCCCCCGCCCCGAACCCGCAAGCTTCAAAGGGAACGGCGGCCGAACAAAGGGACAGCCGCGATATCATATCCAAGAGGAGGTATTCCAAGTCCATGAACCAAGTACCGAAACGCAGCGAGACGCCGGCGGAATTCCGCTGGAAGCTGGAGGACTTATTCCCGAATGAAGCGCAATGGGATGCCGAATACGGCAAAGTGCGCAAACAAATCGGCGAGATCGCGGGCTACCAGGGCAAGCTGAACAACGCCGCCGCGATCGCCGAATGCTTCGATCTGGAAGACGACTTGTCCATGACGCTGGAACGCCTCTATGCCTATGCCAACATGCGCCACCACGAAGATATGGCGGAAGGCAAATATCAGGCTTTGTCGGAGAAAGCCAAGAAGCTGAGCGTCGAAGTGAACGAGGCGCTGTCGTTCATCACGCCCGAAATTTTGTCGCTCTCCGAAAAGCAGCTGCAAACGTTCATTCAGGACCCGGCGCTGAAGCCTACATACAAACGGACGCTTCGCGAGATGCTTCGCCAGAAGCCCCACGTCCTGTCCAAAGCGGAAGAATCGCTGCTCGCCCAGGTCGGCAACGTGTCCCAGGCGCCGAGCACGATCTTCGGCATGATGAACAACGCCGACATGAAGTTCCCGAAGATCAAGAACGAAAAAGGCGAGGAAGTCGAGCTGACGCACGGCCGATACATCCAGTTCCTCGAGAGCCGCAACCGCAACGTGCGCAAGGACGCCTTCAAAGCCGTGTACGAGACGTACGGCAAATGGCGCAACACGCTGGCTGCGACGCTTAACGCCAACGTGACCAAGAACATTTTCTACGCGAACGCCCGCCATTATCCTTCGGCGCTGGAAATGTCGCTGTTCGGAGACAACATTCCCGTGAGCGTATACGACAACCTGATCGCCACCGTACACGAGCATCTCCCTCTGATGCACCGCTACATGGCGCTGCGCAAAAAGCTGCTGAAGGTCGACGAATTGCACATGTACGATTTGTTCGCGCCGCTCGTCGACGAATTCGATATGGACATCACGTACGAAGAAGCCAAAAAGACCGTCTACGCCAGCCTGGCTCCGCTCGGGGACGATTACCGCAAAGTGCTGCAAAGCGGCTTCGACAACGGCTGGATCGACGTTTACGAGAACGAAGGCAAACGCAGCGGCGCTTACAGCTGGGGCGCTTACGGCACGCATCCGTACGTGCTGCTCAACCATAAGGACAATCTGAACAGCATGTTCACGTTGGCGCACGAGATGGGCCATGCGCTGCATTCCTACTATTCGGACGAGAGCAACGAATACCGGGACGCGCAGTACACGATCTTCCTGGCGGAAGTCGCCTCCACCTTGAACGAGGCGCTGCTGATGAACTACCTGCTGAACAAATCCGACGATCCGAAGGAAAAAATGTACCTGCTCACCTATTACGCGGACCAGTTCCGGACGACCGTCTTCCGCCAGACGATGTTCGCGGAATTCGAGAAGATCGTACACGCCAAGGCGGAGAACGGCGAGGCGCTCACGCCGCAAGAGCTTTGCGACATCTACTACGATTTGAACGTCAAGTACTACGGGAACGACATGGCCGTCGACAAGGACATCGAGATGGAATGGGCGCGCATCCCCCATTTCTACACGAGCTTCTACGTGTACAAATACGCAACCGGCTTCTCGGCGGCGACGAGCTTCGCGAAGCAAATTCTCGACGAGGGACAGCCGGCTGTGGACCGTTACCTCGGCTTCCTGAAGAGCGGCGGCAGCGACTATTCGATCAATATCCTGAAAAAAGCCGGCGTCGACATGTCTACGCCGGAGCCGATCGCCCAGGCGATGAGCGTCTTCGAAGGGCTGATCGAAGAGATGGAGAAGCTGACGGAAGGCCGTTAAAGCATACAAGCCACCCCGGCGCCGGGCAATCTTCGGATTCCCGATGCCGGGCGCTTTTTTTATCGTAAAGCCGCTCGCAGCGCAATTGGGAACCCGCATGAACCGTATGCTATAGTTAGAGAGAACAATCGGGAGCCAAGCTTCCCTACGCTAGGAGGATCTTTGCCCATGACCACCCATCAGGAGAAACTCGACCGCTACGCGGATCTGATCGTCAACATAGGCCTTCGTGTCCAGAAAGGCCAGAAGCTGGTCGTCAACGCGACGACCGACGCCGTGGAGCTCGTACGCGCCGTCGCGCGCAAAGGCTATGAAGCCGGCGCCTTCCTCGTCAAAGTGAACTGGAGCGACGACACGATCGCCCGTCTGCGCTACGATCATGCCGACGACGGCGCCTTCCTCGAGGAGCCGAAATGGTACGCCGGGGAAATGAACGAGCTGATCGAGAACAATGCGGCGGTCGTCAGCATCGTCTCCTCCGACCCGGACTTGCTCAAGGGCGTGCCGCAGGAGCGAATCGTCAATCATCAAAAAACGTACAGCAAAGCGATGAAGAAATACCGGGAATATGCGCAGGCGAACAAATTCAGCTGGTGCGTCGTCTCCGCCCCTTCCGCCGCCTGGGCGGCCAAAGTGTTCCCCGGCTTGCCCCGGGAAGAGCAGATCGCGAAGCTGTGGGACGCCATCTTCAGCGCCACCCGGGTCGACGCGGGCGATCCGGTCGCCGCTTGGCAGGAGCACATCCGGACGCTGAACGAGAAGGCCGATTATTTGAACGCCAAGCAATACAAGCGGCTTCACTACGTCGCTCCCGGAACCGACCTGTTCGTCGGCCTTCCGCAGGATCATATCTGGGTGGCGGCCGACAGTGTCAACGAGGCCGGAACGCCGTTCGTCGCAAACTTGCCGACGGAGGAAGTGTTCACCGCCCCGCTCGCTTCGGACGTGAACGGCCGCGTCTCCAGCACGAAGCCGCTCAGCTACGGCGGCAACCTGATCGACAACTTCACGCTGACGTTCGAGAACGGCCGCATCGTCGGCGTGAAGGCGGAGAAAGGCGAAGAGGCGTTGAAGAACCTCGTCGAGATGGACGAAGGCTCGCACTATCTTGGCGAAGTGGCGCTCGTCCCCCATTATTCGCCGATCTCGCAATCCGGCATTTTGTACTATAACACGCTGTTCGACGAGAACGCCTCCAACCATTTCGCGATCGGCAGCGCCTACGCGTTCTGCGTGAAGAACGGCACGGGGCTGTCGCAGGAGGAGCTGAAGGCCAGAGGATTGAATACGAGCCTCACCCACGTCGACTTCATGGTCGGCTCGGCGGAGATGGATATTTACGGCATGACCGCGGACGGCAAGGAAGAGCCCATTTTCCGCAAAGGCAACTGGGCGATTTAAGCGGAGTTTGGCCGGTCTGGCCGCTGCACGCTCACGGCAAGTAAGGCGCGAGCGCGGTTCGCCAGGCGGCGAGCCGGTCTTCCAGGCCGCGATAGTGCGGCGTCGGCACCGGGCTCGTCGACGGCAGGCGGAGAACGGTCCGCTTCCGCAGCTCCGGGTCGCTGCCGAACCGTTTGAGCAGCGCGGCGTGCGACGTGCCGCCGTTGCAGGCGACGACCGAGAGGCTCGGGCAGCGGCGCAGCAGGCCGGGAATGTCGTTCGGCACCGCATCCCGGATGTCGCTGTCCAGGCTGCCTTTGCGCACGCAGGATGCGTACACGTCCCAGAGGGCGAAGCCGTGCCGCAGCGCGAAGGCGAGCCGATCCTCGTAGCGTTCGTCCGGAACGCCGTCCGCCAGCAGGGCGTAGAGAATCCGCCACAAGTAATTGCGCGGGTTGCCGTAATATTGATGGGCCTCCAGCGAGGCGACGCCGGGCATGCTGCCCAGAATCAAGATGCGGGAACGCTCGTCCGCGACGGGCGGGAACGAGTGCACTCTTGGAGCGGTATTCATCGGGTGCGCGACCTCCTTGCATGGTCTCTCCATTGTCCCATTGCAGAGGCGCCGGCGCAAATGGTAAAAATAACATGGCGGTGCAGGAGTTGATCCCTGCGCCGCCATTTTTTTGCCCGCGGCCCGCGGCTCAGCCTTTGACGCTGCCCGCCGTAAGCCCTTCGATGATTTTCCGTTGCAGGAACGTGTACATCACGAGCACCGGCAGGACGCTGAACACGATGCCCGTGCAGACGAGCGCGTAATTCGTCTGGAACGCGTCGCGGAACTGGACCATGCCGGAAGGCAGCGTGCGCAGCGCGTCCTTGCTGATGAAGAAGAACGACAGCAAATATTCGTTCCAGTTGCCGAGGAAGTTGACGATAAACACGGTGACGAGCGCTGGAACGGTGAGCGGCAGGACGATCTGGAAAAACATCCGGAAGACGCTCATCCCGTCCACGACGGCGGCTTCCTCCAGCTCGTGCGGAATCGACCGCATGAACGCCGCGATCAGCAGCACGCTGAACGGCAGCGCGCCCGCCGTATACGGCAGAAACAGCGACCAGTGCGTATCGAGGATGCCAAGCTTCTGCACCAGAAGGTACTGCGCGATAAACAGCACGTTGCCCGGAATGAGCATTCCGATCAGAACGAATTGATAAACCCAGGAGCTGATCCTATTAAACCGCATGCGGGTAATCGCGAAGGAAGTCGCGGCGGCCAGAAGCACGCCGACGACCGCGGAACTGAGCGCCAAATAGAGGCTGTTGAAAAAGTAAACGTTGATTTTCGCCTTGACCCAGGCTTCCTTGTAGTTTTCGAACACCCACTTCTTGGGCAAGCCGAACGGATGCGTTGCGATCTCGGTGTTGTTCGCCTTGAACGAAGAGAACAAAATGAACAGGAAGGGCGCAAGAATGACGACGATGTAGGCGATCATGACCATGTGCGGAATGGATTTGCGTACGGTTGCCGTCATCAATATTCCACCTTTTCCTGTCTTCTGACGATCAAGATTTGATAAAGGGCGGTCAGCACGAGCGCGAACGCGAAAATGATGATGGACAGCGCCGTGCCGTATCCGTAATCGCCGTATTTGATCGCTTTATTCACCATGTACGAAGCCATGACGTCCGTCGCTCCCGCGGGACCGCCGCCCGTCATGACGAGCACGATGTCGACGACGCGCAGAGCGCCCGCGATCGACAGCATGATGACGACGTTGATAATCGGCTTGATGAGCGGCACCGTCAAATACCAGGCCCGCTGGACGCCGGTCGCTCCGTCGATCATGGCGGCTTCGTCGATATCCTTCGGAATGGCCAGAATCGCGGCCAGAATAAGCACGATATAGAACCCCATCCATTGCCAGGCGTTCGTGATCAGGATGGATACGAGAGCCCACTTCATGTCGGCCAGGAAATAAATCGGCTCCAGACCGAACGCTTGCAAAATACTGTTGATCAGGCCGACGTCAGGATCGTAAATGTATCCCCACAGAATCCCGATGACCGAGGTCGACAGAATGGACGGCATGAACACCGTCGTCTTGTAGAAGCCCTGGAACCGCTTCACGCTGCTGATCAGAAGCGAGAAGACGACGATCAGGGGCACTTGCACGCAGCAGGAGAAAAGCAAAATGTAAAGGTTGTTGACGATGGAATTGCGGAAGTCGGCGTCCTTGAATGCGTTGACAAAGTTGTCGAACCCGACGAAGTCCTTCGTGTCCAGCCCGTTCCAATTCGTAAATCCGTAGTAGACGGAGGTCAGCATCGGATAAATAAAGAAAAGGAAATAAAGCGCGATCGTAGGAAGGACGAATAAGAGATAAACATAGGGATTTCTGAGTGTGGTTTTCATAGTCTCTCCCCCCGCCGTCGCCGGAGATGCCTGCATCCCCGGAAAGTCGGGAGGCGCCAACCACGCGCGGGCGGGAGGCGCCTCTTCGTACGGCTAGCTTACTTGGCTGCGGCGGCGTTCTCGGCGTCTTGCACCTTCTGGATTGCGTCGCCGACTTGCTGCGGCGTTGCCTTGTTCGCGATCAGCTTTTGCAGCTGCGTTTCGGTCTCTGTGTATACTTTCGATTGCACGACGGAGTCGAAGTGCGGGAACGTCGTGCCGGCGTTCTTGAGCACATCGAGCACCTGCTTCACGATCGGGTCCGTCACCTTGGCGATCGATTCGTCCGACAGCTGCATGGAAGGCAGCACGCCGTCTTCCAGCAGGCCGCGGAGCTGCATTTCGTCGCTGTACATGTTTTTGATGAACGCTTTGACCGCTTTGAGCTCGTTGTCGTTCAGATCGGCGGAGAAGCCGTAGCCCTCGCCGTAGTTGGCGTTGACGGACGTCTGGTCGCCTTTGCCGTTCGGGATGGCCGGCAGGCTGACGAATGCGACCTTGCCCGCGATCGCGGCGCCGACGGCGTCGTTCTTGAACGCCGACGAGCGCCAGGAGCCGTCGAACATCATGCCGGCTTTGCCCGCCACGAAGTCGTTGAGCATGTCGCCGTATTCTTTGCCTAGCTCGCCTTTGGTGAAGTACCCTTTCTTCTCCCAATCGGCGAACAGCTGGTAAGCGGCGACGACGTCCGGGGAATTCCACTTGGAAGCGCCGGTGATGAAGCCCGCGTTCGTGTTCTCGCCGGCGATGCGGCCGATGAACGTGTTGACGAGCATGTTGGGCACCCACGCCCCTTTGGAGCCCACCGCGAACGGCGTAACGCCTTTTTGCTTGAGCGTGTCGGCCGCCTTGATCAGATCGTCCCACGTGGTCGGAGGATTCAGATTGTACTTCGCAAACAGATCCGTATTGTAGAAAATGCCTTCCGTGTTGCCGCCGATCGGCAAGCCGTACACTTTGCCGTCCACGGAGAACGGATCGAGAACCCCGTTGAGGAATTTGTCCTTCAGTCCGAGCTCGTCGAGAATCGGGGTCAGGTCGAGCATGCGTCCCGCTTTGGCGTACTTCTGCGTATCGCCGGCGCCGCCGAAGACGTCGAATATTTTGGGAGGGTTGCCTGCGGCCATCTCGGCCGGAAGCTTCGTGAAGCGGTTGACGTTGTCCTCGATGCCGTCCAGCTCGATTTTGAGCCCCGGAACGTCGGCTTCCGTCTGTTTGACGACGTCGTCAAGAATCGCTTTGCGGAACTTCTGCGCGTCGCCGATTTGGATGTGGCGTAGCGACACGGTGAAGTTCTCGACTTTCTCCGGAGACGCCGATTCCGATGCCGGCGCGGACGCCGACGGCGATGCGCTCGGACTCTCGCTGGCGGATGGGGAAGCGGAGCTGCCTTCGTTGTCGTTGCCGTTGCCGCACGCGGCGAGGAACGCCGTCATGGCGACCGATACGGCCAGTACCGAAACAAGTTTCTTTTCCACTCGTGAGACCCTCCCATAAGTTATGTGTCGCTGCTTACCTCCTTATTGTAAGTCGGATTGGACTGCTCGTAAGGGCCTCAAACGCTTAATAGAGGGATAAGATCGTCTTGAAAAGCGGGTTTTCGACAGCGAAGGAGAGTTTATCCGATAAAAAATGCGATTGGCCGATGCACGCATGTTCTTCTACCGCACCGGGTTACAGCTCCAGCGGAGTTGCGGATGCCTTGCCTCATTCACTCCATCCGATCGTAGAGAGGCCAAATCGCCTGCGGCTTCCCTAGGGAGGCAAGAAGCTTTGGAAGCCGCCGAGGGAAAGCTTCCTCCGTCGGTTCCCCCCTTCCGCCGGAGCCGATCATATCGGTGTATGCATCGTCAGGATGGCGTTCGTCTCAACGCGGGGAACGAGTTGCCGCCCGGGCTCCCCGAGGCTGCCTTCCTAACGAATCGTATAGTTCTTAAAAGAATCTGTATTGTCTTTTTGTTGTTCTAACGAACTTCAGCCACGCTATTGAAGCAAAAAATCGAGAGAATGCCGCGCATAACCCGTAATAGCGACGCTGGAGTTCGTTACCATTTTTAAACAAGCTTTTTTGCCCAAATAAGGTGCACAGGGTTCGTAAGGCGCAGGTCCGATAGCGCGGGGTGCCGTTGACAACGGCCGATCGGTGAAGTTCGAACGACAGGTGAAAGATTCGCTCGCAAGTTGATTGCAACAGCACTCTATTTTTTAAAAAAACGGCCCGGCCGAGTTCATCCCGGCCGGGCTCAAACTTGCTTCGCCTGCTACACCTTCGCGCCCAGCGCTTGCCGCAGCAGCTCTACCGCCCGCCGGTTCTCGTCGGGCTTGCCGATCGAGATCCGCAGCCAGGTCGGCATGCCGAAGTCGCTGCCCGGCCGCACGAGAACGCCTCTCTGCGCCATTTCCGCATATACCGGATCGCTCTCCGTTCCGAGGTCGACCATGATGAAGTTCGTGGCCGTCGGCAAATATGCCAGCCCGAGCTCACGGAACGAATCGTAGTAGAAGCGCTTCTGTTCGCGGTTGTTGGCGAGCACGGCCGCGACGAAGTCGGTATCTTCGAGGCTGGCAACGGCCGCCGCTTCCGCCAGCGCATTCACGTTCAGCGGCGGGCGAATCCGGTTCAGCGTCTCGATCGTCCCGGGCGAAGCGATGCCATAGCCGATGCGAAGACCGGCCAGCCCGTACGCCTTGGAGAAGGTGCGAACCGCGATCAGGTTCGGGTAACGCTCCAGAAGGCGGACGGTATCGGGATAATCTTCGCCGTCCGCATACTCGTAATAGGCTTCGTCGACGACGATCGCGACCGAATCCGGCACTTCCGCGAGGAAAGCTTCCAGCTCTCCGGCGCTGAAGTAAGTGCCGGTCGGATTGTTCGGGTTGCACAGCCAAATCAGACGCGTACGGGGCGTCAGCCTCTCCCGGATCGCGGACAAGTCGATCTTGTGATCGGTCAGGGGCACGACGACTGGAACGCTTCCGGCGCCCAGCGTCGCCACATTGTACCAGCCGAACGAGGGCGAGGGAACGATCGCCTCCTCCCCCGGATTCAAATAAGCCTGCGCGGCGAGCGACAGCAATTCGAACGAGCCGTTCCCGAAAATAAGCTGCTCCGGAAGGAAGCCCCTCTTCTCGGCCAGCTTGGCACGCAGCCGCGACGAATGGGGGTCCGGGTACCAATTCATCCGGGCGGCGGCCCGGCGAACGGCCTCTTCCGCCAGCGGCGAGAAGCCGAGCGTGTTCTCGTTCGCGGCCAGCCGAACGATTCGGGTCAGGTCCCGACCGGAGTCCTCCGAGGATTTGGCCGGTTTATACACCGGAATGGCGTTCAGCGATTCGCGGATCGGCAGCGCGCACATCGGTCATCTCTCCTTCAGGGCGCGGGATTGAGCGGGCGACAAGTCTTTCTGAAACGCCAACACCTGATCCCAATCCCCATCGTAACGGGGAATGCGATAATAGCCGACGCGTTCGTAAAGCGCGATCGCTTCCGGCTGCAGCGGTCCGGTCTGCAGCTTGACGCTGCGGTAGCCGAATTCGCCCGCCAGACGCTCGATTTCGGCGAGAATCGCCCGCGCCACCCCTTTGCGCCGGTACTCGGCGCGGGTATACATCCGTTTGACTTCGGCGGAGCCGTCGGTAAGCGGCCGAAGCGCCCCGCATCCGGCGGGCCGGCCGTCCAGACGAGCCACGACGAACGCGGCCCGCGGCTTCTCGACGTCTTCCGGCCGGAAGCCCGCGCTTCCGTCGCCGACGCCGTACAGTTTCGCGAGCTCGTCGCTCAGCTCGCGAATGAGCTGCTGCGCGTCGGGGCTGCGGACGTCTTCGGCTGCAGCGGTGATACGAGCCATCGTAAAATCCCCCTTCTAGGTTCATTTTGCCGTACAGTCAGATGGAATAGCTTACTCTCCGCTCGGCCGCCACATGCGCCGATCCTTCCCTGCGTCCCAGCACGCGGTTCAAAATGAGCTGCTCGTAATGGCGGCCGACAGCAGCCATAGGAAAATAAAATGCCATGCCGTGCATTGCGTGCTTTGCGGTTCATCTCGTTTTCCACCTCTCAGGATCGAACGGTTGCTCGAACGGCCGCCCCGATGCGGTCCGCTTCCGCGATCGCCGCCGCCAACCGGGGGCCGTCGGCCGGGACGGGAAGCGCCTGGAGCACATCATCCGAAAGCTTGACGCCGGATGCGATCGCTTCCGGCACGTTCGGCCGGTCCTCCGGGAATCCGAGCTGCCGCAGCGTAACCGGCAACCCAAGCCGGTGCTGGAATTCGGCCCAGTAGCGGGCTTCTTCCGTTTGTCCCAGAAGCGCAAGCTGGGCGATCAGGCCGAAAGCCACTTTCTCGCCGTGCAGCGTCCCGTGCGTCTCCGGAAACCAGGTCAGGCTGTCGTGAATGGCGTGGGCGATCGGGGCTCTTGCCGCGCCGCTGCTGATGCTTCCGACCAAGCCGGCCAGCAGCACGATCGAATCGGTTACGTCCGCGAAAGCCGCCGTGACGTTGCCGCGATCCGCTTCCTCAAACACCCGCAAAGCGTGCTCGCGAAAAATATCGAGCGCCAGCCGCGACGTTTGCAACCCGATGCGGACGTCGAGCCGCCCGTGGCCGCCGGAAGCCTCCCCTGCTCCCGTCTCGTAGAACTTGACGATGGTGTCGCCGATCCCGGCCGCCAAATAGCGTCTCGGCGCGGCGGCCAGCACTTCCGAATCGGCCAGCACCCATTCGGGCGAACGGCTCAGCGGCAAATAGCCTGCCGAGCGGCCTTCCTCATCGTAGAGCACCGTCAGCGCCGACCATGCCGCGCAAGTGGCGGGCACCGTCGGGACGGCGACGACGGGAAGCGCCAGCTTGTCCCCTGCCGCCTTGGCCAAATCCAGCGCGCGCCCTCCGCCAATGCCGATCACGAGATCGGCTTCATACCGCTTCGCGCCGTCCGCCAATTCGTCGATTCGTTCGCGGGTGCACGGACCGGTAACTTCCCGGACCGTAAAATCGACGCCGGCCTGCCGCAGGCTGGCCGTAAGCTTGGCGGACGTCTTCTCCCATGCCGTCTTGCCTCCCGCGACGAAAGCTCTGCGGCCGAGCGCGGCGATCCAAGGCCCGCTTTTGTCCAGCACCCCCGGTTCGTTCGCGTATTTTCCAGGCGCCTTGATCGTAATCATCGTTGCTCCCTCCTGTAATTGGAAAAGGCCGGGAATCGCCGTCCCCATAGGGCAAACGGTCGTTTCCCGGCCTCCGGGTTGACCGGTGGGCCTTGCGCATCGAGATAATACTAAGTATTACAAGTTGATTAGTTGTATTTAATCCGAGTATAGGTTGCCGCCTGCCCCGGTGTCAACGGAAATTTTAATAGATAAAATCTATTGATACATCGGCGATATCGATCAATCGTCCTGCGGCTTCATCCGTCGGGCCATTCGTGTGCAATGTTTTGCTCTCCCGAAACACGAAAAAGGCCCCGGCAACAAGCCGAGACCGATGGAGACGATGGATAGAACGGTTCTATCGAAGGATGGCGACGCCGTTGCCCACTTCGTTGCCGTCCCACTCCAACACGAGCCGGTCGCCGGATTGCAGGGCGCCTACGCCTGCCGGCGTGCCCGTGTAGAGCAAGTCGCCGGCGCCCAGCCCGAAGCGTTCGTTAACGAATTCCGCCAGCTCTCCGATGCTGAAGACCATGTCCTTCATGTTGCCGCGCTGCACTTCCCGTCCGTTCAGGCGCAGCGTGAAATCGCGCTTAGCCAGCTCGTCGATGCCCGGATACGGCAGCCAGTTCCCGACGGCGGCCGAGTTGCGGAAGCCTTTGGCTTCCAGCCAGGGATAGCCTTTGGCCTTGATCTTGTCCTGCACGTCGCGCAGCGTAAAATCAAGCCCGACCGTGAAATGCGATATCTGTTCGTCGAGGGGGCGGTCCGGCCGGTACGGCTCGCTGACGAACAAGACAAGCTCGGCTTCGTAATGGACGGAGCCGAACGTTCCGGGCAGGGCGACTTCTCCTTGCCAGGGAACGAGAGCATGCGTCGGCTTCGTGAAGATCATCGGAGCTTCGGGCACGGCGTTGCCCAATTCGGCGGCATGAAGCCGATAGTTGCGTCCTACGCAATAAATGTTCCGGATATCCTGTCGTTTGATCGTCGTCATCGCCGCTTATCCTTCCTTTACGGCCGCCAGCCAGCGGTCCGGGTAATTGGTGCAAATTTGGAACGGCTCCGGCATGGCCGCCAGCCTCGCCAAGTCGCTCGGCTGATTGACGGTCCAGGCCATCACCTGAATGCCCGCTTCGGCGGTCTCCCGAAGCAAGGACGGACCGACTTGCTTATAATCGATCGATAAGAACGACGCCTGCAGCTTCTGCAGCTGCCGGACGACATCTTTGGGCTTGCGGTCGGTAATGAGGCCGGTTCTAATGCCAGGCGCATATTGCTTGGCCTGAGCGATCAATTGGGGATCGAAAGAAGTAATGACGACCTCCCTGTCCATGCGGTAAGCCCGGACGAGCTCGACCACCCGGCGCACGAGCAGCCGCGTGTCGGGCGTGCCTTCCTTCAGCTCGATATTCAGCCGGCTTCGGCCGACGATGAGCGCCAGCACTTGCTCCAACGTCGGAACCGGCTCGCCCGAGTAAATCGGGTGGAACCATCCGCCCGCATCCAGCTGCGCCAGCTCGCATGCCAATTTGTCCCTTACTTTGCCTTTGCCGTTCGTCGTCCGGTTCAGCGTTGCGTCGTGGATGACGACCGGCACCTCGTCCTTGCTCAAATGCACATCAAGCTCGATCCAGTGAACGCATGGCTCGGACAGCGCCAGCCGGAACGCCGCCAGCGTGTTCTCCGGAGCGCCGCCCGACCATCCGCGATGCGCGACGCAGGGATGCAGCCGCATCCGATCCGTTCCAATCATCATGGAGTCTCCTTCCCGCTGACGGAGGATGACGGGACGATGTTGCCCAGCTCGTCGATCTTGGCTCCGAACGATCGCTCGGAGAGCTGCGACAGCAGCAACGCGCCGTCCGTCGGTTCCATCGGAGCCGGCTGTGAATTCGTCGAGTACATCGGCTCGAACGACAAGGCGCACGATCCGTTCTTCCCGCAGGAGGCCGTCAATACGCCCGTTTGTCGGGTAATGGAGTTGGTCGACGTCGTAAAAATAAAATTGCCCAGGCTGTACGCAATCCATTTGTTTTTGTAATATTCGAAGCCTTGCAGCACATGCGGATGGGAACCTACGACCAGATCGGCGCCGGCATCGATGAACGTATGCCCGACGCTCGTCTGAACCGGAATCGGATTCTGGCTTCGCTCCTTGCCCCAATGCACCATGACGACCACGATGTCCGCCAGTTGCTTGGCTTCCTTGATCGCGGCGACGGCCCGGGTCGTATCGTACGTCTCCGCGACGCCGGGATGGTTCTTGTCGGCCTTCCACGACGCCTCCGGTACGACGTTCGTGACGCCGATGTAGGCGACGCGTATTCCCTTGCTCTCGATGTACACCGGCGTGAACGCCTCCTTGTCGTCGGCGCCGGAGCCCATATGCTTGAGTCCCGCGTCGTCCAGGTAGTCCATCGTGTCGCTGAGCCCTTCCCAGCCTTGATCCAATGTATGATTGTTGGCCAGCGACAATACGTCGAAGCCCGCATTTTTAATGCCGGCCAAATATTCCGGCTTGCCGCGGAACACGTAGGTCTTGTTCTCGGCGGGCGTGCCCCGGTTCGTAATGGGCGTCTCCAGGTTGCCCGCCGTAATGTCCGCGGACTTGAGCGACTGCACCGATCCGGCAAAAGGATAATCGACGCCGTTCTTCTCGATCAGCTCTCCTACGCGAGCGGCCGGCAAAATGTCGCCCACGAAGGCGAGCTTCACCTTGCCGCCGCTATCCTGCGCCTCGTCGTCTCCGCCTCCGCCCGCCGGTGTCGGCCCGCCCCCCGCGGCCGGTTCGCCGGAGGCGGCGGGCTCGTCCGCGGGGGACGGCACGTCGGAGGCCGACGGCTCGGCCGAAGCGGACGCATCGGCCGAAGGGGACGGTTCGTCGGAAGGGGCAGCTTCTTCCCCCGATTGCGCCGAATCGGAAGGCGGCTCTCCCGGCGATGAATCCGCGCCGGTTGCGGGCGATGCCGATGCGCTGCCGGTTGGAAGCGCGTTCGCCAGCTTGCCGTCGTCCTTGTTGTTCCATTGGTAAACGAGCAGCCCTCCCGCCGCCACGACGGCAAGAAGCAGAGCCAAATTGACGTAGACCAGCTTGCGGAAGCGTCTCTTTCTCGTTTTCTGATGCGTGCGGGTACGGGAGTAGGGCATGTTTGCGATTCCTCCATAACCATTTCCTGCCCGTAATTATACCACACCCTCGCGCCTATGGGCTTCCATCCCGCCCGTTTTTGCGGCAACGCGGCGCGTCGTTAAATAACGGCCATTCGGACCGCTATCCCCGGCAACAGCTCCTCCTTGGAATGGATGTCGGATCGTACGCGTTATTTGTTCGTTTTCCGATCGCTGATATAATGTAAAAGACTTCATCCAGAAAGGAAGCGGAGCGATGCGCGCAAAGTCCAAAGCCTTTCCTTTTGTCTTAACGTTTACCGTCCTGAACCTGTTATCGCCCGAAAGCCGGGTTTGGTACAAGAAAAAGAGAACCCTTCTTCGTCTCGGGCTCGTGCTCGCTTGGCTTGCCGGCACGGTTGCCGTTTGGGCCGAATATTCCTCGGAAGAACGCAGCGTCTTATGGATGGCCATAACCGGAAACTGCGGAGCTCTGCTCATTTTAAGCTACATTATCGTTTACATCATGCGCAGAGCTCGGGAGACGAACGGCGGCAAGGAAAAATTTCTTTATTTTATTCAGTTCGTTCTGTCCGTCATTGCGTTATACCCGCTGTTTATGCTGGGCAACGCCGCTGCGGATATCGTTCAGGGCCCTGTCTTCGTCGAAGCGAAGGTTGTGGATGTATGGGATCCCAGACGGGGCGGGGATCAGGTCAAAACGGCCGGCGGCGCGCAATACGAAATCGCCGTGCAAGAAGTAAAACTTGAGCCGGGACGCAACTACCGCTTAAAGGTGCTGAAGCATTCGAGGCTCATCCTGAGCGCGGCCGAAGTTCGGTAATTCCGCAGCCGCCGCACCGTTCCGGCACACGGGCCATTTAACGGACACCACGGACGTCCGTTAGCGGTTTTGAACAAGCGGCTGCTCGGCGATAACCGCTCTGTCCGCCGTTACGGAATGTCTTCCTTTCACGGCGTAGTACAGGAAGGCAGCGGCATAAATCGCCGCGACGACCGCCCACAGCGGAACATTCACGCCGAGCACGGGCATCGTCTTTACGAGCATGCTGTAGCGGACCACGCAGAACAGGAACAGCAGGCCAAGCGCCAGGGCAACGGCCGGAACGACCGGGAACGCGACCCGGAACGGGCGTTCGAGCTTCGGTTCCTTGAAGCGCAGAATGAACAGGGAAATCATGCTCAGGCAGTACATGAGCACCGCCCCAAATACGGCAAGCTCGATAAGCGCGCTGGCAAAAGCGGCGGAACCGGCGCAGACGACGCCGATCGCTCCGGGAATGATCAACCCCCACACCGGGACGCCGCGGCGGTTCAGCCTGGACAGAAACTTCGGCAAGTACCCTGCGCGGGAGAGCGCGTAGGTTTGGCGGGAATAGCCGATGATGATGCCGTGCAGGCTGGCGATCAAGCCGACGAGGCCGATGACGGTCACCGCAACGACCGTCCAGTTGCCCTCGTCGTATACGTTGCTGAGAGCTTGCGGCAGCGGATAATCCGCCGGCGCGCCTTCGCCGCCGCCGAGCCCCGCGGTGACGAGCAGCGTCAGCACGGTAGCGGCCGCAAGAGTCACAATGCCGGAAATAAAGCCGCGCGGAATGTCGCGCTTCGGATTTTCCACCTCCTCGGCCGCCATCGCTCCGCCTTCGATCGCGAGGAAAAACCAGATCGCGAACGGAACGGCCGCGAGCACCCCGCCCATAGTCGTCGGAGACGCCTCTGCGGGAACGAGACGGTCGAGGCTCACATGGGGCAGACCTGCCGTATAGAACAGCGCCAGACCGACGAGGGCGATGACGGTGGCGACCAGTTCGATCAGCGCAGCCCCTTTCATGCCGACCATGTTGATGACAATGAACAGGACGAAAACGCCGGTCGTCACCCAGACCGGACTGACGGCCGGAACGAGGAAGTGAACGTAGGCTCCGGTCGAAACCGCAATCGCCGGCGGCGCGAACACGAACTCCAGCAGACAGGCGATTCCGGCCGCATAGCCGCCGAACGGCCCCATGGCTCTGGCCGCGTAGGCAGACGGGCCTCCCGCGTTCGGAATGGACGTGGACAGTTCGGCATAGCTGAAGATGAAACAAGCGAAAAAGACGGTCACCAGCAGCGAGGCGATCGTCATGCCGATGACGCCTCCTTCGGAAAATCCGTAGTTCCAGCCGAAATATTGCCCGGAAATGACCATGCCGACCGCGATCGACCACAGATGGATCGGCTTCAACGTTTTGCGCAATGTTTGATTTTCCATGACAAGCTCCGCTCCTTTTTGATCTAAAAATCGTCCTGCTCAAACCTCCAGCCTTACTCCGCTTACCTTCTGTTCGATCATTTTGCGCAGCAGCGCGCCGATATGCGCTCCGGCTTCCGTCGGCGGCGTTCCGCCCGCATGAATGTTGGAGACGACCATCCGGTCGGAGTCCTTCCGTCCCGGTCCGGGGCGGTAGCACATATACGCGCTCATGGACGAGGCGGTCGCCAGGCCCGGGCGCTCCCCGATCAGCAGCACGAGCGTTTCCGGCTCCAACAGCCGGCCGATGTCGTCCATAACGCCCACTCTTCCGCCCTTGACGAAAAAGGGCGTCCCTTCCGTCAGCCCGTTGGCGGCCAGGGAGTCGCGCAGCGCGGGCAAAACGTCCGCCAGGTTGTCGTCGATCGCTTTGGCGCTTAGGCCGTCGGATACGACGATCTGCACTTGCGGCCGGCGCATACAGCGCCGGACGATGTCCCGCGCGCCTTCTTCCGACAGGACGCGCCCGCTGTCGGGACGCTTAAGGTAAAACTCCTTGTCGCGGTACTGCGTCTCCACCGTAAACAGTCCGAACTCGGCCAGCGTCTCTTCCCGCACCTCCCCGTAGACGGCGTCCACCGCCGCCGCATGATCGAGGCGAAATTTCAGCATTTCTGTCGTCAGCGGCCGCGTTCCGGTCCGCCCGACATCGAGCCTGGCCGGCGTAAATTTCATCCACTCCCGGAACCGGTCGGCTCCCCGGTTCGTTCCGCTCGTTTCCATATTCCTCTCCCCTTTCCGTTACGGCCGGTTCAGAACAGAAATCTTCTGGCGTCTCCCGCCGCCGCCGTCAGCCGGCCTTCCGCCAGAATGCCCGACTTCTCGAGCCATCGCTCGAAAGCCGGCGCCGGCCGCTTGCCGAGCGTTTCGCGGATGGCGGCGATATCGTGGTAGCTCATCGATTGATAATTCAACATGCAGTCGTCCGCCATCGGCACGCCGATCATAAAGTTGACGCCGGCCGTCGCCAGCAAAATGCCGAGCAGCTCCATATCGTTCTGGTCGGCTTTCATATGGTTCGTATAGCAAATGTCGACCCCCATCGGCAGCCCGTGCATCTTGCCCATGAAATGGTCCTCCAGTCCGGCGCGGATGACCTGCTTGCTGTCGTACAAATACTCCGGTCCGATGAACCCGACGACCGTGTTCACGATGAACGGGTTGAACCTGCGGGCGAGTCCGTAGCAGCGCGCCTCAAGCGTAACCTGATCGATGCCGAAATGAGCGTCCGAGGACAGCTCCGAGCCTTGCCCCGTTTCGAAATACCAGCGGTTCGGCCCGTCGGCCGTTCCCATTTCCCGGATCAGGGCATCCGCCTCCTTCAGCAGCGCCACATCGACGCCGAACCCCCGGTTGCCTTCCTCCGTACCGGCGAGGCTTTGGAACAGCATATCCGCAGGGGCGCCTTCCTTTATCGCGCGCATCTGGGTGGTGACGTGGGCGAGTACGCAGTTTTGCGTCGGAATGTCCCAATGGGCTATGACCTCTTGCGTCGCATGCAGCAGCGCCTTTATCGCTTCGGTCGTATCGCTGACCGGATTGATGCCGATGACGGCATCTCCGATCCCGTAGGCGAGCGCTTCGAACAGCGAGGCTTTCATGCCGACGACATGGTCGGTCGGATGGTTCGGCTGCGCCCGCGAGGCCAGCGTGCCCCGGTAGCCGATCGACGCGCGGCAAGTCGTGATCACCTCGATTTTCGCGGCGGCCTGGATAAGATCGAGATTGGACATCAGCTTGCATAGCGCCGCGATCATCTCGCTCGTCATCCCCCTCCCCAGCCTTAGCAGCTCGTTGCCGTCCGTCTCCGTGCGCAGAACGTATTCCCGCAGCTCGGCAACCGACCACCCCTTGATGGAAGCATAAACTTCCTCGTCCACCCCTTCCTCGATCACCCGCGACACTTCGTCCTTCTCGGGCGGGAGCGGAGCGAAGTTGCGAATATCGGACAGCAAGCAGTCGGCCAGCAGCGACTTGGCCGCGATCCGCTCCGTCATATCCGCGGCGGCGATGCCGGCAAGGCCGTCGCCCGACCGCTCCTCGTTCGCCTTGGCGAGCAAATCCTTCAAATCGCGAAACCGGTACTCTTTGCCCCGAAGCGTCGTATGAAGCTTCATTTTCGATTCCTCCTCTTCATGCGTTCTGCCGTCTTTATCCGTTTTTCGGCCGCCTTCATGCCGTTCTTCCCCTCGCCTCATTCGCCGAACACCAGGCTTTTGACGACAACCGGCACCACCTCTTCCTTGATCGGCTCGCCGACGTCGATATAATCGCCTTCCCGCGGCGACAATTGATCGAGGCAGACCAGCCGGTTGCGCTGTCGTTCCCCGAGCTTGCCGAGCAGCGCATAGCCCAGCGACTTGGCCATGTCGCTCTCGCAGACGAGCAGCGGCGTTGTCGCGCGGAGCGCCTCCGAGCCGTATGCCGCTGCCAAGGCGTCCGCCAGCCGCTGCAGCCGGCGGTACGAGCAATAGCCGGCGACGCGCAGGGAAAGCGCAAACGGCGGATCGCCGCCGGCCCCGGCGTAAGCGGCGATGCCTTCGCGGACGGCGGCGGCGGCGGCTTCCCGGAGCAGCCGCGCGTCCTCCGCGGCATCGCCCGCCTCCGGCGGCGCTTCGCAGACGACGACGGGAACGTCGCGGAGCGGCAGCACCCCCGGACTGCAATACATCGTGGCGCCGCCGATTTCCGTCGTCTGCGTGCCCGCCCCGATGACCGTCGCCCGCGCCGCGGCCGGCGAGGGCCGAACCGTGATCGGGCAAGCGTCCGCAGCCTTCGCCAGCTCCGCCGCCAGCAGCGGGCCGATATCCCCGTGCCGGGCCGTGTCCCCGACCGTTTCCGGCGGAGACTTCTCCATCAGGGCGCCGACCCCGCCGGACACCCAAATTTCGTCCGGCGCCGGCAGGGCGTTCGCCGGCACGCCGACAAACAGCGGCCTGGCGGCGAGCAGCGCCGCCGGTTCCCCGCTCACGCACCGGAGCAGAATATCCGCCATCGCCCGGCATAATTGCCGCAGCGTGTCGAAGGTCGTGCGCGTTCCCTCCTCCGGCAGGCGGACGCCACCGCCCGACTCGGCCGCCCACCTGCGGAGAGCTGCGGCGGCATACAGCACCCGTCCGCGTTCGTCAAGCCGGACCAGCCGTCCGCCGATATGCAACGTGACGGTGGCGATCAGGGCGCCGCGGCGAAAATACGCGGTATTGGCCGTCCCCCCGCCGATATCGACGTTGGCGACGACGCCGTCCGTCTCCAGCGAACGGCGAAAGGCGCCGGAGCCCTTGCCGGCCAGCATCGATTCCAGATCCGCGCCGGCGGTCGCCACCACGAATTGCCCGGCATGCCGGGCCAGCGCGCGTGTCAGCTCCTCGGCGTTGCGCTTGGTGGCCGTCTCGCCCGTTACGATGACCGCTCCCGTACGGACGTCTTCCGGCCGCAGCCCCGCTCTTGCGTACTCCGCTTCGAGCAGCGCGACGACCGAAGCGACGTCGATTCGATCCTCGCCGAGAAGCGGAGTCGGATAGACCGGACTGGCATATTCGATCTTCCTCTCGGTAATCTCGTATCTCGGCAAGGCAAAGCCGCCCGATGTTCGCGTCAGCCTTAATCTGGACAGCAGCCATTTGGTCGTGCTGGTACCCAGATCGATGCCGACACTGTTCATCCATTCGTCCATCCTTTCCGCTCCTTTCATCCGAGCCAAAGAACGCAAAAAGACGCGATGAACTGACAGCCCGCAGCTTTCGCGCATTCAGCGCGGTGCTTCGGCTTCTGTCCGATCAAAGCGTCTTTGCTTTGGCACTGCTATTCACTTGATAATCGGCGGCATCGGCTAACCGCCGATTTCCCGAATGACGGCTTCCGCCGTCTTGAGCAACGTTCTCCGCTCCTGCATGCTCCGGCTTCGGAGCGCGGCGTAAGCTTCTTCCTCACTCACGGAGTAGCGGTTCATAAGCAGCACCTTCGCCTTGTCGACGACTCTCCGCTCCTCCATCTTGCTCTTCAGCTTGCGCACATCCTCTTCCAGCGCGCGAAGTTTGCGCCTCTGCTCCAGTCCGATCTCCACGGTCATCAGCAAGCCGCCCTCGGTAAAAGGCTTCATCACATAACCGGAAGCCCCGGCTGCCGTCGCGCTTTCGCTCCATTCCCGGCGGTAATGGGACGTAAGCAGAATGATGACGGGATCGTACCATTTGCGCAATTGACGCGCCGCCTTGAGGCCGTCGAGCTTCGGCATGTGAACGTCCAGGATGACCAGCTCGGGCCGATGCTCATATGCAAGCCTCACAGCCGCTTCGCCGTTGCCCGCTTCGAGCTTCGCCTCGTACCCGGCCTTCAGCAATATCTCCTTGACATCCAAGCGGGTGATCGGCTCGTCGTCGGCAATCATGACCGTAACGCTCATGATCCGTCCCGCCGATCCAGGGGGAACGCGACCCGCATCCGCAGCAGGCCCGGCCGGATGTCGTGGCGGAAGCGGCCGCCGAGCGTGTCCTCGGCGAGCATCACGATCAGCGTCAGCCCGAGCGCTTCCCGGTCCGCAGTCCCGGCTCCGCCGAACTCGCCGCCGGCTGTCCGACCGGCAGGACGGGGATTGCCGGCCGCTGCGGTTAAAGCTTTCTCCGCCCGCTCAAGCGCGGCAGCCGTCCTCTCCTCCCAGATCAGTTCGGCTTCTCCGCCGGCTTCCCGCAGCGTAACCGAAACGGCCCCGTTGCCGTCCCGATTCGCCCCGTGCTTGACGGCGTTCTGGAGAAGCTCGTTTAAGATCAGGGCAAGCGGAGCGAACTGTTCCGCGCTCATCTTGACCGGATTCGTATGCATGCTGAGAGCGAACGGCCGCTCCGGTCCGGCCAGGGAAGCCGTCACCTCGTCCGCCAGCTCCTTCAGCAATCCGCCGGCTTCGACCGTTCCCGAGTCTTCCCGCGACAAGAAGCGGTGAATCCGGGCCACGCCTTCCACCCTGTGCAAGCTTTCCTCGAAGATCGCGGCGACCGACGGGTCTCGCTGCCTGCGCTGCTGAAGCCTCAAGAGACTGACGATCGTCTGCATCTGATTTTCGACGCGATGCCGGATCTCCCGCAGAATGACGGACTTGGCGCGAAGCTCCCGTTCCTTGTCCTTCATTTCCGTCCGGTCCCGAAGCAGCACGACTTTGCCGGCCAACCGGCCCTGGCGCTCGAGCGGCACAAGCCTTCGGGTGTAAATCCGGCCGCCGATCCGCAATTCGTCCTCCGGCGTGCCGGCGTTGGCCACCACCGCACCGCCGCTGTTCAGAAGCTCCCGGCCCCGCTTGTTGGCGTAACGGACCTCGCCGACGTTGTCCACGAGCACGATCGCTTCTTCGAACAGATCCGGAATGCCGCTGCGGGTCAGCGATTCCTCGAGCATCACTTCGACGAGATAAGCGTTGGACTGCTCCAACGACTCGATGCAGCGCTCCCGCTCCAACTCGTCCGTAATGTCCTGCTCGTGAATGAACACAGCGATGGTGCCGCCGGCAGCGCCCCGGATCGGAACGACCCGCTGACGGATGGGGACGTCCTCCTGCGACAAGCCCCGGGCGTCCGTCACCGGCCTTCCGGTCCGAAATGCCTCGAACACTCCGGGCTCTTTGCCCGGCAGGGCAAGCTCGCCGACAACATCCCTCCTGTACAGCGACGGAGTCCAGGAAGACTTGCCGTGAGCGACCACAATGGCCACGTCCCCGTCCTTGCCGAGACAGTCGATGAACACGTCCCCTTGCGATAAGTCCGCCATGACATTCAATTGCGAGGCGAGATCGGCTACAACCGCAATATCGTCCTGCGACAAATTCGTGAACCGCTCGCAAAGCGTCCACACGACAGACTGATTCGCGTTCATACAGCTCCGCCCTTGGTTTATGTTAGGATTTATGACTTGTAAAATTAATTGTTTTAAATTATAAGACGAGACCTTTAAATATGTCAATATAATTAACACAAACAATCCGTTTAGCAAACGCTGGAGAATAGAGCATGACCGAGAAAAGCGTCTTCGGCGTCTCTGGAGGGCGAAGAAACTTTACGGAGACGATTCGGACCGGAATAAACGCGAAACTTATAAAAAAACCGCCTGGGATTCGTTCCCTGACGGTTTTCTATCCATGCTCGCCTAGCGGACCGGTCTTATCGGCCGTCCGGACCGTACGAGATGAGCGTCAAGCCGCCGTCCACGCCGATGACCTGACCGGTGATGAAGCTGGCCGCGTCGCTGGCCAAGAACAGCGCCAGCCCCGCAACGTCCTCGGGCTGGGTCAGCCGCTTGATCGGCGTGCGGGAGATGACGTTCGCCTTGAACGTCTCGAATTCGTCCTTCGCGTAGAAGCGGACCGAATCCGTCTCGACAACGCCGGGGGAAATCGTATTGCACGTAATGCCATTAGGGCCGAACTCCGCCGCCATATAGCGCGTCAGCGATTCGAGCGCCGCTTTGGCGGACCCGATATTGGCGTACCGGGGAAGCGTGAAGCGGCTGCCCAGGCTGGATACGGTAATAATGCGCCCGTTCCTGCCTTCCATGAGCGGCACCGCACGTTGAACGGCGTGCAGCACGCTGTTGATGACGACTTCGTACGTCCGGCCGATATGGTGAGCCTTCGTCTCCATAATCGGCTTGAACGCCGTCGCGGCCGCATTGGCCATGAACACGTCCAGCGCACCCCATTCCTTCTCGACCGTGTCGAACATCACGTCGATCTCTTCCGGGGATTCCAGTTCGGCCCGGCAGACGAGCGCCTGAACGCCCAGCTTGCGCACTTCCTCGGCCGTCTCGAACGCGGCGCTCTCGTCCCGGCGGTAATGAATGACGACGTCCGCGCCTTCCCTCGCGAACGCCAAAGCCGTGGCGCGGCCGATGCCGCGCGAGCTGCCGGTGATCAGTACTTTTTTATCTTTGAACGATTGAGACAAATTAGATCATCCTTTCGCCAGTCATGCAATTGTCAAATTCGGGCGGCAACCTCGTGCGCTTGGCGAATCGCCCTCGCGGCGTTCAATTCCGCCGCTTCGCTCGCGCCGCCGACCGTATCGAAGCGGATGCGCTCCCTCAGCGCATCCGCCAAGTCCGTTCTCGATCGCTGTCCCGTGCAGAGCACGACCTGGTCGGCTTCCAGCAGCCGCTTGTCCGCATCGCTCTCCACCCAGACGCCTTCGGCGGTGATCGCCTGAACGCGATAGCCTTTCAGAATTTGAACCCCTCGGCGCTTCAGCTCGCCCAGCAGCACCCACCGCGAAGTGGGGCCGACGCCCTTGGCGACCCGCTCCGAACGGGAGACGAGCGTAATCCGAACGGCAGACGGCCGCTCGGCCGGGCTTCCCCGTTCTTCGAAGAACTCCCGCACGTCGGGCCGGAGCTTCAGCGATTCGGCGATATAATGGGCCACGTCGCAGCCGATGCCGCCGCCGCCGACGATGACGATATTCGTTCCGAACGGACGGGCGCCGGATAAAAGATCGGCATAAGTGCACACATGCGGCAAATCGGCGCCTTCGAGCGCATCGGCGACATAAGGCTGCACGCCGGTCGCCATCACGACCCGGTCGAACTTCCGCAGCTCGTCCTCGCCGGGCGAGGCGTTCAACCGGACGGTCACGCCGAGCCGCTGCAGCGATACCTGAAAATATCGGATCGTCTCGCTGAACACTTCCTTGCCGGGAATGCGCGAGGCGAGCCCGAACTGCCCGCCCAGCCGCCCCTCGGCTTCGAACAGCGTCACGCGGTGGCCGCGCTCCGCCGCCGTCTTGGCCGCCTGGAGCCCGGCGACGCCGCCGCCCACGACGGCGACGTCGAGCGGCTCGTCCGCCGGCCGGACGGGCTGCGATTCGTTGCCCGCGCGCGGATTGACCAGGCAGCCAACGGGCTTCGGAGGATGGCCCATCGAATGGTCCAGGCAGACTTGATTGCATGAGACGCACACGTTCAAGCCTTCCCGGTCGCCTTCGGCAATCTTGTTCGCGAACGAAGGATCGGCGAGCCACGGCCTGGCCGGGGCTATAAAGTCCATATCCCCCCGGGCGAGCAGCCGCTCTGCAACCTCGGGCGTATGGATTCGGTTCGCGCCGATGATGGGGATGGAGACGACTTCTCTGACCGCCGCGGCGATATGGGCGAACGCGCCCGACGGCACGATCGCGCCTACGGTCGGAATGGACGACTCGTGCCACCCGATCCCGACGTTCAGCGCGTCGACGCCGCTTCGCTCCAGCCTGTGAGCCAGCTCCAGCGTCTCTTCCCGGGTCGTGCTCCCTTCCATGCAATCGTCTCCGGACATCCGGAACACGATGGGAAAATCGGCTCCGACCCGTTCGCGGATGCATGCGACGACCTCCAGCGGCAGCCTCATCCGCGCCTTAGGATCGCCGCCGTATTCGTCGGTGCGCCGGTTCGTCAGCGGCGAGACGAATTCGTTCAGCAAGTAGCCCTCGGAGCCCATAATCTCGATGGCGTCAAAGCCCGCGGAGGCGGCGAACGCCGCTCCGTCCGCGAACGCCTCCTTCACCCGGGCGATGTCGGCGAGCGACATCTCCTCCGGCGTCTCCTTCGTCAGCCTGGAAGCGATCGGACTCGGCGCCAGCGGCGCGAGCCCCGTCTCCTTGCTGCTGGCATACCGCCCCCGGTGGGTCAGTTGAAGCGCCAGCCTGCCTCCGGCGCTGCGAACGGCGCCGGCCAGCTCCGCAAGCTGCTCGCGGTGGTCCGGTTCGGTCAGGCAAAACATGCCGTGGCCTCCCCCTTCGGGAAGAACGGCGACGTTGCCGGTAACGATCAGCGCCGCCCCCCCGCGCACCCGCTCTTCGTAGAACGCCTTAAGCTGCGGGAGCGACTCGCGCCGGCCTTCGATGCCCAGATGCATCGCGCCCATCAGAATGCGGTGCTTGAGCTCGAGCGTTCCGATTCGCCCCGGGCGAAGCAATAAACGGTGCCGCATCCTCCGTCACTCTCCCGCCAATATGTGCTTGGCGATCACCGCTTTTTGAATTTCGGCCGTGCCTTCCTCGAATTTTTGCGCGCGGGCGTCGCGGTAGATCCGTTCGATCTCATAGCCTTTGAAATAGCCGATGCCGCCCCAAATTTGCTGCGCTTTATCCGTTACCCGCTGCAGCATCTCGAGAGCGTACAGCTTCGCCATCGAAGCCGGCGGAGGCGTCAGAGCGCCTTCGTCCTTCAGGCGTCCGGCGTACAAGACAAGCTGGCGGGCCGCTTCGATGTCGGTCGCCATCTCGGCGATCCACGTTTGCACCACTTGGCGCTGGCTCAGCGGTTTGCCGAACGTCACCCGCTCGCGGGACCGCTCGACGGCCAGATCGAACGCGCGCTGCGCCAGGCCGACGCACGTCATGCCGACGCATACCCGGCTCGGATCGAGAAATCCGTTCAGCGCTCCGGCCAGACCTTGTCCCACTTCGCCGAGCAGATGGTCCGCCGGCACTCGGGCGTCCTTCAGCACGATATGGGCGTGTCCCGTCCCCGTCAGCCCGAGCGTCGGCGGCATGACGTTGATCTGCACGCCTTCGGCCTTGCGCGGAACGAGCAGCGCAAGCGTGCCTTCGTAGCCCTTCGTGCCTTCCATCCGCGCATACAGCATCAAATAATCCGCGGTATCGCCGAACGTGATAAGCCACTTCTCCCCGTTCAGGACGAATTCGTCGCCTTCCTTGCGCGCGGACGTCTTAATGTCGGCTCCCGATCCGGCGTCCGGTTCCGTTAGCGCGAAAGCGGCCGTAATCTCGCCGCGGACGATCGGCTTCACGAACCGTTCTCTCTGCTCTTCGTTGGCCAGGAAATCGATCGGCCGCCAGATGCCGTTCATGACGTGCACGATCATCCGAATCGAGCCGTGCGATTGGGAGAACAATTCGAGCAGCTGCAAATATTGAGTGAAGCTCAGGCCGTAACCGCCGTATTCCGTCGGCGCGGCAAGGCGAAGATAGCCGCGTTCCCGCAGCTCCTGCCACACGTCCGGACCGCACTCGCCCGTCTCTTCGATGCGCTCGGACCATTCTCTCAACCGGCCGTTCACGTAGGCGGTCACTTCATCTTTCAATTTCCGAAAGTCTGTGTCGTTCATCCCGGAATCTCCCTCTCGCATGAATTGAACGAAGCTTGTCCGCTACCCTTACCGGGATTCGGACTTGAGCTTGTCCGCAATCATTTGCCGCAGCACGTATTTCTGGATTTTGCCCGTCGTCGTGCGCGGCATTTCCCCGATAATCTCCAGCCGTTCCGGCCAATAAATTTTCGTCACGCCTTGCGCCTTCAAATAGTCGGTCACGTCCTCCAGACGAAGCGAATCGCCTTCGTTGATCAACGTGACATAGGCGCATATGCGCTCGTTCAAGCGCGGATCGGGCATGCCGACGACGGCAACGTCCTTGATCGGCTCGAACTGGTAAAGAAGGTTCTCGATCTCGGCTACCGGAATTTTCACTCCGCCGCGGTTGATGACGTCCTTGATCCGACCCGTGAGCCGCACGTTGCCCTGCTCGTCGATGACCGCCAGATCGCCGGTATTGAAGAAGCCGTCGGCATCGACCGCCGCCTCGTACCATTCCGGATGGTCCAAGTAAGCCGTGAACATCGCGGGCGTCTTCACTTTGAAGATGCCTTCCTGTCCGGGCGGCAGCGTCCGGCCGTCTTCGTCCGTCACCTTCATCTCGCGTCCCGCGATCACTTGTCCGTCGGAATTCCAGGAGGCGTCCGTATAATTCCGCACGGACCCGACGCTGATCATGCACGTCTCGGTCGAGCCCCAGCCCCCCGCGACTTTGCAGGACAGCCTCTCCTTCGCTTCCTGCGCCAGCTTGCGCGGCACCGGAGCGCCCGTCGCGATGAAAATGCGAAGCCCCTTGACCGGCTTCTCCTCGCGGGTCAAATCCGCCAGGAACGGCATCGCCGCCTGCACGAACGTCGCGCCGTGCTCCTCGATGGCGACGCGCGCCGTCTTGACGTCCCAATGCGCCTGGCAAACTTGCTTCGCTCCGAGATAGAGGGCAAGCGACATGCCGTAGAGAAATCCGGTCTGGTGCGCCATCGGCGACGGAATCCAGATCGTGTCTTCGTTCGTCAGGCCGAGCCCGTGGGCATGCGCGGAACAGCCGTGCGCCAGCGTGCCGTGCGTGTGGACGACCCCTTTGGGCTCGCCCGTCGTGCCCGAGGTGAACAGAAGCTGGGCCGGAGCGTCCGCATCCGGGCGCCGCTTCCGAATGGCGTCGAGATCCGGCTCTTCGGCGGCCAATCCGCCCAGGCAGCCCTTCAAGTCTCTAGGATCTCTCGATTCGATCTGGATGAGCGTCCGCAGTCCGGGCAATTCGGAACGAACGCTCTCGATCAAAGGCCGGTAGCGGAAATTGCGGTATTCGGTCGGAATGATGAGCAGCTTGCTTCGGGACCTGTTCATAATGAACGGAATTTCTCTCTCTCTTAAAGCGGGGAGCATCGGACAGGCCACGGCGCCGATCTTCCAGATGGCCAGCGTCAGCGCGACGAACTCCCAGCCGTTCGGCAGCAGGTAGGCGACGTTCTCTCCCTTTTCCACGCCCAGATCGATGAGCCCTTGCGCCGCCCGGTTCGCCAGCTCGTTCAGCTCGCCGAACGTAAGCGCGTAAGAGGCTGTCTCGCTAAGATCGACGACCGCGAGGCTGTTCGGATTCGCTTGATCGAACCGGCTCAAAAACAACAAGTCGTTGATCGTGCTGTTCGCCGTATTTATGGACATAGAGTCGTCTCCTCTTTCAATAAGTCTCCGCCAATTGCGTCGTTTCTTGTCCGATCCGGACGCCAAGCTGCGCCAAATGGTCGAAATATTCAGGATACGAGATTTGATAAGCGTTCGGGAACGTCAGCTCGCTCGCCTTGTCGGCCGCCTTTAAGGCGGCAAGCGTAAACGCCATTTGAACGCGGTGGTCGTTATACGTGGATATGGAAGCGCCGTTCAGTCTCTCGACGCCTTGGAAGAACAAATCGTCTCCGATCTCTTGAATTCGGGCTCCCATTTTGTTCAACTGAAGCATAGCTTTGACACGGTTGGACTCTTTCATACGACCGGGCCCGATATTTCGAAGAACCGTCGTCCCTTGAGAGAGCGCCGCCAGAACGGACAATGCGGGGATCAGGTCCGGAATATGCCGCATGTCGATCTCCTGTCCGCCTATCGGGCGGAAGCTGTTCGAGTGGCGGATGCGGACGCCGTCCGTCCGTTCGTCGTATTCGAGTTTGACTCCGAAGTCTTCTATTATATCCAAAATTCTGTTCTCCGGGTGCGTGCCGAGCCCGCTGATGCCTTGCAGCACGATATCGCAAGGATACAAGGCCGCGAGGACGAGAAGGAACGCCGCCGAAGACAAATCCGGTTCGATGCTGATTTCCGCGGGAACGTACTTCTGGCCGGCAGGCACGCGCCAGACGGTGCCGCTCGGGTCCTCTTCGATATGGATGCCGAATTTACGCTGCATGTCGATCGTCAAACGGACATATGTAAGTTCGTTATGCGGCGGCAGCGCTTCGATGATCGTATCGGATTCCGCGAAAGGCGCGAGAATGAGCAAGCCCGAAATCCATTGGCTCAGCGTGCCCGGAATTTGAACGCGGCCGCCTTTGGGCCGGCCGGGCCGAATCGTGACAGGCATCTTGTAATCGTTCGCCTGCCAGCCGACCCCCATCGTGCCCAGCGCTTCGAGCAGCGGGCCGATCGGCCTCTCCCGCAGCGCCTTGTGGCCGTTGTAGGTCGGGGCCAACCCTTGCGACAGGCTGCCCAGTCCGAGCATGAACTGCAGCGTCGAGCCGGAGCTTCCGACGCGAATGCGGCCGTTCCTCGGCCGGTAGCTGCCTCCGCGAACCGTGTAACCGTCCGGCGTCGGCTTGACGGAGATGCCGAAGTCCTTGAGCGAATTCAGCGTATCCCGGATGTGCAAGGCGCCCGATTTGCCGTGAATGACCGTCTCTCCTTCGGCGAGCGATCCGAAAATCAAAGCCCGATGGAGATGGTACTTGGAGGGCGGAATTCGAACCGATCCGCTTAACGACCCGCGATAAGGATAAACCGATAATTTCGCCAACTGCCCCACTCCGCTTCTATTTCATTTTCGTATCCAATATTCAAGTCTAGTCGACTGGAGTTCTATAAATATATCTATAGGGCTGCCGGTTGATTCATGATAAGTTTGTATATTTTAGAACGCGACAGGATGAAAAAAATACCCGGCATGCCGTCTTCCGGGTATTGGCATGCGGGGGCGAATGGTTGTGCGACAAAGCCCTAAACACGCAAAGCTGCACCGCTTCTATTGAAATGTTGAGGAAAATCGCATACCACCACCTTCACAATGGCGCCCATTCCATGATAAATCAGATAAATTTGTCCATCAACTTACCATTTTGTAAGTAACCCGATCCGCATACCATCCGGTTACCGATAAGATTCCTATGAGTAAGGGAACGGGTGCGCAGGGTGTCCGAAGGCGTGAAACGACAAAGAAGCAGCCCGAATCTCGATGGATGTCTGGCTGCTCTCGTGGAAAGAGTATAGCATCGATTGCGAAAAGATTAAATAAGACACTTAGGCTAACTCTTCTCTCGCTTAAGCTCCGATCGTCACCGGCAGGCGGCCCTTGGCCGGCAAACGGCCGGACAGGACGCCGGCCAGCGCGTTCATCATCGCCGGCTTGTTCTCGTAAGCGCACAGATAGACCGGTACGCCGGGCGCCGCCAGCAAATCGTACGGCGTCCGGGTGGCGGCGAGGACGAACCGCTTGCCTTCGAGCCGCGATAGCCGCTCGATCAGATCGGCCTGGCGCTTCGAGAAGCCGGCGTCGTACGAAGCGAACACGATCTTCTCCTTCAGTCCCAACTGCCGCCATGCTTGCCGTTCTGTCGTCATCATCCATTCTCCTTATCGGTCCATCCGGACAAGATCGGTTCCTCCGGCCGCTGATGCGCCTTCTCCCGGTATTCGGAAGGGAGCATGCCGGTATGCTTGCTGAATACGCGGGTGAAGTAGCGGCGTTCCGCGTACCCGACCATCTGGCCGACGACGGTTACGCTTTTGTCGCTGAGGGCGAGCAGCGATTTGGCCATCTCCATCCGCTGCTTCGTGACGTACTCGACGAACGTCTCGCCGAAATGCTGCTTGAACAGCAGACTGAAATAGCTGCCGCTGATGCCGAGGTAATCGGCCAGCATGTCGATGCTCAAATCCGAGGACAGGTTGCGCTCGATATAATCTTTGGCCGAGAGCATGAGCACGTCGCTCGTCTTCTTCTTCATGACGCTGTCGATCGATTGGTCCACGAGCCGGTTGATGAGCGCCAGCGTCTCCCGGATGCCCGGACTCCGGTCGATCTGGCTCCAGTAGCGCATCTCGTCTTCGCGCCCGATGACGTCCATCGCTCTCATCTCGCGCAGCAAGTGGAGGCAGACGTAGTGCAGAATCGGCTCGATCCGCTCGAAGGACGTCTCCGGAAGCCGGCGGAAGCTGTCGTTCAGCTCCTTGAGCGCCGACTCGATCTTCCTCCGGTCGCACCGCTTGAGGCCGGTCACCATCTCCTCGATCCGGTCCCACAGCCGCTGCGTCTCGTCCGGATGGCCCTTGGGCCGGTCGGGAACGAGCAGGCCGCCGTCCAGCCTTTCGCCCAGATGCAGCGAACGCTGCAGATGCTTGTAGGTTTTCGCGAGGCGCTCCATTGTGACCGGCGCCGGATGAAGGGCGACCCGGATGTTCATCTTGAGAAAGCTTCCGACCGCCTGCCGAAGCTTGGCCGCCCAGGAGAGGCATTGCTCCAGGTCGAACGTCTCGGGCGGAATCCGCTCGATGAGCACGCACCATTCGCCGCTGCGCACCTGCAGAACGGAATGGGGAACCTCGAACGCCTGCAAATTTTCCAGCAGCACGTTATGAATGGCGAAGTTCCAGAGCTTGCGCTCCTTCTCGTCCCACAGGCATTCCTTCCGGGAATACTCCTCGACGTCGGCCAGCAGCATGGCGAAGGCCAAATTGTCGCCCGACATTTCGTGCAGCTTGAGAAAAGGCCTCGAGCTCCCTCCGCCGACGTCGATCAGCAGGTCGTACAGCACCTTCTCGTAAGCGAGACGGAACACCTGGCGCCATTCCTTCTGGATCGACTGCCGCTCGGCCTGGCGCTCGCGGATGCCTTCCGCCAGCCGGCCGATCGTTCCGGCCAGCTCCTCGTAATCGATCGGCTTCAGAATATAGTCCCGCACCTCGTAGCGGATGACGGAGCGCACATAGCTGAAATCCTGGTAGCCGGTCATCATGATGACTTCCGCCTCGGTGTCGAATTCCCTTAACGCGCCCAGAAATTCGATGCCGTCCATGACCGGCATCCGGATGTCGCACAGAATGAGATCGGGCTTCATCTCCTTCGCCAGCTCCAGCGCGATCTCGCCGTTCTTGGCCGTTCCGGCGACCTCTATGCCGAGCTCTTCCCAAGGCACGACGGCTTGAAGGTTTTTCAGAATGTTGATCTCGTCATCGACGAGCAGAGCCTTCAGCTTCACGGTTCTCCCTCCCTGCCCCCTTCGGTATGAGACACTTGATGACGGTCCCCTGGCCGGGAGCGCTGCACAGCAGCAAGCCGTAGCCCGGCCCGTAATGGATGCGCAGGCGATCCGCCACGTTCCCTACGCCCAGCCCCCGGCGTTCCCCGGTCTCCGGAGATTCCTCGTACAACTCCTGCAACGTCGTGAACCCGCTCGTCGCGAACCGGCCCAGCGTCTCCTGCGGAATGCCGATGCCGTTGTCCTCCACGTAGAAGGCGAGGTTGTCGCCTTCTTCTCTGGCGCTGATCCGGATTTTCCCCAAATAACCGATCCCTTCGAAGCCGTGCTGGATGCTGTTCTCGACAAGCGGCTGCAGCGTCAGCTTTAAAATTTCGTAGCCGTGCAGCGATTCGGGAACGTCGATCTCGTACTCGAACAATTCCTCGAAGCGGAATTTCTGAATTTCCAGATAACTGCGCAGATGCTCCAGCTCCTGATCTACCCGGATCACTTCCTTCTGCTGGATGCTGATGCGGAAAATGTTCGCGAGCCGCTGCACCATTTTGCTCACTTTGCGCCCTTCGTTCTGAACGGCCAGAATGTTGATCGACTCCAGCGCGTTGAACAGGAAATGCGGCTTGATCTGCGCCTGCAGCAGCATCATCTCGGCTTTGCGCTTGCGCCTCTGCTCCTGCGTGACATCCTCCAGCAGCTCGGACACCCGCTCGACGAGACTGTTGAAGCCTTTCGCCAAAATGACGGTCTCGTCGTTGCCGACGATCGGCACCCGCGTCGTCAAATCTCCGCGTTCAACCCGCCTCATTGCGCCGACGACCCGCACGATGAAGCGGATCGTCCGCCGTACGAACATCAGGTTGAACAGCAGCGCGCAGGCGAGCGAAGCGGCCGTAATGCCCAGCACCCAACCGAGCAAGGCGGTCTGGTCCCCGGACAGGTACTTCCAGTCCGTCACGGTCACGAGCGTCCAGTCGCCGACCCCCAGCCGCTTGATGTCGCCGAGATTGTGAACGGATACGAGACTTTGCCGCCCGAGGAACTTCATCTTGGCGCTCTGGAAGTTTTGCGTCAGATCGAGCTTGCCGCTCGGGTCCGCGTTCAGGTAGAAATTCCGCCCTTCCAGGGAAGCTCCGCTGTCGTACACGACCGTTCCGCCTCTTCCGACGATCAGATAGCGCCGGTTCCCGTTCGCGCCGGTATTGTAAAAATCGAACGTGCGGTCCAATTCGTTCATCTGGAACCGGATGACCAGGATGCCCTTGCTGGTCAGCGTGTCGATATCCAGCAGCACCCGGATTTGGGTGAACAGATTGTTCTCGCCCGTCAGCTCCTTGTCCTCGTTCGGTCCGATCCACACCGGCGCGCCGTTCTTCTCCAGCACTTCCCTGTAGATCGGATTGCGCTGCAGAACGGCGAACGGAAAAGGATCGTCCTCGATGAACTTCACATTGACCACCCGGCCGTCGTTGCGGTACAGCGTCACGGACTTGATGCCGGGATACGTCAGCAGCACCCGCTGGCTCAGCTTCTCGTTCTCCAGCATCTCTTCGATGAACGGATCGTCCCCCGCGGGCGGAGCCGGCCCCCCTTGCCGGAACGAGTGGTCGACGCTCTCGACGCTGTCCTTGGTCGTCACCCAGAAGTCGGAGAAATAGTTGGCTTCGCGGATCATGTTGTTGATGTTGCGGCCGATCGCGTTCATGGCCAGTTCCATCTGCTCCGTATATTTCTCCTGGGTAATATGTTGGAAGACGAGATAGGATACGGTTCCGAGCACGAACAAAGGCAGGATGATGAAAATAAAAAAAGCCGTAAATACCCGTCTTCCCAGGCTCATCGGATTGCGTCCGTCCTTTCTTCTGTCCGCTCAACATGATTATACAGGAAGAACGCTCAAGATATCTTTCATTATAGAAGGAGTTTGCGGGAAGGAAGAAGGCCGAAATCGCCTAATCGGGGGATAAAAATGGCCACAGCGCGCTTTCCGCGGAGCGCCTCCCGACGTTTAAACGAACCGGTTAACGGAGAGGACTAGAAAAAAAGAACGGCCGCCGGGACCGGAAGGGGAGACTTTCGTGAAATTGGATTTTTTATGGGAAGCGCCGGCCGTCTTGACCGCCGGATTTTTCCTGCTTCGGATTATCGGTAAAAAAGCGGTCGGGCAGCTGACGGGGATCGAAGTCGTCACGCTGCTGGCGACCGCCTCCATGATCGGCCACGCCGTCGCCGGCGGCGGACTGTGGGAGACCGTGAGCGTGCTGTGCCTGTTCGCCGCGCTTCTCATAACCGTTCAATTCCTTGCCTTGAAATTCGACACGGTCGAACGCTGGATGATGGGCCGGGCGTGCGTCGTCGTGCAGGACGGCCAGATCATCCCCGGAAATTTAAAAAAAATGCGCATGACCGTCGATCAGCTGGAAGCGAAATTAAGGGAGAAAGGCATCTCCTCGTTCGCCGATCTGAAGACGGCGACGATCGAAATGAGCGGCGAGCTCGGCTACGAGCTGACCCGGGAGGCGAAGCCGGTGACTCTGCGCGAGCTGGAAAGCCTTCTTGCCGGGTTGACGAAACGGCAGGCCGAAGCGGCGTCCGGCGGGGCGCAAAGCAGCCTGTTTGAAGAAGTGGCCAATCGGGGGCACAAGCAAAACATTCCTACGAAGTTGAACTGATCTCTCCGACGATCAGACCGAGCGGCAAAGCGAGCGCGGCGATGGCGGTCGCGATCAGGAACACGTCGTTTACGCTGCTCGTATACGCTTGAAGCGCGACGGCTTGCGGCTTCCCGCCCGCCGCGGCCAGCTCGGCCGCATGCTTCGCAGCGCCCGAGATGAGCAGCGAAGTGAACAACGCGATGGCGAAGGAGCCGCCGACGTTGCGCACCCCGTTCGTCACCGAAGAAGCGTGGCCGCTCAGCGCCGGCGGAATCTACTCCATGCTGGCGGTGCTGGCCGCCGCCGCGAACGACACGCCGATGTAGTTCTAATGAACTCCAGCCACGCTAATGACGAAAAAATCGCGGGAATGCCGCCCATTGCCTAGAATAGCGACGCTGGAGTTCGTTAAAATTGCAAAACCCGTGATTCTGACCAAATAGAGTTTACTGGGTTCGTTAGGCACCGGTCCCATAGCGCCGGACGCGATTTGCAACGACCAATTTGATGTAATTCGAATAACTTGTGACGGATTGCCTCGCCTAATCGAAAGAGACTTTCCACGGCAAGCAGCCTATCGCTGTTGCCCGCGGAAAGTCTCTTTTCGCTTCTGTCCGTGCGGCCTCCGCCGCCCCTCCGGGTTACCGTGCCATTATTTCCCCGGCAATGTCCCGGGCCATCGCGACGCAATCCGGCAGTCCGACTCCGTCGAACGCCGCGCCGGTCGCGTACACGCCGGGAAGCCGCTCCTCGAGCCGGCGCTTGAACGCCGCCAACCGCTCGACATGGCCGACCGGATATTGCGGCATCGAACGGCGCAGCCGCGTAATCTCGACGAACTCCGGCTCGGCGGTCAGTCCCATCAGGTCGCGCAGGTCGCGGCGGACGGCGGCCGTCAGCTCCTCGTCGGGCAACTCGACGGCGGATGCGTCGTCCGCATGCCCGACGTAGCAGCGGACGAGCCGCTTGCCTGCCGGAGCCGTATGCCCCCACTTCGACGACGTCCACGTGCTGGCGGTAATCGTCCGGCCTTCGCTGTGCGGCACGAGGAAGCCGGAGCCGTCCAGCTTGTGGTCGAACCCTCGCGCGTCGTAGGCAAGCACGACGTTCGCGACGGACGCGTGCTCGATATTCAGCGCCTCGACGTCGACGAACGGAGCAAGCAATTCGCCCGTCGCGTAGGCGGGCAGCGCCAGCAGCACGGCGTCCGCCTCCGCGGCCGAACCGTCCGCCAGCTCCAGCCGATACGCCGGAGCGCCCCCGGCCGATTGCCGGAGCGCCGTCACTTCGGCGCCGAGGCGAATGTCCGCGCCATCGGCGCGAAGGCGCTCCTCGAGCGTCTCGATGAGCGTGGACAGCCCGTTCCGAAACGTCAGGAACGCGGTCGGCGGAATGCGCGCTCCCCCGACGGCGGCGGAACGCGCTTCGGCCGCTTTCGCTCCCGCAACCGGGGCCAGCTTGCGCGCCTCTATCATGCCGCGAATGACGCTGCCGTATTTGCGCTCCATCTCGGCGAACTGCGGGAACGTCGCCCGAAGGCCGAGCCTGTACAGATTGCCGGCGTGAATGCCGGCCAGCAGCGGCTCCGCGATCCGCTCGACCATCTCGCGGCCGAGCCGGCGCTCGAGGAACGCGCCGACGGTCTCGTCGGCGTCGTCCGTCTTCGGCGGCAGCCGGAGCTCGTCGAGCGCTCTTAGCTTGCCGAGCGGGGATACGACGCTGTTCCTCGCGAACGCCCCCAGATCGTTCGGAATGCCGAGATTAAGCCCTTTGGGCATCGGCTGCAGCCGGCCGTTCATCGCCAAATACGTCTTCACCGCCTGCGGATTCGTCCCGACCAGTTCGCCCAGCAAGCCGAGCTCCCGGGCCAAATGCAGCATCGGCAGCTTCCGGCCGAGGAACGAATCCGGCCCCCGCTCGATGACGAATCCCCTCTTGCGCAGCGTGTTCACTTTGCCGCCGAGCCGGCCCGACTTTTCCAGTACCGTAACCTGTATGTCCCGGCCCTGCTCCGACGCCTGCCGCTTCAAATAAAAAGCGGCGCTCAGGCCGGTAATGCCGCCGCCGAGTATCGCCACCCGTCTGACATCCCGTCTCATAACGCCACTCTCCTCCGTTTTTTCGCTTTCTTCTTATGAATCCAGCTCCCGCGCGGCCGATACGACCGAATCCGCGAGCGCCTTCATGTATTGCGGATCTTCGCCCAGCATGTCGATCCGCTCCAGCCGCATGCCGCGCTCCTGCGCGAAGCGGCGCGCTTCGATGTCGATGTCGTACAGCACCTCGAGGTGCTCCGACACGAAGCCGACCGGCGCGACGAGGGCGTAGCGGACGCCTTCCTGCGCGAGCCGCTCGAGCGACTCGAGAATGTCCGGGCCGAGCCAGCGCTGGCCCGTCTGCCCGGCGCTTTGCCACGTAAACTGCCAGCAGGCGACGCCGGCCGCTTCGGCTACGGCGCGCGACGTCTCCAGCAGCTGCTCCGGGTACGGATCGTTATGCTCCAAAATTTTCTCGGGCAAGCTGTGGGCGCTGAACAGGACAAGCGCGTCGGAGCGGCCTTCGCCAAGCTTCGCGAGCCCCGCTTCGACGCGCTTCGCGAGCGCGGAGATCAGCTCCGGATGAAGATGGTAGCTCTCGACCGACGCGATCCGGATGCCGTGCTTCTGCGCTTCCTCCTTCGCCCGCTTCAGATAGCCGCCGACGCTCATCGACGAATATTGCGGCGTCAGCACGATGGCGACCGCCTCGGTGACGCCGTCCTTGGCCATCGCCGCGACGCCGTCTTCGATAAACGGCGCGGCGTGCTTCAGACCTTGGTAGCATTTGAACCGGCCCGCGCCCGCCTGCTCGTCCAGCGTCCGCTGCAGCGCTTCCACCTGGCGGTTCGTATTTTCCCGCAGCGGGAACACGCCGCCGACGATCGCCCGGTAACGGTTCGTCAAATCTTCCAATTGCTCCGGCGTCGGAGGATGACCTCTGCGAATATGCGTATAATAGGCTTCGACGCCTTCCAGGCTTTCCGGCGTTCCGTAGGACATGACGAGGACGCCGATCGGACGGTTAAGAACGCTCATGACGACACTCCTTCTCTTAGCCGCTTCTCGGAATAGGCATGGACGAATTCCGTCAGCTCGCGCAGCTTGTCGAGCGACGCTTCGGGGAACAGCCCGTGGCCCAGGTTAAAAACGTAGCCTGGCTCCCGCATGCCTTCGTCGAGCAGCCGGCGGGCATGCTCGCGGATGACGTCCATCGGGGCGGTGAGCACGTACGGATCGAGGTTGCCCTGGATCGCGAACTTGCCTTCCGTGCGGCGGCGTCCTTCGGCGATCGGCACCCGCCAGTCGAGCCCGACGACGTCGGCCTTCAGCCCGGTCAGATGCGGCAGCAGCTCTCCCGAGCTGACGCCGGGGAAATAGATTTTCGGAACATCCAGATCCGACAACCGTTCGAAAATCTCCTCCACGTGCGGCAGCACGAATTCCGCGAAATCGTGAGGCGCCAGCGCTCCGACCCAGCTGTCGAACAGCTGAACGGCCTGGGCCCCGGCCCGCACGTGGGCCCGCAAGTAGTCGGCCGCCATCGCGGACAGCTTGCCCATGAGACGGTGCCACACGTCCGGTTCGCCGTACATGAGCGCCTTCGTGTTCATGTAAGACTTGGAAGGGCGCCCTTCCACGATATAGCTCGCGAGCGTGAACGGAGCGCCTCCGAACGTAATGAGCGGAATGTCCAGCTCGCGCCGAAGAATCCGGATCGTCTCCAGCACGTGCGGCAAGTCGCCTTCCACGTCGATCGGCTTCAGTCTGTCGACATCGGCCGCGCTGCGGACGGGATTGTGAATGACCGGCCCCACGTCTTTGACGATATCGAAGTCGATTCCGATCGAAGCAACCGGATTCATAATATCGGAATAAAGAATGGCGGCGTCAACGCCCAGCTTGCGGACGGGCATCATCGTCACTTCGGCGGCCAGCTCGGGCTGGCGGCAAATTTCGAGCAGCGAGTAGTTCTCTTTAATTTTTCGGTAATCGGGGTCATACCGTCCCGCTTGGCGCATGTACCATACCGGCACCCGATCTGTGGGCTCGCCTCGGCAAGCGCGCAAGAATCGGTCGTTCCGCATTGCTATTCGGCCCCTTCGCGACATGAAATTGGGTACTATATGTATTCCATTATGCCCCTTTTGAATGGGACTCACAACCGTAAGGCCCCGGGGGAGTATGACAATAGTTTGACAAACCGCGCCCCGCGCGGGGCGGACCGGTTGACCCGTTATGCTATACTGGAATTCGATTTAACTTATTAGTAAGAGAAGGTGAACGGCATGCAGCGCTGGAAAGTGAACCTGGCGGTGCTATGGTTCGGCAATTTTATGGTCATGGCGGGCATGACGATGATCACGCCGTTTTTGTCGTTATACTTGCAGCAGGATTTGGGCGTCAAGGGCGAGCACGACATCGGCGTCTGGGGCAGCGTTATTTTCTCTGCGAATTTTGTCACTTCGTTCTTTTTCCAACCGTTCTGGGGCAAAATATCCGACCGCTACGGGCGCAAAATGATGCTGCTCCGCTCGGGCTTCGGCATGTCGATCGTCATCGTGCTGATGGGGTTCGCGACGGCGCCTTGGCAGCTCCTTCTGCTGCGCATGGCGAACGGGGTCATCTCCGGCTACTCCCCCGCGGCCGTCGCGCTCATATCGGCGACGACGCCCAAGGAGAAGACGGGCTTCGCCATGGGCACGCTTCAATCCGGCGCGACCGCCGGCTCGATTCTGGGACCGCTCATCGGCGGCGTCATGGCGGATACGTTCGGCTTCCGGCCCATTTTCTACATTACCGGGTCGCTTCTGTTCCTGGCTTCGGTGCTGTCGTGGATCATGGTCAAAGAAACGTTCGACCGCCAGGCTGCAGCGAAAAAGCCGCAGGTCGGCATGCTCGCGGGGTTCGGCCGGCTCGTCCGCATTCCCCAGCTTCCGGCGCTGTTCTCGGTCACGTTCCTCATTCAGTTCGCGATGCTCAGCCCGATGGCGTTCATTCCGCTCTATGTGCAGCAGCTGCACGGCACGACCGTCAATCTCGCGTTCTGGTCCGGCCTGATCGGCTCGGTGACCGGCTTCTCCAACATGATCTCCGCGCCGCTGCTCGGCAAGCTGAGCGACAAGATCGGCTCGACGCGCATTCTGATCGCATCGCTGCTCGGCGCCGGCATCATGTTCATTCCGCAGGCGTTCGTCACGAACGTGCCGCAGCTGCTCGTCTGCCGCTTCCTGCTCGGCTGCTTCGTCGGCGGCCTCATTCCGTCGGTCAACTCGCTCATCCGACGCTACACGCCCGACGGCAGCGAGAGCCGGGCGTTCGGCTTCAACAGCAGCTCGCTCGCGCTCGGCAACATGATCGGCCCCGTTGCCGGCGGAGCGTTGGCCGGCTTCATCGGCATCGAAGGGCTGTTCCTCGTCTCCGCCGCCTTCATGCTGGCCAACTCGGCCTGGACGTACCGCACGCTGCTGCGTCCCGGCAAGCGCGCGGTCCGCTCGCAAGCTGAGCCGAAGGGATAGGCCCCTCTCCTTTCACTTCACCATCGCGAGCGCCAGCCCGTCGTAGGAGGGAAGGTGGGCGGCGAGCAGCCGGGGATCCCGCGCCATCGCCCGGTTGAAATCGCGCATCGCCCGGACGGCCGGTCCCTGCTTCTCCGGATTGAGCGTCCGGCCCCGAAGCAGCGTATTGTCGGCGGCAACGATCGCCCCCGGGTTGGCCAGCCGGATCGCATATTCGAGATAGACCGGATAGTTCTCCTTGTCCGCGTCGATAAAAAAGAAATCGAACCGCCGCCCTTCCCTTTCCAGCCTCTCCAGACTGGAGACGGCGTCGCCGACGATCATCTCGGCGCGGTCGGCGAAGCCGGCCGCGGCCAAATTGGCGGAAGCGAGCTCCGCATAGTCGGGCTTTAGCTCGAGCGACGTGAGCCGGCCTTCGCCGGGCGGCAAGCCCCGGGCCAGACAGATGCCGCTGTACCCGGCCAGGGCGCCGATCTCGAGCAGGCTCCGCGCCCGGGTTGCGGCCACGAGCAGCGTCAGCAGCCTGCCGTAGCCCGGAGCGACCGAAATGTCGGGCATGCCCCGCTCCCGGATCGAGACGGTCACCCGCTCCAATTCGGGGTCGTCTTCGAACAAGGAGTCGAAGTACGCCTCCGGCTCCGCCGGAAGCCCCGCCTCAAGCACACCCGCTCCCGCATCCCCCTCCACGTTCGCTTTCCCAGCCGCCCTTTCCTCCGCGCCCGGGTTCCCTCTTCCCATATTCATCCGCTCTTCAACGTTCCCGCTCAATTCGATCGCATCCTCTCTGTCTCCGCGCGCAACCGCGGATTGCTCGCTTTCTCCATTGTAGCCGATCCGCCCGCTCCGATGCGATCCCCCGTTGTCCGCCGGCCAAGCCGGATGGTTCTTCCGTTTGAAATCACGCTTGTGTTCGCGCTATACTAATTTTTGTTTACAATTTGATTACAAATGGATGTGACCTCATCGATGATGTCCCAACTGCAAACCGCCGCGCGCAAGGGCGTACGGCTCTCGCTGGAAGGTCTCCGCTATTGGCCGTACTGGGGCGCCATGCTCCTCATCGCGTCCATGCTTTATAAATTGAATTGGCTTGACGGCCAACTGAACGTCGGAGGCATGAACCATTGGAAGTGGACGGTCAACCTAGGCGCGATGGTGCTCGCGACGTTCTGGACCGTCTGGCTCGGCCGGCGGACGCGGGCGGTCGTGCTGGCGGTGATTCACCTGCTGTTTTCCTTCATCATTTTCGCCGATCTGATCTATTTCCGCTATTTCAAGGATTTCATCTCCGTTCCGGTGCTGATGCAGGCCGGCCAGGTAGGCGAGCTCGAAGACAGCATCTGGAATTTGATTCAGGCGAAGGACTGGATTCTGTTCGCCGACGTGCCCGTCGGGATCGCCCTGGCGGTATGGACGTGCATTCGCCTGCGGCGGTCGCGCGACGAGCGGTTCGCGTACCGTCCGTCCCGTCGTCTCTTCGGCCGAACGTTCTGGATTCGCCTCTTGCTCGGAGCCGCGCTGTTCACGTCCGGGTTTTACATGATCGCCGTTCCCGTGAACGTCCAGAAGAACGGTTGGGCGAGCGGCCTGTTCGTAGGCAACTGGTGGAACATCCCGATTTACAACGTTACCGGGCTGTTCGGCTTCCACGGATACGACACGTACCGCTACGCGAAGGAGCACTGGTTCGGCAGCGGACCGACGGAGGAGCAGATCCAGGAGGCTTCCGATTGGTTCGCGGAACGCGGCCAGCTCCAGAAGCAGGCGGAATCGGAGCCGATGTTCGGCGCCTATAAAGGTAAGAATGTGCTCATCATCCAGGCGGAGGCGTTCCAGCAATTCGTCATCGGCCAATCGGTGAACGGACAGGAGATTACGCCCAACCTGAACAAGCTGATCGGCCAAAGCATGTACTTCCCGAACTTTTACCATATGACTTCGCAAGGGCGGACGTCCGACGCGGACTTCCTGACCAGCTGCTCGCTGCATCCGATGCCGACGGGCTCGGTCTTCATCCGTTTCGCGGATCATCAGTTCGACTGCCTCCCTTCGATTCTGAACGGGCAAGGCTACGACACGACGGTGCACCACGCCTACGACGGCAGCTTCTGGAACCGGACCAACATGTACCGCAACATGGAGTATGCGAAGTTTTATACGATCAAGGATTATACGAACGACGAGCCGCTCGGCTGGTCGCTGGGGGACAAATCGTTTTTCCGCCAGACGGTGGAGCAGTTGAAGGAACGGGGAAAAACGCCGTTCTACGCGATGGCGATCACCATCTCCAGCCATCATCCGTTCAATCTGCCGGCTTCGGCGACGGAATTCGATTCGGGGCCGTTCGCCGGCACGACGTTCGGCGACTACCTTGAGGCGGCCCACTACGTCGACGCCGCGGTCGGCGAGCTCGTGCAGGATTTGAAGGACGCAGGGCTGTGGGACGACACCATTCTGATGTTCTACGGCGACCACGACAATTCGCTGTACGACATGAAGACGTACGAGCAGTTCTACGGCCGCAGCCTGACCGATCTGGAGAAGGACGCCATCGTGCGGAAGGTGCCGTTCTTCATCCACTTCCCGAACGACGAGCACGCCGGTACGAACGACAAAGCCGTCGGGCAGATCGACACGACCCCCACCGTGCTGCAGCTGCTCGGCATCCCGGCGGAAGACTACAAGCTGATGGGCGTCAGCATGGTGTCCGAAGCGCAAAGTCCCGTCGTCTTCCGCAACGGCGGCTATACCGACGGGAAAACCTACTACGTCCCGTCTAACGACGGCATTGTCGACAACGGCACTTGCTATGCGCTGCCGGACGGGAACAAGACGGACATCTCCGCGTGCAAGGCCGGAGCCGAGGCGGCGAAGAAGGAGCTGGAAATTTCCGACCGCGTCGTCGAGCACGATCTCGTGCCGAAGCTCAGGCAGGAAGAACAATAAAACGTGGCGGATTCCACGGATTCCGCCGATAGATTTGACGGCACCGCGAACGGTCGATCGTTCGGGTGCCTTTCTTTTTTTTCCGGAACCAGGCAACTTCTCCCTGTCGTTTATCGTCGTTTCTTTAAGAAAAATTAAAAAGGATTGCTAGAATATCTGCTATAATTAATACTCGCATGGTATAAAGCGCCAGGCCTGACCCCCGCCACACCGCAAAGAGAAAGAGGGACGACATGTTATTTAATTCTTACCCGTTTTTATTCCTTTTCCTGCCGATCACGGCCATCGTTTATTTTTTGCTTCTCCGATTCCGATGGATCGTCGCGGCCAAAACCTGGCTCGCGATCGCCTCGTTGTTCTTCTACGGGTACTGGAACATCAAGTACGTTCCGCTTATTCTCGCTTCCATCGTCTTCAACTATTTGATGGGCAGATGGCTCGCCGCCTGGTCCGACCGAAGCGTCCGCCAGCGCCGGACGGTGCTGATCGCCGGTCTGACCGTCGATGTATTGCTGCTTGGCTACTATAAATATGCCAACTTCTTCCTGCAGACGCTGGGCGATTTGGACGGGCACCACTACTCCCTGCTCCAGATCGTGCTGCCGCTCGGCATCAGCTTTTTTACATTTACGCAAATCGCGTTTCTCGTCGACGCTTACAAAGGCAAGGCCAAGGAATTCAACTTCATCAGCTATACGCTGTTCGTGACGTTTTTCCCGCACTTGATCGCGGGGCCGATCTTGCATCATAGCGAGATGATGCCCCAGTTCGACCGTTTGCGCAACAAAATCTGGAATTGGCCCAATGCGGCGAGAGGCATCTTCCTGCTCTGCGTCGGGCTGTTCAAGAAGGTCGTCATCGCCGATACGTTCGCCATTCACGCCAACTACGGCTTCGACAAGGCGACGGCTTTCACCGATTCCTGGATCGCCGCGCTCTCGTACACGTTCCAGCTCTACTTCGACTTCAGCGGCTACACCGACATGGCGATCGGCATCGCCCTCCTGTTCAACATCCGCCTGCCGCAAAACTTCAACTCGCCGTACAAGGCGCTCAGCATCACCGATTTCTGGAGACGCTGGCATATGACGCTGAGCCGCTTTCTGAGGGATTATATTTACATCCCGCTCGGAGGCAACCGAAGAGGCTTCGCCATCGCCAACCGCAACCTGATCATCACGTTCCTCATCGGCGGCTTGTGGCACGGCGCGGGCTGGACGTTCATTCTCTGGGGCGCCCTGCACGGCGTCGGACAAGCGATTCAGCGCGTCTGGACCCGGCGCGGCCATCCGCTGCCGAAGTGGCTCGCCTGGCTCGTGACGTTCCTGTTCATCAACATTACGTGGGTGTTCTTCCGCGCGGACGACTGGAAGCAGGCGTTCCGCCTGATCAAAGGGATGGTCGGCATGAACGGAATCGGCCTGGGGCTGCTTGGCGACTACGTCGCGCCGATCCTGCTGATTGTCGTGTTCCTGCCGTTCGTGCTTATTTTCAAAAACTCGTCCGAGCAGGAAGCCCGCCTCAAGCCCAACTGGAAGGTGGCGCTCGGGTGCGCCGTCATGTTCGTCGTCTCCTTGCTTTATTTGAACCGGATCAGCACGTTTCTCTACTTTAATTTCTAGAAAGGCGGTGTTCCCGCATGTCCGCAATGTCCGATACCTCCCCCCGTTACGCGCGAACCCCGTCCTTGAAGAAGCGCTCCAGACGAATGGCCGGCTGGTTCGTCCTGTTCTCCGTCGCCGCCGCGGCCGCGCTCGTTGCGACGACGTACATATTGGATCCGCTGCAATTTTACCGCAAAGCGTCCTGGTACACGCCGCGCTTCTCGCCGGAAGAGCGGTACCAGAACCCGGGTCTGGCCAGAAACTGGGACTACGACACGATCATCATCGGCACTTCCATGACTGAAAACTTCCTTCCGTCGGTCGTGAGCAAGGCGCTGGGCGGCAACGTCATGAAGCTGTCCATCGAAGGTTCGACCGCGGATGAGCATAACAAAATGGCGCAAGTCGCGCTGCGCACAGGCAAAGTCAAGCGGGTGCTGTGGGGGCTCGATTACTTCTCGCTGAAATCGAATTCGGCGGACAGCAGCTCCAAGTTTCCGGATTACCTGTACGACAACAGCATTTGGAACGATTATCCTTATTTGTTCAACTATTCGGTGTTCGAGCAGTTTTTCACGAGCCTCAAGGCGAACCTTCAGAATCTGAAGCCGCAGAACCTGGAATATTTGTACAACTGGAACCGGATGGTGACGTTCGGCAAGAACAAAGTCGCCGTCTCATACGCCAAGGCCAATCTGGAGGAAGTGTATTTCGGCCTCAACGAAGAGAGCCTTGACGTCGTGCAGCAAAGCTTCAACGACAACATCCTGTCGCTCGTCAAAGCTTACCCCGACGTCGAATTCGACTTCTACTATCCGCCGTACAGCGTGCTGCGGCAAGTCGTCTGGTACAACACGAACCCGGCCCGGTTCGAAAATCAGCTGCAGATGCGCAAATGGATGTACGAGCAATTCGCTGCGCTGCCGAACGTCAAGCTGTACGACTTCCAGGCCGAAGAGGATTGGACGTACGACCTCGATCTGTACAAGGACTTGTCCCACCACAAGCAGGACGTCAACACCTGGATCGCCGAGGCGATCGGCAGCGATGACGCCAAGTACCGGGTGACGGACGACAATATCGATTCGTTCAACAAGCAGCTGGAGGAGGACGCGCAGACGGCCGTTTTGAACGCGGACAACGAAGCGGTCCGCTTCAAGGTCACGCTGGACGGCCAAACGGTCGCCTTCGCGAACCGCGTGCTGGCCGATGGAGGGGATGAGCTTCTCGTGCCGGTCAAGCAGGCCGCCGCGGAGCTGAAAGCCGATTTGCAGTGGGATCAGGCGACCAAGACGATGGTGCTGTCGCTGAACGGCCGTCAGCTCCGGATGACCGTGGACATCGCGGAAGCGAAGACCGGCGGCGAGAGCGCGACGGCCAAGTATGCCCCCCGGCTTGTGAACGGAACGACGCTCGTGCCGATCGGGTTCGTAGCCGGCCAGCTCGGCTTGTCGGCAGAGCTTACGCAGTCGGACGACGGAATTCCGCTGCTGGAGATCAAGCGGCAAGCCTAATCGGCACAAAAGCGAAAGCCCCGGTAAGCGCGCGAATGGCGCCGGCCGGGGCTTTCTTTGACGATTCAACGTTTATAAACCGGACGGAATTACGTCTTCAAATATTTGCGCGCCTTCTCGACGGCCTCGTCCTCGGTTGCGGCCGTCACGTAGCGGCCGTTCACGAACACGAAGGCATATCGCTGGCAAGGTCCGCAATAAGACTTGCAACCGACCTTGATTTCCGTTCCGGGAGCGGCCGCCTGCAGCTTGCCGACCAGCGTCTTGACGCGAATGTGCCGGCATTTGTCGCAAATTCGGATATCGTTGGCGGGGCGGACCGCTGCCGAAGCTCGTTGTTCAGTGCTCGCCATGGTTGCCTTTCGACGGATTGGTAATGACGAAGCCTTCTTGCGGAAAATACAAGTAATCGATAATAATTCCGTCCAGCATGTCTTCTCCCGATTTGAGCAGCACATCAATGCCTTTGTCGGTGGAGACGACGACGTCGTCTTCCTTCGGCGTGTCCAGATCCAGACCGTAGTGGGCATGATCGCCATGGCTATGCGTTACGAAAGCGCGAAGTTTCAATTCGGCGTTCTCGGGCTTGTCCAATTCGACGCGCAGCACCTTGGCCGCGTTGCGGGTAATTTTGCATTTCATAATGGCTGTCGCTCCTGTCCTTATGATCGGTCGGGCCGCGTAGGCGGTTCGGCGCGTATGAGTTCTCGCTCTATTGTAATGCGGCGCCGCCCGGCGCGCAAGACCGTCCCGACATCCGTCCCGACATCCGTCCCGGCATCGCCAGGCCCTTGACCCTTATTCGTGGGGCCGCAGGCCGTATTTGCGCTCCATCCGGCCGGCGAACCAGCCCGCCGCCCCCAGCGTAACGGCGAGGTCGTCGACGGGAACGAACGGCATGAAGTCCGGCAGCACCCAGTAGAGCACGACCGGCACGATAAACCAAAGCTTGTCCGCCGTAGAAACCCGGGAGGAGCGCAAAATTCTCCATACCCGGGAAGGCAGACGAGACCAAAGCCGGACCCAAGATCCCCAAGAACGCCGGGCCATAAAGGCTCCCTCCCTCGCGTCTGTCAATTCGCCGCACTCCACAGTGTACCCTATCGGGACCGGAACGAATCACTCCGTCCATTCCATCGCTTCCGCCAGCAAGGCAAGCGTCTCCGGATACACGTCCGCCATCGCATCCGGCGGCAGCGGATTGCGGCCCCAGCCCGCCTCCACCGTAAATCCCGGCCGGCGGAACCGGGCGATGAACCAATCCTTGAAGCCCGCGTCGCTGCCCTCCAGCCGGACGGGCCGATAGCCGGACGCTCTGCCGAGCGCTTCGGCCCAAGCCCGGGATTGCGGGGGCTCCAGCCCCCGGTAATTCCAATAAATTTCCTCCCCTTGCGTATGGAAAGCGATCGCCGCGTGGAAGTCCGTCTCCTCCGTAAAATCGGCAAGCGCGCGCGCTTCCGGTTCGGACAGCGGAGACGGCCCCGGGTAATCCCGCGGACCCGGAGCGGTAACGCCCCTGCGTTTTTTCTCTTCTTCCCAGTAGGCCGGAAACTGGTCGTTCAAGTCGACCCCGCGAATGTTGGCCTTCCATCGCCGGAACCGGGTCGAGCCGTTGTTCCATTTCAGCAAATCCTTGTAGCAAGGGTTGTCCGGCGCGATCCCCTCGATCGCCAGGTCGACGCCGTCCGGGTTGACCATGGGCACGACCCACAGCGTGCAGCGCCGGTACAAGCCGGCAGCCGGCTTGCCGTGGATGGCGCCGTGCCGTTTGCACGCCTTGGCGTAATCCTCCAGGAAGCGCATTAAAGCGAGGGACGTGATCCATTCGTTGGCGTGAACGGCCCCGTTCGCCTGCAGCCGGAAAGGGCCTTCGCCGATGCGAATCGCGTAGATCGGCTTGCCCAGGACGCTCTGTCCGATCGCGACGGCCGTCAGAAACGGATATTCCCGCTTCAGCCGGTCGATGTCGAGGGCAAGCCGCGCGGAGCCGTATTCGGCGTCCGAGCGGACGATGCGGTCCTGACCCGCGGCCGGCAACTCGATCCATTGCCCTTCCTCCGGCTGGACCGACGAAGAGGCGCGATTCAGCTCGCGCAGCCTGACTTCCGAGCAGCCCGCCTTCGCCGCGATCGATTCCCACGTATCGCCCGGCTGGACCGAGTAACGGCGAGGCAGACGGACGGGCACCTGAAGCATCTCGCCGGGGATAAGCGGTTCGCTCTCCATCCATTGCGGATTCGCCGCAAGCAGAGAGCCATAGGAAATGCCGAATTGCGAAGCGATTCGTCTGGGCGTATCTCCCGGCTTCACAATATACGTGACAGTGTTCAACGTTATCCCTCCCCATCTCATCGGTCTTTCACGATATATGAGACGGACGCCGGCAAAATGCCATCCAACCGGCGGCTTCGGCCGGGAGGATGGCATGGGAGCGTTCGGAGCGAAGAGGGACGGGCGGTCGGGCGCCTAGGCGCCGATATTCGGCACTTGCCAGACGACGGGAGTCAGGCGGATTTGTTCGCCCAGCCACGATTGGGCGATCTCCTGAAACTTCTTCGAATCCCCGCTGCAAAAAAACTGATGCACCGGTACTTCGTCGCTGCCGGCGAGCAAATTGTTCTCATGAAGGATCGTGCTGATTTCCCTTGCCGTCTCGTCGGCCGAGCTGATCAGCGTCACGCTCGGCCCCATCACTTCCGAGATCGTCTCCGTCAAGAACGGATAATGGGTGCAGCCGAGAATGAGGCAGTCGATCGGGCTTCGCTTGAGCGGCGCCAGCGAGCGGGCCACCGTCTCGTACGTGACGGAAGAGCGGAAATTGCCGGCTTCGACAAGAGGAACGAATTGCGGACAAGCTCTGCTTACGACGTCGATGTGCGGAGACAGTCTCCGCAACGCTTGTTCGTATGCGCCGCTCTTGATGGTGCCCTCCGTTCCGATGACGCCGATGTGGCCGGATTTCGTGCGGCCGATGGCGGCACGCGCTCCGGGGTTGATCACGCCGACGACGGGAATGCGGACGCGGCTGCGAATGTCTTCGAGCGCGACCGCAGTGGCGGTATTGCAGGCGATGACGATCATCTTCGGCTGATATTGGGCCAAATAATCGACAATTTCGCGGGTGAACCGAATGATTTCTTCAGCGGGACGAGGACCGTATGGAGTGCGTGCGGTGTCGCCGAAATACAAAATTTTCTCCCGGGGCAACTGACGCATCACTTCTTTGACGACGGTCAGGCCTCCTACACCGGAGTCCAGGAGTGCGATCGCTTGTTGCACGAAAACACCGCTTTCTTCATGTAAAGTGTGTCGGAACATGATACATTATGAGACCTTTTTGCAAAAGGTACCTACATCTTAGCCTATATGCGGACGAGGTTCAAGCGCGCCAAGAAGCCGCCCGGCGGGAGCGGGCGGCTTGCTGTCGTCGGAAATTCCTCGTTCGCGGACTCTGCTGTTCGCTTAAAGCGCTGCGGATTCGTCGGAGAGGTCGGACCCTTCCGATTCGTCCGGCTTCTCTTTCTTGCCCAGCTTCGAGCGGATGTCGGAAGCCCAGTCGCTCGAGCGTTTGACGATCGTTTGCGCCGTCGATCCGGCTTTCCGCCCGATTTCCGCCGTCTTCTCGCCTACGGTATGCGCCGTGTCCGCAATGTCCTTGCGCAGCTCGCTTCCTTTCTTCGGAGCGAACAGCAGGGCGGTTACCGCGCCGGTAACGGCGCCTGTGAGCGTTCCCCACAGGAACGATTTTACCACTTTTTTCTCGGCCATCTTCGCGTTCTCCTTCCGATTTCCACTTTGTTCCGAACGGCTGCGCCGTTCACCGAATCTCTTCCGCACTGTCGCCCGATCGGAAGGAAGCGTGCGATGCGTTCGCGACGCGGCGGCGCCAGGCGTTCCACAGATAGGCGCCTATTTCCGTCCAATCCAGCCCATCTTCCAGGCGGCGCGTCTGTCTGTCTGCCGCTTCGGCCAGCAAGCCGCTCACTCGCTCCGTCCATTGAACGAAGGCGCTTGCCGCCGCCCGCGCTCCGGTTTGCGCGGCCTCGCCGAGCGCCCGCCCCCCTTCCGCGAGCGCCTCGAAGCCTTTCAGGCTCGAGCGGCACACTTCCGCCAATACGGACGCCTCCTGCCCCAGCCGCCGCCACTGCTGCAGCGTCGCTTCCGCTTCGCGGTCGAGCCGCGCGAACGCGTCGTTCCACCGGCGCAGCAAGCGGCGAACAGCAACGGCGGCGGCTGCAAGCGAGAGGAGCACCGCCACGCCGACGGCGATGACGATGTAAGCCGCCAACTCCCATGCCATGCAACGCACCTCCTTTCTTCCTTCCGTTATCGGTGCAACCGGGACATCGGCCCATGCGGTTAATGTAGTATAAGAACAATGGGCTCGTCTTGACACAGCGGACAGGGGGATAAAGTTTCGCGCCGTTCGCCGGGCTGGCCTAGCGCGCTTTAAGCCCTTTTTTTGTGAGCCATCCCATTATCCCCTTCATTCAGAAAATCGGCTTGCCTGAGGGAGTCGAAGAACTGCAGAACGGAGGACAAAATGGAAATCGGGAAGCCTGTAGGCGATTGGAAACTCCGGAGTCTCTTGGAAAAGTTGAAGGCGCTTGGAGCCACCGGACAAGCTGCGAAGAACTAAGCGACGCAAAGACCCGGATGTTGCATGAGGCACGAGGAGAACCTCCGAAGATGCTCGGAGGCTCTTCACGAGGCTAGCCGAAACAACGGGCTCACCGTAACCGACGGCCCCCGAATCTGAACGAAAGGGATAATGGGATGCCCCCGAGAAATGGAGATATTCGCCCGGTCGGAACTGGTAAAAAAAGGCTCCTCGTCTGCGGACGAAGAGCCTGTCTTCACGTTCGGATTCAGTTGGATTTGGGCCGGATAGCGTACGTGCAGCGCATGCCGCCTTCAGCGAGACACTCCGTTCGCTCCACGTCGGCGTCCAGCAAATCCCGGAACAGCCCCTGCTCGCAATGGCAGGCTTGCCGGTAGCGATCCGCCACCTGCGCGATCGGGCAGTTGCGCTCGTGCAGCGTGTAGCCGCCGTCCTCCGCCGGCTCCCAATCGGCCATGTAGCCGCCGGCGTTCTGAATGGACGCCAGCTCCGCGACACGCTCCTCCAGCGATTTGCGCTCCATCCGCTCGCGGTATTTGGCCTCCAGCTTCTCGCGGCGCCCGTTAAACAGCCTGTCGATCATCTCCGTACCGCCGCTTTGCTCTTCCAATTCGCCGAGAAGCTCGAGCGTCAGATGCGGATAATTTTTCGGAAACAAATCGTCGGCCAGCTTCGTCAACGAATACCGGTACGACGGACGCCCCATTGCCTGGCGGTACAGCTCGGACTGGACGAATCCGTCCCGCTCCAGCGTATGAATATGGCGGCGGACGCCCATCTCGGTGATGCCAAGCGCCTTGGCCAGCTCGACAATGCTGCAGTCGCCATGGGTTTTCAGCAAGTGAATCAGTTGACGGCGGGTCGTGCCTTCTTCCTGCGGCAACATTGGCATCCCTCCTCTCAGGCGTACGCCTTGCAGCGTGTGACGCCGAACTTTCGGTTGGTCCTTTTATTTTACCGGAAGTTCGACAAGGAGTAAATTTATTTATGCAACCAAAAAGTATGCAAAGTCCTCCGCGCAGCTTTTAGCCTTGCAATCCAATAAAAAAAGCAAGATCGCCCATTAAAGGGACTATCTTGCTTCCCAAGGATCCAGCTCTTCGCGCAAGTAGTTCCGCACGTCCGAAGCGAAGCCCGTCAGCAGCTCCGGCATCTCCGCAGCCAGCGGATGGAGCTGCCCGCGCGGCCAGCTGTCGTATTCCTGCACGAGCGGCTTGCGCAGGGAGACGAGCCGGCGAAGCGCCTCCGCCCGCTCCGGCGGGATGACGCCTTCTCCGGCGATAATGTCGACGATGTCCTCGTAGCTGCTCGCATCGCGCATCATGAAACCGTCGATCAGATAGCTGCCGACGTCCGTCACGATTTCCAGCGCCAGATGCAGCACGCGCTCCTGCGCCAGCCCTTCGAGCGGCGTTCCCCTCCAGTCGGCGGCCAGCTTGCCGGCGGCCTCCGCGAGATCGGGAATGCAATCCAGCCGGCTCTCGATGCCTTTCCGGTTCACGTAATACATCGCTCAACCTCCGCCGTCCCGGCGTTTGCGCCTGTTTTTGCGCTTCAGCCAGATGACCATGATGATGGCGCTAATAATGATGACCAGCAAATAGGTCATCATCTCGTACAGATCTCCTGCACCCGAGTCGGTCGAATTCACGGCACTCTCCCTTTCAGCTTTCGTAATCGACGCTGACCGAAGCTTCCCGAACCTCGTTCATATGCTCGATCACTTTCTTGTGCTCGGGATGCACCTGATAAGCCTGCAGTCCGTCCATGTCGGCGAAAGTGGCCGTCAAGGCGATGTCGTAGGAACGCTCCGAGTGAAGCACGTCCTTCCCGACTTCGATGGACAGCAGCTCCGGAATTTTGCCTTCGAGATTGCGCAGCACTTGCGCGGTACGCTCCACGCTCTCCGGGCTCCGGTCTTTCAATTTGAACAGCACGATATGGGTAATCATTTCGTCTTCTCTCCTTTATCCAATTAGGGAAATGGATCGGCTCCGCATGAGGCCGACCGGCTACACGCATACTATAGGCAAAAAAAGGCGTCCATTCGCGGAAGGGAGACTATCTTGCGCTACCGAGTCACCTTGGCCTGTACGCTGATCGGCGTGGCGCTCTGTCTGTTCAATGCCACCGGCTACGATCCGCACAACCTCTTCCTCTCCATGTTCAGCGTTCCGATGTGGTTTGTGGAACTGTTCGGGGACATTCACCAAGTGAACGTCTGGTTCATGTATGTGCTGACCGTACTCAGCTGGGCGCTCATCGGGTACTTGTCCGATTTGGCCATCGCCCGCACCCAATCGAGAAGATCGGCATAACGCATATTTGCAAAAAAGGAGCCGGCAGGCTCCTTTTTCTCGGCATATTACTCGACGATCACTTTGGCGATCATTTGGCCGTGGCCCTGTCCGCACATGATCGAGCAGTGAAGCTCGTAGGTTCCCGGTTTGTCGAACGTATACTCCTGCCGCGGGTTGTCTTTGGTCAAGTTGATTCCAAGCTCGTCGATCTCGGCGCCGTGGTTGCCGAGCTTGTTCGAGAAGCTGAGAACGTACGGAGTACCCGCTTTCACGTGATATTCCGTCTGGTCGAAACTGAAGCTGGTTGCGGTAATTTTCAGAAGCTCCGTACCTTCCGCCAATTTCTCTTCCTTCGGCCTCTCGGGCAGCCCTTGCGCGAGCAAATATACGCCGAACAAGCATGCGACTACGATCAAGACAGGCATGATCCACTTGTACATTGATGCTCCCCCTGCTTCCTTCGAATGTCTACCTCTTATATTACCTAAAATCCCCGTTTAATCTCAACTGTTCCAGCGGGAAGAGCGTCAACTTTTTTTCACATTTGACAAAATGATGAACACGAAGCCATTCGTTCACTTCCCGTCGGCAGGATCGTCCGGCGAAGAGTCGCCGGATTGCCCGCTTTCGCGCGATCGCGCAATTTTTGAACCGTTCTTGCGCTGCCGATCCGGCAAGAGCAGCCCCATCCGTCCGTAATTTTCCATAATCGCCAACTCTTCCGTCTTCGCAACCTCTCGCACATCCTATCTTCCCACAACAAGCTAAAAAAAAGCCGAACGCCTGACGCCGATTTCGGCATTTCTTCAGGAAACATTCAGCGTGCGTTCAAGTTCGGCTAAGGTTCGGGCGCCATAATGAAGCCAGTCGACTCGACAGCGAAAGGAAGGATTCCGATGGCAAGCAGCAAATGGACCAAATGGATCGTCGGCTTGTCGGGCGCCGCCCTCTTCTCCGGCTTCATCGGTTATATATCGACGGAAGGCGGCCCGTCCGACGGCCACAACGGCAGCTACTCGACGGACAACGGCGGCTTCGACCTGCGCGGCAACGGAGGCGGCTTCTCCGGCTCGTTCGGAGCCGATTCCGGACAGGACTCGTTCGGCGGCCGCATGCGCACAAGGGCATCTTGAGCGACATCATTCGCAGGCAGGGAGGAGGACGGATATGCATACGTTTCGCGCGATGAATACGCAATTTTCAACGATCGGATTGCCTCGGGCATCCCAAGCGAAGGCCGAGTCGTGGTTTGCCTTCGTGGAGAGAAATTTGAGCCGGTTTCGGCCGGGCAGCGAACTTTCGGCGCTGAACCGCTCGCAAGGCCGCCCTTTTATGGCTTCGGCCCTGCTGTTCCAGGCGCTGGCCGGCGCCCAGCGCTATTACGAGGAGACGGGCGGCTTGTTCCACCCTTATCTTGGCAAAGTGCTCGCGTCGCTTGGCTATTCGGACAGCTTCGAGAAGCTGTCCTCCGGTGAAGCCGCCCACGGCGTTCCCGACGCCGAACCGGCGGCGCCGATGCCCATCTGCGAAGAAGCGCCCGCCACGCTGAACCCAGGCATGATGACCGTCGTGCTTCAAGAAGGATACGCGGTCGATCTGGGCGGCTTCGCCAAAGGATGGAGCGCCGACCAGTTGTCGGGCATGCTGCGCAGGGAAGGGATTCGGATCGGGGCGATCGACGCGGGGGGCGACATCGTCTTGTGGGGCGTTCCGGACAAAGGATGGGAGATCGCCGTCGCCAATCCGTTCAAGCCCGAGGAGGACCTGCTGTCGCTGCGGATCGGCCGGCCGGCCGGGATCGCGACGAGCAGCTCGCAGAAGAGGCGCTGGACCGACGAGTTCGGACGGGAGCGCCATCATCTGATCGATCCGCGCCGGTTGGCGCCGGCGGATAGCGGACTGGTGCAGGCGACGGTCATCGCTCCGACGCTGACCGAAGCGGAAGTGTACGCCAAGTGCTTGCTGCTGCTCGGTGAAGAGAAGGGTGTGCCGTGGCTGAGGGAAAAGCGTCCCGATTACGCCTACTTTGCCGTACGCCGGGACGGATCGGTGCTGCGAAGCGACACTCTGGAGCGTTACGGCTCGGAAGAGGGTGACGGCTATGCACGCGCTATCTGACTGGCTGACGGTGTGGGCGACGACGCGCGCCGCCGGCATGACCTCTTATCTGCTGCTGTTCGCGTCGACGGTCGCCGGCTTGCTTACGAGCGGCCGCCTGGCCGGCAAAAAAAGAAAAGCCGCCCTCCTCGCCGCGCATCAGTGGACAGGCTGGTTCGGCTTCCTGTTCGGGGCGCTACACGGCATGGTGCTTGTGTTCGACCGATACGTCGGCTACTCGCCGTTCGAGCTGCTCGTCCCGTTCGCTTCCGACGATCACCGGCTGCTGACCGGTCTCGGCACTTTGACGTTCTACATCTCCGCCCTGCTCATTCTGAGCTCGGACCTGATAAAGCAATGGGGAAAGAGGGTCTGGCGCGCCATTCATTTTCTCGCGTTCGCCGGCTTCGGGATGGCGCTTCTGCACGGGTTCGCGCTCGGTACGGACACGAGGGACGGCGGGGTCAAGACGCTGTATATCGTTACGGGAATCGTCGTCGCCGGGCTGACCGTCTACCGGATCTACGACTCCCGACGGCAGCGGCAAGCGCAAACGGTCGCCTACATTCCGCCGGCCCCGCATCCGGCCCGGATGGAGCGATTCCGGTAGGCGGGCCGGCGGTATCCGCAAACAACGAGATCGTCCTCGGATCTTCGACCATGATCGTCAGCAGCTAGCGGATAATTTGTCTATACAGCGCGTCCACGAGGTCGTCGTCCTTCGCCTTCCCGCTATTCACGTTATCCCAGTATTTCGCGTTCTCCCCGTCACTCCCGCGCCGTCGCTGCAAATCCGTTGTATCGGAGCCAGGAAGCGCAAGCGTCGGTCCATCCCTTGACATGATCGTCGTCTTCTGCGAGGCCCATCCCGTGCCGACCGTGGGCGTACACATGAAGGTCGAAAAGCACACCCTTTTCGCGTAAAGCCGAGGCAAACCGCAAGCTGTTCTCCACCGGAACCGCCCCGTCGTCGGACGTATGCCAGAGGAACGTCGGCGGCGTATCGGCTGTCACCTGCCGCTCGTTGCTTAACAGCTCCACAAGATTCGGGTCCGGCTCGGCGCCGAGCAGATTCAGACGGGACCCTTCGTGCGTGTGCGAATCGAGCATCGTAATGACGGGATAGCAAAGGATCAGCAGATCGGGCCGGCTGGAGCGGCGTTCGATTTCGTCTTCCGCCTCCGGCCTTCCGGCGTCGAAATGCGTCCCGGCCGTCGCCGCGAGATGCCCTCCTGCCGAGAAGCCGAGGATGCCGATCCGATTCGGATCGATCCCGTACCGTTCGGCTTCATGCCTAACGGTGCGTATCGCCCGTTGCGCATCGAGCAGCGCGCACGGATAACCGTACGGAGCTACGCGATAGCGCAGCACAAAAGCCGAAACGCCGATCGAATTCAGCCAGCGGGCGATCGGTTCGCCCTCATGATCGGCCCGCATGCCGTAGCCCCCGCCGGGGAAAACGATAACGGCGGCATGACCGCTTCCCTCCAATAAATAGGGAATGAGGGCGGGACGATCCTCATCCGTCGTGCCGTTTGCTAAGGGTGCTCCTTCAGGCCACAATAAACGCTCCATTCGATAAATCTCCCTCGCTCGAATAGTAGACTCGCCTTTGCCATCTTAACATGATTTTCCGCCCGGCGGGTACGAAAATGACAGCGAATTTTCCACCCGGCCATGCACTAAAGCGTATCCTTCTTTTTCGAAACTCCGTCCCACTATCCCCTCGATTCAGGCTTCTCGCTCGGCGCGTCCCTCTCTTTTACTGACTCGTCCCATTATCCCCTTCCTTCAGGGCCTCCCCCCGGCGGGTGTCTCGTTTCCCCTGACCCCTCCCATTATCCCTTTCGATCAGTCTGGTGTCTTCATTCGCCTC
>NZ_KE386955.1:0-174003 GCF_000429825.1 Cohnella thermotolerans DSM 17683
GGCACGTTGCTCGATATAATCGAACAACGATAGCTGAATCTGACCGGCAATAATCGCGATGATGTCCGTTAGCGTTCGTTTGGCGCGGACGCGCGGCTCAGCGGCGCCCGCCATGCCGCGCCTTTATCCCCACAGCCACAGCAGAGCTGCGGCGGCCATGGCGGAGCTGGCCAGCGCCGTGTCCCGCTTCCGCCACTTCTGCGTTCGCAGCAGGGTCGGATTCCGTCTTCTGCCGACGCCCCGGCTCTCCAGCGCTGCGGCGACTTGATCGCCGATCCGGAACAGGGCGAGCAGGAACGGCAGCGCCGTCGCGAGCAATCGTCGCACGACGGCGCGTAGCGCCATGCTGCTCTCCTTGCCGCGGGCGATCGCATGCCGGGAGAATCGTTCCCATTCGTGCAGGAACATCGGAATGAACCGCAGCATGAGCGTTACCGTCAGAACGAATTTTTGCGCCCAAGCCGGCATCCGTCCCCGGAAAGAGAAGAGCTGCTCCAGCGCTCGCCGCAGCCGAAGCGGCGTAATCGCGAGAGCGAGACCCAGACCGAGAACCATGACGAGGAGCGTTCGGACCATCGATTGCAGCGTGACGAGGAACGCCTCCGAATCGAACGTCCACCCTTTACCGACGCCCGCAACCAACGATACCGTCATCGAGAACAGCAGGAATCCGGTGAGAAGGCCGCGCCAGCGCATGAGCGGCATTCGTCCGAGCGCCGTGGCGGCCAGAACGACAACGGCGGCCATGGCAACGCCGGACCATGAATGGCGCGAAAAAATCGACAGCGACAAGAGCACGTAAGCGAGCCACACCGAGCGGGGATCGAAGGCGGCGAGCGGCACGATTGCGTCGCTTTCTTCACGGTCGACCCGAGGGCGCAGGATCGGCCGGTCGGCCGATTCGGCCGGAGGGTTCGAGCGCGGCACTTCCTCCATCGTGATCCGGTCGGAATTGGATTGCCCGAATCCGCTCCCGTTCGCGCCCGTACCGCCTCCGTCAAGCAAGCGCGCCCACTCCTGCGCCAGATCGGCCGGATTCCAGACGCGATCCGGGGGCAAGCCATGCCGAAGCAGCGGCGTAATCGTTCGCAGCCATTCCGGCACCTCCATGCCGGCTTCCTCCCACCACTCCGGGTGGGACAGCAGATCGCTGCGCCCGCAGCACCGGATTCGGCCGTCCGGCGACAGCAGCAACAACCGGTCAGCCAGAGGAAGCGCCCATTCGGTGTCGTGGGAGACGAGCAAAATGCCCGCCCCCTCGTCTCGGCGCTTCCTTAACGCGTCTCCGACCCGTTGCTGCCCCGCCGCGTCCAACCCCGCCGTCGGTTCGTCCACGAGCAGCCACCGGGCAGGCGGCGCTAGCAAACAAGCCAATGCCAGCCGCCGTCTCTCGCCCCCGCTCATCCGGAACGGATCGCGGCTTCGCCACGAAGCGTCCCAGCCTACCGCCGCAAGCGCCCGATCGATCCATTCGTCGCGTTCGGCATCCGTCAACGAATAGGGCTTCAGCGCCTCGTTCAACTCATCCCCCGCCGTCCGGGAGACGATGTATTCTTCCGGCGCCTGGGAGGCATAAGCGTACTGCCTGAGCGCCGCGGTATTAATACGGCGCTTGCCGTTCGCGCGTTCCAGCCAAAGCGGCTCTTCCCCGTACGACACCCGTATCCCTTCCGGGTCGCGCAAGCCGGCGGCGATCTCCAGCAAGCTCGTTTTGCCCGTTCCGTTCGCGCCGAGCAGCACCGTCACCGTTCCGGCCCGGATGGCGATCTCTTGCCCGAGCGGTCCGCGAAGCCGCAGTTCGCTCCCGCCTTCGGTTGCGTCAACCACGTTCCGCACCTGCTTTCTCGCGAACGCGAAGACTGCACCATTCTTCTTCCGTCATCGGAAGCGGAGCGGCAAGCCGCCCCAATCGGTGCAGCTCCACCGCCAGCGAAGCCAGATACGGCAGGCGCAGGCCGCATGCGGCGCACGGAGACGTCTCCCGCAACGGGTCCGCGCCATACAGAAACTCCCGGCCGTTCCCGTCGAAGACGAGGCGGCCGCCCGCCATCGCCGCAACCCGCGAATCGGGGCGCAGCTCCTCCAGCCGCTGCGTCACCCAGACGACCGCCGTGCCTTCGGCTTGCAGCTCGCGGGCAATCGCCATCACTTTGCTCCCGGCCGCGGCATCGAGCATCGACGTCGCTTCGTCGAAGACGATCAGCGGCGAACGGCCGGCCGCCGCAGCGGCGACGGCCGCCAATTGCCGCTGCCCGCCCGACAACCGCTTCCACGGCAGGTCCGCCAGCGCGAGCAGATCCGCCCGCTCCAGCATTCGCTCCGCCCGTTGCGGAATTTCCGGCGCGGGAACGCCCATCCATTCCAGCGCGAACGTCATCTCTTCGCGGGGCGTCTCCCCGAACAGCTGCGCATCCGGCTGCTGCATGACGTACGCGGACGGCATAGCGCCGGCGAAGCCGCGCCGGATCGTGCCAGTCGCTCCGCTCGCAGACAGCCCGGCCACAATGCGGGCGAGCGTCGACTTGCCGCTGCCGTTGACGCCGACGAGATTCAGCCACTCTCCGCGCGCGAGCCGCAGCTCGACGCCTTCAAGACGCACGGGCGACGAACCGTCATCCGGATCCGAATGCACGGTTAACCCTTTTATAAGCAGATCGTCGTCCTGCGGCAAACCAAACATTCGTTTCCCTCTTCCCAATCGAGAATTCTCATGGTAAAATGCCATTTGTTAACCACGACTCAAAATACAGGTTAACATTAGAAAGGGGTATTTGACAATGTCCGTACCAACATCCGTTCCTCCTTCCGCCGAAGAGACGTCCATCCCGACACAGTCCGCCGGATGGATTCGCGGAACCGTCTACACCGCTTTATTCGCCGCTTTGTTCGTCGCCTTCAGCTCCATCTCGGTGCCGCTAGTCTTCTCGCCGGTTCCGATCACGCTGCAGACGCTCGCCGTCATGCTGGCGGGAGGACTGCTCGGCCCGGTCTACGGCTTCTGGAGCATCGCCATCGTCGTCATCCTGACCGCGGCGGGCTTGCCGCTGCTGCACGGCAACGGCGGATTGGCGGTGCTGTACGGTCCGACCGGCGGCTATATTTGGATGTTCCCCTTCGCCGCCCTGTTCATCGGCTGGGTCAGCGACCGGCTGTTCCGCGGCGTTCGCCGGCTCACTCCGGCCCGCTTCGCGATTCTCGCCGTCGCCGTCTTTGCATTCGGCGCCATTCTCGTCTATGCGGGCGGCGTCCCCTGGCTCGCGCATAAAGCGCATTTTTCGTTCGGCAAAGCGATGGCGACCGGCTGCTATCCGTTCCTCCTCGGCGATACGGTCAAAACGGTCGTCGCCACCGTCGCGATCGGCGCGCTGCGTCCGCTCCTCCCCGGCTTCAAGACCAAAGGCCGGTCCGCCTAAGCCGAGTAAATACGCGACCTGAGAAGGGCTTCCGTCCGAGAAGGAAGCCCTTCTTGCATTTGGCGCGACACGCGAAGACCTTCGCTTGGGGGATGAATGTACAAGCAAGCGAATGCCGCTCCGCATAAAGTGGAGGGTACGACAGAGAACCTACATCCGCCCGTGCTTGGAACGCCCTCCAACCTGTTCGATCGCAGCCTTCGGCTGTCGCCGGCCGCCATGCGAGCCTTGCAGCTCGCGCCCGGGGCCCGCTTGACGCTTGCTTACGATCAGAACAAGCGAACGCTGTCGTTCGTGCGGCGAATGCCGAAGCCCGGCAAACGAACGGGCGACGCCTTGTTCTGACGGCGCCGCCCGCATTCGGTCATTTCGATTTTTTCTTGGCCGCAGAGCGGCCCTGCTTCTTCGGATCGCTAGGCTGCGGCGCTCTCGTCTGGGAATTCGGAATGCCTTCCGTCATCGCCTCTTGTCCTCCTTAAGCTAAGCTCGCTTCTTGGGAAGCGAGCTTAGCTTGCGGACAAGCGGAATCACTTATTCAGTCGCAATTCTCCGGAGCTTCCGCCGGCTGCGCCGCTTCGACGTCGAGCTTCTCGGCGACGGAATCGCGGATGACGCTGACGATCGACTGCAGCAGGTAGTTGACGTCCGTCTGGCTTTGCTGGAATTGCTGCACGATCGGAATAGCGTCCAGTTCGTCCTGGAGCGCCTCGATTTCCTTCTCGATTTTCTCGACCATTTGCTGGTTTTTGAACGTCGTCTGGAAAGCGACGAGCTCTTTCTGCTTCTTCTTGATTTGCGCGATCAGCCCTTGTACCCGCTCGTGGTTTTGAATGAGCTTCTCCGCCTTCTGGTACACGGAGACTTCCTCGGTCGTCGTAATCAAATGAGCCAATTCGCGCGCCCGTGCCAAAATATCTTCGCGAACGATCAGATCGCGACTGTCAAACCGGGGAATGACGTATTCCCCTTCTTCGTGGCCGTGCTGGCCATGGTCGTGGTCATGCGCGTGTTCAGCTGCTGGATTCGTAGCCGACATAGGTTCGATTCTCCTTCGATTCGCAAATGTTAGGCTCGGCGCAAACCGGCCCTAACGCCGAATGGGATCTTGGATTGGCCGTTTCTAGCTTTAAGCGCCGTGCGACAGCGCCGTACGGACGGGCGGCTCGGCCGCTTCCGCGGTAATGTACCACGTTTGGGGCTTCGTTACGCGAACTTGCACGAATTCGCCGATCCACTCCTTCGGTCCTTCGAAATGGATCAGCTTGTTGGTACGGGTTCGGCCGGACAGGACGTTCGGGTTGTTCTTGCTCTGTCCTTCGACCAGCACCTCTACCGTCTGGCCTGCAAGACGCTCGTTGCTCTCGAGACTCAGCTCGGCGATCAGCTCGTTCAGCCGAACGAGACGCTTCTGCTTGACCTCGTACGGTACGTTGTCCTCCATGCCGGCGGCCGGCGTCCCTTCGCGGGGCGAGTAAATGAAGGTAAACGCCGATGCGAATTTCGCTTCGCGAACGAGCGACAGCGTCTCTTCGAACTGCTCCTCCGTCTCCCCCGGGAAGCCGACGATAATGTCCGTCGTCAGCACGACGTCCGGGATGGCCGCCCGAATGCGGCGGACGAGATCGAGGAAATGCTCGCGCGTATATTTGCGGCTCATCCGCTTCAGCACCTCCGTGCTGCCCGATTGCACCGGCAGATGAATATGCTCGACGAGATTGCCGCCCTTGGCGAGCACTTCGATCAGATGATCGTCGAAATCGCGCGGATGGCTCGTCGTAAAGCGGACGCGGGGAATGCCGATGCTGCGGATGTCGTCCATCAGATCGCCGAAGCGGTACTTGCGGTCCGTGAAGTCCTTGCCGTAAGCGTTCACGTTCTGGCCGAGCAGCGTAATCTCCTTGTAGCCCTGCCGCGCCAGGTCGCGCACTTCGGCCAGCACGTCTTCCGGCAGGCGGCTGCGTTCCTTGCCCCGCGTGTATGGAACGATGCAGTACGTGCAGAATTTGTCGCAGCCGTACATAATGTTGACCCAAGCCCGCAGCCCTTGGCGCTTCTTCGGCAAATTCTCGATAATGTCGCCCTCCTTGGACCACACCTCGACGACCATTTCTTTGCCGAAATACGCTTCCTGCAGCAGATGCGGCAGCCGGTGAATGTTGTGCGTGCCGAAAATGAGATCGACGAACGCATGCTTCTGCATAATCCGGTTAACGACGGCCGCTTCCTGCGACATGCAGCCGCAGACGCCGAGGATGAGCCCCGGCTTCTCAAGCTTGAGCCCTTTGAGATGGCCCAGTTCGCCGAACACCTTGTCCTCCGCGTTCTCGCGCACCGCGCACGTATTCAGCAGAATGACGTCGGCTTCGGTCCGGTCCTCGGTGGAGGTGAATCCCATCTCTTCGAACAGACCGCGCATCACTTCGGTGTCGTGCTCGTTCATCTGGCAGCCGTACGTGTAAATCAAATACTTCTTGCCGACTCCGAGCGAACGCAGCTCGTCGGGAACGGCGTTCTCGTAATGCACGCGGATCTCTTCCTTGCCGCGCTGCTTCTCCTGCCGGTAGTTCGGCTCGGATTTAATATGAATATCGCGACCGCCAAGGCGGATCGTTCTTCCGTGTTCGTCCTCGGAAATGACCTTGGCGCCGGAGAAATCAAAATACTTGCTGTAATCTTTGCTCTCGCCAGCCACTTCATTTCCCCTCCCTGCAACGTTGATCAACGGCTTCGAATGAACGCAACCTTGCTTGCGCCCATCCTTTGAATTATATCACGAACCGGTTCAAGCGACAATTTCGCCCTCGTCGCCCGTGCGGACGCCGGCCGCGTTGCCTTCGTCGGTGTCGATATGCATGTCGAGCGCGAACTGGTCGGACACTCTCGCAATGACGTTCTCGAACACAAGGCCGCGTTCGCCGCCGACCCTCACCTTGAGGAGCTGCTTGTCCCGAATGCCCCAGCGCTCGGCGTCCGACGTGTGGAAATGGATATGGCGCGCAGCCACGATGACGCCCCGGTCCACCGTCACTTCGCCGGCCGGACCGACGATGCGGATGCCCGGCGTGCCGTCGATCTGTCCGGATTCCCGCACCGGCGGGTTCAAGCCCAATTGGAAGGCGTCCGTCCGCGACACTTCGAGCTGCGTCGCTTTGCGGGCGGGTCCGAGAATTCTCACTTTCGAAAACGAGCCCTTGGGTCCGTACACGGCGACCGTCTCGTTCGCGGCGAACTGCCCCGGCTGCGACAACGGCTTCAGCACCGTCAGCTCCGCCCCTTCGCCGAACAGAATCGCGATATGCTCCTTCGTCAAATGAATGTGGCGCGCCGAGACGCCCACCGGCACTTTGCGTGCTTCGCTCATGAGAGTTCCGCCTTTCCGGAAGTTTCTGCATAGTTCCCTTGTCTTCCGTTATTATAGCGCAACATAACAAAAGAGGCACACGGTTCGCCCGCGCGCCTCCCCGAAAAAAACGCGATTATTTGAATTCCGCCAACAATTTGTCGAAATCTTCCCTGCTCAGGGTGAGATCCTGCTTGGCCAGCGCCTCCGGCTTGAAGCCGACGACGAGATCTTCGTACGGCTTGCGCTCCTTGTCCTGGTAGATCAGCCCGGTCAGCATGCCGTTCGTCTCCATGATTTTGTTCATGGCCGCGATGCGGTTGGACGGATCGTAGTCCGGGAACTGGTCTAAATTGACGATATTTTCTTTGAACCAATCGTACGTGTTTACCTTGTTGAACGTAACGCACGGGCTGAAGACGTTGATAAGCGAGAAGCCCTTGTGCTTGAGGCCCGCTTCGATCAGGCTCGTCAGCTGCTTCAGGTCGCTGGAGAACGATTGGGCGACGAACGTCGCGCCCGCCGACAAGGCGATCTCGAGCGGCGACAGCGTGTTCTCGATCGAGCCTTCCGGCGTCGATTTGGTCTTGAAGCCCTCGGCGCTGCGGGGTGACGTTTGCCCCTTCGTCAAGCCGTAGATCTGGTTGTCCATGACGATATAGGTAATGTCGAGATTGCGGCGGATCGCATGGACGGTGTGGCCCATGCCGATCGCGAAGCCGTCTCCGTCGCCGCCCGAGGCGATGACCGTCAGCTCGCGGTTGGCGAGCTTGACGCCTTGGGCGATCGGCAGCGCGCGGCCGTGAATGCCGTGCAGGCCGTAAGCGTTAATGTAGCCGGAGATCCGGCCCGAACAGCCGATCCCCGAGATGACGGCGAGCTGCTCCGGCTCGAGCCCGATGTTCGCCGCCGCGCGCTGAATGGCCGCCTGTACGGAGAAGTCTCCGCAGCCCGGGCACCAGTTCGGCTTGACGTTGTTGCGGAACTCTTTGAACGTAGCCATGTTATTTCATCTCCTTGCAGGCTTTTTCAATTTCGTGCGGCAGGAACGGGGTGCCGTCGTATTTAAGCAGGCTCTCGATTTTGTCGTGGTAGCCTACGTTTTGCTTGATCAGGTTGGCAAGCTGAGCCGTCGCGTTGTTCTCCAGCACGACGACCTTCTTCGCTTGCTTCAGATACGGCTCGACGAGATCGGAGGGGAACGGATGCAGCTGGCGAACCGTCACATGGTTCGTCGTGATGCCTTCCGCGGCCAGCCGCGTGCGAGCTTCGTCGATCGTGCCGCCGGTCGAACCCATGGCGACGATCAGCAGATCCGGCGCTTCGCTGGGCGCGTCGGCTTTGATCGCGTCGCGGATGCGCAGCGATCTCAGCTTGCCGAGCCGCTTCTCCATCATGAGCTTGCGGTTGGCCGCGCTCTCGGAAGGACGTCCCTCCTGGTCGTGCTCGACGCCGGTGACGTGGTGAATGCCGTATTTGGCGCCCGGCAGCACGCGAGGCGAGATGCCGTCCTCGGTGAACTCGTACCGCTTGAACATCTTATGTTCTTCAAGCGGCGGCAGCTCGCCGGTCTGCAGCTTGCCGCGCTCGATGACGATCTTCTCGTAGTCGAGCGGCTCGCACGATTGCTTGCCGAGCGACAGCTGCAGATCGGTCGCGACGATTACGGGAACCTGGTACGTCTCCGCCACATTGAACGCTTCGATCATATCGTAGAAGCATTCCTCGATCGTGCTCGGCGCAATGACGACCTTCGGAATTTCGCCGTGCGTCCCGTAAATAAGCGCGTTGATGTCCGACTGCTCCTGCTTCGTCGGCAGACCCGTCGAAGGGCCGCCGCGCTGCGTATCGATAATGACGAGCGGCGTCTCGGTCATGCCGGACAGACCGATCGCTTCCATCATGAGAGACAAGCCCGGTCCGGCCGAAGCCGTCATCGTGCGCACGCCGGCATAGTTCGCGCCGATCGCCATCGTCGCCGCCGCGATCTCGTCTTCCGTCTGAACGACGGTTCCGCCGAATTTCGGCAGCTTCTTGATCAAATATTCCATAATCTCGGAAGCCGGCGTAATCGGGTATGCGGACATCAGGCGGCAGCCCGCGGCGATCGCGCCCAGACCGAGCGCCTCGTTGCCGATCATGAACAGCTTCTGCTTGCCGTCCGCCTCTTCGAGCCGGAATTCCTCAAGCGGCCCGCCGGCTTGCTCCAGGATAAATTCCGCTCCGCGCTTGACCGCCTCGACGTTCTTCTCGACGACGGCCGGCCCTTTGCGTCCGAATTCCTCCTCGACCGCTTTATTGAACACCTCGAGCGGCAATCCGAGCAGCGCCCAGGATGCCCCCGAAGCGACCATGTTCTTCATAAGGGAGGTGCCGAGCTCTTCCGCGATCGCGGTAATCGGAACCGCGAACAATCTTGCTTCGATGCCTTCCGGAACCGTCGGCGAGAACTTGGCGTCCGCCACGATGACGCCCCCGCTCCGAAGCTCCTTCGCGTTCAAGTCGATGCTCTCCTGATCGAACGCTACTAGAATATCCAAATCGTCCGAAATCGCGCGAATCGGCTTCGTGCTGATCCTGATTTTATTGTTCGTGTGCCCGCCCTTGATCCGTGAGGAAAAATGCCGGTACCCGTAAAGATAGTAGCCCAGCCGGTTGAGCGCCGTGGAAAAAATCCGGTCCGTGCTTTCCACGCCTTCCCCCTGCTGCCCGCCAATTTTCCAAGATAATTGACTGATCAATATGTCCATCTCCTCTTAGACTCTGCTTCATCCCATATGCGAATAATTGGTTTATGGCGTAACATAACCATTTATTTCGTATCGAACACATAAATTTTATGATTGCATCCAGCAAATTGCAAGTTTTTCGGCCCAATTGAACTTATAACTCTTTCTGATGAAATCGTTTCGAATTTGATATAGGTCAAGCTTTTCAAACCAGGTTAGCCGTCAAAAAACGTCTCGCGTTGCCGCCCAGGAAACCGCTTACGAGATGTTCCGGATACCTGGCCGTCAACGCTTCCGCCAGCGCGGGATATTGACCCGGGTGAGCGAGTCCTTCCACATGCCGCTCAATGCCGTCGAAATCCGAGCCGAACGCCAAATGCCGTTCACCGCCCAGCTGGCATACGCGTTCCACATGGCGGAGCACATCGTCGATCTTCGCCGGCTCCCGCTCGGTCAGAAACCAAGGGACGAACGTAAGGCCGATCAGCCCGTTCACCGCGATCAAAGCGCGGATTTGCTCGTCCGTCAGATTGCGCGGGTGGTTGCGGATCGCTCTTGCGTTCGAATGGGAAGCGAAGAACGGCTTGGCCGCCATCTCGGCCAAATTCCAGAACCCCTTCTCCGACAAATGGGAGACGTCAAGCAAGATCCCCAGCGATTCGCATTCCCGCACCAGCTGCCGGCCTGCTTTGGTCAGCCCGCCGCCTCTCGGCTCCATCGCTCCGTCGCACGCCCAATTCGCATGGTTCCAGGTCATGCCGAGCAGCCGCACGCCGAGCCGATGGAGCAGACGCAGCGCCCACCATTGGCCCTGCAAGCTGTCCGCGCCCTCGAGGGAGAGAACGGCCCCGATGCCGCCGTTTTTGCGCGCCTCCTCCACATCGGCACCTCTGCGTACCGGATGCATGCCCGGAGCCGCCAGCACTTTGGACCAGAACAGCTCCGCTGCGTGCAGAGCCGTCTCCGGCGTCTTCGGCATGTCGTCGGGGATGTAGATCGCGAAAACTTGCAGACCGACTCCGCCGTCTACCAATCGCTGCCGGGTCACGTCCAATTTGCTGTCTCCCGTTCCGTCGAACTTCTCCTCCTGTTCGCGCAGCAATTTGGATAGTACGTCGCAGTGCAGATCCACGATGTCGTTCATTTTTATCGAACCTCCCACCCTCATTGCCGTGCGCAACAAAAAACCTGTCGTCGCCGATTCAACCAGATGGCACGCGGGAGCGTTTCACCGGGGTTGATTCTAAGAGAACAGGTTCATCATACCGATGATATTTCCTTATCTGGGCTCCACAATCAACTTGATAGCCGTTCTGTCTTCTCCGTCGATTACGATATCCGTAAAAGCCGGGATGCAAATAAGATCCACCCCGCTTGGAGCGACAAACCCGCGTGCGATTGCAACTGCCTTGATCGCCTGGTTGAGCGCCCCTGCACCGATGGCTTGCAGCTCCGCAGCGCCGCGTTCGCGAAGCACGCCAGCCAAAGCGCCTGCAACAGAATTTGGATTGGACTTTGCTGATACCTTTAAGACTTCCATGACCAGTTCCTCCTCAGGGATCAAAGGATGGGCCCACTAAGGGATACTTATTCGGTGGAACCGGCAATAATTCCTGCTGTCTTGGAAGGAGAACGGCGCGAAATCGCAAAAAATTCAGAAATTTATAAACTAAGGATTGGATTTTATTCTGGAAAAAGGAACATCGGCGACAGAATCGGCAGGGATCGACGATAAAAAGGCGCGAAAGCGGACGGCTTTCGCGCCTTCGTGATGAGTCGTAACGGCGTCAGCTCGCGATCCACGAATCTTCGTCGACGCGAATCTTCTGAATTTTGACCGCCTTCCCCGTCGCTTCGTCGATGTCCGCGAAGACGCCGCTTAAGATCCACTTCGTGTCCGCAACTTGGAAGCGAGAAGGCAAGCCGGTTATAAACTTGCGGATGACGCCTTCGCGTTCCATGCCGAGCACGCCGTCCCGCGGTCCGGTCATCCCGGCATCCGTCAAATAGGCGGTGCCTTGCGGCAAAATGCGGTCGTCGTTCGTTTGCACGTGCGTGTGCGTGCCCACCACGAGCGAAGCGCGGCCGTCGAGGTGCCAGCCCATGGCGATTTTCTCGCTCGTCGCTTCGGCGTGGAAATCGACCAGAATGCATTTATGTTTCTTGCGAAGCTCGTCCACAATCTCGTCGGCGGCGCGGAACGGGCAATCCGAAGGCGGAAGGAACGTTCGTCCGATCAGGTTGACGATCGCCAGCTCCTTGTTGCCGGCTTTAATGACCGCGCTGCCGGCCCCGGGCGTTCCCGGAGGCAAGTTGGCCGGCCGCACCATGCGGGGCTCGTCGTCGATAAATTCGAAAATTTCCCGATTGTCCCACGTATGGTTGCCCATCGTGATGCCGTGCACGCCCCACTCGAACAGCTCGCGCGTAATGGCCGCATTGATGCCCCGTCCGCCGGCCGCGTTCTCTCCGTTGGCGATGATGATATGCGGCTGATATTTGTCCTTGATCCAGGGCAGAAGCCGCTTGACGGTGTCGCGTCCGACGCTGCCCACAATGTCTCCGATAAATACGACTTTCATGCAAAGCTCCTTTCGGTCGATGAGAAAATCCCCCAAAAGTGAAGTGATGCTTCGAAGCGGATTCCGGTTACTTTTGGGGGAGCCCCCGAACTACGAGAAAGAAGTGGCCGCGTTGCGCCGCAGCCACTTCTTCATCCTTCCCGAAACTTATTTGGCGTACTCCACCGCACGAGTCTCGCGGATGACCGTGACCTTGATGTGTCCCGGATAATCCAGCTCGTCCTCGATCTTCTTCGTGATGTCGCGAGCAAGCCTGAACGCTTCCGCGTCGTCGATCTTCTCCGGTTGAACCATGACGCGAACTTCGCGTCCGGCCTGGATCGCATAGGACTTGTCGACACCTTCGAACGATTCGGAGATCTCTTCCAGCTTCTCGAGCCGCTTGATGTACGTCTCGAGCGTCTCCCTTCTCGCTCCCGGGCGGGCTGCGCTGAGCGCGTCCGCGGCTCCGACGAGCATGGCGATAACGGAGGTGGCCTCCACATCTCCATGGTGGGAGGCGATGCTGTTGATCACGACCGGATGTTCTTTGTACTTCTTCGCCAATTCAACGCCGATCTCGACGTGCGAACCTTCCACTTCGTGGTCGAGAGCCTTGCCGATATCGTGCAGCAAGCCGGCGCGTTTGGCGAGCGAGATGTCTTCTCCGAGCTCCGCAGCCATCAATCCCGATAAATAAGCGACTTCCATTGAATGCTTCAGCACGTTCTGACCGTAGCTCGTCCGGAATTTCAAACGGCCGAGAATTTTGATTAAATCCGGATGCAGGCCGTGCACGCCGACTTCGAACGTCGCCAGCTCCCCGTATTCGCGAATTCTCTCGTCCACTTCCTTGCGGGACTTCTCCACCATCTCTTCGATGCGGGCCGGATGGATTCGACCGTCGGCGACCAGCTTCTCCAGAGCGGTGCGGGCAATCTCGCGGCGAATCGGATCGAACCCGGACAGGATGACCGCTTCCGGGGTATCGTCGATAATGAGATCGATGCCGGTCAGCGTCTCCAGCGCGCGGATGTTGCGGCCTTCGCGGCCGATAATCCGTCCCTTCATCTCTTCGTTCGGCAGCGCGACGACGGATACCGTCGTCTCCGCCACGTGATCGGCGGCGCAGCGCTGGATCGCGAGCGAGATGATGTCGCGCGCCCGTTTGTCCGCTTCTTCCTTCGCCTGCTGTTCGATGTCCTTGATCAGCTGGGCCGTCTCGTGGCGCACTTCCTGCTCCACCGTCGTCAGGATCAGCTGCTTCGCGTCTTCCATCGTAAGGTTGGAGATGCGTTCCAACTCGCTAATTTGCTGCTTATAAAGCTTCTCGATCTGATCTTGGGTCTCTTCGATCCGTTTCTCTTTGTTGGCGACTTGCTCCTCCTTACGTTCCAGCGCTTCCAGTTTGCGGTCCAGCGATTCTTCCTTCTGTACCAGCCTTCTTTCTAGGCGTTGGATTTCGTTACGACGTTCGCGAATGTCGCGTTCGGCTTCGTTCCGGAGCTTATGCACCTCGTCTTTGGCTTCCAGCACCGTCTCCTTGCGGGTGGCTTCCGCTTCTTTCTTTGCGTTGTCCACAATTTGGCGGGCTGCCTGCTCGGCGCTGGAAATCTTCGCTTCCGCAATGGACTTGCGTACCACATAACCGATCCCAAAGAAAAGCGCGCCAACAACGATAAGGATCAAGACCCAAATCCAGGTGTTCATGGTCTCACCTCCTCGTTGCATCACCAAGGCATCGCTTGGGATACTTATGAAATTGGTTGCCGGTTTCTAAACCGTCTCATTTCTCAGTCAGAAAAGTCGAAAAATCGGGTTCCGAATCGTTTTTTGGAAGGAAAAAGGGTTCGGAATGAATGATGGAATACAGACTCATTTTATCTGTTGTGAAAATGGATTGTCAAGCAAGCGCCTTCTCGCTACTCATCCATCGGATCGTAGGAGCCGTCGAACGGCGGCGCCTCCGAGTCCCATTCCGCAGCGTCTCCGTCCGCTTCGTCCACGGCTTCTTCGGCCGCCTTCCGGACGGCATCCCTGGCGACGCCTGGCGGAAAACCGCGCCGCTGCAGCACGCCCATCAGCTTGTACTCGCGCTCGCGCCTCGTCGCCCCTTTGACGCCGGGCCATCGCTTCCGCGCAAGCGCAAGGGCGGACGAACGCTCCGCCTCGGCATCGAGGGAGGAGATCGCTTGATCCACCTCGATTTTGCCGACTCCGCGCAGCAACAGCTCCTGGCGGACGAGTCGGCTCCCTTTGCGCTGGTTCGTCACCTTCTGCTCCGCGTACCGCTTCGCGTACACCGTATCGTCGATGAGACGATGAGTGGTTAGTCTGTCCAAACAAGCGGCAATTGCTTCAGGCGAAAACGCTTTGCGCTTCAGCGAGCTCTCCAGCTCCTTCCTCGTCCGCGCTTTGCGATCCAGGAGGCTTAGAGAGACGCGGTAAGCTTGCTCGATCTCTTCGGATTTGCGCAGCCCGGCCCATTCTTCCGCCGTCAACGCGCGCCCTTTGAGCAGACGCCACTCCACAAGCGTATCCTCGTGAACGGTGAGCAGTTCGCTTGCTCCGCCGGCGGCGGCCGACACCGCAATCCGGTACATCGATTTGCGCTTCGGGTCGGCCTCGACGGCCGTCACGACCGCCGCTCCCGGCATGTCGGCGTTGCCGGCACCGTTCGGCCGGGCGGCGGCGTCTGTGCCTCCCGCGTTGCCCGTACCGCGCCATGGCGCTTCCGGGCTTGCAGCGTTATGAGCATCGCCGTCCGGCATCGCCATCTGGCCAGCGCAGCGCATGACTTCGCTCGTTAATCCCGATTCGCCGGCCTTGCTTGCCCCCCTCCCCGGAGCTCCCGCGAGACGTTCGTCCATCCGCTTTCCCTCCCTCAAAAGTCAAAGGGCATCCGCATCAACGCAGATACCCTGTTCAACGCTATATCTCCAGCAATCGTTTATTCGTCCAGGAGGGCGAATTCGCTGTCGTCTTCGTCGTCCGCCTGGGCGGCCACGACGGACTTGCCGATCGCTTCGGCGCTCAGCGTCGCTTCGCGAATTTGCTGCTCGATCTGGGCGGAGATCGCCGGATTGTCCTTCAGGAACTGCTTGGCGTTCTCGCGGCCTTGCCCGAGGCGTTCGCCGTTGAACGAGAACCAGGCGCCGCTCTTCTGAACGATGTCCAGCTCCGTTCCGATGTCGATGATGCTGCCTTCCTTGGAGATTCCTTCGCCGTACATGATATCCAGCTCCGCCTGCTTGAACGGAGGCGCGACCTTATTCTTGACCACCTTGATCCGGGTGCGGTTGCCGACGACGTCGTTGCCCTGCTTGATGGACTCGACCCGACGCACGTCGAGCCGTACGCTGGCATAGAACTTCAGCGCGCGTCCGCCAGGCGTCGTCTCCGGGTTGCCGAACATGACGCCGACCTTCTCGCGCAGCTGGTTGATAAAGATCGCGATCGACTTCGACTTGCTGATCGCCCCGGACAGCTTACGCATCGCTTGCGACATAAGGCGCGCCTGCAGCCCGACAAACGAGTCGCCCATGTCGCCTTCGATCTCGGCCTTCGGCACGAGCGCCGCCACGGAGTCGACGACGATGATGTCGACCGCGCCGCTGCGCACGAGCGCCTCGGCGATCTCGAGCGCCTGCTCCCCCGTATCGGGCTGGCTCAGCAGCAGCTCGTCGATATTGACGCCAAGATTGCGGGCGTAGATCGGATCCAGCGCATGCTCCGCGTCGATAAACGCGGCTTGTCCGCCTGCCTTCTGCACCTCTGCGATCGCATGGAGAGCGACGGTCGTCTTACCGGAAGACTCCGGTCCGTACACTTCAATAATCCGTCCCCGCGGGAATCCGCCGATCCCGAGGGCGATATCCAACGCAAGAGCTCCGCTCGAAAACGTCTCTACTTGCAGTTGAGCGGTCTCTCCCAATTTCATAATAGAACCCTTGCCGAATTGCTTCTCAATTTGGCGCAAGGCCATCTCTAATGCGGCGCGACGATCGGACAACACACCCACATCCTTATCTTTGTTATAGTTTTATCATACCTTCTTTTGGTGCGTTTGCCAAGCATTTTACGAACATTCGTTCGATTTATTTTGTATAAAAAAACCGCAGCAAAGTATTCTTCGCTACGGTTCTTCCGCAACTTTCACTATGAACTTTATCACAAGGCGTCAAAGTTGACAAGCCTTTTGGCGAAATTTGACGGAAATGTGACAGCGGTTCGGGCAGAGCGTACGTAATGTGCCATGAGTGGGTGTAGAAAAGCGGCTTACAGAGCGGCGAGGCGGCGGCTTGCTGCGCGCCAATGTGAGGAAGCCAGTTACTCTCTTTCGCCCTCTCGCTCTAAGCCGATATTGTCGGCTTACAGCGCAACAAAAAGGGGCGAGCGGCGGCTCATCCCCCAGCCGCCACTCGCCCCCGTCCGCTTACGCTTGCCCCGTCAGCGAAAGCCAAAGCATATGCAGCGCGCGCTTCGTCGCGCGGATGCGAATGCCCTGGCGGTCGCCCGCAAGCTGCAGCTTCTCCACACGCGTCGGCCGGCCCCTCTCGGCGAGACCGACGTATACGAGGCCGACCGGCTTGCCTTCGGCGGAGGCGGGCCCCGCCACGCCGGTCGTCGACAGCGCCAGGTCGGCGCCGCTAGCCGCAAGCGCGCCCTCGGCCATCGCCGCGGCCGTCTCCTCGCTGACCGCGCCCGGCGCGCCGGGGCCTTCCAGCTGCTCCATCGGCACGCCCAGCAGCTTGTGCTTGACGCCGTTGCTGTAGCTGACGACGCCGCCCAGGAACGCGTCCGCGCTTCCCGGCACCGTCGTCAGCATCGAAGCGACCATGCCGCCCGTGCAGCTCTCCGCGACCGTCAGCGTCATCCGCTTCTGCGTCAGCTGACGGATGACCGCGGCTTCGATCGGAATGTCCTCTTCCGCGTACAAATACGGCCGCGTCCGCGACCGGATCGCCTGCAGCGTCGGCTCCAGCTTGCGGGCCGCTTCCTCCGGTCCGTCCGCCTTCGTCGACACGCGGATGGCCACTTCGCCTTCCTTCGCGTAAGGCGCGATCGTCGGATCCGTCTGTTCCCGGATCAAATCGATCAGCAGATCCTCCAGCTGCGATTCCCCGATGCCGCTGAATTTCAGCATGACGGAATGCAGCGCCTGCGATTCGCCGAGCAGCCCCCGCAGCCAAGCCGAGCCGTCGCTGCGGAACATCGGCTTCATCTCGCGCGGCGGCCCCGGCAGCAGCAAATAATGCGTGCCGTCCGCCGACAGCGCATTGCCGACCGCCAGGCCGGTATCGTTGCGCAGCGGCGTCGCCCCTTCGATGAGATGAGCCTGCCTGCGGTTGCTCTCGACGAAGGCCGTCCCCCGGCCGAGAAACATCTCTTCGATTTTGCGCATGGTCGGCTCGTGAATCCCGATGCTTCTGCCCAGATAATCCGCTACGACGTCCCGGGTCAAGTCGTCGAGCGTCGGACCGAGGCCGCCCGTGAACACGAGCAGATCGGCCCGCTTCCGCGCCGTCTCGACGGCGGCCCGGATTCGCTCCGCGTTGTCGCCTACGACCGTTTGATAATAAACGTCAATGCCCAGCTCCGCCAAAGCTTGCGACAGAAACTGGGCGTTCGTGTTGACGATTTGGCCGACCAGCAGTTCCGTGCCGACGGCGATGATCTCCGCTCTCATACGTTGCGACGCACCTCTTTGGTCCCGGAATCCGAACCCTGGTTCGACGAATCGACAATCAGGCTCTTGTTCTTAATGAAGTAATCGATTCCCGAGTAGACCGTAATAATCGCGGCCGCCCATACGACGATCGTGTCCACCGGAACGTGGATAAATTCGAACGGCAAGTTGTTCAGCAGCAGCACGACGATCATCGCGATCTGAATCGTCGTTTTCCATTTGCCCCATTTGCTTGCGGCGAGGACGACGCCCTCGAGCAGCGCCACTTGCCGAAGCCCCGTCACGGCCCACTCGCGGCTGATGATGACGATGGCGACCCAAGCGTCGAGCTTGCCCATCTCGACGAGCGAGATGAGCACGGCCCCTACCAGAAGCTTGTCGGCGAGCGGATCGAGCAGCTTCCCCAGGTTGGTCACAATTTTGCGCTTGCGCGCGATATATCCGTCGAGCCCGTCCGTGCTGGCCGCGATAATAAAAAGAAGCAGCGCGAAAAGCTGGTTATAGGAAAGCGTGTAACTGCCGATCGTCAAAGGAGCCACATCGAGCTTGATGAGCAGAAAGAAAGCGACAATCGGTACGAGAAAAATACGCGCGAGCGTAATCCGATTGGCCAAATTCACGCGATTCCCTCCCCGGACAGGTCATATTCGTACGCGTGCGTGATGCGCACCTTGCGAATCTCGCCAATCTCCGCCCGGCAGCCGGTGATGAACACCTCGCCGTCCACTTCCGGCGCGTCGTATTGGCTCCTGCCCACATAGACGTCGCTGCGGCCGTCGTATTTCTCAACGAGCACGTCGATCGTCCGGCCGACATACTTGGCCGAATTCTCCCGCGCCACTTCGCGCTGAATTTCCATCAGCACGTTCGCCCGGTACTGCTTCACTTCCTCCGGCAAATGATCCGGGAGCCGGTCGGCCGGGGTGTCTTCTTCCCGCGAATACGTAAACACGCCGAGCCGGTCGAACTTCATCTCCCGGACGAAATCGCACAGATTCGCGAAGTCCTCCTCCGTCTCGCCCGGAAAGCCTACGATCATCGACGTCCGCAGCGCCACGTCCGGAATGCGGGCGCGGATTTTGGCGATGAGCTCCCGGACGTCCCGCTGGCGGCCCGGACGGCGCATACGCTTGAGGATGCGGTCCTCGCTGTGCTGAAGCGGCATGTCGATGTATTTGCATATTTTCGGGTTCGTGGCGAACACGTCGATCAGTTCGTCGGTGAAGAAGCCCGGATAAGCGTAGTGAAGCCGTACCCACTCCACGCCGGGAACTTCGCTGACCCGGTTCAGCAGCTCCGGCAGCTTGAAGCCGTCGTACAAGTCCGTTCCGTAGTTGGTCGAATCCTGGGCGATCAGACTGATCTCCTTGACCCCTTGGGCCGCCAATTGCGTCGCCTCCGCGACAATGGATTCCATCGAACGGCTGCGGAACTTGCCCCGCATGATCGGAATGCTGCAGAACGTGCAGGCGTTGTCGCAGCCTTCCGCAATTTTCACATAAGCGGTGTGGCGCGGCGTCGAAAGCAGGCGCGGGTGGTTCTCTTCGTACGTAAACACGGGATTGCCCACGTAGATCGGCTTGCGTCCGCCGAGCGCCTCGTCGATAATATCGTTGATCCGGTGAAAATCGCCCGTGCCGACGATGCCGTCGATCTCGGGCATTTCCTTCATTAATTCTTCTTTATAACGCTGCGTGAGACAGCCGGAGACGATCAGCGCCTTCAGCCGGGCGGTCTCCTTCAGCTCCGCCAGATCGAGAATCGTATTGACCGATTCCTCCTTGGCCGCGTCGATGAACCCGCACGTATTGACGATGACAACCGTCGCGTCCTCGGGTTTGTCGACGAGCGTGAACCCGCGCTGATGGATCAAGCCCGACATAATCTCGGAATCGACCAAATTTTTCTCGCAGCCTAACGTCACCACGCTGACTTTCTCGATCATCGCTGCCTTCCCCCATATGTTCATCCGAACTATCCAATTTTAACTGCAATCAGTATAAACGAACCCTCGGAACGTGTCAAAATACCGCAAAAAGCTTCCTTCCGGCCAAATAGCCTCGAGGAAGCGCCGATCCAAACCGATCCGATCTTAGCGGTAGTTCACGAACTGCAGGTCGAGCTGAAGGTCGGCTTCCCGCAACAGCTTCATGACGGCCTGCAAGTCGTCCTTGCTCTTGCCGGTGACGCGCAGCTGATCGCCTTGAATCTGGCTCTTGACCTTGAGCTTCGAATCGCGAATGAGCACGTTGATCTTCTTCGCGTCGTCCTGACCGATGCCCTGCTTCAGCTTGATTTGCTGGCGGACCGTCTGCCCGGCCGCGGGTTCCACTTTGCCGTAGTCCAGGTTCAAAATCGGCACGCCGCGTTTGACGAGCTTGGATTGCAGAATGTCCAGCACGCTCTTCAGCTTGTATTCGTCGTCTGACACGACGACGAGCGTCTCGCCTTCCAGCTTGATGCTGCTCTTGCTCCCTTTGAAGTCGAAGCGCGTCTCGATCTCCCGAACCGCTTGGGTGACGGCGTTGTTCACTTCCTGCAAATCCACTTTGGAGACGATATCGAAAGAATATTCGGATGCCATATGTACGATCTTCCTTTCCGTATTCGCTAATCCTTACATGATTATAGCAGTTTTTTTGCCCCGAAAAAAAGAGGAAGGCCCTGAAGCAGGGCCTTCGTGCGGAATGGCTCAACGCGCTCTCGCCGGATCCCGGAACATGTCCAGGATGCCGAGCACGATCCAGGCCAGCCCGAAGCCGAGAATGCCGTAGCCCCAAGCCGACGGCGTCAAATACCAGCCGAGCAGGCTGACGATCACCCCAATGGCCGTCACGATCCAACTGGTAGCCAATGTACATAACCTCCACCTAAGGGAAATGGGGAATCTCCCTCATTTTTCCCCGGGCGAACGAAGGCTATTCGGCGGGCGGGGTCTCGGCCGCGGGGGTAAAGGTGAATTTCTTGGAGCCTCTGCCGTCGCCATCGTCGACGAGGACGTCGTCGATGGTGATCTCCACGACGTTGGCGTGCGCCACGTTGACGTACAGAGGACCCGTCAAGTCGAAAGTCAGCGTCTCTCCGCCCTCGGGACTTCCGTTGAAAACGTATTTGCCGGACTTGCTGTTCTCTTGAACGCCCACCCAGCTTTTGGATGAGAGAACGATCTTCAGCTGATGGGTCGTCCCTGCCGGCGCCACATCGTAATAGTCCACGTTCCCGCTCTTCTTCGTCAGCGTCAGCGTCGTCGCTCCCGGAGACGGAGTAGTCGATTCGGATGCGGGCGCCGACCCGGACGGCGTGGCACTCGGCGTCGAACTGGGCGATGCCGAGAACGACGGGGACGGCGAAGCGGTGTCGGTCGTGATCTGGGTCAAGCGATCCGAATTCTCGGCCTTGGAGCCCGGATGCTGCACCCAATAAATGTAGACGATCGCGATGATCAGAATCGGGAACAGCCACATGAGCAGCGTAACCGCGATTTTGCCCCACCGGTCGTTATGCTGAACGCTCCGGCTCTTTGGCTTGACCATCGCTTCCGGAGCGGTCGTCTCCGGAGCCGGCGGCTTCGGCAGCTCTTTATGATATAGGCGCAATACCTCTTCGGCGTCGAGACCGACAGTCTCCGCGTAGGTTTTGACGAAAGCGCGCACGTAGAACGATCCGGGCAGCACCTTGTAATCTCCCTCTTCGATCGCTTCCAAATATCGCTTGCGGATTTTGGTCGCTTCCTGTATATCGTCCAGCGTGTAGCCGCGCTGTTCTCTCGCCTTGCGCAGCAGCAGTCCCAAATCCGACATCGGCCTCACCTCCTCCATGTTGTTTTGAATGTATGTTTGCAATTAGAAACCGTCGTCCAAACCGGCGGTCGTAAAATTCTCATATGTAATTTCTTCCTCCGGCGTGTTGCGAAGCTCGATGATGCAATCGAAGACGTCGTAATCGAAATCCGATTCGCGGACGAAAATGTCGGGATGCTCGATCACTTTGGTCGAAGGCATCGCCATAATTTCCTGCAGCAAATTGTAGTGCTTCTCGTTGGAACGAATCGTGCTGACGATTCCGTCGATAATGAAGACGTTGTTCGGATTCATCTCTTCTTCCGACAGCTGGCTTCGAACTGTCTGCCGCAGCAGCGTGGAGGAGACGAATGTCCAGCGTTTGTTGGAGCAGACACTGCCCGCGATAATCGACTCCGTCTTGCCGACGCGCGGCATCCCCCGAAGGCCGATCGTCTGATTGCCTTCCTTCTTGAATAATTCCCCCAAAAAGTCGACCAGCAAACCAAGCTCGCTGCGGGTGAACCGGAACGTCTTGCCGTCCGCGGAATCCCGCTCGATATAGGTGCCGTGCCGAATGGCCAAAATGTCGGTCAGCCGGGGAGGTCTCAGCGTAATGAGCGAGATGTTTTCCACCTTGGACAGCATTTTGCCGAGCAGTTCGATCTTCTCGTCGTCGTCGGTCTGCAGCAACAGTCCCCGCGTCCGATCCTCGACCCCGTTGATCGTAATAATATTGACTTCGAGCATCCCGAGCAGGGAAGCCAAATCCCCGAGCAAGCCGGGACGGTTCTTATGAATTTTATATTCCATGTACCATTGCTTCTTCTCCATGAAGGCACCCCGATTGCGGGCCGTATAAGATGATGGATCGATGCGTGAAAAACGGCCCTTCCCATTTATTCTACAAAACTCGATAAATTCCTGCAAAAGTTCCGACAAGATTCCGACTATAGTCCCAAAATTCGGCGATCATGGCTAAACGGCTCCGCCGATGGTGGCGGAGCCGTACGCGCGCCCGATGTTTAGCGCCTGACTCACTTATATGACGATTCAAAAGGATTTCAGGTTGCGATTCAGTGACGATCCGCCAATTTGACCATCAGGCGGGCTATCGTTTTGCGTTCCGACTCGTCGCCGACGTCCCACAGCTCTTTGAGGACGCGTTCCTCGTCGTTTTGCGGATCGACCTTGTTGTCCAGAAATTCGCCGATTTCGAACGCCAGCTTGGAGATCGTCTCTTCGTTGATGCCCATCTTCTTCGCCGCGTCCACCCGGTCTCCCAAAAATTTCTTCCAGGTATCGAAACTGCTCAGTACGGTAGACATTCGCTCTGCAGCCTCCCTGCTTAGTGGAATCATGCTACAGACGATAATATGTCCCGACCTTGCGCGTTCTATTCTGTTCTTAGATTCGCCATCCCCCGGTCAGACCGATGACTTGTCCCGTGATGTAGCCCGCCCGCTCCGAAGCGAGAAAAGCGACCAGCTCGGCCACTTCCTCCGGGCTCGCGAATCGGCCGAGCGGAATTTCCGCCAGCAGCGCTTCGCGCTCCTCCTTCGTAAACCCGGACAGCATATCGGTGTCGACGGCCCCCGGAGCGACCGCGTTGACGGTGACGCCTGCGGACGCCATCTCTCTGGCGAGCGCCTTGGTGAAGCTGTTCAGCCCGCCCTTGGCGGCCGAATAAGCGACCTCGCCCGCGGCGCCGACCAATCCCCACAGGCTCGAAATATGCACAATGCGCCCGCTCCGGTCCCATCGCATGGCGGGTCCGAACAGCCTCGCCAGCCAATAGGCGGACTTCAAATGCACGCGGAACAGATCGTCCCATTCGTCCTCATCCGTCTCGTCCAGCATTCCGTAGTAAGCCGTTCCCGCGCTGTGCACGAGCACGGAGGGCATAAGTCCTCGCCGCTCCAAATCCGCCTTCAGCTTCTTCAGCTCTTCGCCGGACCGAACGTCCGCCCGGACGACGAACGCCGCCTCCGCTCCGGCCTCCCGGCACGCCTCGGCGACCCGTTCCGCTTCGCTCGTCGACGAGCCGCAATGCACGACGACCGTTCCGCCTTCCGCCGCCAACCGGCGGGCGACCGCCGCCCCGATGCCCCGCGAGGCGCCCGTCACGAGGGCGACCCGCCGATGGCCGGGCGAGGCGCCCATCAAGTTGCGTCACCCCGCACGATCGAGACGGCGAGGCGGGAAGGATCCGCATGCTCCCGCAGGCGGGCGTTGATTTCCTCCAGCGTGAGGCTCTCATACAGTTCCACCAGCGCAAACAGGTCGCCGCCCTTCAGCCGGTAGCGCGTAAACTCGCCTGCAATCGCCTCCGGGCTGTTCAACATGCGCAAGTAGGCGCCGATCTTCTTCCGGCGGGCCCGCTCGAACACATCCTCGCCGATCCCGCTCTCGGACGCGCTCCGGAACGCTTCCGTCACCCGCGAGACGAGTTCGTCCGGATCGCGCGTATCCCCGCCGACGACGGAAAACGCATAGCCCGGTCCGGTGTTGTACTCATGGCCGAAGCCGTCGGAAATCAAGTTGTCTTCGTACAACTGCTGATAAAGCGGGGAACTGGCGCCCAAGAGCGCATCCAGCATCAGCTTCGTCGCCAGCTCCCGACGGATGGCGGCGTCCCCGGCGCTGGCGCCCGGATCTTCCTTGTAACCGAACAGACATTTGGGCAGCGAGACGGGAAGCTTGATTTCGATGCGCGGCTGGCGCACCTCCGCCGGCTCCTCCTCGAACAGCCGCTCGACCGGGCCGGCGGGATCGAAGCTCTTGCCCGCCTGGTTCGCCTTGACCCGCGCCATCGTCGCTTCGGCGTCGATGCCGCCTACGATGAACAAGGACATATTCGACGGGTGGTAGAACGTCCGGTAACATTCGTACAGCATTTCCTTCGTGATCGAACGGACGGACTCCGCCGTGCCCGCGATGTCGATATGAACGGGATGCTTGCTGTACAGCGCCTCGATCAAGCCGTAGTAAACCCGCCAATCGGGGTTGTCGCGGTACATGTTAATTTCCTGGATGATGATGCCTTTCTCTTTCTCCACGTTCTCGTCCGTGAAGTACGGATTCTGGACGAAATTAAGCAGCGTGTCGACGTTCTTCTCCACCGACCCGGTTGCCGAGAACAAATACACGGTCCGGTCGAAGCTCGTAAACGCGTTGGCCGACGCGCCCTGCGAAGCGAACGTGGAGAAAATGTCGCCTTCCGGCTCCTCGAACATTTTATGCTCGAGAAAATGGGCGATGCCGTCCGGCACGCGCACCGCTTCTTTCCCTGCCGGGCGGAAATGGTTGTCGATGGAGCCGTAGCGGGTCGTAAACGTGGCATACGTTTTCGTAAATCCGGGCTTCGGCAAAATAAACACTTCGAGGCCGTTGTCCAGCTTCTCGAAATAGAGGGTCTCCTGCAGCTTCGGATACGGTTTGACCGCCATCTCAGTTGTCCCCCTTCCGATCCCGTAGGAAATAAATCGTATCCAGGACGACGCCCTGAGCCGCTTCCACGATTGCCTCCGGCGTCACGGCGTCGACTTCGGCCTGAAGGCTCCCGGCCGTCCGCTCCGTGCCGGACAGCACGCTGTTGAAGTCGAACGAGATGCGTTCGTACGCCGAATCCTGAATTTCGCGCAGCTGGTTCTCCAGCATCGCTTTGGTGCGGGCGATATCGTCTGCGGCGAACTGGCCCTCCTTCATGGCGGCCAGCTGCTCCCGGATAATGCCGAGCGCCCGCTCGTAATTTTCGATCTCAATGCCGGACTGAATCGTCAGCAAGCCTTTGTGGCCGTCCAGCCGGGAAGCGGCGTAGTAGGCGAGGCTCGCCTTTTCCCGGACATTCACGAACAGCTTGGAATGGGGAAACGCGCCCAGCACCCCGTTATAGACGAGAAGCGCGGCATAATCGGGATCGCCGTAGCTCGTCGACGTTCGCAATCCGAGGTTCAGCTTCCCCTGGCCGACGTCCAAACGTTCGACGATCGTCTGCGGCTCCGCTCGCGGCGCCCTCAGCACGGGAGCCGAATAGCGCTGCGGGCTGCCGGACGGAAGCTTGAACGCCTTCTCGGCGAACGACTGCACTTCTCCGAGGGAAGTGTCGCCCGAGACATAAAGATCGAGGACGGCGCTGCCGAGCCATTCGCTGTAACGCCGGTACAAGGAATCCGCGTCGATGCCGGACAGATCGTCCTTGCGGCCGAGCGCAAGAAGCCGATACGGTTCGTCCTTGCACATCTCCTCGATGCACCGTTCACCGGCGTACCGGATCTTGTCGTTGATGATGGCGTCGATTCGCTTGGCCACGGTCGTCTTTTCCGTTTCCACATAACGGGATCGGAACTGTCCGTCCTCCAGCGCCGGCGCAGTCAATACCTCGCCCAAGAAAGAGATCGCTTCCTTGAGCAACGATTCCTGGGAGGAGACGAACCGGTCGTTAATGATGTCGAGCCGGAACTGGACGATCTGGTAATCGCCTCTTTTGTATAAATCGAACCCGAAGCCGGCCCCGTAGAGATCGTCCAGGCGCTCCCGGAACGAGATCGTCTCCGGATAGGCGGCGGTGCCCCGACGCAGCACGAAAGGGGTGAGCGCTACCGGCGTCACCCAAGCTTCGTTTAACGGAATGCCGACGAACAACGACAGGGAGAAAGTTTTGAAACGCTTCGTCGGAAGGACGTGCAGCCGCATCCGTCCGACGGAGCCGCGCTCGAATAGTTCGGCTGTCAAGGCATCAAACCCCTTTGAGTCTATTTCCAATTCAGCCCCATTCTAACCGATGGCCAATCCCGAAGCAAATGCATTCGCAACGTTTCGGCGATTTTTTTTTGCGCGGATCGTTACCGGCAGAAAATATGCTTGCCGATCGTCTTGTACTGCGGACGGGACCAAATCCATTTGGACGTGGCGGTCTCCGGATTGAAGTAATAGAGGCAGCCGTCCGTCGGGTCCCATCCGCTCAAGGCGTCCTTGACCGCTTTAAACGCCGTTTCGTTCGGAGTCAAATAAATTTGTCCGTCGGCAACCGCTGTAAACGCGCCCGGTTGAAAAATAACGCCGGACACCGTGTTCGGGAATTGAGGGTCCTTTACCCGGTTCAAAATAACCGCTGCGACCGCCACTTGCCCTTCGTAAGGCTCGCCCCGGGATTCACCGTAGACGGCGTTAGCCATCAGCTTCATATCGTTCGCGGATACGCCGGCATGGTTCGACGCGGGCAGATTGTTGTTCGAACCTGTCGCCCCGCCTCCCCCGCCGCCGGTCGCAGACTGCGGCAAATCCTCGGCCGTCGGCCTCCAATCCTTCGTCGCCTTCCACAGCATCAGCTTCGTTTTGGCGCCGACAACACCGTCCGCGACCATGCCGAACTTCCATTGGAACCATTTGACCGCGTTAAGGGTTGACGAGCCGAACTGGCCGTCCACCTTTCCGCTGTAGTATCCCAGCGCCTTTAGACGTCCTTGCAGCTCGTAGACGTCTTTGCCCGATGTACCCATCTTGATCGTCGCGTTGCTGAACGTCGTCTTCGCGTCTTTCGACCGTTCGAGCGTAGATAGCCCAAGAAGCCCCAACACAAGACACATCGAAAGGATTACCAGTCGGTATCTCACGAGCGAGTCACGCCTTTCCCAATCAATTAATGGCTTTGCAAAAAGCCGCATTCATGGACATTAGTATGAGAAAGGACTTCCAGACTTATGCGTACCATGCTTGACATGCTTGTTACCCATGTTTGTAACATGTGCTTGTCACCCATGTTTGTCATCCACAATGGTTAACCCCCATTGCTGTTTTCCAAGGGGCATCCCATTATCCCTTTGCTTCAGTTCCGATCAGTTCTTCCTCGACACCCCGTAACCCTTTCCTCTAAAGCATGTTGACCTCTCATCTTCTGCAATTCTTAACGCCCCTTTTCATGCATGCGACAGGTTTCGTACAAACAGTCCATCATCCTGACTCGGAGGGATAATGGGACGCCGCCGCCCAATACCCACCACACCCTGACTCGGTGGGATAATGGGATGCTATCATTCGTAAAAAGAGTCATATGCTGCAGACGCCCCCGGCAAAAAGAAAGACCGCCAAAACCTGGCGGTCATGAGGAAATCCGTTGGCTCGACTGGTATTGCTCCAGCGTAAGCAGCACTTCTCTTGGTTTGCTTCCTTCGTATGGGCCGACGATCCCTCTCGCTTCCATCGAATCGATGAGTCTGGCCGCTCGCGTATATCCGATACGCATGCGCCGCTGAAGCAGCGAGACGGATGCTTGCTTCGCCTCCAGCACGATGCCGACGGCCTGATCGAACAGCTCGTCGAGAACTTCGTCGCTCTCTCCTTCCGACTCTTCGCCGACTTCGGGCACCAACTCTTCGTTGTACACCGCTTCCGCTTGTCCCCGAACGAAGGAGACGACGGCCTCGACCTCGTTGTCCGACAGGAACGCCCCCTGCACGCGGATCGGCTTGGACGCGCCCATCGGCAGGAACAGCATATCGCCGCGTCCGAGCAGCTTCTCCGCCCCGACCATGTCGAGGATCGTGCGCGAATCGACCTGCGAGGAGACTCCGAAGGCGATCCGGCTCGGGATATTCGCTTTGATGACGCCGGTGATGACATCCACCGACGGCCGCTGCGTGGCGATGATCAGATGGATGCCGGCGGCCCGCGCCATCTGCGCGAGGCGCATGATCGAGTCTTCGACGTCTCCCGCCGCGACCATCATCAAATCTGCGAGTTCGTCCACGATGACGACGTAATAAGGCAGCACGGCATCCGGATTGTCCCCGCTGAGCATCAAGGTATTGTAGCCTTCGATGTTGCGGGTGCCCGACTTGGAAAATTTCTCGTAACGCTTCTCCATCTCCACGACGATCTTCTTGAGCGCCAGCGCGGCGCGCCGCGGATCGGTCACGACGGGGGCCAACAGGTGCGGGATTCCGTTGTAAACGTTGAGCTCGACCATCTTCGGATCGATCATGAGAAACTTCACTTCGTCCGGCTTTGCCTTGTAAAGAATGCTCGTAATGATGCCGTTGATGCATACGGACTTCCCCGAACCGGTTGCCCCGGCGACGAGAAGGTGGGGCATGCGGGCGAGGTTGCCGACGATCGGTTGTCCGGAGATGTCCCGGCCGAACGCGATCGACAGCTTCGATTGCGCGTCGTGGAACGCCTGCGTCTCGAGCACTTCGCGCAGCGTAACGATGCTTACCTCGGAGTTCGGCACCTCGATGCCGATCGCGGACTTGCCCGGAATGGGCGCCTCCATCCGGATGTCTTTGGCCGCAAGCGCCAGTGCGATATCGTCGGTCAAGCTGACGATTCGGCTGACCTTCACCCCGACGTCCGGCTGAAGCTCGTAACGGGTCACGGCCGGACCTCTCGCCACGTCCAGCACTTTCGCGCGGACGCCGAAGCTTTCCAGCGTCGCCTCAAGCTTGCGGGCGGTCTCGCGATTGTCGGCGGCGGAACCGCCCCTGCCCGAGCCTTGCGGTTTGCTGAGCAAATGCATCGGCGGCGTCCGATAAGGACGCTTCGGTTTATGTACGGGTTTCGGCGGACGGGCGGGTCCCGCTTCGCCTTCGGTCGGGCTATCGGCTTCCGATGGAGCATTGCCTTCCGCAGCCTCGGTTAACGCCTCCGGCGACTCGTCGTCCGGTTCCCAATCCGCCATATCGTCGTACGGCGCCTCTTCGTATCCGTCTGAGCCGCCCGCGTACGGGGCGCCGGCAAGGCTATCGGTATCGCTTTCCTGCCATGGGCTGTCCGCCTCCTCCAACGCGGGCTCGGGTGCCGCAGCGGGTGAGGGCGAAGCGGCCGGAGGCGTCTCCCGCTCTCCCTTGCCAAACAGCTTGCTGATCGGACCGGCTTCCCCGGGGGATTTGTCCGAGCTTTTGAAATGAACCTTCGGACCTTCCAAAGACGGATACAGGATCGGGCCGTCAAGCGGATCGTCGTCCCAGGCCGAAGAGTCCGACGCGTTCGCCGCTTGCTCCGGCTTGCCATGGAACAATTGGAAGAAGATCGGCTTCTTCTTGTCGCCTCTTGCCATCGGAAGCCCGTCATCCAGATCGTCGTCTTCCGCCGCGGCAAGTACGGGCGCCGGCTTCTTCTTGCTCGCCGTCCGCACCGGCACGGCTTTGGCGGCGAGCGGCTTGCGGCCCGAAGACAGCCGGGCGACGAATACGGGCGCCACTCGCTTGAACAAGGCGCGAACCGCCCGAATCATATCGACATACGAACGGTTCGTGATGAGCATGATGGCGATGGCGAATTCGATAAGGAGCACAAACTTGGAGCCGTCATTGCCGAACAGCCAGAACAGAATCGAATACTGGAGCGCCCCGATCAGACCGCCGCCGATATCCTTTTCCCAAATCCGCACGTCCGGTTCGATCGGTCCACCCCAGATTTGCTCATAGAGTTGGTCGAGCGTCTGCGAGAAAATGCTGGCAGGCGTAACCGCTCCAAGCGGCATTAGACGGCTGTCCACGAAGCTCATGGCGCTCATCAGCGCAAGCCCGCAGCTCAGAAGAACGAAGCCGCTTCTTCGGGCCGTCCAGCCGCGGGGCCAGGATCGCTTGATCATGACGTACAGTCCGAGCCATATGCCGGCCAGTGCCAGCAAGAAATAAAATTGTCCCAGCAAATAGGCGAACAGCTTGGACAGCGAACGTCCGCCCGCCGCCTCTCCGTACAAGGCGATGACCGAGAGCGTGATCAGCAGGATGCCGTAGATTTCGTATTTCAAGTTAGCACCCAACGAGGCCTTCTTGCGTTTGCGTTTGGCCAAGTTTGCCACCTCCCGGTTCAACATTATACCATAGTCGACCGGGGTTTACATGATCGTCGGCGGCTGATCCCCGCCGAACGTTCGCTTCTCCTCCGTGCCCGGAGTCCCATAATAAACGAGGCTTCCCGGCGAAAATTCGGCGCGCAGATAATAATCGAGCGGAGCCGACAGCAATCGAACGAGCCGGCCGACGCCGGGAGCGACGGGCGCGAGAAGCATCGTCAGTTCGCCCCGGCTCACCTCGATCATCGGAGCGGGATCGCTCTGCATGCCGTCCAGCACAAGCTCCAGCGGCATCGTCGTATACAGCGTCGTCAAGACTGTTTCACCGATCCTTCCTTCGCTCCGGCTTTGCGCTCGCCGATTCGCCGATTCAGCTCCGCCAAGGCGTCCCCGATGCCGCCCGTAGCATGAATAAGCCCATGGCGGACGGCCTCATGGCCGATAACGGTTGTACCGATGTCACGGGTCAGCTCGCCCGTGCGGAACATCAGGTCCTTGAACGTTTCTTCGCTGATATTCGAATGGCTGGTGACGAAGCGGACGACTCTTTCCTGCATTTTCTCCAGATATTCGAACGTTTGCGGCACCCCGATGATCAGCCCGTTCAGGCGAATCGGGTGAATCGTCATCGTGGCGGTCTCGGCTATAAACGTGTAGTCCGCGGACACCGCGATCGGAACCCCGATCGAATGCCCTCCCCCGAGGACGACGCCTACTTTCGGCTTCGACAGGGAAGCGATCATTTCGGCGATCGCAAGTCCCGCCTCCACATCGCCGCCGACTGTATTCAGCACGATCAGCAATCCTTCGATTTTCGGATTTTGTTCGGCGGCGACCAGTTGGGGAATGACATGCTCGTACTTTGTCGTTTTGTTCTGCGGCGGAAGCATCAGATGTCCTTCCACTTGGCCGATAATCGTCAGGCAGAAAATGTTCGACTCCGCTGGCAGAACAGGGCCAGTCTGGCCAAGCTGCACGATGCTCTCCGTGGTCGCTTCCTTGCGCGGCTCCTCTCCGGGCGCCGGCTGCTCCGACGTGAATACCGGGACGGTCCTCTCGCTCATGGGCAAGTCTCCTCCCTTCCGCTTCGATTCCGAGCGGGGATTGACATAGTATGGGCGCCCTCCCGGCAAATATGCGGCCGTTCCCCGGAAAGAGGCGGCCCGCAAGCGTTGTGCCTAGGACGAGGAAATTGAAAACGGCCGCCCTCTTCCGTTCGAAGAAAGGCGGCCGTTCGCGGCTCGAGTGTGGGGTGTTGCTGATATCGCGCTCTATACTTCCATAATGATCGGCAGGATCATCGGTCTTCTTCTCGTTTGTTCGTACAAGAAACGGCCGAGTGCGTCCTTGACGTTCGTTTTCAGCGACGCCCATTCGTTGACGTTCTCGCTCATGAGCTTCTGCAGCGTGCCGGATACGATCCGGTTCGCCTCTTCCAGCAACCCTTCCGATTCACGAACATACACGAATCCTCGCGATATGATGTCCGGTCCGGACATGATCGCGCCGTCCTGTTTGCTCAGCGTGACGACGACGACGAGAATGCCGTCTTGGGACAGCAGCTTCCGGTCTCGAAGGACGATGTTGCCGACGTCTCCGACGCCTAGGCCGTCGATCAGCACGTTGCCCGCCGGGAGCTTGCCTGCCTTGCGTGCGGTCCCGTTCTGGAATTCGACCGTGTCGCCGTTGTCAAGCAGGAAAATGTTCTCCTGGTCGATGCCGACCGATTCCGCCAGCATCGCATGATGCCGCAGCATCCGGTATTCGCCGTGAACCGGAATGAAATATTTCGGACGGATCAAGTTGAGCATCAGCTTGAGCTCTTCCTGGCTTCCGTGTCCGGATACGTGCACGCCCGTTACGGACCCCGGCCCGTAAATGACGTTGGCGCCGAGCCGCATCAACTCGTCCACTGTCCGGCCGACATAGCGCTCGTTGCCCGGAATCGGCGTCGCCGAGATGACGACGGTGTCGCCCGGAAGAATGTCGACCTTGCGGTGGGTCGAACGCGCCATGCGGGTGAGTGCCGACATCGGCTCGCCCTGGCTTCCGGTAGACAGAATAACGACACGGTCCGCCGGTAGTTTGTTCACTTCTTCTGGTTCAATCAGCATTCCTTCGGGTATATGCAAATAGCCGAGCTCCGAAGCGATGCTGACGATGTTGACCATGCTTCGGCCGATGACAGTCAGCTTGCGCCGCGTCTCCATCGCCGCATCGATAATTTGTTGGATCCGGTGAACGTTGGAAGCGAACGTCGCGATGACGACCCGCTGCTTCGCATTGCGGAAAATATCGATCAGTTCTTTGCCGATATTGCTCTCCGAAGGCGTAAATCCCGGGCGTTCCGCGTTGGTGCTGTCGGACAGAAGCACAAGCACGCCGCGTTTGCCGATCTCCGCAATCCGCTGCAAGTCCGCGAACTGGTTGTTAACCGGCGTATGGTCGAATTTGAAGTCGCCCGTGTGAACGACGGCGCCTTCCGGTGTCTCCAGACAGATGCCCACCGAATCCGGAATGCTGTGGTTCGTCTTGAAAAAGCTTGCCTTGATCGATCCGAGCTGAACTTCAGATTCGGCGTTGATCAGAATACGCTTCGTATCGCCGAGCAGACCCGCTTCCTTCAGCTTGTTCTCGATCAGGCCAAGCGTAAGCCTCGTTGCGTAGACGGGAACGTTCAGTTGCTTCAGGACGTAAGGCAACCCGCCTATATGGTCTTCGTGACCGTGGGTTACCAGAATGGCGCGTACTTTGTCGCGATTGTCGAGCAGATACGTTATATCCGGAATGACGACATCGATGCCAAGCATTTCTTCTTCCGGAAATTTCAAGCCCGAATCGACAACGACGATGTCGCTCCCGTACTGAACGACGTACATGTTCTTGCCGATCTCGCCGACGCCACCTAGTGCGAAAATAATTAATTTGTCTTGGTTGTTCTTCTTTGACAAGTCTAGTACCTCCTACATGGATTCGACGATCCCGCTCCTATGGAATTGTCAAGTTGCAAAATTTGGCCGCACCCTATCACTCAGGTACATTATACATGAAGCAAAAGCGGGAATTCAACCGGATATGATGCTGTGCCGCTCTAGCTGCCGTCGCGGTTAATGTTCCCATAACGAATAAAACCGATGCCTCCGCAGGCATCGGTTTGATCGTCCGTATGTCCCGATGAAAGCGCCTCTAGACTAGCAATTTGCGAATGAACGCCGCTTCGTCCTCGGTCGCTTCAACAAGCGGCAACCGGACGCCTCCGACGGGTAAACCTTTGTGCGTTAGCGCATATTTCACCGCTACCGGATTCGGTACGGGATGAGGACAATGGAACAATCCTTTGAAAATCGGATAACAGCGGCTGTTGATCCGCGCCGCCTCCTCCACGCGTCCTTCCGTATAAGCCGCGATCAATTCCTTCATGTCGGCGCCGATGATGTGGCTGGCTACGCTCACGATGCCGTAGGCGCCTACGGACAGCGCGGGAAGCGTCACAGAGTCGTCCCCGCTATAGACGCGGAAGCCTTCCGGCGCGTCCTTGATAATTTCCGTCATCTGGTCGAGAGACGCGCATTCCTTCGTCGCGGCGACGTTCGGCAATTGCGCAAGCCGAAGCGTCGTCTCTGCGGAGATGTTGACGCCTGTCCGTCCCGGAACGTTGTACAGCATCACGGGCAGACGGGTCGATTCGGCAATCGCCTTGAAGTGACGGTACAAGCCTTCCTGGCTCGGCTTGTTGTAATACGGAGCCACAAGAAGAACGCCGTCGACGCCCGCCTGCTCGGCGATGCGGGTCAGATGAATCGAATGGGCGGTGTCGTTGCTGCCCGTACCGGCGATAATTTTGCAGCGTCCGGCCGCGCGCTGAACGGTGAAGCGGAACAGTTCCTCCTTCTCGCTGTCGGTCAGCGTGGGCGACTCCCCGGTCGTGCCGCTGACGACGAGGCTGTCCGATTTTTGTTCCTCGATCAAATAATCGACGAGCCGGCCCGTAACCTCCCAATCGATCTCCAATTTCTCGTTGAAGGGCGTTACCATCGCCGTAATCAATCGACCAAAGCTCATAATCCTTTCCTCCTCCGAGTTGTGCGAAGCGTCCGCCCCGGCCCGCAAGGCCGCGAATGCAACGACGGCATCCGCCCTTACGGCACGAGATGCAGTCCGAAAGCGGTGTGAAGCACCTGCAAGGCAGACACCATATCGTCTTCAGCCACCAACACCCAGATCGTCGTGTTGGAGTCTGCCGATTGCAAAATAGGAATGTTCTTGGCCGTCAGCGCTTCCACGATCCGGGCCATGACCCCCGGCTCGCCGTTCATGCCGCCACCGATCACCGACACTTTGGCGCAGCCCGACTGGACGCGCGTCTCAAAGCCCATCTCTCTGAGCAGACGGACGGCCAGCGGCGCATCCGCGTCGCTAACGGTAAAAAGCACGCCCGCCGGCGTGACGTTGATAAAATCGACGCTGATCGCGTTCTTCGCCATGGAGCGGAAGACGCGAAGCTGAACGTCCGAAGGTCCATACAGCGTATCGACCGCCAATTGGGTGACGCCTTGGACGTGAGCCAGCCCGGTAACGGTCCGGTCGGCCCATCCGTTCTGCCCGCGGACGAAGTCCGCGTGCGTAACGAGCGTGCCTTCGCCGTCCGAGAACGTGGACCGGACCCGCACGGGAACGCCCGCCCGCATCGCAATTTCGACCGCCCGAGGATGGATGACCTTCGCCCCGTTGTAGGCCATGTTGCAAATCTCCTCGTAGCTGACGAAGGCGAGCGGCCTGGCGTCGTCCACGAGACGCGGATCGGCGGTCAAAATGCCGTCCACGTCGGTGTAAATATCGACGACCGAGGCGCGAAGTGCGGCGCCCAGCGCGGTGGCCGACGTGTCGCTGCCGCCCCTGCCGAGCGTCGTAATCTCGCCGTCTTCCGTCATGCCTTGGAATCCGGCTACGACGACGACCCTGTCTTCGGCAAGATATTCCAATATTTTCGCGGGATCGACCTTCACGATTCGGGCGAAGCCGTAACGCCCGTCGGTAATGATGCCCGCTTGCCCGCCGGTCAAAGCGACGCACGGGATGCCTTCGCGGGTCAGCAGGCTGCACAGCGTTGCGGCGGAGATCAATTCGCCGCAGCTAAGCAGCAAATCTCTCTCGCGATCCGCCAAGGCGTTGCCGTTGGCGCCGATCCAGTCGAGCAGCGTATCGGTGGCGTAAGGTTCCCCCCGGCGTCCCATCGCGGAGACGACGACGACGATTCCGTTGCCAGCCGCGCGTTCCCGCGAAATATGACGGAGGACGTGCCGCCGACCTTGCTCGTCGGACAGCGACGTCCCTCCGAATTTCTGCACCGTGATCATCTCGCACCCTGCCTCCATCCCCTAGAATTTCGGGTGGATGAGTCTGTTAAGACGTCAATAGTCCGATCGTTGGTGCCGATTGTAAATTCATTTCCGCTGAGCGGCGATATATTCGGCAATTTGCACGGCGTTCCAGGCGGCGCCTTTGAGCAAATTGTCCGATACGATCCAAAGGTTGAGCGCCCGCGGATTGGACAAGTCGCGTCTCACGCGGCCGACAAACACCTCGTTCTTGCCTGCGGCGTCGGTCGCCAGCGGATATTGCTGATTCGCCGGATCGTCCACGAGCACGACGCCGGGCGAGTCGTTCAGCAACGACTTGACTTCCTCGACGTCGAAGTCCTTCTTCAACTCCACGTATACGGATTCCGAATGCCCGTACACGACCGGAATCCGGACGCAAGTAGCCGTCACTTCGATCGAATCGTCGCCCATAATCTTCTTCGTCTCGCGGATCATCTTCATCTCTTCCAGCGTAAAGCCGTTATCCTGGAACTTGTCGATCTGCGGGATCGCGTTGAAGGCGATCTGATGCTTGACGGGGAGCGAGGCCACCGGAAGAATGTCCGGCTTCACTTCGCCGCCCGCGAGCACTTCGCGGGACTGGCGCAGCATCTCTTCGATCGCGCGGGCGCCGGCGCCCGACACGGCCTGATAAGTCGATACGATAATGCGGGAAATGCCGTAACGGTCGTACAGCGGCTTCAAGGCCGCCACCATTTGAATGGTCGAGCAGTTCGGGTTGGCGATAATGCCCTTGTGCTCGTTCACCTTATCGATATTCACTTCGGGCACGACAAGGGGCGTCTCCGGGTCCATGCGGTAAGCGTTCGTGTTGTCGATGCACACCGCGCCGTGCTTGACGGCTTCGGGGATGAGCGCCTTGCTCACGTCTCCGCCCGCGCTGAACAGAGCGATGTCGACGCCTTTGAAGCTGTCCGGCGTCGCGGCTTCAACCGTCAGGGTCTGGCCCTTGAAGTCGATCTTCGTGCCGGCGGAGCGCGGAGAAGACAACGGCTTGAGCGAAGCGATCGGGAAGTTCCGTTCTGCGAGCAGTCTTAGAATCTGTTCCCCAACGGCGCCGGTCGCTCCCACGACGGCGACGTTAAACAACGTTTGCGTAGACATTGAATGTTTCTCCCCTCTTGAAGCGGCAAAATATATCTCATGCGTATAGATAACGCTCAATGAGCATGGGCTGCAATTGTTTGCCTTGCAGGGCGGCCTCGCACGCCTCCATGACCAAATCCATTCGGGCGACGAGCGAATTCGGCTTCCCCTCGGGATTGTCTTGGCCGAAAGGCACGAAATAAATGTTCTTCGCCACAAGCAGCTTGGCGATGTTGGCGGCGTTCAGGCCGAGCCCGTCGTTCGTCGAGATCGCCAGCACGAGCGGACGTCCGTTGCGCATCTGGGCTTTGGCCGCCATCAGAACCGGACTGTCCGTCATGGCGTTCGCCAGCTTGCTCGTCGTATTCCCGGTGCACGGCGCGATGACCAGCACGTCTAGCTTCTTGGAAGGACCGAGCGGCTCGGCGTCGACGATCGAGCTGATCAGCGCGTTGCCGGTCAAGTCGCGAAGCTGCGTTTGCCAATGCTCGGACGTGCCGAAGCGGGTATCGGTCGTCATGATCGACCCGCTCACAATCGGAATGACGTTGGCGCCGGCGTCTGTAAATCTCTTAATCTGCGGCATCACTTCCGGCAGCGTGCAATGAGAACCGGACAGCGCGTAGCCGACGGTAATACCTTGCCAATTCATGTCGCATTCCCCCGTTGTCGGTCATCTTCCAGAAGCATCTGGATAAGACCGTTAGCGATAATCCGACCGGCCGTCTTCGGAGCGACGATACCCGGCAAACTCGGGGCGAGCAGCGCTTTGATTCCGCGCTTCTCGGCGAAGCGGAAGTCGGTGCCGCCCGGCTTCGAAGCCAGGTCGATAATAACCGCGCGCAGGGGGAGCCCAGCGATCACTTGTGCTGTGATTATCATATTAGGAATTGTATTAAAAAGCAAGTCGATATTCCCCGTCTGACGCGCCAAATCAGGAACGTAGAAAGGCTCGAAACCCATCTCATACGCGCGGGCGAACAAATCCTCGCCGCGCACTCCCGTCTTCACCTTCGCCCCCAATCCTTGAAGCGTGCGGGCCAGCGTGAGACCCGTTCTGCCGAGCCCCAGAACGATGCAGTTGGAACCGTGAATCGTAATGTCGGTATTCTGAATCGCCATCATGACGGCGCCTTCCGCTGTCGGAATGGAATTGTAAATCGCCACGTCGTCTCGCTCGAACAATTCGACCAATTTGATATGGTGCTTCTCGGCCAGTTTCCGCAAATACGTTTTGGCCAAACCGCAATAAATTTTGCAGGATTTGGGCAACGCGTCCATAAAATCGTCCGTCAGCTTCAGCTCCCGTTCTGTAAAAATCGCGGATATCGTGCCGTCGTCGTCCGTCCCAACCGGAGGCAAAACCAGGGCGTCGGCCTGCCGCAAGACGCTGGGCTGCCATTCCGCCCGAACGACCCCGGGGAACGACGTCTCCAGTCGGTCGAACCCGCAAATGGTGATGGAAGCGTCCTGTTCGGTCAACCGGCGGATCACCTCCAACTGCCGCGCGTCCCCTCCCGCGAGCACGACCTGCACGCCGGTAAGCATGTCGCATCCCTCCCTTCGGCATCCAGTAGCATAGCACATCATATGCATACGCCCACCGTCGGGTGCGAAGGCGTCGCTCCCCGAAAGCCGACTTGGGCTCCGGCCCAAGCAAAAACGCCTCGGCGTCATCAAACGGCGAAGAAGCTTTGCGTAAAACCATTCGGAAGCGAATAAGCGTGAAACCTATAAAGGTGCACGAAAAAAGCCTTCGCAACGCCCCTCTTCAAAAGGGGCCGCGAAGGCTTCTTCATCCTTGTCTGCCGCTGCGGAATTTCTGCGCGTGCGCGCGCGCGTCCTCGACGCTGTTCACGCGGTTGCGGCTCCACTCCAGCAGAATGCGGTCGATGTAGCGAAAATGCAGCTTGCCCGCGAACACAGATTCCTTCAGCGCGAACAGGATCAGCTCTTCCGGATAGCCGTCGGTGTCGATCCAGCCCGCAATCGTCTCGCACTCCATCGGGGTGAGCGGCCGGCCGAATTCCTGTTCGAACACCGCGAACAGGTTCGGCTGCGAGGCGGCGGCGCCTCCCGCGACACCCGCGATGCCCGAACGATCCGGCCGCGCCCGATCCGGGCCGCCGGGCTGCGCCGGACCGTCCGCCGCCGAGCCGCCGCGGATGGGCAGTTCCTCCGCGGCCAGAAGCGCCGCGATCTTCTGAAACAAGCCGGACAGGTTATATCGTTCGGACTGTACGCCCGTCACCGGATCGATGACTTCGTCGATGGCGACGAAGCCGTGCTTGACGAGCTTCTGCATCGCCTGCCCGACGATCGCGGGCGACGATCCGAGCCGTTCCTGAAGCTGCTCCATCGTCGGAAATTCATTCTGCTCCAGCTGGCGGAACGCCAGAAGCTGAATGACGAGCATGCACTCGGTGTCGGTCAGCTTCAGCGCGCGATAGCTGCGAAGCAGAGCATATGGCAAGCTGACCGCCCCATCCATGAACGCTTCCGCCAATCCCCTCGCCAAGGCGTTGCGATCGAACATCCCCATTCCTCCTCCTGATCCGGACGGCGACCCCGTTTACGGATACAGCCGATACAACATCCGCGGGAACGGAATCGTCTCCCGGACGTGATCCAATCCGCAAATCCATGCGACAGTGCGCTCCAGTCCGAGGCCGAAGCCCGAATGCGGCACCGAGCCGTATTTGCGCAAATCCAAATACCATTCGTAAGCTTCCCGCGGAAGCCGATGCTCGTCGAAGCGCGCTTCCAGCAGCTCCGGATCGTCGATCCGCTGCGAGCCGCCGATGATCTCGCCGTAGCCTTCCGGAGCGATCAGGTCCGCACAGAGCACCACTTCCGGCCGCTGCGGGTCCGGCTTCATATAGAAGGCTTTGATCGCGGTCGGGTAGCGCGTAATAAACACCGGACGATCGAACTTCTCCGCGATCGCCGTCTCGTGAGGCGCCCCGAAGTCTTCGCCCCAGGGCAGCTCCATCCCCGCTTCCTTCAGCAGATCGATCGCTTCGTCGTAGCTGATCCGGGGGAACGGCGGCTTGACGCGCTCCAGCGCCGAGACGTCCCGCTCGAGCGTCGCGAGCTCGGGACGGCAGCGCTCCAGCACCTGACCGACGACGTAGGAGACGAACTGCTCCTGCACGCGCAAATTTTCCTCATGATCGACGAACGCCATCTCCGGCTCGACCATCCAGAACTCGATCAGGTGCCGCCGCGTCTTGGACTTCTCCGCGCGGAACGTCGGGCCGAACGAATACACTTTGCCGAGCGCCATCGCGGCCGCTTCCATGTACAGCTGTCCGCTCTGCGTCAGGTAGGCGTCTTCGTCGAAATATTTCGTATGGAACAGGTTGGTCGTGCCTTCGGCCGCGGACGGCGTCAAAATCGGCGGATCGACCAGCGTGAAGCCGCGCTCGTCGAAGAAGCGCTGAATCGCGGAAATAATCTCCGCGCGAATTCGCAAAATCGCCCGCTGCCGCGGCGCGCGAAGCCACAGGTGGCGATGGTCCATCAAGAAGTCGACGCCGTGCTCCTTCGGCGTGATCGGGTAGTCCTTCGCGATCTGGATGATCTCGATTCCGGTCACCGCGATTTCGTACCCGGAAGGGCTTCGCGGCTCTTCCCGGACGACGCCGGTGACGTACAGGGAGCTCTCCTGGGTCAGCTTGCCGGCCGCTTCCCAGACGTCCTCCGGCGCTTCGCCCTTGACCAGAACCCCCTGGATAAACCCGGTGCCGTCCCGCAGCTGCAGAAACTGAATTTTGCCGCTCGAGCGCCTTCGCGTCAGCCAGCAGCCGATCGTCACGCTTTGCCCGGCATGCGCGCCGACGCCGGCGATGTCCGTTTTCGAACCCATGTCCATCCTCCTTGTGATCTTGGTCGCACGCTCACGTTTGGCCGACCTTGTCGGACAACGCTTTATTTTGCACGAGCCGGTAGGTATCCCGCGCGATCAACAGCTCCTCGTTCGTCGGCACGACGAGAACGTCCACCTTCGAGCCGTCCTTCGTAATCCGCCTCGTCTCGTTGGAGCGAACGGCGTTGCGGCTCTCGTCCAATTCGACGCCGAGGAACGTCAATCCTTCGCAGACGCGCTTGCGCAGCACGTCCGAATTCTCGCCGACGCCCGCCGTGAACAGAATCGCGTCGATGCCGTTCATCGCCGCCGCGTAGGCGCCGATATACTTGCGGATGCGGTACGCGTACATCTCGAATGCCAGCCGCGCCGATTCGTTGCCTTCCTCCATCGCCTGAACCACTTCCCGCATGTCGCTGCTGACGCCGGAGATGGCGACCAGTCCGCTGTGCTTGTTCAGCATCGAGTTCACTTCGTTCAGCGTCAAATCTTCTTTGTTGATCGTATATGGAACGATCGCCGGATCGAGATCGCCGCTGCGCGTGCCCATCATCAAGCCTTCCAGCGGTGTCATGCCCATGCTCGTGTCGTACGATTTGCCATGCAGAATCGCCGTGCAGCTCGCCCCGTTGCCGATATGGCAGCTGACGATCTTCAGTTCCTCCAGCGGACGGCCCAGAAAGGCGGCCGCCTGTTTGCTCACGTAATCGTGCGACGTGCCGTGGAAGCCGTAGCGCCGGATTTTGTGCTTCCGGTACAGAACGGTCGGAATCGCGTACAAGTACGAGGTCGGCGGCATCGTCTGATGGAAGGCGGTGTCGAACACGACGGCCTGGGGCACGTCCGGCAGGTTCGCTTCGACGGCCGCAATGCCCATCATGTGGGCCGGGTTGTGAAGCGGAGCCAGATCGAACAGCTTGCGGATTTCGAGCTTCACATCGGCGTCGACCAGCACCGATTCGCGGAACGACTCCCCTCCGTGCACGATCCGGTGGCCGACCGCCTGAATGTCTTCGATGGTGCGCAGCACGCCGAATTTGCGGTGCGTGAGCATGTCGAGCACTTTGCGCACCGCCATCGTATGCTCCAGGATCTCGCTGACTTCGCGAACTTCCGCCTGCCCTTCGACTTCGTGGGTCAGAATGGACGATTCCATGCCGATGCGCTCGACCCGCCCGCTCGCCAGCACCGACTCGTTCGACATGTCGTATAGCTGATATTTAAGCGAGGAACTGCCCGAGTTGATGACCAATACGTTCATGTCTGGCGGTCACCGTCCTTGTTGTATGTGAAAAAGCCGACGCCCGTCTTCACGCCGAGCTGGCCGGCCCGGACCTTCTTCTTAAGCAGGATGGACGGCCTATACTTAAGCTCTCCGTATTCGCGGAACATCCGGTCGAGCGCGGTCAGCACCGAATCGAGGCCGAACCGGTCCGCCATCTCGAGCGGCCCGTGCTGGAACGAATAGCCGACCCGCATCGAATCGTCGATGTCTTCGGCGGAAGCCACCCCTTCTTCGAGCAAATGAAGCGCTTCGTTAATGAGCAGGCAGATGAGCCGGGTCGTGACGAAGCCCGGAGACTCGTAGACCATGACGCCTTTCTTGTCAAGCACGTTCTCGACGAAATCCTTCGTCGCGCGGAACGTCTCGTCGGACGTCTGCAGCCCGCGAATGATCTCCACGACGTCGATCCGGACGGCGGGATAAACGAAGTGCATCCCAATGATCCGCCGGGGGTGCCGCGTCGAGCCGGCCAATTCCGTCAGGCTGAGCGTGGACGTGTTGCTGGCGATGACCGTCGTCTCCGGCAAAATCGCGTCCAATTGCGCGAACACCGCTTGTTTGCTCTCCAGATCCTCGCTAATCGTCTCGATGACGAGCTCGCACCCGGCGAGAAGCTCGAGCGACGGCTCGGTATGTATGCGGTTCATGATGAGCTTTTTCTCGGCTTGCGTAATGGCCCACTTCTCGATTTGCCGGTCCAGGCTCGTCTCTATCGCTTCCATCGCAAGCTTCAGCTTCTCGGACGTCTTCTCGGTCAGATGGACGTCCAACCCTTTGGCGGCGAGCATCTCGGCGATGCTGCGGCCCATCGTTCCCGCTCCGACCACGCCTATGTTTCGAAACATCCGGTTCCCCCCACGGACTATGTCGCTTCTTTTGCTGCTTGTCCTCTTCATTTTAGCATACCCGGCTTGCTGCTGAAATCGACGATCCTATGAAGATTGCACGATCGAACCGAGCTCCCGGAGCAGCCATTCGATCTCCTCTACCGTACCGATCGAGATGCGCGCATGGTTCGGCAGCTCCCAGCCTTGCCCCGAACGGACGATCACGCCTCTGGCGAGCAGCTCCCGATAGATCGAATCCGCCTTCTCGCCCAATTCCGCCAGGACGAAGTTGCTTTCGCTCTTCGTATAGGGAATCGACAAGGCGCGAAGCCCTTCGTACAGCCTGCTTTTGGCCCGTTCGTTGGCGATCCTCGACGCTTCCAAATGCTCGTCGTCCGTCAGCGCGGCGGCTGCGGCCGCTTGGGCAAGAGCGTTCACGTTGAACGGCTCCTTCACCTGCAGCAGCGATCGGACGATCGGCTCCGGCGCCGCCGCGTATCCGACGCGAATGCCGGCCAGCCCGTATATTTTCGAAAAGGTTTGAAGCACGGCCACCGGATAGCCTTCCCGCACGAACGCCATCCCGTCGGCATAATCCGGCGCTGTCGCAAAATGGGCGTACGCGGAGTCGACGACAAGAAGCACGCGGTCCGGAAGACCGTCCAGCAGCCGCCTCATTTCGGACTCGGGCATATACGTCCCGGTCGGATTGTTCGGCGTGCATATATAGACGATTTTGGTTTTGTCCGTCACGGCGGCCAGCAACGCGTCCGCATCGTAAGCGAATCCTTCCGCCAAAGGCACCTTCTTGACGGAGGCGTTCATGAGAAGCGCGCCGAAGGCGTATTCGCTGAACGTCGGAACGGGGACGACGACTTCGTCTCCGGGCTCCAGATACGCTTCCGACAGCAAGGTGATCATCTCGTCTCCGCCGTTCGACAAGACGACGTTCGCTTCCGACAGGCCGAGCCGGTCCGCCAGCGTCCGGGCCAGAATCGTCGCTCTGACGTCCGGGTAGCGGTGAAGCTCCGGCAGCATCCGCCGGATCGCCTCCAGCGCTTTGGGCGAAGGTCCGAGCGGATTCTCGTTGGAGGCGAGCTTGGCGACGCGGTCCAGCCCGTATTCGCGCTGCACCTCCCAGATCGGCTTGCCCGGCGAATACGGCGTCATGCGGCCCAGCGCATCGCGGGGTTTGACTTTCGCATGTACGTTTGCGTTCGGGTTCATTCGATGTTCTCCTCTCCATATGGCATTCGTGCACACTTCATTGCATCAATTTAATAATACATTAACGCTTTAATAATTTAAAGTACCAGGAGAAAATGTTTCGCCGCCTCTTCGACGAATTTCGGGAACGCATAGCGATTCCCTGACTCGCAGGAAGCGGCGACCCGGCCCGGGTACGCCGCTTGCGCACGTGTCAGCCGTGCCGCCGCGCGAAATCGTCCATAAACTCGCCGAGCGTCTTGCAAGCTTCCAGCGAAACCGCGTTATAGATCGAAGCGCGCAGGCCGCCGACACTCCGGTGACCGGCCAATCCTTCAAACCCGTTCGACTCGGCCGACCGAAGGAACCGGCGCTCCAGTTCCGCGTCCCGAAGGCGCCAGGTGACGTTCATGAGCGAACGATCGGGGGCATCGACCGCCCCCTCGTAAAACCCGCCGCTGCGGTCGATCGACTCGTACAGCAGACGGGCTTTCGCTTCATTGACGCGCTCCATGGCGGCGACCCCGCCTTGGCGTTCGACCCACTTCAGCACCAAATTCATCATGTAAACGGAATGAACGGGCGGCGTGTTGTACAGCGAATCGTTCTGCAAATACGTTCGATACTGGAAAATGAGCGGAATCTCTTCGTTCGCTTCCGATCCGAACGCTTCGCTCAGCAAGACCGCGGTCACGCCGGCCGGTCCGAGGTTTTTCTGCGCTCCGGCGTAGATCAGCGAGAACTTCGACAGCTCCAGACGGCGGCCGAGAATGCAGCTTGTCGCATCCCCGATGAGCGGGACGCCTCCCGTCGCCGGAACGGCGTTCCATTGGGAGCCTTCGATCGTATTGTTGAGCGTCAGGTGCAAATAGGCCGCGTCCGGCGGCACGGTCAGCTCGTTCGGCGCGGGGATGCGGCGCCATCCCGACATTTTGGAACTCACCGCAATCGCCGTCTTGCCGATACGCCCCGCCTCTTGGAACGCCTTCTCGGCGAAGCTTCCGGTGAGAGCGTAAGCGGCGACCCGGCCCGGCTTCAGAAAATTGAGCGGCGCAAGCGCAAATTGCATGCTGGCTCCGCCGCCCATGAACAGAACCCGGTAGCCCGGAGGCAGTTCCGTCAAAGCAAGCAGCCGGACTTCGGTCTCGCGGATCAGCTCCTCCACCGCCGGACTGCGATGCGACGCTTCCATAAGCGACATCCCGAGCGTCCCGTGCGAGACCAGTTGGTCCCTCGCTTCCTCCAACACCTCGAGCGGCAGCGCGGCCGGCCCCGGATTGAAATTAAGCTTGCGTTTTTCCATTTTCCCCATCCCTTTCCCTGAGGCCCCAAAAAGCCCCCGAATGATAACCCCAAAAGGGCAAAAAAATAACGCTCCCTGTCCGATTGGGACGAGGAGCGTTCGCTCGCGGTGCCACCCAACTTGACCGAATCGGTTCGATTCGGTCCTCTTGGTTCCGCGGTAACGGGCGGGGCCGGTTGACTTCGACCGCCGACGAATCCGAAGACGGCTTCGCGCGGCAGCTTGACGGGAACGCCTCCGAGTTGGATGCTCTTCATCGGCATGATTCCGATATGAAATTACGCTTAGCTTACACCGTTCCGCCGCGATTGGCAATAGCCGGATTTTAACGTTTGGCCAAAATTTCGGAAACTTTCGTTTTCCACTGGTCGGCGTAATTCTTCTGCTCGGACTGATTCAGCGCCCATTCTACCATAATGACCGTTTCGTTCGGTTCGAGCTCCACCGACAACGGATTCGAGAGGCCGTTCTTCTGCTTGTACGGGTAAATCTTGATCTCGCGGTCCACGACGACGGCAAGCATATCTTCCGTCTTGGACGTGTAGGCGTCCGTTGCCGCCGGCTCGATCCGCCGAATCTGATCCCAGGAGACGAGCAGTTGATCGGCGGGGGCCACGTCTTCCGGCAGTTCCGTCTGCACTTCCTGTTCGGCGTTGGCGTCTACAGGCTCCGCCGCATTCAACCGGCCGTACGTGACGCCGATCCATTTGCCCGGCTTGCGGACGATGGCCCATTGCTCCGTCTTCTCGCCGTTGACGGCGGCAGCCTGCGCCAAAGCTTCCTCCAGCGCCGTATGCGGCTCCGTCGCCGGATCGAAGGCGGTGCCTCCGGATTTGGCCAGCTGGTTGATCTGCTTGACAAACCGGTACTCCCTATCGTCGCCCTCCCCTTTGCCGACCGCATCCTGCGCGATCGAAACATACCGGTTGCCGACGAACAGAATCCGCTCCGACAGCAGGCCTTCGCGGGGCGTCGCCAAGATCGACGCCGGCCGCTCGGTAAGCGCCTTTCTCCCGTAAGCCTGATAGGCGATCAGGCTCTGCCGGTCCGACGTTCCGTCATCGGCCGTCGACTCGATCTTCCAGAACGTCTGCCCATAAGGCATGACGATGCCGGAACCTTCGGCCGTAATCTGCAGCTTGTTGTCTTCCGGCGCCACGAGCACGGTCCGGTACGAGCTGACGATGCGGCCGTCGGGAGCGGTCACGTCCTTGCGCAAGCCGAGAAGCAGCGCCGAACGAATCTCTTCGTCCGTCTCCGCCGTAAGCGACATCTTCGGATCCAGCGCGCCGGCAAGCTGCGTGTCCTTGGCCCCGGAAGGGGATGAGCCGAGCGGCGACCACTGCCAGATGCCGAAGCCGATCAGCAAGAGCAGCAGCGCGGCCGCGCCCGCGGCGTTCCAGCCGAAGCGGGTCGTTCGGCCGAATCGCTTCCTGGGGCGGTCCAGGCTGTCTTCGATTCGCTTCCGCAGCCGCTCGTCGAAGCCGTCGCGTGCGAACGGACCTGGGGCCAGCTTCTCCCTAAGTTCCTTATCGGTCGGATCCATACACCATCCGCTCCTTCATTTTGGCTAATTTCTTGCGCGCATGGAACATTCTCGATTTGACCGTCCCCTCGGTCACGCCGAGCAAGTCCGCGATTTCTTTGAGGGACAACTGGTTATGAGCGTATAGGATAAGAACCTCCCGGTATTTGATCGGCAGCTTTAAAACCATCTCCCACATTTCGTTGACCGCTTGATTCTCGATGACGTCCTGCTCGACCGATCGTCGTTCTCCCGTCTCGCCTACCCAATCGGTCAACGTCACTTTGCGGAAAAACGCGGATCTCTGAAAATCGATCGCCGTATTGCGCGTAATCGTGAGCAGCCAGGTTTTGACGGAGGCGTCGCTTCGAAAGCCGTGCAGATTCTTGTACACCTTGATGAACACTTCTTGGGTGATATCGTCCGCCATGTCCCATTTGCGCGTAATGCTATAAGCATAATTCCAAATTTCCTTGCCGTAAACCGTCATGAGATCGCCAAGCAGCGCTTTTTTGTCTTCATGATCGGTCATATATCTTAAGTAATCGAAGTTTGCCTCGGATTTCAAAACCGCTCACCTCTTCATTTGACGAACATGGCGCCCATTCGGTTCAAATAAAAACCGGAATTCCTGCATATCGGAGTTCCGGATTTTTCAGCCTGTATTGTTTATGCTACCACAATCGAACGGAGATTTCCTTTAAATGCTGTTAAAGAAATTCGGCAAATGTTGAGAAAAAATTAAGATTTTCGAGCGGCTTAGCGCAAAACAAACAGCGCTTCCGGGCGATAATTTCCCGAAAGCGCCGGTTTCGCGTCGAATTACGCGGCGGAATGCGCCAGCTGTTTGCGCAGCTCCTCGCCGGACAACGTTTCTTCCCGAACGAGAATGGCGAGCAGCCGCTCGAACGTGTCGAGATGGCCTCTCAGCAGATCTCGCGTCCGCTCCGTCAATTCGTTCAGAATGTTGGCGTTCTCCTGCGACCATTGCTCGGTCGTCACCGCCTGCGGATGCACGATGCCGAGTCCCGACATGCCCGATTCGATCATCGTGCGGACAATGTTCGTCGCCTGATCGAAATCGCCGCGCGAGCCGGTGCTGCGGCCGCCGTAGTTCAACTCCTCGGCAACCGCACCGCCGAGTGCGATCATAATCTGCTCTTCCAGCACCGTCTTCGTATACAAATACCGGTCCTGGCTCGGATGGTGCCGCACGTAGCCGAGCGCTTGTCCGCGCGGCGTCAGCGACACTTGCGCGACGCTGCCCGGCCGAACGGTCTCCGCGACGATGGCGTGGCCGAGCTCGTGAATGGCGACGCGCTCCCGCTCTTCGCGGGTCGTCTCGCGGTCCATCCGCTCGCCCATCATCACTTTGTCGATCGCTTGGGCCAGATGGGCCGAACGGATCGTCTCGCTCTCCTCGCGCAAAGCGTAAATCGCCGCTTCGTTCATCACGCTCTCCAGCTGCGCGCCGGAGAATCCGAACGTCTCGTCCGCCACTTTGGACAGCGAGACGTCATCGGCCAAAGGCTTGTTGCGGGCGTGCAGCTTCAAGATGTGCTCGCGGCCCGCTTTGTCCGGCAAGTCGACCTGAATGTGGCGGTCGAAACGGCCGGGACGCAGCAGAGCCGGGTCGAGCAACTCCTTGCGGTTCGTCGCCGCGATGAGCAGCACGCGCGGATTCTCGTCGCCCTGGATGCCGTCCATCTCGGTCAGCAGCTGGTTCAGCGTCTGATCGTATTCGCGGTGCTGGCCGCCGTCGCGCTTGCCGCCGATGCCGTCGATCTCGTCGATGAATATGATGGCGCTATCCTTTTTCTGCTTCGTCGCCGTGCGTCTCGCTTCCTGGAACAGATCGCGAATGCGGCCGGCGCCTACGCCGACGTACATCTCGACGAATTCGCTGCCCGAAGCGGCGACGAATACGGAATTCGTGTACTGCGCGGCCGCCTTGGCCAGCAGCGTCTTGCCGGTTCCCGGAGGTCCCGCAAGCAGAATGCCCTTCAGCGGACGAATGCCCAGCTTGGACAGCCTGTCCCGCTTCACGAGAAACTCAAGCGCCTCCATCAGCTCGCGCTTCGCCTGTTCCTGCCCGCCGATATCTTCGAACGTCAAGTATTGCGGCGCTCGCGAAGGCGACTTTGGGGCCGCCGCTCCCATCGCCAAGCCTCCCCGCGCCCTGGCGAGCAAGAGAAGTCCGGCCGTGAGGCAGAGGCCCATAATCAAAGGAAGCGCCGGAACGCCGATGAAAAGGAGAAAAAGAAGCAGGACGGGAAAGAACCCGACCGCGATCTCTTTGCCGTAAGGCATCAGTTTACGCATTCGGCCACACCCCCAGCTTATCCGGCTCGCGGGGCAGAATGACGTATTTCACGGCATCGCCCGACCGCAACCGAATGTAGACGTTGTTGTCGTCCATCTCGGTTGCCGCCGTCAATCCCGGATATTGCTTCGTCAGAGCGTTCATCGCGTCCCGAACGCCGGAATATTTGCGATGGTCCATCGCTTCCGCGACGTCGAACAGCGCTTGGCTCCAGGCTTTTTCCAGAGCCGGGCTGGACGAATCTTCCACGCTTAGCTTCAGTGTTCTGCCGCCGATCGCATCCGCACCTTTCTCCTGCACCTGGCGGTAAATTTCGGCCAGATCGGCATCCGGCGAGAGCTTGAGCTTCAGATCGATTTCGCTTACCGAGCTGTTCGTTTGCGCCGATTCGACGCCCGGAATGGCTTCCGCCACCCGTTCCAAAGGCTTCTCCACGCCGTAATGGCCATAGGCGAACCAACCGCCGAAAAGCAATGCCGCGGACAACGCGGCCGTTATCGTAACTGGAACGATGCGCAAATTCATGCCGCATGCCCTCCTTTATCGTTCAAAGTTGCATCCTCGTATGCTAGCGATTCAATCGTACATCTTAGAGTATATCAAATTTTGATAGACGTTTCGTTATCAAAAGCTTGGCAGCGGTGGTAACGCCCCGGCTTCCGACTTTGCACAAAAAAGACTTTCCCAAGTCCGTACGGCTTGGAAAAGTCTTTGTCCGTTCGCCCCTGCCGGGGTTCAATTATAGTAAGGCTTTTACCGATCCCCTGCTACTCTTCGTCGATCTCTTACTCCGGTTCAGTAGGCAGCCAGCCTCAATGCCCTGTTACTTGCCGGGCAGGTCGTATGTCTTCAGCTTCGTGCCGTCCTTGAAGGAATAGAAGTCGATCGCTTCCCGCTTCGTGGACGGATCACTGACGTAGCGGACTTCCCAGGCGGGCTGGCCCTGGAACCATCCCGGCAAAATCCGGACGATCTCCTGGCCCGGATGGTCGGCGTTGAAACGATCGACGATCTGCTCGCGGGACAGACCGTCATCGGCTTTCTCCTTGACGATTCCGTCGGCCCGCTCCCAGACGTACCATTTGACGCCATCGGCGTCCTTCCCTATTACGACCCAGACGGATTCGTCCCAAACATGCTTGACCGCATCCAGCGTCTCCTTCATTCCCGCTTCCGATTTGGCGAGACGGATCGCCTCGGTTCTCTCGCTCTCATAATCGGCGTTGACCGAACGAATGTACAACACGAACGCCACGCAGACGAACAAGACGAAGCAGACGGACAACCAGATCCAGCGGCGGACGGACATCACGGGAGCCCGCTTGTGGCTCTCGGCACGGCTGAGCCTCATTGGCGAAGCCTCTCGAACGAGCGCTGCGCTTCGAAACGGATGCGTTCCGCGTCCATTGTCAGCAGCTCCCGATTGCGCAGCAGCTGCTTGCCGTCGACCCATACGTGGGCGACATCGGCGCCGCTCGCCGAATAGACGAGATGGGAGACGTAGTCGGTGGCCGGCACGAAATGCGCCTTGGCGATGGATAGCGCGATGAAGTCCGCCTTCATGCCCGGCTTCAGCATGCCGACGACGCCCTCCAGCCCGATGGACTTAGCCCCGTACACAGTAGCCATTCGGAGCGCTTCCGCCGCCGGCACTGCCGTCGGATCGCCGGAGACGCCTTTGTGCAGCAACGCTGCGAGCCGGATCTCCTCGAAGAGATCGAGATTATTGTTGCTCGCCGCGCTGTCCGTGCCCAGCGAGACCGTTACCCCGGCGCGCAGCAGGTCCGGCACTCGGGCTACGCCGCTTGCAAGCTTCAGATTGCTCACCGGATTGTGCGAGACGGCGACGCCCCGTTCCGCGAGCAAGGCGATTTCCTCGTCGGTCAAATGGACGGCGTGAGCGACGAGCGCAGGACGCGAGAACAAGCCGAGACGGTCGAGATGCTCCGCGGGACGCACGCCGTAATCCCTGACGTTCTGGGCGACTTCCGCCGCCGTCTCCGACATATGGGTGTGCATCGGCAAGCCGAGCTCGTGCGCGGCCGCGACGATGCGCTCGATGTAATCCGGCGGACAGGTGTAAGGCGCGTGCGGAGACATCATCGCCCGAATGCGGCCGTCCGCTTGGCCGTGCCAGTCGCGGGCGAATTGAATGGCGTCGTTCAGCTTCGCGGTTTGAACGTCCGGCGGACAGAGCCCGATGACCCCGCGCGTCAGGCTGGCGCGAAGGCCGCTAAGCTCGACGACTTGGGCCACCCGGTCCATATGGTCGTACATGTCGACGAAGGCGGTCGTCCCGCTCAGAATCATCTCCATGGCCGCAAGCGAGGTGCCCCAGTAGACGTCGTCGCCCGTAAACTTGGCTTCCATCGGCCACATATGGTTTTCCAGCCAGTCCTGAAGAACGAGATCGTCCGCGAGGCCTCTCAGCAAGGACATCGCCGCATGGCCGTGCGTATTGATCAGTCCGGGCATGAAGAGCAAATCCTTGCCGTTCACGATTTCCTTCGCCTTCGCCCGTTCCTCTTCCGGCGCTTCCCCGGCGCCCATCGCCGCGATCGCCCGCCCTTCCACGGCCATCCAGCCTTCCAGCTTGGGCCGCTCGGGGTCCATCGTCACGAAAATGCCGTTCTCAATCAGCCATCGGTTCATTGTCGATTATTCCCTTCGTCCATATCCTCTTGGTCAAAATTCATATAATAGGCCAAACTCAGCAGGTCCGCCGTAAAATCCGTTTGATGAATGCGAACGCCCGCGGGCGTCTTCAGAACGGTCGGAGCAAAATTGAGAATGCCCCGGATACCGGCCTTCACGAATTGGTCCGCGACATTCTGGGCCGCCGCCGCCGGCACGGTGATGATGCCGATCGTAATGTCCTTCTCCGCGACCGTCTCGTCGAGCTCTTCCATCGGCTGCACGGTCAAATTGTTGATCACCATGCCGATTTTGGACGAGTCCGCGTCAAAAATGGCGATAATTTTCATATTGTCCTTCAAATACATATTGTAATTGGACAAAGCCCGGCCGAGATTGCCCGTCCCCACCAGCGCCACGTGCAGCGGGCGGTCCAGCTTCAGAATCTGGCGAATTTTCTCGATCAGATAGTTTACGTTGTAGCCGACGCCTTTGCGTCCGAAGTCGCCGAAATAAGCCAAGTCTTTGCGGATTTGGGCCGGGTTCAAATTCAACTTCTCGCCCAAATCCTGCGAGGATACCGTTTGAATGCCGCTCTGACTCAATTCGTTCAAAAACCTCAAATAAACCGGCAGTCTGCGAACGACCGCTTCGGATATTTTAACCTGCTTCGTCATTCGCCCTCTCCTTCCTCGTTTGTCGCGACAGCCCGCCCGGACGCGCCGAGCCATTCCTTCACCCGCGGCACGAGTCCGGACAGAGGCAAGTGCTCGATCTTCGGGCCGGGAAGTGAATATAGAAAATATTTGCCGTAGTTCGTGTCGATCACCCGGGTATCGTACAAAATGACGATCCCCTTGTCGGTGGCGGTGCGAACAAGACGCCCGAATCCTTGCTTGAAGCGAATGACCGCCTGGGGCAGCGACAGCTTCATGAACGGGTTTTTGCGTTCCGCCTGGAGCTTCTCGGATTTCGCTTCGATGACCGGATGGTTCGGCGGTTGAAAAGGCAGACGGACGATCGCCAGGCACGTAAGCGCGTCCCCGGGCAGATCGACGCCCTCCCAGAAGCTGCTGGTGCCGAGCAATACCGAAGCCGGCTGCTCCATAAACTGCCGCGTCAGCCGGCTGCGGCTGCCGCCGTCGACGCCTTGGCCCATGACCTCGATTCCGCTCGGAGCAAGCCGTTCCTTCAGCGGGACGTAGACGGTCTTCAGCATCCGATGGGAGGTGAACAGGACCAGCATGCGGCCTCCGGTCGTCTCGGCGACTTCGGCCAGCGAATCGGCAAGCGCCCGCAAAAATTGCGGGTCGCCGTTCGGCCCGCGGATGTTCGGGAAATCCCGCGGAATGAGCACGAGCGCCTGCTCCCGATAATTAAACGGAGAAGGAACCTGCGCCGTCCGCAGACGGCCCTCGCGCTCCGAAGCGTCGAGCCCAAGCTGCTCCTTCACGTATTGGAACGTCTTGTCCACCGTCAGCGTTGCCGAGGTCAGCACGACGCTCGATTTGCGGTCGAACATGCCTTCCTTGAGCAGCCGGCTGACGTCCGCCGGAACGCCGTACAACGTAACGGAACGGCTGCGGTATTGGGTATGGCCCTCCATCCAGTAGACGAAATCGGGATTGCCAAGGCTCACGAACGACTGGAGATCGGCTCGGAGCGAAGTCAAATCCTTTAAAGTGCCGTTCAAATCGGTCAGCAAGCTCTGAACGGCCAGCTCGTCCGTGCGCTCGCGGATGTCGGCGATCATCTTGTCCAGGGGCCGCAGCAAATCGCTTAACAACTGAATCGTATTGTGGCCGTCGACGAGATGGTCGTCCCAATCGGCCGGCAGTTGATTCGGCTTCAGCCGCAACGTCAGATTGCCGCTCTCGTCCGCCGCCGACTCGGCGGCGAGCAAGCCGAACAGCCGATCCATCCAACGGTCCCACGATTCGCGAATGTCGTGCACCTTGGAGGCTGCTTCTTCCAGCTTTTCGAGCCAAACCTGCGCTTGTTCCTCCCCGGAGCTGGCGAGCAAGCTGGACAGATGGGGAAGCTGTCCGGTGCGCGCGTCCTTCCATAGCCGCAGCAGCGGATTGAGCAGGGACGAATAGGCGGTCCGCTGCCCGAGATGATGGCTCGCCACTTCCTCCAGGTGGTGCGCCTCGTCGACAATGAGGCGGTCGTAGGAAGGCAGCAGCCGGCTCTCGGCGCGCATGTCGGTAAAGACGAGCGCATGGTTCGTAATAATGAGATCCGCCTTGTTGGCTTCGTTGCGGGCTCGATGGTAGAAGCATTTGCGGAACCAGGGACATTGCCGGTTCAGGCAGGAATCGGCGTCGCTTGCGACCGCGTTCCATTCATCCTTGGCGCGGCCCCCGATATTGAGCTCCTCCGCTTCGCCGCGTTCGGTCTCGGTGAGCCATACGGCCATCTGCCCGCGCGCCACCGCCTCTTCCCGAGACAACGCCGTTTCCGGCACATGCATTTGCTGCTCGAATTTGCGCAAGCATAAGTAATTGCTGCGGCCCTTGAACACCGCGGCCTTGAAAGGTACCGGCAGCACCTTCTGCAATAGGGGCAAGTCTCGCTGCCGCAATTGTTCCTGAAGTTGAATCGTATGAGTGCTGACGACGATTTTTTTGGATTCCTTTAATCCATAATAGAGAGAGGGAAGCAAATAGCCGAGCGACTTCCCCGTTCCGGTTCCCGCTTCCACAAGAAGATGCGAATCTTGTCCAAGCGCTTCCAAAACTTCGGAGAACATGATCTCCTGCCCTTCCCGGGCCTCGTACGAAGGGAGAAGCTCCTTCAGCTTGCCGCGGACGGAATCGACAAATTCGGGAAACTCCGTAGCGGACAGAACATTCCGGACATCGCGAGCGTCGTCTTCGCTTTTTTCCTTGGCGGAATCGTCTTCCGTCCAATCGGCGATCTTCATGGCGAATTGGCGGTAATATTGGTAGTCTTCCTCCGCGACCGCCGGGTTCGCTTCCCGCCAGGCGGCGAGATCGGCGAGCAGCCAGCCCAAATCGTCGAGCTCGGGATTGAACAGCGAAGCGAGCCGCTGCAGCGTCAGAAGCGGGAGCGAGCGCAGCCGCTCGACGCACTTCAGGAACACGGCCGAAGTGGCCAGCGCGTCGCTGTCGGCCTGATGCGGGCGGTCATGAAAGACCCCCAGGCTATGCGTCAGCGACGACAAGCGATAGGACGATTGGGTCGGGTAAGCCAGGCGGCTTAATTCGACGGTATCGATCATGCGCCCCGCAAAAGGCAAATAGCCGCACCGGTCAAGGGCGGCCTGTAAAAAAGCGGCGTCGAATCCGACGTTGTGCGCGACAAGCACGGCGTCCTGAAGGAGCGGAACGAGTCCGGCCAGCATCTCCTCCAGCATCGGTGCTTCGCGTACGTCTTCGTCGCCGATGCCCGTAAGCCTCGTGATCCAATCCGGAATCGGCTTCTCAGGTTTGACCAGCGTGGCGAAGACGTGGTTGACGGCGCCCGTCTCGTCGATGAGAGCCAATCCCGCTTGAATAATTTCATCTTGGTCGGGAGAAGTTCCCGTCGTTTCAAAATCGAGAACGGCGAATTTCATGCCTTACTTCCTTTCTAGGCATCGAACCTTGATCCTGGCTTCGTCAGGACAGCACGAGCGCCTGCATTTCCGAGGAGCCGAAAAGCAGCTGCAGCCGGCCGGATCGGCTTTGGCAAGTTTCCAGATTGCGGCGGGGATCCTCGAACGACGGATCGGTCTCCATCGCCATCCGGAAATAGCGCTCCGCCTGCTTCAAGTTGGCGTATACCGCCTGGATGCAGCCGAGGGCGTTGTATGAGATCGCCCGCAGCTTGACATCCTCCGTCAAGGCCGCAATGAACTGGAAATGGCGCTGCGCCTCGAGGAACTGCTCCAGATGCATCCGGCACATCGCGAGGAACAGTCGGGCTATGTTCAGCTCCGGCTCCTGCATCAGCGTCTGCTCAAAATAAACGGCGCCTTCGCGGTACATCTGCAGCTTGAAATAGCCGAGGCCTTTGACATAAGGTCCCACCAGCTCTTCCGCGCCGCCCGGGGCGGGACCGGTCTCCGCTTCTTGCTTCAGATCGCGATACGCCGCCATTTTGTCTTCAAATTGAAGCCATGCTTCAATGATAACATCACTTAACGATTTTAACACGTTCCACCGTTCGTCGAGCTCGTTTTTTTCTTCGTCGGAGGCGTACGGATAACGGCGAAGCAAGTCGTCCAGCGTATCGTTCATGGCGGCAAACCATTGTTCGATCATTCCGGCTCCCCCTAACGCGTTCGGTTGTACTCGTCATTCTGCGTTACGGGGGGTGGTTTCATACGCGTTACAAGACGGTCGAATGAGGCTCCTCCGCCATCAACCGGGACACCCGGTTGGCCTCGTCCATGATCGCCACTTTCGGACGATGGACGCGGGCTTCTTCGTCCGTCATATAGCCGTAGGCGATAATGATGACGATGTCGCCGGGTTGAACGAGCCGGGCGGCCGCGCCGTTCAGACAGACGACGCCGGAGCCGCGCGGCCCCGGAATCGCGTACGTTTCGAAGCGGGCGCCGTTGTTGTTGTTGACAATTTGCACCTTCTCGTCGGGCAGAATGTCGACGGCGTCCATCAAATCCTGATCGATCGTCACGCTGCCGACATAATTGAGGTTGGCTTCGGTTACGGTAGCCCGGTGTATTTTGGACTTCATCATTTGGCGGAACACGGCGTTCACCTCTTCTCGGCAGTCAGTAAAATGTTGTCGATCAACCGCGTTTGGCCGAAACGGACGGCCACGGCGACCAACACGGAATCGTTCTTCAAAACGTCCTTCAGCGGACGGTCGGCATCCGGCGGCACCAGGTCGGGATAGAGCAGCGCCTCGACATAGTCGATATCCGCAAGCGGCTGCTCCCCGATCCGCTCCCGCATGCGCCGGGTCAATTCGGATGCGTTCGCCCCCTCCTCGATCCAGCCGGGCACGAGCTTCAGCGTCTGCGACAGCGACAGCGCTTGCTTCCGTTCCTCGGCGCTCAAATAAACGTTGCGGGAGCTAAGGGCAAGACCGTCCGCGTCGCGCACGATCGGGCAAGGCACGATCTCGACGGGCATATTCAAATCTTCTACCATGCGGGTGACGACCGCCACTTGCTGGGCGTCCTTCAATCCGAAATAAGCGCGGTCCGGCTCCACGATATGAAGCAGCTTGGAGACGACGATCCCGACGCCGTCGAAGTGGCCGGGACGGCTCGCGCCGCACAGCCGCTCGGTAATGCCGCTGACAATGACGGACGTCTTCGGCGGGCGGGGATACATCTCCGACACTTGCGGCATAAAGATCAGGTCGGCGCCCGCTTCCCCCGCGACAGCCACGTCTCTTTTCTCGTCGCGCGGATAGCGTTCGAAATCTTCGTTCGGGCCGAACTGCAGCGGGTTGACGAAAATGCTGAGCACCGTCAGGCCGTTCTCCTTCGCGCTGCGGCGCATAAGGCTCGCATGGCCCTCGTGAAGGTAGCCCATCGTCGGCACCAGACCGACGGTCGCCTCCGGACCCGCCGCGAGGCGGAACGCCCGGATCTCCTTCCTCAGCTCGGCGATCGAACGGACGATGCGGGGAGCGGATACAAGCGCGGATTTCATTTGGATTCGCCTCCGTACAAGGAATCGGATAATTGCAGGGCGGTTTGATCGTCGAGCCTGAAGCCGTTGCGTTCCTCGGGAAAGCTTGCGTTTTTGACGTCGTTTACATACCCGGCAATGGCGCTGCGGATCGTCTCCCCGACGTCGGCGTACGTTTTGACGAAGCGCTTGTCGCGAATGCCCGAGCCGTACCGGATCATGTCATGGTATACGAGCACCTGCCCGTCGCACCCCCGGCCCGCTCCGATGCCGATCGTCGGAACGCCGATCGCCTTCGTCACGGCCGCCGCCACCGGCTCCGTCACCAGTTCCAGCACGACGCCGAACGCGCCCGCCTGCTCCAGCGCTTTGGCATCGGCGATCAGCTTTTGCGCTTCCTCTTTATCTTTGCCTTGCACCTTGTAGCCGCCGATCTGAAGCACGGACTGCGGAGTGAGCCCCAGGTGCCCCAGCACGGGAATGCCCGCCGAGACGAGCCGGTGCACTTCGTCCGCGATATCGGCGCCGCCTTCCATCTTCACCGCGTGAGCGCCGCCTTCCTGAAGCAAGCGGGCCGCATTGCGCAGCGCCGCTTCCGGTCCGAGCCGGTACGTGGCGAACGGCATATCCGTCACGATCATCGTGCCGGGCGCGCCGCGAACGACCGCGCGGGTGTGATAAATCATGTCGTCAAGCGTCACCGGAACCGTCGTGTCGTAGCCGAGCACGACGTTGCCGAGCGAATCGCCGACGAGAATGGCGTCGATGCCGGCTTCCTCGGCCAGACGGGCCGACGGATAATCATAGGCCGTCAGCATGGCGATTTTCGTTCCTTGCGCCTTGAACGCCTTCCATTTCGGCGGTGTGAGCGGTTGTTTCATCGGATGATACGCCTCCCGCAATCAAGTATAAAAAACAAAAAACCTTCATTTTTGCCCATGAGCAAAAAAAGGTTTCCATTCAGCAGGAGCGCTTCACGTCCTTCTGTCTCGGTCCCTTCGGCTCAGAGCAGAATCCGCCGCGAATCATCACGGTATTCAATTCCGTTGCCCGACGGCTGCCGGGCGTTCATGCTTCCTTATGGTCTCCGCAAGTGCAATTCGTCAACCGATACCGCCTTGCGTTCATCATTATAACACCGTTTGTTATTCCCGTCCATGAGCGGGCGAACCGGTGTCACCGGTCGCCCACTTCGGCGGAATAGACCGTCCGGATCGAGCCGTCCGCGAGCCGCACCCGCAGCCCTCCGAGATCGTCGAGCTCCAGCGGAATCCCCTCGATTGTCCCATGCGGGGTCTGCAGCGTCGCGGGGCGACCGAGCGTGACCGAATGCGCCTCCCACAGCGCTCGGATCGGCGCAAAGCCTTGAGCCGCGTACAGCTCGTACAGCTTCTCGAACTCTTCCATCGCGGCCGCGACGATCTCGACGCGATCGACGGGCCGGCCGGCGGCCATCCGCAGGGAGATGGCCTTCTCCAACACTTCCGGGGGGAAGTCTTGCTCCTCCAGGTTGACGGAAATGCCCATGCCGGCGACGACATAGCGGATACGCTCGTCTTCGGCCGCGGATTCCAGCAGAATGCCGCTAATTTTGCGCCCGCCGACGAGCAGATCGTTCGGCCATTTGATGCCGATCTCGAGCGGCACGACCCGCGCGATCGCGCGGCTTAGCGATACCGCCGCCAGCAGCGTCAGCTGGGGCGTCATATGAAGCGGGACGCTTGGGCGAAGCAGCAGGCTCATCCAGACGCCTTTGCCTGCCGGAGACACCCAGGACCGGCCCATCCGGCCGCGGCCCTTCGTCTGCTGCTCGGCCAGAACGAGCGTCCCTTCGGGGGCGCCCTCCTCCGCCAGCTCGCGCAGCACGTCCTGCGTCGACGGCACTGCGTCGAATACGCGCAGATGCCGGCCGAACGAACGGGTCGTCAGACGGTTCGCCAGCTCGGTCGGCGACAAGCGGGAGGGACGCTCCACGATGCGGTAGCCGAGCCTCGGCACCGCCTCGATGACGTAGCCTTCCGCCTCCAGCTTGCGGATTTGCTTCCAGATCGCCGTGCGGCTGACGTTCAGCTTGCGGCTGATCTCCTCCCCCGAGACGAAAGCTCCCGGCTTCTCTTCCAGCAGCGATAAGAGCGGCGATTGATTCATCGTTCATCATCCTTTTGCGCGACTTGCGTCAAAACGGTTTTCAAAGCTTCCGGCTCGTTGGGCACGTCTCCCAAGGCGACCAGCTCCAGCAGCCGCTTCAGCGTTGCGGCCACCCACGGCCCCGGCGGCCGGTTCGCCAGCCGAACGGCCTCGTCGCCCCGAAGGGCGAGGTCCTGCAGCCGGCGAACCGGCATTTGGCCGAGCCAGCGCTCGGCCAGCTCCGCCGCCCGGCCCGCGGAGGCGTTGTCGCCGCCCGCAAGCGCGGGCAATGCGCGGACGAGCGCGATCCAGCCTTCGGCCGCGGCGGTTCCGTATTCGAGCGCGGCGCGAATCCAGGCCGTCCGCGCCGCCTCGGCCCCGCCCGCGCCGTCTCCGGCGGCAAAGTCGAAACCGGCCTCCTCCAGCCTGCGATGGAGGCCGACGACCGCCGCGATCGCCTCCCCGCGCTTCGCGCTGAACCGAAGCGTCCGGGCGTGCTCCAGCGCCTCGGCCGGTCCCGCTCCGGCGATCGCCAGCAGCGCCGCCCAGCGAAGATCCGCCGCCGCAATGCCGGACATTCCGCTTAAGCCGTAAATCTCCTCCTCCGGCGGAAGGGCATGCGGCAGCGGCTCTTTGGCGCACGCGAGAAGGCCGCTGCCGGCGAGCAGAGACACCGCCCGGCCCGGATCGCGGCCTCCGATCATTTTGTCGAGCTCGCTGCCGACCCGCTCCATCGACACATGCCGCAGACGCTCCTTGCGGGCGATGAGCCCGCTCCATGTGCCGGCTTCCAGCTCGAAGCCGAATTCGGCGGCGAACCGCACGGCGCGAAGCATCCGGAGCGCGTCCTCGCCGAACCGCTCTTCCGCGTCGCCGACGCAGCGGACGACGCCGCGGCGCAAATCTTCCGCGCCTCCGAACGGGTCGACCGTCGAACCGTCGGACCCGAAAGCCATCGCGTTGATCGTAAAATCCCGCCGCGCGAGGTCCTCGCGAATGTCCTTGACGAACGTCACTTCGTCCGGATGGCGGGAATCGCTATATTCCTTCTCTTGCCGGAACGTCGTCACTTCAAACGACGAGCCGCCGTCCAGCACCGTCACCGTCCCGTGCTTCAGCCCCGTCGGAACGACGCGCGGAAACAGCGCCGCCACCTCTTCCGGCCGTGCGGAGGTGGCGATATCGATATCGCGAAGCGGCCGGCCGAGCAGCCTGTCCCTTACGCAGCCGCCGACGAGGTACGCTTCGTGCCCCGCCTTCTCGAGCGCGCGAACGACGGCCAGTCCCGCCTCCCACGCGCTTTCGCCGTTATGCTCCATCGATCCGCCATTCCCTCCCGGTTCCCGGGCACCGGCTCATGCCTCGCATACCGGCAAGGGCACTTCCGCCTCGATGCCGAGAACCCGATAATAAATTCGCTCGTATTGCGCCATGATCCGATCGTTGCAGAACTCCGACCGAGCCCGCGCCAGGCATGCCTCGCGGAATTCCGCATACAGCTTCGCGTCCGTCAGCAGCCGGACGGCGTTCGAGGCCATCTCCTCCGTCTTGCCGATCGGAGAGAGGAAGCCCGTCTGCCCGTCGACGACCAGCTCGGGAATGCCTCCCGCCACCGAACCGATCGTCGGCACGCCGCACGCCATCGCTTCCAGGGCGACCAGACCGAAGCTCTCCTTCTCGGAGGGCAGCAGCAGCAGATCGGCCATCGAGATCACTTGCGCCACGTCGTCCTGCTTCCCCATATAATGAACGCGGTGGCTCAGTCCCATCGCATCGATTTTCGCCTGGATTTTGGGCATATCCGGACCTTCCCCGACGAGCAGCAGCTTGCTCGGCACTTTCGCGCTCACCTTGGCGAAAATGTCGACGACGTCGCCCGTCCGCTTGACCGGACGAAAGTTGGAAATATGCATCAAAATCTTCTCGTGCGGGTCCGCATAGTCCGCCCGCAGATCGGAGCAAGAGCGCGGATAGTAGACGCGTTTGTCCACGAAGTTGTAGGTCAGGTCGATCGGCTCCCGGATATCGAGCAGCTCCCGCGTCTCCCGAATGAGATCTTCGCTGACCGCCGTTACGGCGTCGCTGCTGCGGATGCCGAGACGGATGATGTCCTTGAGCGATTCGTCCTGCGCCAGCACGGTAATGTCCGTTCCGTGAAGCGTCGTGACCACCTTGAGCCGGCCTCCGGACATCATCTTGGCCAGCAGCGCGCAGATGGCGTGCGGAACGGCATAGTGGACGTGAAGCAGATCGAGCTGCTGCAGCCGGGCGACCTGGTGCATCTTGCTCGCGAGCGACAGATCGTAGGGAGGATAGCGGAATACGTAATAATCCGAAACTTCGACTTCGTGATAGAAAATGTTGCGCTGAAACTTGCCGAGACGAAACGGCATGCCGCTTGTAATGAAATGAATCTCGTGCCCCTTCTCCGCCAGCAGCTTGCCCAGTTCCGTCGCCACGACGCCGGAGCCCCCCAGCGAAGGATAGCAGGTAATGCCGATTTTGAGCGGTCGCTTCATTCGCATTCCTCCTTCCTGTATCTTATTCCCCGGACGCTTGCCTTCTTGCCCCGGTCCGGGCTTCGATCCGCCCGATTCGGCATTTGGCGCGCCATGCCGTCTTAAAGCGCCGATCGTTCAGAAACCGTCGATTGCAACCGGTCCCTTCGGAATAAAGCCTTCGGCGTAGGCGAACCGCTTCGGCTGTCCGAACAGCCGGTCTCTCGCGATTACGTTGTCCAGATAGCCTTGCGTGAGCGGGGTTTGCACCCAATCCTGCTGATCGCCGGACGGTTCGAATTGCGAGCGGTAAGCTCGCAGCGCTTTCATTTTCTGCTCGTGAACGTCCGTGACGTCGAGCACAAGCTGAGGCGCATGAACGTCATTTATAAAGTAGAAATAGAGCATGTCGGCCGTCCACGCCGGCTCGTCGGGCTTATAGCGCCGGAGCTTGGCGTTGAACACCGCTTCTTCGACCATGCGGCTGCACTTCACATGGTCCGGATGGCGGTCGATATAGTAAGGCGCGAACACGTTGCGGGGCCGGTAACGGCGAATCGCCGACACGAGCTTGTCCACCTGGCTTGCTTCCAGCCGCAAGCCCCGGTCCGGCAAGCCGAGGTTTTCCCGCACGGTGAGGCCCAGCACGGCAGACGCTTCCCGCGCCTCTCTCTGACGCGTGTCGACGTCGCCGTTGGACGACATTTCCGCGTACGTCAAATCGATCAAGCCGACCTTGAGGCCGTCCCGGATCGACTTGGCGATCGTTCCGCCCATGCCGATCTCCGCATCGTCCGGATGCGCCGCGAACACGAGCATATCCAAGCCGTAATCGTAGGATGCCTTCGCGCTCATTCTTCGATCCCCGGCTTGTATTTGTGAACGAGCTCCCGCCAGGCGAAGTCGCCCCGCTCCAGGCACTTCACCAGCAATTCGGCCGTGGCGATGTTGGTCGCCACCGGAATTCCCTGCACGTCGCAAAGCCGCAGCAAAGCGGTAATATCCGGCTCGTGAGGCTGCGCCATGAGCGGGTCGCGCAGGAAAATAATGAGATCCATCTCGTCCTGCGCGACGAGCGCTCCGATCTGCTGGTCGCCGCCCAGCGGCCCGGACATGAAGCGGTGGACGGAGAGCGAAGTGCTCTCCATGATCCGGGTGCCCGTCGTCCCCGTGGCATACAGCTTGTGCGGTTTCAGAACATGCTCGTAAGCGATGACGAAGTTGACCATTTCGTCCTTTTTGCGGTCGTGCGCGATCAATGCGATTTGCATCATGGCAACCGTATCCCCTTTTCCTCGGCGTTAGTCTAGAAAATGCTCGAAGCCGTAAACGAGCCCCGTCGTCTCCATCACTTTTTTGATAGCGGTATTGACCCCCGGCATATAGCCGGCGCGCTCGTAGGAATCGTGGCGGATTTTGAGCGTTTGCCCGTGGCCTCCGAACACAACCTCCTGCTGCGCGAATACGCCCGGCAGCCGGACGCTATGTATGCGGAACCCGTTGTAGTATCCGCCTCGCGCCCCTTCGAGAATCTCTTCCTCGTTCGGGTTCCCCTGGCGGAACTCGCGTCTCGCCTCCGAGATCCATTCCGCCGTCTTGATCGACGTTCCGGATGGGGCGTCCAGCTTCTGGTCTCCGTGATATTCAATAATTTCGACATGAGGTAAATATTTGGCCGCCATTGCGGCAAACTTCATCATAAGGATCGCCCCGATGGAGAAATTGGGCGCGATCAGGCCGCCGATGCCGCCGGCTCGGCACTGCTTGTCCAATTCGGCGATTTGCTCGGGGGTAAATCCCGTCGTCCCGATGACCGGACGAACGCCTCGGCGGATAGCCGCTTCGGTGTGCGGAACGGCGAATTGCGGGCTGGTAAAATCGACGAGCACGTCGGGCTTCGCCGCGTCCAGCGCGGCTTCCAGGTCGGCCGTCACGATGACGCCGGTATCCGGCTTGCCGACGAGAGAGCCGGCGTCGACCGGTCCGGCCGACCTGGCGATGGCCGCAGCCAGCTTCAGTTCGGGATCTTCGAGCACCATTTTGACGACTTCGCGGCCCATGCGCCCGGAGGCGCCCGCAACCGCGACGGTAATGCGTTGCGACATTCGATTCACCTGTCCCTTTTTCGATGGTTGGATGGATTGAGCTGTTTGAGCTTTCTTCGGCGTTCGGATCGCACCTCGTGAAGCAATCTTCGCGCCTCTTCGTATTGCGGATTGAGCTGGAGAGCGTCCTGAATCGCCTCCAAGGCTTGGCCATAATCGCCCAGCAGTCGGTAAGCGGCGCCGAGCAGCAGCCGGGCGTCGGCCGCCAGCGGATCCAGCCGGAACGCCTCGCGCAGCAGCCCGACCGCCGGTTTCGCCTGCGGAGGGCTTTGCGTAAGCAGCGCCTGCGCCTCCGCGATCTTCTGCCGAGACTGCAGCAATCGCAATTGAAATGCATAGGCCGGTTCGTACGGAGCCAGTTCCGCCGCCCGGCGGGCGTACGCCAGGGCCGAAGCCAATCTGCCGCTTCTGGCAAGCGTAATCGAGCCTCTGTAATAGTAGGACGGATTGTTGGGATCCGCTTCCACCGCACGTTCGAACCAAGCCGCCGCCGCTTCGAAATCGCCGCGGAAGATCGATTCGTACGCTTGTTGAACGCAGCTCTCCCCGTTCATGCCGGACCATCCTCCTCTCTTGCTTGCCTTGGGGATGGTACAGCATATGATCGCTACGGATTGTCGGTGTCCTTCTTCGTCCAACGGTTCGCGTCCCGCGTATTGAATTTATGCATAACCCGATTGTGCGCTTCCGTCAGGTCGATGCCTAAGGAATTGGCGAAGCAGAGGACGATGAACAGGACGTCGCCCAGCTCCATCTCGACCGAATTGTCGGCTTCCTCCGCCTTCTTGGGCTTCTCTCCGAATTGGTGATTGACTTCCCGGGCCAGCTCGCCGACTTCTTCGGTCATTCTCGCCAGCAAGGCAAGCGGAGAAAAGTAGCCTTCTTTGAATTGGGTTATGTAAGCGTCCACTTCACGCTGGATTTCGGCCAGCGTCTTCTCGGCGAGCGGTTTGCCGACGATTCGAGACTCTCCCATCGTGCGCTTCCTTTCTTTGGAGCATTCCGATTATAATCGATTTGAACGAGTCGCTTCGCGCGTATCGCCTTCGACAGATATCGGGCGCAGGCGACCGCCGGAAGCGTGTCAATCCTATGTTAGCCTAAGATGCCGGCAAAGACAAATGCAATTTCGTACGGGGAGCCATGTCTATGAACGGAATGCGATACAAAGAAGCTTTGCGGACCTGGACCGTTCTCGCCCTGGGAGCGGCCATCTATGCGTTCGGAATCGAATACTTTATTCTTCCCAATAGGCTGATGGAAGGCGGCGTTACCGGGATAACCGTCTTGCTGCAATACGCGGCGGGATTGCCGCCGGCCGCGACGACGCTCGCCATCAACCTCCCTTTGTTCGTGTTCGGATGGCGCAAACTCGGGCGCGAAGCGATGATTTATACGATCGGCGGCACGCTGCTCTTGTCCTTGTTCCTGTGGATTTGGGAACAGACGATCGATCGGGGCTGGATCAAGCCGTTCACGACCGAGCACGATTTCATCCTGGTCGTCCTGTACGCGGGCGTCACGCTCGGAGCGGGGCTCGGGCTCGTCTTCCGCTCTGGCGGTACGACGGGAGGCGTCGATATTATCGCACGGATCGTCCATCGCTGGCGGGGATGGAGCATGGGGCAAATCATCCTGGCGATGGACATCGTCATTCTCGGCAGCTCCCTGCTGTTCATTCCGAAGGAGAAAGTGCTGTATACGCTGGTCAGCGTCTTTATCTCGTCCCGGGTCATCGACTTCATCCAGGAAGGCGCTTATGCGGCCAAAGCGTTCTCGATTTTGTGCCGGGAGCCCGAGAAGCTGGCCGCGACCATTACGCGAGAGCTGGACCGGGGCGTGACGCTGCTCTCCGGTATCGGAGCGTATTCGGGCGAACGGCGCATGATGGTGTACTGCGTCGTCAGCCGATTCGAGATCCGCAAATTAAAAAGCCTGGTCCGCCAGCATGACAGACAGGCTTTTATCGTTATAGCCGACGTGCACGATGTGCTAGGGGAAGGCTTCCGCGAGGAGGAATAACCCATAGCCATCGGCGTCCCCGGCCGGCCCCGTCTTGAGCGCCGCCGCTGCCGCCCTTCGGGTGATCCCGGTCGTAGCGGTAACGCCGCCATCCCGCCCAGGACAAAATCGTGACGATGATCGATCCGATCGTTGCGGTAAAGCCCCAGGTCGGGGGCATAACCGCCGGAACCGCGGTCGGCTCCTCGTTCCCGGATGGGAACAACCCCTCCATCGCCTCGCGTATGTTCGCAGGCAAGCCCTTCAGCAGCTTCGGATCGGGCCGGTCCGGCTTCAACACCCGTTCCGCGTACCGCATCACCGAATCCGCGCGCTCGATCACGTAGGGCTCCCGGCTCAGCGCGGCCGCCGTCCGGATCAACCGGTAATGCTCTTCGACCGACTCGAACGCCTTGCGCGCCGCCGGCGATGCCGATTCGGGCTTCGTCCCCAATCCGGCTTCCAGCGACCGCACATCTTCCCTTAGGATCGAACGATATTGCAGCCAGATCGGCTTCTCCGGATTCGCCAGCGCATCCGCTGCCAGCCGCAGCGCGCCGGCCGCCTGCTCGATCCGATCATCGTCGGGCGTCACGGACGCGAGCGCCCGCTTCATCTCCGTCACACTTCCCGCGAGCGCCTGAACGCCTTCCGCCGTGGCGATCCCGGTCATGGGCAAGCTGCGGAACGCGTCCTCCAGCTCTTTCAGCGCCCGGGTCGCCTGCAGCCTGTCCGTTTGACGCAACGCCTCGTACAGCGATTCGGCCGACCGGTGGAACGCGCCGATCGCCGCAGCCCCCGATTCGCCGGCGGCTGCAGGTTCCGCGGAAGCGGCCGCCGGACCGCCGAGCAGCGCCAGCGCCGCCAGCAGGGCGAGCGCGATGTTCCGAATCCATGCTCCGCTCTCGCGCGTCTCCGAATATGGCATGGACATCCCCTCCTGCCAACAGCCTATGAGGGGATGTCCATCGTTAGAACCGCTTGTTCGGAACGAGCGCGGCGCCGCGCTTCATTCCCGGCGCGAACCGGGCCCACGCCGCGACCGCAACGCTGAGCGCGGTCAACATAAACGTAAACCACGCTACGCCGGCCAAATCGTCCTGAAGCTCGAACGGAAGATAGGGATAAACGCCGAAGCCGTAGTCCACGGCGTCGTTCAGGAACGTCCATGCCGCGGCGGCGGCAAGCGCCGCCCCGCCGAAGCCGAAAAATCGCGCATACAGAACCGCGCAGATCGCCATCGCGCCGTGAGAGACGACCAACATCCAATGCTGCCAGACGAGAACGTCCCCTTGCGCGGCCCCCGCAAAAATGATCGCGGCCGCCCAAACGCCGTATTTGATCGAGGTGACGACCGCCAGCGCCTCCACAAGGCTGCGGACAGCCCTTCCCCCACTGGATGCGGGCCGCTGCGGACGAATCCACAGCCAGAGAAGCGCGATCGTGAAGAACAGCGACGCCGTCGGGCTGTCGGGAACGAACGGGAGCTGCCAATGCGGATGCTCGTTCCAAGTGTCGTTCAGCTGATCCCGATACCAGAGGTAACCGTATACCGTGCCCGGAACGTAAAAAATCGTCAGCAGCGTCAGCAGCGTCGGATGAAGCAGGAACGCCTTCGAGAAATAATACCTCAAGCCCATCGATGTCCCTCCGTTCGTTCGGACGGCTTGTCCTGTCGATTGTGAAAAAACCTGGCCAGGGCGGCCAGGTTATTCTCCTTGCGGTTATTCGGCGGCTTCCGCCTTCTGCTGGGACAGCCAGGTCGCGATTTGGTCGATCTCCGCCTCGCTAAGCTGACCTTTGAAGGAAGGCATCGCGCCGTTCGCGCGTCCGTTCGTAATCGTGTCGACGATCTCGTCCTTGCTGAGCTTGTCGCCGATACCGCGAAGCGAAGGACCGCCTCCGCCTTCCAACTCGTTGCCGTGGCAGGCGATGCACTGCGCCTTCTGCATGAGCGAGAACGCGGGATCGTCGGCCTTGACCAGAGCGACTTCCTTCTCCTTGCCGGGAATCCAGCGTCCCTTGCCTTGCTCGATGGACTCGCGGTTCTTCTCTTCCCGTTCGATATGCTCCGGCGTGACGCCGTTCTTCTCCAGCTCTTCCTGGTAGTGATCCCAGGATACCCACGTGAGGTAAAAGCTGGCGATAAGCGAGACGATCATCAGCGACGAAGCGATCGGACGGCGGTAGAAGCGGCGCTCCTTGCCGGTGTCGAGGAACGGCGCCAGGAGCAGGCCGATGAACGCGATGCCCGGGATGCCGATCGTGCCGAGCACGACGTAATTTTCCGACGTGTACGGATATTTCAGCAATTGATAGATGAACAGGAAGTACCAGTCCGGCATCGGAATGAACGACCCGTTCAGCGGATCCGCCGGATAGCCGAGCGGCGCCGGTTCCGCGATCGTCAAGACGAGGAACCCGACCAGTACGACGACGCCCGCCATCCATTCCTTGAGCAGGAAGTTCGGAATGAACGCTTCCGACTTGCCCGGAAAGGCGGTGTAGTCAGGCGGCGCCGGTCGGTTGCCCGGCTTGCGTATGCGGGAGTCGCCGACGTAGACGACTTTCTCGTTAGGGTTATGTCCGTGTGCCAAAGCTTGCCACTCTCCTCTCTCTTACAGCGGCCCGGAAATGCCCTGTTTTCGAATCATGAAGAAGTGTGCGGCCAGCAGCGTCAGCAGCACGCCAGGCAAGAAGAACACGTGGATCGCGAAGAAACGGGTGAGCGTTTGCGCTCCGACGATCGTGCCTCCCGCCAACAACTCCTTGATATAACTCCCGATCCAAGGAACCGAGCCCGCGATTTCCATGCCGACCTTGGTGGCGAAATACGCCTTGTTGTCCCACGGCAGCAGGTAGCCCGTGAATCCGAGGCCCAGCATGACGAAGAAAATGAGCATGCCGACGACCCAGTTCATTTCGCGCGGCGCTTTGTAGGAACCGGTAAAGAACACGCGCAGCGTATGTAAGAACATCATTACGATAACCAGACTTGCGCCCCAGTGGTGCATGCCGCGGACGATGCCGCCGAATGCGACCTGATGCTGGAGATAGTCGACGCTGTAGTAGGCGTTGATAATGTCTGGCACGTAATACATCGTCAAAAACATCCCCGAAAGGATCTGAATGACGGTGATGAAAAACGTCAGGCCGCCGAAGCAGTAAACGAAAGCGGAGAAGTGATGCGCCGGGTTGACGTGCTCAGGCACCTCGTGATCGGCGATGTCCCTCCACATCGGCGTGACATCCAGACGTTCGTCAATCCAATTGTACATGCTTTTGAACATGAGACGAAACGCCCCCCTTATTTAACCCGTGTGTTAGGCTCGAGCGGACCGAGGTATACCCAACCGTTCTCGACTTTCACTTCGTACTCGTCCAACGGCTTGGGCGCCACCTTTAAATTTTTCCCGTCCTTCGTATATCGTGCTCCGTGGCAAGGACAGTGGTACAGGTTCGGCGCCTCCGAACCGCTCCAGCTAATCGTACAGCCGAGATGCTTGCACACCGGAGACAAGGCGAAAATCTTGCCGTCGTCCCCCTTGGCGATGTAAGCTTCCAGCTTCGGATCGCTCTCGTACCAGCCGTCAACCTGGTGAACTTTGAAAGACACCTGCTTCGGTTCCGTGGTGACGTCCTTCTCTTCGATAACCTTCACGAACGCGCCGGTCTGCTTCTTCGTCAGAATCGGATCGACGGCAAACCGCAGCATCGGCAGAACGGCTCCCATACTCATGAATGCGGTTGCGCCGCCCAGCGTATAAGACAGAAACTGTCTCCGTGTCATTTCTTTGCGCTTGATCGGCTTGTGCGCGGTTTCATGCTGCTCTTTGTGGTCCATATGTTCAACCCCCTTTGCCCACCAATGTCGCGTCCCCTTCTAGGACTTCACTGTATGTTCACAAAAGACATAACTATAATAGCCCAGGCTTATGGGGGCGTCAAGAATTGCCAAAGGCGATTTGACGGAACTGTGAAAACGCCGGACTAAAATGTTCTCAATTTGTCACAATTCGCCTCGGTTTCCTCTCGCTTATTGTTGACACCGAAGGCGGAATCTTATTCGCCTTCCGCATACAATCGCCGCACGCTCGTTTTAAGCGCTTACGCTCCGTTATTCTTCCACATCGACGTGACCGCCTGCCGGATCGCTTCCGTATCGGGAAGGGCTTCGGCGCTGCCGGGCCCGACAATCAAATCGGCGAACGGAAGCGATTCGGCCGTAAGCAGACGCTCTCCCGAGACGATGACGAGATAGCGGAAGCCGACGCTCTTGACCTTGGCGCAATAGCGCTCCAGCCGCCTCGTCTCCGCTTCGTCCTCCGGATCGTAATAATGGTAGGCCGGCAGCGTGACCGTTCTTCCGCGGAACGCCGTCTCGATCGGCGCCAGCCAGTCGCCGGCAGCGGCGATCTTGTCCGTCGCTTCGGCCGGCGTCTCCCGCCCGTTCAAACCGGAGACCGGGAGCAGGCAAGTGTCCAAATAAGGCTGCAAATCCGCCCATCGATCCGTATCCAGCTCGCTGAATTTCATAAACGTTTGACTTCCTCCCGCGTTAGAGCATTTCCTGGAAAAAGGCCATCGCCTTCTCGTCGAAGCCCGGCAGCCATTCGTGGCCGAAATCGGGATAAACGACGAACCGTTTGGGCGCCGTGATTTTGTTATAAGCCGCGAATTGGGTCGACGGCGGCGTGATCGTATCCATGAGGCCGACACCCATGAGCACTTCTCCCCGAATGCGCGGAGCGAGATGCTGGACGTCGATATAGCCTAGCTGACGGAAAAAGGCGTCTTCCCGCTCGTGCGTCGGATCGAACTTCCGGAAATAGTCCCGGATCTCCTCGTAGGCGTCCTTGGCCAAATCCATCTCCCATACCCGGCGGTAATCGCTAAGGAACGGATAAACGGGCGCGAGCCTCGCGATCCGCGGCTCCAACGCGGCGCAGGCGAGCGTCAAAGCGCCTCCCTGGGAAGCGCCGCTGGCGGCGACGCGCTTCGGATCGACTTCGGGCAATTCCATCGCGATGCCGGCCAATTGGGCCGCGTCCAGGAAGACATGCCGGAACAGCAGGTTGTCCGGATGGTCGTCCGCTCCGCGGATAATATGGCCGCGCAGCGTGTTCCCTTTCACGCCGCCGGTATCTTCGGACTTGCCGCCTTGCCCTCTGACGTCCATCGCGAGAACCGAGAAGCCAAGCGCGGCGTATCCGAGTCTCGACGTCCAGTCCCCTGAATTGCCGGCATAGCCGTGAAACTGAACGATGGCCGGATGCGGCTCCTTGGCCTGCTTCGGCTTCACGTATTGCGCGTAAATGCGGGCTCCACGCACCCCGGTAAAATATAAATCGTAGCATTCGGCAAAAGGCACCTGGAACGAAGCGGGCGTTATCGAGAGCTGCGGGTCCACTGCGCGCATCTCTGCGATGGCGCGATCCCAGTAAGCGTCGAAATCGTCCGGCTTCGGATTGATCCCCCCGTATTGCTGCAGTTGCTCCAGAGGCATATCGACCAATGGCACGTTGTTTCATCCCTTTCACGGTATGTATAGGTAGGAAACATTCCTAGTCCATCCTACTTCAAATACCGGCGGGAGGAAAGCACTTTCGCGGAAAAAAAAGAACCGCCCGCCGGGCGGAAACCATCGGTTTCCCGTCCCGGCCGGGCGGAACGCTGTTTGAGGCTCGCCGGCTTGCGGCGGCTCTACGGTTGCAAGGTCTTCAACTCATCGGTGAGACGCAGGAACGTCTCCGCGTCTCCCTTCGCCAGCGCATCGTCGATCGCCTCGTAAATCTTTTCCGTCCGGTGTTTGCGCAGCGCCTCGTCAAGGACCATTTCCGCCGCCAAACCCAGTAACGTCTCATAGGCGACTTTCATGTCCATCGGTTGCACCTCCAAATTCCGGCGTAAAGGGCTCCTTAGGGGTTGGCGTTCGGATAACCTTTCTCCGCGTTGCTGGCCGCCGTGCGCCGCATGCTTCGCAAAACGGTGTCGTCCTCTCCCGCACCATGGCGGCGGAAGATTCCATGCGGTGCGTTTTCAACGGCATGAACGGTCGCCCGGTTAGATCGCGCCGGCTCCCACTAAAGCATATTCATCGATGTCGGCCCCGTTCAGGACAATGGCCCCCATGCCGATCAATGTACCTTTGCCTATGCGGCCATCCCGGAAGATCGCCGCTTGCTCGCGGCGCCGTCACGCTCGCTGCTGCGGCGGCCCGCCGCCTTGCCCGCTCTTCCCGCTTCCCGCCTTAGACGCCCGACCATTGCAAGCGGTCCTCGAAGCGAACTTCGTTGCCGGTCACCATTCGCCTTCCTTGCGGCGTCATCCGGACGACCGGCTCTCCGCCTTCCGTCTCGCCCCACATCAGCAGCCCCAGATGCATCATCGAGCCGAGCACCCTTTTCCGAAGCACGTCCTGGGGAGTGTCGTAGTAGAAGGGCTTGACGAGCGGGAGCAGAATACGCTCGATCGACTCGACGGTCGTCCATTCGCCCGCCAGCCGGGACACCCATTGGACGAGCGAGATGAGGTTCGGCACCGGGGTTTTGTACAGCTTGAGCCAAAACCGGTAGAGGGCGGAAGGATCGACGCGCTCGCTTCCAGATGCCCGGCGCTCGCCTTCGGCTGTCAGCGCAAGGCGGTCCGGCAGCTCCTGCAGCCAATTCTCAAAGCAGCAATAATCGTACAGCAGGGAGAAGCGGTCCGGGTAATCCCGGTACCTGCGACCGTAGCCGAACCGCCATGCGCTCCGCCCCGGCGCCGTCTCGGCGACGTTCATCAGCTCGAGCGCCTGCTGCAGCTGACGCTTGTACATAACGCTGTCGGCCGTCAGCGGGACGTCGTTGTCCCGCACGAAGAGGAGCAGCGCCCGGACGTCGTCTTCCGCGAGCCCTCTCTCGTCGCGGTAAACGCTAGGTTCGCCGCGAACGTCGAGCGACGCGCGGAATTTGCGGTCGAGCGCTTCGCACAAGCGCCTTTTTACGTCGTCCGGTACGTGATACAGAAACCGCGTTTGGTGCGAGAAGCCATTGAACAGCCACCCGAACCTTTTGAATCTCGCGATCGCGCTTCGCGCCGAGTTTTCCGGCTCCGGCGGAGGCGGCTCCGCCCGCTTCGGGCGTTTGCCGCGCCCGTCCGGCTTCTGAAGCTGCGGCGGCTCGGAAGCTTGCAAGGCCGGCTCGGGCGCCGGCAGTTGCGCCCGAGCGGCCAGCTCTTCCAGGCTGTAAGCCGCGCGCTGCTCGAACAGCAGCGAGTTCAGAAAGCGCAAATCCTCGAGGCTGATGTCCTGGACGCGGGATTCGAGCACATCGCGCCTTTGAACGGTCGACAGAATCGTCTGGATCAGCTCGTTCTTGGAATGGCTGCTGCACTCGCACCGGTACGTGTCGGCGATGCGGGTCAACTGGTCGATATCGGCGTAACAAAGCATATCCGCCAAATTCATCGGCATTCCCCGTTTCCGGAGGATTTATCTACCATTATGGGTGGATCGCCGTTCGTTTAAACGTTGCGGGACGCAATTGACGAGAATAACGACAAAGAGGGCAATCCTTGGAGGCTGAATCGCCTCGCTGGATTGCCCTGCCGTATCGGCGCATATTCGCGCTATGCAGCACGTCCTACATATGTATAGAACCCGCCGATCTCAAACGGGTGTATCGTTCAAATGGGCGGTGCAGTTATGCAAAATCGGAACCCATCGTCCGTCCTCGCGGTCGAGAATGGTGAGCGACAAATTCGAAATGTGCGAATCGTCCACGCCCGTCTGCAGCGCCTGGAGCATCTGCGCGAGGAAGCTGCCGTGCGTGACGACGAGCCAGCTCTCCCCCGGATGAAGATCGGCGAACTGTTCGACGAACGCAAGCCCCCTGGCCCTCACCTGCGCGTCCGTCTCCTGGTCCGGCACAAGGCGGCGCCAGTCTTTGCCCCAGCGGGCCAACCGTTCCGCTTCGGTCGTGCCTTCCGCTTCGCCGAAGCTACGCTCCCTCAGCCGCTCGTCCATCAGCAGCGGAATGCCGAGCCGCTCCGCCAGAATATGTCCCGTCATCGCCGCCCGCTGGAGATCGCTCGCGACGACGCCGTGCCATACCCAGCTCTCCTGGGTTAACCGGTGCGCCAGCCGATGGGCCTGCATTTTCCCTTCCGCGCTTAAGGGGATGTCCGTCGTGCCTTGGATTTTGCCCGCTTTGTTCCAAGAAGTCAAGCCGTGACGCACCCATCCCATCCTCATATATGAGCTCATGCGCGCACTCTCGTAAACCAGTTCAGAATGAGCAGCGTCATCATGACGCCGAGCAAACTCAACGCGATCCAGTATTCGGGCATAACCGGATTTACGTGAAGCACGATCGGGTCGCTAAGGCTGGCGACGGGAACGTCGATAAACATGTTGCTGGCCAGGCGGTTGCCCGACTCGTAGGCGTCGGCGGTCTCCATGACGCCCCCCGCGGGAGCGCCCGAACCGTGTATCCGATTGTAAACCGTATAAAACAGTCCGCCCATAAAAATGGTCAGAATCGCCGCGAGCAGTCCTCCGACTTTGAGCCGGAACCTTCCCGTGAACGAGTAGGTGCGCCGCACCGCCGGCATGAACCAGCTCTGCTCCGCGTATATCCGTTGCATGACGTTCTGGTTCACTTCTTCGTCGGTGGCGATGTCAACCGTCAAGGCGTCGCCGAGCTGCAAGTCGCGGATCAGCTTCGAGCTCTCTTCCCACAGGCGGAATTCCTCGGAGCAGGCCGGACAAACGGCCAGATGCTCCTCGATGAACAACCGCTCGGAAGGCTCCGCCAAGCCGTCCCAATAATCGTTAAACCGCTCCTGGATGAGGTCGCAGTCGCTTTTCATCGAACTTTCATCTCCTCGTAATCCTGCACGAATGCCGGTTCGTTGAAATAGGGCTCCATCTGCGTCTTGACGCTCGCGCGGGCGCGGAACAACAGCGACTTCACGGCGCTGACCGTCTGACCCAATATGCTGGCGATCTCCTGATAATCCAACCCGTCGTATTCCCGGAGAATAAGCGCGGACCGCTGCTTCTCGGGCAGGTTGTTGATCGCCTCCCGAACCATCGTGACCTTCTCGTTGCGCAGCAGCGTCTGTTCCGGGGCCGCTTCCGACGGGGCGGCCGGTATGTACGCGCTGTCGTCCAGCGACATATGCGCAGCTTTGTGCTTGCGAAGCTCGCTGAGCACCGTATTGCGAGCGATCGTATACAGCCAGGTGGAGAATGACGCATCGATCTCCCGGAACGAATGCAGGCTGCGGTAGGCCTTGTAAAACGTCTCGGAGCATAGGTCTTCGGCCATCAGCTCGAGCCTTGCGCTTCGGAGCATTTGATATATGAAGGAAAGAATTTTCTTCTGGTATCTTGCCATCAATATCGAATATAAATCCACATTGCCGTCCTTGATCTCCCGAATTAACTGAGAATCGGTCATGGACTCCGCGATCCTCCCCCCTGCCAGGGTGGTCGTTCAGGGCCGGTATATCCTTATACCGGCCCTAAACGCAAAAGTTGCGCGTCTCACGCGCAGTTGAATTGAAAACAAGTCCAGTATTTTACATAACTAAAGGTATTGTATCATATCGGGCGCGCTTCTTTGCTTAAAAAATATTAAAATTGAACGTTCCAAAGTTCTCCAATCGGCCCGTTCTCGCCTGTCCCTTCCCCGCACGCCGGTTCTCATGAACCTCTTACCCGGGCAAAAGCCGCAATTCCGCCCATGTGAAGAAGCCCGTTCCTCTCTTCCGCCCACTGCGCCGCACAAAACAAAAAACGCCGCTAAAATAGCGGCGCGAGCGTTACGTCGAACACTCAATTATTGGATAGGAGTGGAGAGAAACCATACTGTACTTTTATTATATGTATCCGTTTCCAATTTGTCAATAAGCGCTTTCAAAAATTTTGCGAACGTTTTCTCGGCAGCATTCTCTTTTAGCATCAAGCCGCCCGATCCCGAACGCTATAAAAATGATGACCAAGCAAAAAAGCCTCCGCCGTTCCGGGACGGCGGAGGCGCTTGGCAGGCAGCATTCCGATTAAAAATAAACTTCATAATGCATGGATCGGATCAGGGCCACCGCCCGCTCCAAATCTTCCCGCTCCCTGAACGACAGGCGCAGCACGCCGGGGACGTCCTCCCGGCTCTCGATAATGTGCAGGTTGCTCAGGTTGATCCGCGCCTGCCCGAGCTCGGTGGCGATACGGCCGACGACGCCCGGCTGGTCGGGGACGTTCACATAGCATTCGTGCAGCGAGGTGATCATGCCTTTGCGCCGCTCCGGCAGCCGGTTGCGGAAGTCGTTCGCCTTGCGGAACTGCTCCTCGACGCCCTCTCCATCTTCTTCCCGGAGCAGCCGGGTGAACCGATCCATCTCCTTCCGCCAATCGTCGAGCAACTTGAGGAGCACGTCTTTGTTGCTCACCAGAATGTCGCGCCAAATTTTCGGGTCGCTGGAGGCGATTCGGGTAATATCGCGAAACCCTCCCGCCGCCAGACTGCGGTACAGATCGTTCGACTCGTTGTACCCGGCGATCTGGTTGACCAGCGCGACCGCGATAATATGCGGAAGGTGGCTGATCGCGCCCACGATGCTGTCGTGGCCCGCGGCATCCGTCTTGACCACCTTCGCCCGCGTCCAGCGGAGCAAATTCTCCAGGGAGGCGACGGCTTCCGGAGGCGTCGCCTCGGTCGGCGTCAGCACGTAGTAGGCGTTCTCGAACAGGTCCGCGCTTGCCGCCTCCACGCCCGAGCGCTCCGAGCCCGCCATCGGATGGCCGCCGATGAAGACGGCTCCTTGCAAGGCGAGCCGCTCCGCGTGAGCGACGACCGACGCCTTCGTGCTCCCGACGTCGGTCAGAATGCAGCCGGGCTTGAGCGGAAGCTTGGACAGCTCGTCGATATAATCGTTCAGCCGCCCGACCGGCACGCACAGGAAAATAAAGTCGGCGTCCGCCGCGGCGTCCGCGAGCGAAGTCGTCCCTTCGTCCACGACGCCGAGCGAGACGTATTTCTCCACCGATGCGGCGTTGACCGAATGGCCGACGACGCGCAGGCCCGGCTTGCCCTTCCAGCAAAGCGCGAGCGAGCCGCCGATCAGGCCGACGCCGAAGATGGCGATCTTCGTTGCCGCCCGCGGGGCTGCGGGCGGTTTCAAGCCGCTAAAGCCGCTGTTGTCTGCGCCCATCGGTCACACCTTCACCGCGATTTCCTGAAGCACGGCTTCCAGGGCGGCGATGACCTTCGCGTTCTGCTCCGCGCTTCCGACCGTAATGCGAATGTGCGTCGGGTACAGCTTGTGGCCGGCTCTGACGATGACGCCTTTGCGAAGCAGCGCCTCGAACACCTCTTGAGCGGGCCGCTTCACGTCGACCATAATGAAGTTGCCGTACGCCGGGAATGCCGGCAAGCCGAGGCGGTCGAAGGCGGCGCGAAGCGTAGCGAGCCCTTCCTTGTTCGCTTTGCGGCAGCGGGCGATGAAGTCTTCGTCCTCCAGAGCGGCCAATGCGGCCGCCTGGCCGAAGCGGGACGTATTGAACGGCTCGCGCACCTGGTTGATCGAGCGGATGAGCTCCGGACGGCCGATGCCGTATCCGATGCGCAGCGACGCCAAGCCGTAAATTTTCGAAAAGGTGCGCAGCAGCACGAGATTCGGGTACTTCTTGAGCAGCGCGAGACCGTCCGGGAACGAAGGATCGTCGACATATTCGCAGTAGGCTTCGTCCAGCACGACCATGACGCTCGGCGGCACCTGGGAGAGGAACCATTCCACTTCGTCGTGGGTGACGATCGTGCCGGTCGGGTTGTTCGGGTTGCAAATCCAGACGATTTTCGTCTTCGGATTCACCTTGGCCAGCATGCCTGGCAAATCGTGGGTGCCGTTCTTCAGCGGAACCTCGATGACAACGCCGTTCTCGATCTCGATGTTATGCCGGTATTGCGGGAACGTCTGGTCGGCCGTAATATTCTCGTCGCCGGGCAGCAAGAACGCGCGGGCGATCATCAGGATGACTTCGTCCGATCCGGCGCCGAAAATGATCTGGTCGGGCTCGACGCCGAGCTTCTTGGCGAGCGCCGCGGTCAAATCGACAGCCGCGCCGTCGGGATAAATGCTGACGTTGTCCAGCTCGCGCCGGATCGCCTCGACCGCTTTCGGCGAACAGCCGAACGGATTCTCGTTGGACGCCAGCTTGACGACCTCGGTCAGTCCGAGCTCGCGCTTCACTTCCTCGACGGGTTTGCCCGGCTGGTAGACCGGCAGATGAACGATATTCGGTTTCGGTTGCATGGGATAACCTCCTGTAATGACGCTAGCGATACGTTTACGATTGCAATTCAAAACGGAGCGCAAGAAACACGCTCCGCGAGTTCATCTGTTTTCTATTGTGACACAAGGAAGGAAAGCTGTACAGATGGAAAAGTCCGAACCGGACTTTCCGGCTGTTACGAGCGCCGGGAACGCGGCTTCAAACCGGCGATGAACGAACGGACCGCATCCACGCCGGCGCGGCGGACGGCCTCGTCCGGGCTGCGCAGCTGAGGCAGCGCTTCTTCGACCTGGCGAACGATGGCGCTGCCGACGATGACGCCGTCGCAAAGGCCGGAGAACCGTTCCGCCTGCTCGCGGGACGAGATGCCGAAGCCGACGCAGATCGGCACGCTGGCCGCATTGCGTACGGTCGCGAGGAACGATTCGATGCCTTCGTGGAACGACGACCGGACGCCCGTCACGCCGAGGGACGAGACGCAATAGACGAAACCGCGCGCCTTGGAGGCGATGCGCTCCACCCGCGCCTCCGAAGTCGGGGCGACGAGCGGGATGAGGTGAATGCCGGTCCGTTCCGCGATGGCGCGAACCTCTCCGTCTTCTTCGATCGGCAGGTCGGGAATGATGACGCCGCTGAAGTCGTGCTCCTTGAGCAGGGCGAAAAACCGTTCCAGCCCGAGCTGCAGCGCCGGATTAAAGTACGTGAACAGGATGAAGGGCATTTGCACGCCGCGCCGGCGGGCTTCGGCCGCAACCCCCATGCAGTCGATCAGGCTGATCTTGTTCGTGAGCGCGCGTTCGGACGCCCGCTGAATGACCGGCCCGTCGGCAAGCGGATCGGAGTATGGAACGCCGAGCTCGATCATGTGCGCACCGGCGGCTTCCGACGCCTGCACGAGCTCGACCGAGACGGCGAGGTCCGGATCGCCCATCGTCAGGAACGGAATGAGCGCCGTCTCGCCCTTCGCCTTCAATTCGGCGAAGACGGCGTCGATTTTGTTTGCGGTCGCCAGACTCATTTCGCGTCCCCTCCCACATAAGGCATAATCGCTTCGACGTCCTTGTCGCCGCGGCCGGACAAGCTGACGACGACGATGGCGTCCTTCGGCAGCGTCGGCGCCAGCTTGATCGTCTGGGCGATGGCGTGCGACGACTCGAGCGCGGGGATGATGCCTTCCTGCCGGGACAGCAGCTGCAGCGCTTCAAGCGCTTCGGCGTCGGTAATCGGCACGTACTCGGCCCGCTTCGTATCTTTGAGGTAGGCATGCTCCGGACCGATGCCGGGGTAGTCGAGGCCCGCCGAGATGGAATGGGCTTCCTGCACTTGCCCGCCTTCGTCCTGCAGCACGTAGCTCATCGAGCCTTGGAACACGCCGGGGCGGCCCTTCGTCATCGTCGCCGCGTGCTTGTCGGTGTCGACCCCGCGTCCGGCGGCTTCAACGCCGATGAGACGGACGGACGCGTCGCCGACGAAGTCGTGGAAGATGCCCATCGCGTTGCTGCCTCCGCCGACGGCGGCCACGATCGCGTCCGGCAGGCGCCCTTCCTGCTCCAGAATCTGCTCCTTCGTTTCCACGCCGATAATCCGCTGGAAATCGCGAACCATCATCGGATAAGGATGCGGCCCGGTGACGGAGCCGAGAATGTAATACGTGTCGTCCACATGGCTGACCCAGTAGCGCAGCGTCTCGTTGCAGGCGTCCTTCAACGTCCTCGTTCCGGAAGTGACGGGAACGACTTCGGTACCGAGCAGATTCATCCGGAACACGTTCAGCTTCTGGCGCTTCGTGTCTTCCTCGCCCATGAACACCTTGCACTCCATGCCGAGCAGCGCCGCCACCGTCGCGGTGGCCACGCCGTGCTGGCCGGCTCCGGTCTCCGCGATCACTTTCTTTTTGCCCATCCGCTTCGCCAGCAGCGCTTGTCCGAGCGCGTTGTTGATCTTGTGCGAGCCGGTATGGTTCAAATCCTCGCGCTTCAAATAAATTTTGGCGCCGCCGAGATGCTTCGTCAGCCTTTCCGCGTAATAAAGCGGCGAAGGCCGTCCCGCATATTGTTTAAGCAAATAGCGGAGCTCCGCCACAAAATCGGGATCGTCCTTGTATCGGTTATACGCTTCTTCGAGCTCGATCAGCGCGTTCATGAGCGTCTCCGGCACGTACCGGCCGCCGAACGGCCCGAAGCGTCCGTAAGTATCAGGTACCTGGTTCATATCGATTGCTTCACCCTTTCCGCGAAAGCGGCGATTTTGGCGTTGTCTTTGACGCCTTCGGTCTCCACGCCGCTGGAGATGTCCACGCCGTCCGGCGCGTACCGCGCGAGAAGCTCCCCTACGTTGTCGGGGCTAAGGCCTCCCGCGACGAACAGCTTCAGCCCCAGCTTGCGGGCTTCTTCCTGATAATCCGGGATCAGATCCCAGCGGAACGTCTTGCCCGTGCCTCCGCCGGCGGTGTCGATCAGCACGGCGGATACCGCGCCGCGATAGGCTTGAAGCCGGGCCGCGCCGGCTTCTTCTTCCGCGGATGGCGACGCTTCGTCCGCCTCGCTCCCTTCGGCGGGCAAGGCGCGCCATATTTCGACGCCGAAGCGCGCCGCCGCTTCGCGGCAAAACGCGGGCGTCTCCCGCCCGTGCAGCTGCACGACGTCGAGCCGGACCGTGCGAAGCGTGTCCGCGAGCTCTTCCATCGTCGGATCGACGAACACGCCGACCGCCCGCGGAGGCCGCCCTCCGGCCATCGTCGTCCGCGACGCCGTCTCCAGCAGCGCCGCCGCACGGGACGGCGTTACCTGGCGCTTGCTCTTCGCGAACACGAAGCCGACGTAGTCGACCGGCAACCCGTTCATGCCTTCCAGCGTGCGCTCCTCGCGGATGCCGCATATTTTGACCAGCGGACGCGTCGAATCCCTCATCGCCGCGAGATTCCCTTCGCCGCCGGACCGAGCAAGGCGTCGACCGCCTCGCCGACGTCGCGCTGCCGCATAAAATGCTCGCCGACGAGCACCGCCTGCGCGCCCGCCCGGCGCACGAACGCGATGTCGTCCGGCGTGGAGATGGCGCTCTCGCTCACCGCCGTCACGCCTTGCGGGAGCAGCCCGATCAGCTGCTCGGTGACGTTCAGGTCGGTGACGAACGTATGCAAGTCGCGGTTGTTGACGCCGATCAGCGTCGCTTTGCCGATGTCCAGCACCGTCTCCAGCTCGGCGCGGTTATGCACCTCGACGAGCACATCCAATCCGAGGGAGCGCGCGAGATCGTGGAAGGAGCTCAGCTGCTCCTTCGTCAAGATGGCGGCGATGAGCAGCACCGCGTCCGCGCCGATCAGGCGAGCCTCGTAAATTTGGCGCTCGTCGATCGTGAAATCTTTGCGCAGCAGCGGGACGTTCGTCTCCGCCCGCACCCGGGTCAAATACTCGTTGCTGCCTTGAAAATATTCCACATCCGTCAGCACGGAGATGCAGTCCGTTCCCGCGGCCTCGTATGCCTTCGCCAGCGCGACCGGCTCGAAGTCCGGCCGGATGAGCCCTTTGGACGGGCTCGCCTTCTTCACTTCCGCGATCAGGCCGACCGGCCGCTTGCGCCGCCCTTCCCGCAGCGCCGACTCGAAGCCGAGACACGCGGGCATGGACGCGATCGTCCGCTCCGCTTCCGCGATTGTGAGCCGATCCTTCAGACGCTCCGCCTCTTGCCGCTTCGTGGCGACTATCCGATCAAGAAACATAGGTGGTCACTTCTCCTGTCGTCGCAATCCATTGCTGTAACTTGTCCAGAGCGGCGCCCGAATCGATCGTCCGCGCCGCCAGTTCGACTCCGCTTGCCAGCGTCTCCGCCCGGCCCGCCACGTAAAGGCAGGCGCCCGCGTTCGCCAGCACGACTTCGCGGTAAGCGCTGCGCTCCCCGCCCAGCACCCGGCGGATGATCGCCGCGTTCTCGGCGGCGTCGCCTCCCTGCACCTCGCCGAGCGGCACGGTCTTCAACCCGAGCTGCTCCGGCGTAATATCGTAAGTCGTCACTTCGCCGTCCTTCAGTTCGGAGATTCGCGTCGGCGCGGAGATGCTGATCTCGTCCAGCCCGTCGTGGCTGCCGACGACCATCGCGCGCTTCAGGCCGAGCCGTCCGAGCACCTTCGCGACCGTCTCGGTTTTCGTCCGGTCGTACAGCCCCATCAGCTGACGATCGGCGTTCGCGGGATTGGCGAGCGGCCCGAGCATGTTGAAGATCGTCCGAACGCCCAGCTCCCGGCGCGGCACGGCCGCGTGCTTCAGCGCGGGATGGTAGAGCTGCGCGAACATGAAGCAGATGCCGGTCCGCGCCAGACAATCGGCCGCTTGCTCCGCCGTGAGCGAGATGTTGACGCCGAGCGCCTCCAGCACGTCCGCGCTGCCGGCTTTGCCCGACATGGCGCGGTTGCCGTGCTTGGCGACGCGGGCTCCGGCCGCAGCCGCGATGATCGCCGAGGAAGTCGAGATGTTGAATTTGTGAATGCCGGAGCCTCCGGTGCCGCAGGTGTCCAACAGGTCTTCGTTCTCCGTGCGGACGCGATCCGAGAACGAGCGCATCGCTTCGGCGAAGCCGGTAATCTCGTCCACCGTCTCCCCCTTCATCCGCAGAGCGACGACGACTCCCGCGATCTGCGACGGGGTCGCTTCGCCGCGCATAATCAGGCTCATAACCGCCTTCGCTTCCTCCAGCGTCAAATCGCCGCCGCTCGTCAGCCTGGCGAGCGCCTGCGGCATACTCATCATTTGCTCATCTCCGCTCATCTTTTCTCCTCCTCATCCATTCGCTTCAAGATCCGTCAGGCGTAATCCAGATTCGTCCGCCGTTCGCCGGCCGCGGCCAGCTTATCCCGCTTCGGGAACGCCGCCTCCGCGGCGCGAATCGCCTTCAGCATGCCTTTGGCTTTGTTGACCGTCTCCTCGTATTCCTTCTCGGGCACCGAATCCCAGACGATTCCCGCGCCCGCTTGCACATAAGCCTTGCCGTTCTTGAAAATGATCGTGCGGATCGTAATGCAGGTGTCGAGGTTGCCCGAGAAGCCGAGATAGCCGATCGCGCCGGCGTACGCGCCGCGGGCTTCGCTCTCCAGCTCGGCGATAATCTCCATCGCCCGCAGCTTCGGCGCTCCCGATACCGTTCCCGCCGGCAGGCAGGAGAGGAAGGCGTCGAAGAAATCTTTGTCCTGCCGCAGCTTGCCGGTCACGTTGGACACGATGTGCATGACGTGGGAATAGCGCTCGATCTCCATGTAGGAATCGCACTTGACCGTGCCGTAGTCGGATACTCTTCCGAGGTCGTTGCGTCCCAAATCGACGAGCATAACGTGCTCGGCCCGCTCTTTCTCGTCGGCCAGCAGTTCCCGTTCGAGCGCCTTATCCTCTTCCGGCGTCTTGCCGCGCGGCCGCGTTCCGGCGATCGGGCGCGTCTCCACGCGGTCGCCGTCGACCTTGACGAGCAGCTCCGGCGACGTGCCGACGATCACTTCTTCGTCCAGCTTCAACATGTACATGTACGGCGACGGGTTCATCGTTCGAAGCACCCGGTACACGAGCAGCGGATCGACCTCCGTCTCGATGTGGAACCGCTGCGAGAGCACGACCTGGAAAATGTCGCCCGCCCGGATATATTCCTTCGCCCGCTCCACGTTGCGGATGAACTGCTCCTTGGTCAGGTTGGAGCGCACGTCTCCGAGATCCGGATCGGCCGGAGGCGCGCCGGCCGCCGATGCCGCCGGAGCCGCCGGACTTTGCAGGCGCCGAATCGTCTCCTCGATGCCGAGGCAGGCATCCTGGTACGCGATGCGGATGTCCGCTTCGGAGGCGCCGTCCTTGACGTGCACGTTGCCGATGACGAGCACCTGCTGCTTCAGATGGTCGAACACGACGACCCGGTCGCAGAACAGGAAGTGCATGTCGTCCATCACCAGATCGTCGACAGGGTGAGACGGCAGCTTCCGTTCATAATATTGCAGCAGATCGTAGCCGAAAAATCCGATCGCTCCTCCCGTAAACGGAGGCAGCTCCGGCAGCGCGGGGCTGCGATAGCTGCGCAGCCGCTCCCGCAGCAGCTTCAGCGGATCGTCCGTGAAGAACGATTGCGTCCTTTTCCCTTCCGTCAGCGTCGCCTTGTTCTTCTTCAGCCTGAGGACGAGGAAAGGATCGGTGCCGATGAACGAATATCTCGCCCACTTGATGCCGCCCTCCACGCTTTCCAGCAAGAACGCCCGGCCTTCCCGGCCCAGCTGCTGAAACACCCGGATCGGCGTTTCCGTATCGGCCATCAGCCGGCGGACGACGGGAATGACGTTGTACCTCTCCGCCAGACGGATCACATTCTGAAGCTCCTGCTCGCGCTGTTCCATGTTCCTTCTCTCTCCTCTCCAAGCCGCACCGGAATGCGGCTCGCCAATGCGTTGCACAATCGGAACAATTCCCCCAAAAGTGAAGCCAAGCTTCGATGCCGATTCCGATTACTTTTGGGGGAACCCCCGGTACAACAAAAAAGCATCCCTGCAGCAGCAGAGATGCGTTCGTTAGACAAAGGTTATTTGACCGGTCCGTCCGACAATCCGCAACCGCAAGGCCGCGCCCGTACGGGCCGTTCCGCCGCCGACTCCCTCGTCCTGAACGCATGCGTTCCCCGAGGTTCGGCACCTCCGCTCTTCTCGTCTCTGCTCAGCTCGCCCGCGCGTAAGTCGTCGTCCCTCCGGCCGACGGTTCCGCGCCAAGCGCTAATGCCACTATAGCATTTGGAAGGTCAGACGTCAACGGGCCGCCGACAAATCCGGACGCAGCGCTTCGGCTCCGCCCAGGTACACGTGCCGCATGTCCGACTGCTTCAAATCCGTGTTCACCAGCACCATGAACCGGATGCACCGCTCCAGGCTTCCCTTGACGGGAATTTCCACCGAACACATGAGCGGCACGAATTCCCAGCCTTCCAGCTCCCGGATCGACTTCGCCGGGAACGCCGCGTCGATGTCCTGAGTGACGGTTATAAAAACGCAGCAGATGTCCTCCGGCGATACGCCGTTCACCTCGACGATCTCGTTCATGAGCTTAACCGACGCGTCCAAAATGAGCTGTCTCTCGTTGGCGTCAACCGTGATGGCGCCGCGTATTCCCCTAACGCTCATGAAAAGCCGGCCTCCTCTTTCAATTGCTCGACGATGCCGCGAACCCACTCCGCCGGAACGTCATTCCGGATCTCCACTTCGCCGATGCGCTTCGGCACGATGAACACCATCCGGCCTTCCTTGAATTTCTTGTCGTGCTGCATCGCCTCCATGATGGCGCCGGTATCGTAGCCGGACGGAATCCGGACGGGCAAGCCGAATTTGCGAAGCAGCCGTTCGGTCTCCGCCGCAAGCGCTTCCCCGTAGCCGAATTTGGCCGCCAGCCGCGCGGCGCCGACCATGCCGATCGAGATCGCTTCGCCGTGCAGCAGCTCGTTGTAGCCCGCCACCGCCTCCAGCGCGTGCCCGATCGTATGCCCGAGGTTCAGAATCGCGCGCAGATCGTTCTCCCGTTCGTCGCGGGAGACGACGATCGACTTGACGCGGCAGCCTTCATACAGCGCATACCCGAGCGCATCCGGCTCCAGCGCGAGCAGACGCCCGGCGTTCTCGTCGCACCACTTCACGAAAGCTTCGTCCCAGATCAGGCCGTGCTTCACCACTTCCGCCAGGCCCGACCTCACTTCGCGGGGCGGCAAGCTTCTCAGCGTGTCGAGATCGTAAAGCACGAACTCCGGCTGGTGGAACGCGCCGATGATGTTTTTGGCCAGACGGTGATTGACCGCCACCTTGCCGCCGACGCTGCTGTCGTGCGCGAGAATCGTCGTCGGCATCTGCACGAACCGGACGCCCCTCATGTAGGAGGCGGCCGCGAAGCCGGCCAAATCCCCGACGACCCCTCCGCCGAGGGCGATGATGGTCGAGCGGCGATCCAGACCCGCTTCGAGCGCGGCCGTCACGACCTCTTCGAAGACGGCGAGCGACTTCGACTTCTCGCCGGAAGCGACGACCGCTCTCGTCACATTATATCCGGAATCCCTTAGCGATTGTTCCACGTCGCCGGCGTACAAATGCTCCACCGAACGGTCCGTCACGAGCAATATCGGGGATTTAACGGGAAACCCGCGCTCCAGGAACAAGCTTCCCGCCCGCTTCAGCAGCCCGGACCCGATCAGAATCGGATAAGACCGTTCCCCCAGATCGACCTTCAGCTCTCTTATATCCGTCTCCCCCGCCATCAGTATTCCGCCACCTGTCTCAGGTAGTTGTCGTAATTCGCCCGAACCTCTTCCATCGAATCGCCGCCGAACTTCTCGAGGAACGCCTTCGCCACTTCCCAGGCGACGACGTTCTCCATGACGACGCTGGCGGCCGGCACCGCGCAGGCGTCCGAACGCTCGACCTGGGCCGTGAACGGCTCCTTCGTGTCGATGTCGACGCTTTGCAGCGGCTTGTAAAGCGTCGGAATCGGCTTCATGACGCCGCGGACGACGATCGGCATGCCGTTGGTCATGCCGCCCTCGAATCCGCCGAGCCGGTTGCTGGCGCGATGATAGCCCTTATCTTCCGAATACAAAATCTCGTCGTGCACCTGCGATCCCGGGCGGTCCGCCGCTTCGAAGCCGATGCCGAATTCGACGCCCTTGAACGCGTTGATGGAGACGACCGCCTGGGCGATTCGTCCGTCCAGCTTGCGGTCCCACTGCACGTGGCTGCCCAGTCCGACCGGCACTCCCGTGACGATGCATTCCACGACGCCCCCGATCGAATCCCCGTCCGCCTTCGTCTGGTCGATCAGCGCGATCATCTTCGCTTCGGTCTCCGGATCGGCGACGCGCACCGGCGATTCCTCCGTCCTCGCGATCAGCTCCTCGATCGGCAAGTTCGGCGCGGGCGCCGTAATGCCCCCGATCGAGACGACATGGCCGGCTACCCGGATGCCGAACTTCTCGAGCAGCTGCCGTGCGACCGCGCCGACGGCCACGCGGGCCGCCGTCTCGCGGGCGCTGGAGCGCTCCAGAACGTTGCGCAAATCCTTCAGATTATATTTAAGGCCGCCGTTCAGATCGGCGTGGCCGGGACGGGGACGGTGCACCCGGCGCTTCGTCTCGTCGCTGCCCTCGATCGGCTCCACGTTCATGACCGACGTCCAATGTTTCCAGTCGTTGTTGGCGACGACGAGCGCAACCGGCGCCCCCGTCGTCCGTCCGTGCCGGACGCCGCCGACGATTTGCGCCGTATCCCGCTCGATCTGCATCCGGCGTCCGCGGCCGTGGCCCTTCTGGCGGCGCTGGAGCTGGAAGTTAAGCGCTTCGAAATCAAGTTCGAGATTGCTCGGCAATCCTTCGATAATGGCGGTAAGCTGCGGCCCGTGCGTTTCCCCCGCGGTCAAATAACGTAAGCTCAATGTATGAACCTCCCTTTGATGAAGTCCGACGAACGGCCGGGTTTGCGCCATCGGCGAATTCCCGCTCCCGATGTCGAACTTTGCGCGGCAGACGACAATCATCGATCCCGGATGCGCGCGCTTTATTGCTTCAACCCGATAACGTCTTTGCTCATTATAGTACAGCTGTGAACTTTTTGACAAGAAAACAGCCCGTCACGAACGGACGGGCTGCTTGTGCAGCGGCAGCGGCGGCTCTAGCGTCGTCTCCCGTATGAAGCCGAGCAAATCCACATTGTCGAGACCGAGGATTTGCGCGCATTCCTGCGAGGAGATGAGTCCGCAGCGGTAAGCGGCGATCACTTTGCGCTTATCCATGGAATTCCTCCGGCTTGGAATTGGATGTCTCTAGTATCGCGCCCCAAGCCCGGGCTCATACCGTGCGCCGGTAGAAAAAAGTGTCCGCCGTCTCCAGCCCGTACTGTCTCGGCGAGAAAATTTGCTCCGTGCTGCCGACGAACAGCAGCCCGCCCGGCTTCAAAGCTTTGGCAAACTTCGTGTAAAGCGTCATCTTCGCCTCTTCGGTGAAGTAAATCATCACGTTCCGGCAAACGATCAGATCGAATCGCTCCCCGAACGGATCGAGCAGCAAATTTTGCTTCTGGTACCGGACCGCGCGCTTCAGCTTCTCCGCTACCCGGAAGTTTCCGTTCTCCCGCTGGAAATAGTCGCGGACGAAATTCGCCGGCACGTCCCGAAGCGAACGCTCCGGATAGACGCCGGCCTTCGCCTTGGCCAGCACGCCCTCGTCGATGTCCGTGGCGAGAATGGCCGATGAATCGAGGACGCCCAGCCGGTCGAGAATCATCGCCAGCGTATAAGGCTCTTCGCCCGTCGAGCAAGCTGCGCTCCAGACTTGCAATCGCGGCGTCGTCTTGATCATCTCCGGGAGAAACTTGTCCAGGAGCACCTGCCAGCGGTTCGGATTGCGCCAGAATTCGGAGACGTTGATCGTCATCCGGTCGAGAAATTCGTCCATCAGCTTCGGATTCGACTTCAGCGCGGCGAAATAGGAGGCGAAATCCCCAAAGCCGTGCTTGAGCCTGAGCGTCGTCAGCCGACGGCGCATCTGCGTCTCCTTGTATTGCGACAGGTCGATCGAAGTCGCTCTGCGGATATCGGCCACGAAGCGGTAGAAATCATCGTCTTCGGGCGAAGGATGAAGCGGACGGGACCCCAAGTTGTTCATTCCGGTTCTTCTGCCTCCAGTGCCGACGCGATCAGATCCAGGGCTGAATGTTTTTCTCGTAATCGAGCAGTTCCGACGGTTCGAAAAAGATCCCGATCTCGCGCTCCGCGTTGGCTTGCGAATCCGATCCGTGGATCAGGTTGAAATTCGTATGTAAGGCGAAATCTCCGCGAATCGTGCCCGGAGCCGCTTCGAGTCCGTTCGTCTTGCCGATCAGCTGGCGTGCGGCGGCCACCGCTTCGTCCCCTTGCCATACCATGGCGAAGACGGGACCCGACGTAATGAAGGCCAGCAAGGGCTCGTAGAAGTCCTTCCCTTCATGCTCCGCGTAATGCTTCTTGGCCTGTTCCGGCGAAACCCGCATCAGCTTGGCGCCGATCAGCTTGAGCCCTTTGCGCTCCAATCGCCCGACGATCTCTCCGATCAGGCCGCGCTGCACGCCGTCGGGTTTGACCATCAGATAGGTTCTCTCCATAACCAATCCCCCTACATCGGTGAATGCTTTGTCTTATTCTACCATAATCAGTAGCTGCGCTGAGCGACGAATTTCGCAATGTCGGCCAAATTGCGCCTGGCCGGAACGTCGGGCAGCCGCTCCAATTCCTTGAGCGCCTTCTCCATATAACGCTCGGCCAGCTTCTCCGATTCGCGGATGCCCTTGCTGGAACGGACCAGCTTGACCGCCTTGGCCGAATCGGCCGCGCCCTCCTTCTCGCGGATGCGCGCAATTTCGGCAAGCAACGGTTCTCGAATCGGCGGTTCCTGCAACGCATACAGCACGGGAAGGGTTATGTTTCCCTGCCTCAGATCGCTTCCCGGCGGCTTGCCGATTTTTTTCTCCGTGCCGCATATGTCGAGCAGATCGTCGGTAATCTGGAACGTCATGCCGACCTGGTAGCCGTACCGGTAGAGCGCGTTGCAAATATTCTCCGGCGCACCCGCGGCGATGGCACCGAGCTGGCAGCTGATCGCGATGAGCAGCGCCGTTTTGCGGCGAATGCGGAGCAAGTAATGGCGGACGGTCTGCTCCGTATTGAAGAAATCGCGGATTTGCTCCATCTCGCCGATGCACATCTGGACGATGGCGGAGGACAGAATCTGGTGAATCCGCGGATCGCCCAGTTCGCTCGCCACGACGAGCGCCTTGCCGTTTATGTAATCCCCCGTGAACATGGCGATCCGGTTGTCCCATTTGGCTTTGACCGTCGGCTGCCCCCGCCTCGTGTCGGCGTCGTCGATGACGTCGTCGTGAACGAGCGACGCCATATGAATGAGCTCGAGCGCGGCCGCGACGTATTTGATCCGGCTCAGATCGTACTCGCCGAATTTGCCGGAGAGCAGAACGAATACGGGGCGCAGCCGCTTGCCTCCGGCCTTGAGCAGATGCTGGGCGGATTCGTTCAGCAGCGGCAGGTCGGAGGAGACGCTTTGGGCCAGCGTATCCTCGATCGTCTGCAAATCGGACTTCAGCGAAGCATACAGTTGCATTAACTTCATAGGTTCACCTTCGGTAGGGATTGTGGCCGATGCTTTTTACGCGTGAACGGAATCCGGCCAGTCCGCTAGGGTGACGGGCTTCTCCATGAGCCCCAGCTCCCTCGCGTATTGAAAGTACAGCGACAGCCCCGCCCGCTGCTCGGGACCGAAATCGTGGCACAGGCCGCGGAAGTAGCCGCGCCAGTAATCCGCCGTTCCGCCGATCCGGCGGACGGCTTCCTGGGCGAGCGGCTCGGAATCGGCCGCCGACCGCCGCTTGGCGGCGACGAGCGCGGCGTAAATTTCGGCGATCGCCTCCGGATGGCGAAGCGCGGCGTCCCGGCGGACCGCCCAGACGGCGAACGTCATCCAGCGGCCCGTCCACAGCCGCCACAGATCGCCCAGATCGAGCGCGCGGTAACCGGTCTCGCGCCACGACGCCCGGATCGCGTGGTCTCCGATAAGAAGCGCGGCGTCGGCGTTCTCCAGCATCCGGTCCAGGTCCGGCTCCATCGTCTCGTAGACGGGATCGCCTCCGTAAAATTTCTTCATCACGATCTTCAGCAGATTGACGGTCGTGGCGGAAGTGGCTGTGAGCGCGATTTTGCCGCGGCGAACTTGTTCCAACGGGGATTTGAGAAAGAGCAGCAATGATTGAACTTGACCCGGCGCGCTGACCGACAGGTCGGGCAGCAGCAGGTAATCTTCGGAATGAATGCCGTAGGCGAAGGACGAGACGGCGGCGACGTCGATCTCTCCGGCTCGCAGCATGCGGTTCAGCTCCGCCGGCATTCCGTAGACGAGCTCCGCCTCGCAGCGGAGGCGGGAGGGGTCGAAATGGTGAAATACCGGCCACACGTTCGTATAATCGATTCGGCCGATCCGGATCGGTCTCGCGTCAGAATGCATCATCGGATTGTCCCCACCTTCTGTACAATCGGTGCGGAACTCCCATACTGTCCATCACTTTGCCGACCATGAACCGGACGGCGTCGTCGAGCGTCTGCGGCCCGTAATAGAAAGCCGGCATCGCCGGGAGAATCCGCACGCCGAGTCTGGCCAGCTTCAGCATGTTTTCCAAGTGGATGGCGTTAAGCGGCGTCTCGCGCGGAACGAGCAGCAGCGGCCGCCCCTCCTTCAGCGTAACGTCGGCGGCGCGCGTCAGCAGATTGTTCGACGTTCCGTGGGCGATCGCCGACAGGGTGCCCATGGAGCATGGCACGACAGCCATGCCTTCGCAGAGGAAGGAACCGCTGGCGATGGACGCCCCGATATCGCCTTGCGGATGGTAGACGAACCGCGAATCGCCCGCTTCGACGCCCAGTCCGGCCCGGAGCGATTCCAGGCGCTTGCCGGCATCCCATCCCAATTCTTCCTTCAGCACCCGCCAGGCGGCGTCGGTGACGACCAGATGCACGTGGATGCCGGCCGCCAGCAGCTCCTTGCACAACGTGACTCCATAGACGGCTCCGCTCGCTCCCGTCCAGCCGACGACCCAGCGCCGGACGCCTTCCGGCCGCATTCCTTCCGTCACCACGCTTTCACCACCACGAGGTCGATGAACGTAAAGACGAGCACGACCGTGCTGATTACCCAGTTCATGGTGAAGAAGGCGGCTTGCAGCTTGCTCATGTCGGTCGGCTTGACCAGCTGGTGCTCGTAGAACAGCAAGGCGGCGGAGACGACCGTTCCCGCGAGATACCACCAGCTCAAATCGGTCGTCGCGAGGAGCAGCGCGAAGCCGACGATCGTAAACGCGTGCATCGCCTTCGCGATGCCGAGCGCCTTCTCGATGCCGAAGCGGGAAGGAATCGAGTAGAGTCCTTCCTTCCGGTCGATCTCGATATCCTGGCAGGCGTAGATGATGTCGAAGCCGGCCGACCAGAGCGCGACGCTAAGATAAAGAATGACGGCGGGAAGCGAGATCGTCCCGGTCACCGCGACCCAGCCTCCGAGAGGCGCGAGGCCGAGCGTCAGGCCGAGCACGACGTGGCACAGCCAGGTGAAGCGTTTGGTATAAGAATAAAAGACCGTCATGAAGACCGCGATCGGCATCAGCTTGAGCGCCAGGCTGTTGAGCTGGGACGCCGCCCAGAACAGAAGCGCGAACGAGGCGATGATAAAGACGATCACTTCCCCGGCTTTGAGCAGGCCCGCCGGAATGGCGCGCCCCGCCGTGCGCGGGTTGCGGGCGTCGATGGCCCGGTCGATGACGCGGTTCAGCCCCATCGCGGCGCTTCTCGCCCCGACCATGGCCATCAGAATCCAGCCGCATTGCGCCCAGGTCGGCAAATGCCGGTTCTCCGTCACGGCGCCGAGAATCGTGCCGACGTAAGCGAAAGGCAAGGCGAACATCGTGTGTTCGATTTTGATCATTTCAAGGAAAATCTTGATTTTGCGAATCATATTCCGTCGTTCCCCTTCGTTCCGATATGCAAGGCCGCTACGCCCCCGGTCAGCGGGTAAGCGCGGACGTTGCGCAATCCGGCGCTCCGGAACATCTCGGCCAACGTCTGTAGATCGGGGAAATTGACGAGCGACTCGGGCAGCCAGCGGTATTGCTCGTACCGTTTGACCAGCCATTTGCCCATTAGCGGCATGAGCTTCTCGAAATAAAAATGAAACAACCATTTGAACGGCTGCCATGAGGGCTTGGACACTTCCAGGCACACCACTTTGCCCCCCGGCTTGACGACCCGCTTCATCTCGCGCAGCACCTGGTTGATGTCGGGCACGTTGCGCAGCCCGAAGCCGATGGTGACGAAGTCGAAGCTGTTGTCCGGGAACGGAAGCTCCATCGCGTTGCCCTGCACCAGCTCGATACGGTCGCTCAAGCCGAGCTTGTCGACTTTGGCCTGTCCGATATCGAGCATGTTGCGGCTAAAATCGAGTCCGACCGTCCGGGCGCTCCCGTTCGCCTTGGCGAGGTCGATCGTCCAGTCGCACGTTCCGCAGCAGATGTCGAGCGCGCTCTGTCCCGCTTGGACATTCATCTTCCGCATCGTGAACCGGCGCCACGCCTTGTGCCGGCGGAAGCTGATGATGTCGTTCATCATGTCGTACTTCGGTGCGATGCTCTCGAATACGGCATGCACGTGGCTCTTGTCTGACCTAGCGTTCACTCGGCTCACCCCAGTTCTGTCATTGCGGCCGGCATGGGACGGATCGCCTTCAGGAACGGCTCGAGCAGCGTCTGCAATTCCTTGGCCAGCTCGTCGGACGGCAGCCGCGCGAGCAGCGCCTGAAGCTGGTCCACGGCCTGGTTCAGCAGATCGCTCAGCTTCCCGCGGACGTCGTATTTGTCCATCAGCTGGAACAGCGTACCCGGATCGTCCCGCCTTTCGACGACGGCGAGGCGATCCTCTTCCGTCCCCTCCTGGAGGATGTGCCATACGCCCCAACTGCCGTCGAGCCGGTACGGCTTCTCCATGCGGCCCATCTCCTGCAGCAGCAGCTCGCAGCGGACGAAGCGGTCGACGACTTCCGGCCACATCCGTTCGTACAAGCCGCTCATCAAATGGGTGAAAGACTTAAAAAGGCCGGACTTCAGTTCCGCCCCATGCAGCAAATATTCCTCTGCGTTCAGCTTCATCTGCTTCATTTTCGAATAGAAAACGACTTTGATCCGATTGAGCTCGCAGATCGCGTCGCCGATCCGACGGACCATCTCGATCTGGCCCGCCTGAGACAGGATGTTGTAGAAGCGGCCGCTGAAATAATCGCCCGCTAGCACCTTAAGCTGACGGGCGCGCATGGCGAGCAGGCCGCCGCGCTCCGCTGCCGCCTCATTGTCCACCATATCGTGGGTATCCAGACCCATTTGCACGAGCGAGGCGACCACGGCCAGCATATCCTTCAGGGAAGCGGACGACGGCTGATACGACAGCATCGCGTGCAGCAGCCGGATCCGCCCCTCCGGAAACTCCGGCAGGTCGGTATGGATTGCGATCATGTCGTAATCCATGTATTGATGGGCCATTTGCGCCAAGTGGTTACGTGTCATTGTTTAGCCTCCGAGCCTTCAAAAGGAGCACTGGTCCGTTTGCATGGCTATTATTATAACATATCCGGGCCGTGCCCGCATAAAGCGAAGGCGGAATTCATGAATTCGCAAAATTTCGCCGCCAGCGCTCCCCGGCCGACGTCCAGACGGAATGAAGCTTGTCGCTCCAATCCGGCGCCGAGCCGTCTGCGGAGGGTTGAAGCTCCGTTATTTCCAAGGATGACCAGTCGCCGGCCCGCGTATCCGCAGCGAAGAGCAGCGTCTTCCGGCCGTCCGACTCCGAGAAGACGCGAATAAGCAGTTCCTGCACGTTGGTCAGCCTGACGAACGCGAGCCGGACCAGCTCCGCGGAATCCGCCCAGACGTCCCGGACGGAGCCGGCGCCCGTCGAATACGTCAAGTCGACCGACAATATGTTATGGTCCCAGGCGACCCGGGAAAGACGCGGTTCGAGCGGCAGCGCAATGAAAGCGTCGACGAGCCTGTCGTCCGTCAGCTTCTCCACGCGCTGAGGCGTGAACACGGCGGCCGCGGCATCGCGCCGTTCCGCCGTCCGTTCGGCCAGCCGCGGCAGCTGTCCGAGCAGCAGGACGACGGCAAATCCGGCCGCCATCAGCGCAAGCCATCGCCGATCGATCGCCATCCGGGCATCCCCTTCCTCCGTTACCGACTTCCCCCTTTATCATTGTACAAACAAAAAAGGCAGGCTATGCCTGCGTTCCGGACTCCGTACCGAATCCGTTCGGAGCCGGCGGGAGCCGCCTCTGCGGACGGGCTCCCTCGGCCGATTCGGCCCGCCGTCAGGCATCGGTCTCGACGATCCCGTACTTGGTCATGACCGTCGCCTTCCCCCGGATCTTGATCGCGGACGTATGATCCGTAAATTGCGCGATCAGCACCTCGCCCCGGTCCAGCTTCTCCGTATGATGAAACCGCGTATCTTGCCCGCGGGTAAGTCCGATTACGTTCACTCCGTTGTCCTTCGCCTTCACGACGATGTACTCCCCGCTATTCGCCGGCATCGACTCCATGGATGTATCCGCCTCCTCTTTGAATCTCACTATGAACGATGCGCCCTGGCCTGTCAACGGAAAGACCACTTGCTCCTAAGAGTAAGTGGTCTTCATCGGTGAGCGGGCTTCCATGAAGCGCCGATACTCGTATGTAATGGTCGGAGTAGCGGGATTCGAACCCACGGCCTCATCCACCCCAAGGATGCGCGCTACCAGGCTGCGCTATACCCCGAAAGAAGTACGAGAGTGATTATAGCACAGGCCGAAAGCGATGCGCAACCCCGGAACCATCACAAAATTAAGCAAAAACCGAGATTTATTTGATGCCTTCTTTCAAAGCTTTACCCGGCTTGAAAGCGGGAATCTTGCCGGCCGGAATCTCGATCTCCACGCCGGTTTGCGGGTTGCGGCCCTTGCGGGCGGAACGCTCGCGCACTTCAAAGTTGCCGAAGCCTACGAGCTGAACCTTGTCTCCTTTTTGAAGCGCTTCGGAGATGACGTCGAATACGGCGTCGACTGCCGCAGTCGCATCCTTCTTGGACAGATCGGTCAGCTCCGATACTCTAGCGATCAGTTCGGTTTTGTTCATGACATTCACCTCCCTGGGCGGATACTGGCTTGTTAACTGTTTATCCGTTTCAACAGAAATTATACACAGAGACCGCGCGAAGTTTCAAGCAAGACGCGCGGTCCCGGGCTTGTTGGTCAAACTTTCCTGCGCGTCAGGTGAATGAACGTGACCGCGAGAGCGAGCACGAGCACCGCGCCTTTGATGATGTCGGTCGTGTAATATTGGACGTGAAGCATCGTCAGGCCGTTGATCAGAACGCCGGTCAGCACCGCTCCGACGAACGTGCCGAACACGTTGGGGCGTCCGGCCCCGAGCACCGAATAACCGACGAACACCGCCGCGACCGCCTCCATGAGCAGCGGCGAACCGGCGTCGATCTGGCCGGACCCGACGCGGGCCGCGAACAGGATGCCGCCGATGGCCGCGAAGACGCCGGAAGCGACGTAGGCGATCGTGCGGATCTTCTTGACCTTGAGGCCGGACAGCCGCGCCGCCTCTTCGTTGCCGCCGGTCATGATCATCTGACGGCCCCAGCGGGTGTACTTGAAGAACAGGTGCGCGCCGATAACCGCAACGATCATGAGAATAACCGGGAACGGAACGCCCAGAAGCTTGCCTTGGCCGATCCAGAGAAAGTCCTTCTCCATGACGCCCGGCGCCTTCGTGCCGTCCTGCATTTGCATGTTGCTGTAGATGGAGTAGCCCTTCGTGTACGTCTTGTGAATGCCGCTCACGATATACATGACGGCCAGCGTCGCCAGCAGGTCGGGAATGCGAACTTTGACGATCAAGAAGGCGTTCAGCAACCCGACCAGGGCGCCGATGACGATCGGAATGACGATGACGAGAACGAGCGGCATCTGGAACCAGACCATCAGCGTCGCGGTGACGACCGTCGACAGCGACACCGTCGAGCCTACGGACAGGTCGAAGCCGTCCACCGTCAACGAGATCGTCACGGCGATGGCGACGAACGTGACGATGGAGATGCTGCGAAGAATGTCCGTCAGGTTGCCGTACGTGAAGAAATATTCGTTGTACAGCGAGAAAAACAGCAGCACGAGGCCGATGAAGATGAGGGCCCCGTATTTGAACGAAAATTGCAGCAGTTTGTTATTCAAGCTAGTTCCTCCCTGCCCGCGCTGGCGTAGTACAGCAAGTCTTCCTGCGTCGCTTCGCCGCGGGCGAATTGTTTGACGATCCGGCCGTCGCACATGACCAGAATCCGGTCCGCGAGGCCAAGCGCCTCGGCGAATTCGCAGGTCAGGTACAGAATTCCTTTGCCCTGACAGGCAAGCTCTCCGATGATGCGGAAAATATCCCGTTTCGCGCCAACGTCCACCCCTTTGGTCGGCTCGTCGAAGATGAAGACGTCCGCTTCCGTGCTCATCCACTTGCCGATGGCGACCTTCTGCTGGTTGCCCCCGCTGAGATAACCGGTCAGCTGGCCGGAAGAGGGCGTCTTGATGCCGAGTCGCCCGATCATGCCGTCGGCCAGCTTGCGCTCGGAGGAGCCGGAGATGAAGCCCATCCGGCTGAGCGGGCGCAGAACCGGCAGGCTAAGGTTGTGCAGCACCGATTCGCCCACGAGAATGCCTTCCTTGCGCCGCTCCTCGGGCACGAGCACAATGCCGGAAGCGACGGCCGCCGCGGGGCCGGAGAGCTTGGCTTGCTTGCCGCCGACGGTCACCCGCCCCCTCTCGGCTTCGTCCGCGCCGAACAGCAGGCGAGACAGCTCCGTCTTGCCGGCTCCTACGAGCCCGACGACGGCCACGATCTCGCCGCTGCGGACTTCGAGGTCGACGCCGCGCACCCGATGGCCGGCCGCCACGCCTTTGACTTCCAGCACCACGTCGCCGATCGAAGCGTCCAGCTTCGGGTATTCCTCGTCGAAGCTGCGTCCGAGCATCGCGCGGATGACGTCTCCGGGCTGAAGGTTCGTCTTCGGTTCGGTCGTAATCATCCGGCCGTCGCGCATGACGCTGATCGCGTCGCAAACGCGGAATACTTCCGGCAGCCGGTGAGAAATGAAGACGATGCCGATGCCGGCCGCTTTCAGCCTATCCACGATCAGGAACAGCCGGTCGGCCTCCTCCAGACTGAGCGGAGCCGTCGGCTCGTCGAGGATGATAAACTTCGCTTCCTCGACGAGGAGCCGGGCGATGAGCACCAGCTGCTTCTCGGCCAGCGTAAGCGAACCCGCCTTTTGCCGGACGGACACCTGCAAGCCGAGCTGGTCCAATATTTTTTGCGCTTCCGCATACAGGCTCCCCCAGCGCAGCCACGCTTTCCCGCGCGACGACGCCAGCCGGTCCAGCAGAATGTTCTCCGCCACGCTCAGCTGCGGAACGAGCGAAGTATCGACCTCCTGGTACACGCAGTGAATGCCGGCCGCCTTCGCATCGGCGGGGGAACGGATCTGCAGCGCCTGCCCGTTAATGCGAATCTCTCCCCCGTCGGCTTCATAGGCGCCCGACAGGATCTTCATCAGCGTGCTCTTGCCCGCTCCGTTCGCGCCGAGCAGAGCGTGGACTTCGCCGCCCTTCACCCGGAAGTCGACCTGGCTTAACGCCTTGACGCCGGCGAACGATTTCTCGATGCCGTTCATTTCAAGCACATTGCCGTTATTCAAGGAACAAGCCCCTCCCCACTTCGGAATGCTTCCTCACAGCAGGAAACGGCGCGGCGGAAAACCGCGCCGCGCCGTGCCGCAAGCCTCATCCGGCGGATGATTACTTCGCCGCTACGGATTGCTCAAGTTGTTTCAGGTAATCGGTGTTGCCTTGATCGCTCTCGCCCCAGCCTTTGACGTACTGGGACAGGTCGGCGGTCGTCACTTTCTTGTCCTTCGGAAGCGCGTCGCGGCTTACGTAGATCGGTTCCAGCTCGACGCGGGCATCCGTCTTGTCGCCGTGCAGCTTCTGGTACAGGTAACGGACTTGAACGCGTCCGATCGTCGTCGGATCGACGGCTGCGGAAGCGATCCAAGGGCTGGTCGGATCTTGGATCATCGCCAAGTCTTCGTCGCTCATATCGATGCCGTACACTTTAATTTCGTCGCGGCCCGCTTGCTTGATCGCGTTCGCGGCGCCTTTGGCGAATTCGTCCCACGCCGCCCATACGGCGGTGATGTCGCCTTTCTTCGGATATTGCTTCAGGATCGCTTCCATTTGCGTTTGCGTATCGAGCTGCGGGTTATTCGCGTTGCCGAACGCGGCGATCTCCTTAATATCCGGATATTTCTCCTGGAACGCCTTGTAAGCGACTTGGCGGCGTTCCATCGGCGCGAAGCCGGCCACCCATACTTTGACGATGTTGCCTTTGCCGCCGGCGTCGGAAGCGAGCTGCTCCAGCGTTTTCTCGGCCATCACCTGGTCGTTCTGCGCGACGCTCGTCACGCCGTCGATGTTGAGTCCGGCGTCGAACTCAACGACCGGGATGCCTGCCGCCAGCGCCTTGTTCACGCCGGCCGTCAGCGCGTCCGCGTTGCCGTGGTCGATCAGGATGCCGTCGAATTTCTGGTTGACGGCCGTGTCCAGGTTGGAAGCCATCGTGTTCAGGTCGTTGTTGGAGGCGAGTACGGTCACTTCGCCGCCGTATTTGGCGACTTGATCCTTGACGCCGTCCACGTATTGAGCGGAGAACGTGCCTTGGTTGAATTGCATGATCAGCGCGATCTTCTTCCCTTTCAACGACTCTACCGAGGGATCTGCGGCCGGAGAAGCCGATGCGGATCCCGAGGCGGATGCGGAAGCGGCAGGCGATGCCGATGCGGATTCGCTCGCTCCGCTGTTGTTGTTCTTGGCGCCGCATGCCGACAGGACGAGCCCGAAGGCAAGGGTCAGGGCGAGCAACACACCCAGGCGTTTCGGTTGTTTCATGATTTCTGTTTCCTCCCCGAGAATAACATGTCTCTTTGAATAAAACTAATCTTATGCCCAATAACCTACTATGTCAATCGGTTTTTAAGATATACTAGAGCAAGAGGCTCACAAAATCAAATTTTATGCGAAATTTGTCGAAATAACAAGCTTTTCTTCGTTATTTTCGCTAATGCTGCCTGGAATGGGAGAAACGCAACCTCGAAAATTGCCCAGACAGCGCTGGTTGCGGCCGCAGGCAGATGGATGCCGAACGCCGATTGTGGAATTCATGCCAGTGGGGTGCCGCCCACTTTGAGCACAAGAGAAGCTTGCATCGGCTCGTCGATCGGCAGATGTTGGCCGTGGCGGGCGGACGGGAGTCCACCGGACGTACCAAATCCGGCTGCGAGCGAGGGATGCGGGGCAGGCGCATTTATAACGAACTTAGGTGACGCCGGAGGCGAACGGGACTTGTTCTCGAATTGCAGAAGGCACAGGACTTCCCGCCCATCGTAACGGACATACGTTCCGTTATTTATCGAAAATGCCTTGATATGGAAGGGTTGACGGACCGTGGTTCCGCTATTTGAAGCCAATCAGTAAAAAGTGACGTCTCTGACCGCAAATAGCGGATCGTCTGTCCGTTAAATTCTTAAAGAGAGACTTTGGAAAAAGATAACGGAACTACGGTCCGTTGGACAACGAACGCCTTGGGAGGAGGTGACGCTGGAGGCGGGGTAGACGAAAGCGGGGGCGAAAGCGCAGACCAAGGCCAAGGTTCAAAAAGGCACAGGCCGAAGCAAAAACGCCAAGCCGTCCATGGACGGCAGCGGAGTCCATTCAGAAACGCGGAGCGTATTCTTCGTAGAGTAAAGGGCTGGGCTTCCAGCCCCTCCTCATCAAACCGGACATGAGGTTTTCCCTCATCCGGCTTTCCGATGTTCTTCTTCCTTCGGCATTACGATACTTTCCTTAGCCGGCGAGTTTCTTGAGTCCGGCAAGTTCGGCCAAAATGGCTGTCTGCCCGGACTTGCTGTGTTTGTTTCGACGATTGTGTTTCTTGTTCCAGAACAGAGTGAGGCGTTTACGGATGTACCAGTCGATTTTGTTCAGGAATTTATCGGCAAAGGAGTCCAAACCGTAATAGTTCTTCCACCCTTGAATCATTGGGTTCAATTCGTCCACCATCCGGTTCATCGTCCAATGCAGACGATGGCGCGGTTCGGTCACTTCCTTTACCTTCTGCCTCATGTTCTTCATCGCTTTCTTGGACGGATAGCTACGAAGAACGAAGACTTCTTTGTTCCCTTTCATCCTCTTTGGTATTTTCCGGTGATGCATCCCCAGAAAGTCGAAGCCTTGCCCGTCTCCCCACAGGTTTACAAGCTTGGACTTCTTCTTGTTCATCTCCAGTTCCAGCTTTGCGAATACCGCTTTGAGGACATCGATCGCCCTCAGGGCTTGTTCTTTGCTTTTGCAAAGGACCACAAGATCGTCGGCGTATCGCACCAGTGTCCCGATTTCTGCGAACTTCTTCTCCCAGATCGTGTCCAGGTAGTTCAGATAAATGTTCGCCAGCAGCGGACGGATGACGCCGCCTTGCGGACTGCCCATTTCGGTTTCGTGAAACTGATCATCTTTCACGAACCCCGCTTTCAGCCATTTGCGTATCAGCTTCAGCACCCTACGGTCGCTGATGCGCTGTTCCGCCAGTTGCATCAGCTTCCCGTGCGGTATGTTGTCAAAGTAGCCGGTGATGTCGATGTCCACGACCCAGTAAACGCCTTTCTTGACTGCCCGCCGAATGTGCCGAATTGCGTCATGGGCGCTTCGCTTCGGCCGGAATCCGTAAGAGCAGTCCTTGAAGTCCGCTTCAAAGATTGGCTCCAGTACCATCTTCGTCGCCATTTGCACGACTCTGTCCCGAATGACGGGGATGCCCAGCGGACGCATCTTGCCGTCTTGCTTCGGTATCTCCTTCCGTCTTGCGGGCTGTGGATGATATTTTCCGTTTCTTAAGGCGTCCTGGATTTCGCTGACGAATCGTTCTTCACCATACTCCTTGACGATGTATTCGATGGTTACGCCATCCACACCGCCACTTCCGCCGTTCGCCTTGACCCGTTTCCATGCTTCCCAAAGAATATCGCCGCGGTGCACTTTGTCGTACAGCGCGTGAAACCGCCGCCTCGGGTTTCCCTTGGCCGCAAGGTATAGTGCGTTTTGGAGTTGTCGAGCTTTCGCTTTGGCGTAGTTAGCAGGTTTGACTGCATTCACGGACTCTTACCTCCTCTGGCACATGAACAAAGTGGGGTATTGGCTTTCGCCGCCCTTCCCTCCATGAGGTTTTGTTGTCCTCACTTCTCAGGTAATATGGCCCCCTCCGACTCCCTTCCTGCAGCTTCCCACTTCACCTTTCGGGCTTATAAGGTCACTCTTTACGGCGTCTGCCGTGCAGGGGAGGGTCTCCCTAGTTCCAGACACAACTTTCTCAGCATGCCGATCCCTTTACACCGGAGAGTTCTTCCGCGCTGCGTTTCCAAGGTCTTGACGCGTTCCATGGCCTTCACCCATATCCCCGGGGCTCGGCTCTCTCTTGTCCCTTTCGGTTCTTTTTGACGATGCGGCAGGATTCACTTCATGTTACGGCCTGCTGATTTGCTCGCACTCCCGCAGGAGTTACTTTGTCACGGGGCTTCAGCCTTAGGATCTCTCCACCAGCTGCCCGTCAGCTACGAGGCGACTTGGCTCTTACCTCGACCGGACTTGCACCGGCTAGTTGTGCCTAGCTTGGCTAGGCGCGCGGGAAAATAAAAATCGCGCCTTCCCTTGGCGGGAAAGCGCGAGGCGGTGGAGCGGACTTCAGAGGATGATGGCGATCAGGCCGCCCGAGCCCTCGTTGATAATGCGGCCGAGCGTCTCTTGCAGCTTGTAGCGGGCGTTGTCCGGCATCATCGCGATTTTGCCCTGAATGCCTTCGCGGACGATGGAATGGAGCGAACGGCCGAAAATGTCGGACTCCCAAATTTTGATCGGGTCTTTCTCGAAATCTTGCATCAGGTAGCGGACGAGCTCTTCGCTCTGCTTCTCCGTCCCGATGATCGGCGCGAACTCGGATTCGACGTCGACGCGGATCATATGGATGGACGGAGCCGTCGCTTTGAGCCGGACGCCGAAGCGGGAGCCCTGGCGAATGAGTTCCGGCTCGTCGAGCTGCATCTCCGCCAGCGTCGGGGCCGCGATGCCGTAACCGGTCGTCTTCACCATCTCCAGCGCCTCCGCGAACCGGTCGTATTCCCGCTTCGCATGGGCGAATTCCTGCATGAGCTGCAGCAGGTGATCCTTGCCGCGAATTTCCGTGCCGACGACTTCCTGCAGAATCCGGTCATACAATTCGTCCGGCGCGTACAGGTCGATCTCGGCGACGCCCTGGCCCATGTTCATGCCGCTAAGCCCGGCTTTGGCGATGAAATCGTACTCCAGGAAGCTGGAGACGACGCGGTCGACGTCGCGCAGACGGCGAATGTCCTTCACGGTGTCGCGGACGGAATTCTCGAAGCTGGAACGCAGCCAGTGGCGATCGTTCAGCACCATGACCCAGCTCGGGAGATTGACGTTGACTTCGTGAACCGGGAATTCGTACAGCACCTCGCGCAAGACGCTCATGACTTCCTCTTCGCCCATCGTGGCGACGCTGAGCGCAATGACGGGAATATCGTATTTGGCAGCCAGATCGTTCCGGAGCGACAGCGTTTCGTCGCTGCGCGGCCGGGTCGAGTTGACGATGAGCACGAACGGTTTGCCGACTTCCTTGAGCTCCTGGACGACCCGCTCCTCCGCCTCGACGTAAGCGCTGCGGGGAATTTCGGCGATCGTGCCGTCGGTCGTGACGACGACGCCGAGCGTCGAGTGCTCCTGAATGACTTTGCGGGTTCCGATCTCGGCCGCTTCCTGGAACGGGATCGCCTCTTCGAACCAGGGCGTCGAAATCATGCGGGGACCGTTCTCGTCCTCGTAGCCCTTCGCCCCTTCGACCGCATAGCCGACGCAATCGACGAGCCGGACGTTCACCTCGAGCCCTTCCGCCACCTTGATCTGCACCGCGGTGTTGGGTACGAACTTCGGTTCCGTCGTCATGATCGTACGGCCCGCCGCGCTTTGAGGCAGCTCGTCGATCGCACGCACCCGATCCGCTTCATGCGCGATGTTCGGCAGGACGACAGTTTCGACGAACCGTTTGATAAAGGTCGATTTGCCCGTCCGGACGGCGCCGACGACCCCGAGGTAGATATCGCCTCCCGTGCGCTCGGCGATATCCTTGAAAATGTCCACTTTTTCCAATGAGATTCCCTCCCCTTCGTAATCGCGAAGCCTGCGTGGATCCGTCAGCGCGACGGACTCGTACACGAACTTGGACTGCTATCATTCTATGTGCGTATGCCTGGAATATGACGCAGCCGAAGAAGAAATCCCCCCATAAATCGCGACGCCGCGCGCGAACCGGCTCCGACCGGCTCCGGGGAACCCCGTTGATTCGTTTGGATGACCGCGCACGCCCGCGCCCCTCCCGTTCCTCATGATCTTATGAGCGGAATGCGGGACGTATGTCGCCGCAATGCAAAAAACCGTCCTTCCGCATAAGGAAGAACGGTTGGCGATCGATTGGCGTCAGCCAGCCGCAACGGCGACGGGTTCCCCGCCGACCCAATGGTAGACGGGCGCCTTAACCGGGACGAAATAAGATTCGTCGACGAGGACGCGCCGCAGGTCGTCCGTCTCGCCCGGCGTCTTGGACGATTTGCGGACGGCCGTCGCGATATCGAGCGCGTAGTCGATGAACACGCTGCCCGACTCGTTCAGCATAAAGGACAGCGTTTGCCCGGAAAACATGCTTTGCACTTCCGGCTCGGACGTTCCGAGCTTCTTGAAATCGACGCGCCAGAAGCCGGGGTAAACCTGTTCGCCCGCCGGCGTCTTGCCTCCGTGCTTGTCCATATAATCGCTTACTTTGCCTTGCACCGTAAGCGCTTGCTGATAGACGGGGATGCTTAGCAGCTTCACGGCCGGCTTCGTCTCTTCGTCGATGATGAGAAACTGGTTGCTTCCCCCGCTCTCGAAGGCGACCCCCGGAATGCTGCCCAAGTAGCCCATCCGCTTCAGCTTGCCCAAGTCGATCTTGAACTTCTCGTAAACCGGCACCGATTCGTCCGCGCTGACGATCGGCAGCAGCCCCGTCGCCTCCTTGTACCGGTCGACGGCGTCCTGAACCGCCATCACCGCCTGTCGGGCGGAAGCGTCGTACCCCGGCGTCGCGTCTTCGGGGTACAGACAGCCCGACAGCGCCAGCACGGCCAGCGCCAGCATCGCGAACACGGCCATCCGCCGCGGCGCGCGCCGTGCGGCCGCTTGGTTCGTTGCCTTCATCTGAATCGTTCAACCTCCCGCCATCCTACCATAGATCATCATCCGCCTGCTCCGCCAGCCGCCGCCGAACCGCCGCCTTGAGCGGATCCTCCGGGATGCGCACGTCAACGTCTCCCTGAACGCGGGCTTGACACGACAAGCGCACGCCATCGTTCAGCAGCGGACCGAGCTTGAGCAGTTCGGCCGGCGTCGGTTCGGACAGCGCCCCGGCCTGTCCCGGCTCCACTGTGACTTTGCACATCAGGCAGCCGGCCACTCCGCCGCAGCGGGTCCGAACCGGAGCTTTCGCCTTTCGCGAAGCCTCCAGCAGCGTCGTGCCGCGCCGAACGACGGCCGTCCGGTCGTCGGGCAGGAAACGGACTCGGATCGGCTTCCCGTCCGCCATTCGGCCGCCTCCTCGCTACTTACGTCTTAGAAATAAGTCCGGTTCACCGCCGACAGCTCGCCTTCGCGCTTGACGACGGCTTGACAGCCCAGCCGGAAGCCTTGCTCGAGCTCCTCGGGACCGAGGCGGTCCCATTCCGCATCCGTCGGCTCGTCCAGCAGCTCCGCTCCCGCCCGGATCAGACAGCGGCAGCGGGCGCATGTGCCTCTGGAGCAATTGAATTGCCAATCGACGCCCGCCCGCTTGGCAAGCTCCAGCAACGTTCGGCCCGTTCCGGATTCGACCGTCTTCGTCAGGGTTCGTCCCGTCAACGTAATCATGCTGTCCCCCGACTCCCTTCTATACAATGGAAACGAGGCCGCAGATCATGCCCGCGAACAGCATGACGAAGGCGATCAACGACAAGACGAAGCGAAGCGCGCCCCTCGTCTTCATGCGGGTCACCATGATCAGCACCGCCGACAGAACCATGAGACCGATTCCAACGAACGATACCCACATTTTCATCATCGGATCCATCGATTCATTTCCTCTCCCGGATAGGCCTACAAAACGGTGAATATTATACCATTATTAAAATGAAATGAAAAGAAAATCCCCTGGCGCCCTAAGGCGCAGGGGATCGTGGCGACAAATTCCGCGTCTTGCGGACCTCGTCGTCGGAGCTTCACTTCTTCATCATCATCTTCATCATGCTCTCGATATTGTCAAGATTCATGCCGCTCTTCTTGACGGCGCTGACGATGCTCTTGACGGTCTCTTCCGAGACCGGTACGCCGGCCAGCGTCGACACTTGCTTGATCAGCTGGCGGATTTGCGTTTCGCTCTGCAAGGTGGAAGGCGTGACGTTCGCGGCGATTTTTTTGAGAGACGTTTCAGAGATCGTTTTGCCCGTTTTTTTATTGACGACATTTAAGACGTCTTTGGATAATTTTTTGTCCATGCTTCCCCTCCTCCGGGTTAATGCACTCTATCTTATGTGGAGGAGGAACAAACGGTGTGGGCAGGCATGGGTGTTCACCGTTTTGGACGCAGAGCGGGGTTCTCGATCTCGTGGGTGCGGACGCGTCCCATCAACGCGCCGACAGCCTCGGAAGGAGCCTTCCCTTCGAACAGCACTTTGAACAACTCGTTTGTAATCGGCATTTCGACGTCATACCGCTTCGCAAGCTTCTGGGCCGCCTGCGTCGTGCGCACGCCTTCGACGACCATGCCCATTCGCCGCAGCGTTTCTTCCAGCCCAAGCCCCTGGGCCAGCATCGAGCCGGCGCGCCAATTGCGGCTGTGACGGCTCGTGCAGGTCACGATCAGGTCGCCTACGCCGGCAAGGCCGGCGAACGTCAGCGCGTTCGCGCCCATGGCCGCGCCCAGGCGGCCGATCTCGGCGAGACCGCGCGTGATGAGCGCGGCTTTGGCGTTGTCGCCGAAGCCGAGCCCGTCGGAGAGGCCCGCTCCGAGCGCGATAATGTTCTTGATGGCGCCGGCAATCTCCACGCCGACGATATCGGGGTTCGTATAGACGCGGAAGTAAGCGTCGTTCATGAACAAGTCTTGCGCCGCTTCCGCGATTTCGATCGCGCCGGAGGCCACGACGACCGTCGTCGGGTGCCGGTCGATCACCTCTTCCGCGTGACTCGGTCCCGACAGCACGGCGATCTCTTCCGCGGGACGCCCGAGCTCCTCCGCAAGCACCTCGGACATCCGCTTCAGCGATTCGCTCTCGAACCCTTTGGTCGCGTGCACGACAAGCGTGCCGCTGTTTATGTACGGGGCGGCGGAACGCGCCACTTCGCGCATCGCCGACGAAGGCGGAACGAAGACGACCGCCTCCGCCTCCGCCAAAGCCGCAGGCAGATCGGCCGTGGCCGCGAGGCCTTCCGGCAATTGCCCCTCGGGCAAAAACTTCGAGTTACACTTCCGCTCGTTGATTTCCCGCGCCTGATCGGCGTTTCGCGTCCATAAGGTCACCCTGTGGCCATTGTCGGCGAGAACGCAGGCAAGCGCGGTTCCCCAACTGCCCGCCACAAGGACGGTAACCGATTTAGACGCCATGCGGTTCTCCCTTCTTGCCGCTGCCCAGTTTGTTTTCCGTGCCGTTCAACAGCTTGACGATATTTTTCCGGTGGCGAAGCACCGCAAGGACGGCAACGACGACCGCGCCCCAGACGAGCGCGCGGTCCCACCCTCCGATCGCAAGAATGACGGGAAGCAGCACCGCGAAGATCATCGAGCCGAGCGATACGTATCGCGTGGAAGCAATAATAATAATGGCTGCAATCCCGGCGATGAGCACCGGCACGAACGAAAGGGCGATCATGGCGCCGATCGTCGTCGCGATGCCTTTGCCGCCTTTGAAACGGAAGAAAATCGGCCAGTTATGGCCGACGATCGAAGCGAGCCCGCAGGCGACCGGCAGCCAGCCGTAGTCGTCGCCCATGAAGGCGCGGCCGATGAGCACGGCGGCGACGCCTTTGGCGATATCGAGCGCAAACACAGCGATCGCCGGTCCTTTGCCGAGCACGCGCAACGTATTCGTGGCTCCCGCGTTGCCGCTGCCGTGCTGGCGAATGTCGATTTGGCGCAGCCAACGCGCGAACAGAATGCTGAACGATATGGAACCAAGCAAATAACTGACTGCAATTGCAATGATAGGTGCCGTCACAACCGTCTCTCCTATTCCTGATCCGACTTGCGGCGCGTGAACAGCCGCAGCGGGGTTCCTTCGAATTCGAATGCGGCCCGGATCTTGTTCTCCAGGAACCGCTCGTACGAGAAGTGCATCAACTCCGGCTCGTTGACGAAAATGAGCAGGGTCGGCGGTTTGACGGACACCTGGGTCACGTAATTGATTCGCAGACGGCGGCCCTTGTCGCTTGGCGGCGGCGTTACGGCGACCGCGTCGGACACGACGTCGTTGAGCAGATGGGTCGGCACCCGCATGGCGTGCTGCTCCGCGACCCGATTGATCACGGGGAACAGCTTGTTCAGCCGCTGCTTCGTCTTGGCCGAGACGAACACGATCGGCGCGTACGTCATGAACAGGAAGTGATCCCGAATGGCGTTCGTAAAATGCTGCATCGTCTTGTCGTCCTTCTCGACAACGTCCCATTTGTTCACGACAAAAATCGAAGCTTTGCCCAACTCGTGCGCATAGCCGGCGATATGCTTGTCTTGCTCGATAATGCCTTCTTCGCCGTTGATGACGATCAGCGCGACGTCCGCCCGTTCGATCGCCTTCATGGAGCGCATGACGCTGTACTTCTCCGTCGTCTCGTACACCTTGCCGCGCTTGCGCATGCCGGCGGTGTCGATAAGCACGTATTTCTGCCCGTCCTTCTCGAACGGCGTGTCGATCGCGTCGCGCGTCGTTCCCGCGATTTCGCTTACAATGACGCGTTCCTCGCCCAGAATGGCGTTGACCAGGGAAGACTTGCCCACGTTCGGCCTCCCGATCAGCGCCACCTTGATGACATCGTCATCGTACTCCTGATCGTCCGCTTCCGGCAGCTTCTCGACGGCGGCGTCCAGCAAGTCGCCGATCCCGATGCCGTGCGCGCCGGACAGCGCGATCGGATCGCCGAAGCCAAGCGCGTAAAATTCGTAAATGTCGTCCATCCGGCTCAAATTGTCCACTTTATTGACGCCAACGACGACAGGCTTGCCCGAACGGAACAAAATTTGCGCGACTTCCTCGTCCGCGTTCGTCAAGCCGGCTTTGGCGTCCACCATGAAAATAATGACGTCGGCCTCCTCGATGGCCAACTCGGCCTGCATTCTGACCTGACGGAGCAATCCGTCGTCACCGTCGATTTCGATCCCGCCCGTATCGATTACGCTAAAGGGGATACCGTTCCATTCTCCGGATCCGTATATACGATCCCTAGTGATCCCGGGTTTGTCCTCAACGATGGCCAGCCGGTCGCCGATAATCCGGTTGAAAATCGTAGATTTGCCTACATTGGGCCGACCTACGATGGCGATGACGGGTCTTGCCATGCTTTCACTCCTCAACTCTCAGCCTATTTGCTCGCAATCTTCATCATAGCAAAAATAGCCCGCCTTGGCTAACGGTTCTTTATCCCCTGTAAACGATCAGGAACGAATGCTCGTTCAGTTGGTGCGCCGCGGCGTTCAGCAGCTTCTCCAGCAGATGGGCGAGCTCCTGCATCTCCTCCTTATCCCGCGCGTAGAACAGCGGAGCCCCGCCTCCTACGCTTTCCTTCTCCGTCGTCACGACCGCCATAATCTTAACCATCGCGAACCGCCTCTTCCTGGGCGCGCCGGTTCGCTTCCACCGGCTTGCGGACGGCGGATTCGAGCAGCGGCACGCTTACGACCGCGCGCAGCGCTTTTTGCGGGTCCAGTTCCCGCGGCAAGAACAGCAGCCCGAGCTTGCCGGTGGCGAGCCCGAGCTTGGCAAGCGGAAGCAAGGCCGGCTCCCCGTCGTCGCGGTAAACGCCAAGCCGGGTCGATACGTCGTGCAGAATCGCCTGCCTCTGGCCCAAATTCGCCAGCGTCACTTTGGCGTCGTCGTTTTTGGGCGTCAGCACAAAACCCATTCCTTGCTTGGCGATAATGTCCCGATTCTCGTCCAGCCCGACGTTCATCATATAGACGTCGCCGACCAGCACGTTCGGCCCTTCCACGCGAACGGGAGCGAATTCGACCCGGGCGACGTCGGCGATCGTCTTCCCTTTGCGGAAGCGATAGACGGCCGCCAGGCAGACAAGCCCTGCCGCCACGCCGGCGGCCCATCCGGCCAGCGATACGACCAGGCTCGTCAGGAACGCCGCGAAAATGGACAAATAATTGCGGCCTTCGAACACGACCGCGATGCCTTCTATGTATGCCGAGCCGCGCCTCACCAATTCCTGATCGTCCAGCGCGTTCAAGGTGTTCCGCTCCATGTTCCGCACGTCCCGGAACTGCTGCGCCGCCATCGCCAGAAACGTGATGGCCGTGTAATTTTTGTTCAGCAAGGCCGGCACGGCTACCGCTCCGAGCGCCCCCGCGATCAGACCGAGCGCCATATGGATAATCCAGCCGTGCGGATAGGCCGGATATTGCCGGTAATCGCTGCGAAGCATCACATATCGGGTCGTCACGCCAAAAGCGGTTCCGATCGTAACCCCCGCCATATCCGGGTGAACCAACAGCCAAGCCGCGTTCATGAACGCTCTCCTCCTTTTCTCCAAAGCCGATTTTTCGCGAACGACGGAATCCACAAGGCGACGGCCGACACAAGACGGGCTCCCATGAAGGCCAGCCACCAGCGAGCCGACCAGTCCCATCCGCCCGCCGTCGCTTTCCAGCCCGATTGCACGATCCAATAGACCGACGCCGCCTCCGCCAATACGAGCCCGGCCGTCAACGCAACCCCTTGCTCCGGCGCGGTTCGCAACAGCAAGGGGGTCAGAACGGCCAAAAGAGCCGCTTCGATTCCGATCGGATTCGCGTCCGACGCCCCCGGTAGAAGCTCGACGATTTTATCGAGGAACAGCACGATGGAAGCGATCAGCATTCCGGCGGCGACCGAAGCGCCCCACTTGACGCCGTCCAGCCGGATGGCGCCGGCCACCGCACAGCCTATCGTGAGCGGAAGCGCACCGTTCAGAGCGAGCTCGTGACCGCCCCACTCGAGCGCGATCGAAGTCCGGACGGCAAAGGGCCACGACACCAAAAACAGGGTGATGATTCTCTGCGGAACACCTTCGGCCATCTCCCTTCGCCAGCCGGTCCACCATAAAATGACGGCTGACAGCCACACCGAAACCGCCGTCATAGCCTCCCTCCTCTCCGATCGCCCTTAGTATTCGCCCCGGCAAGAAAAGGCATGCTCCTGTTATAGGAAGAGACGCAAAAACCCCGGGGTTCAAGTCCCCGGGGTTGCCAGCCATCTTATTTGAATTTGCTCAGCTTGTCGCCAAACTTCTCTCCGAGCGTGAAGCTCATCGACTCGGCCGGAGGCAGATTCGTCTCTTCCTTCGATCCGCGGCCGCCGCGAGGTCCGCGTTCGCGCTCCGGCCCGGCCGGGGCTTCTTCCGTCTCCTTGATAGAGAGGGACACGCGCTTCTCGGCCGGATTGAAGTCCAGAATTTTGGCCTTCACTTCCTGGCCTTCCTTCAGAACTTCATGCGGCGTCGCGATATGGCGATGGGCGATTTGGGAAATGTGCACGAGGCCCTCAACGCCCGGAGCGATCTCAACGAAGGCGCCGAAGCTTACGAGGCGCTTGACGACGCCCGTGACGATCTCGCCGGTGTGGAATTGGCCGGCCGCCGTCTCCCACGGTCCCGGTTGAGCCGCTTTGATGCTCAGGCTGATTTTGCCGATCGAAGGGTCGACTTTGAGCACTTTGACTTTAACGCTTTGCCCTTCGGATACGACGTCCGCCGGATGCGCGACATGCTGCCAGGCGATTTCGGATACGTGAACGAGTCCGTCCACGCCGCCGATATCCACGAACGCTCCGAACGGCGTCAGACGCTGCACGGTGCCTTCGATGATTTGTCCCGGCTCCAGCGAAGCCATAATTTTTTGCTTCTGTTCTTCGTACTCGGCTTCGAGAACATCCTTCTGGGAGAGGATTACTTTGTTGTTCTCGCGGTCGAGTTCTTTAACTTTGACGCGAAGCGTGCGGCCTTTGTAGCCGGAGAAATCTTCCACGAAATGGCGCTCGACCATCGAAGCCGGAATGAAGCCGCGAACGCCTACGTCCACTACGAGACCGCCTTTGACGACGTCGGCCACGGTCACTTCGAACACTTCGCCCTTCTCGAACTTGGCTTGCAGATCGTCCCAAGCGCGGGCGCTGTCGACTTGACGCTTCGAAAGGATGAGGCTTTCTTTCTCGTCGTTGATGCTGACGACTTTGGCCTCTACTTCTTGGCCGACTTGAACGGCGTCGGATACGCTGTCCAGATTGACAGCGGACAGTTCGCGAAGCGGAATAACTCCGTCGTATTTATATCCAAGGCTTACGAACGCTTGGTTATCCTCGATTTTAACGATCGTACCTTTGACGGTATCGCCTTTCTTCAACGATACGACGTTCTCAAGCGCATCCTGGCTTACCGATTCGGCGGCAGCCGTTTCCTGGACTTTGATTTCCTCAGACATGAAAATACCTCCTCAATTCTACAACAACTTTATTTAAACCCGCACCTGGGGCGGCGTTTAAATCGCACGGAATGTCGATAAACCAAATAATACCTGTAGTATGATGGTAATGCCGGCGAATCATGCATGGCTTGCGGCTCACCGGGAAGGCTGGCCGGTTCTCATCATCTCCCGGATTCGGGTCATCATGAAATCGGTCGCCCCGTCCCAATCCTCGGAGCCTTTGACCAAGTAAGGGCTCAAATCCAAAGGAGCCCCGTAAACCGCCACCATCTTGCGGAAAGGGCGATAATTCCCGACCAGCGCGACGGGAACGACCGCCGCACCCGAACGGGCCGCCATGCTGACGGCGCCTCGCTTGCCCATTCCGACGCCATCGATCTTCTCCGCATGACGGGATCCTTCGGGAAAGATGCCCATCACCTTGCCCTCGCTCAAGACGCCGAGAGCGGTGCGGATCGCTTCCTTGCTGACTCCGCCTCTCTTGACCGGAAAGGCACCCAGGGAACGGATCAAAGATCCGAACAGCGGAATGCGGAACAGCTCGGCCTTGGCCATATAATGAATCTTGCGAGGGACGGCGATGCCCAGCGTGATCGGGTCCAAATTCGTAAGATGATTGCTGCACAACACGACCGGACCGGACCGGGGAACGTTCGAAACTCCCCTGGCTTCGAAGCGGTAGAGAATCCTGAACAGGGTTAGGAGCAGAACCCTAGCGAACCGGTATAACATAATTTACTTCTCCCCCGCCGAAATGGTTCTTGAAGCCGCCCGTCCCCATTCGACGATCTCGTCCACGATCTGTTCGATCGGGCGTCCCGTCGAATCGACGAATCGGGCATCCGGCGCTTGGAGAAGCGGTGCAAGCTCCCGTTCCCGGTCCATTCGGTCGCGTTCGGCGATCTCGCGTTCCAGCTGTTCGAGCGTAACGCCCGGCTGCTCGCCCATCTCCCGGTACCGCCGCAATGCCCGTTCCCGGGGGGTTGCCGTCAAAAATATTTTCAGCTCGGCATCGGGAAGAACGTTCGTTCCGATATCCCGGCCGTCCATCACCACGCCTTTGGCAAGCGCCATTCGCCGCTGGAGGTCGGCCATCTTCTTGCGCACGGCTTCGTAAGCGGCTACGCGGGATACGTTGCGGTTCACCTCGAGCGAACGAAGCTTGGAGGTGACGTCCGATCCGTCCGCCAATACGCGCTGCCCTTCGTCTCCCGGCAAAAGCACGATATCCAGCTCCTCCGCCAGACGGCCGATCGCCTCTTCGTCGTCGGGGGAAATTCCCCGCTCCAGGGCAATCGCCGTGACGGCCCGGTACATCGCTCCGGTATCCACGTATACGTACTGAAGCGCATTCGCAACCAGACGGGCGACCGTGCTCTTGCCCGCGCCCGCAGGCCCGTCGATCGCAATGTTGATCGGGTGCTCGGAATGTGGATTCATCAGGAAAGAATAAGCCTCCTAAATCAACTGCCCTTAAGAAAAACGCAGGCAAGCTATGCCTGCGTGCGAATGAGAAAATTATACCACAGCCCACCCGGAGATGCAAAAACGGGGCGAACGCGGTCGCCGCCTCACTCCGTTACGTAGCGGGTTCCTTCCCAATGTTCGGTTCGGCTCAGAAGCTGTCTCGCCGCCGGGAAATGCAGCGCCAATTGAGCGAGAACTAGCACGGCTGCCAGCAGAGAGATCCCTCTGACAATCAGCTTCTCCGAGCGGACGAACCATTTCGCGTCGCGGCGCTCTGCGTTTCTCTTGTCCAAATTCATCCATCCCTGCGCAAATCGAGTTGTCGTTCGAAGCAATAGCGGATGACCTTCTGCCGATCGGCATCCGTAATTTCCCGGAAGCTCAACATAACCATCAGGTGGTTGGGCTCGGCTTCCTGTACCCGGACCACCTCGCCCACGAACTGGGCATGCTCCACGGTGCCGGAGCGGTACGGAACGAGCAGCCAGCAAGACAGCGTCATCTGCGGCGTAATCGGCCATTTCCGGTCGCACCGGAAGGAGAGCCCGCCCCCTCCCACGTCTTCGGTCAAAGCCACGAACCGCAGCTTGTCGGCGATCCGGACCGCCAGCTCGAGCTGCGCTTCCACGCGCAGGAAGCTCCGCCTCTGCTCCCGCGTAATCTCTTCCGCCGCCGGCATGCGAACTTCGACGAGAGCGACCGTATCTTGCCGGAAGCCGGTGACGGATGTCGTAAATTGATGCTTGACGCCTTCCGACGTATAGTATGTAACCCGAAATTGCTCGCCGATCTGGGAACGGTAATACCCGCCCGTCTTCTCATCGAGCGGAATTTCGATATAGAGCGAATCCGCGTTCAGATCCGCCACGCGCGATCGAAGCATAGGCGCGTCTTCAAGTCCGGCATCGGCCGAAGCCTGTATAAACATCGTCTGGTTAACTTTCGGAAGCACCTGGGACCCTCCGGAGGCGGCATATTCGGCACGGTTTGACACCGCACTTATCCGATTATACCATGACGAGTCCGCCCGGACACGCCTCTCTTCCGAAAAAAAGCCGCCCGGCGCTCGGAACGCGTCGGGCAGCCGGCTACCGGCGTTATTTCAACAGCGCCTTGGTCTTCTTCGGAATTTGCTCGACCGACTCCTCCAGCCCGGAATCGGCGTTGATATAGATGCGATATTCGTTGCCGTTGACGGACCCGGTGAACTCGTGGCACAGTACCTCTTTGTTTTCCTCGTTCTCGATGACGGCGAGGCTGTAGTTCTGCACTTTGAAATCGGGGTGAAGCGCTTTTTGCGCCTGTTCCCGGGTCAGCTTCGCCTTCCCGACGGAGAGGTTGCGCGGGGCGAACACATGATCCGAGGCTTGCAGGCCGACCGCTTCGCCATTGTCCAGGGCGACGCGCACCGTCACTTTGTCGGGATAAATCTTGACGTTGTCCCGAAGGCCGACGAACGTGAACACGGAGACGTGATCGTATTCGTCATAGGTGACCGGCGTCATGTTCTTGTAGCCGTGCGAGTCGAGAAATTGCGACGCCCTCGTTCGGGCCGCTGCGAAATCCAGCTTGCGCGTCTTCACGGTGCGCGGGTTCATATACCAGAGCAGCTCCCCGCCCTTGCGAGTGTAATCGAGCTGGATGTTCTCGCCGTTCGGACCGCTGACCGTAACCGTGTAGCCCGGCATATCGGTGTTTTTACCGTTTTCCGTCACGTGAACGTTGCGTCCGATCCCGGAATGAACCGTCGTTCCGAGGAAGGCGAGCGCTTCTTTGCGCACCTCGTCGGCCGAAACCTCTTGCCCGGACAGCATTTGAACCGAACGGTACCGCTTCGTGGACATCGCGGAAGGACCCCAGTCGTTCTCGGGATAGGAGGCGATTTTTTTGTCCACCGCTTTAAATCCGTCGATAATCGTATTGTTGTAAGGCTCGTCCTTGCCCGCCATGGCTACTTCGACGTCCATCCAACGCAGATGATCCTTCATGACGGCATCCTGAATTTTGCCGAGATCCTGGTTGATGTCCGCCGCCTTGGCATACAGCGATTTCATCGTCTTCAGCTCGTCGTCCGTCAGCGGCTGCTTCGTCAAATCCCGAACCGAAGTGCCGTATGCGAAATCGGAGATACGGGAGAGAAAATTCCCCGCCTTGTTGAAAGGCAGCATCGCCAAAGGAAGCTGGTTGATTTCGTTTTGCGCCTCGCTGGTCAACCTCCAAACTTTGACGAGACCTTTGCGCTGCATCCCGTGCGACACCGACGACACGGCAAGCGTCTGGCCGAGTTCGTCCTGCAACCTGCCCATATAATTCGTCAAATCGTGGAAGGCGCGCTGATATTGGTTCTCCGCCTTGATCAGTATCGCATTCTTCTCCTGATGCTCCTGGTAGCCCCACAGGATAGCTCCGACAAACAGCAAAGCCGCGACCGGAAACAACACCGAACTTAAACGCGCATACATGAAAAGCCGACCCCTTTCATTCCCATACTGCCGTTCGGCGTTAGTGTGGGAATCGGAGGCCGACTTTATTCACGTGCGTTCTTCTTCGATGTCGAATTCGTCCGTATTGCTGCACAGGCACATTTTGAAGCCGGTATCGATTTTGCCCCGATCCCGGCGGCCCCGCAAGACGAATTTCTCTCCGCAGCGCTTGCAGCGGATCGTCACTTTCACCCGTTCGGCCGACATTTCTCCTACCTCCAGCTCTCGCGCGGGAACGCGCCCCGCTTCTCCATCTGAAAGTATCGACCGATTCGTTACGGTTTAACCTCTTCCTCGCGCTTCAGCAGGCGGAAAGGCGACACCGAATTGGCCCGGTTGACGCTTCGGATGCCCCTAAGCCACAGCAGCAGCATAAAGGGCACCATCACCCATAGCCACCCGGAAGGAACGGTTTGCATCATAAAGTCGAAAACGCCGTGCGCGGCGAACGGCAGCAAGAACGAAATCCACAGATGCGCCTTGATCTGCTTGCCGGAAGAGAACTTGGCTCGTCCCAGTGAATAGCCCATAAACACGCCGAACAGCGCGTGGCCCGACACGGGAAGAAGCGCCCTGGCCATCAGCATCCCGAAGGTGACCGGCTCGGTGAAGGCGTACAGCACGTTCTCCAGCGTGGCGAAGCCGAGGGACACCGCCGTCGCATAGACGATGCCGTCGTAAGGCTCGTCGAATTCGGTATGGTTATATATGATGTGGAACAGCACGAACCACTTGATAAACTCTTCGATGCCCGCCGAGACGATGAAGGAGAACGCGAACGGCGACTCCCCGAGCCAAAGCGTAAGCGCCCGCTGAACGATCATGACGGGAAGAACGGTGAGCGCCCCGGTTAGAAACAGCTTGATGACGATCGGTAGCGGCTCCGCGTCGTAGCGGTCTTTCCAATAGAAATAAGCGAGCAACGCGATGCCCGGCGCGATCGCGGCGGCCAATAGCGAGAAGAGAAGCACCTGGGGCTCTCCCTCCTTTCCTTGAACCCATTATACAACGTCCGGAGCCGAAGGGCATCCCGATGGAATGAACTGCCTCTGGGCCTTTCGGTCCAGGCGGCAAACAAAAAGCGGACACTTCGCGGTAAACGATCGGCGTTTAGCGCAAAATGTCCGCTTCTAATCAAACTTCAATAGGCGCAAGCCAGTTGGACAAGCATGCGGAATCATCAGAAGTGTTCAGCCAACACCTTGACAGCGTTCGAGGGGATGATCAGCTGTCCGTATTCCTCCAGCACGGCCGGCGTGACGGACGTCACTTCGCCGAATTCGGCGAGCACCGCGATCAGCGCGTGGTATCCCGAGCTCTCGAGGCCGGCGGGATCAAAGCAGAGCACCCACTGATTCTGATAGCGATACATCCTTCCTTCTTCCGTCAGGTGGTTGACAAGCATCTTGGCGGCTCCGATGGCGTCTTCGATGTCGCGAAAACGATATATAATGGCTTCGCTCTGCTCGAGCGTCACTTCCATTTCGTACACTTCATCCTCGAGATCTTCGTCGGACGACGATTCCACATCGCGGTCCAGCTTCCCTCGCGTGACGATCACGACCATTCCTTGAGCCGGCATGGCGAATACTTCGACCGCAAGCGGCCCCGACGCGTCGAACCCGAGCTCGTTATAGGCTTGGTCCATCATTTCGCTGAACAATTCGTGGACTTTCGGTATTTCCCGCCACATGTCTTCCTTCTGGATTCCGCGTTCCGACAGATCGTCGAAGGTAAGGAAAATCCTAATCTTGTCCTGGCTAAGCCGCTCCATCCTCATGACAGGATCCTCCTTCTGCACACGATGGGTGATAACAGCGTATGACGCGGCATATAATGTGTGATTGTTTCTGCTTTACAACATGTTATCACTTCTCTATCCGAAATGCACTAGGGAAAACCCACGAAATGCAAAAAAACAGCACCGGACCGCCCCTATTCGGGACATCCGAGTGCCGTTATCCGCCCAAGCCTTTTGTTTCGAAAACGTCCGTCAAATTTGGTGATGCCCGTTCTGTTCCAAAATTTCGTTGACGCGGCGCTGCACTTCCGAATCCTTCGAAGCCAGATGGGCGACTTGATCCAATCCGCCGGAGACGGCCTCGCCGTTCTCGCTCCGCCGCGACGACTCTTTGTCCGAATGGCGGCCGGTGAAGCGCATATTCAGCATTTTGCCGATCGCCTCTTCCTTCATGCCGCCCATGCGGGACATCAGATTTTGGCCGAGGCTGCCGGCCATGGCCGACATCCGCTTGTTCCGCTGCATGATCATGACCATAGCGATTCCTGCAAGGCCGCCCACGACGAACGTTCCAACTCTCGTCATCCGCTAAACACCTCCTGTATCCTTGGCCTCCCGAATCCGGGCTGCCGGCATTCTGTAGTGTGGCCTCAATCGTTGCCGTCATGCTCCATCAAATTAAGGAAGAGGCCCCAGTGTCGGCCGTTGCCGGATATGTTACAATCGGAAGTGACTGTTCATTAAAGAAACGATACGCGGAGGAGACGCCCCAATGAACCGCATTGCAGCCGCCCTGACCGTACCTTTCATTCTCGCTTCGCTGTCCTCGCTTGCCGCTTGCGGCAACGCGACGCCGGAGGCTGCGCCCGCCGCCGTTTCGGCCGAGCCGCCGTCTCCTTCCGCCTCCTCCGCGGCCATACCCGCCGGCAGCGCGAACGCCTCCTCCGCGGCGGCTGACCCGAAGCCGGACGCGCCGGCGGCCTCCCCTTCGGCTGCGGCCGCAACGTCGGCGGCAAAGCTCTATCGCATGAACAAAAACTACGATATCGTTCCGATCGACCCGCAACAAACCGGCGCCAAAGTCGTGCTCCTCACGTTCGACGACGGTCCGAAAGCGGAGGCGACGCTGAAGCCGATTCTGGACGCGCTGGACAAGCACAAAGCGAAAGCGATCTTCTTCGTCAACGGCTATCGGGTCAAGAAGCATCCGGAGCTGCTCAAGGAAATCGACGCCAGAGGCCAAACGATCGGCAATCATTCCTGGGACCATATTCAATTGGCCAAAGAAAAGCCCGAAACCGTTCGGGAACAGATCGGGAACGTGCAGCAGATCGTCAAGGACGTCATCGGCAAGACGCCCGTTTTCTTCCGGCCGCCGAACGCTTCCGGCAACGCGACGACGCACGCCGTCGCGAAGGCGAACGGCCTTATGTATATGACCTGGTCCAACGGTTCGCTGGACTGGGAGATGAGCGGCGACAAGATCAAGGACAAGACGGCGGCCATCATCAAGAACGTAAGTGACCAGCTGCATCCCGGAAGCAACATTCTCATGCACGAGCTCCCCTGGACGGGAGAAGCGCTGGACGCGCTGCTGACCGACCTCGAGAAGCGGGGCTACGCGTTCGTCGATCCGGCCTCCATCGATACGCAGGCCTAGACGCGCTGATTGCCCCACCACAGCAGCCCGGCCACGAGAGCGATGAACAAGGCGACAAGCACCCGGTAAAACCAGCGGGTGAGCGTTCCCCTGGAAGAAGGATGAACCGAAGCGCGGGGCGGCAATCCCGTCTCCGGAATGCCGGACGACGCCGCGGCTTCCGCGATGGCCGCCTCCAGCTCTTCGATCGTCGATAACGCGTTTTTCTCCTCTTCGTCATCCGTCGCTTCGAACGCGCGGCGCTTCGCTTCGATGTAGCGCTCCCACGCCGAAGAACGGTCTTCCTCTTTCATGCTTGCGATTCCCTCCGTAATCGGATAATGAGCCCCATGATCAAATCCACCAGAAAATGCGCGACGATCGGAGCCCACAGCGTGCCCGTGTGCAAGTAGATCCAGCCGAGTGCGTAGCTGATGCCGAACACCATGCCGGTCGGAATCCAGTGCCTCAGGTAGCGGACGTGGATCGCCGCGAACACGATGCTCGTCCAATAGGGCCCGATCGCATGCTGAACCGCCCCGCGGAACAGCAACTCCTCGCAGACGCTGACGACCAGGCAAATCAGCACGATGTGCCAGATCGGCCGCGTCAGGAAAATCCTCTCGTTCACGCCCCCGTCGTCCATCGCTTCTTCCGGCATCCATCGCGAGACGGCGATGTCCAGGGCGACGACCAAGACGGCCAAACCGGCCGCAAATGCGAGAAATCCGGGATTAGCCGGCCATTTGAGCAAAGAAATGGCGTTTCTCCCCTGTAAAATCACCCACAACAATCCGATAATGAAAGTAATAAGCTGCGTAAGATACAAATTGATCAGCAGCAGGCGGTCGTCGAGGTCCTGGGCGGATACCTTGCGTATTTTCAAGTTGCGGATGTCGAATTTTCTCATATTCCCTCTAAAAATTTATATTTAATATTGTTCTATACGCCATGCATTCACTATACTAGACCTACTAATTTGACCGTAAAGAGGAGTAAATGATGGAAAAACGTCTAACGCGTACCGATCTCATGTTTGCCCTTGGTTTTCTCTTCATGCTCATCGTCGCGGTAGGAGCTTTCTTCTACGGCGTGAAGATCGGCGCTTCCCAAGCCGAAGCCCGCCAGGAGAAGGCGGCCGGGTCGGCAAGCGCGGCAGCGGCGGAGACGGCCGCCGCCTACCAGCTTCAGGATCTCGTATCCTTCTATCATACCGTATTTTTGCCTTATCGTGAATTCATGGACGAGTGGCAGTCCGCCGGGCAGAAGTGGCTGACGGACGAGACGGCCGACCGCTCCGCGTCCCTCAAGGAATTGGCCAAAACCGCGAACAACAAATACGAATCAGCCAAAGTGTCCTACATCCCTCCCGTCTCCCCGCTGCTGAAGGAGGCCCAGGACGAATACCTCAAGAGCTTGAAGCTTTACGCGAGCAGTTTGTCTTCCCATGCGGCGGCCGCGAATCAGGGCACAGCCTCCACCGTGCTGAACCAGATTTACGACGACGCCTTCTATAAAGAAGGATTGAAGCTCGGCTTGTCCGCCCAGGAGCGGTACTACGAATCCATGGTACAATGGGCCGCGGGCGTCGACATGAACATTCCAAGCCATTCCGATTACAAAACGATCGTCGGGCTAACGCAGTGGAAGACGCTCCCGCTCGTCATCAAGAACGGGCTCACCGCCAAATACCTGCAGGAGCAGTCGATCATGAGCGACTTCCTGCCGCAAGATCTGACCGCCAGAATCGACACCTTCATCGCTTCCGGTCAAGCGGAGCGGATGAAATTGAAATCCATGAGCGCGATCGCCGATTTGCTGACGCAGACGGACGCGGTTCGCGCGGGAGATTTCCTGAACGCCAAGAACCGCTTCTACGCCAAGCAATTGCTGCCGCAGCTGCCGTTTTTCTCGTCGGACAAATAAACCTCGACACGGCTCGCGATTTGTCGCAGATTGGCCATTGATTTGCCTGTCTCGTTGCTTTAAAATAGGAAAGGCCGTTGGACCTTGGAAAAAGAAGCGACGAATGTTGAAATCAGCTACATCACCCTCAATGCACTGTTCGTTCGCGGAATGCGGACGACGGGGAGGTTGAGGGTGTTTTCTATACTTATGAACTTTAGGGGGAGCTTACATGTTTAAAGTGTTGGTATCGGACCCGATCAGCGATTTGGGCATTTCTCTTCTTGCGGAAGCGTCCGACGTCTCCATCGACAAGAAAACCGGGCTGTCCGAAGATGAGCTGGTCGCCATCATCGGCGAATACGACGCCCTTCTCGTTCGCAGCCAGACGCGCGTTACCGAGCGGATTATGACCGCCGGCAAGCAGCTCAAGGTGATCGGGCGCGCCGGCGTCGGCGTCGACAACATCGATCTCGACGCCGCCACGAAGCGCGGGATCGTCGTTATCAACGCTCCGGACGGCAACACGATTACGACTTGCGAGCATACGTTCGCCATGATGATGGCGCTTGCCCGCCACATTCCGCAAGCTTATTTGAAGACGGTCGGCGGCGAATGGGACCGCAAATCGTTCGTCGGCGTCGAGCTGCGCAACAAAGTGCTGGGCGTGCTGGGCATGGGCCGCATCGGCAGCGAAGTCGCCGCCCGCGCCAAGGCGTTCGGCATGACCGTGCTCGGCTACGACCCGTTCCTGACGGAAGAGCGCGCCGAGAAGCTCGGCGTCAAGCTCGCCTCCGTCGACGAAGTCGTGCGCGAAGCCGACTTCATCACCGTGCATACGCCGCTGACGCCGGAAACCCGGCATATGATCGGCAAAGCCCAATTCGCCCGGATGAAGAAGGGCGTCCGCCTCGTCAACTGCGCTCGCGGCGGCATCATCGACGAGCAGGCGCTGGTCGAAGCGATCGACGCGGGCATCGTCGCCGGGGCGGCCTTCGACGTCTTCGAGGAAGAGCCGCCGAAGCCGGACCATCCGTTCCTGAAGCATCCGAAGATCATCGTAACCCCCCACCTCGGCGCTTCGACTGTCGAAGCGCAAGAGAACGTCGCGATCGACGTATCGGAGCAGCTCCTTCACATTCTGCGCGGCGAGCCGTACAAGAACGCGGTCAACATGCCGGCCGTACCCGCAGACGTGCTGTCCAAGCTCGCGCCTTACTTCGAGCTCGGCCGCAAGTTGGGAAGCTTCGCGGCGCAAATGGCCGAAGGCCCGGTCAAAGAGATCGTCGTCGGCTACTCCGGCGAGCTGGCGGACGTCGATACGCAGCCGCTGACCCGCTACGTTGTGCAAGGCGTGCTGGCTCACCATCTCGGCTCCGACCAGGTGAACGCCGTCAACGCCATGCACCTCGCGAAAACCCGCGGCGTCAACATCGTCACCAACAAATCGCACGCCAGCAAAGGCTTCACGAACCTCGTCTCCGTCACGCTGCGGACCGGCAAGGAAGAGCGCATGGCGGCGGGCGCCCTGCTCAACGGCTTCGGCGCGCGCATTACGCAAATCGACCAATATCCGGTCGACGTGGCGCCGGAAGGGCATATTCTGCTCATCTCGCACTACGACAAACCGGGCATTATCGGCCGCGTCGGAACGAGCCTGGGCAGCAACGACGTCAACATCGCCACGATGCAGGTCGGACGGAAGCTGGCCGGCGGAGCAGCCATCATGGTGCTCGGCGTCGACAAGGCCGTGCCGAAAGACGTGCTCGTCCAAGTCGCCAGCCTGGCGGACCTGGTCAGCGCCAAGCAAATTCATCTCGTTTAAGTTTAAGCATGAAACAAACCGGCCCTCAGGCCGGTTTGTTGCTGTTCTTGGAAGCCGGGCGCACCAGCGCCGCCATAACGAACTGAAGCAGCGAGGCGCAGACGAGCACGATCGGGAGTGCCGAAGCCGCCGGATCGTCGGCAAACCAAATCAGCGCGAAGATCGACAGCACCCGCCCCGCGTTCAGGAACAGCTCCCGGATCACGACCGATTCGATCCGGAACTGGCCCCGCAGCGGAAGAAAGTCCATCAGCCGATAGTAGTGAGAAGTAAGCGTATTGACCGTCAGCGGGTTGAAAAACGAAAAGACGATCATGTACGCGGTGACCGACCAGGTCCGAATATCGATCAGCAGCAGGCAAGCCGCGGCCGTAACGCAAGCCGACGTCAGAAGAACGTCCCGCCGGACGTTCGGCTCTCCTCTTCTTCTCGAGACGAGGAACCCCATCGAAATCGTCAGCAGCGAGAAGAAGACGGTCAGCAGGCCGACCCCCCTCTCGCTTCCTACCGTCTGGTAGAGCACCCGACAGCCCGGTCCGCTCTGCCGGCCGTTTGTTGTAAGCGGTTTCTACATCCCGCGCGCGTTCCCCCCGTTGGCGCGTGCAGCCTTCGCCGCGCGCGCCGTTGTCTCCGCTATCGCCGTTCCCCGGACGCCACGGGCTTTCCGCTCATCGGCAACCAAATCGTAAACGTCGTGCCGGCCCCCGGCTCGCTCGTCGCCGTAATTTTGCCGCCGTGAGCTTCGACCAGATTTTTCACGATGGCCAGGCCCAGGCCGGTGCCTCCGTTGTTCTCCCTTTTGCGGGCTTTGTCGGCTTTGTAGAACCGTTCGAAAATGTACGGCAAATCCTCCTGCGGAATGCCCTGCCCCTCGTCTTCGACCGTCAGCTTCAGCTCTTCGCCCCGCGAGCCGCGCACTTTGTCCGCCGTCATCCGGATCGAAGCTCCGGCGGGCGTATGGCGGATCGCATTGTCCAGCAGGTTCGTCAGCACCTGCTCCAGCCGGTCTCCGTCCGCCGTCAGCGTCAAGTCTTCCCGGTCTTCCGACTTGGACAAGAGAATTCCCTTCTCCTTCGTCAGGGCGGCGAATTTCCGGTAGACCCGGTTCAGCAAGGCGTTCACGTCGAGCGGCTGGAAATGCATCTCCAAATGGCCGGCCTCCATGCGGGCCAGATCGAGCAAATCCCTGACGAGCCTGCCCATGCGCAGCGATTCGTCGTGAATGACCTGCACGAGCTCCCGGCGTTCCTCGGGAGACGCCGCAATATCGTCAAGCAGCGCTTCGCTGTAGCCCTGAACCATCGACAGCGGGGTACGGATCTCGTGCGAGACGTTGGCTACGAAATCTTTACGCAGCTTCTCGACGCGAAATTCCTCGGTGACGTCCCGCAGGACGGCCACGGCGCCGCGAATGCCGTCCGACGAGACGAGCGGCGTCATGACGACGGAATATACTTCGCTCTGAACGTGGATTTTGGTCGTCAGCTCCGTGCCCCGCTTGATGACGGTGCGATACGTCTCCAAGAGAGGGCCCGGCACTTCGCCCCTCCGGTCCGGTTCTTCGTCGCTCCAGTCGACCGAATTCCAGAGTTCGAGCAGATGCTTGCCTTGCGGATTGGTCAAAATCACGCCCCCTTCGGCATTAAAGGAGATGACCGCGTCCGTCATGCTTCGGAGCACGCTGCTCAGGTGATCGCGCTCGTGCTCCAAAGCGCGGATGAGCGTGTCGATCTCCGACGCCATCGAGTTGAACGTATTGGCGAGTTCTCCGATCTCGTCGGACGAGCGGATCGCCACCCGGGCCGTATAATCCCCTTGCGCGATTTGATCTGCGGCTTCCCGCATCTCCCGAAGCGGCTGCGTAATTTTTGTCAACAGAAAAAATGCGAAAAAGGTTGTCAGCAAAAAACCGACAGCCCCCGCGTAAACGAACAAATGTTTGATTTTGCCCGAGTCGACGAACGTAGTATCGATATACTTGAGCAGGAACAAGCCGATCGTCGAGATGACGACGGCGACGAGCCCGATGATGGTCAGCCACAGCTTGCCGACTACGCTTCTCCATATCGCCATCGCTTATTTCGTCACCTCGAGCTTGTAGCCGACGCCCCAGACGGTCGTAATCATCGACGCCGCCTCTACGGACACGCGGTTCAGCTTCTCGCGAAGCCGCTTGACGTGCGTATCGACCGTGCGCAAGTCGCCGAAGAAGTCGTAATTCCAGACGTCCTTGAGCAGCTCCTCGCGGGAGAACACTTTATCCGGCGAGCTGGCCAAATAATGAAGCAGCTCGTACTCCTTCGGCGTCAGATTGACCTCCTGGCCGCCCGCGGTTACCCGATGCGCGTCATGCTCGATGACGAGATGCGGGAACACGATGTTGTTGCTCGCGGCCATGTCCTTGGACAGGAAGGCGGTCGCGGAAGACCGCCGTAAAATCGCTTTGATGCGGAAGATGACCTCGCGCGGGCTGAACGGCTTGACGACGTAATCGTCAGCGCCGACTTCGAACCCCTGAACGCGGTTCACTTCCTCGCCCTTGGCAGTCAGCATGATGACGGGAGTCGCCTTGCTCTGGCGCAGACGGGTGCAAACCTCGATGCCGTCCATGCCGGGGAGCATCAAGTCCAACACGATCAGATCGAAGTCGGTTTGAAGCGCTTTGCGAAGCGCGGTCTCCCCGTCTTCCGCCTCATCGATGACGTACCCCTCTTTCTCCAGATACATGCGCAGCAAACGGCGAATGCGTTCCTCGTCATCTACGACCAATATCCGGTTGCCCATTTCGTTCATCTAGACCGTCTCCTTCTTGATATGCTGTCGCTTCTTATGCTTATGACACCCCGGCATAGGAATGCAAGCCGGCGATGACGAGATTGACGCCGATCAGCGTAAACAGAACGACGATGAACCCGATGACCGCCAGCCAGGCGGAGCGCGTTCCCTGCCAGCCGCGGGACAGCCGCAAATGCAGGTAGGCGCTGTAGAACAGCCAGGTGATGAGCGCCCATACTTCCTTCGGGTCCCAGCCCCAGAAGCGGGACCAGGCGATCTGCGCCCAGATCATGGCGAAGATAAGCGCCCCGAGCGTAAAGACCGGGAAGCCGATCGCGATCGCGCGGTAGCTGATCTCGTCGAGATCGTCCGGGTCGATGCCGTCCAAATAAGGATGAATCGCCGCGGCTAACGGCTTGCGGAGGACGAGACGGATGATGCCGTACAAAATGAGCCCGGAGATGACCGACCAGATGACCGTGTTCAGCTTGCGGCCCGCGTTGACGCCGTTCATCCATGACGGCGCTTCGAACAGCGGTTCCTTGATGCCGAGGTAAGGCTGCATCGTGATCGTCTCGCTGTTGTACGGCTTGACGATCGGCGGCAATCCGTACGCTACCTTCTGCACCGAATTGATCTCGTTGCCCTGCTGGTCGATGCTGAACTTCTCCTGCTTGAACTCGGCTTCGTAGCCGCCGGCCCGGAAGCCGAACACCGAGACGAGGAAGCCGATGACAATGATAATGAAGAAGAGCACGCCTTCCACCCCGCGCTGCGCCCGCTTGCCGGCTTTGTCGTTCCTGGAGAAGTCGACGACCCGCAGCAGTTGGACGAGCGCCGCCGCGAAGCCGACGGCGAAGAACGCTTCGCCCGCGGCCGCCGTCGTGACGTGGATTTTGAGCCAGATCGAGTTCAGCGCCGGGATGAGCGGCTGCACGTCGGACGGAAAGACGGAAGCGTACGCGATAATGATGACGACAAGCGGCGTGGCGAACGCGCCGACGAGCGCGTTGCGGTAAATCAGGTTGACGATGATAAAAGCGAACATGATCGCCATGCCGAGGAACGTCATGAACTCGTACATGTTGCTGGTCGGAATGTGCCCGCCGCCCTTCCAGCGCGTAAAGAAGAAGACCAGATGCGCGATCCAGCCGAGCACCGCCAGACCGAAGCCGATCCGGCTCCAGCGCTTCGCGTGCGCTTCCGGATCGCGGTTGCTGAAGCGGCGGCCGCCGACGGCGACGGCATAGCCGATAAACGAGAAGCAATATAGGAAAAACGCGACGATAAACGCATTGCTGCTAGTATGGAGCCATGAATTCAACTTAGTTTCCTCCTGTTATCTAGCGCCTTCGGTTCGATGGCGATGCCCGTCTTGTTCAGCGCGGCGGCCACCTCGGCCCGGATGCCGTACGTATTTTTGTTCGTATGGGCGCCAAGCGTCAGCTTGCCGTCGTCGATGCGCAGCCAGACGCGGCGATGCTGCCAGTAGAAGCCCATGACCAGGCCGATCATCGAGATGCCGGCGCCGATCCAGATGTACGGCATCGCCCGGTCGACCCGAACGTTCAGGTACGTCGTATATTGCGAGAATTTGACGTTCTCCATTTTCCCGACCTGGAACGAGAACCTTCCCGTATTGTTGCCGCTCTTCTGGAAGCTGGCGTTGATCTGCTGCTCGAGCAGCTTGTCTTCCGCCGACGGCAGCGGGAAGTAGATGTAAATTTCGCCTTCCTTGGACAGGCCTGGTCCCGTCACGAGGAAGACGAAGGCCGGATTGTTCGGGTCGCGCGACTTGGTCATCGGCCGGTTCTGCTCGTCCATGCCAAAATCGGGAAACACGTCGTTCAGTTTCAGCGTATAAGGCCCGACCTTATAAGTCAATGGCGGATTGCTCATCGGCAGTTCGAACGGACCGTACGATTGCCCCGTCTTCGAATCGACCAGCATCGGACGGACGGAGATGAGGCGAATGCGCTCCTCGTAATTGTATTGGTATAATTTCAAACCTTTATAAGACAGCGGGCTGTTGACGCGAATGTCGTGCCTGTCGACTTCGGTCAGCACCGGGTCCTTCACCGGATCGTCGCAATAGGCCGTGCATTCGTACAGCACCGCCTTCGTCTCGTACAGCTTCGCCCGGTTCGTTCCTTTCAGGCTGTCGGGAAGCTCGCTGTCCTTGTAAAACTCTACGGTGAACTTCTCGTTCTTGACGTAATAGTTCGTATTCGGAATTTGCTTCGTCTGGCCTTCGTCCACCGAGACGTACTGATCCATATGCCACGCGGGCACCCCGCGGCCGAGCACCGCCAGCAGGAAGACGATGAGCCCGATATGGTTAATATAAGGTCCCCAGCGGCTGAACCGGTTTTTCTCGGCGAGCAGCGCCGTCCCTTCCCGGGCAACGCGGTAGCGCTTCCGCTTCAGCTGCTCGGCGAACGCTTGCGTCCACGCCTCGGGATCCTGGTCCAGCGTTCCCTCGTAGACGGTTTGCTGGCGTTTGATAAACGTCAGATGCTTGCGGATCTGCTGTTTGGAGAGCGCCCGGTACAGGGGCAGCACCCGGTCGAGACTGCAAATGACGAGCGACGTGCCGATCATGACGAGCAGGCCGACGAACCACCACGACTCGTACGTTCTGGACAAACCGAGCGCCTGGTAGATCTGCCCCCACGTTCCGTACGTGTCCTTGTAGTATTGGGCCGGATCGTCCAGGTTGATAAACGTGCTCTCTTGGGGGTAAATCGTGCCCAGCGCCGCTCCGACCAGCGTAATGACGATAAGCCAAACGGCGACTTTGACGGACGAGAAAAAGTTCCAAACCCGGTCGATGATGTCCGGATTCTCCTTCTGCGAACGGCGGGCGACGCCGTCGTACCTCATCTCCAGCGGACTGTCGAGCGGCAAGTCTTCCACGAGCGGTTTGCCGCACGATTCGCAGAGAACCGTTCCCGCCGGATTCTGGTGTCCGCATTCGCACTTCGTATTCTGAAACAACCGACACAGCCTCCTAGTCGTAACGCATTAGCGGCCGAACAGCTTCCGGATCCGCGAATCGATGTCTTCTTCGCTCATCGGGCCTCCGACGACGACGTCTTGAATAATCCCGTCCGCCGATATGAAATACGTCGTCGGGTATTCCTTCAGCCCGTACAGCTTCTCCGTCCTCTTGTTCCGGTCGAGCAGAATCGGGAAGTAGGCCCCGACCCCCGAGGCGAACCGCTGCACGGTAATCCGGTCCTCGCTCAGATTGATGCCGACGAGTTGAAGGCCTTCGCCCTTCCATTTCTCGTATTCCTTCTGCAGGGCGGGCATCTCGTTCCGGCAAGGAGGGCAGAACGTTCCCCAGAAATTGAGCACGAGCGGCTTGCCCTTATAGGAAGCGAGGTCGTGCGTCTCCCCCTTCAGATCGGCCAGGTTGAACGCGGGCGCTTCGCTCCCGGGCTTCAGCACCTCCTGCGTATGGAAGAACGACCGTCCGATGGCATAGCCGCCGATCAGAATGACGAACGCCAAAACGATATACTGGACGGGCTTGCGGTAACGCTTCACGTCTTTCACCACCGGTCTAAAATGCGAACGGCGAGACCGTCTTCGACAGGAAGATTCTCGCAGCCGTTTTAACTCGATTATAACGAAAATACCGGGGCCCTGGACAACGGTCCCGACCTCCGGTTTTGAACATTGTGTGACTTCAATCACGCCTGCCCCGCGGATTCCGCGGCCGCCTTAAGCGCGTTCAGCTCTTCCTTCGTCAGCGGCCGGTATTTGCCCCGCTGCAGGTTGTCCAGCGCGATGCCGCCGAACGCAATCCGCTTGAGCCGGATGACGGGGTGGTGGATCGCTTCGAACATGCGCCTCACTTGACGGTTGCGCCCTTCGCGGATCGTAATCCGGATCGTCGCCTGCTTGTTGTCGGGATCGGCGTCGTGATATTCGACTTCGGCCGGGGCGGTCATGCCGTCCTCCAGCTTGATGCCTCTGGCCAGCTTCTCCAGCGCGTCGCCGTGCGGAATCCGCTCGACCGTCGCCAAATACGTTTTCGGCACATGATGCTTCGGATGGGTCAGCTTATGGGCCAAGTCCCCGTCGTTGGTGAGCAGCAGCAAGCCCTCCGTATCGTAATCCAGCCGCCCTACGGGATAGACGCGCTCCTTGACGCCCTTCAAGTAGTCGGCGACGATCGAACGCCCCTTCGGATCGCTCATGCTCGTAATGACGCCCTTCGGCTTGTTGAACATCAGGTAGATCTTCGATTCCGTCCGGATCTTCCTGCCGTTTACGGCGATGACGTCGACCGCCGGGTCGGCCTTGGCGCCGAGCTCCGTCACGACCTTGTCGTTCACCGTCACTTTACCGGCCGCGATCAGCTCTTCGCACTTGCGGCGCGACGCGACGCCCGCATTCGCGAGTATTTTCTGCAAACGTTCCAATGGAAATTTCACCTCAACACCCATCATACCTTGTGGACGGGCTTAAAACAACAGCCAGCACGCCGCCACGGCGGCGAAGAAGCCGACCGCGTCGGAAAACAGCCCAACCTTGAGCGCGTAACGGGATTTGCGGATGCCGACGGCCCCGAAGTATACGGTCAGCACGTACAGCGTCGTGTCGGTGCTCCCCTGGATCGTCGAAGCGATCCGCGCGATCATGGAGTCGGGCCCGTGCTGCTTGATCAGATCGGTGGCGTAAGCGAGCGAGCCGGCTCCGGTAATCGGTCTCAGCAGGCCGAGCGGCAGCACTTCCCCCGGAATGCCGATCCGCTCGAACAGCGGGCGGAACAAGCCGAGCAGCGCGTCCATCGCTCCGGAGGCGCGGAACATGCCGATGGCGGTCAGCATGCCGACAAGGTGCGGAATAATGCCGACGGCGGTCTGGAAGCCGTCCTTGGCGCCGTCGATGAACGTCTCGTAAACCGGAACCTTGCGAAAAGCGGCATAAAGAGGGATAAGAACGATCATCATCGGTATGGCCCAGGACGAGAGCGTATGAAGAAAGGAGACCATGGATCAGCCTCCTTTCGTCTCGGCGATGGATGGGGGGAGCAGCGGCGGCGGGCTGCTGCGGCTTCGATACCAGCGGTCCGCCATTATGGCCGCGCCGGTCGATACGATCGTCGCGAGCAGCGTCGAGGCGACGATATCGGTCGGATGGAGCGAGCCGAAATTCATGCGGATGGCGATGAGCGTCGTCGGCACGAGCGTTATGCTCGCCGTGTTCAGCGCCAGAAGCGTGCACATGGCCGGAGTGGCGGTATCGGGGTTCGGGTTCAGCTTCTGGAGCTCCTGCATGGCCCGAATGCCCATCGGCGTCGCGGCGTTGCCGAGCCCGAGCAAGTTCGCGCTCATGTTCGACAGAATGAACCCGAACGCCGGATGGTCGCGGGGAACGTCCGGGAACAACCAGCGGACGGCCGGCGCGACCGCCTGGGCCAGCTTGCGGACGAGCCCGGATTGTTCGGCGATGCGCATGAGCCCGAGCCAGAAGACGAGAATGCTGATGAGCCCGATGCAAACGGTCACGCCGGTCTGCGCGCCGTTGAACGCAGCTTCGGTGACCTGCTGGATGCGCCCGTTCGCGGCGGCATAGACGACGCTGAACAGAATCATGCCCAGCCAGATCCAGTTCACCATCGCAAACGCCCCTTTCTTAAATGGAAAATAAAGCTCTGATCGAGCTGTGAAGCGACGGCTTCCACCGCCATAGGCTTCCGCCGGAGCGTCCCTCGCGGGAGCGGGAATTCGAGGGCAGCGAGCCGGAGTCTTCCTCCGGCTGCGCTTTAAGGGCGACGGTGCCGATATCGCGATCGTCCAGTCTGAAGATCAGCTTGCCGCGGTAACCGAACTGGTAATCGAGGCTCGTCGAGGCGAGCGGCGCCAGCTTGATCCGAAGCTTGTCCCGCTCGCCCTCCGAGAACGGATAACGGAAGTCGGCCGTCGTCAAGTACGGATACCCGGCGACCGGCTCGCCCTTCTGGACGACGAGCCGAAGCGGATAATGCGCGAAGCCGTAATCGAGCAGGCGGCGATGGTCCGCCCAGTCGTTCCCGTCGTTCAGCGTCACCGCCACGAGCTGCTGCCCCCCTCGCGTGGCGGAGCTTACCAGACAACGCAGCGCCTGCTTCGTATAGCCCGTTTTCACCCCGTCGGCTCCTTCGTACATGGCCAGCATCTTGTTTTTGTTCACCCACTTGTAATCCCAAGTCTCGTTCGGGTTGGGGGCCGTCTTCACCTTCGTGCCGACGATTTTGCGGAAGACGTCGTTGTGAAGCGCGTAAGCGGTCAGAACGGCCAGATCGTTCGCCGACGAATAATGGCCTTGCTGATCCAGACCGTGCGGATTCTCGAAGCGGGTATGCGCAAGGCCCAGCTCTTCCGCCTTCCGGTTCATCAGGTAGACGAACCCTTCCAGCGACCCTCCGACGTGCTCGGCGATCGCGGTCGCGGCGTCGTTGCCCGAACGCAGCATCAGTCCGTACAGCAAGTCCTCCAGCTTGATCTTCTCGCCGGCCTTCAAATACAGGGAGGAGCCTTCTTTGCCGGCCGCGCGCTTGCTGACCGTCACGATATCGCCGAGGCGGCCGTGCTCGATCGCTACGATCGCCGTCATGATTTTGGTCAAGCTGGCAATTTTCATTTCCCGGTCTCCGTTATGGCTGACCAGCAGCCGTCCCGAAGTGACGTCGATCAAAGCGTCGGCTTTGGCGTGCGTGGCCGGCGGGGAGGCGGGGGCGGCCGAAGCGGATCCCGCGAAGCCGAGCGCCGGAACGGACGCCAGAAGCGACGCGATCCCGAGCAGGATCGCGGAAGAACGGTTGCGGTAGCGATAACGCGTCATCTTGTATACGTATCCTCCTTGGATGTGAGAGCTTCCATCGCGTCGTTCTTACTACAATTTATGTAGGCGTGTCCAAAATGATTCAATCTAAATCCACTTCATAGAGCTGCCGATTCCCGGCGATGAACAAAAATAGGCCAACCAGAACTTTCTGGCTGACCTCATCATGCGAAAACCCGGCTTTGCGGCCGGAAAGAAAGACGAACGGCTAGACGGGATTACATGATGTTGTCGGACGAAGAGGAACGGATGGACAAATGCTCGGCGTCTTCTCCGCGGCGCTGGAACATCCCTTGAATCCGGTCCACCCACTGCGGAGCGACTTCGATCAGCCGTTCGATCAGATGGGTTTGATTGTCCAGCGGAACGACTTTGACCCCTTGCGTGCCTACGACGAGGAAAGCGATCGGCGTAATCGACACCCCGCCGCCGCTGCCGCCGCCGAACGGAAGCTGGACGGAAGCGTTGTGCGCGTCTTTACCGCTCTCGTGGGCTCCGCCTTGCGTACCCGCATGGGCGTTCGCTCCGGCGTCGTCCATGCCGAGAAATTCGCTGCCCCCGGCGGCGAAGCCGAAGCCGACCTTGGAGATCGGCATGATGACGCTGCCGTCCGGAACCTGGACAGGATCGCCAACTATGGTACTTACATCCACCATTTCCTTAATATTCTCCATTGCGGTTTGCATAAGCCCTTGGATCGGATGTTCGGACATTGGTGAATCCTCCTTTCCCCGTTAGAGTGGCTGTCCGCTCCCGCTTTTATACGTCTTGTCCCGCCGGCTCAGGCGCGCTCCGGCTTCGTCATCCAGCTTCGCCAGGCGCGAAGCACCCGGGACAGCTTCACCGTCCGCGTCCCCAAGCGGATGCCGGCGAAGAAGACCGTGCCGAGCCGGATGCGGAAATCGGCCTCCCAGACGACGCTAAACTCCTTGCCCGAGAACACCGGCCGCACTTCGCCGTGCGGGCGGGTTTTCAGCGTCGTCAGACTATCGGTTGCCGCGACCGCGCAGCCGAGAACCGACCAGAAGAACCCTGCGGCGGCGCCGGTAGACGCCGCGTCCCCGGTGCCGACCGATACGTCGAGCCGCCAACGGGTGCATTCCACTTTGCGCAGCGTTCTCCTAAGCCACCTTCTGAAGCCCTTGGTCGACAACTGTAGGTCCCGGTAGACACGCCGATAACGGCGCATGCGGCTCCACGTCAGCCGGAAGCGGCCTTCGTCTTGCCGGCTCAAGATTCCCGCTTCGGACCGGTTCTTTTGCCGGTATACGACGCTCCAGCCGCGCATCATGATCGAGGGAACGATCGTTTGCATCCGCACGATGCCGAACAGCGCGCGCACGATGATGACGAGGTGATCGAGCTTGCCGTTGCGTGAATAGCGGACCCGAACGCGAACTTGCGACAGCAGCGCCGCCGTTCCCGCCGCTACGACGGCCGCCGCGACGGCCGCCCAAAACCAAAAAGCCATACGTTTCCCGCCTTTCGCTGGGAATAGTATGGCCTTTAACGTTCACGGTTCATTCGGTTGCCAGCGCTTCAATCGGCTTCCAGCATCCTCAAATCGTCGAGCGACAGCTGCCGGCCTTCGATACGCTCGAACAGCATCTTCGTCCGCTCCTCCAGTTCGTCGTCCGCTTCTCCGACGTCCGGATCGGGCAACTGGTCGAGGCTGGCGAGCCCGAAATAATCGAGGAACGCCTTCGTCGTTCCGTACAGGATAGGCCGCCCCAAAGCGTCGGCCCGCCCGACCTCTTCGATCAAATCCTTGACCATGAGCGTATGGATCGCGCGGTCGGCTTTGACGCCGCGAATCTCCTCGATCTCGATGCGCGTAATCGGCTGCCGGTAGGCGATAATCGACAGCGTCTCGAGCGCGGCCTGGGACAAGGAGGAGCGGGCGGGCGAATAGGCGAGCTTCTCGAAATAGGGCGCGTGATCGGGCGCCGTCGTCAGGCGGAAGCCGCCGGCGACCTCGGCGATGCGGATACCCCTTCCGTCGCGGACGAAATCGGATTGCAGGTCGCGCAGCACGTCGCGCACGACGTCGACGTCCATCTCCACCACTTCGGCGATCGCTTTGGCGCTCAAACCCTCTTCTCCGGAGACGAACAGCAGTCCCTCAAGAATCGATTTCAATTTCGAATAGTCCATCCTCGTCCTCCTCCTTTCCGGTCCAGGACAGCACGATTTCGTCGAACAGACGGTTCTGGTAGCAGGACACGATGCGCCGCTTCATCAATTCGAGAACGGCCAGGAAGGTCACGACGACCTCTTGCCGGTCCATCTGGTCTCCGATCAGCTGGGAGAACAGCACTTTGCCGTCCCCGTCCGAAGCCCTTGCCTTGAGCGCGTCTATAATGTCGCGGATGCGATCCTTGATCGAGATCTCGTCGCGCTGAATGGCCGCGATCCGGTTGCGCCCCGCCACGCGGCGCATCGCCTTGCGGAAGGCGCGCACCAGATCGGCGACGTGAAGCCCTTCGACCGGATTCCGGGGGATATCCGGCACGAACGGCGCGAGGTCGGCGGGATCCCGGGTGAACACGAGGCTCCGCTCGTACTCCTGTTCGCGGAGCTGGCTGGCGATCGCCTTGTATTTGCGGTATTCCAGCAGCTTGCGGATCAATTCCTCGCGCGGGTCCTCCCCCTCTTCTTCGACGGTCACCCAAGGCTCGTCCGTCACCGGAGGCTTCGGAAGAAGCTGGCGGCTCTTCATCGAGAGCAGAGTCGCGGCCATGACGAGAAATTCGCTCGTCACGTCCAGCTCCAGCTCCTGCATGGCGTCGAGGTAGCTCATATATTGATCGGTAATTTCGCTGATGGAAATATCCTGAATGTCGATCTCCGCTTTATCGATCAAGTGAAGCAACAAATCGAGCGGCCCTTCGAACGTCTCCAGCTTGTACAGCACCGTCACGACGGCATGTCACCTTCCCTTGCGGATCGCCGCGAGCGTCGCGGCGGCAGGCCGCGAATCGAATCGCCGAGCCTAGTTTGCCTTAACCTTTCAGAACGTTCGTCAGGTTGGCCATCTCGATGGCGGTCACGGCCGCTTCCCAGCCTTTGTTGCCGGCTTTCGTTCCCGCGCGTTCCACGGCCTGCTCGATGCTGTCCGTCGTCAGCACGCCGAAAATCGTCGGCACGCCGGTTTTGAGCGAGATGGCGGCCACGCCTTTGGACACTTCGCTGCAGACATAGTCAAAGTGGGGCGTCGAGCCGCGGATGACGGCGCCAAGCGTCACGACCGCGTCGTATTTGCCGCTCTCGGCCATCTTCTGGGCGATCAGCGGAATTTCGAACGCGCCCGGCACCCAGGCGACTTCGACTTCGTGGTCTTCCGCGCCATGGCGCTTGAACGCGTCCAGCGCGCCCGACAGCAGGCGGGAAGAGATGAATTCGTTGAAGCGGCCGACGACGACGCCGTATTTGAGACCTTGCGAGATCAGCTTGCCTTCATAAACGATTGCCATTTTGGATCATCCTCTCCTGGGCTCGAGGTCCCGTTGTTCGTTTTGTTCGATATTGTCGTTGGCGAGAACCGGTTCTTTATCTTCCTCGAAAGAAAGCAGATGTCCCAGCTTCGCCTTCTTCGTCCGCAAGTAGCGGGCGTTGTCTTCGTTCTCTTGCATCTGCAGCGGCACTCTCTCGACGACGCGCAGACCGTGGCCTTCGAGCCCCTTGATCTTGCGGGGATTGTTGGTCAACAGGCGAATGGTCCGAACGCCGAGATCCTTCAAAATTTGCGCTCCGATGCCGTAGTCCCTCAGATCGGGCGGGAATCCCAATTTAATATTCGCGTCCACGGTGTCCAAACCCTGCTCCTGGAGCTGATAGGCGCGCAGCTTGTTGATCAAGCCGATGCCCCGCCCTTCCTGCCGCATATACAATAACACGCCGCTGCCCGCTTCGTCGATCTGCCGGAGCGCCGCCGCAAGTTGAGGGCCGCAGTCGCAGCGATGGGAATGGAACACGTCTCCGGTCAGGCATTCGGAGTGAACCCGCACGAGAACGGGCTTCGAGCTGTCGATTTGCCCTTTGACGAACGCGACGTGCTCTTTGTCGTCGACGTCGTTCGTATAGGCGACGGCTTTGAATTCGCCGAAGTCCGTCGGCATGCGCACTTCCACTTCGCGTTTGATCAGCTTCTCCTGCTCGTTGCGGTAACGGATCAATTCCTTGATCGTAATCAGCTTGAGGCCGTGCTGGCGGGTGAACGCGGCCAGGTCGGGCAACCGCGCCATCGTCCCGTCCTCCTTGATGACCTCGCAGATGACGGCGGCGGGAACGGAGCCGCACATTCTCGCCAGATCGACGGCCGCTTCGGTATGGCCGGCGCGGCGCAGGACGCCGCCCTTCTTGGCGATCAACGGGAAAATATGTCCCGGCCGCCGAAAATCGGCGGGCGCAGCGCCCGGATCGATCAGCGCCCGCACCGTGCTCGCCCGCTCGTGCGCGGAGATGCCCGTCGTCGTCGACACGTGGTCGACCGATACGGTAAACGCGGTACCGTGATAATCCGTATTGTGACTGACCATCGGCGGCAGGTCAAGCTGTTCCGCGCGTTCCGGCGTAATCGGCACGCATACGAGGCCGCGGCCTTCCGTAATCATGAAGTTGATAATGTCGGGCGTCGCCTTCTCGGCCAACGCGATCAGATCGCCTTCGTTCTCGCGGTCCTCGTCGTCCACGACGACGATCGCCTTCCCTTTTTTCAAATCTTCGATCGCTTCCTCGATCGTATGGAAATGAATGTCGAGACCGTCTGTTCCGCTTGCGCCGCTCATGCTGCATTCCTCCTCATGGTTAAAATCCGTATTCTCTCAAAAGCTCTTCCGTCAAACCGCCCCGGGCTTGCGAGGCTCGCCCCTCCGGCTGCGTCAGTCCTCTCCGGCTAAGCAAGTGGTCGACGTATTTGCCGATAATGTCGCATTCGATATTGATCGTGTCCCCGACGCTCTTATATTGGAGCGCGGTCTCCCGAAGCGTGTGCGGAATAATGGACACCGTCAGCGAGCCGGCTTCCCGATCGACCGAGGCGACCGTCAGGCTGATGCCGTCCAGCGTGACCGATCCCTGGGGTACGACGTGGCGCAGCAACGATTCCTCTTCGGGCTTGACCTCGAACACGACCGCATTGGCGTCCGCGCTGCGGTTCGCCACGATGCCGATGCCGTCGACGTGTCCTTGCACAATATGGCCGCCGAACCTGCCGCCGGCCATCATCGCCCTTTCGAGATTGACCGGACTTCCCGGCTTCAATTCGCGCAAATTCGAATGGCGGAACGTCTGGGGCATGACGTCGACGGAGAAGGTGCTCCCGTCGAAGGCGACAACGGTCAGACAGACTCCGTTGACGGAGATGCTGTCGCCCAGCTTGACGTCCTCCAGCACTTTGGAGGCGGACAGCGTCAGCACCATCGCTTCGCCCCGCCGCTGCACCCTGCGGAGCACGCCGATTTCTTCGATAAGTCCCGTGAACATGCAATCCCTCCTCGTGCGATCAGCGGCGCGCCGGGTATCCGGTAACGCACCAATCGGTTCCGTAACGCTCGATCGATACGTTCTCCACCTTCAGCGCTTCTTCCATCAAGTCGGGGCCCGCGAAGGAGAAGGCGGAGGGAGCCGCGCCGCCGACGAGCTTCGGCGCATAGAACAGCATCAGTTTGTCGACGAGTCCCGCTTCCAGCAGCGAACCGTTGAGTCCGCCTCCGCCTTCGACGAGCACGGAGCCGATCTCGCGCTTGCCGATCGCCTCGAGCGCCGCCCTCAGGTCGACGGTCGGCCCGTCGCCGCAGACGACGACGTCCGCGCCCCGCCCGCGAAGCGACTCGATGCGCGCCTCCGGCGCCCTCCCGCTCGTCAGGACGATCGTCGGCGCCGCTCCGTTCAGCACGCGCGCCGAGTCCGGGATGCGCAGCGTCGAATCGACGACGATCCGAACCGGATGGAGGCCGGGAACCGACAGCCGCGTCGTCAGCTCGGGATCGTCCGCGAGCACCGTACCGATGCCGACCATAATGGCGTCGTTCCGGTGACGAAGCGTATGCACGGCTTCGCGCGCCTCCGGCCCGGTAATCCATTTGCTGCTTCCCGTCCGGGTCGCGATCTTGCCGTCGAGCGTCACCGCCGTCTTGATCGTGACGAACGGGAGTCCCGTCACGATGTACTTGTTGAACGCCTCGTTCAGCTTGCGCGACTCCTCGCCGAGCAGCCCGACGTCAACGGCGATGCCCGCTTCGCGCAGGCGCTCGATGCCCCGTCCTGCGACGACCGGATTCGGATCGGCCGTCGCCACCACGACCCTCGCCACCCCTTCGCGGATGAGCCTCTCGCAGCAGGGAGGCGTCCGGCCGTAGTGGCTGCACGGTTCCAGCGTCACATAGGCGGTTGCGCCTCGGGCGTTGCCGCCGGCCATGTTCAGAGCGTGCACCTCGGCGTGGCCCTCGCCCCGCTTCAGATGGGCGCCGAGGCCGACGATCCGCCCATCCTTCACGACGACGCAGCCGACCGCCGGGTTCGTCCCCGTCTGGCCCGCCGTTCCCGCCGCCGCGTTCAAGGCGAGTCGCATGTAAAACTCGTCGTTGATCAACTCCATGCCGCGTCCTCCTCGTAGCAAAAAAACCCCGGGGAACTCCCCGGGGGTGTGGTCACACAGCGTCAAACAGACCTTCGTCCGCCGTCTCTCGGGCGCATCCGGACCGAAGTGCGCGAAATGCCGCACTTCTGGAGACGCCAAACTCGACCGGCAAGTTGTGAAAAAAGGAACATAACGTCCCGTTTTTCCGCCTTGTCCGGTTCCCAAGTGAACGTCCGCCGATGCGCTTCGAAAAACGCGGCATTGGCCGCGCTGCGCTTCCCTTCTCCCATCCAGACTGTTACTGTCGGTCCCGGACTCGCACCGGGTCCACCGCATCCCGCCCACCGGCTGTCCGGTAGGAGCGATGACGGGTCACGGACTGACGGCGCCCTTGCCAAACCCTTTAAACGGGCCGCTCCAGGCGCCGATCACCGCCGGTGAGGAATTGCACCTCGCCCCGAAGGTAAGTCGCCGAATCCTAAAATTTGTCCGTTAGGCGGTCGGTATTGACCCAAGTCTAACGTTGATTGGAATGGTACCACTCCAAAATGAAAAATGCAAGGTATTTCAATTCCAATGCTTGGCGGAAAAGAGCGGGTCGGAGCTTTGGAAGCGCAGCCAATTGGCCTAGAGCGCGGGCCGCGAGGTTGTTCCGGGGCGTTGATCAATTCGGTCGAGTAACGCCCCGACTTTTGTCCTGCGATCTGAGGGCTCGAAAAGCCATGCCTCCTTTTCCGCCTCATGCCGACCCCGTTGTTCGATTAGCGGCGCGCAGCGAGGTTTCTAAGATCGATTTTCGATCTTACAGAGCGTCTTTCGACTCCGCCCGGCTCTGTAACCCGACAATAACGGCTTACAGCGCCAAGCGACCCTCGCGGCCCAACTCAACTACCGCGCATATAACAAAGACCGTCCCCGCAGGGACGGTCGCTCAAGCTAGATCAGCCCGCTTCGCTGACGCGGATCGATTCCATCCGGTCGCGGCCGCGGAAGGCGTCGACATGCTCCATGCCGGACACCACTTTGCCGAAAACGGTGTGCACGCCGTCCAGATGCGGCTGCGGAGAATAAACGATGTAGAACTGGCTGCCGCCGGTGTTCGGGCCGCGGTGCGCCATCGCGACGCTTCCCCGCTCGTGCTTGTTCGGGTTGATCTCGCAATCGATCTCGTAGCCCGGTCCGCCCGTGCCGTTGCCGTTCGGGCAGCCGCCTTGGGCGACGAAGCCCGGAATGACGCGGTGGAACACGAGGCCGTCGTAGAAGCCCGAATTCGCCAGCTTCTCGAAGTTCGCCACCGTATTCGGGGCGTCCTTCTCGAAGAGCTCCAGAACGACTTCGTTGCCGTCCGCCATTTTAATGACCGCTTGTTTGCTCATCTTCAGTCCATCCTCTCTCATTTCGCGACCGCTTGCTTGCGAAGGCGCTCGGGAATGACGTCGTTGCCGACGATATTCTCGTACGACTCGCGCGCCACGACCAGATCGGCCTGTCCGTCCCGCACGAAAACGACGGCCGGACGGCGGATCCGGTTGTAGTTGCTCGCCATGGCATAATTGTACGCGCCCGTGCAGAAGACCGCAAGCAAGTCGCCGGTGCGAGGCTCCGGAAGCTTCAGATCCCAGATGAGCATGTCGCCGCTCTCGCAGCATTTGCCCGCGACGGACACGACTTCCGCCACCGGCTCGCTCACCCGATTCGCCAGCACCGCTTCGTATTTGGATCCGTACAGCGCCGGACGGGGATTGTCGGTCATGCCGCCGTCGACGGCGATATATTTGCGCACGCCCGGAATGTCCTTGCTCGTGCCGATCGTATAAAGCGTCGTGCCCGCGTCGCCGACGATGCTGCGGCCCGGCTCGACCCAAATTTCCGGCAGCGGATATTGGGCGGCCGTAAACTCGGAGATGATCGCGTCCGTGATCGCCTTCACGTAGGTGCCGACCGGCAGCGGAGAATCGCCCTCGACGTAGCGGATGCCGAAGCCGCCGCCCAGGTTGATGACGGAGAACGTGACGTTCAGCTTGGCGCGCACGTCGATGGAGAACGCGGCGACCTTCTCGACGGCCATGCGGAAGCCTTCGACTTCGAAAATTTGCGAGCCGATATGGGAATGCACGCCCAGCAACTTCAGCTGCGGTTGTTTAAGCGCCTCTTCGACGGCTTTGAATGCCGTCCCGTTGCTTACGTCGAAGCCGAACTTCGAGTCCTGCTGGCCCGTCGAGATGTAGTCGTGGGTATGCGCCTCGACGCCCGGCGTCACGCGCAGCAGGATGTTGACCTTCTTGCCTTGTTCGGCGGCCATCGCGTTCAGCAGATGCAGCTCGACGAAGTTGTCGACGACGAAGCAGCCGATATTCGCCTTGAGCGCCATCTCGATCTCTTCCGGCGTCTTGTTGTTGCCGTGGAAGTGAATCCGCTCCGCCGGGAAGCCCGCTTGCAGCGCCGTGAACAATTCGCCGTCGGAGACGACGTCCAGGCTCATGCCCTCCTCTTCGGCCAGGCGGCACATCGCCATGACGCAGAACGCCTTGGAGGCATAAGCGACCTGAAAGCGCAGCCCCGTCTGGCGGAACGCTTCGACGTACTCCCTGGCGCGCTGGCGGACGAGCGCCTCGTCCACAATATAGAGCGGCGTGCCGAATTCTTTCGCCAGATCGGTGACGTCGCACCCTCCGATCTCCAGATGACCCTTGTCGTTTATGCGGCTCGTACCGTGCAAGTACATCGTCATTTCCCCTTTGACCAATAGTTTCGGATTCGGGTCGTACAACCGACGCTCAGCATCCGGGTGTGGTTTGCACTAATTAACCTGAGTATATCCGAAACCCCTTGACGGGGAAATGGAGAAATTGCCGGAACATTTGCATTCGTACGCCTTCGGGCCGACCGTCAGCCCACCGGCTGTTTGGAACGCTCTTTCGGACGGTTGATGGACGGACGCGAAGCGTTCCTTGGCAGCGGACGGCGGAAAAGGACGGCCAGCAGCGCTTTGGCGTTGAACGGAATGAACGGCCACAGGTACGGCGCATTGAACGAGCGAATGAGCGACAGCGAGATCAAAATAACGGTCGCGCAGACGACAAAGCCCGTCACCTGGAACAGGTAGACCGCCAGAAGCAGGACGAGCCGAACGATCCGGTTGGCCAGCCCGAGCTCGTAGCTCGGCGTCGCGAACATGCCGATCGCCGACACCGCCATGTAGAGGATGACCTCGTTGACGAACAGCCCGGTTTTGACCGCGATATCCCCGACAAGGATCGCCGATACGAGCGACATCGCCGTCACGAGCGAGGAAGGGGTATGCACGGCCGCCAGCCGCATCAGGTCGACGCCCACCTCGGCCAGCAGAAACTGCAGAACAAGCGGCAGTCTCCCCTCTTTTTGCACGCCGAGAAAGCCGAGCCCCTCCGGGCGAAGCTCCGGATGTTGGGAGAACAAATACCACAGCGGCAGCAGAAACACCGAGGACAGAATGCCGAAAAACCGCACCCAACGCAAATAAGTGCCGATAAAGGGGCTTTGGCGGTTTTCTTCCGCGTGCTGGACCAGGTCGAAATACGTGGTCGGCAGGAGCATGACGCTGGGCGACGTGTCCACGATGACCGTCACGCTGCCGTCGAGCAGATGGGAAGCGACGACGTCGGGGCGTTCCGAGTACCGAACGAGCGGGAACGGATTCCAGTCCGACTTGACCGTCATCTCCTCGAGCTGCTTGTCGCCGAGCGGGATGCCGTCGATGTTGATCGCCTGGATTTTGTCCCGGAGCGCTTCGACCAGCTTCGGATTCGCGACGTCTTCGATGTAGCCCATGGCGACGTCCGTCTGCGTCCGCTTGCCGACCTTGAGTATCTCGAACCGGAGCCGCGGATCGCGCACCCTCCTTCGCACGAGCGCCACGTTGGCGAGCAGCGTCTCGGTAAATCCGTCCCTGCTGCCCCGAACGACCCGCTCGAGCACCGGTTCTTCCGGCGTGCGCGACGGGAACGTCTTGGCGTCGATGAGCAGCACTTCCGATTCCCCTTCGACGTAGAAAACGGTATTGCCGATCATCAAATCTTCGATCAATTTGGTGATCGAGCGCGTGCGGTTCACCTGGCAGGCCGGCATGTAGTAGGTCAGGAACGATTCCACTGCGGTCTGGCTGACCGAATCCGGCTCCAAATAAGATAGCCGCTTGATAATTTCCGTCAGCGCGGTATCCTTCATGAAAGTGCTCAGGAACAGCAGGGCGGAGCGCTTGCCGCCGAACACCATCTCCCGCACCTGGACGTCGAAGCTCTCCTGGTAGCCGACGCGTTCCCGGAGCTGATCGAACCACTCTTCCATCCGAACGGCGATTCGATCCCCAGGCTTCGGCTCAGGGTCCGTCTTCTTCTCCGCCTTCCCGCCCCAATCCGCTTCGCCGCCATGCGGCGCCGAAGAATGCCGGTTGCGGCTGCCGCCGGCTTCGGCTTCTTCCCCGCTTTGAAGGTATTCTTCGAGCTTGCGGGGCCGAATCAATTTTCCCGAATGCGCGCCGGGCGCCTCTTCTCCCGGAGGCTTGCCGGATGGAAGCCGCCGCGAATCGATATCCGCGCCTTCATGCTCGGTCGTATCCATGCTGCATTCATCTCCTGTTCCATCGTAGCATTCGGTTTATTTCGGCTGGAGCACCAGCCAATCGATCAGGGAGCCGGTGACTTTGCCCAATACCATGGCGATGAGCAGCGCGAACAAATACGGCTGCAGCTTCAGCCGCTTCGTCAAAATCGGGATGACGTTCAACACTTCGGTGAGCGCCGCCGCCAGCATGCCTACGAAGACGCCCTGGAAGACCGCGGGGACGAGCAGAACGGCATTCGGCAAAGGCAGCACCCAATCGAAAAAATCCGCACAGCTCCAATACAGCGCGCCAAACAGCAAAGCGGATTCGAACACGCCGGACCGGCGATGCGCGCGAGTCATCTGCACGAGCCGCGGCACGAGGTCGAGAACGATCAGCAGGGCGACGAACGCGCTGCCGACCGCAAATCCTCCCGCCAATCCCACGACGGCGACCAGAACGGAGCGAATCGTCTCAATCATGGGGATTCTCCCGCCGCTGTTCGTGCTTTTTCCGATACTCTTCCGTGATGACGTAGTGGTTGACGTTCTCCTGGTACATGAACATCTCCACCTCGAGCGGATTCGGCTCGTCGGTCGGACGGCGGCGGAACAACCGGTTGAAAAACAGCAGCATGCCGAGCCCGACGCCGAGCGAATACGGAATTTGGAACAGCCGCGGATGCCAATCCGGACTGCCCGTGAGCAGTTGGGTAACCCTCCGCTGCACCTGCGGCATATTGACGTCCGCGTGGAAGTTGACCAGCGCCATGCCCGAACCGAAAAACAGCAGCAGCCAGGCGAGCGCCAGCACGATCCACCGCGGCCTGACGACCCCGTCTTTGGCGACTTCCACCAGCACATGAGGCTCTCCGTACGTCTCGATGGCGATGCCGGGCTCCGCCTCCCGAACGACCCGGACGATGTGAAGCATGTCGATGACGAGGAAGTGGCCGTCCTCCGGACGAATACGAAGAAGCTCCAGACGCAGCAGCCGCCGCTCGAGCTCGGGATCCGCGACGATGCGCGCCACATCGTTCAGCCGAATCGACGACAGAGGCGGTACGACGGCACGGCGGCGAAGCCGCACGTAGACGGTAGTATCCACGTTGCAATCCCCCTTGATCGATCGGCGCCAATGCGCCTTCCCACGCCGGGAACGCCCAGCGTTTCCTTTAGTATGAAACAAACGGCCGAAAAGCACTCCCCCGAACGCGACAAAGCCGCCCGCGGCGATGGGGAAGCCTCTCGCCGGGACGGCCGCTCAAGATCACTGCGCGATTTGATCCTTGATGTTCTGCAATATTTTTTTCTCCAGACGGCTGACCTGCACCTGGGAGATGCCCAGCCGGCTGGCCACCTCGGATTGCGTCTGGTCGCGGAAGTACCGCAAATACACGATCAGCCGCTCCCGGTCGCTCAGCCCCTGGATCGCCTGTGTCAGGGCCATCTTGTCGAACCACTTTTCCTGCGAATCGTCGGCGATTTGATCCATCAGCGTGATCGGGTCTCCGTCGTTCTCGAACACCGTCTCGTGAATCGAAGTCGGCGGCTTGTTCGCTTCCAGCGCAAACACGATTTCCTCCGGCGACACGCCGATCTCCTCGGCCACTTCCGACACCGTCGGCTGGCGGCCGAGACGCTTGGACAGCTCGTCCTTCACCTTGCGGACGCGGTTGGCCATCTCCTTGAGCGACCGGCTCACCTTGAGCGTGCCGTCGTCCCGCAAAAACCGCTGAATTTCCCCGATGATCATCGGAACCGCGTACGTGGAAAACTTGACGTCGTAGCTTAAATCGAACTTATCCACCGATTTGAGCAAGCCGATGCAGCCGATTTGGAACAGATCCTCCGAATCGTAGCCTCTGCCGGCAAACCGCTGCACCACGGACCAGACGAGCCGAATATTGTTCGAGACCAGCGTTTCGCGCGCCGTGCTGTCTCCGGACTGGCTCAGCGCGATCAGGCGCTTCACCTCCGCGTCGTCGAGATATCCCGGCGGCGACGATCGCTTCCATTCGATTTCCATGCCTCCAACCCCTGCCGCGCGGAATTAGTTGAACAACGCCTTTTTGGATTCGATGCGCTTCTTCATGCGAAGACGGGTCCCCTTGCCGGGCTCGCTCGTCACGTCCAGCTCGTCCATGAAGTTCTCGATGATCGTAAAGCCCATGCCGGAACGCTCCAGCTCCGGCCGCGAGGTGTACAGCGGCTGCCGCGCCAGCTCGATGTCCTCGATGCCTTTGCCCTCGTCGACAACGGTGATCGACACCGTGTCTCCCGCGATCTCGGCCTCGACGGCGACGACGCCGTCCGGCGAATTCTCGTAACCGTGGATGATCGCATTCGTCACCGCTTCGGATACGACCGTTTTAATGTCGTTCAGCTGCTCCATCGTCGGATCCAGCTGGGAGACGAACGCCGCGACGGACACGCGGGCGAACGCCTCGTTCTCCGAACGGCTCGCGAACGACAGCCTCATGAAATTGCTCGCGCTCATGATACGACCTCCAGACTGGCCAGCGCCGATCGCTCCGAATCGTAGAAAGACAAAATTTTGAACAAGCCCGACAATTCGAACAGCCGTTTCACGCTCGGGTGAATGTCGCAGACGACCATTTTGCCGCCGCGGCTTTTGATCAGCTTGTACCTCCCCAGAATGACCCCGAGTCCCGAGCTGTCCATAAACTGCAATTCTTTCAGGCTGAGCACGACGTGCTCGCACCGCCCTCGCAGAATCGCGTCTTCCATCTTGAACCGGACGACATCCGCGGTATGGTGGTCCAATTCTCCTCTCAAGCGGACGATCAGCACATTGCGGTGCTGTTCCAGTTCCACCTGCAAACTCATGCCGTTTCCCCTCCCATCGAGCGCAGCCGGGCGCAAGCTTCCGACTCTACAACACACATTCTACGAGCGCTTCGGCCATTCCTGCCCTCCGACAAAAATAGAAAGAAGCTTCGTCCGAGCGACAAAATACGGCAAAGAGGCGGGACGCCGCGCGTCTAGCCGCCTTTTTGCAGGGACCATCAGCCGTTCATGAACAATTGGCCGGCCGACCGCCTAAGCAGCGTCCACCAACCGGCGCGCTCGACGGATTCCGGCGCTTCGATCGGAAACTCGGTCATCACTTCGTTGCCGCGGTAAACGATCAGCTTGCCGATCTGTTGGCCCGCTTTGACCGGCGCGGTCAGCTTGTCGTCCAGCACGAGCTCGTGACGGATGTCGCCTTTGGAGGCGCCCTTGCGCACCAGCACGCTGTACGAATGCTTGGCCGTAATCGGCAGCTTGGCGACTTTGCCTTTCTCGACGGTCAGCGTGCCGATCTTGTCGCCGCTCTTGTAAATCGGGACGTTCGTGAACTGGGCGAACGCGTAGTCGAACAGCTTCGACACTTCCGCGTTGCGCGTCTTCGTATTCGGCTCGCCCATAACGACCACGATCAGCCGGAGGTTGTCCCGCTTCGCCGTGGCCGACAGGCAAAATTTCGCCTCGCCGGTGAAGCCGGTTTTCAGCCCGTCGGCGCCGTGATAAAACCGGACGAGCTTGTTCGTGTTCACGAGCCAGAAAGGCTTGGGCGAGTCTTTGCGCAAATAATCCTGGTACAGCCCGGTGTACTTGGTGATCTCCTCGTGCTTGAGCAGCTCCCGGGACATGACGGCGATGTCGTAGGCGGAGGACATATGTCCCGCGGCCGGCAATCCGTTGCAATTGACGAACTTCGTGTTCTTCATGCCGAGCTGCTTCGCTCTCTCGTTCATCAGGCGCACGAATTCTTCCTCGCTGCCCGCGATCTTCTCGGCGAGCGCCACGGAAGCGTCGTTGCCCGAGGCGAGGGCGATGCCCTTGAGCATGTCGTCCACCGTCATCTCTTCGCCCGGCTCGAGGAAAATTTGCGAGCCGCCCATCGAAGCGGCGTATTCGCTCGTCTGCACCTTGTCCGTCAGCTTGAGCTTGCCTTCGTCCAGCGCCTCCATGACGAGCAGCATCGTCATGATTTTCGTGATGCTGGCGGGCGGCAGCTGGGCGTGGCTGTTTTTCTCGTAGATGACCGTGCCGCTGTCCGCGTCCATCAGAATGGCGGATTTGGCGGAGGCGGCCAGGTCGGTCTGCGGACCCGCCGATTTGGCGCGTCCGGCTTCCTCGGCGAAGGCCGCCGGTTGGACGGAAGCCGTCGCGACGGCGGCCGCGAGGCCCAGCGCCGCGAATAAACGAATCTTGTTCCGGTTGCTTAAGAAGCGCATGTTTGGTCGGTTTCCCCCCAGATGCCCGGATGGCAGGCTTGGTTTCTTCTTCCAACCAGTCTGCCCCGGGGGAGATTAAATTATTCGGATGAGGGAAAGGACAGCTTCGAAGGGCTTACGGGGAAGGGGATGACATGAAGTTCGAAGCTACCGCCGGGGTTTCCGTTGGCTAACGAATCGTATTGTTCTTATGAGCGTCTAATTTGTCCTTTGGCCGGTCTAACGAACTGCAGCCACGTTATTGAGGCAAAAAGCCGCGGGAACGCCGCCCATAGCCCGCAATGGCGATATAGGAGTTCGTTGCGATTAGCAAAACACGTGTTTTTGAGCAAATAAGGTGTACTGGGTTCGTTAGGCGCCGGCCCGATCGAAAGCGCCGCCGAACGGTTCGAGCCCATCGGCGGCGCTCCGTTCGAGCTGCAAGCTCCGCAAAAAAAAAGAACGGGCAGCCCCGTGCCGCCGGCGCGGCGGACAGGGCTGCCCGTTCGGTTAACGCTCGACGCCGTCCTTGCTCACGACCGCGTAGACGAGCGGCTGCCGGGCCGGCGGCTCGGCTTCGAGCGCGTACGCCGACCGCACCTGCTCGCTTGCTGCGGCGGCCGCCTCGTCTTCCGCGCGCACATGCAGCACCGCGAGCGGGTCGCCCCGACGTACGCGGTCGCCGCGCTTGGCGACGAGCTCGATCCCGACGGCGTAATCGATCGCGTCGTCCTTCGTCGCCCGGCCGGCGCCGAGGCGCATGGCCGCGACGCCGATCGCCTCGGCGTCGATGCCGTGCACGTAGCCGTCGGCGTCCGCGGCCACGCGCACGCGCGCCGCCGCCTGCGGCAGCAGCTCCGGCCGCTCGGCCACGGCCGGGTCGCCGCCCTGGGCGGCGATCAGCTGCGCGAGCTTGCGCAGCGCCTCGCCCGAGGCGAGCGCGCGCTCCAGCTTGGCGCGGGCGTCCGCCCGGTCGGCGGCTTTGCCGCCGAGCAGAAGCATGTGGCCGCCGAGCTCCAGGCACAGCTCGCGCAAATCGTCGGGGCCTTCGCCGCGCAAAATCTCGATCGCCTCGCGCACTTCCAGCGCGTTGCCGATCAGCCGCCCGAGCGGCTGGTCCATGTCCGTAATCGCCGCCACCGTGTTGCGGCCGACTTCGGTGCCGATCGCCACCATCGCCTTGGCGAGCTCGATCGCGTCCTCCGCCGTCTTCATGAACGCGCCGCTGCCGAACTTGACGTCCAGCACGATCGCGTCCGCGCCGGCGGCGATCTTCTTGCTCATGACGGAGCTGGCGATCAGCGGAATCGAATCGACCGTGCCCGTCACGTCGCGCAGCGCGTACAGCTTCTTGTCCGCGGGCGCGATGTTGCCGCTCTGCCCGATGACGGACACGCCGATCTCGTTCACCTGCGCGAAGAAGGCGTCCCGGCTCAGCTCCGTCCGGAAGCCGGCGATCGCTTCGAGCTTGTCGATCGTTCCGCCCGTATGGCCGAGGCCGCGGCCGCTCATTTTCGCCACCGGCACGCCGCAGGCGGCGACCATCGGGGCGAGAATGAGCGTCGTCTTGTCCCCGACGCCTCCGGTGCTGTGCTTGTCCACCTTGACGCCGCGAATGCCGGACAGATCGACGACGTCCCCCGACTGCGCCATGGCGAGCGTCAAATTCGCCGTTTCCGCGGCGGTCATGCCGGTAAAACAGACCGCCATCGCCCAAGCGGCGGTTTGGTAATCGGGAATGGCGCCGGAGACGACGCCGTTTACGAGGAAGCGGATTTCTTCGGCCGTCATTTCTTCTCCGGTTCTTTTCTTGCGAATCAGATCGACCATGCGCATACGGCTTTTTCCCTCCGCCTATCGTCACTTGTTCTCTATGTTCCGCGGCGACGCCAACCGAACGGCAGCCGGGCAGGCCCGGCTGAAGATCAAGCTCCGGACGCCCCGTTCCGCTCCCGCTGCAGCGGCTACAGCTTCGGCAACAGCGCCAGCACGAGCGACACGAATTGCGACTTGACCCGTTCGGTCGTCTCCATCACTTCCTCGTGCGAGAGCGGCTGGTCGAGAATGCCCGCGGCCATGTTCGTGATGCAGGAGATGCCGACGACTTCCATTCCCGCGTGGCGGGCGACGATGACTTCCGGCACCGTCGACATGCCGACGGCGTCGGCGCCGAGCACGCGCAGCATGCGGATTTCGGCCGGCGTCTCGTAGTTGGGACCGAGCAAGCCGGCATAGACGCCTTCCCGAAGCGTCAAGCCGAGCTCGGCGGCCGTCTCCTTCGCGATCGCGCGCAGCCGCCGGGAATACGCGTCGGACATGTCCGGGAAGCGGATGCCGAGCGCGTTGTCGTTCGGCCCGACGAGCGGATTGCGCCCCGTCAGATTGAGATGGTCGGAGATCAGCATCAGATTGCCCGAAGCGAAATCCAGATTGATGCCGCCGGCGGCGTTCGTGACGAGCAGCGAGCGGGCGCCGAGCTGCTTCATGACGCGAACGGGAAGCGCCGTCCGCTCCGGCTCGTACCCTTCGTACATATGGAACCGCCCCCGCATGAGCGCGACGACGCGGCCCTGGAGCCGCCCGACGACAAGCTCGCCCGCATGTCCCTCGACCGTCGACACCGGAAAATGGGGGATATCTCCGTAAGGAATCGTGACCCCTTCCTCGACTTCGTCCCCGATAACGCCGAGTCCCGAGCCGAGAATAAGCCCGATCTCGGGCTTATTCGGCGTCAGCGCGGCGATATAGGCCGCCGCCTCTTCGATCATCTGCTTCGTCTGCATGGCCATCCCGACACTCCCTCCTGTCTCTAGTGCAATACGGATAAAAAGCTGCTGCCGATGCCGGTCCCCTTCACCTTGAAATTGTCCGCGATCGTGGCGGCGAGATCGGCGTACGTGTCGCGAACGCCGAGGCTCCCGCCCGCGGCGAACGAAGGGCTGTACGCCAGCACGGGGACGTATTCCCTCGTATGGTCGGTACCGGCATGAACGGGATCGTTGCCGTGGTCCGCCGTAATGACGAGCAGATCGTCCGGCCCGAGCCGTTCCAGCAAGCGCGGCACCGCCCGGTCGAACGCCTCGAGCGCCCGGGCGTAACCGGCCGGGTCGCGGCGGTGGCCGTACAGCGAGTCGAAATCGACCAAATTGGTGAACAGCAGCCCCTCGAAGGAGCGGCCGAGCTGCTCCAGCGTCGCTTCGATCCCGTGCGCGTTGCTCTTCGTCGGAATCGCGCGGGTGATGCCCTCGCCGCTGAAAATATCGTTGATCTTCCCGACCGCCGCCACCTCGAAGCCGCCTTGCTTCAAGGCGTTCAGCACCGTCGGCTGCGGCGGCTTCAGCGCGTAATCGTGCCGGTTCGGCGTCCGCTCGAACGCGCCCGGCTTGCCTATGTAAGGTCTTGCGATGACGCGGCCGACGGAAAATTCGTCCTTCAGCGTCAGCCTGCGGGCGATGCGGCAGCCGTTGTACAGCTCCTCCAGCGGAATGACGTCTTCGTGCGCGGCGATCTGAAACACGCTGTCCGCCGACGTGTACACGATCCACGCTCCGCTGCGCATTTGCTCCTCGCCGAGCTCGTCCAAAATTTCGGTTCCCGAAGCCGGCTTGTTCCCGATGACCGGCCGTCCCGTCTCGGCTTCGAACGCGGCGATGAGCGCGTCGGGGAAGCCGTTCGGGAACGTGCGGAACGGCTTGGACACCTTCAGCCCCATCAGCTCCCAGTGGCCGGTCATCGTGTCTTTGCCGGCCGAGATTTCGGCCATTTTGCCGTAATAGGCCGTCGGGGCGCTCTCTTCCGGCCAATCGCCGATCGGCGCGATATTGGCCAGCCCCAGCTTCCTTAAATTCGGCAGCTGCAGATCGGGCGCCGCGGCCGCGATATGGCCGAGCGTATGGGCGCCCTTGTCTCCGTAGCTTGCGGCATCCGGAAGCTCTCCGATGCCGACGCTGTCAAGCACGATCACGGTTATTCGACGAAATGCCATGGCGCCATCCTCCTATCGACCTTTGCGCGATCTCGGGTGCGCACGTTCGTAAACTTCCTTGAGGCGGGTCTTCGCTGCCGGCTGGTAGATTTGCGTCGACGCCGGATTCGCGTGGCCGAGCATTTCCTGCACGGACCGCAAATCCGCTCCGCCTGCAAGCAGATGGACGGCAAAGGAGTGCCTCAGCGTATGGGGCGCGATCTCCTCGCCCACGCCGGCGTCCTTGGCGAGCTGCTTGATTCGCTTCCAGAACCCTTGCCGCGTCATCCGGCCGCCGAGATGGCTCAGGAACAGCGCCGGTTCCGCCTTGTCTTCCTTCAGCAGTTGAGGCCTCGCTTCTTGCATATATTTTACCATCCATTCCGAACAGAGGGAACCGATCGGCACCATGCGCTCCTTGCCGCCGGGCCCCGTGCAGACGAGAAGCCCGAGCTCCGTCCGCACATGTTCGACGTCGAGCGAGAGCAGCTCCGACACTCGCAGCCCGGACGCGTACAGCGCCTCCAGCATGGCCCGGTCGCGAACGCCGGCCGCCGTATCGGTTCGCGGCGCCTCGAGCAGCTTGTCCACGTCGGCTTCGGACAGCACGCGGGGCGGTTTGCGCTCGGGCTTCGGCGCTTCCAGCGCAAGTGCGGGGTTGTCGGCGATCGTCCGCTGCGAGACCAGATACTGAAAAAATCCCCGAATGCTCACCAGCCTTCGCGACACCGTCGCATTGGACCGGGACATGCCGCGAAGCTTCAGCAAGTAGGCCGACAGATGATGGGGCCTCACCTGTTCGGGGCCGTCAATCCCCAGCTCCGCCATGGCCCGGATCATATCGGCCAGATCCCGCCTGTAGCTCTCGACCGTATTGGGTGCCAGCCGGCGTTCCCGCAAATGCTCGATAAACAAGGCAACGCTTCTGTCCATCAAAAAGCCAAATCCTCTCGTCTTTCGTAAAGCTTCCCGAATTTTCTATTCCACGTCCGAACCTCCGAATCCTGCCGAACCGCTCATTCGCCCAGCCATAAAAACAGCTTCAGCCGGTCTCCCCAATCGCCGGCGGCCCCCGTCTCCCCGCCCGCCTGAAACACTTTGGCCGCGTTGCCTTCCGGCACCTTATAGGGGTCGATCGGTTCGAGCCAATCCTGCATCCACCCGAACACATGATGCACCATGACCGTCAGCACGAGAAAAAGAAGCGTAAACTGCAGCCGTTCCAGCCATTTGCTTCCGCCGGGTTGTCCCATGACGTTCTCCTCCGTCCGCTAATCTTACTACACGATATGTGGACAGAGCCGGGAACATGCCCCGACGGGACCGGCGAAAATGGCGAAGCCGGAAGACGCGGCGGATGCACGCCGCTCCGCCTTCGTCCATACATTGCTATAGGGATGGCCTAGTTCCGCCCAAACCTTCAGCCCGAGGGAGAGTTGCGCAACAATGAAACCCGTGGAGCATGTGCTTTCCCGATCCGTCCGGCCGAAGGCGGCAAGCGGCACCGAGCGGCGCATCGTCGCGTTCAAGAGCGCAGATGCGTATCGGAAATGCCTGCGCCGACTGTCGGCGCTCGGCGTGAAGCCGGTCAAGTCGTCCCGCGCCCTGCGGCTCATCTGCTGCCATGCGGACAAACGCCAAACGTGGTGCCGGCTCAAATCCCATCCCCACGTCGCCTACGTAGAGAAGGACGTCAAAGTATCCGCGCACGGCCTCGGTACGGTCCGAGCCGTCCGAACCGTCCCCCGCCGCGCCGCCGTCAAAGCCGATTGCCCGCCCAAGGCGCCGTGGAACGTCTGCCGCGTCAAGTTCCCTCCGGTCTGGAGCCGGACACGCGGGGGCGGCGTTAAAATCGCGATCATCGACACGGGCATCGCGAGGCACCCGGATCTAAAGATCGCGGGCGGAGTCAACACGATCGGAGGGGCTTCGTTCGCCGGCGACAACGGCCACGGCACGCTCGTCGCCGGCATCGCGGCCGCCACCGGACGCAAGCGGATTTACGGCAACGCGCCGGATGCCGGTCTCTATGCGGTCAAAGCGCTCGACCGCAACGGTTCGGGCTTCGTCGCCGACATCGTGGAAGGCATCGATTGGTGCATCGCCAACGGCATCCGCGTCATCAACATGAGCTTCGGCATGCCGGTCGCTGCGCGAGGCGGTGCGCAGAGCGCGGCGTCACGGCATCGTGCTCGTCGCCTCGGCCGGCAACAGCGGCCGGCAGAGCAGCGGCCTCGACGCCCCGGCGCGCTATCCCGAGACGCTCGCCGTCGCCGCCACGACGCGCGCCAACCGGGCCGCGTCGTTCTCGAGCCGCGGCAACGGCATCGCCGTGGCCGCTCCGGGCGTGAACATCCTCTCGACCGGGCTGAACGGCGGATACGCCCGGCTGTCCGGAACTTCGATGTCCGCGTCCCACGTGACGGGCGGATCCGCCCTGCTGCGCGGCGCGGTTCCTCCGGCACCGCGAAATAAGACGAGGCTGTCCCCCGGTCCGACCGGACCGTCCGGGACAGCCTCTCGCGCTTCCGGCTGCGGTTAGAGCAGCGCTTCGATCGCGGGCTCCATGTCGAGCGGCTCGACCGGCGATTCGAAGCGGCGGACGACGTTCCCTTCGCGGTCGATCAGAAACTTCGTGAAGTTCCATTTGATGTCGTTGCCTTCCAAGTATTCCGGCAGTTTCTCGGACAGGAAGGCATGCAGCATTTTGCCGCTCGCCGAGCTCGTGTCGAAGCCTTCGAACGGAGCCTGTTCCGTCAGGTAGCGGAACAACGGATGGGCGTGCGGACCGCGGACGAGCGTCTTCTCGAACAGAGGAAACGTCACGCCGTAATTGATCTCGCAGAAATGCTGCACGTCGGAAGCGCTCCCGGGCTCCTGTTCGCCGAACTGATTGCACGGGAAGCCGAGAATTTCCAGCCCCCGGTCCTTGTATTTGTCGTACAGCTTTTGCAGATCGGCATATTGCGGGGTGAAGCCGCATTTGCTCGCCGTGTTGACGATGACGAGCACTTTCCCTTCGTAAGCGCCCAAATCGGCGGGCTTGCCGGACAACGTGCGGACTTTGTGATAATCGTAGATGGACATGTCAGTTCTCCTCCTGTTCGTTCTGGCGATGGATTTTGCGCAGCAAAGCCGTCATCTGCTCGCGGACCGCGACGACTTCCTCGTACGTGGCGCCGGACTGGGCGAACATCCGCTCCGGAATCGAGCACGCCTTACGCTTGAGCGCCCGGCCTTCTTCCGTCAGCGCGATCCGCACGTTCCGCTCGTCGTCCGGATCGCGGGAGCGCGTCACGTAGCCCGCCGTTTCCAGCTTTTTGAGCAGCGGCGTCAGCGTTCCCGAGTCCAAATACAGCCGCTCGCCGAGCTCCTTGACCGTCACCCGGTCCTTCTCCCACAGCGCCAGCAGCGTGACGTATTGCGTATACGTTAGCCCGAGCTCTTTCAACAGAGGATGATAAAGCTTCGTAATCTCCCGGGCGCAAGCGTATACGGCGAAGCAAAACTGGTTGTCCAGCTTCAGAATTTCGTCGCCGTTCATGCACGCCTCCTCTTGACAGCGAATTTATATTTTATACAATTGAATTGTATCATAAATGTTCCGGGAGGGAAAGCGCATGAGCATTTACGATTTCGAGGTGAGCGACATTCGCGGGGCGAAATCCGACTTAACCGCTTACAAAGGCCGGGTTATGCTGATCGTCAACACTGCCACCAAATGCGGCTTCGCGCCCCAGTTCAAAGGGCTTCAGAAGCTGTACGAGCGATACGCGGACAAGGGCCTCGCCGTGCTCGGCTTCCCCAGCAACCAATTCGCGAATCAAGAGCCCGGGGACAACGCGGAAATTCAGCAAATCTGCGAATTGAACCACGGGGTTTCCTTTCCCCTGTTCGCCAAGATCGACGTCAACGGCCCCGGCGCCCACCCGCTGTTTACCTATTTGAAGAACGAAGCGCCCGGCTTCCTCGGTACGCGAAGGATCAAATGGAACTTCACGAAATTTCTCGTCGACCGCGAGGGACGCGTCGTCAAGCGGTTCGCCCCCGCCGTGACCCCCGAGAAAATCGAGAACGCGATCCAAAAGTTATTATAAAAAGCGGCTGCCCGAATATGGATAAAGGGATGGCGCAAAAGCTTCCGAAGCTTTCGCGGCATCCCTTTTTTCAACTCATGTCGATGATTTGTCGTCGCCGGAAGCGTTCCCTTCGGAGCCGCTTCCCTCCGCCGCTTCCGCGGCTTTGGCGTTGCATCTCGCGCATACGCCCTGGAAGTCCAGCCGATGATCGAGCACCGTAAATCCGTACTCCCGCTCCAGCCGCTCTTCGAGCGGAAGGAGCCAGTCTTCCATAATCTCCGACATGGAGCCGCATTGGACGCAGATCAGATGGTGGTGATGGTGCTTGTTGTTGTCCTGTCTCAGATCGTAACGCGCCACGCCGTCGCCGAAGTTGAGCTTCTCGACGATGTGCATCTCGCTCAGCAGCTCCAGCGTCCGGTATACGGTCGCCAGCCCGATCTCCGGTGCGATATCCTTGACCAACATGAAGACGTCTTCGGCGCTGAGATGGTCCTCCTCGTTCTCCAGGAGCACCCGTACCGTCGCTTCCCGCTGCGGAGTCAATTTGTAGCCCTGGGATTGCAATTGCTGTTTGATTTTCTCGATTCGGGCTTCCATAGTCTTCCCCCTCCGGCCGCTCGGCGCACTTGGTTCCATTATAGGGGGAGGCACTTTAGGAAGTCAAACCCTTTTCAGCACCGCCGCCAGCGCGGCAGCCGCGTGGGGCGCGAGCCGCTCGAGCAGATACGGAGACACGTAAGCCTCGTATAGCGCGGCCAAAACCATCATCCCCAGCATCGTCAAGGCGACGGACGTGTGGGCGAGAAACGGCGGCAGCAGCCGGCCTTTGCGCCGGAACAGCCGTTCGCGCACGATATAATAGGCGAACCTGGTGCCGGAAACGCTCGCGATCATAAGCGCCGGCAGGACGATCGCGTTCTGGGGCGCGACGGCGGCAAGCGACACCGCCACTCCCTTCCAGGCCATCTCCCGGACGATCAGGCCGACGGCGAAGCCGAGGAGAACGCCTTTCAGAAAATCGAGCGCGAGCACGAACGGCAGGCCGATGACGGACAAGCCGAGCAGCCAGATCAGGCCGAGCCATTTCGCATACAGGAGAAAACGGTCCCAGAAGGCCGCTCCCGCATCCATTTGCGAAGGCGAAGCGAACGTCGTCCAGTACGTCTTCAGCTCGTCCGCCAGCTCCTGCTGCTGATCCAGCGTAAGCGCACTTACGAGCAGCACGCCGAACACCGCCCCGGACAGCAGCAGCACCCCGATGAACAAGTACATATTCCAATTGTCGCGGGCCGACAAATTCCAGGGACGAACGTTCACGGCTTCTACCTCCTTGTCCGCATACCGCATCCGGTCTGGTGCCTATGTGTATGCCGGACAAGCCGGTATTATGCCCGTCCGCGCGCCGCTTCGCATGCCCGTCGTATGCCGATCGAGTGCGCCGTCCGCATGCTCCGGCCATCTATCCGGCCGGCAGCCGGCGCCGCTCCCCGAAGCTAGTTGCGAATTCGCCCGTATGTCCCCCCGCTTCCCGATTCGAAGGCGAGCTTCCCCTCGCGGGCGGCCACGAGCATTCGCGCAAGCTTCTCACCCGCCACTTCGGCGAGCCGTTCCTCCGGCAGCCGGAACAGCACTTCCATCTCCGTGCCCAGCTCGGTCAGCAGGCGATCGCGCATTTTCGGTCCGACGCCGGGGAAGAACGACAGCGGAACCTGATGGCGGTACGGCGGACGCGCGGGGCCGCCTTCGCAAGGTTCCCGGTCGGCCAACTGCGCCACCCGGCCGGCCACGCCCCGGACGAGCTTGCCGCTGCCGCAGTTCGGGCAGACGGCTTCCGCCTCCGCTTCGTCCCGCACCGCTTGTCGGCAGGAAGCGCAGTACGTCGTATGGTATTTGCCCAACATCGGGTGAAGGCCGATATTGGCGGCGATGCGGCGGCCGTCCTGCCCCGCCAGCGCCTTGGCCCATTCCGCGAAGTTTGGCGCCGCCAGCTCCAGCTCGTTGCACTCTCGCCCGATCATTCCCGTCGAGTGGGCGTCCGAATTGGTCAAGTAGGCGAACCGGTCGAGTTGGGACAGCCGGGACGCCATCGCCGTATCCGCGCTTAAGCCCAGCTCGACGGCCGCGATTCCTTCCGGCTCCAGCCGCGCGTCCAGCCGGTCGGCGGAGCAGCCGAGCAGCCCCCGGTGCGGCGTGAAAATGTGGGCGGGAACGAGCAGTCCGCCCCTGGCGAGCAGCTCGCTCTGCAGCTCCCGAGCCGTCGCGCGAATGCGCTGCGAGCTGAGCCGCACGTTCGTCATGCGCGGAGCCATCCATTCGGTCCAGCTTCGCATGGCATCGAACGTAGGCAAATAGGCGAGCAGATGGAACGGCCCGCCGCCGGGCTCCATCACCTCGACCTCGCAGCCGGGCAGAATGACGGTGTTCCGGTACCGGATGCCGCCGCCTTCCGCCTCTTCCATTTCACCCGAATCGAGGCATTTGAACATGTCCTCCTGCACGGCGGGCGAATGGCAGTCGATGACGCCGATCAGCCCGACGCCTTTCCGCTCGGACGCTTCGCGGGCGATCGAACGGAAGGTGAGGTTGCGGCTGGCGCTGATCTTCACCGGTTCGCCCCGGTCGGTGCAGCCGATGTGCACGTGAAGATCCGCGTAAATCGATCGCAGCACCTCCATGCCTTACAGCTTCCCGGTCAGCGCATACTGGCGCCACATATAAACGGCCAAAATCGTTTTGGCGTCGAAAATTTTTCCTTCCTCCATATAGCGCTCGGCTTCCTCCAGCGTGATCGCCTCGCACGTCAGAAACTCTTCGTCGTCCAGATGGACCTCCCCTCGCTCGAGATCGTCGGTGAAGTACAGATGAATCACTTCCTCCGCGAAGCCCGGCGAAGTCGAGAACGAACGCAGATGCCGGATCGAGCGGGCTTTATAGCCCGTCTCCTCTTCGAGCTCGCGCACTGCCGCTTCCAGCGGATCTTCCCCGTTCTCCAGCTTGCCGGCGGGAATCTCCACCTGCACGCGCTCCAGCGGCTTGCGGAACTGCTCGACGACGAGCATCCGATCCCCGATAAGCGCAAGCACCGCGACCGCGCCGGGATGGCGGACGATCTCCCGCGTTGCCGTCTCCCCGTTCGGAAGCTGAACCGTATCGACCTGCAGCGAGATCATGCGGCCTGCGAACACCGGCTTCGTCCCGACCGTGCGCTCGTAGAATGGATGGTTCGTCACGTTGTTTTCGCTCATCAAAAAAATCCTCCTGTCATGAAAAAGCCTCTAGCCTCATAGGTAAACCATAAAGGCTTGTCCGGACGTTTGCAAGAAGAACGGCCGAGCGAAGGCCCGCGAACAGGAGGAAATGTCAATGCTCAAACGGTATGCTTCGGACCATCGGCTGCAATGGGTCGGCAAAGCGTGGGAAATCCGCTATGCGCTTCGTCAGGCGAAACGGCAAAAAGGCGGGGACGCGAAGCTGATCGATCTGCTTCCCCCCGCCATGGCGGCCAAGCAAAAATAAGGAAGTCGCGCCGGTTCTTCCTATCTCCTGAGCAGCAGCGCCGCCGTCTGCGGCGACGTCGGCCGAACGCTTCCGCCTTTCGGCTCGATCGTAAGCGCCAGCGAATCCCACAGCTCGGGCCGGACGCCGCTCGCGTACAAATGCGCCCGGTTCTGGTGGAACTGCAGAAGCCCGAGGTTGGCCTCCCGGGTTCCGGAGGTCGCCCATGCCTGCACGTCCAGATCGTCCGAGGGGAGCATCCCTTCCAGCAGCAGAAACAGCTCGTGCGTCCGCACGTTGATCCAGACCGTCTCCTTGATTGCGTTCGCCGCCCCGGCGGGGAGCGGCTCGATGCCGTCCGACATCGAGTAAACGACCGTATCCGGGCGGCTCATGATCTCGGCCCCTTCCGGCTCGTGCAGAAGGGCGTATTTTTCCGGCTCCAGCTTCGTCCGGTTCCGATCTTCGTTAACGAACAACAAGCAGGCGAAGACGGCGATCGCCAGCCCGGCACCCGCCGTCGCCCAGGCGGCGCGGCGCAGCCGGAACGCGGAGAGCGCCCGAACGGCTCTGCGCACGAAGCCCCGCATGCGCATTTCCGCGCGCAGCCGCCGTCTGGAACGCTCCGGCAGCTCCCGCGCCGCTTCGCCGCTTCCCAGCAGCTCCGACCATTGCCGGAAGCTGGCGGCGCAGTCGGGGCAGCCGTCGCGATGCCGGACCAGCGCTTCCGCCTCGGCCGGCTGCAGCCGCCCCAAGTGCCAGTCGATCCACCATTCTTCCGGTACCCGGCATTTTCGCTCATCCATGACTGTCCCCTCCTTCCGGCTCCGCCCAGCCCATTTTGGAGAGCGCCCTGCGCAAATGGTTCAAGCCGTAACGCACCCGCGACTTGACGGTGCCGAGCGGCACCTGCCAATCCTCGGCCAGCTCGCGCTGGCTGCGGGAGGAGAAATACGCCTCCGCGAGCATCTGCCGCTGCATGCCGGGCAGCTGCTGAAGCGCCCTTCTCACGGCTTCGCTTTGCATGCGGGCAAGCACCGCGGCTTCCGGCTGCGACAGCGCCTGGCGGCCGAACCCGTCGTCCGGCTCCGTCCGCTCCTGCAGCACGACTTTTTTCCGTTTGCGCAGCCGGTCCAGGCAGCGGCTCCGCAGTTGAACGGCCAGCCACGCCTCGACCGTTCCCCGCGAGCCGTCGTAGCGCTCCGGATGCCGGATGACCGCCAGCAGCACGTCGTGGCAGGCGTCCTCCGCTTCCATGCGGTCCCCGAGCAGCTGGCAAGCGATCGGCAGCAGCCACGGAACGACCCGCTCGTACAGCCGGTCGAACGATTCCGCCGACCCTTCCCCGATCTCCTTCAGCCACCTTGCCAAGTCATCGTTGTCGCTTTTAGCCATCGCGTTCATGACGTTCCCCCGCCCGTTCACGACCTCTTTTACCCTATACATATCAGAAACCTTGGACGCTGGGAATGCGTCGCAAATTTTTTTTATGTTCCATTAAGGTTCTTTTAAGCAATTTTTTATCTAAAAAAAGCGCCTTCCGGTAAATCCGTTCGTCCTTCTCCTCCGTAATCCGTATGAAATCCAACAACAGCCTTGGGAGGGGTCTGTCATCATGTTCAAGCCGTTCAAAAAAAGCTTTGCCGCACTAGCCGTGCTGCTGTGCGCAAGTCTGCTCGCGATTTCGTCGCAGGCGTTCGCAGCAAGCGGCGTCAAGCTGTATACGCCGTATACGAGCCTGTCGGCGGCGCCCGGAGAGTCGATCTCTTACGACATCGATCTGATCAACGACACCGGGGACATTCAGACGGCCGATTTGAGCTACAGCGGATTGAGCTCGGATTGGAAAACGGAGCTGACCGCCGGCGGGCATCCGATCCGCCAGGTGTCGGTGAAGCCGAACGATTCGCAGACAGTCAACCTGAACGTGCAAGTGCCGTTCGAAGTAAGCAAAGGCGATTACGTGCTGCGGGTGAACGCGGGCACCTTCGGCTCGCTCGCTTTGAAGATCAACGTCTCGGAGCAAGGCACCTACAAAACGGAGTTCAAGGCGGAACAGCCGAACATGGAAGGCCATAGCGATTCGACCTTCACTTATAACCTGACGCTCAGCAACCGCACCGCCAGCAAGCAGCAATATTCGCTGACGGCCGAAGCGCCGAGCGGATGGGATGCGCGGTTTTCGGTGGGAGGCAACAACGTGACGGCCGTGGACATCGATCCGAACGGATCGCAGTCGATCACGCTTACGCTCACGCCGTCCGACAAAGCTGCCGCGCAAACGTACCAAATTCCGGTTCACGCTTCCAATAGCAGCACGTCCGCGGATTTGTCGCTGGAAGCCGTCATCACCGGCACGTACGGCCTTACCCTGACGACGTCCGACCAACGGCTGAGCTCCAACGTGACGGCGGGCGGCAAGCGGAATCTTGAAATGGTCGTACAAAACACCGGCACCGCCGAACTGACGAACGTCAACCTGACGGCCACCGCGCCGACGGACTGGGAAGTGACGTTCGAGCCGAAAACGATCGCTTCCATCAAACCCGGCCAATCGGTTCCGGTCACTGCGACGATCAAGGCGTCCGACAAGGCGCTGTCCGGCGACTACGTCGTCGGCATGACGGCGCAAGCTACCGAGAAGTCGGCCGACGCGACGATCCGCATGACCGTCAAAACGTCGGTGCTGTGGGGCTGGATCGGCGTTCTCATCATCATTGCCGTACTGGCCGGCGTTTACGGGCTGTTCCGCAAATACGGGAGGCGGTAACCGATGGAACAAGCGGTTATCGAACTGAAGCGGTTGACCAAAAAATACGGCGAATTCACCGCCGTTGCAGGGCTCGATCTCTCGATCCAGCCCGGTGAAATTTTCGGCCTGCTCGGCCCGAACGGCGCGGGCAAAACGACGACGATTCTCATGATGCTCGGCCTGACCGAGCCCACCTCCGGAACGGCGACGGTATGCGGGATCGACGCAACGCGCAACCCGATGCTCGTCAAGCGGCGCGTCGGTTATATGCCGGACGACATCGGCTTCTACGAAGACCGTTCCGGGCTGGACAATTTGATTTACACCGCCCGCCTCAACGGCATTCCCGCCAAGGAAGCCCGCGAACGGGCCGAGGAGCTGCTGGAGAAGGTCGGCCTCTCTTCCGCCGCCGGCAAGCGGACCGGCGCCTATTCCCGGGGGATGCGCCAACGGCTCGGCCTTGCCGATGTGCTCATCAAGCGGCCCGAAGTGATCATCCTCGACGAGCCGACGCTCGGCATCGACCCGGAAGGGGTTCGCGAGCTGCTGGCGCTCATTCGCGACCTGAGCCGCAACGAGGGACTGACTGTGCTTCTCTCGTCTCACCACCTGCATCAGGTGCAGCAAATTTGCGACCGCGTCGGCCTGTTCGTCGGGGGCAAACTGATCGCCTGCGGCGATCTGGATACGCTCTCCCGCGAGCTGGACGGCGGTCCGTCGCATGCGGTCGAGCTCGACGTCTCGGGCTGGAACGACCGGCTGGCGGAACGTCTGACGGCCGTCGAGCACGTCGTTTCCGTCGAGACGGTCGACTCCGACGCCTTGAGGGGCGCCGCCCCCGGAACGCCCGGCATCGTCACCGTCCGCGTGACCGGCACCGCCGACGTGACGCCGCTTCTCGCGGCGCTCGTCGTCGAACACGGCGCCTCGCTCGTCGGCTTGCGCCCGATGCGGTACGGCCTGGACGAAATTTACCATCGCTACTTCGAAGGAGGGGAATCCAGTGGCCGCGTTCATTGAGAAGCTTCGGACGGCGGGCAAGGAGAGGGACGGCGCCGTCCGCACGGCCTCGCCCTTCTGGGTGATGGTCCAGAAGGAATTCGGCGACCATATCCGCAGCTGGCGGTTCATTATTTTGCTCGCCATCGTGACGCTCGCTTGCGTAGGCTCTATTTACGCGGCGGTCACGGCGCTGAAGAACGGACAATCGGACGCCTCGTCGTCGGATGCGACTTCCTTTCTGTTTCTGAAGATGTTTACGGAATCCGACGGTTCGCTGCCGAACTTCCTGACGTTCCTGTCGTTCCTCGCGCCGCTTATCGGCATCGCCATCGGCTTCGACGGCGTCAACTCCGAACGGAACAAAGGCACGCTGAGCCGCGTCATGTCGCAGCCGGTCTACCGGGACGACTTCCTGAACGCCAAATTCGTCGCCGGGCTGCTGCTGATCGCGGTCGTCATCTTCTCGCTCGGTTTCCTCGTCATGGGGATGGGGCTGTTCACGATCGGCTATCCTCCGACGCCTGAAGAATTTTGGCGAGTGATCGTCATGCTGTTCATCACGACCGTCTATGTCGGCCTTTGGCTCAACCTGTCGCTGCTGTTCTCCGTGCGTTTCCGGCAGGCGGCCACCTCGGCCTTGAGCGGCATCGCCGTCTGGATTTTCTTTCTCGTGTTCTACAGCATGATCGTCAATCTCATCGGCAACGTAACGGCGCCTAGCGATCCGAACAATGCGGACGCCATTCTTCGCCAGCAGGACTGGCTCATGCTGCTGTCGCGCCTGTCGCCCGCCTATTTGTTCCAGGAAGCCGCTTCGACGCTGCTGCTTCCGGATACGAGGACGCTGAATCCGTTCATCACGCAGGATCAGGCGTATTTGGCGATTAACGCGCCGCTCTCGTTCGGTCAAAGCCTGCTGCTCGTCTGGCCGCAAGTCGTCGCCATCGTCGCGGAAACGGCACTCTCCTTCGCCGCTTCTTACGTGGCCTTCATGCGGCAGGAGATTCGTTCCCGCTCCTAAGCCCGCCTTGACACACCAGAACAAAAACATGCAAAAGAAGCCGTTGTCTCCCTTACGGAGAGCAGCGGCTTCTTTGCGCTCCAGCGAGGCAAGCTCCTTTTCACCCAGCCTCTGATTCAACTTCGCTTCCAGCGACGTTTCGATCGTCCGGGATCTGCTTCAACAATGCTTCTCCCGTCCCGTCGCGTTGTTGGTTTATTGGTGGTCGATTGCTCAAAGCCGTTGTTACGAGCTCACGATTATTAAACTCCAACTGAGCAGCGGGGATAAGCCTCAAAATGTGAAAAAAGGGGGATAGGGCGGTAATTGCGGACGTTGAGGAACTTGGGGCAGTCATAGAGGCAAGGGATACAGGAGCATTATTTCGGGCAAAGTCAATCGAAGCGCTCCCCCTTGCCGGACAGGCAAGCAGAAGCGCCTTGTTGGTTAGCGTCTGGCGTCGTCAAGCAGCTCGTAGATGCGCGCTTCGTGCGGGCGAAGCGTTGCGGTGCGTTCGCTTTCGTCTCCGCGGGGCGGATAGTTGGCCAGAAGCAAGCGTAACGTCAAGCTGCGGACGCGCTCCGGCCACTCGAACGGGACGGGCTCGTCCGAATGGTTCAGCAGGATCAGCCAGCGAACCCCGTCCAGCGAGCGTGTGTACACGTACAGCCGCTCGTCGTCCATCCATTCCGGCCATTCCTCGAAGTCGCCGTACGCCATGACGTCATGCTCTTTGCGCAAGCGGATCAACTCTTGATAGTAGCGGTAGACGGAATCCGGAGACGACCGGTCCTTCGCCGCGTTGATCTCCAAGTAATTCGGATTGACGCGGATCCAGGGCGTGCCCGTAGTGAACCCGGCATTCGGCGAATCGTCCCACTGCATCGGCGTTCGGGAATTGTCGCGGCTTAACGCTTGCAGCTCCCGGAACACCTCCATAGGATCGCGGCCTTTGCCGACCTCTTCGGCATAGCGGTTGATCATCGCGATGTCGTTGTAGTCTTCGATCGAATCGAACCGCACGCCGGTCATGCCGATTTCCTCCCCCTGATAAATATAGGGGACGCCCGGCAGCGTATGCAGCATCGTCGCCAGCAGCTTGGCGGACTGCACGCGGTAGGGGCCGTCGTTGCCGTAACGGGTTACCTGCCGCGTATGGTCGTGATTGTTCAGAAACTGGGAGTTGGTGCCTTTGCCCCACAGCCCGGCGTACCACCGTCTCTGAATTTGCTTGAAACGGATCATGTCCCAGCCCGGCATTTCGTCGCAAATTTCGAAGTGGAACAGCATATCCAGCTCCCGGCGGTCTTCGCCGACAAACTTTAAGCCTTCCTCCGGCGTGACGAACGCCGCTTCGCCGACGGTGACGACGTCGTAGCGGGAGAGCACCCGCTCGTTCATCTCGCGCAAATAATCGTGCAAGCCGGGATTGTTCGTCAAGTAGCGAATATCCTCCGGCCGATCCGCGTCGGGGAAATCATCCGGCTTGGCGAGCAGCGCGATCGCGTCGAGACGGAAGCCGTCGACGCCTTTGTCCAGCCAGAACGTCATCATCCGGTAGATCGCTTCGCGCACTTCGGGATTGCGCCAGTTCAGGTCCGGCTGCTCGGGCGCGAAGGAGTGGAAATAATATTGCCCCGTCGCCTCGTCCCATTCCCATGCCGAAGGCGAGAAGTAGGAGCGCCAATTGTTCGGCTCCTTCCCGTCCTTCGCATCCTTCCATATATACCAATCCCGCTTCGGGTTGTCGCGCGAGGAACGCGATTCGATAAACCATGGATGCCGGTCGGACGTATGGTTGACGACCAGATCCATCATCAGCTTCATGCCGCGCCGGTGAACCTCGGTCAGCAGCCGCTCCCACGTCTCCATCGTGCCGGCCTTCCGCATGATGGCTTCATAGTCCGATATATCGTAACCGTTGTCCAGATCGGGAGATTCGTAGACGGGGTTCAGCCAGACGATGTCGACGCCCAATTCCCGAATGTAATCGAGCTTGCGGATGACGCCCTCCAAATCGCCGTACCCGTCCCCGTCCGAGTCGCAAAAGCTTCTCCAATATACTTGATAGACGACGGATTTTTTCCACCATTTTTTGTTTGGAGCCGCCAATCGTTGTTCCCTCCGTTAGTTCGTCCCGGCAGCTGTTCCGCCCGGCGATCCGTTTATTTGACCGCGCCGGCGGCGATGCCTTTAATGATGTATTTTTGCGCGAAAATGTAGAAGATGACGACCGGAATGATCGTAAGCGTAAGCCCGGCCATGGCGAGATTCCATTGGATCGTGAACTCGCCGAAGAAATAAAACGTCGACAGCGGAATCGTCCGCAGCCCTTTGTCCGACAGCGTAAGCGAAGGCAGCAAGTAGTCGTTCCACATGGCAATGACGTCAAGAATCGCGACGGTAATCGTAATCGTCTTGAGCATCGGAAACACGATGCGCCAGAACACGCCGAATTTGCTGCAGCCGTCCAGCGTAGCGGCTTCCTCCAGGGCGACCGGCACGGACTTGATAAATCCGTGATACAGGAACACCGCCATGCTGGCGTGGAAGCCCACGTTCATATAGATAAGGCCCTCGCGCGTATTGAGCATCGGGATGTGCAAATTCGTGCGGATCCAGTCCATCACCTGCATAAGCGGCATCATCAGCGTTTGGAACGGAATGAGCATCGTCGAGACGAAAACGAGGAAGATGATGCGGCTCAGCTTGTCGTCCGTGCGCACGAGCATCCAGGCCGTCATCGAAGCCAACACGACCACGATGACGACGGAAACGATCGTCACGTACAGAGAGTTGCCGAACGCCGTGAAGAAGCTCATTTTCTCCATCGCCTTGTCGTAATACTGAAAGCTGAAGGAGGACGGCAACGCCAGCGCGTTGCGGTACAGCTCCGCCCGGTTTTTGAAGGAGTTGACGAGCATCAGGTAGATGGGCGACAGAAAGGCCAGCGCCAGCAAGACAAGCAGCCCATTGCCCGCCGTTCGGCTCATGGTCTTCATTAGAACTGAACCTCCCTCTTCTTCGTGATGACGACCTGCGTCAAGGTGACGGCGGCCACGATGACGAAGAACACGATCGCCTTGGCCTGGCCGAGCCCGTAATGGCCGTAACCGAAAATTTCATTATAGATGTTCATGGCGAACATCTCCGTCGCGTTGTTCGGACCGCCCTTGGTCAACGACAGGTTGACGTCGAAAATTTTGAAGGCGCCCGACAGCGTCAAAAACAGACAGATCGTAAAGGAAGGCATCAGCAGCGGGAACACGATCCTCGTCAGCCGGTGCCACAGATTGGCGCCGTCCACTTTGGCGGCTTCGTTCAGTTCGTCCGGAATGCCCTGAATGCCGGCGATATAAATAATCATCGTGTACCCGGCCATCTGCCAGGTGAAGACGACGACCATCGCGTACAACGCAAACTGCGGATCGATCAGCCAGTTAAAGAAGATCGATTGAAGCCCCGTCTTCTCTCCGACGTACTTGAACACATCGGTAAAAATAAACTGCCAAATGTACCCCAGAATGAGGCCGCCGATCAGGTTCGGCAGGAAGAACATCGTTCGGGCCGCATTGCGGACGCGAAGCTTCGTTGTCACGATCAGGGAGAAGATCAGCCCGAATAAGTTGACGAGCACTAGAGCCAGCACTGTAAATTCGATCGTATGCCAGGCCGATGCCAGGAAGCGTTCGTCCTTCAGCAGCTCGGCGTAATTGTCGAAGCCGACGAACACCTTCGGGTTGGCGGGAATGCCGTCCCATTCGACGAAGGAGTAGCCGATCCCGATCAGGAAAGGCACAATGACCACCGTCGTGAAAATCAGCACCAGCGGCAGCGTGAACAGCGCGTACCATGCTTTCTCTTTTCGTTTTCGAGTCGACACATCGGTTCACCGCTTTCCGGAAGATAAAACGAAAACCTAACGCCATGGGAAGGGTTAGGCTTTCGTTTTTTAAATCGGCCGCCGAATCCGGCGGATTATTTGGCGCCTTTAGCCCAGGCGGCGTCCAGGTTCTTGAGGAACTGTTCGCCGGTCATATTTTTGTCCAGGAAAAATTGCTGTGCAGCCGGAGCCAGGTCGTTGACGATAATGCCTTGCGGGAAGTAGTTCAGCGCCCACGGAATCGTCTGTCCGCTCTTGGTCGCTTCGTATACCGTTTGGGACAGCGGATCCAGGTTGGTCGCTTCGATATTCGTCATCGCCGGAATGAACTTGAATTCGTTGACGATCGCGTTCTTGCCGGTTTCGCTCGTGAACAGCCAGTTCAGGAACGCCTTCGCCGCCTTGATCTCGTCCGGGTCGGCTTTGGCGTTGACGACCCAGTTGCTGGCGACGCCGACGGCGATTTTGTCGTTGCCGGCCAGCGGCAGCGCCATCATGCCGATGTCGAAGCCCAGATCGCCGTAATCCTTCAGCATGCCGTAGCTCCAGTTGCCTTGATGGACCATGGCGGTTTTGCCGGTTGCGAAGTCGCCCATCTGCGTATCGTACTTCACTTCCATCGGGTTCGGGGTGTTCGCTTTAATCGCTTCCATAAATTTCGCGAACTCCTGGAATTCCTTCGTATCCGCCATTTTGACTTCGCCCTTGTTCAGCTTCTCGATGAAGCCCTGCGGATCGGATTGCAGCGCGAACGGCGTATTGATAATGTGGCCGATCAGGAAGTAGGCTTCCTGGGACAAGCTGAGGCCGTTCTTGCCTTCCGCTTTGAGCTTCTCCAGCGTCTTCGTGAACGAGTCGAGGTCGGTTACGTCCTTCGGGTCGACCAAGCTCTTGTTGTAGACGAGACCGAAGCCTTCGACCCCGTACGGCACGCCGACGACTTTGTCCCCGTCCTTCAGCGCCATATTCGGCGCGATGTCCTTCGTGAACGGTTCGTTGCTAAGGTCGGCGTAGTACGACTTGAACTTCTCCGCCTCTTCGCCGGTCGCGACGCTGAAGATCGTCGGCCCTTCGCCGGAGGCGAGCTTGGCTTGCAGCTGCGTCGCGTAAGCGTCGCCCGCGGAGCCCCAAACCTCCACTTCGTTGCCGGTTTCTTTCTGATAGGTCTTTGCTAGCGCTTCCAACGATTCCGCAATTTCGACCTTCGATTGGAACAACGAGATTTTTTTCAGCTTCTCTGGGGCGGCGGACGAAGAGGCCGCAGGCGAAGCGCCGGATGCGGATGGCGAGCCGGATTCCGCGTTGCCGCCCGAAGAGTTGCCGCATGCCGCCAGAAGTCCGACCATCGTCGTAGCCGTTAGTAAAACCGACAATCTTTTTACCTTTTTCAAACCATTCTCCCCCTCAACCAAGAAGTTTTAAGTAAAAATCTTTTAAAATCATTTCTATCGCCATCATAGATAAAATATAAAGCGCTGTCAATACTATTTTATCAGCGCTTTACGATTATTCTAAGTAAAATTTTTAGTAAAACAAGTCCATATTTATCTAACCGTTTTTCTCCACTTGATGGACGCGCTAATTTTGAACGGCTCCTTGACCGCCGTCCCCTGAATCAGCTCAAGCAGCTTCTTGGCGGCCAGATACCCGGTCTCGTAGCGCGGAATCGAGATCGTCGTCAGCCCCGCGACGGCGGCGGTGTCGGAATCGTCGAACCCGGTCACGGACACGTCCTCCGGCACCCGAAGCCGGTTCTCCTCGAACGCCCGGATGGCGCCGATGGCCATGTTGTCGTTCGCGCATACGACGATCTCCGGCAGGTCGTTGCTGAGCAGCATGAGCTTGGCCGCCTGATAGCCGCTGTTTTCGCGGTAGTTGCCGTGGAAGTAATATTTCTGATCGAACGGGATCCCGTTGCGGGCAAGCGTATCCGCGAAGCCGGCAAAGCGCTCCTTGTTGTCCAACGTGAAGCTGAGGCCGCCGATAAAGCCGAACTTCCGGAAGCCCTTGTCGACAAGCGCCTGCACCATGTCGCACATGACCGGATAGTTGTCGACGACGACGCTGCTTGCGTTCAAACGCTCGTTGTCGAGAATCCGGTCCATCATGACGACGGGCATTTCGGACGAGGCGGCGGACACGACGACTTCGTCGGTCATGCTTCCGTCAAGTATAATCGCCCCGCTCGCGAAGCTGGCGCGCAGGAAATTGCCGCTCGATTTGTTCGTGCAGATGATGAGGTCGTAACCGTTTTCCGTCAGACAGTCGCTTAAGCCCTGAATAATTTTCAAGTAAAAATCGCGGTCGAAGTCGCTGAAGACGAAGACGATCGTCCGGCTGGCGCCGGGCTTCTGCTTTTTGGCCGCCGAGCTTGGGGTGTAGCCGTACTCGGAGCAAATTTTCAAAACCCTCTCCCTCGTCTCCCGGCCGACGTTCTTGCGTCCGTTCAATACGTTGGAGACGGTGGAAATCGACACGTCCGCCAGTTTGGCTATCTCCTTCAACCCGATCATGCTTATTGGCCTCCTGTAAACCTTTTCTTAAATCTTAATATATCAACGGTTTTATTTTTTGTAAATTTTACTTTAGTAAAATAGCCGATATTTTATCTAAAAAAAGCACTCGGCAACCGACCGTTTTTCCACCCTTGAGGAAAATATATATTGACTCGATATATATCGTGTCGATATAATGTGAACCGTGAGCCGCAGATAACAACAAAAGAGGTGTCAATCGTTGAACAGTCAGGACGTCATTTTGGGGCTGCTGCTTGACGGCCCTAAGACCGGCTACGAAATTAAACACTTGTTCGAATCGCCGCTGTCCTTTTTCTTCGACGCCAGCTTCGGCACGATTTACCCGACGCTCGGCAAGCTGGAGAAAGCGGGCTATATCGTCAAAGAGAGCGTCGTGCAGGACAACCGGCCGAACAAAAACGTGTACTCCATCACCGAAGCCGGACGCGAACGGTTCAGGCAGTACCTGGATTCTCCGCCGGAGAAGGAAGCTTACAAATCCGACTTCATGGTCCGGCTGTTCTTCGGCGAGCATCAGGAACGGGACACGGTCGCCGCGTGGATTCGGCAGGCGATCGAACAAACGAAGACTGAGCTTCATCAGTTGCAGGAAGGAAAAGCCGTCTGGAAGCCCGAGATGTCGCCGAGCCAGTTGATTTGCCTGAATTTGGGGCTCGAGCTGAACGAAGTGAAAATCAGAGTGCTGGAGGAAGGTCTTGCGCAGCTGCTGAGCGCGGACCAAGCAAGCGATTAAAGAAAAACTGAAACGGAGTGGAAAAAACGATGGCAACGGGAAAATCCAAAACGGGATTGATCGTCCTTGCGATGGCGCTGGGCCTCTTGATGGCCTCGCTGGACAACACGATCGTATCCGCGTGCATTAACAAAGTGATTGAGGATATCGGCGGCTTCGACAAATTCAACTGGGTGTTCACCGCCTATATGCTGGCTGCGACGAGCACGATGCTCATTTTCGGCAAGCTGTCCGACCTGTTCGGCAGGAAAAAATTTTATTTGATCGGCATCGGGCTGTTCCTCGTCGGATCGGCGCTTTGCGGCATGGCGAGCAACATCGACCAGCTGATTCTGTTCCGCATCATCCAGGGGATCGGGTCGGGCTCCGTTTTCCCCATCTCGTTTTCGATTATCTTCACCTTGTTCAACGACCCGAAGGAGGCCGCCAAGCTGTCTGGAGTCATGGGCGCGGTGTTCGGCCTGTCGTCGGTGGCCGGTCCCCAGCTCGGTACGCTCATCTCCGAAAACCTGACCTGGCGCTGGTGCTTCTACGTCAACTTGCCGATCGGCCTCGCGTCCATCCTTGTGCTCTCCTTCGCCCTGAAGGAATCGCGTTCGGAGCGCAAGCCGAAAATCGACTACGCCGGCGCGCTGCTGCTGATCGTCTCCACCGTCTCGTTCATGCTCGCGCTCGAGCTCGGCGGCAAAGATTACGCCTGGAACTCCTGGCAAATTATCGGGCTGTTCGTCCTCGCCGCACTGGGAACCGTCTCGTTCCTGCGGGTCGAATCCCGGGCGTCCGAACCGATGCTCCCGCTCCCGATTTTCCGCAGCCGCCTCGTACTCGGAACGAGCATACTTTGCTTCTGCCAGGGCGTGATCATGTTCTCGGCCATTACGTATTTGCCGATTTACGCCGTCGCGGTGCTGAACCGCGCCAACTCGAACGGCATCCTGACGCCGATGATGGCTTCGCTCATCTGCGGGGCGATTCTGTCGGGCTTCCTCGGTTCGGTCTTTAAAATCCGAACGCTCCTGTTCGCGAACATGCTGCTTGGCATCGCGGCGGCCGTTCTGCTCATGTCGTTGTCGCCGTCCACGCCATTCTGGGAAGTAATCGGCATCATGATCCTGCTCGGCGTCGGCGTGATCGGGCCGCTTATGAGCCTTGCGCAAAGCGCGATCGCCATGAGCGTCGATGCGAAATACATCGGCATCTCCTCGTCCGTCGTCGGCTTCTGGCGCAACATCGGCGGCATTATGGGCGCTTCGGTCATGGCGGTCATCGTCAATCGGAACCTGAAGGATTCAGCCGCCGCAGCCGGGGCGAAATTCCATATCCCCGACGATCAGGTCGCCGCCATCGCCAATCCGGAGAACGTCATCCGCGCGGCCGACAAGCTGCCTCCCGATTTGCTGGCTTATCTGAAAGACGCCATCGGCACCGCGATCAACCACGGCTTCGTCATATCCCTTTGCGTCATGATCGCCGGCGCGGTCGTCGCCCTCACGGTGGGAGGCGCCAAGCTGCAAGCGAGGCGCAAAGACGCCGAGGCGCCGGCCGCCGGTCAAAGCGCATAAAGAAAATGCCGGCTTAGCGCCGGCATTTAGATACGGAAAGGCGTGCAATATCGAAAATCGATATTGC
>NZ_KE386955.1:174203-243265 GCF_000429825.1 Cohnella thermotolerans DSM 17683
CGGGGCTGCAATATCGAAAATCGATATTGCGCGCCGGCGATCAGCCGCGCTTCAGCGCCTCGCCGACGATGGCAAGGACGAGCTCCGTCGTCTTGACCAGGTTGTCGGCCAGGATACGCTCCTTCGTCGTATGGATATGCTCGTAGCCGACGGCCAGATTGACGGTCGGCACCCCTTTGCCGTTGAACACGTTGGCGTCGCTGCCGCCGCCCGATTGGAACGGGCGCGGGGTGAGCCCGATGCTCGCGATCGCGTCCTTCGCGATCCGCACCACCTCGTCGTCCTCCCTGAAGCGAAACGCCGGGTAGACGATCCTGCTCTCGAATTCCGCCTGCGCGCCGAATTCCGCGGCGGCCGATTCGGCCGCTTCGCGCATTGCGGCAATCTGGGCGTCCAACTTCTCCCGCACAAGACTCCTGGCCTCCGCGTCGATCTTCACGTAATCGCAGACGACATTGGTCGGCCCGCCGCCTTCGATTTTGCCGACATTGGCGGTCGTCTCGCTGTCGATGCGGCCTAGCGGCATGCGCGCAATCGCCTTCGAGGCGACCTCGATCGCGCTGATGCCGTCCTCGGGGTTGACGCCCGCATGGGCGGATTTGCCGCGAAACGCAATCGCGATTTTCGCCTGTGTCGGGGCCGCGACGACGATGTCGCCGACCCGGCCGTTCGAATCGAGCGCGAACCCGTACCTCGCCCGCAGGCGGCTTGCGTCCAGCGCCCGCGAGCCGGCAAGGCTCGATTCTTCGCCGACGGTGACAACGAACTGAATCGGGCCGTGCGGCAGCCCGCGTTCGCGAATGACGCGCAGCGCCTCGAACATCGCCGCAAGGCCCGCCTTGTCGTCGCTGCCGAGAATCGTCGTTCCGTCGCTCCGGATGTAGCCGTCGTCGTCCAGCCGCGGCTTGATTCCCTTCCCCGGCGTCACGGTGTCCATATGCGACGTGAACAGCAATGCCGGAACGTTCTCCCTCCCTTCCGACGCCGGAAGCCACGCGAACAGATTGCCCGCGCCGTGGCCCGTCTTCTCGGCCGCGTCGTCCTCCGTCACCGCAAGGCCGAGCGCTTCGAATTTGCCGCGGAGAACGACACTGATCTCCTTCTCGAAGCGCGTCTCGCTATCGATTCGGACCAATTCCATAAATTCGTCGACGATTCGCTGCCGCTCCACCACGACGTTTTCCTCCCTCGTCCGTATAAGGTACAATAGATACCGATGAATGTTCTTTTTCCAAATCCAAGTCAAAGGAATGATTCGATGAGCAACCGGTGGTTCAAAATCGTCGTCTACGTCATGCTGTTCGCCATGATCGCTTCTACCGTGCTGGTGTCGCTCGGATCGATTCTGAGCTGACGATCTCGCCGTAACCGAACACCCGCCCGAAATGCGGAAGCAGCCGCTCGCCGATCCGCTCGACATCGAACTTCTCGCCGGTCAGCTTCTCCAGCGACGTCACGCCGTATTCGGCAATCCCGCACGGAATGATGCCCTGGAACCCGTCCTGCTCCACGTTGCGCTTCACGTTGAGCGCGAAGCCGTGGCTCGTCACGAAGCCTTTTCTCGTTCGCGCCCGGTTGAATTTGACGCCGATGGCGGCGATTTTCTCGTCGCCTACCCACACGCCCGTATATTCGGGCTTCCGGCCGCCCTCGATGCCGAATTCGGCCAGCAAACCGATGATGGCTTCCTCCAGATTGCGCAAATAGGCGTGCAAATCCAATCCGACCGCATCCAGATACAGCAAGGGATAGCCGACCAGTTGGCCGGGCCCGTGATACGTAATGTCGCCGCCGCGATCGATTTGGAACACTTGAATGCCGCGCCGCTCCAGCTCCTCCGGGCCGTAAAGCAAATGCTCCGGATGGCGGTCGGTGCCGATCGTGTAGGTCGGCGGATGCTCCAGCATCAGCAGCGTATCCGGCCTCTCTTCCTTGTCGATCTGGCGCACCAGACTTTTCTGCAGCTCCCAGGCCTCGCCGTAGTCCGTCCGCGACAAATAAGCGAATTCCAACCGTTTATCCAAGCTCCGCGCCTCCTTTTGGTGATCCGAATCCCCATCAACTCAATAAAACCTACGCTTTTCATTTTAGCCCAACCGCTGTGCAAGCCGCAAACGGCCAACGGCCAACGCCGCATGAACCGCACGCAGGCCCTTGCCGCGGCGTCGACTCCCGCAGCGACGCCTTCCAACCAAAGAAGCTGCCCCATCCGGCCATAGGGCGGACAGGCAGCCTCCTCGACGTTAGTATAATTTCGTATCCAGATTGTAGCTCTCCAGATTCTCCTTGACGCGCTGCAGAAATCTTCCGCAAATGACGCCGTCGAGAATGCGGTGGTCGAGCGACAGGCAAATGTTGACCATCGAGCGGACGCCGATCATGTCGTTGATGACGACCGGCTTCTTCACGATCGATTCGAACGTCAGAATGGCCGCTTGCGGATAATTGATGATCGGCTGCGACAGGATGGAGCCGAACGCGCCCGTGTTGTTGACGGTAAACGTTCCGCCCTGCAAGTCGCTGAGCTTGATCTTCCCTTCGCGCGTGCGGCGGGCCAGATCGTGAATCTCGTGGGCGAGGCCGGCAATGTTCTTCTGGTCGGCGTTACGGATGACCGGCGTAATGACGGAATCCTCCGTCCCGACGGCCAGCGACAGGTTGATGTCGCGCTTGACGATAATTTTGTCCGTCGCCCACACCGAGTTCATGATCGGGTAATCCTTGATCGCGTTGACGGTCGCTTTGCACAGGAACGGCATGTACGTCAAATTGATGCCTTCCTGCCGGCTGAACTCCTCCTTCAGCTTGTTGCGCAGCAGCACGAGGTTGGTGACGTCGACTTCGATCATCATCCAGCCGTGGGGAATCTCGCTGGCGCTCTGGCGCATCTTCGTGGCGATCGAATTGCGCACGGGCGTCACGTCGATAATGTACTCGCCCCGGCCCGGAACCTCCTGCCCTTCTTCCTCGACGGTCGGAATGCGAATCGTCTCGGACAGGTGCAGCCCCGTCGTGCGAACCGGCACCTTCGGGTCCATCGGCACCTTCGCCGCCTCGCGCTCGGCGGGCGCAGCGGCCGCCGGCGCGACGGCCGCGGCGAAGCCCGCGGTCCCCTTCCGGGCGGCTTCCAGCACGTCCTTGCGCGTAATGCGCCCGCCCATGCCGGTGCCGCGCACACGGCTCAGGTCGATGCTGTGCTCCGCCGCCAGCTTCTGCACCGCCGGCGAATAGCGGTGGCGCATCGGCGCGTCGGGGTCGAACGCGGCGGGCATGAGCGGCGCCGCCGGCCGCGCGGAGGCGGCTTCGACGGGCTGCGCGGCCGCCGCAGGCGATTCGGCCCCGCCAGTGGGGGCGCTGTCCGCCGCAGCTTCCGCTTCCGTCTCGATCAGACAGACCGGCGTGCCGACGTCGACCGTCTCGCCGGCGCCTACCAATATTTTCACGAGAATTCCCTTCGCCGTCGAAGGAAGCTCCGCGTTCACTTTGTCGGTGATCAGCTCGCACAGCGGCTCGTACATCTCCACTTCCTGCCCCGGCTCCTTGAGCCAGCGGTCGATCGTGGCGGATACGAGCGATTCCGCGAGTTGCGGCATGATGACTTCTACCGTTTGCTTCGGCATCGGGTTCTCTCCTTCAGCGCTTTAAAACCGGGCCAAATCCAGCATCGCGGCTTTAAGCTTGTCCTTGTTCAGCATGAAATGCTTCTCTCCGGGCGGATTGATCGGCATCGCCGGAACGTCGGGACCGCACAGGCGGCGGATCGGCGCATCCAGATCGTAGAGCAGCTCTTCCGAGATGATGGCCGCCACTTCCGCGCCGACGCCGCCGGTCTTGTTGTCCTCATGGACGATCAGCACTTTGCCCGTGCGGGCAGCCGCCTCCAGAATGCCTTCCCGGTCTAGCGGCTGAATCGTGCGCAGGTCGAGAATGTGCGCTTCGATCCCTTCCTCCCGCGACAGCTCCTCCGCGGCCTGCATCGCAAAGTGAAGCGGCATGCTGTAACCGATGACGGTTATGTCGGAGCCTTCGCGCATGACGTTCGACTTGCCGATCGGCACCGTGTAATCGCCCTCGGGCACCTCGTCCGCGATCAGCCGGTAGCACTTCTTGTTCTCGAAGAACAGAACCGGATCCGGATCGCGGATCGCGGCCAGCAGCAAGCCTTTCGCGTCGTAGGCGGTCGCGGGGGCGACGATCTTCAGTCCCGGCGTGCCGAAGAAAACCGATTCCGGGCATTGCGAATGGTACAGACCGCCGAATACGCCGCCGCCGATCGGCGCGCGGATGACGAGCGGGCAGTCCCAGTCGTTGTTGGAGCGGTAGCGGATTTTGGCCGCTTCGCTAATGATCTGGTTCGTGGCCGGAAACATGAAGTCCGAATATTGCATTTCCGCAATCGGCCGCATGCCGGCCATGGCGGCGCCGATCGCGACGCCCGCGATGGCGGATTCCGCCAGCGGCGTGTCGAGCGAACGCAGCTCGCCGAACTGCTGCTGCAGCCCTTTGGTCGCGCCGAAGACGCCGCCCTTGAGCCCGACGTCCTCGCCCATGACGAAGACGCGTTCGTCGCGCTCCATCTCTTCCTTCATCGCCGTCCGGATCGCTTCGATATATTCGATAACCGGCATTACCGCACCTCCTCGGCCGAAGCTTCGGCATAGACGTAGCGGAAGGCGTCCTGCACCGGTTGGAAAGGCGCGCGCTCCCCGTATTCGGTCGCTTCGTCGATCTCCTTGCGGATGTCGGCCAGCAGCGCCTTCTCCCGCTCCTCCGACCACAGCCCGTGCTCCTCCAGATATTGCCGGAAAGCCGGAATGGCGTCCTTGCCCCGGTGAAAATCGACCTCTTCCTTCGTCCGGTACGCCATATCGTTGTCCGACGTGGAGTGCGGCGAGACGCGGTACGTCATCACTTCGACGAGCGTCGGGCCTTCGCCGGCGAGGGCCCGTTCGTGCGCTTCCTTGAACACGCGGTACACTTCAAACGGGTCGTAGCCGTCGACCCGGTAGCCGGGGAAGCCGTAGCCGAGCGCGCGGTCGCTGATGCGTCCGGCCGACTGTTTGGAGAACGGAACCGAAATGGCGTAACCGTTGTTCTGGCAGACGAAAATGACGGGCAGCTTCATGACGCCCGCGAAATTGCAGCCTTCGTGGAAGTCGCCCTGATTGCTCGAGCCTTCCCCGAAGGAGACGAGCGAGACGGACGGCTCTCCCCGCATCTTGGCGGCGAGCGCGAATCCGACCGCATGGGGCACCTGCGTCGTAACGGGGCTCGAGCCCGTGACGATGCGCAGCCGCTTGCAGCCGAAGTGGCCCGGCATCTGGCGGCCGGCGCTGTTCGGGTCCTCGCCTTTGGCGAATAAGGACAGCATCAGTTCTTTGACGGTCATCCCTGCGGAAAGCACGAACGCGTAATCCCGGTAATAAGGCAGGAACCAGTCCTTTTCCTTGTCCATCGCGAACGCCATGGCGACCTGCGCCGGCTCCTGGTTGACGCCCGAGATGTGAAAGTTGACTTTCCCGGCTCTCTGGAGCAATTGAGCCCGTTCGTCGAATTTGCGGGCCAGCACCATGATTTCGTACATCCGTACGACCTTCTCGTCCGTCAGCCCCAACGCGGCGTGACGGGTCTCGTTCCGAACGGAACCGATCTGGGTCAAGGATCGCTCCTCCAGTCTATGATATAGTGTTAAAACCTGGTCTTAATACTTGAACTTAAAACTCATTATACCTTCTTCCGTTCCAAAAAGGAACGTCCAACCCGCGGGCAGAGGAAAATGTCCCGGATTGAACGTCCGTTTGCCTTCCGATCAGCCGTGCGCGGCCGAGCCGTCCAGCGCCGCCATCACTTCCTGCAGCGCTTCCGACAGCGTCGGATGCGGGTGAATCGCCCTGCCGATCTCCCAGGGCACGGCGTCGAGCAGCTTGGCGAGCGACGCCTCGGCGATCAGATCGGTCGCATGCGCCCCGACCAGATGGACGCCGAGCAGATCGCCGGTCGCCTTGTCGGCGACGACTTTCGCGAAGCCTTCCGGTTCCCCGTATACGAGAGCCTTGCCCAGAATGCGCAGCGGAATTTTGGCCGTCTTCACGTCGAAGCCGTTCGCCTTGGCGGCCGCTTCGCTCCAGCCGATGGCGGCCGCCTCCGGGCGGGAGTAGATGCAGCGGGGAACGTCGCGGCCCTCCGCCCGGCTCGTCGCCTGCGCGCGCCCGAGCAGATGGTCGACCGCCACCGCCGCTTCGTGCATGGCCGCGTGAGCCAGCTGCACCCCGCCGATGCAGTCGCCGATCGCGTAAATGTGCGGCTCGCCGGTCTGCAGGGTCGCCGGATTGACCTTGACGAAGCCGTTCTCCGTCCGGATGTCCGTGTTCTCGAAGCCCTGGTCTTCCACGTTGCCCTGACGGCCGACGGAGACGAGCATGCGCTCCGCGGCGAGCGCAATCTTTCCGCTCCCGACGGCAATCTCCGCCTCGACCGAGCCTTCCGCTACTTTGAAGGACGACACGTCCAGCTTCGCTCCCGCGTAAATGACCACGCCCCGCTTCTTCAGCAGCTTGGCCAACTCGTTCGAGACGTCCCTGTCTTCGCCGGGAACGATCCGGTCGGCCGTCTCCACCAGCGTCACCTTGCATCCGAAGTCGCTCAGCATCGACGCCCACTCGACGCCGATGACGCCGCCGCCGACGATGATCGCCGAAGCCGGCAAGGACGGCCATTCCAACGCTTCGTCGCTCGTCACGACCGTCTTTCCGTCGTACGGAACGCCTTCCAGCCGCCGCGGACGCGAGCCTGTCGCGACGATCAAATGGCGCGGCACGACCGTCTCGGATTCCCCGTCCGCCAGCTCGACCGCCACCGCCCCGCTGCGCGGGGAGAAAATCGACGGGCCGATAATCCGGCCGGAGCCGCGCACGACCTGAATGCGGTGCTGGGCCATCAGCGCCTGCAGCCCTCTGTGAAGCTGCTCCACGATCGCGCTTTTGCGGGACATGACGCCGCTCCATTCGACGCCCGCTTCCCCTTTCGGCATGCGAATGCCGTATGCGGCGGCTTCCCGAATCGTCGCGAACACCTCCGCGCTGCGAAGCAGCGACTTCGACGGTATGCAGCCTCTATGCAAACAAGTGCCTCCAAGCTTGTCCTTCTCGATAATGGCGACGCTCTTCCCGGCCTGGGCCGCCCGAACCGCCGCCGTATAGCCTCCGGGGCCGCCGCCCAGCACGGCGACATCCACCTCGATGGGCATGGTCGCATTCCTCCGATCGCATCCGTTTTTCCTGATTCATCATGACCTATGTAGACTCGCTCTCTATTCTACCTTTTTTTCGGACGCGGGACAAAGCCGGAAACGGAGCGGCTCCGAAGCTCGGTACAGGTGGACAGGTTTGGAGAAAATCGGTATGATAGAAGGGATGGAAGGAGGGCCGTTTCGTGAAGCTTGTCATTTCCCGCCTGATCGCCATTTTGCTGCTTGTCGTACCGGGATTGGCTGCAGCTTATGGATTCCTGCTTATGAAGGACGCCTTATTCGACTATTTCGCGCAGCTCGGGAACGTCGAATTGACGACGCCGAAGTTTGCATGGCTTTCGTTTGCAATCGGTTTCGTCTTGTTTATTCTAGGCGTGGGATTCATCGGCGGCTGGATTTTTTTCCGCGACCGCAAGCACAATTACCTGTCGTCCCGCTTCCGGCCCAAGCGGCAGCGCCCTCCCGGCGCTGCGGGCGAACGGAACGGCAGCACCGCCGAATAAGCGCCGCTACTTTGCCATCTTCAGACTCCTTCCCGCCGGCAGGCGGCGAAGGAGTTTTTTAATGATCGGCCTCGCCGGAAGACGCTCTGCCCTGGGCCGCCGAATGGGCGATCCGCCGGTACTCGGAAGGGCTGCATTGGAATAAGGAACGGAACATTTTGCTAAAATAGCTGAAGTTGTCGAACCCCGCTTCGATCGCCGCTTCGCCTACGGTCAGATCGGCTCCGGCGAGACGGGCCGCCGCGTGCCGAAGCCGGAAATGATTGATATACTCGACCGGCGTCTTGCCCATGTACGACTTGAACGTGCGGCTGAAATGCCCTTCGCTCATGCCGGCCGCGGCGGCCAGCTCGCGGACGGTCAGCTTGCGTCCGTAATGGTTGTCGATATACGTCAGCGCCTCCTTGAGCCGCTCCACGACGCGAACGTCCGACGGCAGTTCGGCCTGACGCGCGCTCCACGCGCCGGAGGTCCAGAATTCCGCCAGCAGCATATAAAGGCCGGCTTTGACCCGCATCTCGCGGGCCGGGTCCGGCGAAGCGTCGAGCGCGAACAGCCGCGCCAGCCCTTCCAGCGCTTTGGCTCCCCATTCCGTATCCCCGGCAATCGGAACGTTCAGCGCGATGCGTCCCCGGCGGAGCGGCTGCAAAAACCGGGACGAGAAGCCGTCCTTGGCGTCGATCAGCCAGTCCATGTCGAAGACGATCGCCTTGTAGGAACAGGCCGCCCCTTCCAGCTCGAAAGCCCCGTGCAGTTCCCCGCCCGGAACGAAGACCGCTTCGCCGGCGCGCAGCTCGATCTCGGCGGCGCCGATGCGGAACAACGCCTGCCCGCTCTCGACGAGAAGAAATTCCGCTTCCTCGTGCCAATGCATTTCCAGCAGCGGCTGCCCGGACTGATCCTCCATAGCGTAGATCCCGACCGGAAACCCCGGTTCTCCGTGCCGGCGATTTTCGCGCAAATGCCTTAAATTCATCGAAGATCTCTCCAAATATCAGAATCGTGTTAAATGAAAGCGTAAAACTGCAAGAGAATACGCTCAAAAATCAGTATAATGTCATTGTAATCGGCTATACGACACTTGCCAAGAAAGGAAGCCATCACGCATGAAATTTAGCGACGGATATTGGATGACCAAGCCGGGCTACGAAATTTTGAGCCCTTACGAAATTCACGACGTGCGCGTCGGCGCGAACGCGATCACGGTGTTCGCCACGCACCGCCACCTGGAGCACCGGGGCAACACGCTGAACGAGCCGCTCATGACGATGGAATTCTCCTCGCCGATGAAGGACGTCATTAAAGCGAAGTTTTACCACCACAAGGGGCAAAAGCGCTCCGGCCCCTCCTCGTTCCCGCTGCTCGTGCAAGGCCATGCGCCGGTGGAAGTGGTGAACAACGACGACTTCGTCAGCTTGACGAGCGGCGACACGACGGTGACGATTACGAAGCGGCACCCCGTCAGGATTACGTATACGTACAAAGGCCGCACGCTGACGGGCAGCGGCACGCGCCAGACCGCTTATATCAAAGCCGCGGACGGCAACCACCATTTCCGCGAGCAGCTCAACCTGGCCGTCGGCGAGACCGTATACGGCCTGGGCGAACGATTCTCGGCCTTCGTCAAGAACGGCCAGGTCGTCGACATCTGGAACCAGGACGGCGGTACGGCATCGGAGCAGGCGTACAAGAACATTCCTTTCTACATCACCAACCGCGGTTACGGCGTCTTCGTCAACCATCCCGAGCTCGTCTCCTTCGAGGTCGCCTCGGAGAAGGTGTCCAAAACGCAATTCAGCGTCGCGGGCGAAATGCTGGAGTACTTCCTGATCGGCGGGGACTCGATGAAGAGCGTTCTGTCGAATTACACGACGCTTACCGGCAAGCCGGCTCTGCCTCCCGCCTGGTCGTTCGGTCTGTGGCTGACGACCTCGTTCACGACCGATTACGACGAAGCGACCGTGAACAGCTTCATCGACGGCATGGCGCAGCGCGATTTGCCGCTGGCCGTCTTCCACTTCGACTGCTTCTGGATGAAGGAGTACCAGTGGTGCGACTTCGAATGGGACGAGCGGGTGTTCCCCGATCCGAAAGGCATGCTTGAGCGTCTGAAAGCGAAAGGGCTGCACATCTGCGTCTGGATCAACCCATACATCGCGCAGCGTTCGCCGCTGTTCGACGAAGGGATGGAGCGCGGCTATCTGCTGAAGCGTCCGGACGGCAGCGTCTGGCAATGGGATATGTGGCAATACGGCATGGGTCTCGTCGACTTTACGAATCCGGACGCCTGCAAGTGGTTCGGAGACAAGCTGCGCGCGCTGGTCGACATGGGCGTCGATTCGTTCAAGACCGACTTCGGCGAGCGGATTCCGACCGATGTCGTCTACTTCGACGGTTCCGATCCGATGCAAATGCACAACTATTACACGCAGCTATATAACAAAGTCGTCTTCGAGGTGCTGGAGGAGAAGCGCGGCAAAGGCGAAGCCGTCCTGTTCGCCCGTTCCGCCACGGCCGGCGGCCAGCAGTTCCCGGTGCACTGGGGCGGCGACTGCGAGGCGACGTACGAGTCGATGGCGGAAAGCTTGCGCGGCGGACTCTCACTGGGCTTGTCCGGCTTCGGCTTCTGGAGCCACGACATCGGCGGCTTCGAGCAGAGCGCGACGCCGGATCTGTACAAGCGCTGGGTGGCGTTCGGCTTGCTGTCCAGCCATAGCCGCCTGCACGGCAGCACGTCGTACCGCGTGCCGTGGCTGTTCGACGAAGAGGCCGTCGACGTTCTTCGCGTCTTCACGAAGCTGAAGCTGCGCCTCATGCCGTATCTGTTCGGGCAAGCCGTGCAGTCGTCCCGCCTCGGCCTCCCGATGATGCGCGCGATGGTGCTCGAATTCGGCGACGATCCGACGGCGGATTATTTGGACCGCCAATATATGCTGGGCGATTCCCTGCTCGTGGCCCCGATCTTCAACGAAGAGGGCGTCTCCTCTTATTATTTGCCGAAAGGCGAATGGACCCACTTCCTGACCGGCGAGAAAGTAAGCGGCGGCGTCTGGCGGAACGAGAAGTACGATTATATGAGCCTGCCGCTGTTCGCCCGCGAAAATTCGCTCATTCCGGTCGGCAGCGAAGAGAACCGTCCGGACTACGACTACGCCAGCGGCGTGACGTTCCACCTGTTCGCGCTTCAGGACGGCGCTTCCGCCGCTTCCGTCGTCACCGACGTCCGTGGCGCCGAGAAGCTCAAAGCGGCGGCAACCCGCACCGGCCGCACGATCGCGTTCGCGACGGAAGGCACGTCTGCCGGCTTGCGCCTGCTGCTTCGCGGCGTCGACTCCGTCGAATCCGTGGAAGGCGGAACGTTCGAAGCCACTCCGGAAGGCGTCGTCGTCGTGCCGGCATCGGTCGGCACCGCCGTTCAAATCAAGCTGTAAGCCGTCCCGAGAGGACGAATTGCAAACGGCCCTTGTATGCTTCATGGCGAAGCGTACAAGGGCCGTTCGTCGTCATCGGGCCGGCGAAATCCTAAATTTCGCTTGGCTCCGGCACAGCCGCGGCGAGCGGCAAATAGACGAGGAACGACGTCCGGCTCGAATCGCTCCGCGCCTCGATCCGGCCGCCGTGCAGCTCGACCAGGCTTTTGACGATCGCGAGTCCCAGCCCGGAGCCGCCGCTGTTCTCCGAGCGGGACTTGTCGACGCGATAGAACCGGTCGAAAATGTACGGCAGGTCGGTCGTCGGAATCGGCTCGCCGTAATTTGTCACTTCTACGACCGCTTCCCCTTCCCGCCGCGAGACGGCAAAATCGATTTTTTTCCCGTCCTTGCCGTAAGCCATCGCGTTCGACAGCAGGTTCTCGAAGACGCGCACCAGCTTGACCGGATCTCCCATGACGACAATATCCGGACCGGATGAAGCGACCGAGCCGGTCATGCCTGCCTCAGCCAGCGGCATTTGATAGTCGACGAGCAGCTGCCCGATCATTTCCGCCAGATTGATCCGTACCCTCTGCAAGGAGACCGCCCCGTGCCGCATGCGCGTGTACTCAAACAGATCGTTGATCAGAACGTGCAGCCGCTGCGACTTGTCGTAAGCGATCGAGACGTAATGCCGCAGCTCCACTTCGTCCCGATAGCGGTCCTGCTCGATCAGGCCCAAATAACCGAGAATGGACGTGAGCGGCGTGCGCAAATCGTGGGAGACGTTCGTGATCAGTTCGTTCTTCGTCTGCTCCGCCCGCCGCTCCTCGTCCAGCGAGCGCTTGAGGCGCTCGACGAGACGGTTCGTCTGCATCGCCAGATCGGTCAGCTCGTTCCGCTGGCGGACGGGAACGGCCGCGTCGAAGTGGCCTTCGGCGATGTGCTCGATCGCCCGGTGCATCTGCCCGATATAGCTGAATTTCCGCCACGAGAAAACGACCATGTACACGATGGAGAACAGGAACGTCCCCACGTAAATCAGAGACGATTCGCCCAGCAAAGCGCCGAGGATGTTAAAGAGTACGTTAAAATATCTCCGCAGCGAATAATCGCCGCTTCGGTAGAGGCTTTGCAGCACGGCGAGCACGACGTACGTGGTGATCAAGCCGAGCAGCGCGCTCAGCAGCAGTTGCAGCACCAGCCGCCAGGCCAAGCGCGCCGTATATTTAGCCGTCAATTTTGTAGCCGACCCCCCACACCGTCACGATCAGCTTGTCGCCGGCTTCCTGCTCCAGCTTGTCCCTTAGCTTGCTGATATGGACCATAACCGTATTATTGGATTCGAAATATTTTTCCTTCCACACTTGCTGGAAAATTTCTTCGGCGCTGAACACGCGCCCGGGGCTTGCGGCGAGCAGCGCCAGGATGCCGAATTCGGTCGACGTCAGCCGGATCGGCTTGCCGTCGGCTTCGACGAGGTGGGACCGTCTGTCGATGCGGAGCGGACCGACCTCGATGACCGCTTCATCCGCGTCGTCGGCGACTCCTTTGTTGTATTGGTAAGAGCGGCGAAGCAGCGATTTGACCCGCGCCAGCAGCTCGAGCGGATTGAACGGCTTGATCAGATAATCGTCCGCGCCCGTCATGAGGCCGAGAATTTTGTCCATGTCCTCCGCTTTGGCGCTCACCATCAGAATCGGTAATTCGCGCGTTTCGCGGATGCGCCGGCAAGCTTCCAGACCGTCCAGCTTCGGCATCATAATATCGAGCACCACCAGATCGAACGGTTCTTCGGCAAGTCTCGCCAACGCCTGTTCGCCGTCGTGCGCTTTGGCCGTTTCGAAGCCTTCGTTTTTCAAATAAATTTCAATCAATCCCGCGATTTCGCGGTCGTCGTCTACGATCAGAATACGGCGTGCCATGTTCGAACCTCCATGCCGGAATCGGGAATGTTCCCATTACCTACTATAGCCCAGCCCTCCCCGCTTGTCCTCCCTCGCACGGCCGTTTTTGCAAGGTTTAAGATAATGTTAAGAATTTGCCGCCGGATGCGAGGATCATATCCCTTGGGCGTCTCTGGACGGCGAATCGGTGACAGTAAAAAAAGACCGTTCGCGGCCATGGCGTTTGCCTGGCGGAACGGTCTTGTTGATAACTCGCGGCGCTTCCGGATTACGGATTGGCCGATGCGCTGGCGGACGGGGACGCAGACGGCGATGCCGATGCGGAAGGCGCGGGCGATTCCACGGCCTGGGTGGCGTCTTCCTTCGTCAGGAAGTTTTTGTAGCCGAGCTCCTTCTTCGTCTTCGCAAGCCAGTCCGACACGCCTTCGTTGATTTTCTCGTCGAGGTACTTGTTCTTCACTTCCGTCTTGACGTCTTCGTACGCCGGGATAACGGCGTCCTTATGATCGGTCACCTTGATGATGTGGAAGCCGTTCGGCGATTCGACGACGCCGCTCAGCTCGCCCTTCTTCAAGGCGAAAGCCGCCTTCTCGAACTGCTCGTTCATGACGCCTTTGCCGAAGTAGCCGAGATCGCCGCCATTGTCCTTGGAGCCCGTATCGATGGATTTCTCCTTCGCGAGCGTCGCAAAGTCGGCGCCTTGCTTCAGCTGCTGCAGCACCTCTTCGGCCTCGGCCTTCGTCTTCAGCAGAATGTGGGAGGCTTTCACTTGCTCCGGCGTGCCGAAGCTTTCCTTGTTTTTCTCGTAATAAGCCTTCAAATCGTCTTCCGTCGGGGCGAGCATCTTGTCGAAAATAAGGCGCAGCTCCAGCTGCGGAATGACCTGCTCCTTGAACGCATCCAGCGTCATGCCGCTGGATGCGAGCGCCTGGTTGAACGCCTCGTCGGATTCAATGCCGTTCTGCTTCTTGATCTCCGCGATATAAGCGTCGACGTCGGCGTCGCTGACCGTTTTGCCTGTTTTCTCGGCTTCGATGGAGATCATTTTGAACGTCATCAGTTGGTCCAGCGACTGGCCGACTTTGGCTTCGCCCATCGTCTTGACCATATCGTCGTATAGTTCCTTCTGGGTGATGGATTTGCCGTCCAGCTCCCCGACCGCCTCGTTCATCCCGGCTCCGTTGGATTCTCGGATAAGCACGACGACGAGAGCGATGATGGCAATGACGGCGATCGCCATCCAAGGCCACGCTTTCATCGGTTTCGCCGGCTGCGCAACCGCTGCTGCGGTCTTCCCGGCTTCAAGCTCCGCTTCGGCTTCGTGAACGAGCTCTTCCTGAGGAGCGTCCTTATCCTCCGCTTCGGGCTTGTCCGCTTGCTCCAACTCTTCCGCCGGGTTGGGCTGCGACGGATCTTTGTGCATTTCGCTCATGCTCGATTGACCTCCTCTAGTTAAAAAAAAAGCTCATTGTTCCACTATAACAAATTTTCCGCGGAATACATTAATATAACTTAAAAAAATAAAAAAGCGGACAACGTCCGCTATCAAGAACTGTCGGATTGGCGCGACGCCAGCTTCTTCTCGCCGCTGTCCCGATGCCAGGCGCGCAGCCGCTCCCATTGACCGCTGCGAAGGATCGCTTCGAGCGACAGGCGCCAGGCCGTTCCGAGCCGTTCGTTCACCGTGCGGATCGGCACATAGCCGCTTCGCGTTTCGATGGCCGCCGTCACCCGGCCTTCCCAAACGATCGAGGCCGCCCTCATGGCGCGCCCTTCCTTCCGCCCAGCTTCCCGTGAACCCATTGAAGCAGCGCCAAGTCCCGCCGGCGGCCGCCGATGAAGGACAGGCCGATCGGGTTGCCGCTTCGGGAGACGAAGGGAACAGTCAGCTGCGGCAGACCGGACAGACCCGCGATGCAGGTCAATTGCATCGTCCGGGACCGCTGCAGCTCCGCCCGCTCGCCCGTCAATCCGAGGGGGGGCGCTTCACCGGTCGCGGTCGGCAGCGCCAGCAGCCGGCCGCTTCCGAGCAAGGCCGCCAGCGCCTCGCCGATGCCGCGCTTCTTCTCGTACTGCTTCTCTTTGTCCGAGGAAGCCAGCGTGCTCGCCCATTCGAAGCGCTCGGCGATGCCCGGCCCGAATGCCGGACGGACGGACCGGATCCACCGCCCGTGCTGCTCCCAGATTTCAATGCCCTGAATCGTCCGGAACGTCTCGGCCCAACCTTGCAGATCGCCGCCGGGAAGCTTCACCCATTCGGTCGGCATCCTCCCGGCGAGACGCCCCAGCTGTTCAAGCAGCGTCTCCCTCGCATCGTCGTCGGCCATCGCCCACGCTTCCTCGGGAAGCAGAAGCCCCTCGAAATCGGCGTTTGCCGCGTCCGCGTCTTGCTTCTCCAGCAGCGTCCGCCCCACTTCGAGCAAGACGCCCGATTCGGCGCTCATCCAGCCGACCGTATCGAAGCTTGGCGCAAGCGGAATAACGCCGTCCATCGACACCTCGCCGAAGCAAGGGCGGAAGCCGAACACGCCGCAATAGGCCGACGGAATCCGGACCGAACCGCCGGTGTCGGTGCCGAGAGCGAAATCGACGTCGCCCGCGGCCACCGCTACGGCCGACCCGCTGGACGAGCCGCCCGGAACGCGGCCGGACGCTCGCGGATTGACCGGCGTGCCGTAATGGTAATTTTCCCCTTGCAGGCTGTACATCAGCTCGTCGGTCATCGTCGAGCCTTGCAGCCTCGCGCCTTCCCGAACGAGCAGCGAGACCGCGCGCGCGTGACGCTCGGCCGGGCCGTGCGTCCTTCGCCAATCCGGATTGCCGGCGCTGCTCGTATGGCCGAAGATGTCGAACACGTCCTTCACCGCAAACGTCAGGCCGGTCAACCGCCCTTCCGACTCGGGCTCGACCGAGAGATCCGGGCGAATATATGCGTTTAATTCGTTCATCCCCGCTTCTCCCCTTCCTACCATCCGACCGCCGCGCCGTCGCAGCGCGGATCCGTCCCGCCGGAACGGAAGCCGTTCTCGTCGATGACGATCGCGTGCGCGTGGCCGACGATCCCGTCGAAATCGCCGACCGTTCGGACCGCGTGCCCCGCCCGCTTCAAGGCGTCGATCGTCTCCGGCGACACCCGGCTCTCCACTTTCAAATCCTGCGTTTGCTCGCCCCACGTTCTTCCCCATACCCAGCGCGGTTCCGATACCGCCGTTTGCGGATCCATGCCGAAATCGACGATGCGCGTAACGATGGCCGTCTGCGTCTGCGGCTGCCCTTCTCCGCCTTGCGTGCCGTACAGCAGGAACGGCTTGCCCTCCCGGAGAGCCATGGCCGGCATCAGCGTATGGAATGTGCGCTTGTTCGGCTCCAGCCGGTTGACGTGACCGGGATCGAGCGAGAAGAAAGAGCCGCGGTTCTGCAGCAAAATGCCGGTGTCCCCGGCCGTGACGGCGGAGCCGAATTCGAAGTACAGGCTTTGGATAAAAGAGACGGCGTTGCCGTCTTCGTCCACGACCGCGGCGTAGGCCGTATCGCTGCCGACCGGCCGCGTCGCGACGGAGGAAGCCCGGCTGCGGTCGATCGCCCCGGCCAATTGTGCGGCGTAGTCCTTGGACAACAGGCGGTTCAGCGGCACCTCGGCGAAGTCCGGATCGGTCAGGTAGCGGTCGCGATCGCGGAAGCTTAGCTTGAGCGCTTCAATGATCGGATGGTAATAATCGAACGTGCCATGTCCGGCCGCCCGCAAATCGAAGTGCTCCAGCGCTTGCAGCGCCATAATGCCGGTGAAGCCCTGGGAGTTCGGGGGAACCTGATACAGCTCATGGCCCCGGTATGTGCCGGTAATCGGCTCGACCCACTTCCCCGAATGGTCCGCGAAATCGTCGATCGTGAGCAGGCCATCCCTTTCGCTCAGGTACCGGACGATTTTGCGGGCCAATTCCCCTTTGTAGAAAGCGTCCTTGCCCTGGGCGGCAATCGCCCGCAGGCTGGCCCCAAGCTCTCTCTGGACGAACCGGCTGCCGATCGCGGGTACGCTTCCGTTCGGCAAATAGATGGCCGCCGTAACCGGCTGCTCCTGCAAAACGCCGAAGCGGCTCGCCGTCGTCTCATGCTGGTCGCGCGACAGCGGAAATCCGTCCATCGCGTAGCCGATAGCCGGCTCCAGCACCTCCGCCATGGACAGCCGGCCGTACGCTTTGAGCACCGCGTCCCAGCCGTCCGCCATCCCCGGCACCGTAATGACGCTGTGGGCTCCTCTCTGCGGAATGGACGTTTCGCCGGCAAAGCGCTCGCGGGTTGCCAGCCGGCCCGAGCGGCCGCTCGCGTTGTATGCGCGGACCGCCCGGTCCGCGCGGCTGTACGCCAGCCAGAAGGCGTCGCCTCCCAGCCCGGTCATATGCGGATAGACGACGGCGAGACAAGCGCTGACCGCCACGGCGGCGTCGAACGCGTTGCCTCCCTTCTGCAAAATCCGGGCTCCCGCTGCGGATGCCAAATAATGAGGGCTGACCACCATCGTCTTCGTGCCGGTTATCGGTTTGCTGGACCTATGAGACAAATTCGTCCTCCCCTTTCGGCGTTTCGTCGATAATCGGTTTTGAATGAAGGCTAAAAACGTAACCTTAATTTAATCAACGCCGAAAAGGCGGTCAATTCGATTGGCGCGCTTTTTGTACGATCACTAATTGGAGGCGCTTTCATGTCATTCCGTGAACAAAAAGTGCGGGGATGAAGGGAAGAAGCGGGGGGAGAGGGGACGCGGAGGATGTGAGCCTGCGGGGGGACGGTTGTGTGCCGGCGCGCGGAGCTGCAAGCCGATTTTGTCGCTTATAGCGAGCGGGATTGCAGCCGGCACACGGGGCTTGCAGCGTAATTTCCGCTGGCCGGGCTAATCCCTTTTCGTTCAGACCGTAGACTGGTAATCCCGCTTCATGCGCTCATGCAGGAAATCGACGATATGCAAGACGCGCATCCCGCTTCCTGCGGCATGGCGCTCGACTCCTAGCTTCATTTGCAGCAGGCACCCCGGGTTGCTCGTCAGCAAATAATGCGCTTGCGTCGCGTTTGCGTGCTCCATTTTGTGCTCCAAAATACGGTTGGCCATCTCCGGCTGCGTCAAATTGTAGATGCCCGCGGAGCCGCAGCAGCGGTCCGCTTCGAACATCTCGACGAACTCCACGCCCTCGACCCGTCGCATCAGCGTCCGCGGCGCTTCCGACGACCGCATGACGTTGCGCAAATGGCAGGAGTCCTGGTACGTGATGCGAAGCGGAGCGTCAGCCGCCCCCGTACGCTCCGACCCCGAAGCCGCGCGCTCCTCCCCGGACTCCGACTCCGGCGGGCCGAACGAAGGAACGCGCCCGTACCGGACGATCAGTTCGCTGACATCCTTCACCCGTTCAGCGAACCAGGCCGCGTCTTCGCGATCATCCGAGTCCTCGTGCAGCAGATGGTCGTACTCGACCAGAATCGCCCCGCAGCCTCCGGCATTGGAGACGATGAAGTCGACGCCCGCCTCCTTGAACGCCCGGATATTGCGGCGGGCCAGGTCGCGAGCGCCTTCCGCTTCCCCGCTATGGGCGTGCAAGGCGCCGCAGCAGTTTTGCGTCTTCGGAATGACGACCTCGAAGCCCGCTTCCGTCAGCAGTTCGACGGTATGCACGTTCGTCTCCGTGAACAGCGTATCCATCAGGCAGCCGCGGAACAGCCCGACGGTGGCGATCTTCTCGCCCTTGGCCGGATGCCGCTCGCCGATCCGTTCGACGACACCGCGGCCCGAGCCGGCCGGCAAAATGCGCTCCATGTCGGCGAGCTGCCTCGGCAGAAGCTTCAGCGCGCCCGTTCGTCGCGCGAGGCGCTGCAGCCCAAAGACCCGATAGGCGTGCAGCGCTTTGCCCGCCAGCCGCATCCGGCTTTGCTTCGGGAACAACTCCTTGAAGACGAGGCGCCGCACGCCCTTCACCCACAGGCGATGACGCCGCGTATGATCCTCGATCGCGTCGCGCGCCTGCTCGAGCAGCCGCCCGTACTTGACGTCGGCCGGACAAGCGGGCTCGCAGGCCCGGCAGCCGAGACAATGGTTCATTTGCTCCTCGAACGCTTCGTCCGGTTCCATCAGGCCGTCGGCAACCGCCTTCATAAGCGCGATCCGCCCCCGCGGCGATTCGGCCTCCACGCCCGTCTCGCGGAACGTCGGGCAAGCCGGCAGGCAGAAGCCGCAGCGCATGCAGTTCGTAAGCTGGTCTTCGTCCAGCCGGATTTTCAATTGGGAAGCAAGCTGCGGATTAGCCACGCTGAAGCACCACCCTTTTGCGCGTTTCCTTCGCGAACATTTTGCCGGGGTTCAGCAGATTGTACGGATCGAAAGCCGCTTTGATCGCTTTCATCGCGCCGATGCCGGCCGCCCCCACCTTCCACTCGAGGAACGGCGCCTTGACGACGCCGACGCCGTGCTCGCCGGTAATCGTGCCGCCCAGCTCGATCGCCGCCTCGAAAATTTCCGCGAACGCCTCTTCCACGCGGACCACTTCGTCATGATCCCTGGCGTCGGTCGTCGCCGTCGGATGCAGGTTGCCGTCGCCGGCATGGCCGAACGTGCAAATGCTGACGTTGTGCTTGCGGGCGATCCGCCCGATGGCGAGCACCATGTCGGCGATTTTGGACCGCGGCACGGTCGCATCCTCGAGAATCGTCGTCGGCCGCAGCCGGGCGAGCGCGGTAAATGCGCTCCGCCGCGCGGTCAGCAGCTTGAGCGCCTCCTCCGGCGACTTCGCTACGCTCACCTCCGTGGCGCGTTCCGCGCGGCAGATCGCCTCGATTCGGGCGATGTCGCGTTCGACCGTCTCCGGCTCGCCGTCCTGCTCGATCAGAAGCATCGCCTCCGCGTCGCGAGGCAGGCCGAGCTTCGCGAAATCGTCGACGACCCGGATCGTCGGGTTGTCGAGAATTTCGAGCGTCGCCGGAATGATGCGGTTCTCGATAATTTTGGACACGGTGCGGGCCGCGTCGTACAGATCGGCGTACATGGCGAGCATCGTCTTTTTCGCCTTGGGCGGCGGAATGAGCTTCAGCGTCGCCTCCGTGATGATCGCGAGCGTGCCTTCCGAGCCGACGAGCAGCTTCGTCAGGTCGTAGCCGGCGACGTCCTTCATCAGCTTGCCGCCGGTCCGGATAATATCGCCGTTCGCCAGCACCGCCTCGAGGCCGATGACGTAATCCTTGGTCGTGCCGTATTTGAGGCCGCGAAGGCCGCCCGAGTTCTCCGCGATGTTGCCGCCGATCGTCGAGACGGCCATGCTGCTCGGGTCCGGCGGATAGAACAGACCGAGGCTTTCCACGTGCGCGGCGAACGCTTTCGTATTCACCCCCGGCTGGACGACCGCCGCCAAATTTTCCAGATCGATCCCCACAATCCGGTTCATCCGGTGCATGACCATGACGACGCCGCCTTGAACGGGAACGGTCCCCCCGCACAGATTGGTGCCCGACCCCCGGCTGACGACCGGGATGCGGTGGTTGTACAGCGTTTTCATGACCGCCGACACTTCCGCGGTGCCGCGCGGATAGACGACGGCGTCGGGCAGCGCCTGCTGCATCGGCGTGCCGTCGTAGGAGTGGGTAACGAGCGATTGCGGATCGTCTTTGAAGCCGTCATCGCCGAGTATGGCGATCAGTTCGCGTTTGGCCGGTTCGGGCAGCAAGCCGGACACTTCCTTTCCGGGAACAATAGAAACAATCTCATCAGGTCATCTGATGACTTTCGTCGATTTGTAGTATACACTAAAATAAGAGCAGCGAGAAGCCGTTATTTTTCGTTCGTTTGTCTTGAACCGAAGCTGATGGCGGCAAAGGAGCGACTATGAACGATCAACGTCCGTTAAAAAGCCACGAATGGGTTATGAACGATTTGAAAAAACAGCTGGAGGAAGGCGCTCTTGCCCCAGGGGACCGGCTGGCTTCGGTGGTGGAGCTGGCGGAGCGGTACGGCGTCGGACGTTCGACCGTGCGGGAGGCGCTGAGCGCGCTCAAGGCGATGGGCATGCTCGACATTCGCCAAGGCGGAGGCACATTCGTAAAAGCGGTTCGGCCGAACGCCGAGCCGAAGCATCCGTCCATGCTCCATCCGGAAGCTTGGGCCGACCGGGCTTTGTCGCTTCGCCACGTTCTCGAGGTGAGGCGGCTGCTGGAAACCGGCTGCGCCGCGCTGGCGGCCGCCAACCGGACGCAGGACGATGTGGATCAGCTGTCGGCGATCCTGGACGGCATGGAAGCGCGTCTCGACGACGAAGCGTTTAACGAGCAGGCCGACGTCCGGTTCCACGCGCGCATCGCCGCCGCAACCGGCAATCCGCTGCTCATTCAGCTGATGGAGTCGCTCGCCCATCGGCTTCACGACAGCATGCGGGACACGCGGGCGCTCTGGTTTTACGCCGAGCGTTCCACCGCGAAGCGGCTGCTCGAGGAGCATCGCGCCATTTTCGAAGCGATCGCCGAAGGCGACGCGAAGCAGGCCGAAGCCCGCATGGCTCGGCATATCGCCAAAGTCGAGCAGGTGCTGGAAGAGAAGGGCGCGTCGACGAATGAATAGCCGGGCTGTTGTTCAAGAAGTCCGGTTCGCAGCAACTATTTGCTTATAAATAAACCGACCCATGCAAGGCAATCTGCCCGCCGGGTCGGCTTTTTTTTCACTATTCTTCCTTCTTTCAGCTCACCTTGTGCTCGATCCGCAGCTTGTCCGCGACCATCGCGATGAATTCGCTGTTGGTCGGTTTGGACTTGCTGATGTTGATCGTGTACCCGAACAGATGGCTGATGCTGTCGATGTTGCCGCGCGTCCAGGCCACCTCGATTGCGTGGCGGATGGCGCGTTCAACGCGGGACGGCGTCGTCTTGAACTTCTCCGCGATCGCCGGGTACAGCGTTTTCGTGATCGCGCCGAGAATCTCGATGTTGTTGTACACCATCGTGATCGCTTCGCGCAAATACTGATAACCCTTGATGTGAGCGGGAACGCCGATCTCATGAATGATGCTCGTAATATTGGCGTCCAAATTTTTCGGCTTGCCGATCGGAACGATATTGGAACGGCTCGCACCGATGGGCGAAGTGATGACGGAAGTCGATGCGGTCGTCGTGGCGGAGCCTGCCAATTGCCGAATCCGGTTGGCCAGCACATCCATATCGAACGGCTTCAATATGTAGTATGAAGCGCCGAGTTGAACCGCTCGCTGCGTTATGTTCTCCTGACCGAAGGCGGTCAGCATAATAATCTTGGGGCTGGGCGTCAAATTCAGCTCCCGCAACTTTTCCAGAACGCCAAGGCCGTCCAAATGGGGCATAATGATGTCGAGAATCATTACGTCCGGAACGAGCCGATTCTCCTCCAACTGGCGGATGACTTCTTCTCCGTTGTACGCCACGCCGATGACCGTCATATCTTCCTGTTCTTCAATATACTCGGACAACAGGTTAGTAAATTCTCGGTTGTCGTCAGCCAGAAATACTTCAATCCGCTGCAAGGTCTGGTCCTCCCTTTCTGACAATTGAGATGATGGGTTCAGGAAACGCTCCGGGACGCTCATGCGTTCCTATGGTATCCGAATTCGACATACGGGAAAGCAATTCCTTCTTGCGCGGAAATTTTTTCTTTATTTTTTTTATGATATCGAATATAATAAATATTTTATGTCATTTCACGTGTTTTTTCGCATTTTTTCGACAATCGTTTCAACAATGCCCAACGTCGGATGGTTGAAAAAGGCAAACACCCAAGGCGCTAAACCGCCTTAGATGTCGCCTGCTCTTGTCCCTGTTGAAGCATAATTCCCGCGTCCTGCAGCATCCATTCGATGAAGCAGCCGTATCCGGAAGTCGGATCGTTCACGAATACGTGGGTGACCGCCCCGACCAGCTTCCCATTTTGCAGAATCGGACTGCCGCTCATTCCTTGCACGATGCCGCCGGTTCGCTCCAGGAGCTTCGGATCGGTAATGCGGATCACCATGCCTTTCGTGGCCGGCGTCGTCTGCTTGGCGACGTGCACGATCTGAATGTTGAACCGCTCGACCTTCTGGCCGTTGACGACCGTCAAGATCTCGGCCGGGCCTTCCTCCACCTCCTCCGCGAACGCCACCGGTACCGGCTCCATGTGCAAGCCGTGATCGGGCAAGTGGCTCATTTTGCCGAAAATCCCGAATGGAGTATTCTTCTCGACGTTGCCCAGCGTCTTCCCTTCCTTGTTGATCGTCGCCCGCTTCTCTCCGGGTTCGCCGCTTTGGCTTTTGGATATCGAGAGCACGTTGGATTGCAAAATTTGTCCGCTGCCTACCGAGATCGGCGTTTGGGTGTCCATATCGGTAATGACGTGGCCCAGCGCGCCGTACACGCCTTGATCGGGCGCATAGAACGTCAGCGTTCCGACGCCGGCGGCGGAATCCCGAATGTACAAACCGAGCCGCCATACCTGATCTTCCTGGTCGAATGACGGAGACAACGACGTTCTAAAAAGCAACTTGCCGCGCCGGACATCGAGCTGCAGCGGTTTGCCCGACTTGCCCGCTTCGTTCGCAAGCTTCGCCACCTTCGTGACATCGTTCAGCGCTTGTCCGTTGATGGCGACGATCAGATCGCCCAACTTCAGCTTGGCGTCTTCGCCGGGCGACTGGCGGGTGTTCGGTCCCGTCTGCACCAGATGATGGCCCACGACCATAATGCCGGCCGCTTTGACCTTAACGCCGATCGTCTGGCCGCCGGGTACGACCCGCAAATCCGGAAGAACCTGCAGTTTGACCGTTTTGAAAGGAATTTTGCCGAAAAGCTTGAGCTTAAGCTCCGTCACACCGCTTGTCTTCGGTTCAATCGATAACGGCCGGTTCAAATCGACCGGAAACGTCGAGCGGCTCACGCCGTTGACCGCCGCCACTTCCGGATTGAGACTGGCCTGAGCATGCACCGGCATCGCGTATTTCAGATGCTTTGCCTGTCCCTGGAACAGCCGCAGCTCGTTCGGAAACGCGGCATAATGACGAATCGGAGCGGAGGTGACAGCCAGACACAAGAAGATAACGAGAAGGATGCCGAAGCTGCGTCGCATGATGAGCTTCCGGTTCAAAATCCCACGCTCCCTTACAGTCTTTCCCGGCTCCGAATTCGGCCGGCAACGTACCTATAAGGTAACCGCGCCCTCCTGCTTTTATGTTCCCGAAAAGCTTCCTTGAATATGGCGTTTTTCGCGTCGTTACGCGTTTTTTTGGCGTTCGGCCAGGACCAGCATTTCCTGCGCGTGATGTCGGGTTTTTTCCGTTACTTCCACACCGCCCAGCATTCGGGCGAGCTCTTCCACGCGTTCCTCTCCTTGAAGCTCGCGGATGGACGTCGAGGTCCGTCCGTCCTTCGTGATGCTTTTGCTGATTTCATAAGAGTGGTCCGCCATGCAAGCGACTTGCGGCAAGTGCGTAATGGCGAACACCTGGCAAGAAGCCGACAGCAGCGAGAGCTTCTCCGCAATCGCCTGCGCCGCACGGCCGCTGACGCCGGTGTCCACTTCGTCGAAGACGAGCACGGGAATCCGGTCGATGCGGGCGAAAATCGCCTTCAGCGCAAGCATGACGCGTGACATTTCGCCGCCCGAGGCGATCTTGGCCAGCGGCTTGGGCGGTTCGCCGGGGTTGGTCGACAGCAGAAATTCGGCATTGTCGCTGCCTGTAGCGGTCAAGGGGCCTTGCTCCAGCTTGACCTCGAATACCGCCCGCTCCATCTGCAAGTCGCGGAGCTCGCTCTCGATCGCGCGGGACAGCCGTTTGGCGGCGTCGCGCCGGATGGCGGACAGCAAGTCGGCCCGTTCGGTCAGCTCCCCGTGCAGCCGGCGTTCCTGCTCGGACAGCTCCTTGAGCCTTTCCTCCCGATTGTCCAGCTTCTCCGTCTCCGATTGAATTTTCTCCTTATAGGCAATAATATCGGCGATCGTCTCTCCATACTTGCGCTTCAACCCATGGAGCAGATCGAGACGGTCCTCGATCTCGGCAAGCCGCTGCGGATTGAATTCGATGCCTTCGCGATAGCTTCTTAATTGAAAAACGACATCCTCCGCTGCGTAATAAGCGGATTGAAGCTGTTCGAGCAGCGGCTGTACGGTGCCGGGATCCACCTTGACGATCTCCTCAAGCTTGGAGACGGCTCTGGAGATGGCCGCAAGCCCCTTCGGTCCGTTCAATAAATCGTAGGCTTCGGCGGCGGACTCCGCCAGCTTCTCGGCGTGGGTCAGCTTGCGCCGCTCTTCCTGAAGCGCTTCGTCTTCGCCCGGCTTGAGCCGCGCTTCGGCGATCTCTTCCAACTGATAGCGGTACAGGTCGAGCATTTGCATTTGCTGGCGGGAAGTGTCTTCCAATTCTCTGCGTTCGCGCACAAGCCGCTGATACTTATCGAATTGAACCTGGTATTCGTTCTTGATTTCCGCAATCGCGTCTCCCGCGTATTGATCCAGCCATTCGAGATGACGCTCGGTGCGGAGCAGCGACTGGTGCTCGTGCTGGCCGTGAATGTTGACCAGATGCTCGCCGACTTCCCGCAGCATCGACAGCGTCACGCTTTGGCCGTTAATTCTCGCGGTAGATTTGCCCTGCAGGTTCAATTCCCGGCGGATCAGCAGCGTCTCCTCTTCCTCGGCCTCGATGCCAAGCCGGCGCAGCGTCTCCCATACGGGATGCCCGGCGGGCAAGTCGAACACCGCTTCGATGTCCGCCCGATCGCAGCCGTGGCGAATCATATCGGCCGAACCCCGGCCTCCCGCAATCAAGGCAAGCGCGTCGATAACGATCGACTTGCCCGCGCCCGTCTCCCCGGTCAGGACGTGAAAGCCATGATGAAATTTGGCCGTGACCTGTTCGATGACGGCCAAATTGCGGATGGACAGCTCCTGAAGCATGCAACAACCCCTCCCCTAGCGATGCGACAACGGCAATCAGCGAATCATTTCGTGGATTTTCTCGACCAATTGGGCCCCTTGTTCCTTCGAACGGCAAATCAGCAAGGTGGTATCGTCCCCGCTGATCGACCCCATAATTTCGGGCCAATCCATTCCGTCGATCAGAGAGGCGATTGTGTTCGCCGTTCCCGGCAAGCATTTGACCACCACGAGGTTGTCCGCCGCCTCGGCGTTGACGAAATGGTCCACGAGCGCGCGTCTGAGCTTCATCGCCGGATTGTACCGCTGGTCCTGCGGCATGGAATATTTGTACCGGCCGTCCTCCAGCGGCACTTTGATCAACTGCATCTCTTTGATATCCCGCGAGACGGTCGCCTGGGTTACGTTCACGCCCTCGCTGCGCAATGCTTCGACCAAATCCTCCTGCGTCTCGATCTCCCTGGAACCGATCAATTCGCGGATTTTCCTCTGCCTTTGCCCTTTCATCCGTTCTCATCCTCCACTTGGAACCGCACCGTTCGGAGCCATTGATCTTTCAGGTTTGCAATAATAATGCCTTCGCATTCCGGGAACAGCAGCGCGTAGACGAGCAGCCGTTCCCTCAGTCCGCTGGCCGTCCATTCGATCGGCCGGCGCGATTTATCCAGTTTAACCAGGTAATACTTGTCTTCTTTGGCCGCAAGGTAATCGAAGTAAAGGCGGGTCGGCTGGAGCGGCCCGTCGTCGACCGCTACGCCGAGCGGAATCCGGTGCTTGCCGGAGAGCACTTCGTAGCCCTGCTGCTCCAGCAGCGCCACCGCCTCGTCCGGTTCGACTTCTCCCGATTTGGCCAGCTTGCGAAGCCGGTATCCGGGCGGCTCGTGCAGCCAGTGATTGAAGCGGCGCCAGATCCACCAGAGGAGCAAAAACACCGCCACCAAAAAGACGAACCAATCGCCGAATTTTGCCATCTCCGCCCACCTCTTCGCGAGAACGTCGCCTGAACGGCCGTTCTAACTACTTCGAGGCAAGGCCATTCTTTTCCTCCATCCCGGTAAAACCGAAAAAAACCGGAGCTGATCGGCTAGAGCGAACCGTTATCAAATCCGGCCGTTCTTCGGCAGCTCCGGGCATGAAATCCCGAGGGATGATGTGCGAATTTAATCGCGGATTCCGCGAAACGCGGCAGCCGCTTCCTGTACCGTGCGGTCGGCAAGCTGCGCCAGCTTGCCGGCGGCGACTTGCTCCTCAGACGGAGCCGCGTCGCCCAACTTCCAGTACGCCAAAAATTCGATGTTGCCCTCGCCTCCCGTAATCGGGGAATACGTCAGGCCTTGCAGCTCGAATCCGAGCTCATTCGCGAACAAGAGCACGTCCTTCACGACGGCGGCGTGCACGGAAGAATCCCGCACGACGCCCGATTTGCCGACTTGCTCGCGTCCCGCTTCGAATTGGGGCTTGATCAACGCGACGGTTCCGCCGCCCGGCGCCAGCAGAGGCTTGAGGGCGGGCAGAATCAGCTTCAGCGAAATAAAGCTGACGTCGATTGTCGCGAAGCCCGGACGCGGTCCTTGCAAGTGCTCCGCCGTCACGTGGCGGAAGTTCGTCCGCTCCATCACGCAAACCCGCTTGTCTTGGCGCAGGGACCAATCCAATTGATTATAACCGACGTCCAGCGCGTAAACAAACGAAGCCCCGTGCTGCAATGCGCAATCGGTAAAGCCGCCGGTCGAGGCGCCGATGTCGAGCATAACCGCCCCTTCCAGGTCGATGCCGAAATGCCGGATGGCTTTCTCCAGCTTGAGCCCGCCGCGGCTTACATAGGGATGGGGCGCGCCTTTGACGGTAATCGCCGCATCCCGCGGCACCTTCGTGCCCGCTTTATCGATTCTCTCCGAGCCGACCAGAACGAGTCCCGCCATGATGGCGGCTTTCGCCTTCTCCCGGCTTTCGAAGTACCCTTGCTCCACCAAAAGCACGTCCAAACGTTCCTTCCCGATCGCTGTCATGCCTTCTCGGTCACGTCGCCTTCTGGCGCACCCGCGCCACCTTGGCGCGCAGCTCTTGCGCCACATGTTCGGCCGTAAGCCCCGCTTCGATTCGCTGTTCTTTAATGGAAGCATGCTCGATGAAGCGGTCGGGAATGCCCGCCAAGCTGACGGACATCGATTGGATCTGGTGCAGCGCGTAAAATTCCAGCACCGCGCTTCCCAAGCCGCCGGCCACCGCCGTCTCCTCGAGAACGAGCAGAGGCAGCCTCTCCTGCGCCAGCGACAGCAGCATCTCTTCGTCAAGCGGCTTGATGAACCGGGCGTTCACGACGCGGATGCCGATCCCTTCGCGCTTGAGCAGTTCGGCCGCTTCTTCGGCCACTTGCACCATCGGCCCGATCGCGAGCACGGCCGCGTAGTCGCCCTCGCGGACGACTTCCCACTTGCCGATCGGAATCGGCTGAGGATCTTCATCCATGGGAACACCTAGACCGTTCACGCGCGGATACCGCACGGCGATCGGACCGTCGTCGTAATCGACCGCCGTCTTCAGCATGCGGCGCAGCTCGTTCTCATCCTTCGGCATCATCAGCACCAGATTCGGGATGTGCCGCAGAAAGGCGATATCGTAGACGCCCTGATGCGTCTCCCCGTCCGGACCGACAAAGCCGGCGCGGTCGATCGCGAAAATGACGTTGGCGTTGTGGCGGCAAATATCGTGCACGACCTGATCGTACGCCCGCTGCAGGAACGTGGAATAAACGGCGTACACGGGCTTCAGCCCTTCCAACGCCATCGCCGCGCACATCGTCGCGGCGTGCTGCTCGGCGATGCCGACGTCGAACATGCGGTTCGGGAACCGCTTCTCGAAGCCCAGCAGCCCCGATCCGGCCGGCATCGCCGGCGTGACGGCGACGATGCGCTCGTCCTTCTCCGCCAGTTCGATCAGCGCGTTGCCGAACACTTCCGTATACATCGGCGGTCCGACCGGCTTGACGACCTGTCCGGATTCGATCTTGTAAGGCGTAATGCCGTGCCACTTGAGCGAATCGGCTTCGGCGGGCGAATAGCCTTTGCCTTTGACGGTCAGTACGTGCACGAGCACGGGGCCGTCCACTTTATCGGCCTGGCGGAACGTGTCCAGCAGCTTCTCGACATCGTGTCCGTCCACGGGCCCGAAATACTTCAAACCGAATTCTTCGAACAGCATGCCGGGCACGACCAAATATTTCAGTCCGTCCTTGAAACGTTCCGCGGTCTTGGCCAGCTTGCCGCCGACCGCCGGTATTTTGCGCAGCAGCGCTTCAAATTCTTCCTTGGCTTTGCGGTACGTTTTGTCGGAGCGCACTTTGCCGAGGTAATTGTGCAGGGCGCCGACGTTCGGCGCGATCGACATCTCGTTATCGTTGAGCACGACGGTCAGCTTGCGCTTCTCGTGGCCGATATGGTTGAGCGCTTCCAGCGCCATGCCGCCCGTCAGCGCTCCGTCGCCGATAACGGCGATGACTTTGTTATTCTCGCCCTTCAGGTCACGGGCCAGCGCCATGCCGATGGCCGCCGACAGGGACGTGCTGCTGTGGCCGGCCTCCCAGACGTCGTGCTCGCTCTCCGCCCGCTTGACGAAGCCGCACAAGCCGTTCTTCTGGCGAAGCGTATGGAAGCGATCCATCCGTCCGGTCAGCATCTTGTGGACGTACGCCTGATGGCCGACGTCGAAAATCAATTTGTCCTTGGGACTGTCGTACAAATAATGCAGCGCCAGAGTCAGCTCCACCACGCCCAAATTGGGCGCCAGATGGCCTCCGGTCGCGGACAGCTTCTCGATGAGAAATTGTCGGATTTCCTGTGCCAGTTGCGGAAGCTCGGACAAAGCGAGCTTTTTCAAGTCCGCTGGACTGTCTATGTGATCGAGCAGCACGTAGTTCACCGCTTTCCCCGAATTTGACGTGCTTCGCTTCATTGGGCCGAAGCGAACGGTTCCGTCTCCTTGATGTTGGATATTACGCCTATTATAGCATACTCGGAATTCAAAGCCCAAGGCCAAGACTTCCATTTTCGGGAAAGTTCGACGCGGACGGCGATTCGCATGCTGCGGACGCGGCTTCGGGGCGACAAAAACGACGGCAACTCTTTGCACGAGCGTCTTCATCCTGTGAACCGCGGCGCGGAAAAGCCGGGTTCCAGCGTTAACCGCTCTGCTGTCGCAAAAAAACGTTCCTTCTCCCGCGGCTCGCGGGAGAAGGAACGCTTCAGGCCGATCCGATCGGCGTCTCGGGGCTGCTTAAGAGGCGATCAATGATCCCGCCGCATCATGGAACGGGCGATGCCGACGAGCAAATCCGGGCGCGCCAGACCCGCTGCCGACAGCACCTCGATCCCCTCCTCGGTGAGCGAAGATACGCGCTTGCGGCTCTCTTCCAGGCCGATCAGGTAAGGATAGGTGACTTTGCCTTGGCGCTCGTCGCTTTTGAGCGGCTTGCCGAGCTTGGCTTCGTCCCCCGTCACGTCCAGGATGTCGTCTTGAATTTGAAAAGCGAGGCCGACGTTGCGCCCGAACAACCCGAGCGCGTCCAGCTGCCGGCCGCCAGCCTCCGCCGCATGCCCTCCGGCACGCAGCGAGAAAGCGATCAGGTCGGCCGTCTTGTGCAGGTGAATGTTCTCCAGCTGCTCGAGCGAGGTGATGCCCTGCTCGCCCTGCATGTCGTCCGCCTGGCCGCCTACCATGCCGGGCAGCCCCCCGAACCGGGCGAGCTCGGCGACGACCGCAAGCGTGCGGTCCGCCGGAACGCCCAGGGCGACCGCCTGCGAGGCTACGTAGAAAGCGTGCGTCAGCAAGCCGTCTCCCGCCAGTATCGCCATCGCTTCCCCGAACACCTTGTGGTTCGTCGGGCGGCCGCGGCGATAGTCGTCGTTGTCCATAGCCGGCAAATCGTCATGGATAAGCGAATACGTATGCACCATTTCCACGGCCGTCGCGAACGGCATCGCCCGTTCGCAGTCCTTCTCGTCGCCGGATACGCTTTCGGCCGCTGCGAGCGCAAGAATCGGCCGAAGACGCTTCCCTCCCGCTTCCAGGGAATAAAGAGCCGCTTCCCGCAAGCGGGCGGGAATGCGCCAATCGGCGGGAATGGCGTTCTTCAGCGCCTCTTCGACCCTCTCCCGCCGCTTCTGCATATAGAGGCCGATCGCCATCGATTCCTGTTGCATCACTTCCGGCTACTCTCCTTTGTCGGCACTGAACTCCTCGCGCACGGGAGCGAACGGCTTGCGCTGCAGGCCGTTCTCGTCTTCCACCAGCATCTCGATGCGCCGTTCGACCTGCTCGAGCTTCTGCCCGCAAATGCGAGACAGCGCCATCCCTTCCTGGTAAAGCTCGATCGCCGTCTCGAGCGGAACGTCCGAGTTCTCCAGCCGGGCGACGATCCGCTCCAGCCGCTCCATCGCTTCCTCAAACGAGATCGCGCTTTCCGCGCCTCCCGGCGTCTGCTTGTCCCCCGCCGCGTTCGTCTCCGCATTAGTTCCCATCCGCGATCTCCTCCCCGTGCAATCCCCATACTTGACAATCCAGCTTGCCGTCCGCCAGCCGCACTTTGATCAAATCGCCGGGCTGGACGTCGGCGATGCTGCGAATGAGCGTCTTCTCGTTCTCGTCGTAGGCGAGGCTGTAGCCCCTGGCCATCACCTTGAGCGGGCTTAGCGCGTCCAGCTGGCGCACGAGCGCGCCGAAGCCCTTCTGCCGCTCGCGCAGCAAGCCGCGCATCGCGAGCTCGAGCCCGCGCGCGGCCCGCTCGGCCCGCTTGCGCGCGTAGGCCGCCTGCTCCGCGGGACTGGCCGCGGACAGACGGCCCGCCAGCCGCGCGTGCCGTTCGCGGGCCCGCGCGATATGCCCTTCCGCGCGATACCGCAGGCGGTCGCGCAACCGGTCGAGCTGCTCGGCCCTCGCGAGCAGCGCCCGGCGAGGCTGCGTGAAGAAGGGCGAGCGCGCCGCCCGCTGCCAGCGCTCGCGCTTGCTCGCGAGCAGCAGCCGGAGCGACTTCGCCATGCGCAGCTCCAGCGATCGAATCCCTTGCCGCAGCTCGGCGGCATGAGGAACGGCCAGTTCCGCCGCCGCGGTCGGCGTGGCGGCTCTAAGATCCGCCGCGAAATCGGCGATCGTGAAGTCCGTCTCGTGGCCGACCGCCGAGATGATCGGGATGGCCGAAGCCCGGATCGCGCGGGCGACCGATTCTTCGTTGAACGCCCACAGCTCCTCGAGCGAGCCGCCTCCCCGGCCGACGATGAGCACGTCGACTTCGGCAAGCCGGTTCATCGCGGCGATCGCCCGGACGATCGAAGGCGCCGCCGCCTTCCCCTGAACCGATGCCGGATACAGGTAAACCGGCACCGATGGATGACGCCGCTGCAGCGTAATGAGAATATCGCGCACGGCGGCTCCCGTCGGCGACGTTATGACGCCGATCGCCTTCGGATAGCGCGGAATCGGGCGTTTGGCCGCTTCCGCGAACAGCCCTTCCGCTTCGAGCTTGCGCTTGAGCTGCTCGAACGCGAGATACAAGCTGCCGATGCCGTCCGGCTGCATCGCCGTCACGTAAAACTGGTACTGCCCGTCCCTCTCGTAGACGGACACGCCTCCCCTGGCCAGCACCTTCATGCCGTCCTTCGGCATGAACGGCAGGCGCTGGTTGTGGGAGGCGAACATGACGCTTTTCAAGCGTCCGCTCTCATCCTTGAGCGTAAAATACATATGACCGCTGGAATGGCGCGTGAAATTCGAAATCTCCGCCCGCAACCACACGTCCTGAAGCTGCGAGTCCCCTTCCAGCTTCATCTTGATATATCGATTGACGTCGCGAATGCTCAGCACGCGTGCCGGTTCCATCTCTCCCCGCCTCGCTTCCTCGCCGGAACGCCAGCAATAGAATAGTTTCGTTACCCGATGCCGTGCGCCCGCTTCGCCGCCTTCAGCGTGTTGGACATCAGCATCGTAATGGTCATCGGGCCGACCCCTCCCGGAACCGGCGTAATCCAGCCGGCCGCCTGTGCCACGTCGTCGAAGTCAACGTCGCCGCACAGCTTCCCGGTCTCCAGCCGGTTGATGCCGACGTCGATCACGACAGCGCCGGGCTTCACCCAATCCTTCTTGACGAGCTTCGGCACGCCGACCGCGGCGACGAGAATGTCGGCCTGCCGCGCGAGCGCAGGCAGATCCGGCGTGCGGGAATGGGCGATCGTAACCGTCGCGTTCTCCCGCAGCAGCAGAAGGGAGACCGGCTTGCCGACGATGTTGCTTCGGCCGATGACGACCGCGTGCTTGCCTGCGGGCGAGTTGCCCGTCCGCTTCAGCAGCTCGATGACGCCGGCCGGGGTGCAAGGGAGCAGCGAATCGTCGCCGATCGTCAGGTTGCCGACGCTGACCGGATGGAAGCCGTCGACGTCCTTGTCCACCGAGATGGCGTCGATGACCGCCTTCTCGTCGATATGCTTCGGAAGCGGCAGCTGCACGAGAATGCCGTTAATGCCGGTTTGCTCGTTCAACCGGCCGATCAGGGCGAGCAGGTTCTCCTGCGACGTATCGGCCGGAAGCCGGTGAACCTCCGAATAGAAGCCGAGATCCTCGCATGCCTTCGCCTTATTCCTCACGTACACCTGGGATGCGGGATCTTCCCCGACGAGCACGACCGCCAGCCCGGGCCGAATGCCGCGGGCCGCAAGCTCGGCCGTCTCCCGCTTGATCTCCTCGCGAATCGTATCCGATATGCGTTTGCCGTCGATGATTTGCCCGCTCACTCCGCATTTCCCTCCTGGTTCGTCTTCGTCCCCGTCTGCCCGCGCTCCTCCGCCGCCGTTTGGCCCTGGCGCTCGCGGATCATTCGGCCGAGAACGCCGTTGACGAATTTGCCCGACTCCTCCGTGCCGAAATGCTTCGCCAGCTCGATCGCTTCGTTCACGACGACTTTCGGCGGCACGTCCGGCCGGAACTGCAGCTCGAATGCGGCCAACCTTAAAATTTGCAGGTCGACGCGCGACAGGCGGTCCACTTGCCAGCCGGTCAAAGCGCGCTCCAGCGCGCGGTCGATCTCCGCCCGCTTGTCCTGCACGCCGGCCACCAATTCGCGCGTGAACGCGTCGATGCCGCTTAAGCCGCTGACGTCCGCCTCGATCTCGTTGTCGTGACGCGCTTCCTCCATCACGATATCGACGGCCGTCTGTCCGTCGACGCCGTTCATCTCTATTTGGTACAAGCTTTGTACCGCGATTTCTCTAGCCAATCTGCGTCTCATGAATCCTCCGGTCCAATGTTCGTGTAATCAAAAAAATGCGATCCGCAGTCAGCGGGGCCACGGCCAACGGTCCGTCAACCAGTCGGTCAGACGCCCCCAAGGCACGATCGGTCCGCGTTTGTCGTCTCGATTCTTGCCGATCCAATAGCCGATGCCGGCAAGCAACGCGCAGAACAGCATATCCCAAAACCCGCAAAGCGAATAGATAAGAAAGAAAAAAAGTCCCGCGGCTACGCCGGTCGTGCGCCCGCCGTAGGTCTCCCACCAGTTTTTCCACATTGGCGGCGATCCTCCCTATTCCACGCGGCTTTTGAACGTGGCTGGCGCATGTGTCACGTTGGCGATGAAGATCGAGACGTCCGCTACCGGAATGCCCGTCGTCGCCTCGATTTGTTCGGAGACGGTCTTCTGCATCTCTTCGGACAAGGTCGGAATCGGCGTTTCGCCGTCCACGAAGGCGCGGATCGTCACTTGCAAGCCGGATTCGGCGGCGCGTATGCGGGCTCGCAAATCCTTCACGCCGCGGGTGCGGGAAGCCGCCTTGAGCGCGATGTTCTCGACCGTCTCGACGGAGATTCGGATGTCGCCATGCTCCGTGCGCTGATTGATGGAAGGCGAATGGTTGCCGCCCCGTCTGACGGAGACGACGAAAAACCGCAGGCTGATGAGCAGAAGCACGGCGGCGGCGGCGATGACCGTCGTCTGCACGACGGCGTCTCCCCCGGCGGCTTCCTCGACGACCGTGTCCTTCAGAAAGTTTATGTCGAAGCCTCCGCACGCGGCGACGATCGCCACGACGGCCGCCGCTCCGACCGCCAAGCTGTAAACGAACAATAGCAGCCTGTCCAACACTTTGATCAACGGACGTCTCCTCCAGTCATGACAAACAAATGGCCCCCGACTTGCGGAAAAAGCGCCTGATGACCGTCCCCGCTCAAGGGGACGGCACCACGGCGCCGGCATCCGCTAGCCGAAGGCGTCGCGCCCGCCAAGGGATCAAACCTGAGCGGCCGCGTTATCGGACTCGCGTATGCGATTCTTCTTCCTCCGGCTTCTCAGCCTGCTTGAAATGCACATCGTGAATATGTACGTTCACTTCGACGACGTTAAGGCCCGTCATCGTCTCGATGGAACGCTTGACGTTGCGCTGGATCTCCGCGGCAATCTCAGGAATCTTCCTGCCGAATTCCACGATAATGTTGACGTCGACGGCGGCTTCGCGCTGTCCGACTTCAACCTTGACGCCTTTGGACAAATTTTTGCGGCCGAGCAGCTCGGCGATGCCGGAAGATATGCCTCCGCTCATTCCCGCTACGCCTTCCACCTCGACCGTCGCCAGCCCGGCGATCACTTCGATGACTTCTGGAGCGATTTGAATGGTTCCCATCTCGGTCCGTTCGTAATCAGGCACCAATGTTTCCATCTCTCAAATCCACCTCCTCCATGCGATGAATGCCGCGGTCAAGCGGCATCCATTTCACTATTCATACTATAGCATTGCCGAAGATTTATGACAAACCTCGTATCCGTCGAACCGATTTTAACTTTCGAATTCGGCCGGATCGTTGATATCGTGCTCCTCCAGAAACTTGATATCGAAGGTGCCCTTGTTGAAAATCGGGTGCTCGAGCAGCTTCAGATGGAACGGAATCGTCGTTTTGACGCCTTCCACCATAAATTCGCCGAGCGCACGCCGGCCGCGGGCGATCGCTTCGGCGCGGGTCGGCGCCCACACGATCAGCTTGGCGACCATCGAATCGTAGTGCGGCGAAATCATATATTGCGGATAAGCGCCGCTGTCCACGCGCACGCCGGGGCCTCCCGGCGGCAAATAGAAGCCGATTCGGCCGGGAGACGGCATAAAGTTGCGGTCCGGGTCCTCCGCGTTGATGCGGAATTCGATCGCGCAGCCGTCGAAACGGACTTGGTCCTGGGTGAAGGAGAGCGGATTGCCTTCCGCGATCGAGATCATTTCCTTGATCAGATCGATGCCCGTCACCATCTCGGTGACCGGATGCTCGACCTGGATGCGCGTATTCATTTCCATGAAGTAGAACTGGCCGTCCGGCCCGAGCAAAAATTCGATCGTCCCCGCTCCGGAGTAATCGACGGCTTTGGCCGCCCGAACGGCGGCTTGCCCCATTCGTTCGCGCAGCGCGGGCGTCATGACCGGGCAGGGCGCTTCCTCGACCAGCTTCTGCCGGCGGCGCTGCACCGAGCAGTCGCGCTCGCCAAGGTGGCAAACGTTTCCATGCTTGTCGGCGATAATTTGAATTTCGACGTGCTTCATGCCCGTCAAATACTTCTCGAGATAGACGCCGGAATTGCCGAACGCCTTCTGCGCTTCCTGCTGGGCGGTCGTAATCTCGCGGACGAGCGCTTCTTCATCTTCCGCGAGCCGAATGCCGCGCCCGCCTCCGCCGGCCGTCGCTTTGATAATGACCGGATAGCCGATCGAACGGGCGACGGCGACCGCCTCCTCGACGCTCTCCACCAGGCCGTCCGAGCCGGGAATGACCGGAACGTCCGCTTCCTTCATCGTCTGCTTGGCGACGGACTTGTCGCCCATCCGGCTGATCGCGTCCGCGGACGGTCCGATGAAGACAATGTTGCAAGATTCGCAAATGTCGGCGAAATCCGCGTTCTCGGACAGAAACCCGTATCCGGGATGGATGGCGTCGCATTCCGTCAGCGTCGCGACGCTCATAATGTTCGTGAGGTTCAAATAGCTGTCTTTGGAGGCGGTAGGCCCGATGCAGTACGCTTCGTCGGCCAGGCGGACGTGAAGCGATTCGCGGTCCGCTTCGGAATAAACCGCCACGGTCGCGATGCCGAGCTCCCGGCACGCGCGAATGATGCGGACGGCGATCTCGCCGCGGTTCGCCACCAATATCTTCTGAATTTTCAAGGCAAGAAATCCCCCTTTGATGTCACCGGCGTCTCTTTAAAAAGCTTAAGCACAATCGACGATTATTCCGGCTTGACGAGGAACAGCGGCTGGCCGAATTCGACAAGCTGGCCGTTCTCGACCAGAATCTCGACGATTTCGCCTCTCACTTCCGCTTCCAGAGGGTTCATCAGCTTCATCGCTTCCAGAATGCAGACGACCGTTTTCTCCGTCACTTTGTCGCCCGTATGGACGAAAGGCGGCGCGTCCGGAGACGGCGCGCGGTAGAACGTTCCGACCATCGGGGAGACGATCGTATGAAGTCCGGCCCGGCTTGCCGCCGCTCCGTCGGATTCAGGCGCCGCAGTTGCGGGCTCCGGAGACGCGGCGGGAGCGGGAGCGGCCGGTGCGGGAACGTATGCCGGCGCGATCGGCGCGGCCTGCACGTTGACGACTTCCGTCTTGCCCGGCTTGCGGATCGCCAGCTTGGCTCCTTCGTTCTCGATCTCCAATTCATGAATGGACGTTTGATCCACCAATTTGATCAGTTCTTTGATTTCACTCAGCTTGAACATGTTTTTCGGACACTCCTTGGCTTGGGGGTTCCCGTTAAGGCATTTTCCATCGTTCGTATAACAGAGTTATTATAACACAAGAGAGAGTCACGTCCACCCTCGCGCGCCCAAGTTTTGCCGGGGGACGTTCCGGGCTGGAGGCGCCTCGGTCCATGTCCGCTGCTCCGCCGGGAAATTTTTCGCGTCCCGGGCCTTTTTTCGCGGCTCCTCCCACTATCCCATCCCCTAAGGATAAGACCGGACAAACGGGATGGCGAAGGGGGATTGCAAAGGCCCGATGGGAGACCAGTGGAGGCGCCGAAGATGATTGCGGATGACGAAGGGAGACAAACGAATATACCGGAGGCAACAGGTAAGCCGCAGCCCGCCGTTCCTCCCGTTTCGCCTTTCGCAACCTATCCTCACCTGCTCCCTGCGCCCGGCAGTCCTTTGCCTGACCGACAGGGATAATGGGATGGGGTCCTGCAACGGACACAACGAAGCGTAGAAGCCCCTGCCCGGCGAAGCCGACCGTGCGCCGAACCGGCCGACGTCCGGCGGAACAAAAGCCGAAGAGCCCGGTTGCCCGGGCTCATTCGGCGAATTACGGATTGGCGATGTATTGGACGGTGACGCGATCCGGCGCGACGCCCAGCTCCTTGGTGGCCGTCTCCACGATGCTGACCGCCTGGGTTTTATCGAGCTTGTCGGCCTGCACGACAACTTTGAAGTTGCTGTTGTCTTCTTGTTCGACGACGGCGTTCTCGTATTCGCTCAGCAGCTTCTCTTCCAGGCTGGAAATGCGCTCTTCGGTCGCTTCCAGCCGGCTCAGATCCGCCGAAGCGGCTTCGGTCTCGTCCCGGGTATGCTTGCTTGTGTCGGCGACGATGGCGTTCAGCCTTTCTTCCTCCCGGTCGAATTGCTCCTGTCTTTTCAACTGAATATCGTCGAAATAAGCTCGGCCCGTCAGGTTGTTCATTTGCTCGAGCACCGCTTGGTCGTCCTGTCCGCCGGAAGTGGCCTGGCCGTCCGAAGGCTGAGCGTTCTTGTCGGTATTGCCGCCCGTGGCTTCCGCCGACGTTTTGTCCGTCGCTTCGCCGGCCGCTTTACCGTCGTCCGTTTGCGCGCCTTGGTCCGCCGTCGCCGCGTTGTCGGAAGTAGCCGACGCGTCCTTGTCCGTTCCCGCCTGCGAGGAATTCGCGTCCGTGCCGACATCCGCTCCGGAGGCGCCGTCGACTTCGGTAACCTGCACGCCTTCCGCGTTCGTCTTGGACGTGCCGGCCGAACCGGTCGCCTGATATCCGCCGGCTTTGTCGGCGGTTTGCGTGGCGGGCGTCACGTCTTCCGTGAACAAGTAGTACGCCGATAAAATGACCATCAAGCTCAGCATCGAAACCAGCCAAATGGTTTGCCTTCTGTTGTTCATAAACGCATAACCTCCCGAATCGAGTTGATAAAACGTTTATTGCTTGCGCGGCACGACGGAGATCCGATGGGTCGGAACGTCGAGTCCCCGGGCGACGGCTTCGGCGATGAGCCGGTGAACGGTCGCGTTCTCCGCCCCTTTGGCGACGATCAAGACGCCGCGGACTTTCGGCTTTACCTTCTTGACGACGATCGGAGACTGTCCTCCCGACACTTCGTACAGCACGACTTGGCCTTCCTTGTTAATGTCGGTTATATGGCGGGTGGCGCCGTTGCGGTCCGTCTCGTTCGTAATTTGCTGGGTCTCCTTCTCGTTCAACTGCACGACGGTCTCTTCGGTCGAATCCACGCTTACCATCACATCCACCGTGCCGACGCCGACGATATTTTCCAGCATCTGCTTCAGCCGGCTCTCCAGCGAGGATTCGATGTCGAGGAATGGATCTTTGCTGTCGTCTCCGCCCCCCGTCAGGAACGTCTCTTGCTGCTGCCCCGGCGCGTCGCCGTCCCCGGGCGGGGAGATGTCGGGGGAGCGGGACGGATCCACCGCCTTGACGTTGAGGAGAGAAGCGACCAGCAACAAGGCAGCGCCGATGAGCCCGATCAGGACCAGCCACCGGAACGCCTTGACGCGGCGGGGTCCTCCCGGACCTCCTCCGATGAACGATTCCAGCTGCTGCAGCCATTTGGCCATGCGGCTTCCCCTCCCTTCAATAAGACGCGCCGGATGCATCCAGCCATACCCTTACCTGATCCTGCCCGATGCCGAACCGATTGGACAGAAGCTCCGCGACGCGGCGGAACAGCTCGCCGTCGGCCGGCTGCGCGGCATCCGCCTCGTCGGCCCCGGCCGGGACATCCCGGCCGTCCGCGCCGATGTCGATATCCACCGGAGCGACCGGCTCGACGGGCTCGACGTCGGCGATTGCGCCGGTCGCCTTCCCCTTGCCGGACGTCCCGGGCTGCCCGTCCTCCGCCGCCAGCACGAGCTCGACTTCAGCCACCTTGCTGCCGCCCGCCCCGTTCGGCTCCGTCTTGACGTCCACCGTCTTAACGGAGCCGATTCCGGAGCTTTCCACCGCCTGCCGGATATCGGCGGCCAGCTGCGCCGTCGCGAGCCGTACCGCTTGTTCGTTTCGGGCCTCGCCCAGCCGGCGGCCTTCCGCCTCGATGAATTCAAGCTCGGCGGAGCTTGCGCCGGACGGCCATTGCACCTTCTCGAGGCCCGACGCCAGCTTCGTTCCGAAGTCGTTTCGGAACCATTGCAGGACGGGCGTCGCCACCGTCAGGAGCACGAACAGTCCCGCCACCAGCCTCACGTAGCGCTGCATCGTCCGGTTCGGAAGCAGCAGGTCGACCAGCGACGCGAGCAGAACGACGGCGACGACCTGCGTCAGCCAACCCGACAAGGCCGCGATCATCGCTACTCCTCCTCTCCGGGGCTCAGCGTAGCATGACCGACGCGTTGCCCGCCGTCAGGATGATCGTCACCGCGAGGAAGAACATCAGGCCTACCGAAGCCAGCGCGGCGAAGACGAAGATGAGCGTTTTGCCGATCGTCTGGAGGCATTGCACGATCGGCGTGTCGCCGAGCGGCTGCAGCACCGCCGCCGAGACGCTGTAGATGAGCGACAGCGTCAAGATTTTGACGGCCGGAAACGCGCACAGAAAGAGCAGAATGACGACGCCCGCGAGGCCCACCGCGTTTTTGACGAGCAAGCTGGCCGACAGCACGGTGTCGGCCGCGTCGGAGAACATGCGTCCGACGACGGGCACGAAGTTGCCGGTGACGAACTTGGCCGTCTTCAGCGCGATGCCGTCGGCGACCGCTCCAGTCGCGCCCTGCACGGACAGCACGCCGAGGAACAGCGTCAGCAAGCCGCCGAGCAGCCCGACGCCGATGCTGCGGAGCAGATTGGCGAGCTGAGTCACTTTGTAGCGGTCCGTAATCGTGCTGACGAGATGCAGGACGGCCGAGAAAAACAGCAGCGGAAAGACGATCAGATGAATCAAGGTGCCCACCGTATGGATCATGAAGACGATGAGCGGATGAAGCACGGCGACCGTCGTAACGCCTCCCGTGCTGGCGAGCAGCGTCAGCAGCAGAGGCACCATGGCGAGCATGAACTGCACCATGTTGCCGATCGCCTCGGCGGCGTACTGGGTCGCGCTGCGGAAGCTGTTGACGGCGATGACGAGCAGCACCATGTACGCGATCGCATACGCGACCTTGCTGACCGCATTCCGCTCGAAGGCGTTCTGCATCGTCTCGAGAATCATCGTGAACACCGCAAGCATGACGATGGTCACGACCAGCTTCCCGCTGTAGAGCACTTCATGCAGGAAAAATCGGATGAGCCCCGTCAGCGCGCTTGACAATTCCCAACGTTCCCCGGAGGGGAACATCAGCTGCCGGAGATCGGGCGCCTTCCCTTCCGGAAAGTAGCCCCCGTATTCCCCTCTCAGCTTGTTCCAAAATTGCTCGATCTGCCGCATGTCGACGTCTTCGGCTTGCTGCTTCGCCAATTCGTCCGCGAGTCCGCTCGCGTCCGTACCGGGCGCTGCAGCCTGCGGCGACGGGGACGGATCGGATTCGGCGAAGACCGCCGACGGAAGCCAGGATAGCAGAAGGGCGGAGAGCAGAAGCACCAGCGACGCGAGACCCGCTCTTCGATTCGGCGGAAGCTTGAGGCGCATGCGCTTCACCCCCCCTTCCGCAGCCGCGCTTCATGCCGGCATCAAATTGAGAACCGTTTCGATAATGACGCTGATGATCGGCACCGCCATGACGAGGATGAGCATCTTGCCGGCGAATTCGATCTTGGACGCGATGCTCTCCATGCCGGCGTCCCGGACGATCTGGGCCCCGAACTCGGCGACGTAGGCGATGCCGATAATTTTGAGCATCGTCTTCAAATACACGGAAGGAATGCCCGAACGGTCCGCAAGCTCCTCCAGCACCGAGACGACGTTGTCGATCTTGCCGATCAGGGCCAGAAATATCGCGACGCCGACAAACGCGGAGAGCAGAAAGGCGAACATCGGCTTCTGCTCCCGGATGACGAGAATGAGCACGGTCGTTAGCAGCCCGATGCCGACAATCTGGAGAATTTCCACCGCTCTCACCTGCCATGATGGTCGCTAACCGTTCACTGAAACAGAAAGATCGTTTTAATTTCCTGGAAAAGATCGTTCAACAATCTCACCACCATAAACAAAACGACGACGAAACCGATGACAGTGACCCAATGCGCCATATCCTCCTTGCCCATCTGCTTGAGCACGGTATGGATCATGGCGACGATTATGCCGATGCCGGCGATCTGGAAAATCGTGCTGACGTCGATATTCATCGATTCGGCCCCCTACTACATCATCAGGATGACGACCAGGGCGGCCCCCAGCACCCCCAGGCTCCGGCACAGCTTCTCGTACCGCTGCTGATCCTCTCTCGCCGCGGCCTCCTCCGTCTGCAGCTGCAGCATGGCAAGGCGGACATGCTTCAGCTGGTCCTCCCTGCCGCTCCCGCCCAGCGTGCCGCCGAGCCGCAGCAGCGCCTCCCGCTCGCCGCCGCGCATCGCGGTCGACGGCCAGCCGGATGAGAACGTGTTCTCCCAGCTCTCCCGCACCGTCACGCCGGTTCCCGCCCGAAGCTCGGCGGCAATCGCCGCGAACATTCCGGCGAGCGGGGGAGGAATGGCGAGCGAAACCCGATGCAGCGCGTCCGGGAGCGGGGTTTGCCCGTAGCCGATCTCCGTCTCAAGCCGCTGGAGCGCGTGCAGCAAATAGCGGATTTGCCTCGGCCTCTCGGCGAACCTTGCCGCTTGCAGGTAGCCGATCATCGTCCCGGCGAACAGCACCAGAACCGCTCCGAGCAGCTTAAGCATGGCCCTCTCCCTCGCCTTCGAGCCGATCCGGAGATCGGATCGGCGGAAGCGGCCGGGCTTTGATCGCGGTTTCCAGCGCCCCGCCCGCCGACCGGGAAGCGGCCGGAGCCGGCGCAGGGGCAGGGGCGTCCCGCGGCGCGGCGGCCCATTGCCGCAGCCCCCGCCGCCGCGCCTCCTCCGCCTCCAGCGCGCCGTACACCCGATGCTCCACACGCCCGCCGGCTCGCGACAATAGAACGTAGGCCCCGAACACGCCTTCGCGGGCGAGCAAGGCGAGAACCGGACGGTTGAACACGTCGGACAGATCCGACGCGTGCGCCGTCGCCAGCACCCGAACGCCTGCATGAAGCGCCTCCCTGAGCGCGTCCGCGTCCTCGGGCCGCCCGATCTCGTCGACGACGACGACTTCCGGCGACATGGAGCGGACGAGCATCATCATGCCTTCCGCTTTCGGGCAGGCGTCGAGCACATCGGTGCGGGGGCCGAGGTCGAACGTCGGCACCCCCCGCTCGCAAGCGGCGATCTCCGACCGTTCGTCGACGATGCCGACCTTCCGGCCCCCCCAGCTTCGGGCCGAAGGATCGTTCCACTCCCCCGAGCTGACGGCTCTCGCCAGATCGCGCAGCAGCGTCGTCTTGCCCTGCTGCGGAGGCGAGACGATCAGCGTGTGGCGGACCGTTCTCGCGGCTTTGTCCAGCAACGCGGGCAGCAGCCGGGCCGCGCAGCCGGGCCGCGCCCGGGCGATGCGCACGTTGAAGCTGGTGACGTCCCGCAAATGCCGGACCGCCCCGCCTTCGAGCACGGTCCGGCCGGCCAGTCCGATCCGGTGACCCCCGGCCACCGTCACATAGCCCCGTCTTAACTCCTCTTCCACCGCATATAGCGAATGATCCGTTACTTTTTCCAGCAGCGCCTTGCAATCTTCCCGGCTCGGCTTGTACCCCGCGCGATAATCGTCGGCGACGGAGCCGTCGCCCCGCACGAACGCGAAGCGGCCTCCGTACCCGATCTCCAGCGGGCGGTTCTCCCGGATGCGGATCTCCTCGAGCGTCTCGAGCACGGCATCCGGCAGCCCGGACAGCAACGATCTCAGTTGATACGGCAACCATTCAAACAAGACGGGCGGCATCGGGATTTCCCCCTTTCCCCGAGACGAAGTCCATAGCTGATTCATATGTATGCTTGGACGATATTTTTATGCCTGCTTGGCCCTTCCCGACCGTGCCGTCACTTCTTCAAAATGCCGATCAGCAAACACGAGACGCCCGCCGCCACCCACAAAAAGCGCATGGGAGACAGCTTGTCCGACAGCCCGACCAGCCCGATCGTCGTCGTCGTCAGCAGCACCAGCGGTCCGACCAGCGCCAGCATGGAATTGACGACCAGCGCCTTCTGGATATCGTTAAACTTCAGCATGACGATTGCGGCGGTAATCTCTAGGCTTCCGGAGACGATGCGTAGCAGCGCCATGCTGAACACCGTTTTGTCCATTTGTCGCCCTCCCCCCTTTCGGCCCAAGTTTGTCCGTGTTCTACTCTATGCTTCCGGGCCGGACAACTTTCCCTTTTTCCCCTGACCGCTCCTGTTCGCCCTTGCCTCAAAGGGCACCCGCCCAAGCCGGCGCGCATATATTGCCGTTGCATAGCTTACCGGACGCCTTGGACGGTAAACTCAACTTCATACGAGGAGAGTTGCAATATGGAGACCAAAATCGACGCGTCATGGCCGGCGGCGCTGCGGGACCCGAGCGAATCGCGGAGCGGCAAGCCCCGCACTTCCGGCATGACGATGGTCATCGACAAGGGGCTCGGTCCCCACGCGTTCGCGGACTTGCTCGCCACCGCGGGAGATTATATCGACTTCATCAAGGTCGGCTTCGGCACCTCGCCCCTCTATTCGTACTCGCTCATCCAAGACAAAATCGCGAGGGCGCAGAGCGTCGGAATCGCCGTATTTCCGGGCGGAACGCTGCTGGAGGCGGCGGTCAGGCTCCATGAGGAAGCCGGTTTTTTCGCGGCGGTGCTGGAGCTCGGATTCGACGGCGTGGAGATCTCGGACGGCACGATCGAGCTGAGCCGGCAGCAGCGGGACGGTCTCATTCGGGAAGCGACGAGGCGGGGCTTGCGGGTGTTTACCGAGTACGGTAAAAAAACGTCCGGTTCGCGCATCGTTCTGGACGACTTGCGCCGGACGATCGAAGCGGACCTCCAGTGCGGAGCGGAGTTGGTGACGGTCGAGGCAAGGGAGTCGGGCGTCGGGGTCGGGCTCTACGACGAGAAGGGCGGCTGCCGCGAAGACGAACTTCGCATGCTGCAGCGCCATTTGCCGGACGCGGGCAAGCTGATGTGGGAAGCGCCCCGGAAGGACCAGCAGGCGGCCCTGCTGACCATCCTCGGGCCGGAAGCGAATCTGGGCAACGTCGCGCCCCAGGAGGCGCTGTCGCTGGAGACGATGCGGCGCGGCTTGCGCAGCGACACGTTCGGCCTGCACCGGTCGATCTCTCATTATGTAATTTAAAGCGGCGGCAGGCGAGCTTCCCGCGGCGTTCTAAGCGGGGGGCTCGTTCCGTATTCTGATAAGGAGGCAAATCGCGCCTACGAATTTCCCGGACGCCGTTCCGGCCTGGAGGGCATGCTATCCATGAACGGGGATTTGGTGCTTGTCGCGCTTATCATTATCGGATTGATCGGGCGTTCTCCGATCATCACGACCGCTGCTTGCGTGCTGCTCATCGTCAAGCTTGTCCATCTGGAGCGGTACTTGCCCTCCATCGAGCGGCGGGGGCTGGAATTCGGGCTGCTCTTCCTGACGCTGGCCGTGCTCGTTCCGTTCGCGTCGGGGAAAGTTCAGGTGAAGGACGTGCTGGGCGCCTTTACGTCCTGGACAGGCTGGGTCGCGCTGCTGGGGGGAGCGGCAGCCACCTATTTGAACGGCAAAGGCCTGGAAATGCTTAAGGTCGATCCGCAGCTCATCGTCGGGCTCGTCATCGGCTCGATTGCCGGCATCGTGCTGCTGCGCGGCATTCCCGTCGGTCCGCTTATGGCGGCCGGCATTACGGCGTTCATTTTGAAAATTCTCCAGCTGTTCACGAATAAATGAGCGTAATTTGGAAAAAAGCGGATGCATCTTGGCGCACTTGATGGACACTCGCCTGAAAATGAAGAAATGGCGACGTAGGGAGTGTATCCCTGCATCGCCATTTCTCAAATCAGACTGAGATTGATTTTCTAGCTTACAGCGCTCAAATGCGCCGCTGCCCTGCTTACCGGCGTTCTTGAGGACCGCCGACGAATGCGGCTTCCGCCGTGTCGAGGCCGTAAGCGGTGTGCAGCGCCCGGACGACGTCCTGCAGCGGCTCCGCCGCGATGACGCAAGAGCATTTGATCTCCGACGTGCTCACCATCTTGATGCTGACGCCCTGCTTGGAGATGACGTCGAACATCTTCGCGGCCACTCCCGGATTCGACACCATGCCGGCGCCGACGATCGACACTTTGACGAGCCCTTCCTCGAAGGAAACGTCCCGATAGGGCACGACGCTGCGAATGTTCTCGATGACGGCCATCGCCTTCGGACGATCGGAGAGCGACAGCGTGAACGAGAAGTCCGCCTTGCCGTTCTGAACGCCGCTTTGAACGATGATGTCCACGTCGATGCCTTCCTGCGCGAGCGCCCCGAATACGTTCGCCAATACGCCCGGCACGTCCTCCACTCCGAGAATGCTGATGCGCGCGACGTTCTTGTCGAATGCGATGCCGCTAACGACGACTCCTTGTTCCATTGCCGCTTCCTCCCTCACGAGCGTTCCTTCATTCTGGGTAAAACTCGAACGTACGACGAGACGCACTTGATTGTGCTTCGCGTATTCGACGGCGCGCGGATGCAGCACCGCCGCGCCCAGATGCGCCAGCTCCAGCATCTCGTCATAGGAGATGACATCGAGCTTGCGCGCGCATTTGACGACGCGGGGGTCGGTCGAATAGACGCCGTCCACGTCGGTGTAAATCTCGCATACGTCCGCTTGCAGCGCCGCCGCCAGCGCGACGGCCGTCGTATCCGATCCGCCGCGGCCGAGCGTCGTGATCTCGCCGTCTTCGGTCATGCCCTGGAAGCCCGCGACGATCGCGATATCCCCTTCGTCCAACGCAGCCAGCAGACGCTTCGGCGCAATGTCCGTAATGCGCGCTTTGCCGTGAACGGCTTCCGTCGAAATGCCCGCCTGCCATCCGGTAAACGATCTGGCGGCATGGCCGAGCTTATGAATGGTCATCGCAAGCAGCGCCACGGATATTTGCTCGCCGGTCGTGAGCAGCATATCCATCTCCCTTGCGGGCGGCTCTGCGTTCAATTCCCTGGACTTATCGATCAGATCGTCCGTCGTATCTCCCATCGCGGACACGACGACTACGACTCGGTGGCCCTGCAGCTTCTTGTCGACGATCCGCTGCGCCACGCGCTGCATCCGTTCCGTCGTACCCACGGAACTGCCGCCGAATTTCATTACGATTAACGACAACGCGGTTTCACTCCCCGATAAAACTTCTGCATACAGCATTATATTATAGCATAAGTCGGATGGCCCAGAAATGAAAAAAATCCTCGCCGCCGCATGGAAATGCGGAGGCAAGGATGGGCTGAGTCCCGTCTTAGGCGCGGGACACGTATTTGCCATCGCGGGTGTCGATCGTGAGCACGTCGCCTTCGTTGATGAACAGCGGCACTTGCACGTTCAGGCCCGTCTCCAGCTTGGCGTTCTTGGTCGCACCGGTCGCGGTGTTGCCCTTGATGCCCGGCTCGGTCTCGACGACCTTCAGGTTGACGGAGTTCGGCAGATTGATGCCGATGATCTCGCCTTGGTAGCTGGCGATGTTCACCGTCATGTTCTCGGTCAGGAAGTTGATCTCCCATTCGAGCTGCTTCTTGTCCAGAGTGAATTGGTCGTAGGTCTCGTTGTCCATGAACGTATACTCGGTGCCGGAGTTGTACAAATATTGCACCGCACGGTTCTCGACGTGCGCGCGAACGACGTTCTCGCCAGCGCGGAACGTCTTCTCGACGACGTTGCCGTTGCGCAGATTCTTCATCTTCGTGCGGACGAACGCGGCTCCCTTGCCCGGCTTCACGTGTTGGAAGTCGAGAACGGAGCAAAGCTCTCCGTCCACTTCGATGGTAAGTCCTGTCTTCAGATCGTTAACGGAAATCACTGCAAAAATTCCCTCCTGTGGAAACGTGGCTCCCCTAATCCAGAACGATCAGTTCCTTCGGCGAGCGAGTAAGTATTTTAATCCCGTCATCCGTCATCACGACGTCGTCTTCGATGCGAACGCCCCCGAAGCCGGGGAGATAAATGCCAGGTTCGACCGTGACAGTCATGCCGGGGGTTAAAATCGTGTCTTCGGTTCTGGACAGCCGGGGCGCTTCATGAATTTCCATGCCGAGCCCGTGACCTGTCCCATGGCCGAAATATTCACCATAACCATACCTTGTAATGACGTCTCTCGTCAAGGCGTCGCCCTCTCGCCCCGTCAGTCCGGGACGGAGATTCTCCAGCGTGTGGAGCTGCGCTTCCAGCACGATGTCGTAAATTTCGCGGTGCTTGGCGCTCGGACGCCCGACCACGACCGTGCGGGTAATGTCCGAGCAGTATCCTTTGTAGTAGGCGCCGTAATCGAGCTTGACGAATTCGTCCCGGCCGATGATGCGGTCGCTCGCCACGCCGTGAGGCAGGGCGGAACGTTCTCCCGAGGCGACGATCGTCTCGAACGACGTGGAGGTCGCCCCGTGGCTCCGCATGAAAAATTCGAGCTCCAGCGCGATGTCGGCTTCGGACACGCCCGGTTTAATAAATGGCAAAATGTGCGAAAACGTCCGGTCCGCCAAATCGGCGGCTTCCTGCATGATCGCGAGCTCGCTCTCGTCCTTGATCATGCGGATCTTCTCCACGGCGCCGCCCGACACTTTCAGCTCGGTGGAACCGAACTTCTCCTTCAAGACGGCGTACGTCGCGTAATTCACGTCCCGCTCCTCGAACAACAGCGAGGAGACGCCCCACTTGCGAAGCAGCCCGGCTACGTCGTCGTACACGTTAGGGCCGTGCTCGACGACGGTAAAACCGGCAGCCTGGGCTGGCGCCTGGTCCCGGTAGCGGAAATCCGTCAGCAGCACCGCATCGCTGGCCGTAACGAGCACGACGCCCGCCGAGCCGGTGAAGCCGGTCAAATACCGGCGGTTGACGCCGTTCGTGACGAGCATCGCCTCCGCGCCCAGTTCGCCGATCGCCGTCCTCAGCTTTCTCACTCTTTCGTTCGGCATGTTCTTCTCCACCTCCTGATCAATTTGCGGTCTCGAGTCCCAGATGCCGGCACAGCGCCCGCAGCCCGAGCTCGTAGCCGAGCGGTCCGAAGCCCGCGATCTGTCCGAGACAGACGGGAGCCGTTACCGACACGTGCCGGAACGCCTCGCGCTTGTGGATGTTGGACAGATGCACTTCCACCACCGGCAGCCCGACCGCGGCCAGACCGTCCCTCAGCGCGTAGCTCGTGTGGGTATAGGCCCCGGGATTGATCAGAATGCCGTCATGGCGCCCGTACGCCGCATGGATCTCGTCCAGCAGCGCGCCTTCGTGGTTCGATTGATAGAAGCTCAGCTCGACGCCCAGCTTGCCGGCGAGCGCCCGCAAGCTATCTTCGATGTCCTTCAGCGTCGACGCGCCGTAAACGCCCGGTTCGCGAATGCCGAGCATGTTCAAGTTCGGACCGTTCAATACCAATATGCTGGCCATATCAAGCTCTCCTCCGTCTCGTCCGCCTCCGCCGCGGCTGCGGCCGAAAGCCCGGCCGGCCCGGCAATGATCGCCAAATTATTGTATCATAGCGCGCGGCCGGTCGACCAGCGGATTAGGAGGCGGGCTGCGGTTCTCTCCCTCCTTGGGACGCTTTGGCCGTCGGCTCCCTTGCGGCTTCGTCGTGATATTCGAAGGCGATGCTGTAGCCGATGAACAGTCCCCAGACGAGATAGAGACAAAGCTCTGCAACAAGGGTCCTCCAGCCGAGCGCAGCCGCGGCCTCGACGGTTCCGGTCGGCGGACCGACGACGTAGAACAGCATCACCCACCACAAGGCGCCGAACGCGATTCCGGGCCACGGACCGCTCAATCGGCCGAAGAAGAGCCAATAGATCAGCCCGGCGAAGACGGACATAACGATGAACAACAGCAAGCCGATCCACTCCCATCCGGCGCTGCCCAGCAAGCTGCGGCGCACGAAAGGATCGGCCAGAAACGCCTGCGGGACCTTCGTAAAATGAAGGCCGACGGCGAACCAGCGAATGAAGCCCCACAGCACGCCGGCGAAAAAGCCGATGAGCATCGAGAATAAGGCGGGATGCGGCGAGGCCTCCTTGCGCAGCGCCGACCTCGCGGTTCGGGGTCTTACCGGCTCCTCCCCGTCCCGGGCGCCGCCGGCGCGATCTTGCTTTTCAGCATTTGGCGACATGTACGTCCCTCCGTTCGTTTGCGGCTCGTTGCGGGTTATTATGAGTCACCCGGGGGACGATTAACCGCCGCATGGGGTCGCTGAGCCTGCGAGCAGCCGTTTCCTGTAGCATTGCGGGCGTTAATCTTGTAAAATAAGGGTAGCTTGGGGAGCCGGCTTCCCCAGAGTTTAAGCGACAGAGAAGGTGATGGGCTTGGCACGGCAAGCAAACGTAGCATACGGAGGACAGGCCGTTATCGAAGGCGTCATGTTTGCGGGACGCCACGTGAACGTAACCGCCGTCCGCAGGAAGAACCAGGAGATCGCTTTCTACGAGGTACCGAGAACTTCGAGTCCGAATATCCTGAAGTGGTTGAAGCGAATACCGTTTATTCGCGGCATCGTCGGCATCGTCGAATCCGCCGCCAAAGGCTCGCAGCATTTGAATTTCTCCGCTGAAGCGTACGCCGAAGACGAGACCTCGCCGGAGGACGCCGCCCCGAAGAAGGAGAAATGGAGCCTGTCGATGATTCTCGGCGTCGCGGTCGTCGGCGTGCTGTCCTTCGTGGTCGGCAAGCTGGTGTTCGTCTCCGTCCCGGCCTTTCTTGAAAGCGAAATCTTCGGACGGGCGTTCGACAATAAATTTTTGCACAATCTTTTGGAAGGCGTTATCAAAATTGCCTTGTTGCTCTTCTATTTGTGGATGATTTCCAAGACGCCGGTCGTCAAGCGGCTGTTCCAATACCACGGCGCGGAGCACAAAGTCATCAGCTGCTACGAAGCGGGCGACGAACTGACGGTCGAGAACGTGCAGAAGCACAGCCGGCTTCACTACCGCTGCGGCAGCAGCTTCCTCATTTTCACCGTGCTGGTCGGCGTCATTCTGTATTCCTTCCCGATTTTCAGCTGGGATTCGGTATGGGAACGCATCTGGATTCGGATCGTCCTGCTCCCGGTCGTCCTCGGCATCTCGTACGAAGTGCTCAAATGGACGAACGCCCTGCGCGACGTTCCCGTCCTGCGCTTCCTCGGTTACCCGGGCTTGTGGCTGCAGCTGCTGACGACCAAAGAGCCGACCGACGATCAGGTCGCCGTCTCCATCGCTTCCTTCAACCGGATGCGGGAGCTTGACCGCGAGCTTCATCCGGCTTGACCCCGAACGGGCACCGTACGCCTCTCGCGCAAGTCGGGTATATCGGGCAAAGCGGGTGCGGAACATAAACGCGAAGGAGTGATCGTATGCGCAAACGAATCGGTCCGTTATCCGCCATTCTGTTCGTGCTGTTCGCGATCGGAGTCGTGGAACAAATCAGGCAAGGCGCCCGCACGCTGCTTATTCCGGTCGTGTTGATCGCCATCGTGTTCCTTCTGTACAAATTCCCGCCGAGGCGCTTCCGGGCGTCGTCCGATGCGGCCCGATTCCGCAAGGCGGCCGCCAAGAGCCGGCAACGCCGGCCCGTACGGGAGACCCGGCCGGGGCCGGCGGACAAATCGAAGCGCCGCAACGCCCCCTTCCGGGTGATCGAAGGCAACAAGAAGCGGGACGACGAACCGCCCACATACCATTAGATGCGAGAAAATCAAACGCTCCGCATCGGCCGACGCCGATGCGGAGCGTTTATGCTGTCAATGAGTCCGGACGGACTCGACGTTCTGAAGCGTGTCAAGCTCCTGCGCGAGCCGCTCGATCGTCTCGACGAACGCGGCGAGCTCCTGCGCTCCCGCCGCTTGCTCCTGCGCGTAGACGGTCGTCTTGAGCGATTTGTCCTGCACTTGCGACAGCACGTGGGTAATCGACTTCAGCTTCGCGTCGATCGCCTGCAAAGCGTCCTTGGATTGCGTCGCCAGCTTGCGCACTTCGTTGGCGACGACTTGGAAGCCGAGCCCCTCTTCGCCCGCTCGGGCGGCCTCGATGGCGGCGTTAAGGCCGAGCAGATGCGTCTGGTCGGAAAACTCCTTCATCAGCGAACCGAGCTGCTGGATGTTCTCCACTTCGCTGCCCAGCTCCAGAAGCTGCCGGTGAGACTCCTCCTGCGTAACCGCGGTCAGTTGGGTCGTCTCGGCCATTTTCCCGCTGTTGTCGGCAAGCCGCGCGATCATCTTCGTCAAATCCTGGACGGCAACGCCGATCCCTTGCAGCAGCGTCGTCTGGTTGTTCGCCAGCGTCTGGATTTTTTGCTTCTCGTCGTGCTCGTACGCCTCAAGAACGAGCTGGGAATCGAGGTTGAACATCTTGGTGAGCGAATGGACGACGGACGGCCAATCTTCCGTAACGGTCCGGAGATAGGAAGCGGACAAGTCCAAATATTTCAAATAAGTCCCCAAATACCAGTCGGTCGTCAAGCCGATGCGGGAGTGAACTTGTCCGACGAACAAACGCTTGCGGATATAATCTTCGTCCAGAACGCCGTCGGTCATCGACATGTAGTACCAACGCTGGGTCTCCTTCAGCCGTTCGACGGTGCTGTGGCGCGCAATAATGGCCATCAGTTCCTCGGACGACGTGATATGCTCGTACAAGTCGGAGACGAGTCGATCGACGATCCGCTCGAAAGCTTCCTTATGCTGCCGAAGCCGGGCCAAATCCTCTTCGGTTATGCCGATGTAATTCACTTGCTGTTGTCGCCGTGGAGTTAAGGAGATCAAAACAATGGCACCTCTCTTCGATAAGGATGACGTTTGCGGCTCAGGGCCATAACAAATATTATATTCTCTATTCAAGTGGCAAGGAAGAAATATTTTCCTAAGAGCCTCTATTTGAGACGGATTTGCGGAGACGAAGAGCCGGCAACCGGCAGCGTGCCGGTCTGGCGGTCGCATTGCTTGAAGAAGCGGTCCCCCGCTTCCAAGCCCGACTCGTACAGCTTCTCGCTCATCTCCGGCGACAAGGAGAAATCCGCCGTGCCTACGCCGAGCGTGGCGATTTTGATCGTCCGAATCCGGTTATGCTCCTCGATATACCGTTCGTCGTGGGCGTTCAGCATCGTTTCGAACATCGCCTGGAACATGGAGATCGGCCCTCCGATCCGGCGGGCTTTGGCGTCGCGCCGGCCGACCATTTGGAACCCGACGACGGGAAGCGGAGGCTCCTTGCCCGAGTCGTTGTCCCGGTCGAACACCCACAGCGGAAAATTGCTCAGCAGTCCGCCGTCGACGATGTAGGTGGATTTGACTTCGGCCTTCCGCCGCCGCTTGAAATAGCGGTGCCGGTTGGACTGAAGGAGGATGACGGGATCGAAAAAATACGGGATGCTTGCGCTCATGCGGACCGCCTTGGCGATCTCCAGACGAAGCGGATCGATGCCGTATTCCGCGATACCGTCGGGCAGCACGAGAATTTTGCCGTTCGTAATGTCCGAAGCGATGATCCGCAGCTTGCCGAGCGGCAGGTCCGCGAACGTCCGGACGTTCTTGGCCGCGAGCAAGCCGCGAACCCACTCTTCCAGGGCGTCGCCGGAATAGAGCCCTTTTTTGAGAAGCAGGCGCACGGCCGGACCGATGAATCGAACGTTGAAAAAACGGGAACGGCGCAAAAAAGAAGTGAACGGCACCGCTTGAATGGCCCGCTTCATCTCTTCCGCGGTATAGCCCGTCGCAAGCAGGGCGGCTACGATGCCGCCGGAGGACGTGCCCGCCACTTTGTGGAACGACACGCCGTTCAGCTCCGCCGCCCGCACGGCTCCCACTAAGGAAATGCCTTTCACCCCTCCGCCTTCGAACACCCCGTTCACTTTCATCCGGACTCCCCCGTTCGATAAAAGCCGCATCGCTCATCGATGCATCTTATGCGGGGCGCGGCTTTTCCCATAACGCCGGAAGCCGTCTGTCCGAAACCAATGAAAAACGCCTGCCGGCAGGCAGACGTTCGTTCGCGGATATGACTTATTCGTTATCGAGCTCGGCCCGAATCCGAAGCATCGTTTCGCTCCGGTTCTCGTCGCGCTTCAAATATTCGACCAGCGTCTCGATGCAAGTGATCGAGTCCCAGCTCAGATGGTGCTCGATGCCTTCGACGTCCCGGTAAATGTTCTCTTCCTGGACGCCGATCATCTTCAGGAACGTCTCGAGCAGATGGTGCCGGTCGACGAGGCGCTTGCCCATCTTCTTGCCCTTGTTCGTCAAGACAAGACCGCGATACTTCTCATAGATCAAATAATTATCCTTGTCGAGCTTCTGAATCATCTTCGTGACGGAAGACGGATGCACTTCGAGCCCTTCGGCGATGTCCGAGACGCGCGCGTACCCCTTCTCATCGATCAGGCGATAAATGCGTTCCAAATAATCTTCCATGCTCGGGGTCGGCAAAGCGGCTCCCCCTTTCCTCTTTCCTCGCGGTCATAACTCTTAGTATCATACACCGAGCCGAGGAAGAGGGGCAAGTCTTAATCTGGCAAATTACGTCGGATTGCCGGGGAGGCGCGGAACGCAAACTACGGGTACGAAAGGAGTGGACAACCGCATGACCACGCAGACGACGCAGACGACGGAGCCTCCGAGGAAGATTAGAGAAACGCCGCTGTTCGTACCGGAGCTCGTCTATTTCGAGCCCGCTTCACTCGATTATCCGAAGGGACGGCGCATCATGGACTGGGCTCGGGAACGCGGTCTTCCCTACCGGATGACGACTTCGCATAACCGGATTACGGGGCTTCCCGGCGAGACGGAGCTCGAGCAATACAAAATCGCAAAGCGAACGCTTGTCGTCGGCGTCCGCAAGACGTTGAAATTCGACACGTCCAAGCCGTCGGCGGAGTACGCCCTGCCGCTGTCGACGGGCTGCATGGGGCATTGCCATTACTGCTACTTACAGACGACGCTGGGCGCGAAGCCTTACGTGCGCGTTTACGTCAATATGGAGGACATCCTTGGGGCGGCCAAAACGTACATCGAGGAGCGCGCGCCCGAGATCACCCGGTTCGAAGCGGCCTGCACGTCCGATCCCGTCGGATTGGAGCACCTGACCGGCTCGCTCGCCGACGCCATCGCGTTCATGGCGAAGGAGCCGCTCGGCCGGCTGCGCTTCGTGACGAAATTCCACCACGTCGACCCGCTGCTCGGGCTCGATCATCGCGGCCATACGCGCATCCGGTTCAGCGTCAACGCCGACTACGTCATCCGCAACTTCGAGCCGGCCACCTCCCGCTTCGCGGAACGAATCGAAGCGGCGGGCCGCGTCGCGAAAGCCGGCTATCCGCTCGGCTTCATCGTCGCGCCGATCATCTGGTACGACGGCTGGCGGGAAGGCTACGCGGAGCTGCTGGAGAAGCTCGGCCTGACGCTGCCTCCGGAAGCGGCGGCCGATCTGACGTTCGAGCTGATCCAGCACCGGTTTACGCGAACGGCCAAGTCGATCATCGAGAAGCGCTATCCGAAGACGAAGCTGGAAATGGACGAAGCGATCCGGAAGAAAAAGTGGGGGCGTTGGGGACAGCACAAATACGTCTACCCGGACGAACAGGCAGACGCATTGAGGGAATTTCTGACCGAGCGGATCTTCGAGACGTTTCCGGCGGCCAAAATCGAGTATTTCACCTAAGCTCCGGTTTGCCGACAATCGGCTTCGGTTAAAACTTCAGCCATTCCGGCGTAATCCGGTTGAGCCAGATCGTAATGTACGTCATCCGGTCGGTGAACAGCAGCACGCCCATCAAAATCATGAGCGCCCCGCCGATCTTCATCAGCGTGCCCGAATATTTCAGGATCCACCGCGTCGTCCCGATGAAAAATGCGAGCACGAAAAACGGCACGCCGAAGCCCAGCGAATACGCCGCCGTAAGCTGCGCCCAGGTGCCGGGATGGCTTGCGGCGAGCGCGAGAATCGACGAGAGAATCGGACCGACGCAGGGCGACCAGCCCGCCGAGAAGCCGACGCCGAAGATGAAGGAACCGAGGTAGCCCGCGGGGCGCCAGTTCATGTTCATCTTCCGCTCCTTCATGAGCAGCTGCGGCTGGAACACGCCGAGCAGGAACAAGCCCATCAGAATGATCAGCACCGCGGATATTTGGCGAATCGGGTCCTGGTATTCGCGGAACGTGGAAGCGAACGCGTTGGCCGTATAGCTGAGCGTAAAGAAAACGAAGGAGAACCCGAGGATGAAGAAAAACGTATGCGCCATCGTCTTGACCCGGACGTCGCGGCTCGTGTCCGTCTTGAGCTGGGCCACCGAAATCCCGGTTATGTACGATAAATAGGACGGATACAAGGGCAAGCAGCAAGGCGAGATGAAGGAAGCCAGGCCTCCCGCGAACGCGATGCCGACATTCAGCTCGTTCATCGTGCGCCTCCTTTCCTTATACTCTTAATTTACGGGAGCCCAAGGAGACGAGCAGCATCGTGATCAGCAGCAGCACGACCGTGCCTCCGGGGGCGAGGTTCCACACGCCGGCCGCCCATAGCCCGCCGACGACGGCGATCTCGCCGATGACGACGACGAGCGCGATCGCCTGGCGGAAGCTTCTGGCGAGCGCCAGGCCGCAAGCGGCCGGAATCGTAAGCAGCGCGGAGACGAGCAGCGCGCCGACGATTTTGATGGACGCGCTGATGACGAGGGCGGTCAGAATGCTGATCAGGATGTTGAAATAACGGACGGGCAGCCCGCTGACCGAAGCGGCGTCTTCGTCGAACGTAAGCAGGAACAGCTCCTTGCGCAGCAGCAGCACGACGAGCAGGACGACCGCTGTCACAAGAGCGATGACGGCGAGATCGGTATAATCGAGCGTATAAATGCTTCCGAACAAATACGAATTAACGTTCAAGTTGAAGCCTTTGCCTAACGTGAACAAAATCGAAGCGAGCGCGATGCCGCCCGACATGATGATGGCGATCGACAGCTCCGCAAACGTTCGGTACGTTCGCCGCAGCGCCTCGATGGCGAAGGAGGCGACGATCGCGAAGACGAGACCGACCGCCACCGGATAAACGTTGATCAGGAAGCCGAGCGCGACGCCGGCGATGCTGACGTGGGACAACGTGTCCCCGATCATCGCGAGCCGCCGCAGCACAAGGAACAGGCCCATCAGAGGGGCCGTAATCGCAATAAGAGCGCCGCCGATGAGCGCGCGCTGGAAAAATTCCGCCGTCAAAAGATCCAAAGCGAGATTACCCTTCTTTCCGCAAGGTATGCAACAGATCGGTCTCCCCGCAATCCTCGAGATCGTGGGAATGCCGAACATGGAACGACAGCTTCCCGGACGTCTCCTTCGGTTCGTCGCCCAAATAAGAACGGATCATCTCCATGTCGTGCGATACCATAAGAAACGTGATGTTGTGGTGCTGATGCATATGGCGCAGCAGGTGGAAAAAGTTCCGCTGCGTCTCGTTGTCGATGCCGGACATCGGCTCGTCGAGAATGAGCAGCTTCGGATTGTTGATGAGCGCCCGCGCCAGAAACACCCGCTGCTGCTGTCCGCCGGACAACGCTCCGATCCGCTTGTCCGCCAGATCCTCGATTTGCAGCGTCCGAAGCGCATCTGCGGCCCGCGACGCATCCTCCTTCGTCAACCGCCTGAACAGCTTGCGCCGGCCGTACAACCCCGACAGCACCACTTCCCGCACCGTTGCCGGGAACAGCGGATTGAAATGGCTCCGCTGCGGCACGTAGCCGATGAGATGCCAATCCTTGAACCGTTCGATCGGCGTGCCGAACAGCCGAATCTGTCCGTGCTGCGGCTTCGCCAGACCGACGATCATCCGCAGCAGCGTCGTCTTGCCCGCGCCGTTGGAGCCGATCAGGCCGATAAAATCCCGCTCGCGGGCGACGAACGATACGCCGTCCAGCACCTGCTGCGTTCCGTAAGCGTACGATACGTTCTCCAGCGCCACCATTTCCCTGTGACAGGAGACAGGCGCCGCGATTTGCGCAACCATGCGCCTCTCCTCCTTTCGTCCCCGACTCTGTCCGTCCGGCGTTTCTTCTTATTGTAATGCCTTCCGCAGGTTTTGCAAATTTTTATCCATCAGCGTAAAGTAATCGTCTCCGGCCTTTTCCTGCTCGGGCGTCAAGCCCTCGAGCGGATTCAGCACGTCCGTGCCCACGTTCGCTTCCTCCGCGAGCGTCTTGGCCAATCGGTCGGAGACGAGCTCCTCGAAGAAAATCGTCTTGACTCCGTTGTCTTTCACGAATCGGGCGATGTTCAGCAAGTCCTGGGCCCGCGGTTCCGCATCCGGAGACAGCCCCATAATCGCCACCTGCTTCAGCCCGTAATCGCGGCACAAGTACGCGAACGCCTGGTGGGAGACGACGATGTCGTGCCGCGGCAAATCCGAGAGCCCCTCCGCGTACCGGCGGTCCAGATCCTCCAGCCGCTTGCGCAAATCTTCGTAGCGCGCGTCGTACTGCGCCTGGTGTGCGGAATCGGCCGCGACGAACGCTTCGTGAATGTTGGCCGCCATCTTCAGCATCGATTTGGGGCTCACCCACGTATGCGGGTCGACGTCCAGCTCGTGCGCATGATCGCCCTCGCGTTCGTCGGCTTCTTCCGGATTGCCCTTGATCAGCTCGATGCCGCTGCTCGCCTCCACCGTCCGAAGATCGCCGCCGGACCCGACGCCGTGCAGAAAATCGTCTACCCAACCTTCGAGACCCGCACCGTTATAGATGAACAGCTGCGCATCGGCAGCCGTCTGCAAATCGCGGCTCTTCGGCGTCCAGTCGTGCGGCTCCACGCCCGCCGGGATCAGGTTGACGACGCTCGCGTCGTCGCCTCCGATCTGGCTGGCCAAATAGTAAAGCGGATAGAACGTCGTCACGACGCCCAGCTTGCCGTCAGCCGTCTTCCCCGTACCCGCGTTATTGCCGCAGCCGGCCAGCGCCAGCGCCGCCGCGGCGAACAGCGCGAGCCGGATGAACCATCGTTTCATGTCGCATAACAGCTCCATTGTCTTAATCGTATTATTTACGTTTTGGAGTATACCCCGATTGTTCGACGCCTGTCAATAGCCGGACATTGACGGAAAACGAATCGCAGACCGTTGCGAAGAAAAAGGAGGGCAGGCGCTCGACGCACATGCCCACCCCCAAAAAGAAAGTCCGCTCTCCCGGCAGCGCCGTTCGGACGGACTTTCCTCCTTTTTTATTTCACGATCGCGCCGTTCGGCATGCCGTCCGGGACGGTGGCGAGCGTCAATTGATCGCCTTGCGAAGCGGCGAGAATCATCCCGTGCGACCATTCGCCGCGCAGCTTCACCGGCTTCAGGTTGGTGACGCAAATGACCTTGCGCCCGACGAGCTCCTCCGGCTTGTAAAATTTCGCGATGCCGGAGACGACCTGGCGAACTTCGAAGCCGAGGTCGAGCTGAAGCTTCAGCAGCTTGTCGGCCTTCGGCACCGGCTCGCAGGCGACGACTTGGCCGACGCGCAGCTCGATCTTGGCGAAATCGTCGATGCCGATCTCTTCCTTGCGCTCGACCGGTTCCGCCGGCGCCGCGGCTTCGGAGGCAGCCGGAGACGACGCCGCGCCGCCCATCGATTCGACGATCCAGGCGATCTCGTCCGCCATCTCCAGCCGCGGGAACAGCGGTTCGCCCTTCGCGACGCGGGTGCCCGCCGGCACGCCGCGGAACGAGCGCACGCCGTCCCAGGACGCCGTCTCGCCTTCGGTCAGGCCGAGCTGCGCCCAGATGCGGCGCGGCGTATGGGTCAGGAACGGCTGAAGAAGAATCGAGACGATCCGTAGCGAATCGGCGAGGTGCCCCATGACGGAAGCGAGCTCCCCGCGGTTGGCTTCTTCCTTCGCCAACGCCCAAGGCTTCGTCTCGTCGATATACTTGTTCGTGCGGCTGACGAGCGTCCAGATGGCGGACAAGGCGACCGAAAATTCCATGTCCTCCATCGCCGCCTCGACTTTGGCGACGGCGTCGGCCGCCGTCTGCTCCAGCTCGGCGTCGAACGGCGTCGGCGCGTCGCCGTATTCGGGAATGACGCCGCCGAAATACTTCTCGATCATCGCGACCGTCCGGTGGAGCAGGTTGCCCAGGTCGTTCGCCAAGTCGTAGTTGATCCGCTCGACGAAGTTGTCGGGCGTGAACGTCCCGTCCGACCCGAACGGAACCTCGCGCAGCAAATAATAGCGCACTGCGTCGAGCCCGTAGCGGTCGATCAGCTTGACCGGATCGACGACGTTGCCCTTCGATTTGGACATTTTGCCGTCCTTCATCAGCAACCAGCCGTGCCCGAACACCTTCTTCGGCAGCGGCAAGCCTAGCGCCATCAGCATAATCGGCCAATAGATCGTGTGGAAGCGCACGATCTCCTTGCCGACGAGATGGACGTCGGCCGGCCAGAATTTTTCATAAAGCGATTCGTCTTCCGATCCGTAGCCGAGCGCGGTAATATAGTTGGACAAAGCGTCGATCCAGACGTAAATGACGTGCTTCGGATCGCCCGGCACCGGAATGCCCCAATCGAACGTCGTTCGCGAGACGGCGAGGTCCTCCAACCCCGGCTTGATGAAGTTGTTGATCATCTCGTTGCGGCGCGACTCCGGCTGGATGAAGCCCGGATTCTCCTCGTAGAACGCAAGCAGCCGGTCGGCGTATTTGCTCATCCGGAAAAAGTAGCTTTCCTCCTGCACCCATTCGACGGGGCGGCCGCAATCGGGACAATTGCCGTCGACCAACTGCCGCTCCAGGAAGAACGATTCGCAAGGGGTGCAGTACCAGCCTTCGTAGCTGCCTTTGTAGATATCCCCTTGTTCCAGCAGTCGGGCGAAAATTTTCTCGACCGACTTTTTGTGCCGCGGCTGCGTCGTACGGATGAAGTCGTCGTTCGAAATCTCAAGCTTCTTCCACAGCTCCTGGATGCCGACGACGATGTCGTCGACGAATTGCTGCGGCGTCTTGCCCGCTTCCTGGGCTTTGCGCTCGATTTTCTGCCCATGCTCGTCGGTGCCCGTCAAATACCGCACTTCATAGCCGCGAAGGCGCTTGTAGCGCGCGATCGCATCCCCCGCCACCGTCGTGTACGCATGTCCGATGTGCAGCTTGTCGCTCGGGTAATAGATCGGGGATGTCAAGTAAAACGTTTTGCCTTTCTCCGCCATGGTCGTTCATCTCCTTCGAATGTCGTAAAATTGCCCCCAAAAGTGACGTGATGCGTTGCAGCCTATTCCGATTACTTTTGGGGGAGCCCCATCAACACAAAAAGCCCCCGTCCGCATGGGACGAGAGCTCCGCTCACGTGGTACCACCCAAATTCCCTTCGTCCGCAGGCGGCGGAACAAAGGCTCGAATAGCCGATCGGCCGATCCGTTAACGCCGGACTCGCGTCGCTCCCTTGCCTGCCTCGCGCGCACAAGGCGCGTTCGGGCAGCCGCTCGAAAGCGAAACCTCCGGGACCATATTCCACAGCGTCCTGTACCGGTTCGCAGCTTCTCCGGCTCTCTGAGACAGGCTTGGCTCTGTACTTATCCCTTCATCGGAACAATCGTTATAGTTCTATTGGCCACAATATACCGGAATTCACGCTCCGCTGTCAAGCGGCCCCTCCTTTTCCGTCTTTGCGCGGGGGAACGGGGTCGAAGCCTCCCGGGTGGAACGGATGGCATTTGCAAATTCGGCGAACCGCCAAATACGAGCCTTTGAGCGCGCCGTGCACCTCGATCGCCTCTAAGGCGTAGGCGGAGCAGGTTGGCGCGAACCGGCAAGTCGGCTGCTTGAGCGGCGATATGAACGCGCGGTAAAAACGGATCGGCGCCTGCACGGCCCGTCTGAGCACCGGCCCTCACCTCCCGGATGCGTCTGCAACTCTATCCCTTTCTATCATGAACGTTTGGCCCGCTTTCGTCAAATTCGCCGGAATAATCGAGCCAAATATGGCAAACACTCCCTAAAGCGAATTCGGACCCGCTCAACCGGGGAGGGAGCCTTCGTGCCAAGAACGCATCGGAAAATGACCAAGCTCGATTATATGCTCAAGTTCGTTTTTCTTACGGTCGGAGCCGTAGTGATGGCGGTCGCGCTCGAACTGTTTCTCGTGCCGAACGACATTATCGACGGCGGCATCACGGGCATCTCCATCATTTTGTCGGATCTCACCCATCTGCCGCTCGGCCTGTTCCTCTTTTTCATCAACCTTCCGTTCCTCCTTCTCGGCTTCAAGCAAATCGGCAAAACGTTCACCGTATCCACCTTGTACGGCATCGCCGTTATGTCCGTCATGACTTCGCTGCTGCATCCCGTTCCCGCCTTTACGAGCGAGAAGCTGCTTGCCCTCGCCTTCGGCGGCGTCCTTCTCGGGGCCGGCGTCGGCCTCGTGCTCCGCTTCGGCGGCTCGCTGGACGGAACGGAGATCGTCTCCATCATCCTGTCCCAAAAGCTGCGGATGTCCGTCGGCCAAATCATTATGATCATCAACCTGTTCATCTTCACCGCCGCCGGCTTCGTCTTCGGCTGGGACTCCGCGATGTATTCGGTGTTCGCCTATTATCTGGCGACCAAGGTAATGGACATCGTCGTCGAAGGACTGGACGAATCGAAGTCGGTCACGATCATCTCCGGCGAGCACGAGGAAATCTCCGACGCGATCGTGCAGCGGCTCGGGCGCAGCACCACGCTGCTGTATGCCAAGGGCGGCTACAGCAAAGACGATACGCTAATGATCTACTGCATCGTCACCCGACTGGAGGTCGCCAAGCTGCGCTCGATCGTCCACGAGATCGACAAGAAAGCTTTTATCGCCATTCAGTCGGTATCGGAAGTGCTCGGCGGCGATTTTCAGAAGAAGGGCATCCATTGAAGCGGAAGAGAGTCCGGACGTACGCCTCGGAAATGTAAAAAGCCGCTCCGGCACCTTTGGCGGTGACCTGGAAGCGGCTTTTTCGATAAACGGACGCTATTACTTCATCGGAATAAACAGAATGTTCATCGGCAGGTTTGAGCCGAGCGCGGTCAGGAAGCTGATTTCGACCGTCTCCGTGAAAGGCCCGGTCCGGTACAGGACGCAAGCCTGGTTCGGATTTTGCAGCAGGCTGGAATTGGACACCATGACCGCCGTGTCGTTCACCTTGAAGACGCCGGAATAGACGCCGCCGCGGGCGTTGGCGGCGATCAGCGTGTTCGGTTCGACTTGAACGGTCATGTGGTAGAGAACGCCGAAGTTGCCCCAGTTGTTCTCGTAAATGCCGTTCAGCATGTCTCTGCCGTCAAGCGCCGGATCGTTCTTGTGATCGCCGAACAGAATGCGCTGCGGTTCCCCGCCGAGCTTCTGACCGATCGTCACTTCGCGGTCGGCGCCCTGGAACGTACCGCGGATATGCTTGCCGTCGCGCGGCAGATTGCCGAACGAAGCCATTGCTTGCAGCGGATCGCGGCCGTCTTTTTTCATGGCGAACAGCGTAAATTTCACCGGAGCGGAAGCGTTCAGGTCGGCGTAGGCCGAGAACACCTGATTCGTCTTCAGGGGCTGATCGCCAAGCTGCGGCATGATCAGCTTCGTCTCGCCGGGGGCGAGCGTCGTCAGCGTCGTCGTTCCCGTGCGCTGCGACTCCAAGTAGCGCTCGGCCGCCAGCTTGCCCGTCCAGAGACCGAAGGAGTTCGGTCCCGCCTGGCCGGAGGATCCGAGGCTGACCGTCGCGGTCTCGGTACCTTCGTTCGTTGCGGCCAAGTAAATCGTCAGCGCATCGGTTCCGACGTTCTGATGATACAGGAACAGCCGGAAATCGCCGCTCATCGTATCCCGGTACAGAAGCCCTTCCTTGGTCATGTTCTCCGGGCTGTTCGAAGCGATCAGCGACCGGTCGGATACGCTATACGTATAGGGGACAAGCGAGTAACCCAGGATGCTCGGTCCGTCGACCGGATAAATTTCGCCCACCGGCGTGAACCGTTGGTTGAATTGCTCTTCCGTGTACATGACTTCGGAGGAGATCGTAATCGTCTTGGAATAATCCGAGACTTCTCCGTGCTTGTCGGTCACCCGCAGGTTGATCGTCTGCGTTCCCGGCGAGAAGAACGCCGGCTTGTTGTTGCTCCATTGCGTCGAGGTAATCGCATTCTCGTCGTCCGTGGACTGGTCGATGTACTTGATCGGCTCCCCGATCATGTAAGTGTCCTTATCCGTCGTAAACAGCGCTTGCGGCGGTTGGTTCGCCGGCAGCACGTTCACGGTGACGGAATACGGTTCGCTCCACTCGCCGGATGCGTCCTGCACCCAGCGCGTAATCGTATGCGGTCCCGGCTCGGCGAACACCGTCTCTCTGCCTTCCCACCGTTCGTTCGTAATAAACGCCGCGTTGGCGGAATGGCTCGTATAGACGACTTCCGTCTGCGTCGCGTAAATTTCTTTGGTGTCTACCGTAAAATCGGCGGTCGGCTTTTTGACGGAATTCCAGGCAAGCGTGAGGGTGCCGCCGGCTGCCTTGAGGGTCGCTCCCGTCGCCGTCGCCCAAGCGCGCACCGGAATCATCAGGCTGCCCTTCTGGGAGAACGGAACGCCGGCGAATTTCGTTGCGACGCCGTTAAGCTTGTAGCTGGAGGAACCCGCTTTCCAGCGGACTTCGGTTCCGGTCCACGTGACGACGGATTCCTTCGTCGCGCTTTCGTAGCGGACAGTGTAGCCGAATCGCGCAGCCAGCATGCTGATCGGCGCATATGTAGTGCCTTTGACGGCTACCGTCGGCTGAGCGGCGGGATAGGTTACGCCGTCCAGCGACACGTTCGCTTTGTTCAAGTAAAGCACAAGCGTATGGTTGCCTGCTCCCGTGCCGGCCGCTTGCGCCCAAGTGCCGGAAGTCATGATCAAGGATAGCAATAAGAGCAGGGACAAACATTTTTTCATCGGTACATCTCCTTTGGATCGGTTAGAGGGGAACGGTTGTTGGTGCGACTGAATTTCAGTTGCCCTACTTATAACGTAGATATGCGAGCAAAAGTTGCGTTTTGTATCGAAGATGTTGCGATCCGACGCTGCAAAGCAAAAAACCGCCGGATACGTCCCGGCGGTCGAACTTTGAGCCAAGCAAACCCGGCGCAGGACGGCAGAAGGGGCCCGCCGCGCTTCAAGCGAACCAGCGATTGACGACGAGCACCATCACGACGAACGACACGACGGAGCCTATGAAATAGAACGTTCCTTGGCGCTTCTTTTGCTGGAAGAAACGGAGCACGCCCAGGCTGAGCAACGATCCGACCAACAATATAAAGATAATCCCCGTAATGAATAAACCGGGCGACACACCCGATACATCCGTAATTTCCACGCCTCGACATCCTCCCTTGTCCGCTGAGCGACCGCCCCTTCTTGACGGGACGCGCTATTCTTCTTGCATTATAACGGATTCAAGGGCGGATGAACAATTCCACTTCGTCTCGCCCCGCGGGACGTCTGCGAAATTTGACGATCAGCCGGTTGTTCTTCCGGGAGACGCGGCCCGAACGCGGAAGCACGAGGCAGGGGAATCGTACGATTTGCTTGCGGTCGGACGACCATCAATAAACCATGACCCCCCAGAAAAGGAGTCGTTGCGCCCATGCCATCCATCGTCGGGGCTGTCCGAATCGTCAGCGTCGGTTCCAGCGCCATCATTCAATTTGGCGATTGCATCCTGATTCACGCTTTTCAATCGCGTTCTCGCGATCCAGAGGGCGATCGCCAAATTCGAGGGAGACGAGTTGCGGTTCGCTTCTTATCCTCTTTTCTTTTTGCCGAAGCCGGTGCCTCTCGTTCCACCTCCGGCGCGGATCGTGAACATCCGCCACTTCAATCATGTCGGGACATCCGCCGATTTTGCGGATAGGTTGATGCAACCGGTATAAACGCACAGGAATACAAAACCACCGCGCATATCTTGACACTGTGATACAACATCACACACATTCGCACGGGAGGGTTGCACGATGAGCTATCCGGTTGGTGGAGTTGGTTGCGGTCCGGTCTACGGCGGCTATGGCACGGCTGCCTTCGCGCTCGTACTCTTCATCCTGCTGGTGATCATTCTTCGCGCCGGTTGGATCTGAACGGGATCCGGCCACCCGTCTTGCCGTCTTGCCGTCTTGCCGGCACTGGACCGGCAAGACGGCCTTTTCGTTCAACCGCCTCCGGAAGATGCCGGCGTAATTTGCCCCAGCTTGAGCGACAGCTGCAATTGCAGCCGATCCTCCGGATCGTCCAGGGAGACGCCGAGAATGCTCTGAATTTTGTCCAGCCGGTAGACGACCGTATTGTAATGCGCGTACAGCCGCTCGGACGTCAGCTTGATATTGCCGTTGCAACGGAAGAACATTTCAAGCGTCTCCACGAGCCTGCCTCCGCCTTTTCGGTCCGCCTGCTGCAGCGGCGCCGAGAACCGGAGCAGAAATTGCTCCCGCTCTTCACCGGACGGAATCAAATAGAGCAGCGAATAAACGCCCAATCGGTCGTAAGTCACCGTATCTCCGGCCAGGCCGCATACGACCGCCACCTGTCTGGCCCGGCGCGCCTGGGACAAGCTGCCCGGAAGCAGTTCGGGACGTTCGGCCGGACGTCCCGCGAACAAGCGGAGCTGCGGATCGTCCAGCAGCGATTTCAATTCGGCGGCCAGCCGCTCCATCGACTCCGAGGCGGGCGTATCGGCTTGCCCGTCCGGCTTTGACTTCTCCGGCATAGGGACGATAAGCGCCAAATCGCCGCCGATCGGCGCGGCCAGCAGCGATTCGCACGACCTTGGCCGCTCGGACCGAAGCCGTCGCGCATACTCGCGAAGCTTTTCCGGCGACGGCTCCACGCCGTCCCCGAAGCCTACCAATACCGCGCAAAGCGGCATTTGTTCCGGAATCGTGCAGCCGCACACCTCGGCACGCAGCTTCCAATCGCTCTCGGATACGATTTTGCCGGACAACCAGTCTTGGAGGAACTGATCCAAATATTTTCCTTCAACCTCGCGAATCGCCTCCGTATTGGCCAGCTCCAAGCCTGCAAGCGAGCACAGCCGTTCCACGCTCAGCGCGTCGAGCGGCGAGACATCCCGGTTGCGTTCGATGAGCGCCAGGACCGCCTCTTTAGCGCGGCGCCCCGGAATCGGGCATACATAGGCGCGAAGTCCGTTTTGAAGCATGAAGAATCCGCTGTTAGAGCTTTTGCCGACATGGCGAAACGACAGCGACTGCACAATCGGCCAAGCTTCCATCGAATCGGCGCTCCGCAGGCTAAACGAAAACCACGGCTTATCCTGCTCCCGCACCAGCGCGACCGGATTGCCGAGCATCGACTCCAACGCGTCCAGAAACGCGTAAAGACCGCTTCCGTCGAGTAGCAGGCGGGTGATCGCCCGAACACGGTTTTGCAGCTCGGAAAGCAAAGCCGCTTCCTGTGCCAGGGCGCGATCCATGACGGTTCTGGCGATATCGTCAAAAGAAGCCTCGGGAGGCAGTTCCAGAAGAGGCAGGTTAACCTTCTCGGCTTCGGCGAGGGCATCGGTGGGAATTTCGGCGATATACCGTTTCGTCGCGATCCCCAGCGCCGACACTCCCTTCCTGGCCAGCTCCGGAATGATTTCCTTGAAACGGTCGGGCTCGTCGCGGAACGCATAGCCGGTCATGACGATCATCTCGCCGGGACGGACCCAATGGATCATGTCCGGCACCTCCATCACGTTCACGCGGGTAATGACCGAATGGATGCCCCTCTCTCCAGCCACCAGCCTCGCTTGCCCCATGCCCGGCAGCTCCAGCAGCTCTTTGATCGTTATAGCGGGTTGCTCCGGGCGATTGCCGGATACGGGTTCTTTTCGCGGTATAGCGGCCATTTCTTATCCTCCTTCGTTTCGTTCTCGGCAAGCCCGCAGGCGGGCAAGTGCGAATTCTCTTCCACCTATCGCTTCATCTCGCCCCCTTCGTCTGCAGCTCCCACACAATCGCGTGAGTTATCATAACAGAAAACTAAGTATAATATGTTATCGATGCTTATAATGTAATATTTTATAACACATTAATGCAAATGTCTTTATTGAAAACTCCTAAAATGCACTTTTTTCTGCCACTTAACTCATGAATCCATTCTTACGAACCCCTAATATGCGTTATTTATATTGACATGGCTGCATCAAAATTGGCTCTTTCGGGTGTGCGCTCATCCACCGTTCGCCACCCCGTCCCATTATCCCCTCGATTCAGGGCCTCCCCCCGGCGGGTGTCTCGTTTCCCCTGACCCCTCCCATTATCCCTTTCGATCAGTCTGGTGCCCTCACTCGCTTCGTCTGCCACTCCTCCCACTATCCCCTTCGATAAGGGAAACGACCGGCAATCTGCTCGCCAATCGCCGGTCAAGAAATTTACTTTTTTTGAGTCAAAACGATTGATAGGAGAACGTTTGTTTGGTATAATGAAGTTGCGAACAAATGTTCTTGTTGGAGGGTTGCGGATGGGGATCGAGCGTCTGTCGTTTTCCGACTTCTGCCGAATGTACGATTCCGAGCACGCTTGCGCCGACGCGCTGTTCCGCGCCCGCTGGCCCGACGGCTTCCGCTGCCCTCTTTGCGGCCATTCCCGTTCCTATCGGATCTCCACGCGGAGACTTCCTTTATATGAATGCGCCTCCTGCGGCCATCAGACGTCCGTTATCGCCGGCACCGTCATGGAAGGCAGCTCCACGCCGCTTACCCGCTGGTTTCAGGCCATTTT
>NZ_KE386956.1:0-9656 GCF_000429825.1 Cohnella thermotolerans DSM 17683
AGTGCGGCAAGCTGTACCCAGCGATTCCCAGGATTAAGCTTCCCGCCAAAGGGTAAGTAGAAATTTTCCAACAGATCTGCCATATCCCGATTCGGCACGAACACGTTCGCTCACTCCATCTGCAAGGTTTTTTGCCAATTTTCTATGTTTTCCTTGCAGATAAATTCGACAAAAGTAGCTCAAATCCCTTGTGGAATAAGGATTTTTTGTTCGTTCAGCAAGCCCTATAATAAGGCAAGGGAATCGATGACCTGGATTTGATACTCTTGGTCGAGTGTCGATTCCGCCGGCATTATACGGATCGGAACCACGAAGAACGGGCGGCCCGGAACCCGGCCGAAGGCTGGCAGCGGTTCCGTTCGGTTTAAGCCCTAAGAAGCGGCGCAACGGCCGAAATCTGAACAGGCGGAAAGAGAAGGCGATGGCATATGACAACCTATGAGCAAAGACAGCACGAATTGATCCGGCGGATTGCGATCCAGGCGCAGCGGCAGCCCCTCCTCGGAAGCGGGCTGTGGTTCCATCACGACGTGCGGGACAATTTTTATTACGCCGCGCATCTGTTTGCGGCTTCGATCGACCCGGAAGCGAGAGTTCCGTTCGACAAGGAGATGACGCTCGCTTCGTCGTCGCAAATGATGCTGAAGGTGCTGAAGCTGCAGGACAAGGACCCGGACAGCCCGACTTACGGGCATTGGCCGCTTAGGCTCGATCCGGTGCCGAAGGAAGCGCGGCCCGATCCGCTTCCGGTCGAATTGATGGGGAGCCTGATGGTTTATTTCTACCGGGATCATCAGGAATACATGAGCCAGCCGCTTCGCGCCGCGTTCGAGTCGGCGTTCGAGCATATATACCGCAGCCGCTTTTACGCGAAGGAAATTCGGCAATTTAACCACCACGAAGCGAAATATACGGCGGCCAAACTGATCTTCGGCAATCTGTTCCGGGATTACGAGCTCGTGGAGGACGGGCACCGCAGCCTCGTCCGGACGCTGCGCCACGTGCGGGAGAACGGCATGGCCGAATACGGCGCGCTGCCGTGGTTCTGGCATTGGGTGCAGGCGTTCACGGCCGCCTGGGAGCTGGTCGACGACATCGACATCAACCGGGATCTCGGCGACATGCTCGATTATTTGTGGCACGAGCGTTCGCTCTGGTATTTGAAGGGAGCCTGGGTCGGACCGCATTCCCGCGCCTTGCCGCACGACGTCCCCCGGGACGCGAACGTGCTGTTCGATTACGTCCAATTCGGGGATTTCCCGTTGCCCGAAGAGACGCCGCGGCCCGAATTCGCCGCTTTCCTGTTCTACGAGGCGCCCGAGGACGTCACGCGGAACGCGCTCGACCGGAAGCAGCCGATGGAAGTGGCCAAATACGCCGTCAAGGCGGAGGCCGATTCGCCCGAGGAAGGCCGGAAAATCCATAAGTACGCCTACATTTCGGAGGATTACGCCGTCGGGGGCGTCTGGGAGCGGGTCCGCGAGTTCGACAACGAGCAGCACCGCTGGGACGTCTCCCTGCCGCTCGACCGGTCCGGCTCGATCAACCAACTGTTTTTCTTCCATCCGGGAGAAGGCTACACCGAATTCGATCCGCGCCACGAGAGCGGCGCCTGCGAAGTGCTGTTCCATAAAAACGTCGTGGCCGCGCTGTATCCGATCCCCGAAGGGGAGGATGGCCGGATCGTCGGCGTGCTGCCCAAGGGGGAATGGCTCCGGGAGGAGAACGCCCTGTACGGCCGGGTAGAGCGGACGTATATCGCCGTGCGCCTGATGCGGCCGTACGAGGCGGAGGAGCTGGCCGACCGCATCGCCGTCGAAAGCCGGGGAGGCCCGAGCGGCGTCGTCGTGGAGACGATCGGCGCCGAGGAGGCCGAGCGGCTTTGCATCGGAAGCCTGCAGGAGTTCGCGGCGATCCAGCGGGACAACGCCCCGGCATTCGGCGAAGACGGCGGGAGCGTGTCGTACCGGAGCCTGGCGGAAGACGAGCTGACGCTTCGGACGAACGGGCAAGGGGCCGCGGAGGCGATCGTAAACGGAGCGCCGGTCGATTTCGGCAAGTATTCGGTCTAGCAGGACGGCCTGCAGCCACAAAGTCAAAATTAAAGCGAATATGATCAAAATACCGTCAAAGAGCCGACGGTATTTTTTTTATAATGATAACACTCGCTCCACCAACGATGACAGATTGAGGTGTTAAACATGGCAAGAGATGTTGCGACCCCGCCCGGCGGTCTTCCGGCGGCGGCCGTGCCGATGGCCGGCAAGTCCGCCCGCTCGCTCGGGCGGCGGGAGACGCTGGCGGGCTTCTTCTTCGTAAGCCCCATGCTCATCGGGGTGTTCGTGCTCGTCCTGCTGCCGATCGCGGCGACGCTCGTGCTCAGCTTCGCCGATTGGAACTTCGTGGCGGGCTGGAACGGCATCCGGTGGGTCGGCTTCGACAACTTCCGGAAGCTGTTCGAGGACACGGCATTCCTCCGGTCCGTGCGGAACAATCTGCTGTTCCTGCTGACCGTCCCCGTCTATATGCTGATCTCCATGGTTCTGGCCATCGTCATCGACCGTTACGTCTACATGAAGGACTACTTCAAGGTCGCCTACTTCATGCCGTATATATCGAACATCGTAGCGGTCGCCGTCGTCTGGCAGGTGCTGTTTCAGCCCTCCTACGGTCCGGTCAACGAAATGCTCAAGGCGATCGGCTTCGCGAATCCGCCCAAATGGTTCGCGGACCCGCACTACGCGCTTTTCACCCTCATGGGCATCTCGGTCTGGCTCTCCATCGGCTTCAACCTGATTATTTATATCGCCGGGCTGCAATCGATCCCGAAGGATTTGTACGAGGCGGCCGCCATCGACGGCGCGAACGGGTGGACCCAATTCCGGCGCATTACGATGCCGATGCTGTCGCCGACGTCCTTCTTCCTGCTCGTCACGGGCATCATCTCGACGTTCAAGGTGTTCGACCTGATCGCGGTCACGACGCAGGGCGGGCCGATCGGCTCGACCAGCATGATGGTCTGGTATTTGTACGACCAGGCGTTCGTCAACCTGAAGGTCGGATACGCTTCGTCCGTAGCGGCCGTGCTGTTCCTGTTCGTCATGATGATCACGTTCGGGCAGTGGGGCGCGCAAAAGAAGTGGGTCAATTACTAACGAGAGAAAGGAGGCGCAGCGATGCGTTCGATGGCCGTTCAACCGTGGCGCAAAGGGATCGTCACCGCCGTTATGCTGGCGATCAGCGTGCTGTTCCTGCTGCCGTTCGTCTGGATGCTCGTCACGTCTTTCAAGTCGGAAAACGAGGTGTTCGCCTACCCGATCCAGTGGATTCCGAAGCATTGGCGGGCGATCGAGAACTACAAGGAAGTATGGTTCGGAGATTATCCGTTCTACCGCTATTACTGGAACTCGATCCGGGTCGGCGTCGCGACGACGCTGATCTCCTGCACGGTGTCGAGCCTGGCGGCTTACGGCTTCTCTAAAATTCAGTTCAAGGCCCGGAACGGACTCTTCGCGATCGTTCTCGCCACCTACATGGTGCCCGGACAAGCGACGCTCATTCCGCAGTTCATTCTTTACCGCAACATCGGCTTGTTCGACAGTCTCGTCGGACTGATTCTGATTGGAAGCTTCAGCGTGCTCGGGACGTTCATGCTGCGCCAGTTTTTTATGGGCGTCCACCAGGAATTTATCGAATCGGCGAAAATCGACGGCGCGGGCCATTTCCGGATTTTCTGGTCCATCGGATTCCCGCTGGTGAAGCCGGCGGTGGCGACCTATGCGATTCTGCGGTTTATCTGGACCTGGAACGACTACCAGAATCCGCTCATCTTCCTGCGGACGGACAAGTTGTACACGCTGCCGCTCGCGGTTCAGAAATTCACGTCGATGAGCGGCGAATTCTATTCGCTTATTATGGCGGCGGCCGTGTCGGCCATCGTCCCGCTGTTCATCGTGTTCGTCATCGGGCAGAAAAGCGTCATCGAAGGCATTGCGCTCGGCGGCGTGAAAGGTTAAGGCGGCAGTTGCGGAAGTCAAAATAATTCATAAAAAGTAAATTTTGTTCCATGAGGAATGTAATGGCTCTCTTTATAATTGAAAATGTTCGCAGCGTTACAACATTCGAGGAGGGTGTCATTCGATGAAACAGAAGAAGGTAGCGGCGGGCGCGGTCGTCGGCGCGTTGATGCTGGGGCTATTGTCGGGCTGCGGAGGCTCGAACGATTCGAACAACGCGTCGGGCGGAGCGAGTCCGGCGGCAAGCGGGAGCGCGTCGGCAAGCAGCCCGGCGGCTTCCGGCCAAGCGGTGAACCTCCGGCTGTACACGTACGGGACCGAAGAGGCTTATAACTGGAAAAAAACGCTTGACGCGTACGAGCAATCCCATCCCGGCATTACGGTGGAGCTGGTGCAGCTTAGCGACAAGGGCGACACGCAGGAAGCTTCGAAGAAGCTCGATCTCGCGGCGGCTTCGTCCGAGCAGATGGACATCCTCATGTTCAGCGACCCGGCCGGGTACGCGCAGCGCGTCTCGCTCGGCATGGCCGAACCGCTGGACGACTACATCGCCAAGGACGGGTTCAAGGAAGAGACCGATTACAAAGTGGACACCCATTTGAACGGCAAAGTGTATGCGCTTCCCGGGAAGTTCAACCCCTGGTACGTCCTGCTGAACAAAGACCATCTGGACGAGGCGGGATTGCCGGTGCCGACCGATTGGACGTGGGACGATTTCGCCGACTACGCGAAGAAGCTGACGAAGGGCGAAGGCGCAAGCAAGCGGTACGGCACCTACTTCCACGGGCCGCAAAACGGCGGCTGGCTCGAATACCTGAAGCTGATGATGGAGAATCAGCCCCAGAATTCGGACCTGCTCAAAGCGGACGGTACGTCCAATCTGGACGATCCGAACTTCAAGAAAACGCTGGAGCTTCGCGTCCGGATGGAGAAGGAAGACAAATCCGCCGTTCCTTATTCGGACATGATCTCCCAGAAGCTTGCCTACCGGACGCAATTTTTCAACCAGTCGGCCAGCATGCTTGTCATCGGAAGCTGGATGAACTCGGAGATCGGCGGAACGGACAAAGTGCCGCTGACCTTCAACGTCGCGGTCGCGCCTTTCCCCAAGAACAATCCGGGCGACGAGATCGGCTATACGCCGGTCACGACCGACTATGTCGCGGTGGCGGCCAGCTCCAAGCACAAGCAGGAGGCGTACGATTTCGTCCGCTGGTACACGACCGAAGGGCAGCTCGTCCAAGGCAAGAACATCCCGGCCTGGAACCAGGTGAAGAGCGATCAGGTCGCCTCCATCATCGACACCATTCTGAGCGGCACCAAAAATCCCGAGAAGGTGGACAAAAAGTCGCTCGTCGACACGCTCGTCGCTTCCAAAGCGTCGCAAATCGTGCCTCCGGCGTCCTATCAGGCGGAAGTGTTCAAAGCGGTCAACGAAGAGTTCGAGAAGCTCATCCTGGGCAATCAGGACATTGACACGACCGTCAAAAACGCCCAGGAGCGCGTCCAGAAGATTATTGATGCCAACAAGAAATAACGATTGCTATAATGAAATCGGACCGGGGGCAACCGTCGTTGCCCCTCTCTTTGCTTTTGGTGACCGGGGGGGACGGCATTGGCGAACCGCATCAGGGAGCTCCTCAAGCTGCGGTCGGTACGGCACAGGCTGATGGCGGCGTCCATCGTCTGCATACTGGTTCCGGCTTTCATTACGATGATCGTGTACAACTTTCTGACCCAGGAAGCCGTCAAGCGGCAGGCCGTCTCCAACGCCGAGGATTCGCTGCAGCTCGTGGGCGGCTCGGTGACGAATTTGCTGAAGGGCATGCTGAACATCGCCAACTACATTCAGGTCAATTCGGACATGAATTCGTATTTCAAAATGGCGGCGGCCGGCAACGACGACTCCGACGCGTACACGAAGTTTACGCAATCGAAGCAGATTTTGCAGCAGTTGGACAGCCTGACGGTGCTCGGCGAGAAAAACTACGTCACCGTCCTGCTCTCGAACGGGCGCTTCTACACCAACTATTCGGTCGACGACTGCAATCCGCTGTCCTGGCGGAAGCACTCCTGGTTCGGGAAGCTTCAGCAATTGCAAGGCTTCCAGTCGTACTGGTCGCCCGTCGAGCCGACGTCGTTCGGCCTCGAGAAGCTGGACCATCCGTATCAGGTGTCCGTCGGCCGGACGCTTCGCAAGGAAAATTCGGAAATATACGGCTATATCATCGTCACGACGATGGAGGATCAGATCCGTTCGATCTTCAACCGCCTGACTTCCGGCCAGGAAGCGATGATTCTGGACGGGGAGGGCCGAATCGTCTCCGACCGCAATCCGTCGCGCATCGGGCGGACGTTCCCGTATTTGGGGGAAGAAGAGAAGGCCAGCGATTCTTCCATCATCAGGATCGGACAAGAGAAATACCTGCTCACCCAGCAGCCGATCCCGTTTAACGACTGGCGGCTCGTGACGGTGCAGCCTTACAAGAAGGCGATCGTGAACATCAGCTCGATTTTCAACCGCGTGTTTGCGTTTCAGGCCTTCTCCTTTATCGCGTTCCTGCTGCTCCTTCTTCTGCTGCTCCGGACGTTCACGAAGCCGCTCGTCCGGCTGGGCAAAGTGACGACGGCCGTGCAGCGCGGCAATTTGAGCGTGCGTTCGGGCATCCGGGGCCAGGATGAGATCGGCCGTCTCGGCTTTCTGTTCGACCAGATGCTGGACCGGGTGCAGGAGATGATCGCGGAAGTGTCGGACACTCAGGCGCGCAAGCGCAAGGCCGAGCTGAAAATGCTGCAGGCGCAGATCAATCCGCATTTTCTGTTCAACGTGCTCAATTCCATCCGGATGAAGGTGCTGCGGAGGGGAGACGCGGAGAGCGCGAAAATGATCAGCTCCCTCTCCAAGCTGCTGCGCATGACGATCAGCAAGGAAGAGGACGAGATCGATCTGCACGAGGAGCTGGATCTTCTGACCGGCTATGTCGAGCTGATGAACCTTCGCCAGAAGGAAGAAGTCGAGCTGTCGCTGGACGTCTCCCCGGAGGCGCTCTTTGTCAAGGTGCCGCGGTTTTTTCTTCAGCCGATCGTTGAGAACGCTCTCATCCATGGGCTGAAGCAGCGCGCCGGCACGATCCGCATTCGGGCGGAGATCGACCGTCCGTTCCTCGTTCTGACCGTCGAGGACAACGGGACCGGGCTGGAGCCGGAACGGCTCGCCGCCCTGAACCGGAAGCTCGGCTCGGCGGTCCGGGAGGAGCCGCCGGAGGGTGGGGAAGGCAAGGGCGGCTTCTCGGGCATCGGGCTGGGCAACGTCGTGGAGAGAATGCGCATGGTTTTCGGGGACGGATTCCGCATGAGCGTGGAGAGCGAGCCGGACCGGGGCACGACGATCCGGCTGTTCATTCCGTGGAAGGAGGGAGCGCACGATGTATAAAGTGATGCTGGCCGACGACGATTATCCGGTCATCGAGCTGCTGTCGGAAGAGATCGACTGGCAAAGCCTCGGTTTTCGCCTGATGGGAACCCACGGCAACGGCGCGAGCGCCTGGGAGCAGGCGCAGGAAGAGATGCCGGACGTGCTGATCACGGACATCGGCATGCCGGCGATGGATGGGCTGGAGCTGACCGCCCGGATGAAGGAGCGAAATCCGGGCTTGCGCGCGGTCATTCTGTCCTGCCACGACGAGTTCCAATACGCCCGGCAAGCGATGCGGCTGAACGTGCAGGAATATTTCCTGAAGGATGCGCTCGACCCGGAGGATTTGGTCCGGCTGCTGCGGCGGCTGAAGATGAGTATGGACGAGGAACTGCAGGCCGGCTGGGAGCAGTCCCGGCTGAAAGCGCTGGAGAACGAGACGCGCAGTCTCCGCCAGGAGCGGATCATCCGCAACTTCATCGATCAGCCGCTGCTGTCCCCGGACCAGTGGAAGCGGGAGGCGGAGGCGCTCGGGCTGCTGCGCGACGGGGAGGCCGTTCTGCCCGCCGTCGGGTTCGTCAACCATTACGGGCAGTTGCGGCGCCGCTTCTCCTCCGAACAGACGCTGCGTTTCGCCGTGGGCAACGTGGCGGACGAAGTGCTGGGCGGCATCGGCTTTAGCGGGCTGCACGTCGCGTTCGACGCGCGGACGGCGCTGTTTCTTTTCGCTTACAGGCCGAGCCTGAAGACGAATCCTTACGACTGCGCGTCGGCAAGCCTGCGAGCGGTCCGGGAGGCGCTGCGGAGCGTGCTTGGCGTCCGCATGTCCTTTCTGATCGGCGGCGAATGCGCTTCGCCCGAAAGTCTGCGGCGGCAATTGCGGGAGCTTCTCGGGAGCGCGGAGCAGCGGTTCTACCTGAAGGAGGGAGAGATCGTCAAGCGCTTCGCGTCCGCATCCGCGTCGTCTGCGTCGTCTGCGTCGCGTGCATCGTCTGCGTCGCGTGCATCGTCTGCATCGTCTGCATCGTCTGCATCGTCTGCGTCGTGCGCGTCGTCTGCGTCGTGCGCGTCGTCCGCATTGCCCGCGTTGCCCGGCACCGATCTGTTCTCCTACTACGACCTCGCCAGCACGGAGCTCCGGGAAGCGCTCGTCGGCAAGAGCGCCGCGGAGGCGGAAGAAGTCGCGGGTCGCTGGATTCGCCTGATCGAGCGGGAGCGCTATGCGCCCGAATCGGTGAAGGATTGGACGCTGAAGCTGCTGCTCGATCTGAAGCTGAAGCTGCATTCGTTGCATTTTATCGGCTCCGGGTATACGGCCGATACGCTGCACAAGGAGATCGCCGACATCGATTCGCTCGGCGAGCTGCGGGACTGGCTCGTAGGCCACTTGCAGGAGTTCGTCCGCGTCGCCGGCCAGGGGGGAGCGTCCGGAGCGAAGCGCGCCGACGTGCAGGAGGCGTGCAAGTACGTCTCCCTTCATCTGAGCCGCCGGATTACGCTGGAGGAGGTGGCCGACCACCTGCATTTGAACGCCAGCTACTTCAGCCGGCTGTTCAAGAAGGAACTGGGCATTACCTTCATCGAATACGTCACCCGGATGAAGATGGAGCGCGCCAAGGAACTGCTCGACCAAACCCAGCGTTCTGTCGGCGAAATTTGCGAGATGCTCGGGTACGACAACCAGAGCTACTTCATCAAGACGTTCAAGGCCCACGCCGGAATGACTCCAGCGGAATATCGGGGATAGGAAGGCGTGCTGGCGGAAGTTCGATGCCAGGGAGGCGGCGTTGGCGGAAAGCGGGGCTAGGGAATTTGGCTGGTGGAAAGTCGGAGCTGGAGCGGCGGCACCGGCCGAAGAACGTAACTGCGGAAAGCGCGGATAGAGAGGCGGCATTGGTGAAAGAGCGTGCTGCTTGGCTGCGGGGCTGGTAAAACATTGGGTAAAGTCTTGGGCGAGCCACAGCGGAAAAAGTTGGACCGTCTTTTGCGCTCCAACGAAGCGTTGCTCGGTGCCGTTCGTTCCAGACAGGGGACGGACTCTCGTGCCATATATGTCAAAATCTCGCCGGGATCGGTCAAAATCCGGCTAACCGTTCAATGAATTGTTCTTTATAATCAGGTTAGTACCTGAAAATGTAAGTTGTACCCCTTAGCAGTCCTCGTTCCGGCTTGGAAGGCCGCTGTAAGGTCGAAAAACGACCTTACGGGCACGGATTGGGCCGCGC
>NZ_KE386956.1:9898-169505 GCF_000429825.1 Cohnella thermotolerans DSM 17683
TGAAGCTGTAAGGTCGAAAAACGACCTTACAGGCACGAACTGGGCCGCGCATGAAGCCGTAAGGTCGAAAAACGACCTTACGGGCACGAACTGAGCCGCGCAATACGGCCACATGGAAGGAGGGCATTCCGAAGATGACGGAAAGCCGCCAAGCCGCCCTTGAGACACTGCTGGCGGATTCGTCGCCGGCCGATCGTCGGCTTTACTACGGCGACGACGGCCAGGAGGCGTTCTGGGCGAACGTCCGGACGTCGCCGGCATACGAGCTTCCCGTACGGGAAATCCGGGAAGAAGGGGAGCGTCTCCGAAGGGAGCCGACGCCGGAATTGACGTACGGCCTGTTCTCGATCTATGCGAGGCGGGGAACGCGCCTGGAATATGAAAGCGTATACTTCGAACGCCGCCGCCGGTTGAACACGTTCGCGCTGCTCGCGCTGCTGGAGCCGGAGGAGCCCGCCTGGAGCGAGGCGCTGTGCGACGCGATCTGGACCGTCTGCAACGAATACACGTGGTGCCTGCCGGCGCACGTGAAGGGGAGCAGCGCCGACATTCGGGCGACGATCGATCTGTTCGCCGCCGAGACCGGGTTTACGCTCAGCGAGATCGGGCTGCTGCTGGAGGACCGGCTGCCCGCGCTGCTGCGGGAGCGGATCGCCGAAGAGACGGAAGCGAGGCTGTTCCGCCCCTATCTGACGATGGGGCCGCATTCCTGGGAGAGTGCCCGCCACAATTGGTCCGCCGTCTGCGCGGGCTCGATCGGCTCGGCGGCGCTGCTGTCGGTTCGGGAGCCCGGGCGGCTCGCGGAGATCGTCCGGAAGGCGCTGGGCAGCATCGAGTGCTTCTTGAGCGGATACGGCGAAGACGGGGCGTGCCTGGAGGGCCTCGGCTATTGGAATTACGGCTTCGGGTATTTCGTTTATTTCGCGGATTTGTTGAAAAAACGGACGGACGGAGCGATCGACCTGTTCCGGAGCGAGAAAGTCCGCACCATCGCGGCGTTTCAGCAGAAAGCCTATCTGGACGGCGACCGGACGGTCAATTTCTCCGATTCCGTTCCGCAGGCGCGGGTGCATATCGGGCTCGCCCATTACTTGAGGAGCGTGTACGGCGAGGAAGTGGAGCTCCCCCCGCTGACGCTGCGAGCCGCCTACACGGACGACCCTTGCAGCCGGTGGGCGCCCGCTCTCCGCAATCTGCTCTGGTTCGATCCGCGCAAGGGAGGGGAAGATTGGCGGGCTTCCGATTACTACTTGCCCGACGCGCAGTGGCTCGTGTCCCGCCATACTACCGGTTCCGGCCGATTCGGCTTCGCCGCGAAAGGCGGAAACAACGGCGAGCCGCACAACCATAACGACATCGGCCAGTTCATCTTGCTGGCGGACGGCGAGACGTTCGCCGCCGATCTGGGCAGCGGGGAATATACGCAAGCCTATTTCGGCGAAGGAAGGTACGCATATGGCTGCAACGGCTCGCAGGGGCATTCGGTGCCGATCGTGGACGGGAGGCTGCAGTCGGAAGGAGCGGAGAGCGCGGCCGTTGTGCTGGAAGCTTCGATCGGCGACGGCGAGGACCGGCTGAAGCTCGAGATGGCCTCGGCTTACCGGCTGTCTCATCTGAAGTCGCTCGTCCGCAGCTTCGTCTGGCGGAAAACGGCGCTTCCGTCCCTGGAGCTGACGGACGAATTCCGGTTCGAGCGCAAGCCGGACGGCATCGTCGAACGGATCGTCACGCGCATTCGCCCGGTGCTGGCCGAAGGAGAAGTGCTGCTCCGAGGAACGGGCGGCCGCTCGCTGGCGATCCGGTACGACGGCGCAAACCTCACGCCGCGCGTCGAGAGCCGTTCGTACCGCGATCATTTTGGCCGAGACGCCCGTTGGTACGCCATCGATTTCACGCTTGCCGGCACGGACTTGTTCCAAACCGTCAGGCTGCAATTCCAATTTCTATGACCGGGAGGAACGATCGGATGTCGAATACGGCGGCATTGGACTGGTTGGAAGAAGCATGGAGGCAAGCGGGCGCCAAAACGCTCCGCAACGGCGCAAGGATCGGCTCGAACTTTCCCCATGCGAGCCAAGGCGGGGTTTACGTCTGCGAAGAGCCGCATTGGTGGACCGCCGGCTTCTGGCCGGGAATGCTCTGGCTGTTCTATCGGGAAAACGGCGAGGAGACGCTCCGCCGTCTGGCGGAGGCGTGCGAGGAGCGGCTGGACGACGTGCTGCGGGAGTATACGAAGCTGGACCACGACCTGGGCTTCATGTGGACGCTGACGAGCGTCGCTTCCTACAAGATCACCGGGAACGCGGAGTCGCGCCGCCGGGCGCTGCAGGCGGCGAACTATTTGGCCGGCCGCTTCAATTTGAAAGGGCGGTTCATCCGCGCCTGGAACCCCTGGTCGGCGGGGCAGGACAACGCCGGGATCGCGATTATCGATTGCGCGATGAACGTGCCGCTGCTGTTCTGGGCGACGGCGGAGAGCGGGGACCCGCGCTACCGCCATATCGCCGAAGCGCATCTGGATACGGTGCTCGAGCGGTTCGTCCGCTCCGACGGCTCCGTCTATCATATCGTCCGTTTCGATCCGCTTACGGGCGACTTCGTGGAAGGAATCGGCGGCCAAGGCTACGCGCCGGAATCGGCCTGGTCGAGAGGGACGGCCTGGGCGCTCTACGGCTTGACGCTCGGCTACCATCATGCCGGCAAGCCGGCTTATTTGGACGCCGCCAAGCGGGTCGCGCATTTTTTCCTGGCCAATTTGCCGGAGGATCGCGTGCCGCATTGGGATTTCCGCCTGCCCCCCGAAGTGACGAAGTATCGCGACTCGTCGGCAGGGGCCTGCGCGGCCAGCGGCCTGCTGCTGCTCGCGGAGAAGGTCGGCCGGACAGAGGCGGAGCTTTACCGGGGCGCGGCGATCCGGATGCTGGAATCGCTGTACCGCAACTACGGGGCTTGGGACGATCCGAACGAGGAAGGCTTGATCCTGCACGGGACGAGCCATTATCCGGAAGGCAAAAACGTCGACGTGCCGCTCATTTACGGAGACTACTTCTTCGTGGAAGGGCTGTCGCGCCTGCGGGGCAACGATACGATTTTCTGGCAATAGACGGACGCTGCGGGAAGGCGGGCGTAATCGATCGGCAGCCTGATCTTGAAACCGGACAACGGGAGAGGGAACGACCATGGACAAGACGAGTTTGGCGATCGCGGACAACCCGCTGCGGACCCGGGACGATCTGAAGCGGGCGTTCGAGACGCTGTGCGAACCGCTCACAAGCCGCTACAGCGAAGGCCGGGCGAGATTGCGCCTGGGGGCGACCGGTGCGAGCTTCCCGCCCGAGGTCGCCGAGATGGAAGGCTTTTCCCGCGTATTATGGGGAATGGTCCCCTACCTGGCCGGGGGCGGCAGCCCGGAAGGGCTATGGCAGACGTGCCTGCAAGGCATCGTGAACGGCACCGATCCGGATCATGCGGAATATTGGGGCGACACGCGGGATTATGACCAGCGGCTGGTCGAGATGGCTGCCTTCGGCTTCGCGCTCGCGCTCGTTCCGGAACGGATCTGGGAGCCGCTCGGCGAGCGGGAGAGAAGCAACTTGTACGCTTGGCTGAATCAAATCAACCGCCGTCCGGTGTACGACTGCAATTGGCTCTTTTTTCAGGTGCTGGTCAACATCGGGTTTCGGAAAAGCGGGCTGCCGTACGACAGGGAGCAGACGGAGCGGAATTTGCGCCGCATCGACGATTTTTACATCGGGGACGGCTGGTACGCGGACGGGGTCGGCGGGCATAGCGATTATTATGTTCCGTTCGCCCTCCATTACTACGGCTTGCTGTACGCCAAGCTGATGGAAGCGGAAGACCCGGAGCGGGCGCGCGTCTACCGGGAGCGGGCGGCGGCGTTCGCCGGGCCGTTTCTGGCCTGGTTCGCGGAGGACGGCTCCGCCGTGCCGTACGGCCGCAGCCTGACGTACCGCTTCGCGCAGTCCGCCTTCTGGAGCGCGCTGGCGTTCGCGGGCGGCGGCGCGGTGCCGATGGGCGCGCTCAAAGGGCTCGTGCTCCGCAACCTGCGCTGGTGGTTCCGGCAGCCGATCCTGGATGGGAACGGCGTGCTGACGATCGGCTACGCCTATCCGAACCTCGTCATGGCCGAGCAGTACAATTCCCCCGGTTCTCCTTACTGGGCGCTCAAAACGTTCCTGCCGCTGGCGCTGCCGGAAGACCATCCGTTCTGGCGGGCCGAGGAGCTGCCCCTGCCGAAGACGGCGCCGCTGTCCGTCCAGCGGCCCGCCCATCTCGTCGCCTGCCGGCAGGAGGACGCCGATCACGTCGTCCTCTTCAACGCCGGCCATCCGTCGACGAACGAGCACGCGCACACTTCCGCCAAATACGAGAAGTTTGCGTACTCGACGGCGTTCGGCTTCAGCGTGCCGAAGGCCGAATGGGGGCTGAGCCAGGGGGCCTTCGATTCGATGCTCGCGCTCAGCGAAGCCGGAGACAACTTGTATCGCGTCCGCCGACGCAACGAGGAGACGGCGATCGGAGACGACGGTCATCTGTTCGCCCGATGGAAGCCGTGGACGGACGTGGAAGTGTGCAGCTGGATCGTGCCGGGATTGCCTTGGCATCTGCGGGTTCATCGGGTGACGACGGGGAGGGAGCTCGACGCCGCCGAGGGCGGCTTCGCCCTTGGGCTGCAGGGGGACACGAGGCTTGCGGTTTCGGACGGGGAGGCGACCGCGGCGGGTTCGCTCGGGGTTAGCGGCATCCGCAGCTTGCTCGGGTACGAGGCGGCGGACAACGTTCAGGCGCAGGCGAACACGAACGTTCTTCATCCGCGAACCGTTATCCCCACGCTTAAGGCGAGGTTGGGCGCCGGAACGCATTGGCTGGCGGCAGCGGTGCTGGGCCGGCCGGGCGGCGCTCCCGCTGTCCCGGAGAGCGGCTTCCGGGTCGTACCTGAAGCGGACGGCGTCCGCATCGAAAGGGCGGGTGCCCTCGTTGCGCGTCTAAATCGGGTATGTTAAGATAACACTTAAAGAAGGAGGCTGCGCCACAGCCTCCCCGCACAACTGCTTTGGCGGGAATGCCCCCCGAGCGGATCAGAGGAAATAACCCGTCACCTGGCGCGAACCTGGGCGGGTTATTTTCGTTTTAAGTACGTGAGCAACGCCAGGAGAAACATCCCCAGCATCATCACTTCCTGGAACGAAAATTCCATAGGCACCACCTCCTTTCGGAGGCAGCTTCTCCCGCCCAAGCGAGTTGCGCTTCTTCCATGATACCATTTTCCCCCAAGCGCCGCGAGGTTAAGAATTCGACACTCCGACATTCCGACGCGTTCTCGGAATCGGTTCAACCGCCGGATCTCCGTCTGTTTCCTTGTCCTCTCGAATATACTCGCTTCACAAGCCCAATATATCATGATATATTATTATGTATATAATGAATGCGGTTTAGAAACGGAAGGGGTGCGGGCCAAGGATGTCGGGGCCGATGTACGAGAAAATATACGATGCGCTCAAGGAAGAGATCCGGTCGGGGCAATACGGCATAGGCGACCGCGTACCGTCCGAGAAGGAGCTTGCGGATGCGTACAATGTCAGCCGGATTACGAGCAAGAAAGCGCTGGAGCTGCTCGCGGAAGCGGGCATCATCGTCCGCAAGCCGGGCAAAGGGTCGTTCGTGGCGGACCCGGAGGCGCGGCCGGCCGCGGCTTCGCCGTCAGCCGCCAAGAGCGGCGCCAGGGGCGGGGCTGACGCGAAGCTGCTGATCGGGCTCGTCATGACCGATTTCAGCGACAGCTACGGCACGGGGCTCATCTACGGCATGGAGGAAGCCTCCAGGCGGAACGACAGCTACCTCATTTTGCGGCGGACGTTCGGCATTCCCTCGTACGAGGAGGAAGCGATCAAAGGCTTGCGGGAGCTCGGGGTGGACGGGCTGATTATCTTCCCCGCGCAAGGCGAATATTTCAACGCGGAAATTTTGAAGCTGGTCATCGACAAGTTCCCATTCGTGCTGGTGGACCGCCACCTGAAAGGCATCTCGGCAGGCTCGATCAGCACGGACAACGTATCCGCCGCCAAGCGGGGCATCGATTACCTGTTCGAGCTGGGGCACCGGCATATCGCTTTGCTGACGCCGCCTCCGATGGACACGACCGCGGTCGAGGAGCGGATCGAAGGCTTCGTGCAGGCGCATGCGGAGAAGGGCGTCGTCGTCGACCGGGAGCTGTGGCTCGAAGACATTACATCGACGCTGCCAAACGCTTACACCGAGGAGAACAAGGCGAAGGATGTCGAGAAAATCAAGCGGCATCTGCTCGGGCATCCGGAGATTACGGCGATTTTCGCCATGGAGTACAACATCGCCCTGCTTGCCGCCGAGGCGGCCAAGCAACTGAAGCTGGACGTGCCGCGCGAGCTGTCGATCGTCTGCTTCGATTGTCCGGACAACAGCGGCGCGTTCCCTTTTACGCATCTGCGGCAAAATCAGGAGGAGATCGGCCGGCTTGCTTTCGAGCACGTGCTGCGGCTGAGGAAAGGCCAGACCGTTCCGAGCAAAATTGCGCTTGAGGCGGAGCTTGTCCTTGGAGGCTCGACGGCCGAAGCTGCGAAAAAGGTGCATCCGTAGGGCGGACGGGGAGGAGCGTTGGTGGGCGACGCTATTTTGCGTGGTAGGGTCGAAAACCGACCTTACAGCCTCGCTCGCGCGCCGGTTGCGCGCTGTAAGCCGCAGATGCCGGGTTACAACGCGGGCTCGCGGAGTTTGTGCTGCTGTAAGCCGCAGATGTCGGGTTACAGAGGCGGGGTGCGGAGTTTGAGCTGCTGCAAGCCGCAGATGTCGGGTTACAGGGCCGTGCTGCGGGGTTAGTGTCTCTGCAAGCCGCAGATGCCGGGTTGCACATCGTCAGGCAACGGAGCCTTCTTCAAGTACCGGTCCAGGCGGTGCTCAGCAATATGTTCCGAAAAAAAGGGGGTTAAACGGTTTTAGGTAGTGCATTAGGGCGAGTTTTGTAGCATCCTTATCTATGGTTCTCCTTATGATTAGGATTTGGACAGGACTACCTTCCACCTAATTATAAGGTTTTTTTATGCGGATGCCCCAAGAAATCCAATCTTGGGGTATTTTTCTTGCGGAATGGGGCTTGACAAAAGTAGAGCATAAATCGACTTTACAGCTCCGCACGGTTACGCGCTGCAGGGTCAAAAACTTCAGATCCTTGTCTCGTTCAAGATTCGATCAGAATATGCCTTGGCTCCTACGGACCTGGAATCCGTTATTTCACGCCTGGAAGCCTATTCCGAATTGTAACGGACACAGGATCCGTTATAGGCTTCAAACCGTACCCCCAACGAGGAAAATCCGACGCATAGCGGAACCAGGGTCCGTTACAATATCAAAAACGCGATTTTGGGACAAATAACGGCCCCTGTGTCCGTTAGCGTTCGGGGCCCTGCTCTGCTCGCCCGGTCATGCTCCATGAAGCCCTACAGACGCCAAAGGCGTTCAGACGGTCGAGAAAGTCCCGACCGTCGGCTTGGGAAAAAAAGCCGGACCAATCATTGGCAGCTCGAAAACCGACCTTACAGCCTCGCCGATAATCGTCCCCCTGCGCCCGTCGGGGCTTTTTTTTGTTTTTAAGCATATAAAATAATATATTGATATGTAAAAATAAACTTTATCCCGAAATAAATATATTGACATAAGGTTGTTATGACATTATATTTATCCTTGTAAGCGTTTTACATAAGCGCGAAGGGGATGATCTTTATGAAGCGGGCAAGAAGAAGGTTCGCGTGGCTGGCCGCCGTTCCGCTGCTGTCGGCTCTCACATTCCCGGTCGGACCCGGCAAGACGGAAGCTTTTACATCGGCCAACGCGACCGCGGCGATGAACAGCTTTCTGAACTCGTTCTACGATTCCTCTCAGCAATACTTCTACACGAACAGCGATCATCAGATTCACGCCCACGCCTCGGGGCCCCAGAACGGGCTTTACACCGATTACTGGTGGGAAGCCCAGCTGTGGCAGACGGTCATGGACGCCTACGAACGGACAGGGAGCCAGACGTATTACGATCTGATCGGCGATATTTACGACGGCTTCCGGAACGCTTATCCCGACTGGAGCGCGAATCCGTTCAACGACGATATCGGCTGGTGGGCGCTGGGCGCGCTCCGGGCATACGACATTACGGGCGACACGCGTTACAAGACGGTAGCCAAAGACATGTTCGACCACCTCTGGCAATCGTGGAGCAGCGACTTCGGCGGCGGCATCTGGTGGAACACGATCGGCCACGAGCCGCAGAAGAACGTCGCGACGAACGCGACGGCGGCCGAGATCGCGATGAAGCTGTATCGCATCTATAACGATTCCTCCTACTTGACCAAGGCGGAACAGCTTTACGATTGGGTCGAGGATACCCTCTATGCGGGCGATGGCTACGTCTACGACCAGTACCGGCAGGGCGAAGGGCTGAAGGACTGGGAGTTCACCTACAACTTCGGCATGTTCGCCGGCGCTTCGCTTGCGATGTACGAAGAGACGAACGACAGCCATTATTTGCAAAACGCCACCGACAGCGTGGATTGGGTCATCGATCATATGACGGCCGACGGGAGCAGCTTGTTGTACGAGGGAGAGGACGATACGGCGCTTTTCAAAATGATTTTCGCCCGCAACGTCCGCAACCTGATCGACGGGGCCAATCAGACCCAGTACGAGAGCTTCCTTACGTTTAACGCGAGCCAGGCCTGGAACCACCGGCGCGCGGCCGACGGCCTCATCGGGCCGGACTGGACGATGACGCCGGGCGGCGGCTTTATCCAGAGCAGCGCGGCGGGGGCGGGCGTCTCGATTCTGTTCCTCGCGAATCCCGACGGCGGGAGCGGAACGGTCGTCGGACCGGGCCCCTACGAAGCGGAGAACGCGCTGCGAACGGGCGTGCCGAACGAGCAGAACGCTTACGAGAACGCGGGGTACAGCGGAAGAGGCTACGTCGCCGGGTGGAACGCGAACGACACCTACGTGACATTCCCCGTCAACGTCCTGGCCGCCGGCAGCTACGATTTGACGTTCCGGTACAGCGCCGGAGCGGGCAACGCGTCGAGGGAGCTGAAGGTGAACGGAACGACGGTGCAGGCGGCGCTCGCTTTCGCCGGAACGGGCAACTGGACGACGTGGAACACGGTGACGGTGGGCGTTCCGCTGAGCGCAGGCACGAATCTTGTCCGCCTGGCGTTCGAGAACGCGTCCGGAAGCTCGAACTACCTCAATCTCGACAGGCTGACGGTTCAGCAAAATCAAACGTACGAAGCCGAAGCCGGCACGCTTCACGGCCTTGGCACGGAAGCGACTTACGCCGGATATACGGGAACGGGCTACGTGGCGGGCTGGAACGGCGACGGCCAATGGGTGGATTTTGCGGTCCAAGCGGACCGGGACGGCCTCTATATGCTGACCTTCCGCTACGCGGCCGGAGCGGGGGCGGCAAGCCGCTATCTTTATGTCAACGGCGCGAGCGTCGCGGCCAATCTGGCCTTCGCCGGAACGGCAAGCTGGTCGTCCTACGCGACCGTCACGGTCGGCAACGTTCCGTTGCACGCGGGCGGCAATACGGTCTCCCTGATCTACGACAGCTCCAAAGGCAGCGCCAACGATTTGAATCTCGACAATCTGAAGGTGACCTCCTGACCCTGCATGAAAGGATGAGCGACTTTGAACCTTGCGAATAACGCCCCCGTCTCCATCGCGCCCGAGTCTCTGAGAACGAGAGCCGAGACGGCGCAGGAAGAGCTGCTCTACAATTTCTGGAACGAAGAGCTCGGCATGATGAATCAGGTCGCTCCCTACAAGCCCGGCTGTAACGACCATTTCATTTACTGGTGGCACGCTCATGCGATCGACGCGCTCGCCGACGGCTACGAACGGACGAGAAACTCCGCTTACCTGGAGCGGATCGACCGGATCGTCGAAGGGGTTCGGAAGCTGAACGGCGGCACGCTGCTGCACAACTATTACGACGACATGGAGTGGATGGCGCTGGCGCTGCTTCGCGTCTACGACGCCGCCAAGCGGGAGAAAGACCGCAAGGACGTCGCCGTCCTCTGGGCGAGCATCCGGACCGCCTGGAACGGACACATGGGCGGCGGCATGGCCTGGAAGAAGGACCAGCTCGATTACAAAAATACGCCGGCCAACGCGCCCGCTTCGATTCTGGCGTCCCGCCTGTACCAAAGGTTCGGCGATCGGGAAGACCTCGAATGGGCGAAGCGGATCTACGACTGGAACAAGGCCAACCTCGTCGATCCGCAGACCGGCTTCGTCTGGGACGGCATGAACCGGCTCGGCGACGGCAAGATCGATTACGACTGGGCGTACACGTACTGCCAGGGCGTGTTCGTCGGGGCGGGCCTCGAGCTGTACCGCATCACGGGCCGGACGGACTATCTGGAAGACGCGATGCGCACCGCGCGGACCGCGATCGGACGCTTCGCCGACCCGGACACGGGGCTGCTTCCGGACGAAGGCAAAGACGATTGCGGCCTGTTCAAAGGCATTTTCGTCCGCTATTTGCGGGAGCTGCTGCTGCTCCGTCCCGAGCTGGCCGACGTGCGCCGGCTGATCGAGCGGAATGCCGACGTCCTGTGGCGGACGGGCCGCAGCGAACGCGGGCTGATCGCCAGAGCCTGGACCGGTCCCGTCGAGCCGCAGGTTCAGCTTTGCGCCCAGCTCAGCGGCTTGATGCTGCTCGAGATGGCGGCGGCTCTTCCGTTCGTCGCCCAAGAAGGCTAACATACCTAAACCTACCCGAAGGAGGCTGGCCGAGCATAGAACTCTCGCCCTCAACGTTAACCGCCCTGGAAGCGCTGTCCGACCGCATTCGCGAGCGGACGGCGGAGCGCCCGAGGCTGGCCCTCATTTTCCGCAACGCGCTGTCGAACACGCTCAAGACGACGGTGAAGCGAATGCCCGACGGGACGACCTTCGTCATTACCGGCGACATCCCCGCCATGTGGCTCCGGGATTCGGCCGCGCAGGTCCGGCCGTTCCTCGCCCTCGCGGCGGATTCTCCCGAGCTGGCGGACATGATCGAAGGGCTGGTGGCAAGGCAGATTGCCTGCCTGTCGGCGGATCCGTATGCGAACGCTTTCAACGAAGGTCCGACCGGTCAAGGCCATCAGAACGATCGGACCGACATGAAGCCGTGGATTTGGGAGCGTAAGTACGAGATCGATTCGCTTTGCTACCCGATTCATCTGGCTTATCTCCTCTGGAAGAAGACCGGCCGCACCTCCCATCTGGGTTCCGGCTTCGCTTCCGCGGCCCGCATCGTCATCGCCACCTGGCGAACCGAGCAGCATCACGGGACGAAGTCGAGCTACCGGTTCGAGAGGCGGGACTGTCCCCCTTCGGATACGCTGGAGCGCGAAGGAAGAGGGGCGGAGGTCGGCTATACCGGCATGACGTGGTCCGGCTTCCGGCCGAGCGACGACGCCTGCAAATACGGCTATCTCGTGCCGTCCAACATGTTCGCCGTCGTCGCGCTGCGGAACCTGACAGAAATCGCCGACTGCGTCCTGCGGGACGAACCGCTCGCGAAGGACGCCGCCGCGCTGGCGGCGGAGATCGACGCGGGCATCCGCGAGCACGGCATCGTCCGCCATCCGGACTTCGGCCCGATGTACGCCTACGAGACCGACGGCTTCGGGCGGCACCACCTGATGGACGACGCCAACGTGCCGAGCCTGCTGTCGATTCCGTATTTGGGCTACGCGCCCGCGGACGATCCGATCTATCTCAATACGCGCCGCTTCGTTCTCAGCCGCGCGAATCCCTATTACTACGAAGGCCGGGCCGCTTCGGGCGTCGGCAGCCCGCACACGCCGGCGGATTACGTCTGGCCGATCGCGCTGGCCATGCAGGGGCTGACCTCGCCGGACCCGGAAGAGAAGCTGCGGATGCTGGAGCTTATGGCGGCTACCGACGCCGGAACCGGCATGATGCACGAAGGCTTCCACGCGGACGATCCGACGCGGTTCACGCGGGCGTGGTTTTCCTGGGCCAACATGATGTACTGCGAGCTGCTTATGGATTACTGCGGCATCCGGATCGGCGATTGACCGGGTTTCAACCGGGGCTCGTCCCCGTTGGAATAGAGCAAAGATCAAAAGGGAGGCTTACCAAATGAGAAAATGGGTATCTCTGATCGCGCTTGCGGGGGTAACGTCCGCCGTTCTGGCAGGCTGCGGAAGCTCGGGCGGCAGTTCGGAAGGATCGCCGGCGGCGTCATCGTCCGCTTCCGGGGCGTCCGCCGCTCCTTCCGGGAGCAAATCTTCGGGCAAAGCGGTGGAGCTGACGTTCTGGGGCGACTGGAGCGGCGAAGGCCAGAAGCAGTTCCAGACGATGGTCGACGCGTTCAACAAGTCGCAGGATCAAATTCGCGTCAAATACGTCGTGCAGCAGGATTTGATCACGAAGTTTCTGACGGCCGCCACGTCCGGCGGATCTCCCGATATCATGCTGTGGGACCGGTGGCGCACCTCGCTGTACGCGCCCAAAAACGTCCTTCACCCCGTAGACGACTTCCTCCAGAAGGACGGCCTGAACAGGGACGACTTCTATGGAGAAGCGCTAAAGGAGCTTTCGTATAACGGCAAGCTGTACGGCCTTCCGCTGACGGTGGACGCGCGGGCGCTGTTCTACAACAAAAAGCTGCTGACGGACGCCGGCGTCTCCGCGCCGCCGACGAACTGGCAGGAGCTGGAGGAAGCCGCCGTCAAAACGACCAAATGGGACGGCAGCAAGCTTCAGGTCGCGGGCTTCTCCCTGGGCGACAACGGCCTTTTCAATATGTATCTGCAGCAAGCCGGAGGCACGATGCTGACGGATGACGGCAAGACGAACTTCAACAACGACAAGGGCAAAGCGGTGCTGGACTACTGGGATCGGCTGATGAATCAGGACAAGGTGTACAAAATCGGCTTCGAGAAAGGACTCGGCGAATCCACCGACGCGTTCGCGACCGGGAAGCTGGCGATGACGTACACCGGCCCGTGGATGCTGACGACGTACAAGAAGTACGGCAAGGATCTTGACTTCGGCGTCGTGCCGCCGCCGGCCGGGCCGAACGGCGACAAAGGCGCTATCATGGGCGGCTTCGGACTTGTCATTCCGGAAGCCTCGAAGCATCAGCAGGAAGCGTGGGAGTTCATCAAGTGGTGGACGGCGAACAAGGACAACGCGCTGCTGTGGGCCAAAACGAGCCTCAACATCCCGGGCTTCAAGCCGGCGATCGAAGATCCCTTCTTCCAGGACGATCCGTTCTGGAAGCCGTTCCTCGAGACGCTCGAGTTCGCGAAGATCCGTCCGCAGCATCCGGGCTACTCCGTCATGGAGACGGACGCGCTCATCCCGAATCTGGAGCTGTTCCAGCAGAACAAGCAGAGCGCCGAAGACACGCTGAAAAAAGCGCAGCAGCAAGGCGACAAGCTTCTGCAGGACAACGCGGAAGCGAAATGACGGGAAGGGAGGGCAGCCTCCCTTCTCGCGATCGTTCATTCGAGAGGAGGAACGCCGATGGCATCTTACGGCAAGCTGACCCGGCACCAGTCGCGCACGGCCTATCTATTCATCACGCCCACCATGCTGCTGTTTCTGGTGTTCACGGTCATTCCGGTCGTCATGGCGCTCTATTTGAGCTTCACGAATTACGACGTGCTCAGCCGGATGAAGTGGGTCGGCACGGACAACTACAAGCGGCTCTTCGGGGACGTCCTCTACTGGACGACGTTCAAGAACGTCGCTTACTACACCGTCGTCTTCGTGCCGCTCAACATTGCGCTGTCGCTTGGGCTGGCCATGCTGTTCAACTTCCGGCGTCCGGGCGTCCGGCTGTTCCGCGCGATGAGCTACATGCCGACGCTGACGTCGGCGGTGGCGGCGGCGACGGTATGGGTGTGGCTGCTTCATCCCGAATACGGCCTGGTCAACACCATGCTCGGCTATGTCGGCGTGACGGGTCCGGCCTGGCTCGCCCAGACCGAGACGGCGATGCTGTCGATCATTCTCGTGACGCTCTGGCAGACGGTCGGCTCCAACATGATCATCTACATCGCGGGGCTGCAGGGCGTTCCCGATTATTTGTACGAATCGGCGAAGCTGGACGGGGCCACCGCCATAGGCCGCTTCCGCTACATCACGTGGCCGCAGCTTCGGCCGACGACGTTCCTCGTCAGCACGATGTCGATCATCGGCGCGCTGCAGCTTTTCGACCAGGCGTTCGTCCTGACGCAAGGCGGTCCCGGCAACGTCACCAAGACGCCGGTGTACCTCATTTACCAGCAAGGCTTCAACCAGTTGCAAATGGGCTACGCGTCCGCGCAGGCGTTCGTGCTCGCGATCGCGATTCTCATTTTCTCGCTGATCAACATGCGCGTTAACAAATCCGAGGAATCGGTCGTATGAGGGGGAAAAACCATGAGCAGCAAATCCGCCGCCGCCATCGGCGTTTCCGCCGTCCGCAGCCCGTCGGTCCGGGCGTCGCGCACGCTGTGGAACGTTCTGTTCTACGCGGTCGCCATCGTCATCTCGGCCTTCATGTTCCTCCCTTTCTTCTGGAGCCTGATCACCTCGTTCAAGCCGGACGACGAAATTTTCTCCATGCCGATCCGGTGGCTGCCGTCGCGATTGACGCTGGAGCACTACCGGAACGCCTTCACGACCGTTCCCTTCGGCCTTTACTTCTGGAATTCGCTCGTGCTGGCCGTCGCCGGCGTCGTCGCCAACCTGTTCTTCGGCTCGCTCAGCGGTTACGCGTTTGCGAAGCTGCCGTTCCGGCTGAACAAGCCGCTGTTCCGAATCTTGCTCGCGGCCATGATGATTCCGGGCATCGTCACGATGATTCCGAGCTTCTACGTGCTGAAGCACTTCCCGTTCGTCGGCGGCAACGACTGGTACGGAGCGGGCGGCAACGGGCTGCTGAACACGTTCTGGGGCATCATTCTGCCGGGCGCTTCGGGCTCGTTCGCCGTCTTCTTCATGCGGCAGTTTTTCCTGACGCTGCCTTCCGACATGATGGAGGTCGCCCGCATCGAAGGGTGCCGCGAGTTCCGCATTTTCTGGAACGTCTACCTGCCCCTCACCAAGCCCGCGCTCGCCACGCTCGGCATCTTCACCTTCCAGGCCGGGTGGAACAGCTTCCTGTGGCCGATGATCGTGCTGAACGATCCGAACAAGGCGACGATTCAGATGGGGCTGCAGGCGTTCTCCTTCAACCATCAGACCGACTTCGGGCCGATGATGGCGGGAGCGCTCATCGCGGTGCTGCCCATTCTCGTCCTGTTCCTGCTGCTGCAGAAATATTTCGTGCAGGGAATTGCCTTCAGTGGCATCAAAGGGTAACGGTATGGGGCAGCCAGTGGCCGGGAAGAGGGGGAGCGGCGTGACGCAGCGGTCTCTAAGAGGGCAGAGAGTGGCGGAAAAGGAGCGGGGAATCACGCTCAGCGGCGTGAAGGCAGCGGCGTGACGGAAGCGGTCCGGATGAGAGCAGAGAGCGGTGGAAATGGAGCGTGACCTTCTGCGAGCGGCGGCGGTTGCGACGGAACGCCGGCGGAATCCGAAACGGCGCCGGGAACTGGCTTGCGAATCGCCGCGAATAAGGTCCGTCCGGTCTTCAAGTCCGCAGGGGATAGAGAAAAGATAGTGCGATCGGGGAGAGTGGACCATGTTGTGGAACGACCGGGCCGAGCAGGCTCAGCAAGCGCTGGAGCGCGAATTGTGGAATCCGTCCATCCGGATGTACAACATCGAGACGCCCTGCCCGAACGGGGCGTGCAACACGATTTTCCACTACTGGTGGATGGCGCATGCGGCCGACGGGCTGGTCGACGGCTGGCTCCGGACGAACGGAGCTCCGCCGTACGGGGCAAGGCTGGCCGAGCTGCACGACGGCGTTCGCGCGAAGAACGGCGGCGTTTATCCGAATTTGCTGTACGACGACATGGAATGGATGGCGCTCGCCTGGCTGCGGGCGTACGAAGCGACAGGCGAAGAGAAGTACCGGGAGACGGTCCGGGTCTTGTGGGAAGACATCAAGACCGGGTGGAACGACGTCATGGGCGGCGGCATCGCCTGGCACAAGGAGCAGCCCGGCTACAAGAACGCGCCGGCCAACGGGCCGGCGGCCATTCTTGCGGCGCGGCTCGCGAGGTCGGGCGGAGGCGCCGGGGAGCTGGAGTGGGCGGTGAAAATTTACCGCTGGCTGCGCACCCATCTCGTCGACCCGGACAGCGGCTTCGTCTGGGACGGGATGAACCGGCAGGGCGACGGCCGGATCGACAAGAACTGGCGATTCACGTATTGCCAAGGCGTGTTCGTCGGCGCCGCCGTCGAGCTTTACCGGGCGACCGGAGACGCCGCCTATTTGGCGGACGCGTCCCGCACCGCGGCGGCCGCCTTCGCGGAATGGGGCGCGACCGGCCTTCCCGACGAGGGCGACGGGGACGGGGGGCTGTTCAAGGGCATTTTCGTCCGCTATTTGACGGAGCTTGTCGTCGAGCAGCGGGCCGCCGGGCATGTTTCGCCTTACGCGGCCTGGCTGCTGCGCAGCGCTTCCGGCTTGTGGGAACGCGGCCGGGACGCGCGGCGGGGCCTGTTCGGCCCGGATTGGGAGCGGGTCCCGCCAGGACGGGTGCCGCTTAGCGCCCATCTAAGCGGCGTCTTCCTGATGGAACGGATGGCCGAGCTGGAGCGGCGGGGCCTTCTGCCCGCGGGCGGATAAGCCGCAACGGCGGTGACTATTGCCTGTGGGCGCATCAGCCGCGGCTTGGCGTTCCGTTCTTCGTCTGGGATGCGCCGCTCTCCCTCTTTTCTGCGGGCATGCAGGTCTCTAGAGATACCTTCCATTTTTTATCCCGGTAACGGACTCGGCAACCCAACAAGCTACTCTCCTTCGGAGGAGGGCAAACGTGTCGCTTGACTTTGAGTATACTCAAAGTCGTAAATTGAACTTTACAGCGAGCAATGGAGGCGCCGCGTAGGCTATAAAGACGATTTTCGACTTTACAGCGAGCAATGGGGTCTCCGCGCGGGCTGTAAAGACGATTTTCGACTTTACAGGGGGCAATGGAGGCGCCGCATAGGCTGTAAAGACGATTTTCGACTTTACAGCGAGCAATGGGGCCTCCGCGCGGGCTGTAAAGACGATTTTCGACTTTACAGGGGGCAATCGGGACGCCGCGGGTGGTGCAATTTCGATATTAGAGCGGGCACTCGGCGCGGTTCGGCGGTCGGACGGCCGTTGCGCCGCCGGACGAGGGCAATAACGAGGGGCTGTCACGCAGGTCTGTTCAATTCCTGCGGGACAGCCCCTTGCGCCTGTCAATAGCCTCGGCGATAGTCCACGAGGTTCGCTTCCGGCGCTCCGTTCTCGATATAAGCGCGCAAGTTGCGGATGAACAGCCCGGCCAACCGCTCCTTGTAGCGGTCCGTCAGACCGCCGATATGAGGCATGACGATGACGTTGTCCATCCCCCATAGCGGATGATCCGCCGGCAGCGGCTCCGGGTCGAACACGTCGAGTCCCGCCCCCGCAATCCGGCCGCTGCGCAGCGCTTCGACCAGCGCGTCGGTGTCGACCGAACGGCCGCGCCCGATATTGACGAACAGCGCGCCCGGCTTCATGCGCGCGAACCGCTCCGCGTCGAACAGCCGGTACGTCTCGTCCGTCGCCGGCAGGATGTTCACGACCACGTCGCTCTCCGCCAAGACGTCGTCCAGGCCTTCGAACGAGGCCATCCCGTCGAAGTGCTCCGTCTCCCGTCCCGAGCGGCGGACTCCCAGCGTCCGCATGCCGAAAGCTTGCGCCAAGCGGGCGACTTCCGTGCCGATCTGGCCCGCGCCGACGACGCCCATCGTCTTCCCCCGAAGCTCGCCGTACGCTTCGGCCTTTTCCCAGCGCCGCTCGGCCTGGTTGCGCACGGCATGGTGCAGGTTGCGCGTAAACGCGAGCAGCATCGCGAACGCGGTCTCCGCCATCGGCGCCGGATGCACGCCGCTGGCCGTCGTGACGACGACGCCGAGCCGCGCAAGCTCGGCAAGCGGCAAGTTGTCGACGCCGGCGGAACCGGTCTGCACCCACTTCAAGCGGGGCATCCCTTCCGCGAGCGCCTCCTGCGCGACGGAATGCCATCCGCAGACGACCTCCGCATCCCGAAGCAACGCCGGATCGATCCCCTCCGGCTTCGCGAACACCGCGTTCCAACCGGGCGCGGCCTCGCGAATTTCGTTCTCCTGTTCGGAAGAAAATCCGAACAAACTGACCAATGTGCACATGACGTTCGCCTCCTCGATTCTATTTTCCATTGTATCTTCCGGAAGGGCAATTCCCAAATGTGCCGCGTCGATGTGCCGCGGTGCGACTTTTGCACTACTTGTTCGTCAAATAGAGAAGGTTTTTGACAATGTCGAGTAGAATTGTAGGGCAGGGAGCGTGAGCGAGCGATGTACAAATTGATTTTGGCCGACGACGAAGCCGACGTCCGGGAAGGCGTGCTGCACGAGATCGACTGGGAGGACGCGGGCTTCGAAGTGGTCGACCGCGCGGAGAACGGGCCGGAAGCGCTGGAGATGGCCGAGCGCTGGCGGCCGGACGTGCTGGTGACGGACATTCGGATGCCGTTCATGGACGGCCTGGAGCTGTCGGAGCGCGTGCGGCGGTCGCTTCCGGGAACGAAGATCATTATTTTGACGGGATACGACGAATTCGAATACGCCCGCAAGGCGATTACGCTCGGCATCGAGGAGTTCGTCCTGAAGCCGTTCTCGGCGCAGGAGCTGCTGCAGGCGCTGCGCAAAGTGAAGGCGGAGCTGGACGCGGAAGCGCTGCAGCGGGAAAACATGGACAGCCTGAAGGAGCATTACCGCCGAAGCTTGCCGCTGCTGCGGGAGCTGTTCCTCGGCTCGCTTATGACCCGGGCGCTGACGGAGCGGGAGATCGACGAGAAGCTTGCGGGATACGGCTTGCCGCTGCGTGAACGCCGCCATCTGGCGGCCGTCGTCCGGCTGGATTTGCCGGCGGATGCCGAGGACGCGGAGCTGCTGAGCTTCGCGGTCCGCAACATCGCGGAAGAGATCGCCGGGCGCAGGGAATGCGGCCTCGTGTTCCAGCATGCCGGCTACGTCGTCCTGCTCGCCTCCGGCAGCGAACGGGAATCGCGCGAGGCGTTGTATGCAAGCGCGCTGGAGGCGCTCGAGGAAGTGCGGCGAAGCGTGGAGAACTACTTGAAGCTGACGGTTACGATCGGCGTCGGCACGGTTGCGGACCGGCTGCAGGAGGTCCGGTATTCGTACGAGGAGGCGGTCGCCGCCCTCGATTACCGGATGCTGCTCGGCAGCAACCGGATCATCCCGATCGGGGACGTGGAAGCCCGCAAGCCCGCGCCGTTTCGTTACGACGAGCTGCAGGAGCAGGAGCTGATCCGCTGCCTCAAGGTCGGCACGCCCGAGGAATTGGCGGAGACGGTGGAGAAGCAGTTCGCTGCGGTCATGGAGGCGGGGCCGGAGGCGTCGCTGCAGAACGTGCAGCTGTTCCTGCTGCAAATCGTGTCCACCCTGACGAAGGCCGCCCGCGACACCGGCATGGACATGCACGAGCTGTTCGGCGGCAACGCGAATTTGCTGGGCGAGCTGGCCCGGCTGCAGCATTTGGACGAGGCGAAGATGTGGGTCGTCTCTGTCTGCGGCAAAATGATGGGGCGGATCGCGTCGGACCGTCAAACCTCCTACAGCAGCCTGGTCGAGCGGGCGAAGGCGTACACGCGGGCGAATTTCGCCGACAGCGAGCTGTCCATCAACCAGGTATGCGCCCATCTGCATATTAGCGCCGGCTATTTCAGCAGCATTTTCAAAAGAGAGACGAAAACGACCTACGTTAATTACCTGCTGCAGCTTCGGATGGAGGAAGCCAAGGAGCTGCTCGCCACCACCGATCTGAAAGCGTTCGAGATCGCGGAGAGAGTCGGCTACGCCGATCCCAATTATTTCAGCTTCAGCTTCAAAAAATATGTCGGCGTGTCGCCGAAGGATTACCGCAGCGGCCGTATGCGGGGTGAAGCGCTGTGATCGGCATCCGCTTCCGGCATTACCGCTTCAAGAGCATCCAGTTTCTGATCGCCGTCTCCTTCACCGCGATCACGGTCGGCGTCGTTTTTTTCGTCAGTTACGTCCTGTACGACAAATTCACCCGCACGGCCGAGAACAACGCGGTCCGGAGCAACGAGCAGATCATCTATCAGGTGACGAAAAATCTCGAATATTACATTCGCAGCATGACGATTTTTTTCGGAGAGGTCGAAGCTTCGGTCCGCGAGGACGGGGATTTCGCCGGGGATCGGCTGCATGAGCAGTTGAACACGATTTTCCATACCCGGGAAGATCTCGTGACGATCGCGCTGTTCGATCAGTCCGGTCAGAAGTTGACAGCGCTTCCTTCCGTGCCGATGCGCTCGAACACCCACTTGACGACGCAGAGCTGGTTCCGGTCCGCCGTGGAAAATCCGAACCATCTGAGCTTCTCCGTCCCGCATGTGCAGAACTTGTTCAAGGGGCAGTACAAATGGGTCGTGTCGATGAGCAAGGGCATCAAGCTGAAGTCGGGCGGCCGGACGCGGGACGCCGTGCTGCTCGTCGACGTCAACTTCAAGATGATCGACGATCTGACGAGCAGCGTCAAGCTGGGGCAGAAGGGCTACGCCTACATTATCGACGAATCCGCGGGCAACATCATTTACCATCCGCAGCAGCAGCTCATCTACGCGGGAATCAAATACGAGAACGTCGAGCAGGCGCTCAAATATACGTACGGCAGCTATTTGGACGAATCGACGGGGGTTCAGCGGCTCATCACGATCCAGACGGTGTCGAACGTCGGCTGGAAAATCGTCGGCGTCTCCTACATGGACGAGATCGGGACGACGAAGCGGGAGATCGGCGGCTTCCTCGTCTGGCTGCTCGCGTTCGTGCTGCTGTTCGTCCTCGGGATCACGCTGTTCATGTCGGCGAAAATTTCCCAGCCGATCAAGCGATTGGAGAAGTCGATGCAGCTCGTCGAACGGGGGAACCTCCACATCGAAATTCCGATTCGCCGCGACGACGAGGTCGGCCGGCTGTCCCGGCGGTTCAACCTGATGGTGGGCCGCATCCGGGAGCTGATGGACCAGATCATCGCCCAGCAGGAGTCGAAGCGCAAATCCGAGCTGGAGGTGCTGCAGTCGCAAATCCATCCGCACTTCCTCTACAACACGCTCAATTCCGTCGTCCGTCTCGCCGGCACCGGGAAGAACGACGAGGTGATTACGATGATTACGTCGCTGTCGAAATTTTTCCGCATCAGCTTGTCGAAGGGGAAGACCGTGATTCCGCTGGCCGACGAATTGGAGCATATCCGCAACTACCTGATCATCCAGAAAATCCGCTACAAGAACAAGTTCGAGTTCGAACTGGCCGCGGGAGAGGGCACGGAATCGCTGCAAACGCTGAAGCTCGTTCTGCAGCCGATCGTCGAGAACGCCATTTACCACGGCATTGAGCCGTCGGTCGACGAAGGGCGCATCGCCATTCGCGCGGACGTCGTTCAAGGTAAGCTGCGGCTTCAGGTCGCGGACAACGGCGTCGGCATGAGCGCGGAAAAAGCGGCGAAGCTGCTGTCGGACGGAACCGGAGAAGGCGATGGAACCGGCATCGGCCTGCGCAACGTGCACGAGCGCATTCGGCTGACTTACGGAGACGGCTACGGTCTGCAAATCGAGAGCGAGAGAGAGGAAGGGACGATTGTGAGCGTCTGGCTGCCCATTCTGAAGGAGGAACGGTCCGATGAAGCTTAAGTCTGCAAGCCGGTGCGCCGCGGCCGCAGTCCTCGCGCTGCCGCTGCTGCTCGCCGCGTGCTCCCGCCAGGTCGAGATCCGGCCGGACGCCGAGACGCAGAAGCCCGTCGTGCTGCTCGTCAAAGACAAGAACGGCGATTATTGGAACACGGTGAAAATGGGGGCGGAGGCGGCGGCCAAAGATTTCGGGGCGAAGCTGACGTTCGACGGACCGGGCGACGAGAGCGACGTCGCCGGGCAGCAAGCGCTGATCCGCCAATATTTGGCGTACGGCATGGACGCGCTCATCCTGGCGCCCGACGATTATGCGGTGCTGGCCGAGGACGTCGACAACGTCGTCCGCAAGGGGGTGCCGGTCGTGGCCGTCGAATCCGAGGTGGCGTCGGAGCGGGTGAGCAGCTTCATCGGCATCGACAATTACGAAGCGGGCCGGAAAGCGGCGGCGAAGCTGAAGGAGCTGTCCGGAGCCAAAGGGCGATTCGTCATTCTAAGCTCCGCCCCCGGATCGCGCAACGCCCAGCAGAGGGAGAAGGGAATCGTCGACGAGCTGTCCGGCTCGCCGCGGATGCAGGTGGCCGATACGCTGTATTGCGGATCGGACGTCTCTCTGTGCGGCGTGCGGACCCGCGAGGCGCTCTCGGGCGGCGGCCGGCCCGACGGCATTCTGGCGCTGAACGCCGCCGCCGCGGTCGGAGCTGCGAGGGAGATCGAGCGGATGGGGCTGTACGGAACGGTGAAGCTCGTCGCTTTCGAGAATTCGCCCGAAGAGCTGGAGTGGCTGCAGGAGGGCGTCATTCAGGCGACGCTGATCCAGAATCCGTTCACGATCGGCTACCTGAGCGTGAAAACGGCTCTAGAGGCGGCCGGCCGGCAGAAGGTGGAGAAGCGGATCGTCACCGAGACGAGAGTCATCGATTCGGAGAGCATGTTCTGGTCGGACAATCAGAAGATGCTGTTCCCGTTCGTACAGTGAGGCAAGGACATGAGAATTTTCTAGAAAATTGATGAGGATTTTGAATTCGCTTTCAGCTTCGGAGACGCGATAATCAAGCATGTAAAGCTCAGACCACAATTTATCGGGGAGGGTCTTTGAAATGAGCAAAGCAAAGAAATGGATTCCGGTGCTCGTGGCCGGAGCCGTGGCGGTAACCGCCTTGTCCGCTTGCGGCAAGTCGAACGACAACCAGGAGAGCGGCGGCTCCGGAGGAGGCGGCGGCGGAGAGAAAACGATCGGCGTCGCAATCTACAAATTCGACGACACGTTCATGACCGGCGTGCGCAACGCGATCAGCGACGCGGCGAACGGGAAGGCGAAGGTCGACATCGTCGACAGCCAGAATTCGCAGCCGACGCAGAACGACAAGGTGGACCTGTTCATCTCCAAAAAGTACGACGCGATGGCGATCAACGCGGTCGACCGCACGGCCGCCGGCGTCATTATCGACAAGGCCAAGGCGGCGAACATTCCGGTCGTGTTCCTGAACCGCGAGCCGCTGGCCGACGACATGAAGAAGTGGGATAAGGTTTATTACGTCGGCGCCAAGGCCGAGCAGTCCGGCACGATGGAGGGCGAGCTGCTCGTCGATTACTGGAAAGCCCATCCGGAAGCCGACAAGAACAAGGACGGCGTCATCCAGTACGTCATGCTGAAGGGCGAGCCGGGCCACCAGGACGCGGAGCTGCGCACGAAGTTCTCCATCCAGGCCATCGAGGACGCGGGGCTGAAGGTCGAGAAAGTGGCCGAAGACACCGCGATGTGGGACCGCGCCAAAGCGCAGGACAAAATGGCGACGTTCCTGTCGGCGCACGGCGACAAGATCGAAGCCGTCCTTGCGAACAACGACGACATGGCGCTCGGCGCGATCGAAGCGTTGAAAGCCGCCGGCTACTTCAAAGACGGTAAATACATCCCGGTCGTCGGCGTCGACGCGACGGCTCCGGCGCTGCAGGCGCTGTCCGACGGAACGCTGCTCGGCACCGTGCTGAACGACGCCAAGAACCAGGGCGCCGCCACGTTCAAGCTGGCGCTCGCGCTGGCGAACGGCGAGACGCCTTCCAAGGACAACACGGGCTACGACATTACGGACGGCAAGTACGTCTGGATTCCTTACAAGAAAATTACGAAGGACAACATGGACGACGCCAAGTAAGCAAGCGCGAGGCGGGGCGAAGGCCGCTGGCTTTCTTTAACCCCGCCTCGTCCTATGACGGCGTCGGGGATCAGCAATTCGTCTCAGCAAGGGGGAACCAAGATGACGGAACCGACCGTCCTGCTGGAAATGGCCGGCATCTCCAAATCGTTTCCCGGCGTCAAGGCGCTGGACAACGTCACCCTGAAGGTGCGGGCCGGCACGGTCCACGCCCTGATGGGGGAGAACGGCGCCGGAAAATCCACATTGATGAAATGCCTGTTCGGCCTTTATTCGCCGGATGAAGGCGAGATTCGGCTGAACGGGGAGAAGGTGGACATCCCGAATTCGCAAGCCGCGCTGGCGCACGGCATTTCGATGATCCACCAGGAGCTTCATCCGATTCCGCGCCGCAGCGTCATGGAGAACATCTGGCTGGGGCGCTTCCCGATGCACGGCTTGAAGCTGGGGAACCGCCGCCTGCTCAGCTTCGTGGATCACAAGAAGATGTACGCCGACACGCAGCGGCTCTTCGAGGAGCTCGGCATGGACATCAAGCCGAATACGATCGTCGGCACGCTGTCCGTGTCCAAAATCCAGTCGATCGAGATCGCCAAAGCCGTGTCGTTCAACTCGAAAGTCATCGTTATGGACGAGCCGACTTCCTCCCTGACCGGCAACGAGGTCGAGCAATTGTTCCGGATTATCGGGGACTTGAAGCGGAAGGGCGTCGCGATCATTTATATTTCTCACAAAATGGAGGAAATTCTCCGCATCTCCGACGACGTCACCATTATGCGCGACGGCAAAAAGGTCGGTACCTGGCCGGCTTCGGAGCTGACGACCGACTTGATCATCTCGCGCATGGTCGGACGGGATTTGACCTCGCGCTACCCGGATCGGGAGAATAAGCCGGGCGACGTGGTGCTCAAGGTCGAAGGACTGTCCTCGCCGAATCCGCGATCGTTCCAGGACGTGTCGTTCGAGCTTCGGCAAGGAGAGATACTCGGCGTCGGGGGCCTCGTCGGGGCGCAGCGGACCGAGTTGGTCGAAGCGCTGTTCGGGCTTCGCGCCGTCTCGTCCGGACGCATCTCCCTCCGCGGCAAGCCCGTGCGCATCCGCCGTCCGGTGGACGCCATCGCCCATAAGATCGCCTTGCTCACGGAGGAGCGAAGGGTAACCGGCATTTTCCCCGTGCTCTCCGTTCTCGAGAACACGGTGATCGCCAGCCAGCGCCAATACGAGCGGTACGGCTGGCTGAACGACGCGAAGCGCCGGCAGGCGGCCGAGAGCAGCGTGCAGCGGCTTCGCGTGAAGACGCCGTCCGTCCGGCAGGCGATCATGAATCTCTCGGGCGGCAACCAGCAGAAGGTGCTGCTGGCAAGGTGGCTGCTGACCGACCCGGATATTCTGCTGCTCGACGAACCGACCCGGGGCATCGATGTCGGCGCCAAATACGAAATATACACGATCATCGCCGATCTGGCCAAGCAAGGCAAAAGCATCATCATGATTTCGTCCGAGATGCCGGAGCTGCTCGGCATGTCCGACCGCATCCTGGTCATGCGGGAAGGCCGCCTTACGGGAATCGTGGACGGCCGTACGGCGACGGAAGAAGAAATCATGCGGCTTGCCGCTCAGTCCTAATAAGGGGGAGCTACAACATGAAGTCAGCCTCAAGAGACATAGGCCAATTCTTCACCCAATACGCCATTTACATCGTTCTCGTCGTTCTCGTGATCTGCATCTCGCTTTACGATCCGAGCTTCCTGTCGGTGCAGACGCTGCACGATATTTTGCTGCAAAATTCCACGAAGGCGATCATCGCGCTCGGCGCTGCCTTCGTTCTGATCACGGGCGGCACCGACCTGTCCGCGGGGCGCGTCGTCGGCTTGACCGCCGTCATCTCCGCCTCCATGCTGCAGACGTCGGATTACGCCCGGCGCTTCTATCCCGATCTGCCCCATCTGTCGGTGGCGATTCCGATCGTCCTGGCCATCCTCGCGGGGCTCGTCGTGGGGCTGATCAACGGGCTCATCGTCGCCAAGCTGCGGGTGCCGCCGTTCATCGCGACGCTCGGCACGATGGTCGCCGTCTACGGCGCCAACTCTCTCTACTTCGACATGAAGCCGAACCAGTCGCAGCCGATCGGCGGCCTGCGCCACGACTTTACGGTGCTGGGCAGCGGCTTCATCGGCAAGCCGGGTCCTTACTCGATTCCCTATCTCGTGCTGATCGCCATCGCGATCGCGGCGCTCGTCTGGGTCATCTTCAATAAGACGCGGCTCGGCAAAAACATGTACGCGATCGGCGGCAACGTTCAGGCGGCGTACGTGTCCGGCATCAACGTCGGGCGCAATCTGATCTGGATCTACGGCATCGCGGGCTCCCTGTACGGCCTTGCCGGCCTGCTCGAAGCGGCGAAGACCGGCGGCGCCTCGAACAACTACGGCAACATGTACGAGCTCGACGCGATCGCGGCCTGCGTCGTCGGGGGCGTCTCGACGTCCGGCGGCATCGGCACGGTCCCGGGCGTTATGGCGGGCGTGCTTATCTTCGGCGTCATCAACTACGGTTTGACGTTTATCGGCGTAAGCCCGTACTGGCAGCTGATCATCAAAGGGCTGATCATCGTGGCGGCCGTCTCGTTCGACATCAGGAAATATTTGGCAAGACGATGAACCCATCAGCGAATAGCGGCAGAAGCCGCTCTTTTTGTTGCGTGAAGCAGGGGTCCTCTCCCCCGAACGCAGCGGAATCGGCATTCGAACCTCGCGCCCTCAACCATTTTGGCTTGGGCCGTCGAATCGAAGGTTTTTACAACCGATAGGAGGCGGAAATAGGTATGGGCCGAAAGCTGATCTTTTCGTTTATCGCCGTGTCGCTTATCGTGGCGTTGTGCAGCGCCTTGTCCTACGGGTTCATGCGGCAAACGCAGCGTGCGTACGACCGGCTGGCGGAACGTCAGAACGAAATGACGGAGCGGCTGTCCGCCATCTTGACCGGGACCGAGCGCCAGATGGGCTTGCTGTTCCGGTATTTGGCGGAGCCCGGCGAGGAGCCTGAGAAGGAGATGCGGGAAGCGAACGCGCAGCTCTCCGCCGACATCGCGGCGTTGGCCCGCGAATCGGCCGGCTACGGATCGGCAGTGGACGTCGGCAAGCTCGGAGATTCGAATCAGACGTTCGCGCGTCTGGTCGAGAAAGTGGTCGGATACGTTCGCGAAGGCAAGCCCGATATCGCCCGATCCGAAGCCGGGCAGTGGGCCGTGCCGACTTCGGAAGATTTGGCGCGGCAGGCGCTCGAGATCAAGAAGGCCGAATCCGGGGAGCAGCAAGCCGCAATGGACGCCAACCGGAACCGGGTTCGGCTGTTCAACGCCGTGCTCGTCGCCGTCAGCGCGGCCGCCGTTCTGCTCGCGATCGCGATCGGCTGGGCGCTGTCCCGGATGATCGTCAAGCCGGCCAAAAGCCTCGTCGCCGCGGCGTCCCGGATCGCCGAGGGCGATCTGTCCGGCGCGGACGTCGCGGTCAAGGGAAGGGACGAGCTGCACAGCCTCGCGGACGCATTCAACGCGATGAAAGCCAATTTGCGGCTCGTGATCCGGCAAGCGGTCTCCAACTCCGAGCAAGTGGCCGCCGCGTCGGTTCGGCTTCGCGCGAACAGCGATCGCGTGGCCGGGCTGTCGGAGCAGGTGACGGCGGTTATGCAGCAAATCGCGGCCGGGTCGGAGAAGCAACAGCTCCATATGGGGCAGGGCAGCGAGCGGATCGGCCGGATGGCGCTGTCGACGGCCGCGCTCGAAGAGAGCGCCGTGGCGGTTCAAGCCTGCGTGGAACGGGCCGGGGCGGCGGCGGGCGAGGGACGGCTCGCGATCGAACGGGCGGCGGGCCAGATGCAGGCGATCCGCTCCGGCATATCGCGGGTCGCGGAAGCGACGGAACGCCTGAGCCGGCATGCCGGGCAAATCGAGCGGATGGCCGCGCTGATCGTGTCGATCGCGAGGCAGACGAACCTCCTCGCCCTGAACGCTTCCATCGAGGCGTCGAGGGCCGGCGAGCACGGCAAAGGCTTCGCCGTCGTCGCGGAGGAGGTGCGGAAGCTGTCCGGCCAGACCGGGCAGGCCGCCGAAGAAGTGGCCGCCGTCGTCGCGGGCATTCGCGCGGAGATGGCGGACGCGTCCGCCGCTTCAGCCATGGGGGACCGGGAGGCCGAGGCCGGCATCGCCGTCGTCTCGCGGGCGGCGGAAGCGTTCGCGAGAATCGAGGAATCGATCGGGCAGGTAGCCGAGCGGATGAAGGAGAACGCGGTTCGGTCCGCGGATATGGCGCTTCATTCCCGGGAAGCCGCGGAGGCGATGGATCTCGTTCGCGAAGTGACCGACGCGACGTCCGCCGGCGCCCGCGGCGTCATGTCGGACGTCGAATCACAGCACGAAGCCATTCAGGAGATCGCCGCCGCGGCGGCGATGCTGACGGAAGAAGCGGAGCGGTTGCTTCAGAGGATTTCCCATTTTCGCGTTGCCGATGAACGGAGGACGGCGGGTTAATCCGTGAAGCGAAGCTTGTATTTGCCGGTGTCCCGAAGATGCAATCGAACGTAGACGCCGGCAAGCGAATCTTCGCGCAGGGGGAAGGCGTCCCCGGAGAAGTAACGCCTCCAGAGACGGGGGTTCTTATGATAGAGCGCGTTTCCCAACTGCAGAAGATCGACTTTGGCCTGCAACCCCTTGCGGTAAGTTTGGCGGATATCGTCCGCGATCGACTTGCGGGCAAGCGCCAGAAGGGTCGATTTGTCGACATTTTGCGGCAGCTCGTTAATGGATGCGTTGGCTGCGATGCGGATGTCGAACGCAAGTCTTCCGTTCCGTTCGCGCGGCTTGACGCTGTATTTCGGGCGAAGGATGACGATCGACGCGTCGCGGCCTGGGCCGACCGTCACGTCGATGGGAACGCGAACAGTCTCTCTCTCGATCCACCTCAATCCGGGAATATCCTCCTCGGAGAAGGCGGCTTTCCATTTTCCCCGGTAAACCGCATAGATCCCTTTGTCGAAAAGGAGCGGGTGCTCCTTTTCGTTTTCTCTCCATTGCGACTTGTTAATGTCCAGGATCGGAATCGAGGCGGTTACGGCGGGCTCGTTGTAAAGAGCGACGAAACGCTGAAACTGCAGCGGCGTCAAGTAGGAGCGCTGGCGGTAGATTTCCTTCGGCTGGTGCAGGATCGATTCCAGCGGCGACTGCTTGAAAAAGGGAGTGACGCTGAGAATGTCCTCCAGCGGACGATTCGTGGCGTACACCCACTTGGTATAGCGGAGCTCCCGATACCGGTTGGTCAAATCTAACGCTTCCTGCAGCCGGTTGGCCTTCAACAGCCGCTCGTGATAAATGACCGCGGTGGTATGGCCCCAGAAGATTTGCTCCTGCGATGTGGAATACAGATCCGTCATCGCGTTTTGAAGCGTGCGGCCGCGGCCTTTGCCCACCCAGACGGTGCCGGGCGTCGTTCGGACGGAGCCCGATTGCTTGGCGACGTTGGAAAAATCGAGAACCTGCACGTAGGCGACAAATTGCTGCTTCGAGTCGTCGTAATCGATTCCGAGGGTGGTGGCGTAGCTGATATATTGAATCTCTTTGGCGTCCCAGCATCCGGGAAGGAGGATGCCGGAGAGCAAGGCCAGGGCGATCGGATACGCGATCGACTTCACGGTCGTTGTCTCCTCTCTTCAGCCGAAGTCCCGGCGGCAGAGCGCGTCTGCGCGTACGCCCACTTCCCGGGAAGCTTCAGGAAACTTCTCCCGAATTGCTTCCATCTCAGCGGAGAGAGCGGGGCCACATACGGATAGCCGAACGAGTCGAGGGAAGCCAGATAGAGTATGACGGCAAACAAGCCGACGATGAAGCCGTAGAAACCCAGAACCGCCGCAAGGAAATAGACGCCGAGCCGCAGGATGGTCGAGATCCCGGACAGCATCTGGTTGACCAGCGTAGACGAACAGACGGCCGTAATGGAAGCGACGATGATGATGGTCGGCGACAGAATCCCGGCCTGGATGGAAGCCTCTCCGATAATGATTCCCCCGACGACCGTTACGGTCGGACTGATCGTTTTCGGCAGCCGAACCCCCGCTTCTCTGAACAATTCCATGATGATCATCATGAGCATCATCTCCGCCGAGGCGGACAGCGGCGTGCCGAGCCGGGACACCGTAACGGTGGCCAGCAGCGGGAAGGGGAGCTGATCCTGGTTGTAGACGGCAAGGGAGGTCCAAAATCCCGGCAGAAAGATCGAGATGACCAGACCGATGTACCGCAAAATCCGGCCGAACGACGTCATCAGAAAAGGGAGGTGGTCGTCCTCCGGGCTTTTCAGCAACAGAAGAAGGTTCGCAGGACCGATGACCGCTACGGGAGAGCCTTCCACGAGCAAGACGAATCGGCCGCGAAGCATGCAGTCGACGGCAAAATCGGGCCGGCCCGTATAATGGAACTGCGGAAATATGGAGAAGGGCTGACGGCCGAGCAAATCTTCGAGCTGGTTGGCCGATTGAAGGTTCTCTACCGATATCGAAGAAATTTTGTCCCGAACTTTCCGCGGCAGATCGGGCGCGATCGCGTCCTGAACGTAGAGCAGCAGAACCTTCGTTCGGCTTCGCTCGCCGATCGTGAACAGCTCGAAGCGGAGCGAAGTGCTTTTCAGACGTTTGCGCACGAGGGCGACATTCGTCCGCAGATCCTCCACGAAGCCGTCGCGCGGCCCGATGACGGAGATTTCGGCGTTGGATTCTTCCGTCGATCGTTTGGGAGAATCGTCGATTTGGAAGGAAATGAGCTGCATCCGCTCCTCGTTCCGGAGCAGCAGGAGAAGCTCGCCTCCGAATATGCGCTGCTCGATCTCGGACCAGGATAAGTCCAAGGGAAGCTTATCCTGCCGGATAAGCATCGGGACAGCTCCCGGACGTTCGGGACTGCTCGCCGGCAAAGGCCAATGCCGCAGCTCCGGCAGCACGTACCGGTCGATATCCTCGGCGCTGCACAAGCCTTCGCAATAGACAAGTACGGCATCGGTATCCGGCGTCAGGTCGATCTCCCGAATATGGACGTCCTGGCTGTGCGCGAAATGGGCCCGGAGCGAGGAGGCGCCGATGTCGGCTGTCCCCGTGCCCGAATGCTGCCAGTCGTTCATTCGCTAATCCCCCTTTTCTCCGCGGCCGTCATTTTTCGCAACCCCAAACAGGCCGTAACGGCCAGGATGCAGAGCGCCGCCGCCGCCGACACGGGAAAATAATAACGAGCGACAAAGGTTCGGAACAGCACCGGATCGATCGGAAGCGCCCCCGCACCGACGAGGGCGGCTCCGAACACAAGCGTCGTCCGGCTGGCGAGACGCGTGCGCTCCCCGAACAAATCCGCAACGAGATAGACCGCCAAGGAAATGCGAATCCAGGCGCCGCTAAGCCACTGATACAGCGAGAAGAAATCGACATGCTCGATATAGCGGCCGATTTGAACCAGTCTCCATTGCTCCCACGCAGGATATTTTTGTTTGGCGGCTTCGGGAGGACCGAATTCGGCGATCGCTCCGATGAGAGGCCCCGCCGTCAGCATGGCCAGCACGGCGGCGAGAGCGATCATGGACTTGATGGAAGGCGTCTCGCGCATCCGATGGGTGAGCAGCAAGAGGATGACCAGTTCCGCGTAACCTCCGAAAATGTAGATGCCTCCGCTGACGATCGGCCCCCAGCCGCGTTCCAGCACGGGAAGCAGAAGATCGTAATGCTTGTGAGGGGTATTGGCCGTCATGACGAACAGGCCCAGAATGACGACGAAGGGAAGCAGCACGCCTCCGACGATGCCGACGACCTGAATGCCCAGGCGGGCCATCGATACGCAGAGAACGGCAAAGACGACCGATACGAGCCATCTCGGTGTATAAGGAAGATAGACGAGCTGCAGCCAGTCCATCATATCTTTCATCGTAATGATCGCTATCAGCGCCAAGTATAATCCGAGAGCGGCCATAATCGTCCAGGTGAGGATAACATGTCCCCTGCGGTTCAAAAAAAGCTGCAGGCGGTCCGATCCGACCTTGCGCATCGTCAATCCGACGGCCGCCGCCCAAGCAGCGGCGGGCAAGGCGGCCACCAGCACGGATAGCCACGAATCCCTGCCGGCGACATCCAGCATGATCGGGATCAAGATTACGTGATTCATCAATCCCGTCGACAAGAGGATCAGCATGATCAACTGCGTACGGTTTAGCATGCTCGGATCACCCCTTCCATCTGCGTTAGTTTTTCCCAGAAGTGCGTCCGTTTTATACGAACGTCTCTTGCGGCTTTTGGCGCCGGCGCGCAATGCCCGTTCCGGTTGCGCAGGTTGCGTGCGTTCCCCCCTCGCCCGACCCGCAGTCGGCCGGAACGTGTGCATGGCAACGACCGCCCCGCTATAATGGAGAAAGATTGGTGGCTTGCGGCGGCTTCGCTGGCGGAAGGCCATGCGGGGAGCCGGAGGAGAGAGGAGAGATACGGGATGACGCGGCAGCCGATGCCGATTGATCAAGCGCTGCCCGAGCTCAAAGACGCGCTTCGCGGGCAGCGGCAAGCCGTGCTCGTCGCCGCGCCCGGCGCGGGGAAGACGACGCGCGTGCCGCTTGCGCTGCTGGACGAGCCGTGGCTCGCCGGCCGCAAAATCGTCATGCTGGAGCCGAGGCGTCTCGCGGCGCGCAACGCGGCCCGATATATGGCTTCGACTCTTGGGGAAAAGGTGGGCGAGACCGTCGGTTACCGCGTGCGCATGGATACGCGGGTCGGCCCGCGAACGCGCATCGAAGTGGTGACCGAAGGCGTGCTGACGCGCATGCTGCAGTCCGATCCGTCGCTGGAGGAGGCGGGGCTCGTCATTTTCGACGAGTATCACGAGCGGAGCTTGCAGGCCGATCTCGGGCTGGCGCTGTGCCTGCAGTCGCGGGAGCTGTTCCGGGAGGACCTGCGCCTGCTGGTCATGTCTGCGACGCTCGAAGCGCAACCCGTGGCGGAGCTGCTCGGAGGAGCGCCGGTCGTCGAGAGCGAGGGGCGGCTGTTCCCCGTCGAGACGCGGTACGCGGCGCGGCGGGCGGACGGGCCGGTCGAAGCGGCGGTGGCGCAGACCGTGCTGGAGGCGCTCGCCGAGCATGGCGAGGGCGATGCGCTCGTGTTTTTGCCCGGCGCGGCGGAGATACGCCGCGTCGAGGCGAGGCTGCGGGCGGCGCTGGCCGGCCGCCCGGTCGATGTGGCGCCGCTGCACGGCAGCTTGCCGCAGGAGGCGCAGGATCGCGCGCTTGCGCCGAGCCCGGCGGGGCGGCGCAAGGTCGTGCTGTCCACGTCGGTGGCGGAATCGAGCCTGACCGTGGAAGGGGTGCGCATCGTCGTCGACAGCGGCCTCATGCGGGTGCCGCGGTTCTCGCCGCGCACCGGCATGGCGCGTCTTGAGACGGTGCCCGTATCGCTGCCCTCCGCCGACCAGCGGCGGGGGCGCGCGGGCCGGGTAGCCCCGGGCGTCTGCTACCGCCTGTGGACCGAAGAGGAGCACCGGAGGCTCGCTCCGGCCGGCACGCCGGAAATTCGCGAAGCGGACCTGGCGCCGCTCGCGCTCGATCTGGCCGCCTGGGGCGCGGCCGATCCCGCCGAGCTGGCCTGGCTCGATCCGCCCCCGGCGGCGGCCTACGCGCAGGCGCGCGAGCTGCTCGCCCGCCTCGGCGCGATCACGGACGCGGGCGCGCTGACGCCGCACGGCGCCCTCCTGCCGCAGCTCGGCGTCCATCCGCGCCTCGCGCACATGCTGCTTCGCGCCGCGCCCCTCGGGCTCGCGGCGCTCGCCTGCCAGCTCGCCGCCGTGCTCGGCGAGCGCGACCTGCTGCGCGGCGACGCCTCGCGCAGCAGCGATATCGCGCAGCGCGTCAAGGCGCTGCGCGAAGGAAGCGCGCACGCCGACGAGCGCGTGCGCGAACGGCTGCTCGCCGAAGCCGCGGAGCTGCGGCGGGCGCTTGCCTCCGTCGCGGGCGGCGGGACCGGGTCCGCGGCGGAGGCTTGGGCGCCAGGCGGCGGCGATCTCGCCGCCTGCGGCGTCCTGCTCGGCTTCGCGTACCCGGACCGCATCGGACGCCGTCGCGGGCCCGGCCGGTACACGCTCAGCATCGGCCGGGGCGCCGCGCTGTCCGAGGACGACCCGCTCGCCCAAAGCGAATATATCGTCGCCGCCGAGCTGGACGACCAAGGCCAGGAGAGCCGCATCCGGCTCGCGGCCGCGCTCGCGGAAGCGGACTTGGAGGCGCGGTTCGCGGACCTCATCCGCGAGGAAGAGGCCGTTCGCTGGGACGCCGAAGCCGAAGCCGTCCGGGCCCGCGTCATCCGCCGCCTCGGAGCGATAACGCTGCAGGAGCGGCCGCTGGCGAATCCCGACCCGGAGCGAGTGACGGAAGCGCTGCTGGAAGGCGTCCGCTCGCTTGGCCTGGGTGCGCTGCCGTGGAGCCGTTCCGCCCGCCAGCTTCGGGAGCGCGTCCGGTTCCTCGGAAGCCATGCCGACGGCTGGCCCGACTGGTCCGACGAAGCGTTGACGGACACGCTCGCCGACTGGCTCGGACCGTACGTCGGCGGGATGAGAAGCCGCGCCGACCTGCAGCGGCTGAACCTTGCGAACGTGCTCGAAGCTTCGCTGTCCTGGGAGCAGCGCAGCGAGCTGGAGCGGGAAGCGCCGACGCATGTCGTTGTGCCGAGCGGGTCGCGGATTCCGGTCGATTACGCCGATCCGTCCGCCCCCGTGCTGGCGGTGCGGCTGCAGGAGATGTTCGGCCTCGCGGACACGCCGCGCATCGCGGGCGGGCGGGTTCCGCTGACGCTGCATCTGTTGTCCCCGGCCCACAGGCCGGTGCAGGTGACGCGCGATTTGGCGAGCTTCTGGCGGAACGCCTATTTCGAGGTGCGCAAAGATTTGAAGGGCCGGTACCCGAAGCATTTCTGGCCGGACGATCCGCTTCAGGCGCCTGCAACGCGCAGAGCGCGCCCGATGACCTAAGTCGCAGGCGCTTCGACCGGTGTATATGATAGGATGGGAGTAAGCGCCATTGCGAAGGGGAGGAGACGCGCCTTGAAACTCTTTTTCATATTCGGATTGTTGTGGTGGCTGCTCGGCAACCCGTTCCTGGCGCTCATCGTGCTTCTGGTCATCTTGTACGCGCTCGAAAGGCGGTTCCTCGGTCTGACGCCGAGCCTGCTGCGCCCGTTCAAACGACGGAGCGCCATCGCCAAATGGCGCCGCCAGCTGCAGGTCAATCCGCACGACGTATCGGCCAAATCCGAGCTTGCGCGCCTGTATATCGAAGGCAAGAAATTCAGGGAAGCCAAGGACATTCTGCTCGGCATCGAGCCGCAAATGGAACACTCCGCGGAATACTGGAGCGACCTCGGGCTTTGCGAATTGGCGTTGGGCCGGACGGAGGAAGGGGAGCGCGCCATGCTGCGGGCGCTGGCGATCAGTCCTCGCGTCAAATACGGCCTGCCGTATTTGCGCTTGGGCGAAGCGTTCGCGAAGACGGATGCGGAGAAAGCGTTGGCGTATTTGCGGAAATTCCAGGAGATCCATTCGTCGTCCTGCGAAGCCTATTATCGGCTGGGCAGCGTTTACGCTTCGATGGGGCGGACGGCGGAGGCGCGGGAGACGGATCGGGAGTGTCTGGCGATCTATCGTTCGCTGCCCCGGTATATGAAGCGGCGCGAGCGCAAGTGGGCGCTGAGAAGCCGTCTTCGGAGCCGGTAAGCGGGAAAATAGAAAGGGGAGCCTGCCGCTTAGGCCCCCTTTCCGGCTGGAGTTAAGGGATTAATCCGCCGAAGCTTCGTCTTCGGCTTCGCTAGCGACCGCTTCGGAACTCGCTTCTTCCAGCTCCGCTTCCAAAGCGGCTTCTTCGGCGATCTCGGAGGCCGCTTCAAGTTCGGTTACGGCTGCCGCTTCGGCTTCCGCCTCGTCTACCGTCTCTTCCAATTGGGCTTCCGCTTCTTGGGCTTCCGCAACCGCTTCCAGACCTTCTTCGACAATAAGCTCTTCGTTCGCGTCCATTTTTCCCATTCTCCCGGTTTCCCGATTCATAGAGGGACTGGCCCTCTGTCTTCAACTTACCATGAGAACCGGAAAGTGGAAACGGTGTTATTTTAGGGAACGGTGTAGAGTTTCGGCGAAACTCGAATTTGTAAACAAACCGTAATATAAGATGGCTTTTTTCGACAAATCCGGACCGTTCGAAAGCTGTTCATTCCGGTCGGAGGAAGGGGGTTCGGGGCGCAAGCTGCCGGAAGACGGGGCGCTTGGAAGCTGCGGGCCGGCACAAGTGAGCGGAGGCGCTTGCCGGCGAACCGGGCCGGTGCGAGTCGGCGGGGCCGCTAGGCAGGCGATGCGGTTCGAGTGCCGAATGTCTCGCGATGGGGTCCGAGTGCCGAATTGGCTGGCGATGCGGTTCGAGCGCCGAATGGCTCGCGATGCGGTCCGAGTGCCGATTGGCGTAAGGGGACTGCCGGACTGACGGATGCTATGCGTGCCTTCATTTGACATCCGGGATTCCATCCCGTATATTGTGGGGCGAAGACGAGAACGGAGTGGATCGACGATGAGAGGTGCCGGACGAAACCGGCCGCAGCCGGGCGCGGCCAAAGGAAGAGGCGATCGCGGACGCGCGGACGATCGCGGAGGGCGCCGCGACAAGCGCGGCGGACACGCCGGGCGGGCGGAAGCGCGCCATGGGCGGCCCGAACGCCAGGCCGACAAGCACGGAGGTTATGCCGATCGCTCGGGCGGCGCGGCATTCGCTTCGCACGGCCGCGGCCGTACGGCCGAGAGATTCGGCCCTTCCGGCGGCGCGAAAGCGGGACAAGCCCATTCCCGTCGCGCGGTTCCCGGGCAAGGAGCCGGAGCGGCACGTTTTGAACCGCTGAAGCTGGGGAGGCGCAAGGGCGAGTGGATGGAATTCCGTCTCCCGGAGTCGCTGGCGGGTGCGCCCGTTCAGAAGGTGATGCAGCATACGCCGCTTGCACCCAAGCTGGTGTCGAAGCTGCTGCAGACGAAGGGACTGGCGCTCCAGGGCCCGAATTTGAGGCTGCACCTTTTCCCCCGGGAGGAGCGCGATTTTCCGCCCGATTGGATGGAGCTGAACGTGCTGTACGAGGACGAGTTTACGCTTGTCGTCAACAAACCGGCGGGCATCGAGGTGCATCCGAGCGAGAAGGGGCAGCGGCGCACGCTGGCCCATGCGGTATCGGCTTATTACGAGATGACGAACCAGGACTTGCGCATTCGCCATATTCATCGCATCGACAAAGAGACGACCGGTCCGGTGCTGTACGCGAAAAACGAGTTCGCCCACTACCAGTACGACAAGGAAATGCGCGAGAAGAAAATCGAGCGCATCTATTTGGCGCTGGCCGAGGGCGTTCTGCCGCAGGACAAAGGCACGATCGACATGCCGATCGGCCAGGACCGGCACCATTCCACAAGGCGGCGGGTAAGCGAGACGGGAGACCCGGCCGTGACCCATTACGAAGTGGTGGAACGGTTCCCCGACTATACGCTCGTCCGGCTTCGCCTGGAGACGGGCCGAACGCATCAGATCCGCGTCCATCTGTCCGCGATCGGCCATCCGCTGGCGGGCGACGGACTTTACGGCGGCAAAAGGGGGCTCATCTCCCGGCAAGCGCTGCACGGGGAGCGGCTCATTTGGCATCATCCATGGACGGGCGAGAAGCTGTCGGTTCGGGCGCCATTGCCGGACGACTTCGCCGAAGCGCTGGCGCGCTTGCGCCAATAAGTCCCGGCCTTCGACGACCCTGCGTTAAGCCGACATCGTCGGCTTACGGCCCGACCAACCGCCGCCGCGGCCGCTGTAAGCCGCCATCGTCGGCTTACAGCACAGCCAACCGCCGCCGCTCACACCCCGACCCATCCTCCCATCCCAGCAGCTTGCTCATCCTCTCCCCCGGCGGAAGCGTCCCGCATTTTTTGCTTCGAAATACCGCTTCAATTCTTCGGTAATTTCCTTCTGGCGCTCCGGTTCGAACGGAACCCCGTAATGAAAGCCGTAGTTCGGAACGGCTCAGTGCGTTGAGAGGGTCATGCGCAACCAATCTCCAAATTCGACATCATGGGAGATGCCGGATCCTAATCTCCGAAAGTCGCTTTCCCACCGCGAACAGACCGATCCCACGCAGGCAGAAATATTTTCCACAGTGACTTGAATCACACTTGCAACTGTGTTATTTTAGTTGTCGAGAACCGATTGACCAAATTGTTATTTTGGTCAGTCGCAACGACAACGCGAGCCGGACAAAGAAAAGGAGGTCGAACGCAATCGCGCAGGAACGCAAAGCGCCCGATCGGCGCAAGCAGGTGACCGAAGCGGCGGCCCGCTCGTTCGCTACGTTCGGCTATAAAGGCACGACGATGGATCAGGTCGCGAAGCTGGCCAAAGTGGGCAAAGGCACCATTTACACGTTCTATGCCAACAAGGAGGAGCTTTTCAACGAGATTATGACCGGACTGATTCGGGATCTTCGCGAGGTGGCCGAAGAGACGCTGGATCCTTCCCTCCCCTTCGCCGACAATTTGATGAACGTGCTTCACCGGGTGCTGGATTACCGGGATCGCCATGCGCTGGCCGTCAAGCTGTCGCAGGAAGTGCGGGACATCGGAACGCCCGAAGCGAAGGAAGGCCTCGAGACGGTGGAGAGGGCGATTATCGGCTACATTGCCCGGCATGTGAAGGAAGCGGCGGACAAAGGCGAGATTCGGCCCTGTCCCCCCGAACTGACGGCTTATATGATGTTGAAAATGTATTTGGCGCTGACGGCGGAAGGCAATCATCTGCACGAGCCGCTCGGCCGGGACGAGGTGCTGAGGCATTTCCGGGTTTACTGCATAGAAGGGTTGGCGGTCCGCTGACGCTTTCTTTTTTGGACGGGAATGACCGAATGGGGAAAATGGTCATTGGGTATTTTTCGCAAAGGAGAGATAGAGAGAATGCAGGAGAAGAGAAACGGGACAGACGGTGCGATCCGCGGCGAGTTCCGGCGTTTGACCGGAAGCAAGATGGCCATGCTGTCCATGGTCGGGCTGCTCGTCATTCCGCTGCTCTATAGCGGCATGCTGATCGGGGCGTTCTGGGATCCCTACGGCAAGCTGGACGATCTGCCGGTGGCGGTCGTGAACGAGGACAAGGGCGCCCGGATGGAAGGCAAGCAGCTTCAAGTCGGCCGGGATTTGGTCGACGAGTTGAAAGGGAACGAAGACTTCAAATGGTCGTTCACCGACGAGAAGGAAGCGATGGACGGCCTGAAGGACCACCGGTATTCGATGGCGTTCGTCATCCCCGAGGATTTCTCGCAGAAGGCGACTACGCTGCAGGATGAAACGCCGCAGCCGGCCGAAATCCAGTATTACGTCGACGACGGCTACAATTATTTGACTTCCCGGATCGGCTCCGAAGCGTCGGAGTCGCTCAAAACGAAGGTCGGCCATGCGGTGACCAAAGCGTATGCCGAGGCGGTGTTCGAGTCGGTGGGGAAAGCCGCCGACGGCTTCCGCGACGCGGCGGGAGGCGCTTCGAAGCTGGCGGACGGCGCGAAGGAAGCGGAGGAAGGCGCGCAGCGTCTGCGCGACAATCTCGCGAAGCTGGCGAGCGGCGCAACGGAGCTGCACCAGGGCGTGACCAAGCTGGCCGGCGGCGCAACGAAGCTGGAGGACGGAGCGAAGTCGCTGTCCCGAGGCGGCGTGACGCTTGCCGACGGGCTTGCGCAATTGGCGGCGGGCAGCGGTCAATTGAAGAGCGGAGCCGCGGAAGCGGCCGCGGCCGCAGGCAAGCTGGCGGCGGGAGCCGGCCAGTTGGCGGAGAGCGGCCAAACGCTGGCGGCGGGAGCCGAATCGGCGAAGACAGGCAGCGCCAACCTGGCCGACGGAGCCGACAAGCTGGCCGCCGGGCTGAAGCAATACGCCGAAGCGCACGGCGGGATGGCGGACGACGCGGCGTTCCAGCAATTGCTTGCGGCCGCCGAATCCGTCGCCGCCGGCGCGGGACAGCTTAAGCAGGGAACCGCCGGCTTGGCGGATGGGGCGAAGCAGCTGGCCGGCGGCCAGAAGGATCTGGCGGACGGCGCCGGGCGGCTTCAGCAAGGCATCGCCGCACTGCAATCGGGCGCCGGTACGCTCGGCGGCAAACTGGCGGAGGCGCAACAGGGCGCGTCCAAGCTGGCGTCGGGAGCCAAGCAGCTCGCAACGGGCGCCGAGACGCTTCGCTCCGGCCTCGGTTCGGCGGACAGCGGCCTGCTGCAGGTCACCGAAGGCTCGTCGCAGCTGCAAAACGGCTCCCAGTCGCTGGCGAGCGGGCTGATCAAGCTCCAGGACGGCTCGAAGGAGCTGTCGGAGAAGCTGGACGACGCCTCCGCCCAAGCGGCCGAAGTGAAGGGGAACGACAAGCAGACCGACATGTTCGCCGATCCGATCTCGGTCGCCGAGCACAAGCTGGCCGGCATTCCGAACTACGGCACCGGGATGACGCCGTACTTCCTGTCGCTCGGCCTGTACGTCGGCGTGCTGATGTCGACGATCATTATCCCGCTGCGCGACGCCGCCGGCGAAGTGAGAAGCGGCTGGCGCTGGTACTTGTCCAAGCTGCTGCTGTTCGCGCCGCTCGTGGTGTTCCAGGCCGTGCTGGTCGATACCGTGCTGCTCGCCGGGCTGGGGCTGAAGGTGCCGAACGCTCCGCTCTTTTACGGGGTTAGCGTCGTGATCGGGCTGACGTTTATGACGATCGTGCAATTCCTCGTCACGCTCGCGGACACGGTCGGCCGCTTCATCGCCGTCGTCCTGCTGACGCTTCAGCTGGCCTCGAGCGCCGGCACCTACCCGAGCGAACTGCTGCCCGAGTGGCTGCAGCGCATCGGCGAGTGGATGCCGATGACCCATGCGATCAAGGCGCTTCGGCTTACGCTGTCGGGCGGCAGCGCGTCGGAGATCGCGGCGCAGCTGTGGACGCTGGCCGCTTACGCGGCGGTGTTCGTTGCGCTCGTGCTGATCGTGTTCGTCGCGCGCAGCCGCAACGCCGACCGCTGGCGCACGCAGGATTCTTCCGGTTTGGGCGGAACGGCTGGCTTGAACGCTTAAGACAGCGGCATGATCATAGACGAGAAGGAGACCTTTCGCCAATCGGGCGGCCGGTCTCCTTTTTTTTCGTTGAGCTACTTTCGGTTCATCTTCGTTGTTGACGGATTTCCGCAAATGCGGCGCGCCTGTTGAGTCCCATTTTCCCACGCTCTCGTCTAACGCCATCAGCAGCATACCGCACCCCGACGTCGCTCATGCTTCTGACCGAGCGCCGGTTGCGCTGCGAATCGATGTGAAACGCCGCTCGCGCATCCGACCGGATGCCGGTTAAGCCGAGAATCGCTCCTAAACGGCGCTCGTGCCCCCCTTTCGTGTCCAATAATGCGACTAACGTCCCGATTTTGTTCATATTGGTTCAATTTTCCGGTACTTTGGCCGTTATTAAGAAGGGAATGGAATTTTTGCTTTGGGAGGATACGCCACAAGATGAGCAGCTACCAGATGGAGAATAACGGACGGATATCAAACCGCAAATGGTCGATCGCCTACCGCTTCGTGGCGACGCTGTTGTTCGCGGCCCTCGTCTGGGGACAAGCGGGCGGGCTGGCGTCCGCGGAAGACACGGTGACGGCTGTTGAGATTTCGTCCAACACGCCCACCAACACGGTGTATGTGAACGAGGATTCGATCGCCATGACGCTGTGGGCGACGATCAGCGGATCGACGACCAAGAAGGACGTCACATCCGCCGCGACGTGGACGTCGTCCAATTCGGCCGTCAGCGTCACGGGCGGCGTCGTAACCGCCAGCGGCAGCGCCTCTTCGGCGGTCATTACCGGCAAGTACGGCGGCTACACGGCGACCATCGTCGTCAAGGCGATCTATAGGTACAAGTCCATCGAGATCCGGAAGGACGACACCGATATCGGGGCGAAAGCCAGCGTGCAACTGGGCAGCGATCTGAGCCTGAAAGCCGTCGGCATTGCGACGGAAGGCGGAGAGACGGATGTCACTGACGACGCTGCGTGGTCAACGTCCAACTCCAGCGTCGCCTCGGTGGACGGAGGCGAAGTGACGCTGAACGCTCCCGGCACGGCGACCATTACGGTGTCCTACCTGGGCCGTACGGATTCCGTTACGCTGACGGTCGCCTCTCCGTACACAAGCTTGACGCTGGATCAGACGGGACCGATCGAGCGCGAGGTGGACGACAAAGATTTGCAGCTTCACGCGACCGCCCAGCCCAAATCCGGCGGAGCCGACATCGATGTCACGTCGGAAGCGACCTGGACGAGCTCCAATACGTCGGTCGCGACCGTCGACGAAGACGGCCTCGTGTCCTTCGTCGGCGTCGGCACCGCGGACATAACGGCTGCCTATCTCGGCGCGTCCAAGTCCGTGACCGTTGTCGTGCGCACGCCGTACGAGGCTCTTCGCACGACGCCGGACAAGACGCTGAAGCTGTCGGTCCAAGGCGGCAAGACGGAAGTGAAGGCTTACGTGCTGAAGGATGCGGCGACGCAGGAGACCGTGACGACCGCGGCGACGTGGACGTCTTCCGACCTTGTCGTGGCTACCGTAAGCGTGGAGGGCGACAAAGCGTACATTGTGCCCAAGAGCGCGGGAACGACGACGGTCAAAGCGTCCTACAAGGGCTTGACCCGCGAGATCAAGGTTACCGTGTATCCGACGGTCACGTCCATCAAGCTCGCCAAGACGAGCGTGGATACGTATGTGGACGAGACCGGCTCGTTCCCGGCGGTTAGCGGCGAGGCGCTGTCGGGCGACACGGTCGACCTGTCCGACTCCGTCACCTGGTCTTACGCGGACGCTACGAACAACGACGTCGTGTCGATCGAAGATGGCGGGTGGAAGGCGCTCAAGACCGGAAGCGTCAAGCTGCAGGCGACGCTGGCGAACGCCGTCGATGCGAACGGGAACCCGCTCTCCGTCATTTTCACCGTCAACGTCAACAAGAAGGTGCATCTTCTTATTGCGGATACGGACAGCGTCAGCATCATTACCGGCCAGGAAGTGGATTACCCGACCATCCATGCCGTATACGAAGACGGGACCGAGGCGGACCTGACGAACCAAATCTCCTGGGAATCCTCTTCCGTCAACGTTTTCGTCAACGAGACGACATCGAAATGGAAGGGCCTCGTCGCCGCCAAGGCGACCATGACGGGCACGTACCTGAACGCGAAGGTCAAAGTGCAAGCGGTCGTCGAAGACGAGTACATTGCTTATACGATCGATCCTTCGTCGATCGAGCTCACGCTCAAAAAATCGAAAACGATCAAAGTGACCGGCAAGACGAAAAACGGCAAAAAAGTCTCGCTCGGCTCGCGGATCGAATGGACGTCTTCCGACGAATCGCTGCTCACCGTCAACGGAGCCAGCGTCAAGGCGGTCGCCGAAGGAACCGGCAAGCTGACGGCGACGTTCCAAGGGAAAACGCTCAGCGTGCCGTTCACCGTCAAGGCCAAGCTGACCAAGCTGACCGCTTCCAGCTCCAGCCTTCAACTGAGCCCGGGAACTTCGGCGACCGTGAAAATTACCGCGCTGTACGAGAACGGCAAGACGGTCGACGTCACTTCGGCCGCCGTCTGGACCGCCAGCGGCACGAAGGTGGCTTCGGTGAGCAAAGGCGTCGTGACCGCCATCGCCAAAGGCAGCACGACGGTCAAGGCGACATACGAAGGCAAGACGTTTACGGTAAGGATCAAGGTATCCTCGTAAGAATAAGGCCCTTTAGGGAAATGAAAAGAACGGTTGAGCGGGGAGAAGTTCTCCCTCCAACCGTTTTTTTGCTCGTTGCGGAACGCTTTGGATATAATAACCGGGATCGTAGGGCAACGGTGCGACTTACGAATGAATGAATGCGGTATTCAATTTGCTTCTGTATACGACCTGATATTGCAGGCCGTTCGCGACCGCCGCCAGCGGCACATAAGTCTTCTGCGTCTTGCCGACCGTCTCCAGGTAGGCGGGGGCCGTCAGACTGCGTGCGGTTCCGTTCGCCTTCATCGTTTTGGAGCCTACCGTGATCGATACTTCGCGCCCGTCCTTGCGGAAGACGGCGGTTCTCGTCTTGTTGTCCCAGCCGAGCTCGGCGCCCGTCGCGGCGGCGACGTCGCTTAAGGCGAGGAACGTCGTTCCGTTTTTGAGCTTCGGCTTGTTTGCCGTTGCGAGCAGGCGACCGTCTATGTAGATGGCCGGAGCGGCGGGGGAGGCGGGCGTTCCTTTGCCGGCGGCCGGGATGGCCGTGTAGCTGTTCCAGATCGATTCCGCGAACCGCTCGGCGATGGCCGAATAGCCGGCCTGATTGGGATGAACGTCGGTGTCGGTGAAAATGTGCGTGAGCGACAGCTCCTTGCCGACGAACAGGTCGCGAACGTGCACGATCTGAATGTCGACGCCTTCGGACGTCAAGTCCTGCGCAATCCCGTCGAGGCGATCCGCCAGATCGTCGGTCACCTGCTTGAGCCGGGCATAAAGCTCGGCATTGAATCGTTCCGGCAGCGGCAAGTATTGATCCGTCAGCTTGATCGACGCGCCGGGAGCCAATTCGTGGAGAAGCTTCAGCGCCGCGGACAGCTGTTCTGCATAATTATTCAATTTGCTGTCTATTTCCTCATCCAGGGAAGTGAGAGCGTCCTTCGTGTCAAGCAGGGCCAGCTCTCGAATGTAGTCGAGGAAATCGTTGCCGCCGATCGTCATCGCCACCAGGTCCGCCTGGGCGAGAGCCGCGTTTAATTCGGCCGTCCGGGCGGCAATGCCGTTCGCCTGCTCCAGCGCCCGCGGATCGGCGCCTGGGTCGAACGCCTGAAGCTGCGAGGCGGTCAGCGGCTTCTTGTCCTTCGCTCCTTGGAGCAACCGGGTCAAGCCTTCGGTCGTCAAGCCGAGAACGGCGTAGTTGCTCTCTTCCGCCCGGCCGTGAAGCAGAGCCTGATCGAGCAGCCGTTCCCCATAGCCGTAAATGTCCGCCGCGCTGACGATTCCGGGCTCGTAGCCGACGCTGACGGAATCGCCGAGCACGACGATCCGGTAAGGTTGGCCGGCCGTTGCGGCTGCAGCGGCGGCCGGAGCATTCTCCGCCCGCGCTTGCGGTCCCGCGGCGCTCCATACGAGCGTGCCCGCCAGAACGGCCGCGCCCAATAAACGAAATTTTCCGAGCATAACGTTCCTCCTCTTTGTTCTCCCTGGCGCTGCAGGAAACAATCGGTTATCGGCATCATAAAAATATTAAATTGCCATTCCTCGCGCGGTGGTGTTAAAATAATATAACTTACAAAAATGAATAATTATAAAAATAACGGGATGCCGGCCGTTTTGTTCGCGTCATGGCGCCGTGCGGGCGCCGGGCTTCAATGCCGAACGGGCGTTTATATTCGTTGATTGTACCAGATTGTTCAGTCGAATGGTGTTATTTTTGGAACGATTCGGGATGGATAGGCCCGCGGGCCGAGCTGTCCGCGGATCGTTTCCGGCGACTGCGGGCATTTCCCCCTCCTGCCGATACAGTCCGATGGTCCCCCTTCCATAACTCTTCCTAGAGAAAGGTGCGTTCATATGAAAGAGATCGTTAACGGGTTGCCTCCGAAACAGGGCTTGTACGATCCCCAATACGAGAAAGACGCTTGCGGCATGGGCTTCGTCGCCCACATCAAAGGCGTCAAATCGCACGAGATCGTCGAACAGGCCCTTTCCTTGCTGATTAACATGGAGCATCGCGGCGGACAAGGCAGCGAGCCCAACTCCGGCGACGGTGCGGGCATTCTGCTGCAAATCCCTCACGCCTTTTTCGCCGATGAGGCTTCCAGGCTCGGCTTCAAGCTGCCGGAAGAAGGGCAATACGCCGTCGGCATGGTGTTCCTGACCCCGGACGACGCGCAGCGGGCGAAGCATGAAGCGATGTTCGAGTCCATCGTCGAGGAGGAAGGGCTCTCGCTTCTCGGCTGGAGAACGGTGCCGACCCGCGACGACATGCTCGGCATCTCGGCCAAACGGGTGAAGCCGTTCGTCCGCCAAGTGTTCATCGCCAGACCGGCCGGTCTGGCGGACGACCTGGCGTTCGAGCGCAAGCTGTACGTCGTGCGCAAGCTGGCGGAGAAGGCGATCCGCTATTCCGGCATCGAAGGCGGAGAGACGTTCTACTTCAGCAGCTTGTCGAGCAAGAAAATCATTTATAAAGGAATGCTCACGACGGAGCAGGTCGGCCAATTCTACACCGAGCTGCACGATCCGAAGGTCGCGACGGCGATCGCGCTCGTTCACTCCCGCTTCTCGACGAACACGTTCCCGAGCTGGGAGCGCGCGCATCCGTTCCACTACATGATCCACAACGGCGAGATCAACACGCTGCGCGGCAACGAGAACTGGATGCACGCCCGCCAGACGCTGTTCGAATCGGAGCTGTTCGGCGACGACCTGGAGAAGGTCAAGCCGATCATCAACCACGACGGTTCGGACACCGGCAAATTCGACAACACGTTCGAATTCTTGTACTTGTCCGGCCGCTCGCTCGCCCACGTCGCCATGATGATGGTTCCGGAGCCGTGGCAGAACGACGAGCATATGGACGACGACAAGAAAGCATTTTATGAATATCACAGCACGCTGATGGAGCCTTGGGACGGCCCGGCCGCCATGGGCTTCACCGACGGCGTTCAGATCGGCGCGATTCTGGACCGCAACGGCCTGCGTCCCGCGCGTTATTACGTGACCAAGGACGACCTGATCATCATGGCGTCCGAAGCCGGCGTCATCGAGCTTCCGCCGGAAGACATCGTCCTGAAGGACCGCCTGCGTCCGGGCCGGATGCTGCTTGTCGACACGAAGGAAGGCCGCATCATTTCCGACGAGGAAGTGAAGAAGGCGATCGTCACCGAGCACCCGTACCGGGAATGGCTGAACGACCACCTGGTCGATCTGAATGACTTGCCGGAAGCGACGGAGCTTCCGGAGCCGGATCACGCGACCGTGCAGCAGCGCCAGCAGGCGTTCGGCTATTCGTTCGAGGACATCCGCAAAATTATCGAACCGATGGCGAGCAGCGGCGTCGAGCCGCTCGCTTCGATGGGCTACGACGCTCCGCTCGCGGTGCTGTCGTCTCGCCCGCAGCGGCTGTTCAACTACTTCAAGCAGCTGTTCGCGCAGGTGACGAACCCGCCGATCGACGCGATCCGCGAGGAGATCATCACTTCAACGTACACGACGATCGGACCGGAGCGCAATCTGCTCAAGCCGGAACCGGAGAGCTGCCGCCACATTCGCCTTCAGTCTCCGATCGTCTCGAACGAGGACTTTGCGAAGCTGCGCCACGTGCACCGTCCGGGCTTCAAGTCGATTACGCTGCCGATCTTCTTCCCCGCCGACCGCGGCGAAGAAGGGCTCCGCGAAGCGATGCAGACGCTGTGCGAAGCGGCCGACCGCGTCATCGCGCGCGGCCATAACATTCTGATTCTGTCCGACCGCGGCATCGACGCCGACAACGCGGCGATTCCGTCGCTGCTGGCCGTAGCGGGCCTGCACCATCACCTGATCCGCCAGGGCACGCGGACGAAGGTCAGCATTCTGCTCGAGTCCGGCGAGCCGCGGGAAGTGCATCATTTCGCGCTGCTGCTCGGCTACGGGGTCAGCGCGGTCAATCCGTATCTGGTGTTCGAGACGCTGGACGATCTCATTCGCCAAGGCATGCTGCGGAACATCTCGCACGAGAAGGCGGTCAAAAATTATTTGAAGGCCGCAAACAAAGGCGTCGTCAAGGTGCTGTCCAAGATGGGCATCTCGACGATCCAGTCGTACCGCGGAGCGCAAATCTTCGAGGCGATCGGCCTGAAGAACGAAGTGATCGACCAGTATTTCACCTGGACGCCGTCGCGCATCGGGGGCGTCGGCCTGGACGTCATCGCCGAAGAGACGCTCAAGTCGCACAACCGCGCGTTCGAGAAGCAGGAAGGAGCCGTTCGCGAGCTGGATTCCGGCGGCGACTATCAATGGCGCAAAGACGGGGAAGACCATCTGTTCAACCCGAAGACGATTCATACGCTGCAGATGGCGACCCGCTCGAACGACTACGGGCTGTACAAGAAATATTCGGCGCTCGTGCAGGGCGAATACGAAGAGATTCGCACGCTGCGCTCGCTGCTCGACTTCAAGTTCGACCAGCCTCCGGTTCCGATCGAAGAGGTTGAGCCGGTCGAATCGATCTTCAAGCGGTTCAAGACGGGCGCGATGTCGTTCGGCTCGATCAGCAAGGAAGCGCACGAAGCGCTCGCCATCGCCATGAACCGGATCGGCGGCAAGTCGAACTCCGGCGAGGGCGGGGAAGATCCGGCGCGGTTCAAGCCGGACGCCAACGGCGACTTGCGCCGCAGCGCCATCAAGCAGGTCGCTTCGGGACGCTTCGGCGTCACGAGCTACTACCTGGCCAATGCGGAAGAGATTCAGATCAAGATGGCGCAAGGGGCGAAGCCGGGCGAAGGCGGCCAGCTCATGGGCCGCAAGGTGTATCCTTGGGTCGCCGAAGTGCGCGGCACGACGCCGGGCGTCGGCCTGATCTCGCCGCCGCCGCACCATGACATCTATTCGATCGAGGATCTGGCGGAGCTGATCCACGATCTGAAGAACGCGAACCGCCATGCGCGGATCAACGTCAAGCTCGTCTCGGAAGTCGGGGTCGGCACCATTGCCGCCGGTGTGGCCAAAGCGCGCGCCGACGTCATTCTGGTCAGCGGCTACGACGGCGGCACGGGGGCATCCCCGATCGGCTCGATCCGGCACGCCGGCTTGCCGTGGGAACTCGGCCTCGCCGAGACACACCAGACGCTCATTCTGAACAATCTGCGCGACCGCGTCGTCGTCGAGACGGACGGCAAGATGATGACCGGCCGCGACATCGCGATCGCCGCGCTGCTCGGCGCCGAGGAGTACGGCTTCTCGACCGCCCCGCTCGTCGTGCTCGGCTGCATCATGATGCGCGTCTGCCAGCTCGACACGTGTCCGGTCGGCGTCGCGACGCAGAACCCGGAGCTGCGCAAGAAGTTCATGGGCGATCCGGAATACGTCGTCAACTATATGCGCTTCATGGCGCAAGAGCTTCGCGAAATTATGGCGCAGCTCGGCTTCCGCACCATCGAAGAGATGGTCGGACGAACCGACCGCCTCGATACGAAGAAAGCGATCAACCACTTCAAGGCCAAAGGCGTCGACCTGACCGCTTTGCTGCACATGCCGGAGCTGCCGGAAGGTTCGTTCCGTTATAACGTGAAGCAGCAAAACCATGACCTTGAGCAGTCGCTCGACCTGCAGACGCTGCTGGATGCGGCGGCGCCTGCGCTCGAGAACCGGCAACGCGTGGAAGGCACGTTCCCGATCAAGAATACCAACCGCGTCGTCGGCACGATCGTCGGCCACGAAGTGACGAAGCGTTACGGCAAGGACGGCCTGCCGGAAGATACGATCAACTTCCGCTTCGTCGGCACTTCCGGCATGAGCTTCGGCGCCTTCATTCCGAAAGGCATGACGCTGACGCTCGAAGGGGACGCCAACGACTACATCGGCAAGGGCTTGTCGGGCGGCAAAATCATCGTTTATCCTTCGCCGAAGGCTACGTTCAAGGCCGAGGAGAACATTATTGCCGGCAATACGGCGTTCTACGGAGCGACGAGCGGCGAAGCCTATATTCGCGGCATCGCGGGCGAGCGCTTCGCGGTCCGGAACAGCGGCGCGAACGTCGTCGTCGAAGGCGTCGGCGACCACGGCTGCGAATATATGACAGGCGGACGCGTCGTCATTCTCGGCAAGACCGGACGCAACTTCGCGGCCGGCATGTCGGGCGGCATCGCCTATGTGATCGACTGGGACGGCCAATTCGTCAATCGCTGCAATTTCGAAATGGTGCTCCTTGAGCGGTTGGAGGAAGCCGGCGAAGTTGAGCAAGTCCGCAGCATGATCGAGAAGCACGTCCGCTATACGGACAGCGAACTTGGCCGTCGGGTGCTGGACGAATGGGATCAATTCCTTCCGCGCTTCGTGAAGGTCATTCCGAAGGACTACAAGCGGATGCTGGAGCAGATCGCCAAAGTCGAGGCCCAGGGACTCAGCGGCGAGAAGGCGCTCCTGGCCGCATTCGAAGCCAACATGCGCGATTTGTCCCGTGTAGGCGGCAACTGACGAATCGTCATGCCAGGTTGTCGGAGCATGCGCCCAAGCGCATGTTACAAAACCATATGAAATGCAAAGAAGACCCTGACAGGGGTCTTCTTTGCATTTCAAGGACACGAGTGCGATGGCAAAAGGCCCCCATCGATTGGGGGCCTCGCTGTGAGGACGGACTTACGTCGACATCGCTTCCGCGTTCATTCGCGGCGAGTTGAAGATGCGAATCCATTTTTGGATCGCCGTGACCATAATGATGACGCCCAGCACCAGCATGACGATGGATAAAATCCCGTTGAGCACGTTATAACCGGAGGACGACGAGTTGAGGTAAACGTTCTTCACCATCCAGTACCCCGCATAGTTGACCGTTGCAAACAGATAGGCAAGCGGGACGAGACAAGTGAGCATATAAATGCGCTTGTCGGCGATATGAAGAATGACGGTCGCGCCGATAATGAGTCCGATCGAGGCCATCAGTTGGTTGGATACGCCGAACAGCGCCCATACGGAGCCGATATCGCCGGAGAACAGCAGATAGCCCCACAGAAAGCAGGCCAATGCGCTGGCGCCGATCGCGCCCGGCGCCCAGTCCACCCTTTTCAGCGGTCTGTACAGCTCCCCAAAGAAGTCCTGAATCAAGTAACGGGAGACGCGCGTACCGGCATCGATCGCCGTCAGAATGAAAACCGCTTCGAACATAATGACAAATTGGAAGAAGTAAGGGGCCAGATTTTCGAACCACGGAATTTTGGTGAAAATATACGACATCCCGACGGCCAGCGTAACGGCTCCGCCCGTTCTGCCTTCGAGATTCAGCCCGATCTCCTTGCTGAGCTCGGGCAAGTTGACGACGGACATGCCGAGCGTTTGAAACACTTCCGGCTTCGAGTTGATGGCAAAATAATCGGACGGGTGCAGCGCGGTTGCCGCTACCAGGGCCATGATGCCGACGACGCACTCGACCAGCATGGCGCCGAATCCGACCATCTTAATATCCGTCCAGCGGTTCAACATTTTCGGCGTCGTGCCGGATCCGATAAACGCGTGAAATCCGGAAATGGCGCCGCAGGCGATCGTGATCGAAATGAACGGCCATACGGGACCTGCGAGAACCGGACCGCCGCCGCCCGCAAACTCGGTCAGAGCAGGGAATTGAATCGCCGGATTAATGATAAATACGCCGGCAATGAGCGCGATGAACACCCCAATCTTCATAAAGCTGCTCAAGTAATCCCTCGGAGCGAGCAGCAGCCAGACCGGCAGCGCCGCCGCGAAAAAGGCGTAGGTCGGAAGAATGACGGCAAGCGTCTGCGTGTCGAACGTCAGCCATTCGCCGATGACCGTATGTTGAATCGAAGGCCCGACAAAGACGCCGAACATCAGCAAAATAAACCCGATCGTGGAAGCCAGCTTCAAGTTGCCGGTCTTCTTATAAAGCAGCCCGACGCCCATCGCAATCGGAATCGTAATGCCGACGGCGAACGTGCCCCACGGGTTGTTCTCCAGGGCATGAAGGACGACCATGGACAGGCCCGCCATCGTAATGGTGATGATGAAGAGCATGGCCAGACCGGTGCAGAAGCCGGCGATCGGACCGAGCTCCTCCTTGGCGACTTCGGACAGCGATTTGCCGTTTTTTCGCATCGAGGCGAACAGCACCACGGCATCGTGCACCGCTCCGCCGATCACCGCACCGATCAGCAGCCACAGCAATCCGGGAAGATACCCGAACTGCGCGGCCAGAACCGGTCCGACCAGCGGACCCGCCGCGGCGATGGCGGCGAAGTGGTGGCCGAACGCAACCCATTTATTCGTTGGGACGTAATCTTTCCCGTCATTCAACGCATGAGCGGGGGTCGGCGAAGCCTCGTTAAGCTTTAGCACCTTCCCCGCGAAAAACGTGCCGTACAGGCGATAAGCGATCATCAGGATGCAGATGGAGCCTATCACAATTGAAACCGCATTCATTTTTGCGCCCCCTTAAACGCTTTGATAGTCGTATCATACGTCACGAAACGGGCTGCAAGCCGTTTTTCAGGATAGACCGCAGCGGTTCGGGGATGAATCGCAAAAAACAAGAGATGAGCGGTAAACGATTTCATTGGCATTGGAGTAGCTTTACAGTCCGAGCATTTGCTTGAGGTTCTTTAAATACGTGCGGCCGACCGGTATGTTCCTCCCGTTTTTCATGATCAGGGTGAAGGTGGAATGGAACCACGGCTGAATCTCCACAATGGCGTCGACATTTACGAGACAGGCGCGATGAACGCGGACGATCGGGCTGCCCTGCAGCTTTTGCTCGAACGTGACGAGCGGCTCGCTCACTTTGTAGGTTTGGGCTTCCGTTGCCACCAGCGTCTTGCCTTCCTCCGCGGAGATATACAATATTTTGCTTACATTCACGAGGACGATGCGCTCATCGACCGCCACGGCCAATTTGTCCGTCCTTCCCGGAACGGAGGATGAGCGGAAGCTCTCGCGCTCCTGATTGTCGTGCCGGATTTCCTTCTGTTTGGCGAGCTTGGCTATCGTCTGCTGGATGCGGTCTTCGTCGTAAGGTTTCAGAATATAATCAGTGGCGTTCAGTTCGAACGCTTTGAGCGCATATTCGTCGAAGGCGGTAGCGAAGACGATATCCGGCCTGCGGTCCAGTTCTTGGAGCTGCTGTGCCAAATCCAAACCGCTCTCCTCCGAGAGCTGAATGTCGAGAAACACAACGTCGGGTGCCGTCTGCCCGATTAGAAGCGTCGCCTCCTCCAGCGATTCGGCTTCTCCGACGACCTCCACCCGTCTCGTGCGATGAAGAAGATAGGCCAATTCGTCCCTTGCGAGCGGTTCATCATCCACGATAAACGCTTTCAGCATCTTGCTCCCCCCTATAATGGCTGCTGATCGGCACCGTAATCATCACTTTCGTACCCGCATGCTTGTCGCTTTCAATCCGCAAACTCGCTTCTCCTCCGTAAATTTCCTCGAAACGCTTTTGAATATTGTACAAGGCCGTTCCGGTCCCTTTCTTGGATTTGACGATTTGGCCGCCGAGCGAGCCGAGCAAATCCGCGGGGATGCCGCAGCCGTTGTCCTCCGTTATTAAGAGCATCCGCTCCTTATCTTTGCGACCACGAATCGTCACCTGTCCGACGCGGTTTCTTGAAGATGGCCCGAAGGCGTGCCGGACCGCATTCTCCACGAGCGGCTGCAGCGTAAAAGGCGGAATGGGCACCTGCTCCAGCGACGGCTCAATGTCCAACCGGATCGAATATTTGCCGGGAAATCGGGCCTTCTCCAGCATTAAATACGCCTCGACATGTTCCAGCTCCTTCCGAAGCGGAATGAGCATTTCCCTGGCGCCCTGCAGGTTGCTGCGAAAAAAGACGCCAAGCTGCTGCAGCAGCTTCCTTGCTTGATCCGGGTCCGTGCGGCAGAGGGCGGATATCGTATTGATCGCATTGAACAGGAAGTGCGGATGAACTTGCGCCTGGAGCGCTTTAATCTCGGCATCCTTGAGCAGCTTGCGCTGCAGCTCGGCTTCCGCCAGTTCCAGTTGCGTGGAGAACAGCTTGCTCAGCCCTTCCGCGAGCTCTTGCTCGGCTTTGTCCATCTGCTGCGGGTTCGAAAAATACAGCTTCAAGGTGCCGACGGTCTGCCGGCGAACCTTGAGCGGAATGACGATGGCGGCCTGCAGCGGACACCCTTCGTGATTGCATTGAATTTGTTCCCGTGACGTTGCCTTGAGCAGGCGTCCTTGCTCCAATACATTGCGCGTCAATTGCGTCGACAGGCTCTGCATCGGAATATGATGGTCCGAACCGGTACCGATATGCGCCAGCACTTGATTGCGATCCGTAATCGCGATCGCATCCGCATGCGTCCATCTGAGAATGATCGCCGCGACCTCCTTGCAGGAATTCGCATTCAACCCTTGCCGGAAAAACGGCAAAGTCTGATCCGCGATATGCAGCACATTATGCGTCTGCCGCGCCCGTGTCCGCTCCTCCTCCTGCACGATCGATTGGGCGATCAGCATGAACAGCAGCGTACCGAATCCGTTGATCGCGATCATCGGAACGCTGATCACGTAGACAAGCTCCAGCGCCGCTTCAAACGGCCGGGCGATGAGGAGGATAATTCCCATCTGCACGCATTCCATGACGATACCGATCGCGGCCGCCCGCCACGGAGTGTTTTTGCCTTTGCGCCGCAGACGGACGCCAAGCAATCCCGCCACAATACCGGCCAATATGGTAGAGATGCTGCACGCGACCGACGTAAACCCGCCGAGCGTGAGCCGGTGCAAGCCGGCAATCAGTCCGGACCCGAGCCCGACAAGAGGCCCCCCCAGCAGTCCGCCGAGCACGACTCCAAGCACGCGCGTATTGGCGAGAGCGCTGTCATAATCGACGTCGGTTTGCCAAACCTGGGTTAAGGTGATGCCGTGATTAATCTCGATTCCGGTATAGTTGCTAATGATCCCGAAAATGCCGAAGATGGCGATGAGCGTCAGCTTCTCTTTCAACCGGTGCTCGTGTTGAATGATTTGCCGGAACGATCTCATTCTGGAGAGAAGAAAAACGACGATCAACAGGAGGCCGACCCTCTCCAGCATGAGAGGCAACAGATTGATCATTCGATTCACCTGCTTGTTTGGGGTCCGCATGATCCGGCAACGATTGCCGGCGGGTTGTAGTTCAATTGTAACGCTTGCGGGGCATAATCGAAAGGTATCCCAGTAAAGGAGGAAGAATAAACCGTTTGACATGCTGACAGCAGACCATTCCATATGGTACAATTCTCCCGTTATTGACAAAAAAACTCCAAAAATTAACTATATTGTCTCTATGAATCGACATTCTTCTAAGTGTTCATCGGCTATAATTAATCTATCTTTTGGAAGAGGGGATTAGGATGGAGATGGACAGGGATTTGAGGACGAAACGAACAGTAGATCCGCAACGATTGGAAATCGATATCTCGAAAATTCTCGCTCAGCTTGGCATCGGCCAAGAGAAATGGCAGCTCGCGCTCAAAGAACCTTCCGAACAACAACTTCGAAAGCAGTAAACATCCCCTCGTACCCGGATCTTTCACTTGAACTCACATCAACCCAATCGGAATGTGACGATCATTGCTTAAAACGGTTTCCTCACCGCCACCGGCGAAACCCTTCAATTTGACCCTGAACAACATAAGCAATCGCAAGTATGGATGCTTGTTGTTATACGATTTATCGCTGATTCTATTTCTATTACATAGTAATAAAACATCAAATTTAATAGGTTATAAGTCGTGGTAATTGCCCATTCGATTCTGGCGGCGGGGGAGGCGGCCGCCACGGCGGAGGCATGGGGGAGGCCGTCCGGGAGACCCGGGCGGTACGAATCCCGGTACCGGATTCCTAGGCTTGAAGAAGCAATATTCTGAAAAAAAGAAGCGGAAGAGCCTCTATACGACAGTCCTATAGGGGCTCTTTGCAAACAAAAGGAGTTCGAGCGCAGGACCCGCGAAGTTGGAAGCTTGAAGCTCAAGACTTTAGCGACCGCTCGGCGCGGATAAAGGCGATAAACCGTCTGGCTTCATCCGGCGTTAATTGGCGGCCGTCGACCGTCAGAGTGAAGCGCTTCAACAATTCGGCATCGGACAATTCCAGGTGATCGACGAAATGCCGAACATCCTCGTCCAAAGCCATCTTCGGCTGGTCCGTTCTCCCCACCAAATAATCTATCGTGACCTCGAACAAATCCGCCACCTTGCCTAACGTCTCGGTGTCGGGTTCTCTCCGATTTTTCTCGTAATGAGACAGAGCCGCCCGCGAGATGCCGAGGAACGCAGACAACTGTTCCTGTGTCCAACCGCGCTGCTCTCTCAGGTACGCGATCCGGCTACCGATGTTCATAATATCCCTCCAGTTTTTTAACTTTATATTAATATGGATACGCTTTGAATGCATGGATTGCAACAAAATGTCGCAAAACAAAATGGACAGGTTCCTCCAAGTATTCGCAATTCCAAAAAAACCTATACCAAGGGGGAATAAGCAAATCTATTGACAATGATACAAAACGTATTTATTCTAAATCTAAGGATACGAAAAGTATCGAAAAAAGGAGTTCGGAGATGAGCGACATGGAAGACCATCAGGCCATGTACCCTAGAAAGTTCGTACGAATGGGCCTGCATGAAGGGGTAATCGCCGAGATGAAAGTTCTTCGTGTCAATGGGTGTCGCGTAAATTCCAATCAAGGCAAAGTGGTCATAGCGGATATTAGTCCCGGAGGACTAAAATTTACGACGATGCTGAGGCTGGATCTTTCAGCGGTTTGGCGCGTTTGGTTTCAATTTATGCTTGAAGGAGAAACGTTAAGACTTATCGGATCCGTGCGATGGGGACGAGAGGATGAGAACGGCTGGTGGAACTATGGGGTAGAGTTGGATTCCGATCCGGTTATGCAATCGAATGTCATCGGCGTGTTAAATCGCAGATTGCTTAGGCTATACCCGGACAAACTGATTCACCATCAAATTTACAAGATGCAAGGCGAACTCGAAGGGCTGCGGGTCTACCCGCCCAGCGGTGATCAAGCATGATCGATACACATTGCCATATTCTCCCGATGTGCGACGACGGACCCGGCAATTGGGCGCAATCGCTGGCGATGGCCAGGCAGGCCGCCCGGTATGGCATTACGACAATCGTAGCAACGCCGCACCATCGCAAAGGGATGTATCTGAACGGTTCTGCGCATATTTCCACGCTAGTGAAAGGGTTGAACGAACGGCTGCAGGATGAGGATATCCCTATCCGAGTGCTTGCGGGACAAGAATATCATCTGACTTCGCTGTTTAAGGCTGACCTGATGGCGGGCGAGATTGTGAGCATCTCGGGGACGAGATATATCCTTATCGAATTACCTTCGCATTTCTATTCCTGGCAATTGACCGCTTCCATTCGCTTGCTCAAGCGAATGAACCGCTTGCCGATCCTCGTTCATCCCGAGAGGTACGGCCGATTCGTTCAAGATCCCGAAAAGTTGTTCAAATATGTAAAAGAGGGCGCATATCTTCAGTTAACGGCCGGATCGATCGTCGGTCAGTTCGGCCCTGAGGTGCAACGAACGGCTTATTGGATTGCCGGCCGCAACTGGGCGCACCTGCTCGCGTCCGACGCGCACGATACGTTCGAGAGGAGAAATCGGCTTCAGGAAGCCTACGCCAGGCTTGGTCGCGATTTCGGAACGGATGCGGTCGCCCGGCTTCAAAACAATGCCTCCTTGGTGCTCGGAGACCAGCCTCTATTCGTCGGTCTTCTCGGTTTGCCCCAACGTTCCGGACGTTTATGAAAACATCGTGAAAAAAAGGATTGACATGTTACGAAATGTATCGTAAAGTAAAGCCATCCGACGTTACGTAATGTATCAATCCCGAAAGAGACGAATAGTTTATCCGCATTGGAGGAATGGGATCGTGGAGCTCAAACAGTATTTAATGGTCATCCGCAAGCGATTTTGGTTCATCGCAGCGATCGTCATCGTCGTTTGCGCACTGGCCGGAGTCAAGAGTTATCTTTTTACAACACCGATCTACGAGGCCAACGCCAAAATCATCGTCAACCAAACCTCGGAATCGAACGGTGCTGCCACAGTAAATTACAGCGACGTTCAAACGAATATTATGCTGATCAATTCTTATAAGGAAATCATCAAGTCTTCCGCCATCATGAACAAAGTGAAAGAGGAATATCCGGACATCAAAGAATCCCCTGCCAGCATGGCCTACAGCATCTCCGTATCCGCCTCCAACCAGTCCCAGGTGATGAATTTGACATATCGGGACGCCTCCTACAAGGAAGCCGCAAAAATCGTCAACGCGATCGCGACGGTATTCAAGCTTCAAATTCCTTCCATTATGAAAGTCGACAATATTACGATTTTGAATCAGGCCAACGAAAACGACAGGCCGGCTCCCGTCAATACGAATCCCGTCGTTACGATCTTAATCGCGTTTGTGCTCAGCCTGCTGCTCTCTCTGGGAATCGTCTTCCTTATGGATTATCTCGACCATAGCTACAAGACGGCACTTGAAGTGGAAGCCGATCTGGGATTGCCGGTGCTTGCCAGTGTGGTGCAGATGAAGAAGTCGGATCGCAAACGTCTGACTCCATCCCAAAAGCAGAAAGTAGGGGACGGCGCTTATGCTACATCGGCCAACTAACAAGGTAAACAAGAACAGCCTCGTATCGCTGCTCAACCCTGCGTCGCCCGTCTCCGAGGTATACAAGACGCTCAGGACGAACATTCACTTCTCTTCGATCGATTCGCCGCTCAAGGTCATTATGATGACTTCCGCTGTGAAGGGCGAAGGGAAGACGACAACGGTCTGCAATTTGGCCGTCGCCTATGCCCAGGAAGGCAAGAAAGTGCTCCTCATCGACTGCGACTTGCGCGCCCCCGCCGTCCACCAATTGTTCTCCCAAAGCAACCGTACGGGTCTAACCAACATCTTGGCCAACCAAAATCAGTGGCAAGAGGTGATTCGCGACACCCCGATCGATACCTTGTCTTTGCTCACCAGCGGACCCATCCCGCCCAATCCCGCCGAACTGCTCGGATCCTCGCGGATGCAAGCCTTAATTGAAGAACTGCGCCAGCATTACGACGTCATCCTTCTCGATGTTCCGCCCGTTCTGGCTGTTACCGACAGTCTCGTTGTCAGCGCCTTGTGCGATAGCGTCGTGATGGTCGTCGTTGCCGGCAAGGTCGACAAGGAGCTGGTCAAGAAGACGAAAGCCAGCCTGGAGCATGTCAACGCGCGCCTGATCGGCGTTGTGTTCAACCGAATTAACCGTAGAGAGCGGAAGGCGGCTTTCAGTTACTATTGATCGCAATGGAGCGGCTAGCTCAGGTAATGTCTACTGCACCTCTATCACTGTAGGCACTCGGTCATGCTGTGGGTCGAAGACCTTAGACGTGGATCGTCGAGGGTGTGACGCGAGGGGGGGTTAGATGCCCCATTTTCTGAAAAATCGAGCTATGTTTTTTATTGCTTCGTCAGCGGCGTCATAGAAAACGCAGCTCGCTTTTTTAGCAGACATAATCGATGGAGTGTAGAGAAAAATAACAAAGGATAGGATGGGTGATCGTATGTCCAGAGTTCGCAAAGCCATCATTCCCGCAGCGGGATTGGGAACAAGATTTCTGCCCGCGACCAAGGCCATGCCCAAGGAGATGCTGCCGATCGTAGACAAGCCGACCATTCAATACATCGTCGAAGAAGCGATCGAGTCCGGAATCGAGGACATTCTCATCGTGACCGGCAAAGGCAAACGAGCGATAGAAGATCACTTCGATATCGCCTTTGAATTGGAACATAGTCTGATGGAGAAGGGAAAATTCGATCTGCTGAAGGAAGTGCGCAAGTCTTCCAACGTGGAAATCCATTATATCCGGCAGAAAGAAGCGAAGGGTCTCGGGCACGCCGTGTGGTGCGCACGGAACTTTATCGGCAACGAACCGTTCGCGGTTCTTCTTGGAGACGACATCGTTCAATCGGAAGTTCCGTGCACGAAGCAGTTGATCGATCAGTTCGAGGCGCTTGGGCAGCCCGTCTTCGGCGTTCAGATCGTTCCCTATCAGGAGACGCATCGTTACGGTATCGTCGATCCTTCGGACTCCTTCGATCGGTTGTACAAGGTGAACCGGTTGGTTGAGAAACCGCCGCTAGGGCAGACGCCCTCGAATCTCGCGATTATGGGCCGCTACGTTCTGACGCCGGAAATCTTCCGATACTTGGACGAGCAAGAGATTGGAGCCGGCGGGGAGATTCAGCTAACCGACGCCATCGCGAAGCTCAACGAAACGGTTGGCGTTTATGCTTACAACTTCGAAGGCACGCGTTTTGACGTAGGAGAGAAGCTCGGCTTTATTCTGACGACGTTGGATTTCGCGCTTCAAAATCAGGAGCTTCGGGGCCCGCTGTTGGCTTCCCTGGAGGCAATCGTCGCGAGGAACCAAGTCCAGTTGATCGGCTCAAGGGGTGAAGCCCCGTGAGCGCCGAACTGGAGAAGAGCGGCCGAATGGAGAGTGCGCTCGGATCGCAGTTGAAGGCCAAGACGGAAACGTGGACCGTTCGGTCCTTCGTTAAACGAACGATCGACATTGCGGGCGCCTTAATCGGACTGCTTCTGTTGTCCCCTGTCTTCTTGACCATCGCAACTCTTATGAAAGCGCAGGAACCGACAGGACCGATCTTTTTCCGGCAAATTCGAGTCGGTAAAAACATGCACACTTTCAAAATGATCAAGTTCCGCTCCATGGTCGTGAATGCGGAAGAACGGCTTCGGATGGATGTTGGGCTCTATCGGAAATACATCGAGAACAACTACAAGCTGGAGCCGGAGGAAGACCCTCGCATTACGAGGCTTGGACGCTTCTTAAGGAAGAGCAGCCTCGACGAGCTTCCGCAATTGTGGAATGTGCTGCGGGGCGAGATGAGCTTGGTCGGTCCGCGCCCCGTCGTGCGGGAAGAGCTTCGCGAATACGGCGATCGATTGATGGATTTTCTGTCCGTCAAGCCCGGTATTACCGGATATTGGCAAATTAGCGGGAGAAGCGATGTCGGCTATCCGGAGCGGGTGGATCTTGAGCTGTATTATGCGTTCAATCAGTCCCTCCGGCTCGATCTGAAAATTATCGTGCTTACCATCTGGCATGTGCTAAGAAGAAAAGGAGCTTATTGATACCGCAGCATCACTGCAGGAGGGATACCATGGATAAGCAGGATTCGATTTATGTCGCCGGCCACCGGGGATTGGTGGGATCGGCTATTCTAAGAAAGCTCGAACGAGAGGGCTATCGGAATCTCATATACCGAAGTTCGTCGGAGCTCGACTTGCGCGATTCTCGTCAGACAATGGCCTTTTTCCAGGAGCATTCGATCGATTACGTATTTCTAGCCGCGGCGAAGGTCGGCGGAATTGCCGCCAATAACGAATATCCGGCGGATTTCATTCGGGACAACTTAATGATTCAGACCAACGTCATTGAAGCCGCATACCGAACGAACGTCAAGAAGCTGCTTTTTCTCGGCTCCACTTGTATCTATCCGAAGCTTGCCCCTCAGCCTCTAAAGGAAGAGTATTTGCTGACAGGCGAACTGGAGCCGACCAACGAGCCCTATGCGATCGCCAAGATCGCAGGCATAAAAATGTGCCAATCTTACAATCGCCAATACGGAACGCGGTTTATATCCGCCATGCCGACCAACATGTACGGCCCGAACGACAACTTCAATTTACATACGTCTCATGTGCTGCCTGCACTCATTCGGAAATTTCATGAAGCCAAGGAGAACCGTCTCCCGTCCGTCGAGGTATGGGGAACCGGCAACCCGAGGCGCGAATTTCTCCACTCCGACGACTTGGCGGAAGCTTGTCTGTTCCTGATGAACCATTATGAGGACAGCGAGATTGTGAATATCGGAGTGGGCGAAGATATCTCGATTCGGGAATTGGCGGAGAAAATTCGGGACATTGTCGGGTATGACGGCGACATCGTCTTCAACCCTTCCATTCCGGACGGCACTCCTCGCAAGCTGGTGGATGTAGCGAAGATCAATCGCCTGGGGTGGAAGGCAAAAATCGGTTTGGATAATGGCCTCCGTTCCGTCTACGACGCTTTCCGTCAAGATGATCTGGTCAAACAATAACCTGTGGAGTTGGAGGAGTCTGGATGAAGCGAGCATTGATTACGGGGATTACCGGCCAAGACGGTTCATATCTGGCAGAGTTTCTGCTGAGCAAGGGGTATAAGGTATTCGGCTTAAGAAGACGAACGAGCACGCCGAATTACGAGAACGTACAGCAGGTTAAGGATAAGATTACTTGGATCTCGGGGGATTTGACCGATCTCGCATCGCTGATAGAAGCCGTCCGGATTTCCGACCCTGACGAGGTCTACAATTTGGCCGCTCAATCCTTCGTGGCGGCATCCTGGCCGCAGCCGCTGGCCACCGGCCATCTGACAGCCATCTCTGTCACCAACATGCTGGAAGCCGTTCGGATCGTCAAGCCGAGCGCTAGGTTCTACCAGGCTTCCAGCAGCGAGATGTTCGGCAAGGTCGTGGAAACTCCGCAGCGGGAGACGACCCCCTTTTATCCCCGAAGCCCCTATGGCGTAGCGAAAGTTTACGGCCATTGGATCACGGTAAATTACCGCGAAAGCTTCAACATGTTCGCATGCTCCGGCATCTTGTTCAACCACGAATCCCCCAGGCGCGGACTGGAGTTTGTAACGCGGAAGGTATCCGACGGAGTGGCGCGAATCAAGTTGGGTTTGAAGCACGAACTGCGCATGGGGAATTTGGAAGCTCTACGGGATTGGGGCTTTGCCGGAGATTACGTGAAGGCCATGTGGCTGATGCTCCAGCAGGAGGAGCCCGACGACTATGTCATCTCTACCGGGGAGACGCATTCCGTGCGGGAGCTTCTCGAAGTCGCCTTCTCGTATGTGGGCCTGGATTATCAGCAATATGTCGTCATCGATCCCGAATTCGTTCGTCCTGCCGAAGTCGACCTGCTTCTGGGCGACTGCAGCAAGGCCAAGGAGAAGTTAGGCTGGAAGCTTGACGTAGGCTTCAAGCAATTGATCGAGATGATGGTCGATGAAGATCTGAAGCGGGTGCGGGCTGAAAACAACGCTTTTTTACTTGTCAATTGATAGCAGTTTAGACGGTAGCAGAGAAATTCCGGCCATGTGCGTAAACGGGAAGTGTAGGTGTCACCATGAAGATTGATTTTCTAAGAAAGATATCCTCATTAAAAAAAAGCCGGGATTTTAAAAACGTCTCGTATAGTTTATTGTCGTATTCAATTACACCGTTTGTTATTTTCATAACGACACCATTGTTATTGAAGTACCTGGGTCCGGAAAATTACGGGATATGGGTATTGATTAATTCAGTTGCTGCTTTTATGACCTTTTCTAATTTTGGGCTAGGAAATGCGCTAATTAAACTTGGTTCGGAAATTATCTCTGATTCGAAAGACAGTCGAAATGAGTTTAACCGACTCTTTAGTGTAACGCTTACTCTCACAATTTTGATCTCATGTCTTTTTGTGATTGTTATTTTTTTATTCGGTCCCTCAATTTTATCATTATTTATAAAAGGGCACACTGACAACGCAACTTTAAATCTGTCTTATTTATTGGGATTCATCACCGTATTAAAGCTGCTTAACAACGTTATTGCCGCATCCTTTATGGCCAAACAACGATACGACTTAAACAGCAAAATCAATATCGCTGTGAACCAACTCTCTGTTCTTGTTTATACGGTAATAGCCGTTTTAACAGGGAGTCTCTTTTGGCTCGTTATTGCCCTTTTGATCTCCTCGCTAGTGTTAATGCTCATCAGCATTCTCGTTGCCAAGAAGGTTGTACAAGGAATTAGATACTCTCCTTCGCTTGACAAGAAGACAGCCAAGAAGATCATCGATTATGGTTTCTATTCTTGGTCGCAATCATTTATCACATCTATACAAGGCTCGGCTGACAAATTCATTATAGGTGGGTTATTGGGACCAGCGACTATGGGGTACTATACGGTATGCATGACTTTGGTTACGAAAATACAAGAGATCCCCTACGCATCCGGGGGGTTCTTGTTAGCAAAGTTCAGTGCCCTGCATGAAACAAACAACTATAAAAAAATAAGCCGCGTCTACCACACTACCTTAATCTTAAAAAGTATATTTATTGTTTGCGCTACGTCTTTTGTTATTGTGTTCGCGAAAGAAATATTGGCAATTTGGATTAGCGAATCGTTCGCTAATCAGCACTATGAGCTTCTGCGCATTCTTGCAATTGGTGTTGCCATTAGCGCTTTTAGCGTTTTTCCAAGTTATTGCATGAATGCGATGGGATTTGTAAAGATCAACAGCATCATTTCGTTTATTATGTCGGCAATATCACTTGGGTTCTTGTACTTTTTTATTCCTGAATTCGGCGTATATGGAACGGGATATGGTCGATTGGCAGGACTTCCGGTTTTACTATTTTTACTCTACTTTGTGGAGAGAAATGTTCTGAACAAAAAATCGTATTCCGGAAAAAAAGCAGAAGCGTTTAATTCATGAAGCAGGTGATGGTTCTATGCTGGTAACATTCATCCTTTGCGCTGCTGTTCTTATTGTTACCGTATGGAAACGGGAGGTAGGCCTAGCCGTATCGATTCAAGCTTATTTAATTAAATGTTCTCTGAATCCCCCGGATTATTCATACGGACCAAAGGCGCCAATTGAAACGAATGATCTTCTTAGCATTCTGATTCCCATTATCGTATTTGGAGTGATTTTACTAAAAACAGTAAAGAAAGACGACAAGTTTTTCCTCAGGCCGTTGGACGTCCTTTTTGTCACTCTCGGAGGTGTCTTGTTGGGGGGATCGATGTATTCGCCACTTCAAAATAACGGATTATTCATTACGTTTAAATACTTTGCACTCGGAATAAGCTTTTATTTTGTAACCAGATTATTCTTTTCAAAAACATCCCATTTTCAAACCGCTTTAAAAAACATGATGAATACAACGTGGCTTCTTGCTCTCTTCCTTGGACTATTTGCATTCATACGCTCTTGGGGAATGAGTTACAATCGATTAACGCTAGGTTCCGCGCATCCAATACCTTTTAGTCTTTTATTGGCGATCGGTATTGTCATCAATTATGGCTGGTTATTGCGAAATGGGGTTCCATTATGGAAAAAATCACTGCAGGCTGTTAGCTTTATTATTCTGCTTTATATCTTTATTGATTCCAATACAAGAGGAACGATAATCTCTGCATTTGTCGCGATTCTTTTTATAACTGCCGTCTTTGTTATTCGATATAAAGCCTTTACACGTTTACTGCTTTATGTCCCCTTAATCTTAGTTGGAATCGGCGCCGTTAATTGGATCAATCCGAACCTGGTTAATAGAGTAAGCGACAATCTCAGTCTCATTACAAGTGAGGAGCATGGACAATCTATTAATGGCCGGCAAACAGCTTACATGGATGCTTGGGAGATGTTCAATAACAGCCCTTTCTTTGGCGTTGGAACCGGTGCATTCCAACAGCATTCTTTGCTTAGTTACCCGCATAATACATTTCTTGAGCTATTGTCCGAAAACGGGATCATAGGTTTTTTGGTATTGCTTGCTGTATATATGTTAACCATCTATTACATTATTAATATCTGCAGGAAAGGGGGAGTTGATTCCTTCATCTTAGCTTCCGTGGTTCTTTTAAATTTAATTGAAACGCAATTCAGCTTTACTTTATGGATGCATAAAAGCTTTTATTTATATTGTGGAGTGCTGGTTGCCCATTATTACAAAGATAAAATGAAATCGAATACTGCTGTGCATAATCAGGAGATGAAGGAAAATAACCGGCGGGTTGTGTTCAAAATTGATTACTCGTGGAGATAATAATTTCATTCATATTATGGACAATGCATTTAAGGGTCATCACCTACTTTATATAAATGCTTTAAAGAGACTTCCCTTTGTGAGAGATATTTCCAGAGAATATACAGTAAGCTCCAATAAGACGCGACTTATCTCTTATATTCGCGATCGTAAAAGGATTCTAAACTATGCATTAAGCCAAACACAATCGAACGAAATTTTACACTTGTTGTTTCTAGATAATCTCTATACAGCAAGTATTTTTATGCACATTCCTGAGAAAGTAAAAATGATAGGTACCTTACACCATTATCCGAACTGTAAAAAGAAAGAATGGTTATTAAAGTACTTAAGCAAACGTCTCAAATTTATTATTGTTCATTCTGAGTATATAGGAAAACAATTAGAGGCTATACAAATTCGAAATTATATCGTGATCGATTACCCGGCATTCCACTCTTCAAACTCCGGCCTAAATGATCCAGCCAAGTTGCGAGAGAAAGCAGGAATTCCGGGCGATAAAATCGTTTTATCTGCTCTTGGGGGAACTAGATATGATAAGGGACTAGATATCCTCCTCGATTCGCTAAAGTATATCGATGAGGATTGCAAAAGAAAATTATTAATTAATATTGCCGGTAAAGAAGAAACATTTAGCGACCAATTTATTATCCGAAAGACGGAAAATTGCGGTGTGGATATAAGAATAAATTTACGATTTATGTCGGATGAAGAATTTGATCAAAATATACAGCTATCCGATGCAATCATATTGCCATATAGAAACGTTTTTACCGGAAATAGCGGTCCCATGGCGGAAGGGGTTTTTCGGAACAAACCTATTATTGCAACGGACTTTGGCAACTTGGGATTTCTTGTGAACAGTCATCGTCTTGGGTATACGTTTCAAAGTGAGAATTCACGTTCTCTTGCAGGTGTAATTTCCAATTTTATACGCAATGGTTGGTCCATTAGTAATAAAAGTGAAACTTATCGAGAAAAACTTACACTTCAGAATTTTTTAGAGAATCACTATAACTTATACATGAAGCTGGGAAAATAGAGGATGACAGTCTTTAGGGGTTAGACGGCGCTAGCGAAAGGATGCGAATTGTAAATGACGAATAAAGCCAATATACCTAAGCTACTTCTTATAAGCCTCTTATACTTACTAAGCTTTTCTTACATCCTTTCCTATTTCGAAATCGCTTATAATTACTCCATGCTTTCCTACCTGAAATGGATGATGTTAATACTTAATACAGCCTTTCTCCTACTTTTAGTCGGCAAAAAAACTGAACCTCTTGCAAAAATGAACTCCCTCAACTTGAGTGTGGGGGCGTTTATCCTAATGTTTCTGATTTTAAACATTTTTTTGTCCCTCAATGGGACCACAAGTCTTGCCACTTCAGGAATTATTGTATTGTCTTTTATTTTTTTTAAATTGTTAAGTAAGACTGTGAGCCAAGGAATCCTTTCTGTAGTTGAAATTAATCAAATTATTTATACCTCCATCTTTTTTATGGTCTTAATATCGGCCTTCTTATCCATTCATGAGTATCTTACATTTATGGATGTTCTAACGGGCAGCGGGCGTTATAGAATTAAGGGACTCTTTAGACATCCGAATACTTTGGCAATGAATTGTGTTCTGGGAAGTTTTGCTCTGTTTGATAACATCATTAAGTCGTTGTTCGAGAAGAAGAAGCATTTTTTTCAATATGTCATTCTAGCGTTTTTTATTTTCAACATCGTGGTCTCTGATTCGAATACAGCCAAGTATACATTGATTGTATTCGTCATCCTTTATTTTTATATCTATATGCTAGAGTATAAAGTAAACTCCCTTAGGGCCTTCCATTTGTACTTGATTATTATCTTACTAACGGCGGGGATTTGTTACTTACTTTATTACTTATCGACAACCAACCTTGAGGATAGAGCCAACAGTGTTAGCGTTAGATTGAATTCATGGATTACGGTATTTAACTATATTACATCGGAGCCTATACACCTTCTATTCGGGTACGGGTTGAGTGGAACGGGTGGATATAGTACTGGATCGTTTCAACAATTAGAACTGGCTGTGGACAATGGGTATGTAACTTTTCTCTACCAGGCAGGGTTATCCGGTCTTGTTGTTATTGCTTTTTATTTCTTCTCTGTCCTGCTCAAAATCATTTTCAAGCCGGATCTCAAGTCGGAAAGACATTTAAAGGCGATCGTTTTTGCATGCGGATTTAGTTTGCTTCTGTATTCGGTGTTTGAAAATCTCTTAATCGCTATGGGGAATTTCATAACATTATACGTATGGTTTAGGATTTTCAACTTTAAATATGAAGTCAGGACACACACGAAAATATAGCGTTACGGATTAATTCGAAGATCTCTGTATGGTCATTCTTTAGGAGAGTGAAGGAAATTGAGAGCACTTCTATTAACGAATACGATGTCCCCTTATCGGATCCCTGTATTGAATAAAGTCCATGCCGATAAAGACATCGACCTGACGGTATGGTATCTGCAGGAAAGAGAAAGCAACCGGAAATGGAACATCGATCGTGATGAAATCAAATACAACTACGAATGTCTAAAAGGATTTCATACGTATATTCAACGACTGGATTTCGGCCTTCACATTAATCCGGGCCTGTTCTGGAAATTGGTCAAGCACTCTCCGGACATCATTATGACAACCGGCTATGATGCTCCAGGCTATTGGGTCGCTTTATTGTACAGCAAAGTCTTTCGGAAAAAATTTACGGTTTGGTGGGGGAGTACATTAGAGAGCAGCAGAGTTCAGAATACATGGGTAAATCGGCTGCGCTCGTTTTTCTTGAAGCAAGCTGACTCTTTTGTAACCTACGGTACGGAAGCTTCGAAATGTTTAGTGTATTACGGCGTGGAAGAAAAGAAAATCGTTACGGGGTATAACACGGTCGATGTTCGATATTTTTATAAACAATATAAGAAGAAAAGAAAAAGTTCGCAGGATTTGCAAACGACAAATCATGTGAACTTTTTATTTATTGGGCAGCTTATTCCCCGGAAAGGGCTCGAAGAAGTAATCGATGCGTTTTCGGAAATACCGTATACCAATTGGGGCTTGAAAATTGTAGGCTCCGGTCCCATTGAAGAGCTTCTACGAAATCGAATAGCCGAAAAGAAATTGGAGCAGAACGTCACTTTTGAAGGGTTCAAGCAGAAGGAAGAGCTTATCAATTACTTAATCGAAGCCGACTGCTTGGTGTTTCCTTCTTTAAGAGAAGTCTGGGGCTTGGTTGTAAACGAGGCTTTGGCGACCGATACCTTTATTCTGGCATCCAAATATGCGGGAGCTACGAAAGATATCATTATAGATAAGGAAAATGGTCTCGTTATCGATCCCTTAGATCAACATAATCTCGTTCAATCTTTAAATTGGATCATGTCTAACGTCAGCTATGTTAAATCCGCAAGAAAGTTAAGCTTCAAATTATGGCGAAAGCTTCACCCGTTTTCCTATGGCCGTTCTGTAATCCAATGCATAAAATCTTTCAATTAAGATGAGGGGATTCCAATGCCCATAAATTTATTGGTTAATGCCACCGCGCTAAACAGCAGGGGAGGGTTGACCGTCGTCAAGCAATTTATTACAGAAGTCGAAGATTATTTGAGGAAAACAGATGAATTTGCTTTAACGATCATGGTCTCTGTTAAAGATTTTATGCACCACAACCATCGCAATTTAAATATCATTTATAATGATTCGCCAAAGAAAGGGTTTGTTCAGAAATATTTATTTGAAAAAAAAGAAATTCCGAAAATCATCAAAAACCATAACATAAACTGCTACTTTTCGCTTGCAAACACTTTTTTGTTTAAAAGCGATCTTCCACAATATGTGTTGATCCACAACCCGCTTCCTTTCGATCGTCTGAAATGGAGTGAAGTCGACATTCCTAGTTATTTAAAATACAAAGTTATGCTGAATCTAATTTATAAAACTAGGCTTTCCAAAAAAGTAAACGGAATAATCGTACAAACCCAGTGGATGAAGAACGCCATTGTTTCCAAGTACGATTATAAGGGACACGTGCAAGTCATAAGACCCTCTGTGTCCTCCAATAGCGCAACTGAACGGTTAGTCCCGCTTAACTTGCATTTGAACGATGACGACAATGGCTACTTGAAATTCATCTATCCGACGAGCGTCGATAAGTATAAAAATACCCGGAGATTAATCCAAGCGGTAGAACGGTACAATCAGGTTTCGGCCCAAAAGGTCATCCTGTTTTTGACTTTGGAAGGACAAAGTACGGAGCTTGTGAAATATATCGGGAAAATACCGTACGAATCCATGTATTGGGTGTACCGGCAAATGGATGCGCTCATCTTTCCCTCGCTGACAGAAACATTAGGACTTCCACTGCAAGAAGCACTGGACAACGATCTCCATGTGCTGGCGGCCGACTTGCCATATGCAAGAGAAGTATGCGGACTTCACGCTGATTATTTTAATCCTAGAAGCGTTGAAGATATCGCATACGGGATCGGGAAATATGTTCGAAAGAAAAACAAAATAAAGCGTCCATCGCGAAAATATGGAGATATGAATCATTCGTATATCGATTTTTTGGACTTCATCAAAGAATGTGAACTTGGAAAGGGAGAAGGTTCTCCCCATAGACGCTCTGTAGCGTCCCAAGGTACGTTCTAGGAGTTTAGATAGACCACGAAGGAGTGGAAAGAATGGAAAATCGAATGCGATTGGATCAATATCGTCAGCCTGCAGGCTACTCCCGAGGACGAGGTTCAATTTACATTCTTATCTGGTGGTTTGTACAAGCGACGCTTTTCAGACTCTCTCTTCACAATATGTATGGATGGCGCAATTGGCTGCTTAGGAGATTCGGAGCGAAAGTTGGGAAAGGCGTCAAAATACGCTCCTCGGCCAAATTCACCTATCCTTGGAAGGTAACGATCGGGGATCATACTTGGGTTGGCGACCATGCCTACTTTTACAGCTTGGATGAGATCCGGGTCGGAAGTCACTGCTGCATCTCGCAAAACACGTATTTATGCACGGGAAGCCACAAAATGGATGATCCGACGTTCGGACTCGTCGTGAAGCCCATTGTTATCAAAGACGGCGCGTGGGTAGCCAGCGACGTCTTCGTCTTCCCCGGGGTGACCATTCATGAGATGGGCGTAGCCGGAGCGAGAAGTACGGTGACAAAGTCCATTCCCGCCAACGAAGTTCATGCGGGCTATCCGGCTAAATACTTGAAACAGCGTTTTGCAACCGAGGTTGTGACCCCGGATAAAAAGCCTGAAAAAGAGGTCGTGGTCGTATGAGTAAGTTTGGTAAACCCCATATTGTGTTCGTGCCCAATTACTTCTATCCCGACGTAGCGTCGGTCGGGCAGCTGTTCACCGAACTGTGCCTGCACCTGCAGCACGACTTTAATATTACGGTCGTTGCGGCGCAACCCAATTACGCGGGGGAGGAGCTCGGCAGGACAAAGCGGGTGGAGCACGATCGGCTCGAGAACATCCGGATCATTCGAATCAAGCTTCCGAAAGTGAATAAGCAAAGCAAGCTAAGTAGGCTGCGGTATATCGCAACCTACTTTTTTTATTCCGTTTGGGTTGTCATCAGGCAGAAAAATGTGGATGTCGTCTATTCGATCTCCCAGCCCCCCATCTTGGGCGGGTTAATCGGAACGATCGGCAAATGGGCGAAGCGTTCAAAGCATATTTACAACATTCAAGATTTCAATCCCGAGCAAGCACAGGCAGTCGGTTTTATGACGAATAAACTGATCCTGCGCGCAGCCAAGTGGCTGGATATGTTGAATTGCAAATATGCGGATCACATCGTGACTGTCGGGTCCGACATGCAGGAAACGCTGCTGAAGCGGTTCGTTGCCGAACGCGCGATTACGGATAATTCCGTCATCCACAATTGGACCGACGAGAAGGATATCGTGCCTCTCCCTCCCACGCATCCAGGCGTTCGGGCTTTCAAGGAGCGTTATGGATTGGAAGGGAAATTCATCGTTATGTATTCGGGAAACGTAGGGCTGTTCTACGATCTGGAAAACTTGATACACATAACAGAGGAGTTCAAGGGGGAGGCCGGGCTTGCGTTCGTCTTCATCGGAGAAGGGGCCGTTAAAAAACAGATGCAGGAATACGTCACGCTTCGAAATATCCCCAATGTGCATTTTCTCCCCTATCAGGCCAAGGAGCAATTGAAGTACTCCCTCAATGCGGCGGACGTTCATTTGGTAGTGAACCAGAAGGGGATCAAGGGCATCTCGGTCCCGAGCAAGATTTATGGCGTCATGGCCGCAGGCAAACCTATCTTAGGCGTTCTGGAGAGAGGAAGCGAGGCGTGTCGCATGATCGAGGAGAGCCGATGCGGAGTGGTCGTAGAGCCGCAGCGGTATGAAGAGATTGCCGAACAGATCGGCCGATTGTATCGGGAGAGTCCGGCGGAATTGGCCGCCGCGGGCTTACGCGGGCGCGCTTACCTGGAGCAGCATCTGAGGAAGGACATCTCCTTGGATAAATACCGCCATCTGTTGCAGTCCATATCCTAACAATCGAAGGAGGAACGGGGATGAAGCTGGTTCTGTTGTCCGGCGGATCGGGCAAACGCCTGTGGCCGTTATCGAACGACGCAAGATCGAAGCAGTTTCTGAAGGTGTTGGAGGGAGAGAATCGGGAGCGCATCTCGATGGTCCAGAGAGTATGGGGACAAATTGAAGCGAACGGTCTCGGCGAATCCAGCTTTATTGCGACAAGCCGTGCGCAAATCGAGATGATGCGGAGCCAGATCGGGACCGACGTTCCGCTTATTATCGAACCGCAGCGCAGGGATACGTTCCCGGCGATCGCCCTCGTTTGCGCTTATCTGAACTCCGTTCAAGCCGTTCATCCGGAAGAGGTTGTAGCGATATTGCCCGTCGATCCGTATGTGGAAAATCACTTCTTTGACGCGATCAAGGAGCTGGAGGACGTTCTGAACCGCTCCGGGGCGGATCTGGCGCTGATCGGGGTGCAGCCGACGTACCCGTCCTCCAAATACGGCTACATTATTCCGTCGGATGAAAAAACTTGGCATACGGATTACAAGCGTGTCAGCCACTTCCACGAGAAGCCGTCGGAGAAGAAGGCCGAAGAGCTGATTCGAAGGCAAGCTTTGTGGAATTGCGGCGTGTTCGCGTTTAAACTCGGCTACTTGCTGTCCCTGCTGGAGAGCCGGGGATACCCGACTCGGTACGAGGAACTCGTTGAACGTTACCAGGAGCTGCCGCAAATCAGCTTCGATTACGAGGTGGTCGAGAAGGCAGCCAACATTAGCGTGCTCCCTTATGAGGGCTATTGGAAGGACCTGGGCACTTGGAACACGCTGACGGAGGAGATGGCCAACAATCAGATCGGCAAAGGCATCATCAGCGACGATTGCATCAACACGCATCTGATTAATGAGCTGGAAATTCCGGTATCCATTCTCGGATTGTCCAACGTCGTCGTTGCCGCAAGCCCGGACGGCATTCTGGTTACCGAGAAGAGCGCCAGTCCTCGGATCAAAGATTTTATCAACTACGATCAAGGCCCTATGTACGAGGAACGGCAGTGGGGCTGGACGCGCATCCTCGACGATCAGACGTACGAGGACGGACGCTGCGTCGTGACCAAGCGCGTAGGCGTAGAAGCGGGCAAGAGCTTCAGCTATCAGATGCATTCGAACCGCGAAGAGGTATGGACCATCGTTAAAGGTCATGGCGAATTCGTTCACAACGGCAATTACATGAAAGTGCAGCCGGGCAATGTGCTTCATATTCCGGCGAAGACGCTTCATACGATCCGGGCGTTGACGGAGATGGAAGTCATTATCGTGCAGAGCGGCCTGAAAGCCGAGAAAAATCAGATTGTCGAGCTATACAGCACGTGGGACGAAGTATCCCGGCATTGTGTAAAGTAACAGGCTTCCCGATGCGAACCGTCTGTTATTACATTTCCGATTACGGTTACGGGCACGCGACCCGAAGCATCGCCGTCATTCGGCATCTGTTGCGATCGGCGGGGGACGAGCAGAAGCTGATCGTATGCGCCGGGAAGACGCTCCCCTTCGTGCGCGATTCTCTGGGACCGGATTGGCGTATCCGGTATCGGAGGGTCGCATCCGATCTGGGCTATATTCTACGCAGCGATACGTTGGAGCCGGACTTCGAACGATTTCGTGCAGCCTACGAGCGGGAACTGGTCGAGCTCCCGGAGCGAGTCGAACTGGAAAGCGCCTTTCTGCGAGCCCACAATGTCGGTCTGGTCGTCTCCGATATTTCGCCGGTTCCGTTCGCTGCGGCGCAGCGTTGCGGCATACCATCCGTCGGAGTCTCGAATTTTACTTGGTATACCGCATACAATCCGTGGCTCGATTGGAACCGGCTCGAACCGCTTCACGAAGCTTATGCACAGATGGACTACTTCATCCGGCTTGCCGGCGCAAGCGAGCCCGATTGGGGGCGCCTCGGCCGATTGGATGCGGGGTTTATTTGCCGGCCGCCCAGCTTGGCGGAATCGGCAAAGCTGCGGAAGACGCTCTGTCCGGACGGGAAGAGACGGATCGTCTTTTTTGCGCTTGGCATGAGCGTCGAGGCGGAAGATTTGGCGCAGATGCGGCTGTGGCACAGCGACGAATGCCTGTTTTTCGTATCCGGCAACATGCAAGTCGACTTTTCCAATGTGATCCCGATCCCTTCAAGCATTACCGAGACACAGAACGTGGCGGCGGCTTCGGATCTTGTCGTTACGAAACCGGGATGGGGGACGGTAAGCGAGGCGGTCTGTCTCGGCAAGCCGCTGCTTCTGATCAAGCGGCGTTTCTTCGAGGAGGACCGGAACACGATCGGCCGGCTTGACGAGATCGGACATCCTTATCGTCTGATGGAATGGGACCGTCTCCGGCAGTTTGTTCTGACTCGTCCAATGTTCTCTTCCTCCCGGATCGGGACAGAGAGCGTTCGGGTGGAAGCGTTGAACGAGCGGTTGGATCGAATATGCAGTTTTCTTAAGGAGATTATGCTCTAACTCGGGAGGGAGAAAGTCATGAAGCTGGCAGTCATGGGAACCGGCTATGTCGGGCTCGTATCCGGCGTATGCTTCTCGGAGCTGGGAAATGACGTGAGCTGTGTCGACAAAATGGAGGATAAGGTCTTGCGGCTCCAGCGCGGGGAGGTGCCGATTTACGAGCCGGGCTTGCAGGAGTTGATGCAGCGCAATGCGGAAGCGGGCCGGCTTCGGTTCACGACGGATGCGGCCTCTGCCGTCAGGGAAGCGGAAGTGATCGTTCTTGCTGTCGGCACGCCGTCGCTGCCTAATGGAGAAGCGGATTTAACGTACATCATGGAAGCGTCAAGGGAAGTGGCGCTCGCCATGGAAGGCGCGCCCAAAATTATCATGACCAAAAGCACGGTGCCGGTCGGCACGAACGAAGCGATCGAGCGGCTGATCGGAAGCCTGACTTCGCATCCGTTCGCGATTGCTTCCGTGCCGGAATTTCTCCGGGAAGGGACTGCGGTTCGGGATACGATGAACCCCGACCGGATCGTGATCGGAACCGAGAGCGATTGGGCTCGGGAACGGCTGCAGGAGCTTCATCGCCCTCTGACGGACAACATGCTGCTGACGGACGTGAGGAGCGCAGAGATGATCAAATACGCTTCCAACGCGTTTCTGGCGACCAAAATCTCCTTCATCAATGAGATCGCCAATATTTGCGAGAAGGTGGGAGCGGACGTTACCCAGGTGGCCGAAGGAATGGGTTACGACAAGCGGATCGGCCCGTCGTTCCTCCGGGCCGGCATCGGCTACGGCGGCTCTTGCTTTCCGAAGGATACCCAGGCGCTGATCCAGATCGCGGGACATGTCGATTACAACTTCAAACTGTTGAAGGCTGTCGTCGAAGTCAATCAGGAACAGCGATTCAATATCGTTCGCAAGCTGGAAGAGATGCTGGGCGACGTCAAAGGCCGAACGATCGGCATTTGGGGATTGGCTTTCAAGCCCGAGACAGACGATGTGCGGGACGCTCCCGCCTTTGAGATTATCGACACTTTAATCAAGAGAGAGGCTTGCATCCAGGCCTACGATCCGATCGCTGCAGACAATTTCAGACGCAAATTGGATCATCCGGCCGTCCGCTATTGCGGAAGTGCCAGAGAAGCGGCGCTCGGAGCCGACGTCCTGTGCGTGCTGACGGAATGGCCCGAATTTCTGCACATCCCTTTGGCCGACATCCAATCCTGGCTGAAGCAGCCCAACGTCATTGACGGCCGCAATATTTTCAACGAGGAGGAAGTGGCGAATACCGAGCTTGTGTACTATTCGGTAGGCCGGCCCAATATGAATAAAGGGATCAAAGAGCCTGTCGCGTATCTTCTTGGAGCCCGTTAAGGGAAGAAAGACAGCCGCCCTATGAGATATAAATCCTTGTTCCTGCCGGCCGCATTCCTCATCTGGGTCGCCGCCATCTTCACCTTCTCGTCGGAGTCTTATCACACTCAGACGATCGTCCCCTTCCTCCGGAAACATTGGACGGCCGGCCAGCTCTCCGTCGTGCTTCCGGACGTCCGCTTTACATACAACGGCCACCGCTATTCCGCTCGTCAAGACCCTTATTCGTTCATAGAGTTTCTATTTCGCAAAGGCGCGCATCTGTTTATGTATGCCGGCGCGGGAGCTCTTATCCTGCTTTTGCTGGGCAGCGCGGCCGCTTCCTTATGGAAGCGGGTTCCGTTAACGCTTGCCTTGACGGCGGCTATCGCATCGGCGGACGAATGGAACCAGACCCGGGCCATAGGACGAACGTCGACCGTTTACGACGTATGGCTGGATACGACGGGGGCGATGATCGGCGTGATCGCAATCCTGATTTATTGTCGATCCTCGCCTTCCAGGCGGGGACGCAACGGGTCGCAAGAGCTAGAGAAAGGCCTAAAAAAATAGTTACAAAACGTAATTTGTATGCTATTATAGATACAAAATGTATCATCAATGAAGGCAAGCTCCGTATTGGAGGAGACCGATGAGCGTTATTGCGGGGATCTATCGCAGCGAAGAAGCGCCGTTCGAGTCGGAAGAGCGCGACCCGCTCTTGCAGGCGATGGAGCGTTATCCGGGAAGCGGCACAGGGGAATGGGAAGCGAATGCCGTCTGGCTGGCTTGCCGTCATCAATGGATTGCGCCGGAATCCCCCGGCGAGCAGTTGCCGCGCTACGATGCGTCGCGGAGATTGGCCATAACGGCAGATGCCATTCTGGACAACCGGGAGGAGCTGTTCGAGAGGCTGGGCATTTCTCGGGACAGGCGAAGGACATTGTCCGACAGCGAGTTGATTTTGCTCGCCTACGAACGCTGGGGGGCGGAAGCGCCCTCGCATTTGAACGGCGACTTTGCCTTTGTGATCTGGGACGCCGGGAGACGGCGGCTGTTCGGAGCCCGGGACCCGCTGGGCAATCGAACGCTATATTTCACCGCAAGCGGCGGACGCTTCGCTTTCTGCACCGCCATTCGTCCTCTATTGGCGCTTCCGGGCGTCTCGCCCAAACTGGATGAAGATTGGCTGTCGGAATATATGGCCATTCCGTCGATGCTTGATGCCGCGAGCGCATGCTTAACCGTCTACGGAGCGATTCGCCAGCTCCCGCCGGCCCATCGGTTAACCCTTGCACTGCCTGGGCAGGCCGAATTGTCTTCTTACGGGTCGTTGGCGCCGACGGAAAGGCTGCGATTTCGGACGGATGCCGAATGCGTTGAGGCGTTCCGTGACGTGTTCCGCCGAGCGGTTCGGGCGAAAATCCGCACAGGCCGCGAGGTCGGCGCTTCGCTGAGCGGCGGCCTGGATTCGGGCGCGGTTGTCAGCTATGCCGCCAAAGCGCTGGAGGAAGAAGGCAAGATTCTCCATACATACAGTTGCGTACCTCCGAACGATTTTGTCGACTGGACCTCCTCGGGGTGCGTGGCGAACGAACGGCCGTTCATTGAAGCGACCGTTCGCCACATCGGCCATTTGGATGCTCACATTCTCGATTTGCCGGACTGCAATCCGTTCACGGAGATCGACGAGCTGCTGGATATTCGGGAGATGCCGTACAAGGCGTTCGAGAACGCCTTCTGGATCAAAGCTCTGTACGCTCAAGCCGAGCGGCAGGGGGTCGGCGTCCTGCTGACCGGTGCGCAAGGCAATCATACGATTTCCTGGGGACCGGCCATCGATTACTATGCCCGGCTTCTGAAGCGGCTCCGCTGGCTCAAGCTGTATCGCGAGCTTCGGCTTTACAGCCGAAGGATGCGTGTCGGCCGCTCCCGGCTGCTTCCCGTGCTCGGGAAGGAAGCGGCAGCTTCGCTGGTTCCCCTCTCGTTTCCCCCGTCCGAACCGGCCTTCCCGTCCATGATTCATCCCGATTTTGCAGCCAGAACGAAGGTGTACGACCGGATCAAGCATGAGGATGTCGGGCTGGAGCAGGGCAGAGAAAATCCTTGGCGGTTGAGGGAGCGGCATTTCGATAGCGCTTCGATCGGCAATCTGATCGGGACGAGCGGTGCGAAGTTCTCCATAAATTTCGGACTTTGGGAACGCGATCCGACGGCCGACCACCGGGTCATCCGATTCTGTCTCGCCCTTCCGACGGAGCAGTACGTTCGCGAAGGGATGGATCGGGCGTTGGTGCGGCGCGCTACCGAAGGAGTGTTGCCGGATCATGTCCGGCTGAACCAGCGGCTGCGGGGCGTTCAAGGAGTGGATTGGGTGCATCGGATGCGCGGGCATTGGCCTGCCTTCCTCCTTGAGCTTCGGCTCATGTGCAAGGACTCGCTGGTTGCGGGCATTCTCAACGTCCCGCAAGCGGCCGCTTCGCTCGCCCGGATCGGAGACAGCCCTCGTCCGGAGCTTGCGATGGACGACGACGCGCGATTTCTGATGCGTTGCCTGATCGTATACCGGTTTTTAAAGCGAGTGTCCTGAACCGGAAACTTCGGGAAAGACGCCCTAAGTCAATATGATTGTTGAAAATCTTTTGTGGAAAAGACAACACGAAATCAAGGGGTGCAAGAAGTCGGTTTTCACACTCCCTCTTCATTCGGTCCAGATTGTACCGATTTCCATTTGATCCCGTCAAGGATACAGGTTTTCGGCCCTCGCCGACGCTCGTCCTTGAAGGGATGAAACGGAAATCGGTGCCTGGTCATAAGGATGAAGAGACGTTCAGGTCAAGCTGCATTTCGCAGCTTAGCCTGAAGGAAGATTGCCGGGTCATAGCAAGTACGCTTTCGCCACATGGCAACCCTTGGTCTTTCCAAGCAATGATGGTTCATCTCGCTAGGAGGTGAGGAATCTCCCCGAAAAACATGACTTCCCCTTATGGTAGCCGAGGCTTTATGCCTTGTCTATAAACCATATTAATCTACGAGGAGGTGAACACGATGAAAAAAGCATGGAGAGCTCCCGAACTGGAAACGCTCGACATCAGCATGACGATGGCCGGAACCGGTACGAAATACGTGGACTGGTCTTATGTCGGCGGCAAGCACTTGGAGACGAACGACGATCCGAAGTGGAGCGATTACCCGGCTCCGCCTGAGTCTTAATTTACTTACGGTTAATGATGTTCTGCCGCTTCGGCCGGCGCCCTTATCCGAAGCGGCAGATAAGGGCGCTCCGGTAAGCGTTCGGAATCCTTTAGGAATGTGAAGGTGAAGAGATGGCAGCGATCGCGCAACAAACGTCGTACCAAGCGTTCGGCTTGCAGCTGCGGAGCGATCTGCCGCTGCCCGAGTTGCTGCCGTCGGGACGGCGGGAGCTTCAGCCGGATGTCGTCATTACGGTCGGCGACCTCGTTCAGGAATGGGAGAGCGGCACATCCGATTTTACTTATTTCCGGGTACGCGGCGATCGAATCTGGTTCGCCGTTCCCCAAATCGCGATCTACCGGATCTCGGAAGGCAGGGAGATCGTCGTCAGCCCGTTGGACGGCGCCGACGAGCGCATGATTCGCCTCTACCTGCTAGGTTCTTGCATGGGAGCCTTGCTCATGCAGCGCGGCATTCTTCCGCTGCACGGCAGCGCTGTCGTCGTAGACGGCAGAGCCTATGCCTTCGTCGGGGAATCGGGCGCCGGGAAGTCGACGATTGCCGCCGCCTTTGCGAAGCAAGGCTTTGCCTTGCTCAGCGACGATGTCATCGCGCTCTCGTTCGGGGATCCGGGAGACGGGACTCGGTTGCCGACGGTCACGCCGTCTTATCCGCAGCAGAAGCTGTGGCAAGAGAGTCTGGAGCAGTTGGGAATGGAGAGCGGCTTGTTCGCGCCATTAGGCTGCGAGACGACGAAATTTGCCGTTCCCGTGCCCGCTGCTTATTATCGCGATCAGGTTCCGCTAAGCGGCATCTTCGAGCTTCTTCCCTTCGAAAAGGCTAGCCAGGTCGAGATTCGAAAGCTGACTCCCTTCGAAGGCCTGCCTCTGATCGGACAGCACACCTACCGGCAATTCCTCATTCCCCAGCTAGGTCTTCAGGATTGGCATTTCAAACAATCGGCCATCTTGGCGGGCCGGACGGACCTTTTCCGCGTCCGCAGACCTTTGACCCCTTTCTCAGCCCACCATATGGTCGACCGCATCATTCAAACCATTCGCGAAGGAGCCTAATCGTCCGATGAGTCATTCCCTCGAATTTCCGAATCGGTTGTTCACGCAGGCCGACGGCAATCTCGTCAGCGACATGAACGGCGAGAAAGTCATGCTGAGCATTCAGAGCGGCAAGTATTACAATCTCGGCGAAATTGGCGGCCGAATCTGGGAATTAATCGCTTCGCCGCTGTCCGTCGGGCAGATTACCGACATTCTCGTGAACGAATATGAAGTCGATCCGGCCGAATGCAGCCAAGAGGTAGAGCGGTTTATCCAAGCGTTGTCGAAGGAACAGCTCGTTCGGTCCATGGATGCGCTTCCCGAGTAAGGAAGGAGCGAAAGGCGTTGCGAAGGAAATGGCGTTCATTCGTTAAGATGCCGTTCGCTATGAAGCTGATGCTTGCGGAGGCTTACGTCTTTCTCGGGTGGTCGCGTATTTTGAAGCTGTTCCCGTTCTCGAAGGTGGCGCCGAACCTGGGCGTGCAGATGGCGGAGACGTCCTGGTCGCATCCCGGAGAGGATGAGCGAATGATCCGGCGAGTGGCGAGGGCGGTCCGGACGATGAGCCGCTATACGTGGTGGGAGAGCAAATGTCTGGTGAGGGCGATCGCCGCGATGAAGATGCTCCGCCGCCGCGGCATCGACAGCACGCTCTATCTCGGAACGGCGAAGGATAAGTCCGGGCAGTTGGTCGCGCACGCTTGGCTTCGCAGCGGACCTTATTATTTGACGGGCGCGGAAGAGATGGAGCAGTTCACGGTCGTAGGAAAGTTCGGTTACTTCGCCCCTGACCGGCGAGGCCAAAGGAGACATCGGCATGGATGACGCGCTGGAACGAACCGTTCGATCATTGCCGCGGGAGTTGAAGGCATTGCTGCCTTGCCTGCGAATGCAGCAGGGGAAGCCGGCTTGGCGGGAACTTCCCGATTGGGAAGCGATCGATCGCGAACAACTGCTTCGGCTGGTTAAGCATCACCGCGTCTATCCGCTCGTGATGGAAAGTTGGCGCTCCGAAGGGGACTCGAGTGCCGTCCTGCAGGAACTGCGCGCCTTGCGCAACCGGAACTCGTTGCATATGCTTCAACTCGCGGCCGAGATGACCGAGGTCGTCCGACTTCTGGCGGAACGGGGCGTTCCTGCGTTGGTATTGAAAGGCCCGGTTCTCGCTAAGAAGCTGTACGGCGACCTGTCGCTTCGGACGTCCAAGGATTTGGATTTGCTCGTCCCTCCCGGCCGAATCGGGGAAGCGGAGTCCGTCTTGCAAAGCCGCGGCTACCGGGAAGATGGCGCCATCCCTCGGGTGTTGAACGACTGGATGCGGAAAACGCATCATGCTTCCTACAAGCTTCCCGCAACCGGCATTCAGATCGAATTGCACTGGCGGATGAATCCCGACACGGCGAACGAGCCGGATTTCGAAGCGCTGTGGGCGCGGCGGCAGGAAGCGGACTTTTCCGGCCGGACGGTTGCCATGCTGGGCCCGGAGGATCTGTTCGTCTATCTCGTCTCGCATGGCGCAAGACATGGGTGGTTTCGTCTTCGCTGGCTTGCGGATATCGACAGGATGCTGCGGAGCCCGCTGCGATGGACGCTGCTGCGGACGCTTCTGGAGCAGAACGAGTGCCGGCACTTGGCGGGTCAAGCGGCGATCCTGTGCGAAGCGCTGCTCCAAACTCCCGTGCCCGAAGCAATGCGTCCGTATATGGCCAAACGAAGGGCGCTCCGTCTGGCCAAGGGAGCCGTAAAGATCATACGCGATCTTGTTCAAATGACGCCGAAGCCGAACAGCAAAGATGTGAACAAATATTATCGGCGCTACGTGTTCTCCATCCGATCGCTGCGTCAGAAGCGGGCCTATCTGATAAGCAAGCTGTACCCCAGCTCCTGGGATGCCCGGCTCCTCCCGCTGCCCGCGCCATTGCGATTTCTTTATTTTCCCCTGAGACCCTTCCTGTGGTTCTGGAGACGGATGCGGAACGAGGCGTCCTGGAAGACGGAGGACTTAAGATGAAGGAACTTTTGCATTACTTTCGCAAATTTCATGCCTTCGCGGGTCGAAGGCTCTATATCAATCTGATCGGCATGGTGCTGATCAGCTTCATCGAGGGCGTCGGGATCTATTTGCTCGTTCCGATGCTTAGCCTTATGGGCTCCTTCCATCTTAATCTCGGAAGCATCCCCTATATCGACCGTTTAATGGGACCGATTGAGAGCATCCCCGAACAGGCGCGCCTGCCTCTGATTTTGCTCGTCTATGTCGTCCTGATTATTGGCCAGGCGTTGCTGCAGCGCATGCTGCAATTGCAGAACAGCCGAATGAACCAGGGGTTCATTCAGCTCCTGAGATTGGATATTTATCAGCGTCTGCTTGCTTCCGGATGGCACTTCTTCGTGAGAAAGCGGAAATCTGATTTCTATCATATGCTGACGACCGAATTGGGAAGAGTTGCGAGCGGCACCGTGCAAGCGATGACGTTCCTGACTTCCGCCGTGTTCACGGCCATCCAGATCGGTCTCGCCTTCCTGCTCTCCGCCAAGCTCACCCTGCTGGTCATCGCCTGCGGCGTCGGCTTCGTCCTGTTCTCCCGGCGCTTCGTTCGCAGCGCCAAACGGTTGGGCGGACGGATGAGCGAGCTGTCTCAAGGCTACTTCGCCGCAGTCAACGACAGCTTCAGCGGCATTAAGGATATTAAGAGCAACCGGCTGGAGTCGACGCAATTGCAATGGTTCCAGGATTTGAACCGGCAAATGGAAGAGAATGCGAACCAGTTCGTGCGCAATCAGTCGATGAGCCAATTCGTCTACAAGACGGCGTCGGCGCTTCTGATCGTGCTGTTCGTCTTTGTCTCGTTCGAGCTGCTGCATGTCCAGACCGAGCAGCTCGTCATGATTGTGCTGATTTTTACCCGTTTGTGGCCGCGATTTACTTCCCTGCAAAGCAGCGCGGAGCAGATGGTGTCCGCCGTTCCGGCTTATCGGGGCTTGCTCGAGCTGACGCGGGAGTGCACGGAAGCTCGCGAGGCCGAAGTGGAGCTCGCCCTGCGGGAGCCGAATCGGGAACCGCTGACCATTCGTCAATCCATCGTTTGCAGGGGGGTTGCCTTCCGCTACGATCCTCACTCTCCCACTTACGCGTTAAAGAATATTCACCTCGCCATTCCGGCCAATCGGACGACGGCGATCGTCGGCCGGTCCGGCGCGGGGAAGAGCACGTTGATCGATGTGCTGATCGGACTGTTCCAGCCGGAGGAAGGGGAGGTGTTGATCGACGGCGTTCCGTTGACAGGCGACAAGCTGTCCGCTTACCGGCGTTCGATCAGCTACGTCTCGCAAGACCCGTTTCTGTTCCATGCGAGCATTCGCAACAACCTGAAGATGGTGGCGCCGGACGCGACGGAAGAGGAAATTTGGCAAGCGCTTACGTTCGCAGCGGCCAAGGACTTCGTAAGCAGACTCCCTCAAGGGATCGACACGGTGCTGGGCGACCGGGGCGTACGGCTCTCGGGCGGCGAGCGCCAGCGGATTGTGCTCGCTCGGGCGATTCTCCGCAAGCCGTCGATTCTCGTGCTGGACGAAGCGACCAGCGCGCTGGACAACGAGAACGAGGCGAAAATTCAAGAGGCGTTGGATCAGCTTAAGGGCAATCTCACCATCGTCATCATTGCCCATCGTTTATCCACCATTCGCAACGCGGATCAGGTTGTCGTCATCGATCAAGGAACGGTCATCCAGCAAGGCGAATACCTCCAGCTGTCCAAAGAAGCGAAAGGGGTTTTCAGCCAACTGCTGGCTTATCAAGCGAAAGCGTAGGTGCGATCGAAGCATGAAAAAGTGGATCTGGATCGGGATTTCCATCACCGTAGCGCTTTTTGTCATCGCCGGCGGCATGCTGTTTTACGCGTACCATTCGCTTAAGCATACAGCCAAGCAGGTTTATGAGCCTTTGCCTTCCGATACGCCCCGATATGTCAGCCGGGATACCGAGGTCAAGCCGCTGAACAAGGTGGAGACGGGCAAGCTCGCGCCCTTCACGGCCTTGATCCTCGGCGTGGACGAACGGGAGCACGACCGTGGGCGGTCGGACACCATTCTCATTCTGACCGTCAACCCGCAGACGCATAAGGTGCTCATGTTCAGCATCCCGCGGGACACGCGAACGGAAATTGCCGGCAAGGGCGTTCAGGACAAGATCAACCACGCATACGCGTTCGAAGAAGTAGCCGGATCGATTCGGACGGTGGAAAATTTCCTCGATATGCCGATCGACTACTATGTGGAAGTGAACATGGAAGGGTTCGAGGCGGTTGTGAATATTTTGGGCGGGGTCGATGTCCATAATCCGTTCGCCTTCGATTATTTGGGATCGTCCTTCCGGAAGGGGCCGCTGCATTTGAACGGGGAGTTGGCGCTCAAGTATTCGCGCATGCGATTCGACGACCCGAGAGGGGACTTCGGCCGCACCGAACGCCAGCGTCAGATTGTCAGCGACGTGATCCGTCGTGCCGCCCAGTGGAATAACGCGCTTGAACTGCCCAAGGTGCTCAAATCCGTCGAGAAATATGTGCGAACGAATATGACCTTCGGAGAGATGCAGGATCTGGCGCTCAAGTATCGGCAGAAGATCGGCACGATTGAGACGACGGAGATCGAAGGAAAGGGCGCAATGATCGGCGGAATCTACTACTTCATCGTCGATCAGACGGAGAGGGACCGGATTCACGATGCCATGAAGCAAGCGCTTAAGACGAACGCGGCGGGCTGAACGGCGCCTGCCCGGTCAATACTCGCCAGCCCGAATGGAGCATCGCTTTGCTGCGGTATTTTAATCCGGCGGGAGCCCACAAGAGCGGCCGGATCGGCGAGGATCCGCGAGGCGCGCCGAGCAACCTTCTCCCGTTCATCTCGCAGGTGGCGGTCGGGAGGCGGCCCGAGCTGACGATCTTCGGCAACGACTACCCGCCCCCGGACGGAACGGGCGTCAGGGATTATTTGCACGTGGAGGATTTGGCCGCCGGCCACTTGCGGGCGCTGGAGAAGGTCGGCGCGTCGCGGGGCGTGGAAGCTTATAATTTTGGGACGGGCAACGGCTTCAGCGTCCTGGAGATGTGCGAAGACGCATGGAGATGGCAAGTCGGCAATCCGAACGGTTATGCGAAGACCCGCGGCGGCGGACGGCGCCTCGGCAACACCTTCTGATCGCCTCCGGCCGAGACGGTTTCCCTTCCTCTTTCCTCCCCTTCGAGTTTAAATTTCGTTAAATTCCAGGATATAGGCTTGCAAAGCCGCTATAATGAATTCAGTGTCCAAATATAGATAGCCGGAGGGAAGATCATGTCTCAAGTTCCAGTCGCGCGATTGCAGGATGTAACCAAGCGCATCGGCAGCCGCACGATTATCGACCGCGTCTCCCTGGAGATTTATCCGGGAGAAGTGTTCGGATTCCTCGGGCCGAACGGTTCGGGGAAAACAACGACGATCCGCATGATGGTCGGATTGATGGCGATGACGTCGGGGGATATTTCGATCGGGGGGCACAGCGTCCGCACGCATTACCCCCAGGCGGCGGCCCAGGTCGGCGCCATCGTAGAAAATCCGGAGATGTACAAATATCTCACCGGGTACCAGAATTTGCTGCATTACGCCCGAATGAACGCCTCCATCACGCGGGAGCGCATCGACGAAGTGGTGAAGCTGGTCGGCTTGTCCGGCCGCATTCACGACAAGGTGAAGAAATATTCGCTCGGCATGCGTCAGCGGCTTGGCGTCGCGCAAGCCGTCATGCACCGGCCGAAGCTGCTCATTCTGGACGAGCCGACGAACGGACTCGATCCGGCCGGCATTCGCGAGCTCCGGGATTATCTCCGGCAGCTTGCGCAAGAGGAAGGGACCGCGGTGTTCGTCTCCAGCCATCTGCTGTCGGAGATGGAGCTGATGTGCGATCGGGTGGCGATATTGCAGAAAGGGCAAATCATCGACATCCGGTCCATTCGCGGACAAGCGGCATCGGCGCAACAGCAAGCGGAAGAGGCGCTGTTCGACGTCGACCGTCCCGAAGCCGCGCTCGGCGTCCTGCAAGGGCAGGGCGGCGGCCGCATTGTGGACGGGCTGCTTGAGCTGACGGCGGATCGCAACGAGATCGCGGAAGTGAACCGGCGGCTGGTCGAAGCCGGCATCCGCGTCTACGGCATCCGGACGAAGACCAAATCGCTGGAAGACCAATTCCTCGAAGTGACGGGGAGTGAGACCATTGGCTAACTTTTGGAAGCTCGTGCAGAACGAAAATATGAAAATTTACCGCCGCATGCGCACTTGGGTCATGCTCGGAATCGTCGTGCTGATTCCGATCGTCGTCACCGTCGCCTTCTTGCTGCTCTCGGACAGCAAGGATGCGAACAACTGGGAGATGATGCAGCTGGAGACGACCATTCTGTTCTCCCTCATCACGATCTTTACGGTCGTCGTCGCCGCCGATTCGGTGGCTGGGGAATTCTCGACCGGCACGATCAAGCTGCTGCTCATTCGTCCCTGGAGCCGGTCGTCGATTCTATTGTCCAAGTTTATCGCCTTGGTGCTGTTTTCCGTGCTGCTGTCGGTCGTTTGCTTTGTCTTAACGTGGGGAGTGAACACGCTCGTTTTCGGCTTCAGCTCCGACACGAGCGGGCTTATTCCGGCCAACTCCCCGCTTGCGGGACAGTCCCCTTGGACCTATATGGGGCTGGATTACCTGTATGAATGGATCGAATTGATCGTCATCGTCGCCTTCGCGTTCATGCTGTCGTCGGCGTTCCGGAGCAGCGGCCTGGCCATCGGCCTGTCGATTTTCCTGCTGTTCGCCGGCAGCATGATCACCGGGCTTCTCTCCGTCACGAACAAGCCCTGGGTCAAGTACGTCCTGTTCTCGAATCTGGACCTGACCGCTTATTTGAACGGGGGCAACCCGGTGCCGAACTTCAAAACGACGGTCGGCTTCTCGCTGTCCGTGCTGGCCGTCTACTTTATCGTCTTCAATATCGTCTCCTGGACCATCTTCAGGAGACGGGACGTGGCCGCTTAAGGCAAGGCCTTCCGCGGGGCCGCCATCCGACGCCCTTCCGGCTTCATGGCCGGTAGGGCGTTTTTTTGGATCATTCAGCATCTATAAGATGACGCAGAAGGGGCTTTTGTTTACAAGGACCGGATCTGCTGAAGCACCGGCCGAAGCTGCTGGCGGGGCAACAGGCGAATCAAATCCCCGGTGCGGCGCAACCTCTCCTCGATATTCAGCAAATGGAAGTCGGTCGGCTTCGGATCGCGGCGAACCTCCTCCCAGGTTAGCGGGGTAGAGACCGGTGCGCCGGGACGGGCGCGGGGAGTATACGGCGCGGCCAGCGTCCTGCCGGGATAGAACTGCAAATAGTCGAGGTAGATCAGCGTGCCGCGGTTTTTCTTGAGCCTCTCGACGGTGAACAGCTGCGGATGCTTGGCCGCCAAATATTCGCAGACGAATTTGCCGAAGCCGCGGAGATCGTCGTAGGTCGGTCCGGGCTCAATCGGCATGACGATCTGCACGCCTGTCGCCCCCGACGTCTTCGGCACCGCGGACAGGCCGAGCGAAGCGAGCAGTTCGCCGACGATCGCGGTCGCTTCCATAATTCGCGGCTCCACCTCCAACATCGGATCGATGTCCAGAATCCATCGGTCCGGCAGCGCATCGTCCGTGCTCTCGCACGAGACGTGAAACTCCAGGCTGTACAGGCTGCCCAGCCAGACAAGCGTAGGCATGGAATCGAGCACGACGTAGTTGATCGTACCGTTTACGGCGGTGTTCACGTACGGAGGGATGGGCTGAGGGCAGTTTTTCTGGTAAAAGGAGATGCCTCCGATTCCTTCCGGATAACGGATCGTCGTTAAATAACGACGTTCGCTGTGCGGAAGCAAATATGGCGCCAGAGCGGCGAGCTTCTGTACGTACACGAGCTTCGTAATGCCCATCTCCGGCCAGATCGGCTTGTCGGGGTGGGAGAGCTTCAGCTCGGTGTCGCCGAGCTTGATCAAGGTTTTCGTCGCGGCCATCGGCAGGACTCCTTTCCAAGCGCCACGTTCTTTTGCCTTTAGGCTTCCCCGCCGCGCGGGACTTTCTCCTCCCGCTCCGGAAGCCGATCTTATTCGAACACGCATTCCTCCGGCGGCTTGTCCACGAACGCCTGAATGCTGGGCTGGCGCATCGTCCGCCCCTCGTGCAGACGCCATTCGGAATATCGGATCTTGGCGGTCAGCAGCGGCTTGACCCACCGTGCGCCGCGGAACTCCTCATGGCGGCCGGCGAACGGGCATACCGGCGTCTCGATGGCCGTCAGCCGCTCCGTCAGCTCCCGCCAATCGGCCGCGCTCAATTTGCCGGTCCCCACTTTGCCGATAAACAGCAATCGCCCTTCGCGGTATAGCCCGGCCAGCACGGCCCGAACGACGCCCTCTTCCATCCGGAACCCGCCGATGACCGCCACGACGTCGCCGTAATTTTTAACCTTGACCCACCGGGTGTCCTTGCCGCCCGTCGCGTAGGCGCTGTCCGTTTTTTTCGAGACGATGCCTTCCATGCCGTGGCTGCGAATGACGTCGAACAGAGCGGCGCCGTCCGGATGGGAAGCGACCGGCTGAACCGCCCGGCTCGGAACGAGCCGTTCCTCCAGCAACCGCTGGCGCTCCGAGAGCGGCCGGTCGATCGTCCATTCCCCGTCGCAATAGAGGATGTCGAACACCATGTACGCAATCGGGACGCTTTGAACGGCTTGCGGCACGCGGGACAGCGTCCGAATGCCGTCCCGCCGCATGACCTCGTGGAACGAAGGCTTGCCGTCGGCGGCCAGCGCGATCACTTCGCCGTCGAGAATGAACGAGCTCGCCTTGCAGTAAGAGGGCGAGGTCAGCTCGGGATATTGGGCGGTTCGTTCGCGCTTTTTGCGGTTGAACAGCCGGAGGGGCCCGCCGTCGTAATAGGCGAGAATCCGCACCCCGTCCCATTTGATCTGATGAATCCAGTCCGGACCGGCCGGAATGTCCGCCGCCCGAACGGGCTCGAAGGGGACGATCGGTTCCATTCGTCGCATCACCTGCTTCCAGTATGCCCATCCCGGCGTCGCGCAATTTGCCGTTTGACTCGCTTCGGCTCGTTTGAACGCAACAAATCCCGTATGCCCGCCGGTCCAAGATATGGTACGATATAAGCGACAAGAGCCTATCCCGGGGGTGGGAATCGATGAGCGGGCAACGTCCGGAAGACGCCGTCAATCGGATCGAGCTTCTCAGTTGGCTGAAGACGATCGAGCGGGATTTCGACCCGGTGCTGCTCGAAGCGAGGAAGCAGTATCCCGCCTCCGGCTGGGTCGGGGTTTGGCTGGCCCGGTCGCTGCTCGGCATCAAATACAAGAGAATGCCGGAGGACAGCATCCAGAAGACCGTCGCCTTCTTCTCCAGCCGGGCCACGTTGTGGTCGGCGTGGCTCGTCGCGATCGCGGGCAACGCGGCGCTTGCCTGGATTCGGGGCTTCGACGACTGGCAATGGCTCGCCGGCATCGTTCTCCTCGCCGCCGCCGTCGCCGGCTCGCTCAAGAGCAACCTGACCCGCATGCTGACGCCCGGCGATCCTTATTTCAATTCGAGCGCGTATAAGCTGTTCCGCCCGAAGGAATATTTCATGTTCCTCAATTATTTGAAGGAGAACAAGCATACGTTCGGCACGGTCGCCAAGTGGGTCGAGCTTCTGTACAACGAGCATTCGCTTGATCATTTGATCCGCGAGCATCAGGCGATCAACGAACAGCTTCGCCGGGAATCGCGGGAATTCAAAGCCTCGCTGGAGAGAAGCGAACGGAATTTGCGAACCGCCGATATGCAAATCGATCTGCTGAACCGCAAAATCGAGCTTCTCATCCAGCAAGTGAGCGCGAACGAGAACGGCTTTAACGCCGCCATCGACGTCATTTACCGGCTCCGGCGGGCCGATCCGAAGCTTTTTACCCCGAACGATCTGCGCGTTCTGACGGCTTTTTCGCTCTTCGAGCTGGAAGGCGACGTTTTATACCGGATCTGCGAGCAGGGCACAACGGAGACGCCGCCCGCCATTCACCTCGACGATCCGAACTATGCCCGCTATTCGTCGGTCAAGCTCGTTCATAGCGACAATACGATCGAATACGCGACGAGCGACCGGGAAGGCAGAACCGTAGCCAGCTATTGGATCGAGCTTCCGTCGGAGCGGGTCGTCATCTATAACTTTCACTTTGAATCTACAAACCGGTCGATCCATGCTATAATAGAATCGAAAGAAATGTACCGGTTCATCCGGGGGATCTGCATCCATCTGGAAGAGCGCGGTTTGCTGGAGAAGGAGGGGATTCGGCATGCCGAAGCGTAACGTTCGTTCCGCGGACCGGCTCAAGACGAACAGTCAGCGGCTGCAGGAAATTATGGTCGACATCGACCGGATCCGGGCGCAGCGCGCGCAGAACCGCGTGGCCATCCTGGCCGGGCACCAGCGGATGGAGGAGCTCGTCTCCAGCATGACCGAGACGATAGCCAAGCAGGAGCGCAATTTGGACAAGCTTATGAAGCTGGCGGGGGCCAGATAATGTACGCGCGAAGAGGAGCTGCGGGCTCCTCTTTTTATTTGCGTTTTAAAGCCGCTATTTACGTTCATACTAGTTCTACTAGAGCAATCAAAGGGGCCGTAGCGGTGAATCGGGACAAAGTAGTGCGAGGCAAGTTCAGATTGGGTGAAAACCAGTTTCCATCTTCGCGGGAGAAAACGATGAAGATCGTTCAGGATATCGCGAGAATCAATCGGAAAATGGCGGAGAAACGCAGCCGGAAGAAAAACTAGCGGCACGCCCGCCGGTTATTTGAGCCGGCCGATCGAAGAGCTGCAGCGATAGTTGCCGAAGCGCAGCAGATCGTTGAGAAAATCGTTGAACGACGAAGATTCCCGGCCGGGAACCGTCTGTCTTTATCATTTTAGCAGTCGCCGTGAAGGAAGCATAGGCAAGGCGCATTTTCATGAACCAAACCGGAGACGTTCCGAATAGCTTAATTCTAACGAAGCTTTCTCACCATCCGAATGGAGGTACGTCTTCATGGGCCTTCCTCTGTCCTCCGCCTCTTCTCTCGTCTCGCTGTTTCTCGTTTTTTGGACCGGCTCGGCCTGGTTCGCCGCCCTGCATCCGCAGGCGTTCCGGCAATGGCTGAAGGCGTTCGGCCTGTTCGGCAAGACGGCGGACGATCCCCGCTTCCCTTACCGGATCGTCGGCTTGGTCTACGGCGCGGCCGGCTTGCTGCTGTTAGCGTTTCCTTCTTTTTTGAAGTAGGGGTGTTCAAAAGATAGCCTATTTGCCAGGAGATTCGCCGCCGCCTATATACCGAATATTTGCCGGGCACGCTGCTGTCGGAGAACGATCCGGCCGAGCAGCTGCAGATGAGCCGCACGCACTGGCTGAAGCCTGTCGGTGCCTCTTGTTTAAGGAAGATGCGACAAGGAGGATCTTAAGAAGAATGGTTCAGAAGGGGATTCTTCGTTCTGTCGGGAAAGGAACCCTGATCAGTTAACGAATAAAGCGGATTTGTACTTGCGTTAGCTGTAAGCCGCTAATGTCGGGTTACAACAAGCAACGGCTGGCGCAGAAAAAAAACGGGCTGAGCTAAGCTCAACCCGGTAAATAAGGTCAACCTATGAATTCTTGTACCCATTCGCCGTTATAGTAGGCGACGCCGATAGACGTGTAGTGTCCGTTCAAAATATTGGCGCGATGGCCGGAGCTGTTCATCCAGTCGTTCATGACGGCTTGCGGATTTGGCTGGCCTTTGGCGATGTTCTCGCCCGCGTAGTTGTAAGTCACGCCGAATTGCCTCATCATGTCGAACGGCGAGCCGTACGTCGGCGAGTTATGGTCGAAATAGTTGTTCGTGTACATGTCCTTCGCTTTGGCCAGAGCAACCGAAGTCAGCTTCGAATCGGTCTTCAAAGCTTTCAGGCCGGCTTTGGCGCGTTCCTGGTTAACCAGATTGACGACTTGCGCGGCAAAATCGGACTGCGTGGCGTTGGAACCGGAGCCCTTCGACGATCCGGCGCCTGCCGAAGAACCGGAACCCGACGTGGAACCGCTATTGCCCGTCGATCCCGATCCCGAACCGGAGCCGTTCGTCTTACCGGAACCGGCCTTAGAGCCCGTATTCGAGCCGCAATAGCCGGAGCCGGCGTTCGATCCCGAACCGGAACCGTTCGAGGAGCCATAGCCGTTCGTCCAGCCCGAATCGCTGCCCGCGAAGCCTTGCTGGATTTGCTGCAGCAGCGAATTCCAATCGATGCCGTATTGGCTGGCCAACTGCGACCAATTAATGGAATAGGTCTTGGCATGGTTATTGGCCGACGTCGAGGTCGTGGCCGCCGATGCGGCGCCTGCCGCAGGAATGGACAGTGCCAATACGAGAGAGCCGGACAGAACCAACTTGCCGATACCGCTGCGATTGTTGCGTTTAAACAATGAAGATTCCTCCCTTTGTCTGGCCTGCGAGGTTAGCTGACGGGTTCGGGTCAAAGAGTACCCCTGGCGCTTGCAGAGCGCCTTCACCCCACGAACTTGGTTCCCCCGCGCCCATATTCGGGCTTCGGCCTTGGAATACTTCACATTTTAGCAGCTATCGCAGGGCCATTCATTGATTAAATATTGGAAGACCTCTGGGAAAAACCGATCAAGTCCCCGAATCCTTCGGACCTGCAGCGCGCGAAGTCCGCCGCTTCTTGGTCGTGCCGCCGTCGCTTCCCGCCTTGCCGCCGCCTCCGGCCGGCTCGGCTCCCACGGCCGCTTTCGCCTTCGCGGGCGCGCGTACGACCGGCTTGCGCTTGCCCGCCTCCTCCGCCGCCCCGCCGGCAGCCCCGGCCGCAGGCTTGACAGCCTCAAGGCTGGCCTGCAGCGCGGCCATCAGATCGATGACGTTCGTCCGTTCCGCAGCCGGAGCGGTGACGACATCCGCGCCTTCGCCCGCAATTTTCCGCTGGATAGCGTCCAGCAGAGCGATCCGATAATCGTCGGTGTACTTCTCCGGATCGAAAGGAGCGGACAATTGATCGATAAGCAGTTTCGCCATTGCCAGCTCCCGGTCGTTGACCGTAATGTTCTGCGGCAGATTGGGAACGCCCTGCAGTCCCCGAATTTCGTCCGGATAGAACATCGTCTCCATACAGATGCAGTTGTCCAGCACGCGGATGGCGGCGAGGCTGCTTTTGCTGCGAATCGCGACTTTGGCGATGCCGATCCGCCCGGATTGGCGCATGGCCTCGAGAAGCAGATTGTACGCCCCGCCTCCCGCCTGATCGGGGGACAAGTAGTACGTCTTCTGATAATAAATCGGGTCGATCTCCTCCAGGTCGACGAAGTCCAAAATCTGAATCGTTCGCGTCGTCTCGGGCTTGACCGCCTCGAGCTCCTGCTCGTCGAACAGCACGAAGCGCCCTTTCTCATATTCGTAGCCCTTCGTAATTTCTTCCCACTCCACGGCCTTCTCGCAATGCGGACAGCTGCGCGTATAGGCGATGGGGGTGCCGCACGGCTTATGGATGTACCGCAGGTGAACGTCTTTGTCTTCGGTGGCGGTGAACATTTTGACGGGAACGTGGACGAGACCGAAACTGATAGCGCCTTTCCAGACCGTATGCATGGGCCGAAGCTCCTTTCCGTTGTATCGTTGTCTCCGGATGCCCGCGAGCCGCCGGAGCGTATGAGCGCAGTCGCTTTGCGGCTTAGGGTTCCCCGAATGCATGGTTCCAATCTGCCGGGGGCATATTGACGATGAAAACCCACTTCACCGGGCGGAGGCGACAGAACGAATGGACAATCCGAACGAAACCGACTCCCTCTTCGAGGGGAAAGACGTGTACGACATGGATATCGACCGGATGATCAACGAAGGGCTCGGCGGCGGCCAGGTGACGATTCATAACGGGCGGATCGAAGAGACGACGACGGACACGATGGAGGAGAATTGGGAAAAATGAACGTGCAGCGAGCCAAACAAATTTACGAGTCGAAAGATACGATCGAGGTGGAGATGGAAGGCCGCCCGGTCTGGATCGAGAACGTCGACACCGCGAACGGAATGGCGACCGTACAGATCGGATCCGATCCGCTCAACACGCAGACGGTATCGGTGGAACGCCTGGAAGAGAAGCGGCATTGACGCAACGGCAAGACGGGGCCATTTCGGCCTCGTCTTTCTTGCCTTTTTGATAGCGCTTAAAGGAAGTGGTACAATTAGGAAGAGATAGACAAACCGACGAAGGGAGACGGGAGCATGTACGATGTAGCGATTATCGGCGGAGGTCCGGCGGGCGCGAGCGCGGCGATTTTCACCGCCAAAGCGGGGAAAAAAACGATTGTGATCGACAGCGATCAAAGCGTCACGAGGAGGGCGTGGTTGGACAACCATTACGGGGCTCCGGCCATCTCGGGACCCGATCTGGTAGAGACCGGCAAGAAGCAGGCGGAGAAGTTCGGCGCCGAATTCGTTCGGGCCAAGGCGGGCAAACTAACGGCCGGCGACGGCTTTCTGACGGTCGAGACGGATGCGGGCACGTACGAGGCGACCCACGTCATTATCGCGACCGGCATGTTCGTCGACTTCGCGGAAGCGAGCGGCATCCGGACGAAGCCGGGCACCGAGCCGAGAATCAAAACGATCATCGACGCCACTCCCGAAGGCAAAACGAGCCTGGACAACGTCTGGGCGGCCGGCACGGTAGCGGGCGTAAGCATGCATACGATCGTCACCGCCGGCGACGGCGCGAAAGTGGCGATCAACGTCATCAGCGAGCTGAACGGCGAGCGGTACGTCGATCACGACGTTCTCAAGAACGGCTGACTTATCCTAACAGGATACAACGGCGCTTTACAGGCTGCCTCGGAGCGAACAGGCTTCGGGCAGCCTTTGTCTTTTTATCGGGCCGCGTTGTTGTCCGCTGGCGAGACGCTGTCGGACAAGGAAGCGCTGTAGCCGGGTTGAGAGCGTACAATCGTTTCGCCAACAGCGATTGCAGGGAATTCGGAATGGGCCGACGAAAACCTATAGAGGGCTCCATCCGAACGGAGTTCCCTTATCCAAAAAGCGGAAGAAGGAATGACGCAGTGAACGTTTACGAAGCCCGGACGGAATCGGTGTTGACGACGCCCGACCCCGATTCGTTCGTTACTCATGCGCAAGAGCGCATTACGGTCGATCTGGGAGGCATTCCCGGCGACCGGCATTACGGCTTGCTGCGGCCCGCGGATTCGAGGCAGAAGCTGTATCCGAGGGGAACGATGATCGCCAATCGCAGGCAGATCAGCATTGTGTCCGTCGAAGACAACGCGGAGGTGGCCGAGCGGCTTGGCGTGGAGAACATTTTGCCGGAATGGCTGGGGGCCAACGTCTTGCTCGCGGGATTCGAACGCCTGACGTTGCTTCCTCCGGGGGCCAGATTGCTGTTCGAGTCCGGCGCGTCGCTCATTTGCGAGGGCGAGAACGAGCCTTGCATCGCCCCGGGGAAGGAGATCGCGGCGCAGTACGGCCGTCCGGAACTGGCCGCCCGGTTCGTCAAGGCGGCGAAGCAGCGGAGGGGCATCGTCTGCTCGGTCGAGCTGCCGGGCGTCATCGCCGCGGGCGACAAGGTGCGGATTGCGTTGCCCCGTTAGCGCGGTCCCGGCCCGCCGGTTATGCAGCCGAGCGAGCGGGGGCCTCGGCCGCCGGCGCTGCGCGTCTTGCGTTTTTGCAAGTTCGGGCTTGTGCCGATATAATGGAGATTAAATTGAAAGCAAGTGCGATGAAGACGGCGATCGGCCTGCCGCCGACGATCCCGCAACCCGCTCGCAATGCGCACATCCGCGCTTGGACGCATGCCTGTCCGCACGCGGATTTTCTCTATTTTAGCGGACGGCAGGCGGATAAGCCCTTGCCGCGCTAAGAACCGCAAAGGATGGGACCGTATATGAGCATCGGAAACGGCGATTCCGCCGGGAGAACGTTCGTCTTCCGGGCGGACACGGAGGCCGACACGGCCGGATTCGCGGCGCGTCTTGCCGCCCTTGCCGAGCCCGGCGCCGTGCTGGCGCTCGACGGCGATCTGGGCGCCGGCAAAACCCGCTTCGCGCAAGCGTTCGCCGGCGGACTCGGCGTACCGGGCGTCGTCAATAGCCCGACATTTACGATTATTAAAGAATACGAGGGCGGAAGACTTCCCTTTTACCATATGGACGTGTACCGGCTCGGGCCGGATGAAGCGGACGAGCTCGGCCTCGAGGAATATTTCGAAGGCGACGGCGTGTCCCTCGTGGAGTGGGCATCCCTGATCGAGCCGCTGCTTCCGGAAGAGCGGCTTCACATCCGGCTGACGACGACGGGACCGACGTCCCGAACGGTGGAATGCCGTCCGCTTGGCGGAAGGTATGAGGCATGGTGCATCCAACTGGGGATCACCGAAATTGCAAAGGAGGAGACGGCGGAGTGAACGGCACCAACAGTGGGAAAATGGAAGGCGGCTGCACGGCGCTCGCGCTGGACACGTCCTCGGCCGTGCTCGCGACGGCGATTACCCGCAACGGCAGCGTATGGGACAGCTCGCAATCGTTCACAGAACGGAACCATTCCGTCCGGGTCGTCTCCGATTTGCGCGAGCTGATGGCGAGAGCCGGATTGCGCCGGGAACAAATCGACTTCATCGCGGTGGGCCGGGGGCCCGGCTCGTATACAGGCGTGCGCATCGCGGTGACCGCCGCCAAAACGCTGGCCTGGGCTTGGCAGAAGCCGCTTGTCGGCGTCTCCAGCCTCGAAGCGATGGCGTTCGGGGCGTGGCATCAATGGACCGGACGCCCCGATACGGAACGTTCCGCGTGGATCGTTCCGGTTATGGATGCACGGCGCGGCCAAGTGTACACGTCCCTGTTCGCGGCGAACCGGGACGGGAAGTGGGCGAGAGCGGAGGCGGACGGCATCCGTCCGCTCGCGGCCTGGTGCGATTCTTTGCGGGAGCTCGCCGCCAATGCGGACGATAGCGAACGGCCGCAGGCCGTTTATTTCGTCGGCGAGTCTTCCTTTCTGGAAGGCAAACGGGAGGCGATTGCCGCCGGGGCGGGGACGATTCCGTTCCGCACGGAGGCTTTCGCAATCGAGGCGGGGGCCGTCGGCTTGCTCGCGGAACGGAAATTTCGGCGCGGAGAGCGGGACGACATCCACGGCTTCGTCCCCAACTATACCCAACTGACCGAGGCGGAGGTCAATCTTATGAAGGCCAGAACGGAGATCGCCAAATGATGCCCAATCGGAAGCCGGACGTCGGCCGCCTGGAATTCAGAAGCATGACGCCGGACGACATCGGAACGATCGTCGAGATCGAGCGGGAAGTGTTCGCCGCGCCTTGGACGGAGGAAGCTTTCCACAATGAACTGAAGCAAAATATGTTCGCCAAATATTTGGTCATGGAAATGGACGGCGCCATTCTCGGCTACGGAGGCATGTGGCTCATCGTCGACGAAGCGCACGTGACCAATATCGCGATCCGGGAGCGCTATCAGGGTTGCGGTTACGGCAAAAGGCTGCTCGCCGAAATGATGAGAACCGCGCATTGGCTCGGCGCGCGCCGCATGACGCTGGAGGTCCGGGTCAGCAACGATCGGGCCCAGCGGCTGTACCGGAAGTTCGGCTTCGTTCCGTCCGGTCTTCGCCCGGGCTATTACTCCGACAATCAGGAGGACGCGGTCATCATGTGGGCGGATTTAGAGCCGGAAGTGTGGACCCGCGAGAACAGCGCCGCAACGTCGGAAGGAGAACAACGATGACTCGTCCTTATCATCTTCTTGCCATCGAGACCAGCTGCGACGAGACTTCCGTGGCCGTCGTCCGCAACGGCGGCGAAGTATTGTCCAACGTCGTCTCCAGCCAGATCGACACACACCGCCGGTTCGGCGGCGTCGTGCCGGAGATCGCTTCCCGCAAGCACGTCGAGAGCGTAACGGTCATTCTCGAGGAAGCGGTCGCGAAGGCGGGCGTATCTCTCGGAGACATCGACGCCGTCGCGGTTACGCAGGGCCCGGGCTTGGTCGGCGCGCTGCTGGTCGGCGTCGTCGCCGCCAAAAGCCTGTCGCTCGCGCTGGACGTGCCGCTCATCGGCACGCATCATATCGCGGGGCACATTTACGCCAACCGGCTGGTCGGCGAGATCGAATACCCCGCGCTTGCGCTCGTCGTGTCCGGCGGACATACCGAGCTGGTGCTGCTTGCGAGCGAGGGCCGCTTCCAAATTATTGGCCGAACGCGGGACGACGCCGTCGGCGAAGCGTACGACAAAGTCGCGCGGGCGCTGTCCTTGCCCTATCCCGGCGGTCCTCATATCGACCGTCTTGCCCAGGAAGCGCGAGAGGAGATCGAGCTTCCCCGCGCCTGGCTGGAGCCGGATTGTTACGACTTCAGCTTCAGCGGTTTGAAGTCGGCCGTGCTCGCCGAGATCAACCGCGCGAACATGAAGGGCGAGCCGATCCGGGCCGCGGCGCTGGCCCGGGGGTTCCAGGAATCGGTCATCGACGTCGTGACCGCCAAAGCGATGAAGGCCGCGGCCGAATACGGCGTCCGCCAGCTGCTTCTTTGCGGCGGCGTCGCGGCCAACCGCGGGCTGCGGGAGCGCCTGTCGGCGCTCTGCGCGGAAGCGGCCTTGCCGCTGCTCGTTCCGCCATTGTCGCTGTGCACCGACAACGCGGCCATGATCGCCGCCGCCGCAGATTTGAAGTGGCGGCGCGGCGAGTTCGGGACGCTCGACTTGAAGGCGGAGCCCCAGCTGTCGCTGGAGGACTGGTCCGTCTCGCATTGAACGTCTGTCAACCGAAGGCTTCTCGCCTTCGGTTTTATTTTGTGCCGTGCGACAGCTCCCCCTCCCAATCCCTCTATATCTCTTTTTTCTCCATTTATATCCTTATCCCCGCTCCTCAGTCGGCTTTGGATACGCCAATTCCGCACTTGCTAGTCAATAGAAACGCGGTCCGGTGCAGGTTATCGTTGATTCAGAATTTTCCAAAAGCCGGAAGCCTGCATTTGAGTGTTTTCGTGAACATGCGCTTTTTAAGGATTGACGAAACTTGTGTATTACGGTCATAATACACTTGAAGTGTATGAACCACTTAGTACACACACTCGTAAAAACGGCGAGGTCATGACACATGAGAAAAGGCGAGCTCTGGGCCGAGGTTGCGTTCAACAGCCGGGATCCCGTTTACTTGCAGGTCGTTCGGCTGTTCAAGGAAAGGATCGCCACGGGGGATCTGCAGCCTGGACAGGTCATTCCGTCCAGACGGGAGATCGCGGCCGCGCTGAAGATCAATCCCAACACGGCCCAGAAGGCTTATAAGGAAATGGAGGAGCAGCGCTTAATCGTGACGGAAGGAAATTCCCCAAGCCGCATTACCCGGGATTCGGAGATTTTCCGATCGATTCGCTCGGAGTTGATCGGAGGAGCCGTCGAAGCGTTTCTCGAATCCGTGCGCAGCATTGACGTGCCGCTCGACGAACTGTTGGAGCTCGTGCGGCGTAAATACGCGGAAGTCAAAGCGAATAAGCAGAGCGGACAAGGAGGGGAAGGTCATGATTGAGGTTGCGAATCTGCGCAAGCGGTACAGACGACGGAATGTATTGAACGGGGTGAGCTTTGCCGTGGAGAAAGGGCAAATCGCATGCTTAATCGGCTTGAACGGCGCGGGCAAGTCGACGGTGCTCAAGGCGATTATGGGACTCACGCCGGTTCAGGAGGGAACGATACGCATTGACGGTCGTCCGGTCGGCAAGGAAACGTACGAGAAGGTATCCTATATTCCCGACCGGCTGACGGTTCCGCCCTACATGAAGTTGTGGGAGGGGCTTCGGTTTATGCAGGATTTCTATCGAAGCTGGAACCCCGAGCGAGCTCGTGAACTCATGGCGTTCTTCGGTCTGGATGCGCAGGAGAGGGTCGGCAATTTGTCCAAAGGAACGGCTGCCAAATTCAATCTCGTGCTGGGGCTCGCGCCCGATTCGGATTATGTGCTGATGGACGAGCCGTTCTCGGGGATCGACCTGTTCAGCAGGGAGAACCTTGCCGGCATTTTCTCCAGCGGCCTTATCGGCAGCCGCGGGGTTCTGCTGACGACGCATGAGGTCGATGAGATCGAGCGTCTCATCGACAAGGCGATTCTGCTTCGGGGCGGAACGGTCGTACGGTCGTTCGATTGCGAACGGGTGCGCGACGAGGAAGGCAAGTCCGTTGTCGACGTTATGAGGGAGGTGCTTCTCGCTTGAACCGTTACTTCAAGCTCGTTCATCTGGAAGTTTACCGGTTTCGCTACATATTGTTCGGCCTCATGGCGGTTACGGCAATCGTACAAATCGCCGCGTTGCTCTGGGTATCCAGGAACGAGGTCGCCCAAATTCAGGCGGAAGGCGTTGCGGCGAACGTGAATCGTGTTCTTTTCCCGGATGAGAAGCTGTCGTTTGCCTGGGCGATTTTCAGCACGCAGCGTTGGTTTGCCTTGCCGATTTTGCTGAGCATCGCCACCCTGGGGCTTTATGTGTTTCTGATCTGGTACAGAGATTGGTTGGGGAGAGATACGTTCATCTATCGATTACTCACGTTGCCGACGGCGCGAAGAAATATTTTCTTGTCGAAGTTAACGGCGATTCTCCTGTTCGTCTTCGGTCTTATCTCGTTCCAATTGGCGTTGCTGCCGATCGAGCGTATCCTTTTTAACATGGCGGTTGCGCCCGATCTAAGAGAGCCGTCGCCTTTCACCGATGCGATCCTCGCCAGCCAGGTATTCAAACGGTTGCTTCCGTTGGACCGGACGCAATTTCTGGTCAGTTACGGGTTTGGAATCATCGCCGTTCTCGCCGTCTTCGCCGCGATTCTGCTGGAGAGAAGCTATCGGCGAACGGGCATTCTGTACGGGTTTGTTTACCTCGCGGCCTGCGCCGTCGCCGTGTTGTACCCGTTGTATGCCTTGGGATTGAACCAAGCTGACGCTTATTTGTATCCGGAGGAAGTGATCGCGATCGAGCTGGCCGTCTGCCTGGTCGTCGCCGCCGCGTCGATCTGGTTGAGTTGGCGCCTTCTCGCCAAGAAGATTACAGTATAGGAGAGACGGTAAATCATGATGAAGCGCTATTCGATTACGCTCGTTCTCGTTCTGCTGGTCGTAGTTGCGCTTGGCAGCTATTACGCTTTCGGAGCGGACGAGCGTCTTCCCCAATATAAATTGACCGCGCTTGAAGGAGATCCGCAAGAAGCGGAGGGGCTCGAACTGAGCGGTTCCTTCGGCGGCAGAATGTGGTCAAAGTTCTTAAGCGTGAGCGTGAACGGAAGCCGTTATTCCAGCGACCAATTGCTCGTCGGACAGTGGTGGAATTCTCTTTGGAGGCGATCCGGCCATTCGGAAATCGACAATCTTCAGCGGGAATATCCGAATTTCATGAGGACCAAGCGGAATCCGGACGGGTTTTATAAAGACGGCGATTGGCTCGTTTACGTTCAAGCCTCCATAACGAAGCCGGAACGGGGCGCCCGTTGGGCGTGCGATATGCTGGAGCTGTCGACGGGCAAGAGAACCCGCTTCTCCGCTTCGGCACCTGGAGAGGATGCCTATCATTCTGTCAACGTGCTTGACGTTCAAAAGATTGGCAATGACATTCATGTATTGACAAGGATGCTTTCGATGGGGGATGGAGGAGGATACGGGGTCGACGGTTTCCACGATATCGTCATCGATGCCGCAAGCGGTCAAGTCGTCCGGGACCGTCCGTTGCCGCTCGAGGAATATGCCGGTCTCCATCGATCGCTGCTCCTTGAAGACTTCTCCGATCGCATCCCGTCCAAGCCTAATGATTATGCCGTTCTGGTTATAAGCGGCGAACCGGGCGATGGGCCCTCCGATCCGAGCGCGGCTCCGAAGGAACAGTCCGTCACCAAACTCTATGCCTACACCTATCGCTCGGGAGAACTGACGGAACTGCCGCAATTCGCAGGGAACGGGGATTCGCATGCGTACATGTACAACTTGCAGGGAGACCGGCTCATCTTTTTGCGGAACGATACCAACCAAGTCATTCTATCGCAGTACGATCTAAGGGCGGGGCGCAAAGAAGCCACTGTCGAGGTGGCAGCCGAGAAGCTGGGCCGGGGCATCATTCAAGACGCGCAAGTTTACGACGATCGGATTTACATTCTTTTGAAGAGCGACGATATGCCCATAGCGGCAGTAGCCGATGCGTCAGACGGACGGATTCTTTACAAAGGTCAGGTCGTCTGCACGGATCCGAAGTTCGAATCGGAAGAGCAGGTTAAACGACTGAGTCTGCTCAATTTATCGGTGCAAACGTAGCCGGCCCTGCGCGTCGTCCCCCTAGACCTTCTTGATACGCATAACAACGATTCGCCGCGAGAGGCTCTTTATGCAGGCGTCCTGATCAGGCGTTCGTCCGTTTACCCGTACGTATCCGACCGCTGGCCTTTGGCAGCGTATCGATCTAGGAAACGGTTGACTGAATTTACCTGAAAAGGGATGATAGAAAGGAAGTGGGAAGAGGAGGGGAAGCAACGTGAACGGGTTCGGGGAAGAGCCGGGATTCGCGGGATTATTTCGAGATATGCCGATCGTTTTCAAGTTGTTTTTCTTCGGCATTGCAGGGATTATTGCCGCGACCCTCGTTTACGCCATCGTCAGCGGCATTGTCCGGTGGTCCCGGAACAACGCTTCGCCGCTGCTGACGGAGACGTCCAAAGTCGTGGCCAAACGAACGGAGATGAGCGGCGGATCGGAAGATTCCAGCGCCAGAACGTATTATTATTATTACGTTACCTTCGAATTCGCCGAAGGCGACCGAGTTGAGCTGCAAGTCGCCGGCCATCAGTTCGGCCTGATCGCAGAGGGGGACGTAGGCCGCTTAACGTATCAAGGAACGAGATTCAAAGGCTTCGACCGTTTGAAGGGAGAGGCGTGAAGCGCGGCAATCCAGCCCGTCATGCGATCCGCGGAACGGCGTCTTGGCGGCCAACTGCCGGGCCTGATGTGCATCGGCTTCCGCAACCCGAACTCGGGCAACCGGAATCTGTCCGCCGCCGGCCGGATCGTCGATTCTATTAGGGACATCGTCTTCGATTAGGAAGGATCGCTTCCTAATAACAACGGGTGTGGACAAACTTGTTCACACCCGTTGTGCATAATGTGGACAAAACGCGGAAACCGTTGGGGGAGTGGGGCTGGCTGTAAAATGAAAAGGGGATGAGTTTTTCAGGGTGATCTTGTGGAAAATGTGGACATTGTGGATAAAACGGAGAAAAAGTCAGATCGTTTACATTCCGAAAATAAAAAAGCTTGCGTAGAGCGACTTTCCTCCGAAGAAGAGCTCTCTTCTCCGGCAGATTCGCTATGCGCAAGCTGTGGATAAACTAAGAATGAACCGGATCGCCCGCAGCGCCCGATGAAACCGAAGCCTGTATGCCACCGAGAACGCCGTCACCTCGTTCACTCGACCAGCGATTCCCACAGCGCGTAAGCTTCGTCCAGCGCCGCTTTGCGCTTGTCGACTTCGGCCTGCTTTTCGCGCAGCAGCACATAATTGGTATACACTTCCTCCGCCGCCATCTCCATCTCCAGCGCGGCAATCTCCTCCTCGAGGCGCGCGATGTCGGCCTCGGCCTGCTCCTTCTTGCGCTGGCGGGCCCGTTCCTCCCGCTTGGCTTGCTTCTCCGCCTCGTAGTCCTGCGCCGGCGGCGTCTCCTTCTGCGAGACAGTCGCGCGATCCGACGCCCACGCGGCCATTTCTTCTTTTTTCTCCAACATATCGTCATAATTGCCCAGGAAATGTCGCGCGCCGTCGGGATGGATCTCGACGATCCGGTCGGCGAGCCGGTTCAGAAAGTAGCGGTCGTGGGAGACGAAGATGAGCGTGCCTTCGTATTCCTCCAGCGCCGCCTCGAGCACTTCCCGGCTCCACAGATCCAAATGGTTTGTCGGTTCGTCCAGCACGAGCACGTTCGCCTTCCGGAGCATCAGCTTGGACAGCGCGACGCGCGCCTTCTCGCCGCCGCTCAAGCTGCCGACCGTCTTCTTCACGTCGTCCCCGCTGAACAGGAAATTGCCGAGCACCGTGCGGATCTCCGCTTCCGGCAGCATCGGGAATTCGCTCCATACTTCCTCGAGCACCGTGTTCGCCTTGTTCAACCCGCGCTGCTCCTGGTCGTAATACCCGAGCATGACGCCGGTTCCCCAACGGATCGTGCCGTCCCGCAGCTCCAGCGATCCGACCAGCGCCCGCAGCAGCGTCGTCTTGCCGACGCCGTTCGGGCCGAGAATGGCGATGCGCTCGCCCCGTTTGACCTCGAACGACACGCCGCGGAACAGCGGTGCCAGCTCCGCCGAAGGCGCGGCCGAAGCGTCGGCCACCTGCAGCACATCCTTGCCCGTCTTGCGCTCGGTCGTGAACGAGAAGCTGGCCTGCTTCTGCGTGCTTGGCTTCTCCAGCCGCTCGATGCGCTCCAGCGCGTTGCGCCGGCTTTGGGCCCGCCGAGTCGTCGTGGCCCGAGCCAGGTTGCGCTGGATGAAGTCTTCCATGCGCATAATTTCTTTGCGCTGCTGTTCGTACAGCTTCACGCGCTGGGCGAAGTCCGCCGCTTTCAAATCCATGAAGCGGGAGTAGTTGCCCGTGTACCGCGTGGCGGCATGACGCTCGATCTCGACGATTGAGGTGACCGTGGCGTCGAGGAAATAGCGGTCGTGGGAGACGATGACCATGGCTCCGGCATACGTCTTCAAATATTGCTCCAGCCAGGTCAAGGTGGCGATGTCCAGATGGTTGGTCGGCTCGTCGAGCAGCAGCAGCTCGGGCTGGACGACGAGAAGACGGGCGAGCGCCAGCCTCGTCCGCTGCCCGCCGCTCAGGCTGGAGACGGCCGTGTCCGGCGGAAAATCGCCGAAGCCCATGCCGTGCAGCACGCTGCGGATGCGGTTGTTCATCTCGAAGCCGCCCGCCTCGCGGAACCGGTCGTTCAAATCCGCATACTGACTGAGCAGCGTCTCGTAACGCGAAGCGTCGCGCTGCTCGTTCGGATCGGCCATTCTCTCTTCCAGCCGCCGGAGGTCTTTTTCCATCTCCAGCAAAGGTCCGAAAGCGTTCATCATAACCTCGCGCAGCGTCAGATCGCCGTCGAAACCGCTATTCTGAGCCAAATAGCCTATTCTAAGCTCGCGCGGCTTCGAGACGGAGCCTTGGTCCGCTTCCAGCTCGCCGGCCAATATGCGCAGAAAGGTCGACTTGCCCGCCCCGTTCACGCCGACGAGCCCGATGCGGTCGCGCTCGTTAATTTGAATCGAGACGCCTTCGAGCACGGGCGTCGCGCCGTAATGTTTCGTTATGCCTGATGCCTGCAAAAGCAAGAGGAATCCCTCCGACTTCGTCTAATTTCTTCATTGTATATAGAGTCTTTTTCAAGTGTATCGCAAAACGACGTACTCGTCCAAACCTCGGCGGGAAGCGGCGTGTCGGCATTCTTGGCGAATATGGGGAAAAAATGATACACTGGAACTAACTTTAACGCATAGGACGGGGGAACTGCGGATGAATCGGCCGAACGTCGAGAGCCTGAAGCGGGAGCTTCGCCGCAGCTTCGCGGCCCTTCGGGACGGGCTGACGCCGGCCGAGCGCGCGAAGAAGTCCGCGCTTCTGTGCGAAGCCGTCGCGAGGGAGGCGCTTCTCCCGCTGGAGAGCAAGGCCGGAAGGCCGCTCGTCGTCTGCGCGTACGGCGCTTTCCGGTCGGAGGCCGATCCGTCCGGCGTCCGTGAATGGTGCCGCGGGCGCGGACACCTGGTGATCGCTCCGCGCGTCCGCGAGGACGGAGAAGGCATGGAACTGCGGACCGTCGCGTCGCCGGCGGATTGGGCGCCCGGCCGATGGGGCGTGCCGGAGCCGAATCCCGGGCGAACGGCTCCGTATCCGATGGACGGGCCGATCGACGTCGTGCTGGTCCCGGGCCTCGCGTTCGATTCCCGGGGCGGAAGGCTCGGCTACGGCGGCGGCTATTACGACCGTCTCTATGCCGAGCGAGAGGAGGCCGGAGCGAACGCCGCGCTGTGGCTCGGCTTCGCGTTCGGCTTGCAGAAGGTCGGGAAGCTTCTGCCGAAGGAGCCGCACGACTTGCCGCTCGGCGGCTTGGCAACGGAAGATGGCATCTTGTGGTTCTGACAGGAGGGGATCGGATGGAAGCGGAAGCTCATCCGGAGCGGTTGACGCATTTTAACGAGCAGGGGCGAGCCCGCATGGTGGACGTCTCGGACAAGGCGGTGACGGCGCGCACGGCGCTCGCGGAGACCCGCGTGAAGATGCGTCCGGATACGTTGCGGCGCATTCTCGACCGGTCCGTCGCGAAGGGCGACGTGCTGGCGGTGGCGCAGGTGGCGGGCATTCAGGCGGCCAAGCGGACGTCGGACTGGATCCCGATGTGCCATCCGCTGCCGTTGACGGGCGTGAACATCGAGTTCGCCGACAACGGCGAAGATACGCTGTTCATTACGGCGGAAGTGAAGACGACCGGCAAGACGGGCGTCGAGATGGAAGCTCTGACCGCCGCATCCGCGGTCGCCTTGACCGTTTACGATATGTGCAAGGCGTTGCAGAAGGACATGGAGATCGGCCCGACCCGGCTGCTCGTCAAGACCGGAGGGAAGAGCGGAGACTACGTCGCCGAAGCCGGCGCCGAAGGCCGCTGACGTTCGTCTCCCGGCGCCCGGGGAGAGACCGGGAAGCCAGGCGAATCCGGGTTCGGGTGCCGCCGCGCGAACGGACCGACGCTAACGCAGCGAATCCGCTGCATTCGGCAAATAAGGGGAGCGGAGGGGAACGGGCATGCATTGGAAAGTAGCCTTGTTGTCGGCAAGCGACAAAGGATCGCGGGGGGAACGAGAAGATACGAGCGCCCAGGTCATCCGGGAGCTCGTCGAGGAAGAGCTAGGCGGAGAGATCGTCGATTACCGAGTCATTCCGGACGAGCAGGACGAGATCCGGGCCGCGCTGATCGAGATGGCGGACTATTTCCAGGCGGACCTGATTCTGACCACCGGGGGCGCGGGGCTCGGACTGCGCGACGTGACGCCGGAGGCGACGTTGAAGGTGGCCGAGCGGATCGTTCCCGGCATGGCCGAGGCAATGCGGGCGGCGGCTATGGTTCGGACGAGACGGGCGATGCTGTTCCGCGGCGTCTGCGCCATTCGCGGAAGAACGCTGATCGTCAATCTGCCGGGAGATCCGAAGGGCGTGCACGAGCTGTTGATGGCGATTATAGACGTGCTGCCCGCAGCGCTGCTTCAAGTGAAAGGACTGGGGAGGGAGATTGACGAATGAATCGTTCCAATCCGAAGCCATCCGGCTCGGCCGTGAAGCGGATCGGCGAGTCGGTGCTGCGCGAGGTCAAGGTTGAAGATGCGGTAGGCATGGCGCTCGCGCACGATCTGACGCAAATTTTGCCCGGGTCGTTCAAGGGCCGGCTGTTTCGCAAAGGGCACCGGGTGACGGAGGAAGACATCCCCAAGCTGAAGGATATCGGCAAGGAGCATTTGTTCGTCCTGGAGCTCGCGGCCGGCGACCTGCATGAAGACGACGCCGCGCTGCGGATGGCGGTCGCGCTGGGCGGCGACCATACGAGCCGAACGGAGCCGCACGAAGGCAAAGTGACGCTCAAATCGACGATCACAGGGCTCGCTTCGATCTCCAAGGAGATTGTCGACCGGATCAACGGGCTGGGCGAGATCGCGCTCGCGACGGTAACCGGCGGCCGGGTCGTACATCCGGGAGAAGCGGTCGCCGCCACGCGGGCCATTCCGCTTATCGTGCCGGAAGCGAAGGTGGCCGAAGTCGAGCGGATCGCCGCGGATTATCGCGAGCGGGAAGGCGCCTGGCCGATCGCGGTCAAGCCGTTCCGCAAGATGCGGGCGGGGCTGCTGACGACCGGCAGCGAAGTGTATTCGGGGCGGATCGTCGACCGCTTCGGGCCGGCGGTGGCGAAGAAGCTGGAGGAGCTCGGATCCGAGGTCGCGGAGCAGCGCTTCGCCCCGGACGACCGACAAACAATTGTCAACGAAATTTTATACCTTCTAAATGAAGGGTATGATATGATACTTGTGACCGGCGGGATGTCCGTCGATCCGGACGACCGAACGCCGGGCGCCATAGCCGACGCGGGGACCGAGATCGTCAGCTACGGCACGCCGATGCTGCCGGGCTCGATGCTGCTTTTCGGTTACTTGCGAGGGGTTCCGATCTTCGGATTGCCGGGCTGCGTCATGCACGATCCTTATACGTCCTTCGACGTGCTGCTTCCCCGGGTGCTTGCAGGAGAGACGATTGTGCGAGAGGATATTGTCCGTATGGGGTACGGCGGTTTGCACCGCTGATTCATTTTCAGCTACCACACATTTGAACAGGAGGCGTTACGATGTCTGGCATCGGCGCTACAGGTTTTATTTTGCTCGTGATTGTCGCCCTTCTTCTGTTCGGACCGAACAAGCTTCCCGAGTTGGGCAGAGCGTTCGGCCGCACGTTGCGCGAATTCAAGAAAGGCGCGAACGGCATCTTGGAAGAGCCGCAAGAGGCGGCTCCCCGCCGAGTGGACGTGTCTTCGCAGGAGACGGAGCAACCCAAAGCGGAACGTCGCCTTCCGGAATAGAGGTCGGGCATGGCTGATCGTTCGCGTTCCGCAGGGTCCCGTGCTCCGGAAGGATGGATGCCCCTGCTGGATCATATCGGCGAGCTGCGGAAGAGACTGATCTACGTGCTGATCGTCTTCGTTCTCGGCGTCGTCGGCGGCTTGTTCGGAGCCGGCCCGCTGTTCGATTATCTGGTGGAGAAGACGCCGGCCGGACGAATTGAGCTAAGCGCTTTCTCGCCGTGGGACGCTATCGGGCTCTATATGAAGTTCGCCTTCGTGATCTCTTTCGTCGTCGCCATTCCGTTCGCCTTGTACCAGCTGTGGGCGTTTGTCCGTCCCGCGCTCGGCGTCAAGGAACAGAGGGCGACGCTGAAGTATGTGCCGGGGGCCTTCGTCATGTTTATCGCCGGTTTGGCCTTCGCATACTACATCGTGTTCCCGATGGCCTATCAGTTTACGGAGAACGTGACCAGCAACATGGGGCTCAAGCAGCTTTACGGAGCGGGACAATACTTCTCGTTCATGTTCAATATTGTGGTACCGCTTGCGCTTCTGTTCGAGCTGCCGGTCGTCATGATGTTCCTCACCCGGGTCGGCATTCTCAATCCGATCGTGCTCCGGAAGCTGCGGCGGATCGCCTGGTTCGTCATGGTTGTGGTGGGGACGGTCATTACGCCCCCGGACGTCGTGTCGGACCTGCTCGTCGCCGTCCCGCTCGTCGCGCTGTACGAGCTGAGCGTGCTTCTCTCCACTTTCGCGTTCAAGAAACGGCAGGCCAAGCTGCGGGCGCTGGAGATGGAGGACGAGGAAGATACATACGGCGCTTTAACGGAATAAGTTCGGCGCAAAGCCGGTTTCGTCTTTTAGAGAGGCGGAGCCGGCTTTTTTATATGGCGAACCGGCCTGAATCGCATCGTTCAATACGCTTTAGCCGTTTTTCGATGTAGGCCGTTGACGAATTTTGTGGTAAACTAGGAAACATAGCCCAAGGCAAACGCTTACATAATAGAGGCGACTTTATCGGGAGGGGACTTAGGCAATGCGCAATTCGGGAATCGGATTGGGACAAAAGATATGGATCGGCTACATCCTATTATGCTTCTTGCAGCTGCTCGGATTGACACTGACGTTGATCGGCATCGATCTGCCGTCGCATCCGGCGCTGATGGCCGAGTTGATCGCGGTCGCCGCCGTCATCGTCATCGTCGGAGGGATCGGAGCGGCGTATTTCAACCGGTCCGTCATCGGCTCGATCGGCAGCGTGACGGGGGCGCTGAAGAACATCGCTTCCTCCGGGGGCGATCTGACCCGCCGGATCGCCGTTTCGTCCAAGGACGAGATCGGCGATTTGGCGAACGCGGCGAACGGAATGCTGGACGGCCTGCAGAAAATGATGAAGGAGCTTCGCGACAGCACGGCCGAATTGGCGGCTGCTGCTGTTCATTTGAAGCAAGGCGCCGACGAGAACGCCCGCATGAGCGGCGAAGTGTCCAAGGCGGTGGAGCGGGTCGCCGCGGGCGCCGTCACTCAGGTGGCCAAGTCGCAGCAAATCTCGGCCGTCATGCAGGAGACGCTCGAAGGCTTGAATCAGGTGGCGGCTACGACGACGGGCGCATCCGACGCGGCGCTCTCGACCCGCAGCCGGGCGGAAGACGGCTCGTCGGTGCTCCGTGCGGCGACCGGGGACATCGTTCAGGTCGAGCAGTCGTTCCGTTCGCTGCAGGAGACGGTTCGAGGGCTGAACCATAAATCGGAACAGGTGCTGGAGATTATCGGCTACATTTCGGAGGTGTCGAACCAGACGCACCTGCTGGCGCTTAACGCGGCGATCGAGGCGGCGCGGGCGGGCGAGCACGGCAGAGGCTTCGCCGTCGTCGCGGGGGAGATTCGCAAGCTGGCCGACCAGACGCAGCAATCCGCCGTGCAGATCGGCGACACGCTGCAGGCGATGTCGAAGGATATCGGAAGCGCCGCCGTCATGTTCGAGCAGAGCGCGGAGCAGGTGTTCGGAGCGGTGGCGGGCATGCGCCGGGCGGAGGAGTCGTTTAGCGGCATCGCCAGCGACGTCGGCAAGCTGAGCGGCAACATCGTCGAAGCGGCGGCCGCGATCGAGCAGATGACGGCGGGAAGCGAGTCCGTCAACCAATCGATTCAGGAGATAGCGAGAGTGACGGAAGAGACCGCCTCGTTTACGGAACAGGTGTCCTCGATGACGCAGCAGCAATTTTCGTCCACCGGAGAGATGGCGTTGACCGCGGACCGGTTGAGCGAGATGGCTTCCCGCCTGAAGGCGATGGCCGGTCATTTCCGGACATGAATGAAGAGCGGTGCGGCAGGACAGAATGAAATAGGCATTCCGGTACGAAGCAGACCCGAGCGATGCGAGGGTCTGCCTTTTTAACGGAAAAGGGCTTGAAAACCAATCGCAAAATCAGTATCATAAGAGATGGTTATTAGCACTGATCACTATCGAGTGCTAATAAACTACATCCACTACTTAATCAACCTATTTACAAAGGAGGCTATTTTCATGATCAAACCTTTGGGTGATCGCGTACTTGTAGAAGCGAGTGCCAAGGAAGAAAAAACCGCAAGCGGAATCGTCCTTCCGGATACGGCCAAGGAAAAGCCGCAAGAGGGAACGATCGTGGCGGTGGGCAGCGGCTCGCTGAACAAAGACGGCACGCGCGTGGCGCTTGAAGTTAAAGTTGGCGACCGCGTACTGTTCTCCAAATACGCCGGAACCGAGATCAAGTACGAAGGCAAAGAATACTTGATCATGAAGGAAAGCGACATCCACGCGATCGTAGGCTGATTCGGCGGCTGCGATTCTGCGAACGACATAAGAAGCAAACGATTTATACGTAGGTTCGAACGAAATTTTGAGGAGGGTTATTGAGAATGGCTAAGGAAATCAAATTCAGCGAAGACGCGCGCCGCGCGATGCTTCGCGGTGTAGACGCGCTTGCCAACGCCGTTAAAGTGACGCTCGGCCCGAAAGGCCGCAACGTCGTTCTGGAAAAGAAATTCGGATCTCCGCTGATCACGAACGACGGCGTAACGATCGCCAAAGAAATCGAACTGGACGACCCTTTCGAGAACGCGGGCGCTCAACTGGTTAAAGAAGTCGCAACCAAGACGAACGACGTGGCCGGCGACGGCACGACGACGGCGACGGTTCTGGCGCAAGCGATCATTCGCGAAGGCTTGAAGAACGTAACCGCCGGCGCTAACCCGATGGTCGTTCGCAAAGGTATCGACAAAGCCGTTCGCGCCGCTGTCGAAGAGCTGAAGAAAATCTCCAAGCAAGTCGAAGGCAGCAACAGCATCGCGCAAGTCGCCGCGATCTCCGCAGCCGACGAAGAAGTGGGCCAACTGATCGCCGACGCGATGGACAAAGTGGGCAAAGACGGCGTCATCACCGTCGAAGAGTCCAAAGGCTTCTACACGGAGCTGGAAGTCGTCGAAGGGATGCAGTTCGACCGCGGCTACGTCTCCCCGTACATGATTACCGATACGGACAAGATGGAAGCTCTGCTTGAAAATCCGTACATCCTGATCACCGACAAGAAGATCTCCAACATCCAAGAGATTCTTCCGGTGCTCGAGAAAGTCGTACAATCCGGCAAGCAATTGCTGATCATCGCGGAAGACGTCGAAGGCGAAGCGCAAGCTACGCTGATCGTCAACCGCCTGCGCGGCACGTTCACTTGCGTCGCCGTTAAAGCTCCGGGCTTCGGCGATCGCCGCAAAGCGATGCTGCAAGATATCGCGGCGCTCACGGGCGGCCAGGTCATTACCGAAGAGCTCGGCCTCGAACTGAAATCGACGACGCTGCAACAACTCGGTACGGCTCGCCAAGTTCGCGTCAGCAAGGAAAACACGATCATCGTCGACGGCGCCGGAGATCCGAAGGACATCCAAGCGCGCGTCAACCAAATCAAAGCGCAAATCGAAGAGACGACTTCCGACTTCGACCGCGAGAAGCTGCAAGAGCGTCTGGCGAAGCTGGCCGGCGGCGTAGCCGTCATCAAAGTCGGCGCCGCTACCGAAACCGAGCTCAAAGAGCGCAAGCTCCGCATCGAAGACGCCCTGAACGCAACCCGCGCTGCGGTTGAAGAAGGCATCGTATCCGGCGGCGGCACGGCGCTGGTGAACGTATACAATGCGGTTGCAGCCGTTCAAGCCGAAGGCGACGAGAAGACGGGCGTCAACATCATCCTTCGCGCGCTGGAAGAGCCGATCCGCACGATCGCCGCGAACGCGGGCCAAGAAGGCTCCGTCATCGTCGAGCGCCTGAAGAAGGAACCGGTCGGCATCGGCTACAACGCCGCAACCGGCGAATGGGTCAACATGTTCGAAGCCGGCATCATCGATCCGGTGAAAGTAACCCGCACCGCGCTGCAAAACGCTGCTTCCGTAGCGGCTATGTTCCTGACGACCGAAGCGGTCATCTGCGAAAAGCCGGAGAAGGAAAAAGCGCCTGCAGGCGGCGTGCCGGGCGGCATGGGCGGAATGGGCGATTTCTAATCGCCGCCCGCCGCATAAAATGCAAAAAAGCTCCCCTCGGGGAGCTTTTTTGCATGCCGATCGTTTATTGCGCGCGAACCCGGCGGAATTTGACGAAGCTGCCGATGCGCCAGATGCAAATGTAAACGTAGGCCATCACCATCGCGAGGAACGTGAACTCGACGTAATCGAGGGTTTTCAAATATTGGGTCAGTCCGATGCGGATGACGATGATGGTGAGAAGAACGTATTGGAAATTTTTGTTCGGTTTGGAATAGACGCGGCCGTCCGCACGTTTTTCATACTCCGTATAATAAAGCATGACGCTCCCTAAAATCGTGCCGATCGCGCAGGCGCATAAAATTTCCCATACGGCGGGAAGATGGAACGGATGATCGGGAATGTGGGTGAGCGAAGCTAAGCTGAAGCCGAACACGATCAGCAAGACGACGACGGGAATGAGCATGCCGAAGCCGTTGCGGCGAATCGGACGCGGTTTGGCGCTTCTGCGGCTCCGGAGCCAGAACATAAGCAGAACGATAACCAGGATGATTCCATAACTGTACAGGGAAGAATTGTTCATCGGGATCGAACTTCCTTTCTATTCTCTTCAGTTCCAAGTGTATTATATCACTTAATACACGTAATACAATAGGCAAAAAAACGGCAGATCGGGTTGCGCCCGAATCTGCCGTTCTTTATAGGGATGCGATTGTAAAGCTTCTGCAACGTTTAGAGCCAGAATGGGCTTACGGAATCCTTCAGATTGCGCACGAAGTCCCGAAGCTGCTCCTCGCCGGACGGGCCGGACCAGCAGCCGGCCGCCGCGGCAGCTCGATAGCCGAACACGAACGGACAGCCGGCCGGTAGGCGCGCTTCAATTCGTTCCGGCCGCGTTCCCATCTTCCGGCCAAGGGCCGGAGTAGACCGATTGCGGCCGGTAGATTCGGTTGTTCGCCGACTGCTCCAGCGCATGGGCGGTCCAGCCGACGATCCGCGCCGCCGAGAAGGTGGGCGTGAACAGCTCCGGCGGCATTCGCACGGCCCGCAGCACGGCGGCCGCGTAAAATTCCACGTTCGTGTAAAGCTTCCGGCCCGGCTTATATTGCTCCAGCAGCCGAATCGCCGTCCGCTCCGCGTGCTGCGCCAGATCGAGCCAGGGATCGTCTCCGGCCAGCCCGGCTGTCACCTCGCGGAGCGCGTCGGCTCTCGGGTCGCGCGTTTTGTATACGCGGTGGCCGAAGCCCATCAGCCGCTCGCCGCGTTCCAGCAAACCCCGCATAACCTCTTCCGCCCGTTCCTTGCTTCCGATGTCCTCCAGCAGCCGGATGACGCCGGACGGCGCCCCGCCGTGCAGCGGCCCTTTCATCGCGCCGATGGCGGCGGCCACGGCCGAACACAAGTCCGATTCGGTCGAAGCGACGACGCGGGCGGCGAACGTCGACGCGTTCAGCCCGTGCTCCATCGTCAGAATCATGTACGCGCTCATCGCCCGGACGTGGGCCGGTTCCGGAGGACGGCCGAACAAAAGATGAAGGTAATGGGCGACGTGGTCCCGTTCGTCCGCTTCCTCCGGCCAAGGCAGGCCGTTCGCCCGGCGGTGCCGATAGGCGATGACGACCGGCAGCAGGCCGGTCAGCCGGATCGCCTGATCGATTGTCGGCGGCCAGGCCGGATCGTCCTTCGCAATGGCCGCCACCGCGGCCGCCATTGCGTTCATCGGCGGCGTCCCCGCCGGAATCGCATCGAGCAGCCGCCGCAATTCCGGCGTCAACGTGCGCGCGGCCGCAAGCTTGCGGCTGAACGTCTCCAGCTGCCGAGCGTCCGGAAGCGATCCGTGCCACAGCAGATAGGCCGCTTCCTCGAACGACCGGCTCACGGCCAAGTCCCTCGCCCAATGTCCTCGATAAACGAGCTTGCCCTTTTCTCCGTCCACATGCCCGATGGCCGTCTCGGCCGCCACAATGCCTTCCAATCCGGTTGCTTTTGCCATTTTCCCTCGCCTGCCTCGCTTTATGGAAATGTTCCCCTCTCAGGTAAGGTTAGAATAGCAGATTACGACGATAATAAAAATCTTTATATTTCTATCAATGCGATTAATATAATTTATCCAACACTTCCTTATCGCATCCCGTTCCGCCGGGAAGAGCCTTCGCGACCCGGTTCGGCAAAGAGAAAACGTCTTCATCAATGTCGCAATATTATAGATGGATTGGCATCATTTTTTATTCATTCCGGCGTTTGATTTGTGCTATGTTTTGGTTGTGTCGTTATTTTGAAGTCGGGAGCGGATCCAATGATACGAATAGGGATGATAAGCTATTGGCATGTGCACGCGGAAGATTATACCCGTCAGGTGCTCAACAATCCGGATACGGAGATTGCGGCAATCTGGGACGAGGAGCCGGAGCGGGGGCGGGAAAAGGCGGCGAAATACGGCGTGCCGTTCGTCGACTCGCTGGATGAGCTGCTGTCGCGGTCCGACATCGACGCGGTCGTCGTGGACGCGCCGACCGATACGCACCGGGACGTGATGGTCAAGGCGGCGCGGGCGGGCAAGCACATTTTCACGGAGAAAGTGTTGGCCCCTACGTTGAAAGAAGCGAACGAGATCACGTCGGAGGTTCGCCGGGCGGGCGTCAAGCTGGCCGTCTCGCTTCCCCGTCTTTACGATTCGTATACGCAAGCCATTCTGAAGGTGATCGAAGAGGGAACGCTCGGCAAGCTGACACTCGTGCGCGTCCGGCTGTCGCATAACGGAGCGACTGCAGGCTGGCTGCCCAGCCATTTCTATTCGCTGAAGCAATGCGGGGGCGGCGCGTTGATCGATCTGGGCTGCCATCCCGTCTATCTGGTGCGGCTGTTCCTCGGGCTTCCCGAAGACGTCAGCGCCCGGTTCGGCTACGTAACCGGACGCGAAGTCGAGGACAACGCCGCCGCGGTGTTCGCTTACCCGAACGGCGCGCTCGGCATCGCGGAAGCGGGATTCGTCAACAGCCATTCCCCGTTCTCCATCGAGCTGCACGGCACCGACGGCACGTTGCTGTACGGCTTCCCGAAGGAGCAAATTCTCGTTCGCAGCCAGCGGCTCGGCGACGATTGGCAAGAAGTGCCGATCGGCGATCGGCTGCCTTACGCCTTCGACCAGTGGGTGGAGCATATCAAGAACGGCACGGAAGCGAGCGACAATGTGGAGCTGGCCGTCGATCTGACGAAGCTGATGGAGGCGGCGAACCGTTCGGTGGCCGAGAGCAGGCCCGTCCGGATCGCGGAGCTCGAAGGGTAACGCGGGAGCAGACGCTAGACGTGATGACCGCGGGATGAACGATAAGCGAAGGAGGAATCGGCATGCATTCGGCGAACGGCCGGGAAGGACCGGCGGACAAAAAGACGGGAGCGGCTCCGGCCGCCCCGTTCCCCTTCGCGAGAATGGAGCGGAAGCGGGACGCGCTGGATAGGCTCGAGTTGAAGTTCCGATGGGGCCGCTACGGCATTCGGGTGCTCCGCTGCCACCTGGCCTCCTTCGCTCCGGGGCAGACGATCGCGCCGCACAAGCATTCGGAATTCGAGTTCCACTTCATCCCGAAGGGCAAAGGAACCGTCGCGATCGGAGGCACGGAATACGGCCTGCAGGAAGGCCTGTTCTACCTGACCGGCCCGGACGTCGTGCACGAACAGCGGTCCGATCCGTCCGATCCGATGTACGAGCTGTGCCTTCATTGCGAGATCGTGCCGCTCCGGACGGAAGCGGAGGCGGAGGCGGATGCCGGATGGGGCGATTCGCTGGAAAATAGCGATGCGGAAGCGTGCGTCCGCCTGCTTCGGGCGATGCCCGCGGTTCCGGCGTTCGACCGCTACCATGCGATGGGGTGCTTCCTGGAAGCCTATCGCGCGTGGGAGGAACAGCCCGCAGGCTTCTATACGACGATGAAGCAGACGATCGTGCAGATTTTGCTGCGCTCGGCCCGCGTCTACGCTTCCCGGGAGACGATCGGCCATATCCCGGAGCGGGACATGAAGGACCACCGGTTCCGGCTGGCGACGCAATTTATCGAAGACAACGAAGCGCGGCCCATCTCGCTCGAGGAAGTGGCCGAACGGGTGCAGGTGAGTCCCCGGCAGCTGCAGCGCATTTTCCAAAGCGAGGGCAAGACGACGTTCAGCGAATGGGTCGAGCATGTGCGGCTGCAAAAAATCGGCATGGAGCTGCTGCAGACGGAGCGGACGATCGAAGAGATCGCGCTGGATCACGGATACGTCAATCCGAACTACTTGTACCCGGTGTTCAAGCAGAAATTCGGCATGACGCCCTCGGCCTATCGGCGGCTTCATGCAGCGCGTTAGGCGGCGGACGAGCGCGAGCGGCTCGGCCGGGAGTGTTCCGAAGCTTAAGGCGAAAATCAAGCGATAGCCTTACTGATCAATAGGAGGACAACAACGATGCGTTCAACGGTTAAAATCGGAATTATCGGAACGGGCGGCATCGCCCGCGCCCACGTGTCGGCATACCGCAAGCTGCCGTTCGTGGAGATCGTCGCGGTGGCCGACGTCATTCCCGGCAAAGCGCGCCAATTTGCCGAGCAGCAAGGGCTGACGGAAGCCGCGGCTTACGACAGTCATACGGAGCTGCTCGCGTCGAATGTCGACGCCGTGAGCATCTGCACGCCGAACGTCTCGCATCACCGGACGGCGGTCGATTCGCTTCGCGCGGGCAAGCAAGTGCTGCTCGAGAAGCCGATGTCGGTCACGCTGGCGGAAGCGCTCGACATGGTGCAGGCCGCGCGGGAGTCGGGAAGCATGCTGTCCATCGGCTTCCAGCCCCGCTACGATCCGAACATGAAGAAGCTTCAGGACATCGTCCAATCGGGACGTCTGGGCAAGGTATACTACGTCGAGACGGGAGGCGGCCGCCGCCGCGGCATGCCCGGCGGCACGTTCATCAGCAAGCGGCTGGCCGGCGCGGGGGCGATGGCGGACATCGGCTGCTACTCGCTCGACATGGCGCTCAACACGCTCGGCTACCCGCGTCCGGTGTCCGTATCGGCTTTCACGTCCAACCACTTCGGCACGAACCCGCTCTATCATCCGGAAGCGGACAAATTCGAAGTCGAAGATTTCGGCGTCGCCATGGTTCGCTTCGAGAACGAGCTGGTGCTGCAGTTCAAAATCTCCTGGGCGATGCATATGGACACGCTCGGAGCGACGATGTTCCTCGGCACGGACGCCGGCCTCAAGGTGACGCCGGCCGGTTCGGGCCCCTGGTCGGGCGTCTGGGACGGATCGATCGGTTCGATGACGATGTTCCATGACGATTTCGGCGGCCATACGTCGACTCCCGTGCCGCTCATCGGCCATTCGCTCAACCTGTTCGACGAGAAGGTGCGCGATTTCGCGGAAGCGGTCCGGGACGGACGTCCCGCGCCGATCCCCGGCGAGCAAATTCTGATCCAGCAGGCGATCATCGACGGCGTTCTCCGCTCCGCCGACTTAAAGCGGGAAGTCTCGGTAGAGCTGCCGGAATAAAAGGCAACAACCGGAACGTTGCGTACGCAGAAAAAGGCGCCCCGCGCACAAGCGCGGGGCGCCTTTCGAATGGGCGGCTGATCGTACGGATCGATTCGCTGAGCGCCAGCGAGCGCTGCAGCCTCCTACTTTTTCTCCGCTTTAATCTGCTCGATCAACTTATCCAGCGTTGCTTGCAGCTGATCGACCGGAATATCGATAACGAAGCTGGCGCCGTTCGAATCCTTCTTGACCGTCTCGATGACATCGGGTTCTTGATAAAGCTTGGCGATCGTCCGGTACGTCTCGTTGTCCTTGTCCTCGGCCCGAACCGCAAAGACGTTAATGTAGGGCCGGGTCGATTCCGCCTTGGGATCGTCGTGGAAAATGGCGTCTTCCAGCTTTAAGCCCGCTTGTCCGGCGATACCGCCGTTGATGATCGAGGCGGCGACGTCCGGAAGCACGCGCGGCGTCTGTTGGGCGACGACCGGAACGATGTTCAATTTGTGCGGATTGTCCACGATGTCGTCGGGCGTTCCGTATAGACCTACGTCGTCTTTCAGCTTCAGCAGACCCGCTTGCTGAAGCACGAGCAAGCCGCGGCCTTGGTTGGCCGGATCATTCGGGATGGCGATTTTGGACCCGTCCGGAATTTCGTCGACGGACTTGTACTTCTTCGAGTACAGTCCGAGCGGAGCGACGACCGTGGAACCGATCGGCACGATATTCAGATTGTGTTCCACGTTGAATTGGCTAAGGAAAGCAAGATGCTGGAAGGCGTTGATGTCCACTTCCTTGTTCGCGAGCGCCAGGTTGGGAAGCGTGTAATCGGAGAATTCGACCAGTTCGATATCGATGTTTTTCTCCTTGGCTTTTTTCTTCAACAGAGGCCACGTTTCTCCATCGGAGCCGGTAACGCCGATTTTCACCTTCACGGGCTCTTTAGGTTCTTCCGAAGGCGAAGGGCTTGGCGAATCCGACGAAGCCGTCGACGCGGAAGCGGACGAAGCCGGGCCGGCAGCCGCCGGTTCGCTCGAATTTCCGTTTTTGGAGCCGCAGGCCGCGAGAACCCCCATTACGACGATCATGGTCAACCCCATCAACAGTTTCTTCTTCATTTTTACAACTCTCCTTTATCCTGAAATTGGTTTGCCTAGCGGCGCAGAAACAGGCGCGACAAGCGATTGCCGATGTATTGGGCGATCTGCACAAGGACGATCAGAATGACGATGGTGACCAGCATGACCGAGCCGTCGAAGCGCTGGTAGCCGTAAGTCATCGACAGGTCCCCGAGACCTCCGCCGCCGACCGTGCCGGCCATGGCCGAGAAGTCGATCAGGCCGACCGTCATGAACGTTAGCCCGAGAATGAGCGGGCCGAGCGCTTCGGGAATCAACACGCCGAAAATAATTTGCAGCGGATTGGCGCCCATCGCCTTGGCCGCTTCGATGATGCCGGGATCGATCGAGACGAGATTGTTCTCCACGACACGCGCAATGACGAACGAGGCGACGATGGTCATCGGGAAGATGGCGGCCGCCGTTCCGATCGTCGTCCCGATGACAAGCCGGGTGAAGGGACTTATGGTGACCAGGAAAATGATGAACGGAATCGGCCGAATGATGTTGATGGCCAGATTCAGCACGATGAAGACGAAGCGGTTCTCGAGAATGTTCCCCTTTCGGGTTACGAAGAGGAGCAATCCGATGAGAAGGCCCAGAATGCTGGAGAAAATCAAGGTGAAAAACACCATCGTGAGTGTCTGGCCCGTCGCTTCGACGATCCGAACCCAGAACGTGCTCCAATCAACTTTCATGATCGACGACCTCCCAAAGCTCGACCGTTCGCTCCAACTCCCGGACGACATTTGCGATTTCGGCATCGCTGCCGGTAAATTCCACGATCAGGCTGCCGAACAATTGGCCCTGCAGTTCGTTGATGCTGCCGTATACGACGTTGAAGTCGATGTCGTATTTTTTGGCCGCTTGCGACAGCACCGGCTCGCCGGTCGTTCCGCCTTTGAAGATGATGCGATAGAGCCGCCCGGAATGGTGCTGCTTGAGAATGTCCAACAATTTGGGCGACAGCTTGTCGTTCTGAACCGAGCTGATGAAGTTTTTGGTCGCCTGTTGCTTCGGATGGGCGAAAATATCGAATACGGTACCTTCCTCGATAACAGCCCCGTTTTCCATGACCGCAACCCGATCGCAAATGCTCCGAATCACGTGCATCTCGTGGGTGATGAGGAGGATCGTAATGTTGTACTCCTCGTTGACCTTCTTCAGCAGCTTCAGAATCTCTCCCGTCGTCTCGGGGTCGAGCGCCGAAGTCGCTTCGTCGCAGATCAGGATGTCCGGGGAGGTGGCCAGCGCTCTGGCGATGCCCACCCGCTGCTTCTGGCCACCGGACAGCTGTTCGGGATATTGCTCGGCTTTGTCCTCCAGGCCGACAAACCGCAGCAGTTCCGTTACCCGCTCTCGGATCTGCGCTCTCGGAACTCTGGCGAGCTTCAATGGGTACGCTACATTGCCGTAAACCGTACGAGAGTTAAACAGGTTAAAGGTTTGGAAAATCATCCCGATCCGCCTTCGCAGCTTGCGAAGATCTCTGGCCGAAATGGAGGTAACATCCTGATCGTTGACAATCACCTTGCCGCCGGTCGGCCTTTCGAGCAAGTTTACGAGCCGGAGGAGGGTGCTCTTGCCCGCGCCGCTGAACCCGATAACCCCGTAGATTTCGCCTCTGCCGACGTTCAACGTGACATTTTCGACCGCGCGTATTTCTTTGTTTTTGGAGTTGAAAATTTTGCTGACTCCTTGAAACTGGATCAACCTTGTTCACTCCTTCGGCATTTCTGGCAGCTAGAAATGAAATAAAGTTTATATAAATACTTGGTTTTAGATCGGCATGTCCCCTTTGTCTGCATACGTTTGGCCCAATCAAAAAGCCTCTTCCGCCGGTCACGGAAGAGGCTTGGCGAACCGGTCGGAACGGCCTCTTCCCTCCCCGCGCGGGCGGCAAGCTCGCGTGAGGACGGCGGTATGGGGCACAGCTCTGATGGTTCAGTCACCGCTATTTAGGATCGGCTCTTACTTTAAACCGTCGTTGTTGGAAATGTCAATAGGCTTCTTCAAAAATATTTCGTTTCCATCCCCGGCTTGACACTCGGAATCTTGCGGTGATAGCATAGCCTCAACTCAAGATACTTAGTTTGTCAATGGGAATTGTGTGAAATAAAAACGAATGGAAGGTGCTAGATTTGGCCAAACAGATTCGATTGAACGCCTTCGAGATGACCAGCGCCATGCTGAATTCCCACGGTCTATGGAAGCATCCGGACAACGTCAGGACGCGGCGCTACAAGGACCTGGACTATTATACGGAACTGGCTCGGCTTCTTGAGAGAGGGAAGTTCGACGCGATCTTCTTCGCGGACGTTATCGGGGTCTACGATGTCTACAAGGGGAGCCGGGATCCGGCCATCCGGGAAGGGGTGCAGGTCCCCTTGAACGATCCCGCGTTCGCGATTCCGATCATGGCTCAGGCGACGAAGCATCTGTCCTTCGCCCTGACGGTCAGCACGACTTATGAACACCCGTACGCCCATGCGAGACGGATGTCGACGCTGGACCATCTGACCAAGGGCAGACTGGCTTGGAACGTCGTTACGTCCTACCTGCCGAGCGCCGCGCGCAACTTCGGTCTGGAAGAGATGATCAAGCACGACGACCGTTACGAGTTGGCCGACGAATTTATGGAAGTGGCCTACAAGCTCTGGGAAGCCAGCTGGGAGAAGGACGCGATCGTGAACGACGTGTCTAGGAATATGTTCGCCGATCCTTCCAAAGTTCACGAAATCAACCATGAAGGCAAGTTTTTCAAAGTCCCCGGCCCCCACTTGAGCGAGCCTTCTCCGCAGCGGACTCCGGTCATTTATCAGGCGGGCTCTTCGCCGAGAGGGCGCGATTTTGCGGCCAAGCACGCGGAATGTCTGTTCGTGGGGGGACCGACCCCGGAGGCGACGAAGGCTTCGATCGAGGATATCAAAAACCGCGCCGAACGCTTCGGCCGCGACCCGGCGGAGATCAAGGCGTTCACGTTCCTGAACGTGGTCGTGGCGGAAACGACGGAAGAAGCGGAGCGCAAATTTGCCGAATATTCGCGCTTGTGGAGCGGCGAAGCCGCCAAAGCCCAATACGGCGGCTCCAGCGGCTACGATCTGTCCCAGTATAAAGACCTCGACGCGATTTTCGAGTATAAACATACGGAACACGGGCAATCAAGGGCCGCTTCGCTGACCAAGGACGCTCCCACCAAGCTGACGGTCCGCGAAGTGCTAAGCAAATTCGACAACTTGAGCCGCAAATTCGCGATCGTCGGCAACCCGCAAGAGGTGGCGGACGGGATTCAAAGCTATTTCGAAGCCACCGGCGTGGACGGATTTAACCTTGCCCACTTTGTCACGCCGGGAAGCCTGGTCGACTTCGTCGATCTGGTCGTGCCGGAGCTTCAAAGACGGGGAGTTTACAAAACCGAGTATGCGGAGGGAACGTACCGGGAGAAGCTGTTCGGCCCGGGCAAGCGTCTTCTCCCCGATCACCATCCCGGCGCCAAGGTCCGTACGTTTCCGGTTTGATCCGGACGCCGGAAGAGAGCCCTTTATTCGATGGGAGGAATGGACAAGTGGTAACTTATCGCACGGTCGGCAGAACGGGAATTCAAGTATCGAACTTATGCTTCGGCACGATGTCGTTCGGAGGAATCGCGGACAAGGAAGCTTCCAGAGCCCTATACCTTCGCAGCCGGGAGAAGGGAATCAACTTTTTCGATACGGCGGACATCTACAACGAGGGGCGCGCCGAGGAAATTCTCGGCGAGTTGATTCAAGGGGAGCGGAACGAGCTGGTGCTGACGTCCAAAGCCGGGTTTCCGACCGGACGGGATCCGAACGCGCGAGGCGCTTCGCGCCGGCATCTGCTGTCGTCGGTAGAGGGCAGCTTGCGGAGGCTGAGAACGGACCGGCTTGAATTTTATTTCATTCATCGCTTCGATCCGCTGACGCCGATCGAGGAGACGCTGCGGACGTTGGACGACCTTCAGCGGCAAGGCAAAATTTTGTATCCTGCGGTCAGCAACTGGGCGGCGTGGCAAATTGCGAAGGCGCTCGGCATCTCGGCGAGAGAAGGCTTGGCCCGGTTCGAACTGGTCCAACCGATGTACAATTTGGTCAAGCGTCAAGCGGAAGTCGAGATTTTGCCGCTTGTCCAGTCGGAGCAGCTCGGCGCGATCAGTTACAGTCCGCTGGGCGGCGGTTTGCTAACCGGCAAGTACGGAGTCGGAAAGCGACCGCCGAGCGGAAGGCTCGTCGAACAGCCGAACTATACGAAGCGTTACGCGGACGAGACGAATTACATCGTCGCCGACCGGTTTGCCGCGTACGCCGAGGAGCGCGGCTATCATCCCGCCACCTTGGCGGTCGCCTGGGTGCTCGGCCATCCGGGCATTACCGCGCCGATTGTCGGGGCACGGAACGTGGAGCAGTTGGAGCCGTCGTTGGCCGCTCTGGACGTCGAGCTGACGGACGAATGGCGCCGCGAAATTACGGCGTTGTCGATCGATCCGCCGCCGGCGACGGATCGCAGCGAGGAAGTCTAGGGGGAATGGGCGTGTCCGTTCGTCATCAAACCGTTACCGCATTCTGCGCTCCGATTCCGACAGCCGTCGGTTTGGCATTCCGGCTGGGAGAGCTGCCGGTCGACTTCCGAAGAAGGGGCCACTCGGCGTCCATCGCGCCGGAGCTTAACGCATTGACGCTCCGCATCGGCGGGGAGACGTATTCGATCCAATGGGGCGGCCCGCATTCGGCGCTGCCGTTGCTCTCTCAGGGACGCATCGCGATCGGCCTGTCCTTGCAGCACCTGAAGGAGTTCATCCTCGTTCCCCCGGATTCGAGGCTGCGCTCGGCAGAAGATTTGGCCGGAGCGAGAATCGGCATCCCTGCCGAAGACGAGTCCGCAAGGGCGGAAGCGGCGAACGGCTTCGCAGAGGCGCTGCGATCCGCCGGCTCGGACCTGTCCCGCGCGACTCCGGCCGACTTGCCGATCGAACCGTCCTCCGCCGATGCGGGCAGCGCGCTGGCCCGAAAGCTTGCGCAAGCTCTCCTGCTTGGCGAGGCGGATGCCGTTTACGCGAACGGATCTCTTGCTCTAGGCTTGCAAGAGATCGTCGGAGCGAGACCGATCTGGTCGCGGCAAGCATCGTATCCTCTCGTCTTCTGGGCGGACGAGAAGCTCGTGCGGCTGCATCCCGAATCGGTCGATCGCGTCTTGGCGCATGTTCTGGCGGCGTCTTCGTGGGCGAAGACGCATCGGGAGGCGGCTCATCGCCTGCTCGCCAAGGAGATCGGCCTGTCCGAGCCGGCGCTCGAAGTGGTTTACGGCGAGAGCTTGCATGCCGAACTCGATTTGGGAACTTCCGCGGATCGCATCGAAGCGTTCAATCGGCATGCGAACGAACGGATGCCCGGCGGCTTCCTGCGCGGAACGTTCGATATCGCCGGCCGTCTCGACCCGACAAGGCTCCGCTGCGCGCTTGAACTCGTCACTCAAGGACTTGTCGAGCCGCCTTCCGGGGAAGGGGTATCGCCTTACGCGTTGGCTCCGGTTCCCGACAGCTTCTTCCTGGAGCGGAAGGCGGCTCATGTGATCGGCTCGGACGAAGAAGCGATCGCCGTGGCGCGGCAAATCGCGGCGCAAATTAAAGAAGGAGCGTCCGAACGTGATCGCGATCGAAGGCTCCCGTTCGACGAGCTGAAGCTGCTGGGCGAGAGCGGATTGCTCGGTCTTATGGTGCCGAAGGCGTACGGAGGGCCCGGCGTGTCGGTACGAACGCTGACGGAAATTTTCAAGATTATTTCCGCCGCGGACGGAGCCATCGGACAAATCCCGCAAAATCACCATTTCTTCGTCCGATCGGTCGAATTGGTCGGCACCGAGGAGCAGAAGGCATTCTTCTTCGCAGAGGTGCTAAGAGGCGCCCAATTCGGCAACGCGCTGGCTGAAAGAGGCATCAAGGGCTTCAAAGAGATGACGACCCGCTTGAAAAGGGCGAACGGCGGCGGCTATCGTCTGTCGGGGAGCAAATATTATGCGACAGGCGCGCTGTTCTCCCATTGGATTCCGGTAACCGCGCTGGATGAGGAAGAGAAGAGAGTCACCGCCTTCGTGCCTCGCGATGCGGAGGGTGTCGCCGTCATCGACGATTGGAGCGGAATCGGACAACGGACCACGGCGAGCGGAAGCGTCGTTTTCCACGATGTGGCCGTGCCGGCCGATCGCGTTCTGCCGCATTGGCGGATATTCGAGAAGCCCCAAACCTTCGGGGCGTTCGGGCAAATTATGCATGCGGCCATCGACGTCGGCATCGCCCAAGCCGCCCTGGAGGATGCCGCCTGGTTCGTGAGGGAGAAAGCCCGTCCGCTGTTCAGAAGCGGATATACGCGCGCCTCTGAAGAGCCGGATCTCATCCGCCGGTTCGGGGAGCTGGGCATTCGGCTGCAGGCGGCGGATGCGCTGTTGGAGCGGGCCGCAGCCGCGATCGACCGCGCGGAGCAAGACCTCAACGAGACGACGGCGGGACAAGCGACTTTAGCTGTCGATACCGCCAAATATTTCGCCGCGGAGGCGTCCGTCGAGATTGCGAACGCGCTCTTCGAGGTTTCGGGCACCTCGTCGATGGACCGCAAGTACAATTTCGACCGCCATTGGCGCAACGTGCGGATTCATACGCTCCACGATCCGGCCAGACTTAAGCTTCATAACGTAGGCAATTGGTATTTGAACGGAGTTTATCACGAGTATAAAATCTAGCGACCGAACATACGAAGCCCCTCTCGCGTTCCGGCGTTTGCCGGACGGGGAGGGGCTTCCCGTTTTGCCGCCTGTATTCGTTAATTTCCGTTCTTCTTCCGCTCGGCGATTCGTTCCGCCAGTTCGCTCAGCTCCGTCCAACGTTCCAGCAGTCCGTTCAGCTTCTCTTCGAGCTTGCTTTGCTCCTCCATCAACTCTTGCAGCCGGGCGGAGTCGCTTCCTGCGGCGTCCATTTGCGCGGCCACCGCCCGAAGCTGTTCCTCCGTCTCGGAAATCCAATTCTCGATGTTCTCGTAATCCTTCTGATCCTTGAAGGACATCTTAAGCGGGCGTTCCCGCTCGGTTGCGGCGGGTGCGGGCTTCGGCTTGGACGCTTCGCCGCCCCCGGCTGCCGCTTGTTTCGCTTGCTCTTCATAATCGGAATAACGGCCGGTATGCTTGCGGATGACGCCGTCGCCTTCAAAGGCGAAGATCCGGTCAACGGTCCGGTCGAGGAAATAACGATCGTGGGACACGACGAATACGACGCCGGGGAAGTCGTCGAGATAATCCTCCAGCACGGTCAGCGTCGCAATGTCCAGATCGTTGGTCGGTTCGTCCAGCAGCAGGACGTTCGGAGCCTCCATCAGGACGCGCAGCAGCTGCAGGCGCCGCTTCTCGCCTCCGGACAGCTTGGCGATCGGGGTCCACTGCATGGCCGGCGGGAAAAGAAACCGCTCCAGCATCTGCGAGGCGGAGACCGATTCGCCTTCGGCCGTGCGAACCTGCTCCGCGCCTTCCCGGATATATTCGATGACGCGCTGATTGCCGTCCATCTCCTCGTGCTCCTGGGAGAACCAGCCGATCTTCACTGTCGGCCCCAGCGTCACCGTTCCTTCGTCGGGCTGCAGACGTCCCGCGATCAGCTTCAGCAGCGTCGATTTGCCGCTGCCGTTGCGCCCGACGATGCCGACGCGATCCTCCGGCACGGCGATATAGCTGAAATCGCGGATCAGCGTGCGGTCTCCGTATCGCTTCGAGACGGAATCCAGCTCCACGATCTTCTTCCCCAGGCGGGTCGAAGCGACGGACACCTCCAGCTTGCCGGCCGCTTCCTTCGGAGCTTGCGCCTTCAGCGCTTCGTAACGGTCGATCCGCGCCTTCTGCTTCGTCGACCGGGCCTGGGCGCCGCGCCGAATCCAAGCCAGCTCATTGCGCAGCAGGTTCTGGCGCTTCGCTTCGGAAGCGGCTTCCCGTTCCTCCCGCTCGAGCTTAAGCTCCAAAAACCGGCTGTAATTCGCTTCATAGAAGTATGCGCGTCCCCGATCCAGCTCGATGACGCGGTTGCTCACCCGGTCGAGGAAGTAGCGGTCGTGCGTAATCATCAGCAGCGCGCCCCGGCGCTTCTGGAGCATCCCTTCGAGCCAGGCGACCGATTCGTTGTCGATATGGTTCGTCGGCTCGTCCAGAATGAGCACTTCGGAAGGCTGCAGCAGAGCGGCCGCCATGGCGACCCGCTTGCGCTGTCCGCCGGACAGCGTGTCCACCGGCGCCTCGACGTCGGCGATGCCGAGCTTGCCGAGCGCGGCTTTGGCTTCGCTCTCCATCTGCCAGGCGTCCAGCTCGTCCATACGCTGGTTTGCGGCGATCAGCCGCTGCTGCAGAGCGGCATCTTCGGGACGCCGTTCCAGCTCCGCGAGCGCGGCCGCGTATTCGCGCACGGCCCGCAGCTGCGGCGAATCGCCGCCCAGCACATGCTCCAGCGCGGTTTCGCCCGGCGCGAACGCCGGATCCTGCGCCAGCATGCGGATTCGCACCCGGCTGCCGACGATGACCGTGCCCGAGTCGGGCGGCTCCAATCCGGCGATCACCTTCAGCAAAGTTGATTTGCCCGTGCCGTTGACGCCGATAATGCCGATCCGGTCGCCTTCTTCGACGCCGAATGTCACGTCTTCGAACAGCAGCTTCTCGCCGTGGGTCTTCGATATATGTTCAATGGACATCAAATGCATGAGGTCAACCTACTTTGCGCAAGATTAGGGAGTATTGGCTTTAGTATCATAACATAATTTGATTGTTTTGCGCGGCGCGGCCCGGCTTGAAGGCGGTTTGTCAAGCCGGTCTGCGGTCCAGTCCGTTCTCTGCCTCGAGGCGGTTTCGGCCTGCGGACGCCTTCCGATACAATGAGGTTAGGGAAAAATCGGGGAGGAAAGCCGTCATGACAGGATTTCCGGATTGGCCGGACGAATGGTTGTCATTGGGTCTGGCGGTCGTGTGGAGCGCAGCGGCATTCAGTGCGGGCCGAATCGGCTACGCTTCAAGCTACCGGCGCTTGCGCAGCCGGGCGTTAAGCGCGCTTGCGGTTGTGGCGGCTGGCGGATTGCTGACGGTTGGAAAATGGGCGGCGGACATCGCCGAATGGCTGCCCGGCGATCGGGATTGGCAAGCTGCGGCGCTGCTGCAGTTGCTGCTGCTCGCCGCGCCGGTTGCGGCCGTAGCGTCCGGTACGTTCCCGCGCCTGTTGAAGGCCGCCCGTCTGCCAAGACCGGATGCGGAGGCGATGCCGGACGGAGCGGCGAGAAGGAAGGTCGCCGATCCTGCGGTCGTCGTACCGGTTCAGGCGGCGGCCATCGGCTCCTGCTTGGCCTTCTATCTGGACGTCTACTCGGACGTTCCGATCGGCTGGGCCGATTTGCTCGTTCCGCTGCCGCTGCTGGGCGTGACGACGCTGCTGCTCTGGAAGCGGCAGCGGACAAGGCGGAGAAGGATGGGCAGGGTACACTGGACGCTGCCCGGCCTCGCCGTGCGTGCGGCCCGCGGCTCGCTCGCCGTTCTCGTCGTCGCGGCGGCGCTCGTCGTGTGGCTTCGCGGACCGGGCGCAGGCAAGGTGCCCGAATTGGCGGGCAAGACGGGCGTCTTCAGCCTATGGAAGCCGGCGACGACAACCGGTAAATAGCTTCCAGAAAAAACATAGATAAAAAACAGAAAATCAACTTGCGCGTCAGTCGCCGATATGATATATTATCTCATGTTCTTTGCAGGCCCTTAGCTCAGTTGGTAGAGCAGTTGACTCTTAATCAATTGGTCGTGGGTTCGAGTCCCACAGGGCCTACCATCACTAGAACATGAACAAGCAACCTCCTTCAATGGGCGGTTGTTTTTTTCGTTTTATATGGCGATAAACGCTTCGAGATGCTCGAAAAATCGAGCACACAGATGGTTCACCTTCCTATGTCTCAACGGGTCTTAAGCCCTTGCATTCCTTCGTTCTACCTGTCCAGGGTGGCGCAGATGGCGCCTGGCGCCGCCATTTACTACGGGCATCTGGTCATTTTCACCGCTACCGACGTCGGGCTGCCGATCGGAGAGTGTGGTACTAAGCGACGGAATTCAAAATCCATGTAACGGAAACCACCATCCGGGTTGTGTCCATTGCGATGGACATAACCGGAGGCTACGGATACAAGAAAGGCGACATCGAGCGTCTGTACGCGACGTACGCGCCGGGCTCGTGCTAGGCCGTCTAACCATCCGGCCCGCGACATCGTCGGGAAAGAGCTGGTCGGCTTGCCGCCGGAGCTCTTCTGGAGAAACGTTCGGACCCATACGCTGCACAATCCGGCTTTCACGAAGGGCAGCTCCCCGCCGCACAAGAAGCACGGTTCGGAGAGCCCGCCGGCGCCGGTCAGATGAACTGCCTGACGTCGTTGTTGCGGCTGAAACGGTAAATGGCGACCAGCGTGAACGCTGTGGCGAAGGCGATCAGAACGACCAGGTTGAGCGCGAGGCTGCCGAACGATTGGCCGTCCTGCAGCTTGGCGATCGTATCGAGCATCCACCGCTGCGGAAGGAAGTTTGCGATTTTGCGGACGGTGTCCGGCATAATCTCGGCCGGGAAGAAGCAGCCCGCCAGCAGGCAGGTCGGAGTAATGACCAGGTTCTGGAGCGCGCCCGCGTTTTTGCTGTTTTTCGCGAAGGCGGTCAGCAGCAGCGAGAGGCCGATGGACGTCAGCGAGAACAGCAAGAGCGTGCCGAGCATTTCACCGAACGGAATGCCGGAGTCGATGTGGAAGACGTTCTTCATCAGAAGCAGCGTCACGACAATCTGCAGCAGTTGGATAACCAAGGTGCAGAGCACATTGGCGAACACGTAAGCGCGCGCCGACACCGGCGAAGACAACAGCCGGAGGAACGTGCGATCCTCTCTCTCTTTAATAATCAGTTCGGTCATATTGACGGCCGAGAACAACAGGAACATGAGCAGGAAGCCGATCGTCTGATTCGTCATGTCCTTCACTTTCGATGTGTCCTCAAGCGATCGGGCGTCCAGTTTGAAGCCCGCTTGCTTGTAATCCGCATAGATCGACTCGAACGCTTGCGGATCGTCCTTCGTTGCCAGGCCGATGGAGGCCACGTTGCCGATGTAGCTGTCCAGCATCGATTTTACATAAGAAGTGACTTCCGCGCCCTTGGCGGAGACGAGGTTCAGATGCGCCGGGTGTCCCTCGCGAACGCTGTCCGCGAATCCCGGCTCGAACACGAGGCCGCTGTCGAGCTTGCCCGATGCGATGTCTTTCTTCAATGAAGCTTCGTCCGTCATCGTCACCTTCACGTTGTTCAATCCTTCGACGAACCGAATCGCATCTTGCGTCAGCGCCCGGTCGCCGTCTTGGTTGATAACGCCGATCTTCAGGTCGCCGCCGCTTGAACTGCCGTAGACCAGCATGGAGAGCAGAATGCCCGCAACCGGCAACCCGAAGTAAACGATCCAGCTTGATTTCTTGCGGAAGGTCGCGCGGAGCGACCTGCGAACGATCCAGAGCACGTTGTTCATCTTAGAAAGCCTCCCGTTTGCGCAAAGTGACCGCTACGAATGCGAGGAACGCCGCGGCGATCGCCGCGTTGAGCCCGATGACCGGGAACGCCGCCTTCAGGTCGCCGTTGTAGATCATATTCATGAGCGCGTTGTTCGCCCAGCGCATCGGCGACAGGTTCGTCAACCGGTCGAAAAAGCCGCTTGCATCTTCGATCGGGAAGTAAGCGCCGCCCAGAAGGGAAGCGATCTGAACGAAGATCAGCATGACGGAGTTCGCGGCTTCCCCCTTGAAAATATAGGTCAGACCGAGACCGAAGCTCACGGCGAGCAGCACGACGGTGAAGAGCAGGAGGAAGACGATGCCCAGGTGGTCGCCCCAATTGGCGTTGAAGGCGTACTTGCTGAACAGGACGACGGCCACAATGCACAGGAAGTTGGTGAAGGTGCAGCCGATCACTTTGCCGGCGAAAATCTCCAGCTTGCTGACTGGAGCAGCGGCCAGCCGAAGCGCGGTCTTCCGCCTGACTTCCGCGCGAATGAGGTTGCTTGCCGACATGCAAGCGTAGAAGGCGATCATCGTCGACTCCGCAATCGCGTAATAATCGATGGAGCCCGGCTTGCGGTCCGGATCGAGCGAGGTCTCCCGAATGAAGGAACCACCGGCAACCGCGTTGACGACGATGGCTTGCGCCGCTTCCGGGCTGATCTTGGCGGCGGCTGCGGCCAGGTTGTATTTGTCGGCGAACGCCGTCAGCATCCCCTGAATCACGTTGCTCTCGATCGTCTCCCGGCCGCTTCCGTAGAAGCGGATGCCGGAATCGTCGATTTCCGCGTAGGCGGTATAGCGGTTGTCCTTGACCGCCTCCCGGCCGTCGGTTCCGGGCGAAGCCGGCGTCAGCTCCACGCCTTGCCCGGCGATCGCATTCGCGAAGCCGTTCCAATAGGTTTGCAGCTGCGGGTTGCTCGCCGAATTTTGGTACAGCAGCTTCATGTCCCCGACGGAAATTCCGTTATGGAAGGCGTTCGTCAGCGCCGTTCCGAGAATGAGGATCAGGACGATCGGGAAAGCGAGCATAAAGACGAAGGTGCGTTTATCCCGGAAGTGGCCTTTGATCTCGAAAATCGCGATGCTCAGTACGTTCACTTAAGCTTCCTCCTTAGTCGCGCAGGTTCCGGCCGGTCAAGGTCAGGAACACCGTCTCCAGATTGGGCGCTTGCTCTTCCACCGAGCTGATCTCGACCTGGTCCTTGATCAATTGCTGAATGATCCAGTTCAGGTTGTTGATCTCGGCCTTGGATACGATCTTGATCGTCTGCTCCTCCAGCCGGACGGAGATGATGCCGGATATCCGCTTGAGCGCCTCGAGGTCGAGGGCGTCTTCCTTCTTCACGCCGATCCAGATCTCCTTCGTGTCGGTAATGATCGACTTGAGCTGCTCCTTCGTGCCCTCCGCGATGATTTTGCCGTGGTCGACGATGGCGATCCGCGTGCAGATCTCTTCGACTTCTTCCATATAGTGGCTCGTATAAATGATGGAGCATCCCATCCGGTTCAGCATCCGGACCGAGTTCAGAATGTAGTTGCGGGACTGCGGATCGATGCCGACGGTCGGTTCGTCCATAATGATCAGCTTCGGGCGATGGGCGATGGCGCAGGCGATGTTCAACCGCCGCTTCATGCCGCCGGAGAAGCTCTTGGGCAGCGCCTTGTGCTTGTCGCCAAGCCCTACGAAGTCGAGCGCTTCGACCGTGCGCTCCTTCAGGAGCGAGCCGCGAAGACCGTACAGTCCGGCGAAAAAGCTTACGTTCTCGTAGGCGCTCATCTCCTCGTAGATGGCCAGATCCTGCGGCACGATGCCGATGTTCATCTTCGCGAACTTGCTCTCCTTCACGATGTTGCGGCCGAGCAGCTCGATCTCGCCTTTCGTAATGCGCAGCAGCGAGGAGATCATATTGATCGTCGTGCTTTTGCCGGCGCCGTTCGCACCGAGGAAGCCGAAAATTTCGCCCTCCCGCACGCTGAGGTTCATGTTGTCGACGGCGATGAAATCGCCGAATTTTTTGGTCAGGTTGCGGATTTCAAGCACGTTCATCCGAATCACTCCGTGTTCTTCATTGGATTATGGCTTTATTCTAAAGAAAAAGGATGACCCTATGTCAGTGCATAAGTTCATCCTTTGCATATGAGAAAGTTCATGTTCCGCTCCGTGAGGAAGTTCATTCTCCCTTGCCGTAGGGCAGGAGCGTCGTCACGCGGAAGCCCTTCGTTCCGTCCACGATGACCGTGCCGCCAGCGCCGGCGGCTCTCTCCTCCATGCCGACGATGCCGAGCCCTTTGACGATTTTCGGCGCCCCCTTGCCGTTGTCCGCCACAACCGCGCGGATCATCCGATTCAGCACCCGGACCTCCATCTCGATCGCGGTCGGGCTGCCGTATTTGAGCGAATTGGTGACGGCTTCCTTCGCGTTCTCGTGAATGATTTGCCATTGGATCGGGGTGATGACGCCGAGGTCTCCGGCATGCACGACGGTCGCGGCGATGCCGTGCCTCGCGGACAGCTCGTCCGCGAACAAGCGGAGCCGGTGGATGCCGAGCTCCTCCGACCGCGGCTTCATGTCCTTGAGCGTCAGGCGAATCCGCTCCAGCCCTTCCTTGGAGATGGCGATCGCGTTGCCGAGCAGTTCGGCGGCCTTGTCCCGATTGGAGGCGAGCAGCGTCCGGGACGCTTCCATCTGGATGAGGGCGCCCGCCATGGCATGGCCGACCTCGTCGTGGATTTGCTGGGACAGCCGGTTGCGCTCCTCCAGCTTGATCGTATATTCGGACTGCCGAATATATTCCATGTTCATGCTGAGCGACTGGGTCAGGTTTTGCAAATCCGCGCGCAGATTTTCCCGTTCGTCTTCCATTCGCTCCAGCTTCTCCGTATGGACGCGCAAGCTCGCATAGAGCAGAAAGCTGAGCGACGTCGACAGAATGTACACCGGAAGCTCGGACTTCGGGATGAGGAACAACGGAACTAAGCCGAGCAGCAGGGCGAACCGCCTGCGGCCTTCCGACAGCAGCACAAGCTCGTAGAGGTTGACCGGCAGCAGCAATAAAAACAGCATGTTTAATTGGTAGGCGAAAAAGACGACGACGGCGCAGGAGACGGCCGAGAGCAGCAGTTGAGGCTTCCGGCGCTTGAAAATGGGTATGGCGACGTTCACGCAAATGTAGATTAAATAAGCGAGAATTTCCCACGACGTCGCCTTCTGCGTCAGAAAAGAGGTGGCGATGACGACGTAAAGGAGCAGCGCCGTTTTGTTACCCATCATCCATAAATCCATTCGTCCGGCTCCTATTCGTCCGCCAGCCTGACTTCGCCGGTCAAATAGTAGATCGCGATCTGCGTGCGGTGCTCGAGCCCCGTCTTGTTCAGAATCGACGTGATGTAATTGGCGGTCGTGCCTTCGGAGATGAACAGCTTTTTCGAGATTTCCTTGTTGGAGAGCCCCTTCGCGATCAGCGCCATAATCTCGAGCTCCCGCTCCGTAAACAGGCTGCGGTCGATCCGGCCGTGACCGGCAAAGCCGGCCGAGCCGGAAGCGGCGGACGCGGCTTTGGCGTCCGGAGACGGCGCTGCGGCGAAAGCGGGAGCGCCGGACAAATTCGAGCGGATTTTGTCCAGCACGACGTCCTGCAGCACGTGATGATCGTTGTACACGCTTTTGATGGCGTCGCGAATCCGTTCGGGATCGTTGTTCTTGAGCAGATAACCCCGCGCGCCCGCTCGGACCGCTTCGAGAATGTATTCGTCGTCGTCGAACGTCGTCAGAATGAGCGGCTTCACCTTCGTCTCCGCGGCGAGCAGGCGGGTCGCTTCGACCCCGTTCATATTGGGCATGCGCACGTCCAGCAGCGCGACGTCGGCTTCGTTGCGGCGGCAATACTCGACCGCCTGCTCGCCGTCCTCGACTGCGGCGACGACGTCGAACTCGTCGAAGCTGGAGAGGATGATCTTCATCCCTTCGCGGATGAACGAATTGTCGTCGGCGATCAATACTTTTATTTTCAACAGGAACAGGCCTCCCGGATCGGCTCGATATAGCCTTGCTGTTACAAGAATATACCAAGGAGCCTATTCCGACAATCGGCAACCATCGATACCGCCGATCGCTTCCATCGAAGACGTTCGATAACGGCCTTGCTTCGAATATTGTTATTCTTATTGGCAACACCGTCTATGGAGGGATTGCCCGATGATGAACGCAAGCGATTTGAAAGGAATTATCGTGCCGGTCGTGACGCCGTTTCGGCCGGACGGCGAACTGGATCTGGATTCGTTCCGGAATTACGTGGATGCGCTTCTGGAGCGGGACATTCAGGGGATTGTCGTCAACGGGACGACCGGCGAAAGCCCGACGACGTCGTGGGAGGAAGTCGTTCTGCTCGCGCAGGTGGCGCGCGAACGGATGAAGAGGAGGCGGCGGGTCCCCCTGATTGTCGGCACGGGGACGAACGATACGCGTTACGCGGCGAGAAGAACGATGCTGGCGGGGGCGGCGGGAGCGGATGCGGCGCTGGTCGTCGTTCCCTACTACAGTCGGCCGTCGCAGGAAGGCATATACGAGCATTTCCGGGCTGTCTCCTCGGTCGGCGTGCCCGTTATCGTGTACGAGATTCCGGCCCGTACCGGCGTTCGCCTGGAGGTTGATACGGCGAGATCGATTCTGGCGCTGGACGGGGTGATCGGCATGAAGGACAGCAGCGGCGGGACGGAACTGTTGAAGAAGCTGGGGCCAAGTCCGGCCAGGCCCGTTCTGTGCGGGGAGGACGCGAACTTCTGGGCGATGCTGCGCGCGGGCGCCGCCGGCGGCATTCTGGCGTCGGCCAACGTCCGGACAAGCGAGTTCGCGGACGTCTGGCGGCTGCGGACGGAAGGCAGGGACGCGGAGGCGGAGAAGGCGTTCGCGCGGTTGCTGCCGACGATCCGGCTGCTGTTCCGCGAGCCTAATCCGGCGCCGCTCAAATGGCTGCTCGCCCGTGAGTCCCTGATTGCGTCGGATACGCTGCGGCTGCCCCTCGTTCCGATAACGCCCGCTTTAAGGGCGGATTTGGAACGCGAACGGACGCGGACGTAAAATCCGCGCCTTGTTCGTGAACCCGGCGGACTGGTAAAATCAGGTGCAGAAGCTACTTTACCAGCCGAAGTCCAGCGTTTTCCCCGTCTCCGCATACGTTTTGACGTTGCTGAGAATCATCGGCCAGCTGTTCTTCGTCGACTCGTAGGAGGGATGCCCGTCCGGCCATTCGTCGTTCACAAGCGTCAGCTTCGTGCAGTTGCCGACGGGCTCCAGCGTCATCGTCAATCTCGTCTCCCAGTCGGCGTGATCTTCGCGATAGGACGGACCGGCATGTTCGGTGTAGCTCATGAGCCGGTACGGCTCGAAGGCGAGCACCCGGCCGTACACGTGCACGGTCTCTTCGCCGTCGTTGCCGGGGCCGACGTATTCGTAAGGCGCGCCGACCTCGAAGGTCGTCCGCAGCTCGCAGCCGAAGAAGATCGCTTTGACGCCTTCGGCGGTCGTGAAGACGTTCCATACCTCTTCGGGCGAAGCTCCGACATACAGGACGTAAGTTAAAGGTTCCATCGTTTGTCCTCCATTCGTCTGCGGGGGGATCACCCCCGTCCGTTGTTCCGATTGTAAACCGGACGAACCGGCCCGTATTGTAAAAACGCGACATCCGAAAAGGAGGAAAAGTGATGAACCCGTCCCCAAGCCCGACGGACCGAGGCATTCTGCAAGCCAAGGAGGGCATGAAGAGATTTGCGCTGGAGCGATACGAGCCTTCCGAGGATCTGGCTTGCTTCGTCGAGAGGTATTGGACCGTCCGGTGGGATCTGCGGGGGCAGGATCCTTATCGCCAGACGATTCTGTCTTATCCGAGCGTGAACCTCTCCTTCGAGAAAACGTGCGACGGCACGTTCGCCGGCGTGTACGGCGTCCCTCAAAAAACGTTCACCCGCCACTTGCATGAAGACGGCTTCGTGCTCGGCGTCAAATTCCGGCCCGGCGGCTTCTATCCGTTCTGGCAGAAGCCCGTCTCCCAACTGACGGGCCGGACCGTCGCCTTCGCGGACTTGTTCGGCTCCGAAGCTTCGGAGGCGGAGGGGCTTATTTTCGCCGGGGCCGACGAGGCGGAGATGATTCGCGTCCTGGAAAGCTTCCTTCGCGGCCGGTCTCCGGAGAGGGACGAGAACGTGGAGCGCGTCCAGCGCATCGTGCAGGCCGTCGTCGACGACCGGGAGATGACCCGCGTGGACGACCTGGCGAGCCGCTTCGGACTCGGCAAACGAACGCTGCAGCGCCTGTTCGACCGGTATGTCGGCGTCAGCCCGAAATGGATCATTCAGCGTTACCGTCTGCAGGAGGCGGCGGAGCGGATGGAAGCGGGGGAGCGCCCCGATTGGGGGCAGCTGGCGCAGATCTTGGGCTACTTTGACCAAGCCCACTTTATCAAGGATTTCAAAGCGCTCATCGGCAAATCTCCGGAAGCCTATCGCTCGGACGCCGGTTCGGCGGATTCGTCCGGTGCGACGAATGCCTAGGCAGGGGCTGTCCCAGAAGGGCTTGGAAAGCCTGGCGGGAAAAGCGAAAGCGCTGTAAGCTCGAAAATCAATCTTAGAGACGGGTTCGCGGCTCGATTGCGCGGTCTTGAGGTCGGATGGCTGTCGCTTGCAGGCTATCGAAATCAAAAATGGCGACGCGGGGATGGGCTCCCTAACGTCGCCACTTTTTCATTTTCATGCGTGCGGTTTCTCGTCGGTCGGGCTTACGTCGAGGAGATCCAGAAGGAACATGAAGATCGGGATGCCGATGATGAGCCCCCAGATGCCGAAGAAATGCTGGGAGAAGACGAGCACTACGAAAGTGTAGAACATGGGCAACTTCGTCTTGGAAGCCATCAGGCGGGGATTCAGCAAATACGTCTCCAGCGCGTGAATGAGAATGATCATGACGATCGTCCAGATGACGAGCGTCAATCCGCCGGTCTGATAGCCGATGAGCCCGATCGGAATAAATGAGACGATGACGCCGGCGACCGGAATGAGACTGAGCAGCAGCACCATGACGCCCAGCGCGAACAGATAGGGGAAGCCGAGAATCCAGAGCCCAAGCATCGTAAACACGGTGTTGAACACCGCGATGATGAGCTGCACCTCGATCACTTTGCCGAAGGAAGCCATGAATTTCTTGCTGAAGTATTCCAATTCGTCGTAGATCCAGCCGATCTTGCTCGTCTTGAATTTGCGGGTGAAGTTGGCGACTTTCGTTTTCTGAAGCAGGAAGAACAAGCTTAGAATGATGACGATCAGAACGATTTCGAGCCATTTCCCCAATTTGGCGATATAAAATTTCGCTTGGTCCAGGTAGGTGTTGTAGTCGATTTTGTTCAGCATTTCGGCCAGTTTGTCCGCGACGGGATCGCCCTGGTTGGAATTGAGGAACTTGACAATGGTGTTGAACATCTCGACGATTTGCGCGGCGATTTGGGGGACGTACTTGGAAATGCCGATCACCATGGCCGAGACGATAATCAAGTACAATAGAATGGACACCACGTTCGGATGAATCGGGAACAGTCTGCTTATTCGTCTGGTCAGGTAACCCTGGAACCGGTCCATGACGTATGTGACCAGGAACAACAGCAAAATCATATTCAGCATCGAGCGGATGCTGAACAGAAGCACGACGAGCAAGAGCAAAACGACGACTCTTCGTACCATCGGCAAGGCAAAAAAATCGCGAATCATTCCCATAGACTTCCCTCGTTTGCGAATTCTTTTCCGTTCAAGAGTAGTACGCTCGACCCGAAGGATGGTTTCTTTTCTCGGTCGAATATCCTCGATGCCCGATTGTATGCCGTTAGTCGCCATTCCGTCTCGGCATATTCGTACCGTCCGCCCTGCGGCATTCGCTTCCCGTGCCGCCGCCGGTTCACGATATGAGCGGCGAACGAATCGAGACGATTGTAGGCGATCATTTTAGCCCTTTCCATCATCCTCCTTTATTTTCACCCATAAACGTTAAAACTCAATCTCATTTGCCCGTTCCGGGTTCAAGCCCGAGCTCGTCAATCTAGTCCGCATAATCGGTCAAGTCCCCTCATAGACATGAACCATGGATTAACCATTGTGCAGAGGGGTGGATCTCATGCGTCGTCGGATCCCATGGATCGTGTCCGCCGTCGTGCTTCTCGCCGTCATCCTGTCCGGGTGCGGAAGCAAGAACGCGGATTCGGTCGTGAAGGATTTGAACAAGGTGGCAGGCAAGCTGGAAAGTTATCAAGGCAGCGGGGAGATGATCCTCCATACCGGTCAGAAGCCGCTGACTTACAAAGTGGAAGTCTGGTACCAGAAGCCTTCGTATTACCGCATCGCCCTGACCAACGAAAGCCGCGATATTACGCAGATCGTGCTTCGCAACGACCAAGGCGTGTTCGTGCTGACGCCGCGCCTGAACAAGAGCTATCGCTTCCAAAGCGACTGGCCCGAGAATCAGGGACAGGTTTACTTGTACCAGACGCTGCTGCAGAGCATCATGGTCGATAACTCCCGCCAGTTCACGACCGACAAGGACGCCTACGTGTTCGACGTCATGGCGGGCAACTACCAGAACGGCTCGTTCGCGCGGCAAAAAATTTGGCTGGCCAAATCGGACTACGCTCCGCGCCAGGTCCAGGTGACCGATACGAACGCCAACCTGATGGTGGAGGTCAAGTTCACGAACTTCGAGTTCGGCAAAAAATTCGACAAGTCGGCATTCGATATGCAGCAAAATATGTCGGGCGCTCCGAACGCCGGGCAATCGAGCGACGACAATTCGACATCCGGAGACAACGGCAGCTCGACATCCGGAGACAACGGCAGCACGGGAACGGGCGACACCGCTGGCACGAGCGGCACGAGCGGCACGAACGGCGCCAGCACGACGGGGACGGGCGACAACGCCGGTACGACGGACGGTTCGGCAGATGCGACCGGCGCGGACGCCGCAGGAGCCGAAGGCGGAGACAAGGCGGCGAGCGCAAGCGAAAATTTCGCGGCTGTCGAGCCCGATCCGGACGCGCTGCCCGAGGGCGTCAAGCTGCTGGATTCGAGCGACATCCAGCTTGCGGAATCGCCGGGGGTCATGCTTCGCTACTCGGGCACGTATGATTTCACGATCGTCGAATCCGCGCCCAAAGACGTGGCGATGTCCATGAACGAAGGCATCATGCTCGATCTCGGATTCACGCTCGGGCTGCTGTCGTCCGGCGACGAGACCCAATCGCTCACCTGGACCTACGACGGCATCGTTTACCGGCTGACGACGAACAATCTTCCGCAGGAAGAAATGGTGAAGGTCGCCCAGTCGATGGTCGACTCTTCGGGCAAATGACAACGTTCCGCCGCTAGTAAATAGAAACGCGAGGATGCCGGCCGCTCAGGACCGGCTCCTTTGCGGATTCTGGAAAAGGTTGGCTGCCGCCGTTTCGTTGACAGTCCAGCGGACACCCGGTAACATTACTTTATTGGGTTTAAAGATGGGTTCAACAGAATAAAGTGGGTGACGGGTTTTGGACAGTTATTACAGGCCGACGGTGGCGGAAATTTCCTTGGACGCGATCGAACGCAACGTGCTGGCGTTCCGGGACCGGCTGCCGTCAGGCACCCGGCTTTTGGCTTCCGTGAAGGCGAACGCTTACGGCCATGGAGCCGTTGAGACGGCCCGGTGCGCCGTCAGCGCGGGGGCGGATTACCTTGGCGTAGCGTTCCTCGACGAGGCGCTTCAGTTGCGGCAAGCCGGGATCGAGGCTCCCATTCTCGTCCTCGGCTATACGCCTCCGGAGGGCTTCGAGCCGGCCAGGCAACACGGCATTACGCTGACTTTGTACCGCCACGAACAACTGGACGCCGTCGAACGGTTGGCGGCGAACGGTCCCAAGCTGAAGGCGCACGTCAAGATCGACACCGGCATGGGACGGCTTGGCGTGCTTCCGGGTCCGGAAGCGGAGCGGTTCCTGGAGCGGGGATGCGCGATCTCTACGCTTGAAGTGGAAGGCATGTTTACGCATTACTCCAAAGCGGACGAAACCGACAAGAGCCATACGCTCATGCAGGCGGAGCGCTTCGCTTCGGTCGTCGATTACGTGAGGCGCCATTCGCTGCCGCTGTCCATCATTCACGCGGGCAACAGCGCGGCGGGGATCGATCTGCCGGAACACGCGGGCGAAATGCTCCGCCTCGGAATCGGCATGTACGGCTTGTACCCGAGCGATGAGGTCCGGAAGGACCGAATCCGGTTGGAACCGGCGCTAACGCTCAAAACGCGGGTCGTCCACGCGAAGACCGTTCAGGCCGGGGAAAGCATCAGCTACGGAGGGCGGTACGTCACCCGGCGCGCCGAATCGATCGGCACGATTCCGGTCGGTTACGCCGACGGCTTCAGCCGGATGCTGTCGGGCAAGGCGGAGGTGCTGGTGCGCGGCCGCCGCGTTCCCGTGCTCGGCTCGATCTGCATGGACCAGTGCATGATCGGACTGGACGGCGTGGAGGACGGGGGCGCGAACCGCGTCGAAGTGGGCGAAGAAGTGGTGCTCATCGGCCGGCAAGCGGGCGAGACCATAACGGCGGAGGAAGTCGCGGCGAAGCTCGGTACGATCAATTACGAGGTCACTTGCATGGTGGCGGCGCGCGTGCCGCGGGTCTACGTCCGGAACGGCCAAACGGTCGCCGTCCGGAATCCATTAATTACCGGGTAAGAGATCGAACATTTTTTTTGCCCCGTTTAGCAGGAAAGTGCGGCCGGAAGAGCGAATCGTTTACGCAAGTGCCGTATATTTCTTCTTGGGTACGGCATACTGGGAATTAGGTTATGGGTTGGTAAATACTTGGAGGTGCTTGTTCGGTGGCCAATGTTCACAATACGAAGCGGATTATGATCAGTTTGCCGGATCACCTGCTGCGCGAGGTCGACTTCGTCGTCGCCAAGGAGAACACGAATCGAAGCGAAATTATTCGCCAGGCGATGAAGCAGTATCTCGTGGAGCGGAAAAAACGGCTGATTCGCGATTCCATGCAGCGCGGCTACTTGGAAATGGCCAAAATCAACCTGAATATGGCATCGGAAGCGTTTCAAGCGGAAGAAGATGCCGAAAGCACTCTCGGACGCCTTGTAAGCGGGGTGTAATCCATTGATCGTCAAACGCGGGGATGTTTTCTATGCGGATCTGTCGCCGGTGGTCGGTTCGGAGCAGGGCGGCGTGCGCCCCGTGCTGGTGATCCAGAACGATATCGGCAACCGATTCAGTCCGACGGTCATCGTGGCGGCTATTACCGCTCAAATTCAGAAAGCGAAACTCCCGACGCATGTCGAGATCGAAGCGAAGGCTCACGGCTTGGACCGCGATTCGGTCGTGCTGCTGGAGCAAATTCGGACGATCGACAAGCAGCGGTTGACGGACAAGATTACCCACCTGGAAGAGGAAATGATGCGCAAGGTCGATGACGCGCTGCTGATCAGCGTCGGACTCATCGATTTTTGACATATTCAAATGGCAACAACGGGCTGTTCCGGAAGGTCGAGACGACCGGCCGGAACAGCCCTTCGTATTTTCGCCAAACGTCCGCCGCAACGGTTCTAAAATCGACCTGATGGCATTATGATTGCAGGCTCCCGCCGATCCCGGCGAGGAACGCCTTAAGCTCCCGGCGCACGTCCTGCGGCGTGTCCATATCCAGGACCCGTTCGGCGAGCGCCGAACACGCCTCGGCGTTCAGCCGTGAGATCGCTTCCTTGATCTTCGGCACGGACGGCGCGGCCATGCTCCATTCGTGCAGGCCGAGACCGACGAGCAGCGGCGCCGCCATCGGATCGCCCGCCATCGAGCCGCACATGCCGGTCCACTTGCCATGGCGGTTGGAAGCGTCGATCACCTGCTTGATGAGGCGCAGCACGGCAGGGTGGAAATAATCGTACAGATCGGCTACCCGCTCGTTCATCCGATCGACGGCCAACGTGTACTGAACCAGGTCGTTGGTGCCGATGCTGAAGAAGTCGACTTCCCGGGCGAATCGGTCCGCTTGCAGAGCGGCCGAAGGAATCTCCACCATCATGCCGACTTCCACTTTGTCGGCATGCGGCACGTTTTCCCGCCGGAGCGCCTCCCGCGCTTCCTCGCAGATCGCCTTCGCTTGTCTCCATTCCTGAAGCCCCGATATCATCGGGAACATGATTTTGACGTTGCCGTAGGCGCTGGCGCGAAGGATGGCACGGAGCTGGGTCGCGAGCAGCTCTTGCTGCCCCAGGCAGAGCCGAATCGCCCTGTAACCGAGGAAGGGATTGGCTTCGGGCTCCGCATCGAGGTACGGAAGCTCCTTATCGCCTCCGATGTCCAGCGTGCGGATGACGACGGGGCGCCCCTGCATCGCTTCCGCCGCCGATCGGTAGGCCCGGAATTGCGTGTCTTCGTCCGGCATCGAGCTGCGGCTCATGAAGAGGAACTCCGTGCGGTACAGCCCGATTCCTTCGGCCCCGATGCCGATCAACCCTTCGGCTTCCTGCGGCGTTCCGATGTTCGCCCCGATCTCGGCGCGGAACCCGTCGACGGTAACGGCTTCGCGGTTCGCGAAAGCCTCCTGACGGCGCTTCGCCTCTTCCTGCCGCGCCATCTTGTCGCCGTACTCGCGCATCGTCCCGGCGTCCGGATGAACGACGACATCGCCCGTTCCTCCGTCGACAGCCAGCGTGTCGCCGGAATGGATCGCGTCGATTCCGGAGCCGGCGCCCAGCACGGCGGGGATGCCCAGCGATCCGGCCAGAATCGCGGTGTGGGACGTTTTGCCGCCGATGCGGGTAACGATGCCGAGTACCCGCCGCTTGTCGAGTTGCACGGTATCCGAAGGAGACAGGTCGTCGGCGACGAGGATCGCTTCCTCGCGGATATCCGACAGCCGGGCGCCCTCTCGGGCCCTTAGATGAAGCAGGAGCCTGCTTCCCAGATCGCGGACGTCCGAAGCCCTCTCGCGCATATACTCGCTGGCCATGCTCTCGAACAGGCCCGCGGTTTGGATGACGATCCGCCGTACGGCCGTCTCCGCGGACCATCCTTCCGACTCGATGAGCTGCTCCATCGGAGGATAGAGGGACGGATCGTTCAGCATGCTCATTTGACCTTTGAGAATGACCGCTTTATCTTCTCCGAGCGTCGCTGCGGTGTGCGCAACCAGCTCTTCGAGGTCCTTCAGGCAGCGTTCCTTCGCTTCCCGCAGCCGCAGCGCTTCGCCGGCGGGATCGTCGGTTCGCCGTTCTTCCGCATCTTCCACGCGAATCGGACGGTAGACGAACGCACGGCCGATCCGAACGCCTTCGGAGACTCCCAGACCTGTTATTTTCGTTTCCTTCATAGTGCCATTCGCCTTCCTTCAAATACAGTCCTGTTCACGCCTCTCCGAAGCCGCTTTGCACCAGCTCGGCAAGCGCGTCAATCGCTTCTTGTTCGTCCGCTCCTTCCGCGGAGATGACGATTTCGCTTCCTTTGGCCAAACCGAGCGTCATCAGACCGAGAATGCTTTTGCCGTCTGCGACCGTATTCGTTCCCTTGACGGCGATCGATATTTTCGACGTAAATTTGGCGGCTTGTTCCGTGAACAGCTGGGCGGGCCGGATATGGAAGCCCGATTCGTTTACGATGACCGCTTCTCTCGTTAGCATGGCGGGTCCTCCGTGTCAGATGGTTTCGAGCAAGTCCGTCAATTGCTCGGCATTCTGCACTTGCAGCAATTGCTCCCGGAACTCCTCGTGAATGAGCTTGCGGGACAGTGCGATCAAAATTTGCAAATGTTCGTTCCCTGCGGCCTCCGCAGGAACGGCGATCATAAACGCCGCCTGGACGGGATTGCCGTCGAGCGAATCCCAGTCGACCGGCCGGGCGAACTTGGCGAAGGCGAGCGCCGCTCGCGAGACGCCGGCCGATTTGCCGTGCGGAATCGCGAAGCCGAACCCGATGCCGGTGGAACCGGTTTGCTCCCGGGCGAGGATGGCTTGAAGATAGGCGTCTCTATCGGTTACGCTCCCGCCGGCGGCGAGGGCGTCGACCATCGCTTCGATGCTCGTTTGCTTGTCGGCCGTATTCAGCGGAATGAGAACCGCTTGTTCTTGAAGCAGAGATGAGATTTGCATCGTTAACCTCCTGTTGGTAGGGAATCGTTAAGCGTTCACATTTTTCTTGAACATTTTCAACAGCAGCGCGGTAACGACCGTTCCGGCCGCGATCGAGAGGGCGTACAAGCCCAGATGCCCGACCACATGCGGAATCGGAAGGACGAAGATGCCTCCGTGCGGAGCTTGAAGCGTCGCGCCGAACAGCATGGACAGGGCGCCCGTAACGGCCGAACCGGCGACGATCGACGGAATGACGCGAAGCGGGTCGCTAGCGGCGAACGGGATGGCTCCTTCCGTAATGAAGGAAATGCCGAGCACGGCCGCCGATTTGCCGGCTTCCCGCTCCTCCGCCGTAAATTTGTTGCGCGCGATCAAAGTCGCGAGCCACAGACCGAGCGGAGGCGTCATGCCCGCCGCCATTACGGCGGCCATCGGTCCGTAGACATGGCTGGCCAGCAAGCCCACCGAGAACGTATAAGCGGCTTTGTTGATCGGACCGCCCATGTCGAACGCCATCATCGCCCCGAGGAGCAGGCCGAGCAGAGCCGCGTTGGCGGAACCGAGCGTTTGCAGCCATTGCGTCAGCGCGTCCATCAGCCACTTGACCGGCTCTCCGATGACGTAAATCATCGCAAGTCCGACAATGCCGGAAGCGAGCAGCGGAAGAATGAGAATCGGCTTGAGCCCTTCGAAGTTTTTCGGCAGCTTGATATACGTTTTCAGCCATTTCGTCACGTAGCCGGCGAGGAAGCCGGCCGCGATGCCGCCCAGGAAGCCGGCGCCGTTCTGGGAGGCCAGCATGCCTCCGATCAATCCGGGCGCGAGACCGGGCTTCTCGGCGATCGAGAAGGCGATGAAGCCGGAGAGAACGGGAACCATCAAGGCGAAGGCGGCGCCGCTGCCGATGCTCATGAAGGCGGCCGGCAACGTTCCTTGCTGCTCGAAAGCGTGAATGCCGAACATGAAGGAGATTGCGATCAGCAGGCCGCCTGCGACGACGAGGGGCAGCATATGGGAAACCCCTGTCATCAGATGCTTGTAAGGACCGGAACGGGCTTTGCCGCGCTCCGCTTTCGTTTGCTCGACCTGCTTGATATAATCGGATTCCTCGGCGGCCTTCATGCTTAGAGCTTCCTCCAGGAGCCCGGCCGGATTTTTGATCGCCTGAGCGACGGGTACGCGGACGACGGGTTTGCCCGCGAACCGCGATTCCAGCACGTCGGTATCGGCGGCGACGATGACCGCATGGGCTTCGGCGATGTCCTGCTCGGTCAGCTCGTTCTCGACGCCGACCGCGCCCCGCGTCTCGACTTTGATCTCGATCCGCTTCTCCTTCGCCGTCTTAAGAAGCGATTCCGCGGCCAGGTACGTATGGGCGACTCCGGTCGGACAAGCCGTTACGGCAATAATTTTTTTCATGGAAGATTTCCTCCTGACGGAATGAAATTAGGTCAAGCGTTCAACCTGAACGAACGGCAGCTTCTCCACGACCTCCTGCAGGGTGCAGACGTCCGTTCCCGGCTTGGAAGCGGTTATCGTTCCGGCCGCAGTCGCCCACCGGGCCGTTTGTTCCAATGAAATGCCCTGCAGGATGCAGAAGGCCATCGCCGCTACCATGGAATCGCCGGCGCCGACCGTGCTCTGGGGCTCGATCGGGAACGGCGCCGCCCGGATTCGTTCCTCCTTGCTCAGCAGCAGCGAACCTCTTCCGCCCATGGAGACGACGACGTAACGGATTCCCTTCGCGAGCAGCGGGTCTGCCGCCCGGATGACGTCTTCGTCGGAAGACAGCGTCCGGCCGCACAGCTTCTCCAATTCGTGGATGTTCGGCTTGATCGCATAGGGGACTGCCTCGATGCCATGGGCGAGAGCGTCACCGTCCGCATCGAGAATGACTTTGACTCCGCGCCTGCCGGCGATCTCGATCAAACGGCCGTAATAATCGGGCGGGACCCCCGGCGGGAGACTCCCGGCCAGGACGACAAGCGAAGCTTGCGGAAGCTCCCGGTCGAAGCGATCTTCGAATTGCTTCAGCACTTCAGGGGTGATCGTAGGCCCGGGCTCGTTCAGCTCGGTCGTCTCGCGGGTGGATTCGTCCACCACTTTGAGATTCGTTCGGGTCTGCCCCTCGGCCTCGAGGAAGAAGGAGGGGATGCCCAACTCGTTCAGCTTCTGGCTCAAGAAGCGCCCAGCATAGCCTGCGGTCAACCCCCATGCGGCCACCTCCGCGGAAAACCGCTTCAACACTTTGGCCACGTTGATCCCCTTGCCCCCCGCGTCCATTCGCACGCTATGGATGCGATTCAAGCGGGACGGAATCAGCCGGTCCACACGGACCGTTTTATCGATGGACGGATTCAAGGTGACCGTCAAAATCATAAGCGTTCATTCCTTTGCAAGCGTGACTTGGATGCCTTCCGATTCCAGCTCCGCCGCGGCGTCGGCGGGCAATCCTTCGTCGATGACGCAGTGATGGATTTCCGTCAGATCGGCGAATTTCGCGAACGCCACCTTGCCGAATTTGCTGTGGTCGCAGAGCAGGATGACCTTCTCGGCCGCCTGGATCATGCAGCGCTTCGTCGCGGCTTCGATCAAATTCGGAGTGGTCAGGCCGCCTGCGGGATCGATCCCGTTCGTGGCCAGAAACAGTTTGTCTACATGAATGGAAGCGATGGTTCTGTCGGCTATGGGACCGACCATGGCTTGGGTCTGATGACGGAGCGTTCCTCCGGTCATGAGAAGCTCGATTTGCGGCAGGTTTCGGAGTTCCTCGAGAACCATCGTCGAGTTGGTCACGACCGTCAATCGGCCGAACGATTTGAGAAGCTTGGCAAGCTCGTAGGTCGTCGTGCCGGAGTCGAGAAAGATCGTGTCGTTCTCTTCCACCAAACCGAGAGCCGCTCTGGCGATCCGTTCCTTCTGCCGCCTGTACCGGTCTTCTTTTTCTATAAAGGAGGGCTCGACGTTATCCGCGATTTGCAGGGCGACGGCTCCTCCGTGCGTCCGGCGAAGCTGCTTCGCTTCTTCCAGATCGCGGAGGTCCCTGCGGATCGTCGATTCCGACACCTGCAGCAAGGACGCCAATTCGGGAACGGAGGCCCGGTTTTTCTGTTGAACGTATTCGGCGATTTTCCGCTTGCGTTCTTCTTCGAACAACATGGGGAGAGCTCCTTTCTCCATGGATGGGAGAGTGCGTGCAGATAAGTTGATTGAGTTTGCTCATTTGTTCTTGTTTTTGATTATATATGACTGAAATTTATTTGTAAAGCGGTTACATTAATGGATTTCGGTCAAAAATGAGCAAGAAAAAACTCGCGTGTCGAGCATTGCTTCATTGTCTACAGCGTTCTGCGGCCTGCCTCCGAGCTCCTATAAAGAACGGATTGCGCATAGGCGATAAATATGATGAAATGATCCCGGATAACGAGGAAGCGCTGCGGAAGCTGAACGATCGGGAGCTCCAGATGGTCATCCGGATTCCATCCACGTTCTCGGCGGATGCGGCCGATTCGGGGAAAACGGCTTCGATCGAATATACGCTCAACGAATCCAACCCGGCCACGATCAAAAGCATGATGACCTCGGTCGCCGCCCAGGTGACCGCCACCGTCAACAAGACGGCGATCGGCCAAGGGGTGACGCAGTTGCTGGCGAAGGCGAACGTCCCCGCGGAGCAGGCTTCGGCGGCCGCCGCATCGCTGTCCGAGCGGGTCGTGTCCGACGTGAAGTCGATCAACCGGGTCGACGGGTTGAAACACCAGATGGTGCCGATGATGATGGTGCTCGCCTCGTTCGTCGGGGCGATGATTATGGGAATGAATATGGAGCAGTCGTCGATGACGGTCGCGGCCGCGCACGGCAAGTGGCAAAGGTTCGGTGCGCGCGCCGTGATCAATCTGGCGGCCGCCGTCGTCGTATCGCTGGTCGGGACGTCGCTCGTCATGGCGCTTGGCGGTCAAGCGAATCAGCCAAATGTTCCTTCTTCTGTTCGGCATGGGCGGCATGCTGTTCAACATCCTGCTGCTGTCGGCCCAGCTGGCGTCATCGGGCGCGATGGTGCTGCGGGAGCTGCTGCCGGAATTCTACATTCATCTGGGCCGAGCGCTGCCGGCGACGTATGCGGTTCAAGGCCTTATGGACGTCCTGTTCGGAGGCGGCGGACTGGGGGAAGCGGTTGGGACGATGCTGATCATCGCCGCGGCCGCGATTGCGGTTGGAGCGCTGGCCGTTGCTCTGAAGCCGCAGCGGCTGACTCGCGCCGCCGCTTCGGCCGCCCATGGCAGAGGGTGAACGCTTGCTTCGGGCGCAGGGCTTGTTCATAATAGAACATAGCCCGATGGACGATGGCCGCGAAGAAGCTGTTCTCCCGTCAAGGCTTCGACGGGACGACGATACGGCAAATTTGCGAGGAGGCTAACGCCAACGTCGCGCTCTCCTTCCCGGACCCCGATCATTCGCGAGTACTTGCTGCCGTTCTGGGACATGGCGAGGAGATTGCTCGAAGCGGGCCGCCGCCAAGGCGTTTTCCGGTTCCGTTCGCTGGACAGCACGTTTCTGTATATATGGGGGGGCTGCTGTTCCCCCGGGATTTCGAGCTGTTTACGCCGGTGCTGAGCGAGCCTCCGCTGACGACGGAGCAGAAAATCGAAGACGTGACCCGTTTCGCGCTTGGGGCGCTTGGTTATCGGGGCGGAGCGGGCGTGCCAACAAAGCTGTGAAAAAAGGGGCGCTTCCCCCGATCATTCAGAATAGATAAGTTCCTGTCTGAATGGTCTTACGCAAAGCGCCTTCGGCGTCCGAAGACGCCGAAGGCGCTTTTGCTTGGGGGAGCGTCCTTTGGCGGTTTCGCCGGCCGGTGCCGGTCGGCGATTCCGGCGATACGACGAGGAGGAGTCGGGGACATGAGCGAAGCTGTACAGACGGAAGCAGCCGCGCAGGAAGCCGCGGAACGAATGATCAGGCAAATCGCCGGAGAGCTGGGGCTGTCGCCCGGACAGGTTCGGACGGTGGCGGGGCTGCTCGACGAGGGGAACACGATTCCTTTCATCGCGCGCTACCGCAAGGAGATGACCGGCGAGCTCGACGAGAACCAGCTGAGGGCGATCGAGGAGCGCCGCGGTTATTTGAAGCAGTTGGAGGACCGCAAGGGCGAGGTGCTGCGGCTCATCGGCGAGCAGGGCAAGCTGACGCCCGAGCTGGAGAGCGCGATCGCGGCGGCGGTCAAGCTGCAGGAGGTCGAGGACCTGTACCGGCCGTACCGCCAGAAGCGCAAAACGCGGGCGAGCGTCGCCAAGGAGCGGGGGCTCGAGCCGCTCGCGCAATGGCTGCTGTCGCAGCCGCGCCAGGGCGATCCGCTGGCGGAGGCGGCGCGTTACATAGACGAAGCGAAGGGCGTCGAGACGGCGGAGGAAGCGCTGCAGGGCGCGATGGACATCGTGGCGGAAGGGCTCGCCGACGATGCGAACGCGCGCAGGCAGGTGCGCCGGTTCACGTGGGACCACGGCGTGCTGCGGAGCAAAGCGAAGGACGCCGAGGCCGAATCGGTGTACGAAATGTACTATAACTATTCCGAGCCGGTGAAGCGGCTGCCCCCGCACCGCGTGCTCGCGATCAATCGCGGGGAGCGCGAGGAGGTGCTCAGCGTCGGCATCGAAGTGCCCGCCGAACGAATCGTGGACGAGCTGCAGCGCCGGCTGATCCGCGGACCTTCGGTTGCGCGGGAGCTGCTCGCCGCCGCGGCCGAAGACGCGTACAAGCGGCTGATCGCGCCGTCCATCGAGCGGGAGCTGCGCGCCGAGCTGACGGAGAAGGCGGAGGAACATGCGATCGGCATTTTCTCCGAAAATTTGCGCAATCTGCTGCTCCAGCCGCCGGTGAAGGGGCGCGTCGTGCTCGGCGTCGATCCCGCTTACCGGACGGGCTGCAAGCTTGCGGTCGTGGACGAAACGGGCAAGCTGCTCGAGGTGGCGGTGTCTTACCCGACGCCGCCGCACAACAAGAAGGCGGAAGCCGAGGCGCTATTCCGGCGCCTCATCGAGCAGTACGGCGTGACGCTGATCGTCATCGGCAACGGCACCGCCTCGCGCGAGACGGAACAGTTCGTCGCCGGCGTCATCAAAGGCATGCCGGAGCGCGGCTTGCAATATTTGATCGTCAGCGAGGCGGGAGCCAGCGTCTATTCGGCGTCGAAGCTGGCGCAGGAGGAGTTCCCCGACCTCGACGTCGCCGAACGCAGCGCCGTCTCCATCGCGCGCAGGCTGCAGGATCCGCTCGCCGAGCTTGTCAAGATCGAGCCGAAGGCGATCGGCGTCGGCCAGTACCAGCACGACGTGTCGCAGAAGCGGCTGGACGAGAGCCTGGCAGGCGTCGTCGAATCCGCGGTCAACCACGTCGGCGTGGACGTGAACACCGCGTCGCCTTCGCTGCTCTCGTACGTGTCCGGCATCAACGCGACGATCGCCAGAAACATCGTGAAGTTCCGCGAAGAGAACGGAGCGTTCACGGACCGCGCCCAGCTGCAGAAGGTGCCCCGTCTCGGCGCGAAGACGTTCGAGCAGTGCGTCGGCTTCCTGCGCATTCCGGAAGGCCGCAACCCGCTCGACAAAACGCCGATCCATCCGGAATCGTATCCGGTGGTCGACCGATTGTTCCGCGAGCTGAAGCTCGACTTGTCGGCGATCGGCACCGAAGAGCTGAAGGCGAAGCTGGCCGCCGTCGAAGTCGAGGCAATGGCCGCGAAGCTGGCCGTCGGGGCGCCGACGCTGCGCGACATTATCGACAGCCTGCAGCGTCCCGGGCGCGATCCGCGGGACGAGCTGCCGCCGCCGATTTTCCATACCGACGTGCTGGACATCGAGGATTTGAAGCCGGGCATGGAGCTTCAGGGGACGGTCCGGAACGTTGTCGATTTCGGCGCGTTCGTCGACATCGGGATCAAGAACGACGGCTTGGTGCACATCTCGCAGCTCAGCGACAAGTTCGTCAAGCATCCGACCGAGGTCGTCGCCGTGGGCGATACGGTCAAGGTTTGGGTGATCGGAGTGGATTTGAAAAAGGGACGCGTCAGCCTGACGATGAAGGGAAGAGCGGAAGCGCAAGGGCAATAGGAAAGGGGGGGCGCCGGCAGCCGACGGATCGGACTCGGACTGCAGAATGGGCGCCTCTCGTTTCGTTATATCCGGAGTATCGGTTGCCTCTCGTTCTCATCCGGGGGATTGTACGGCCGCACTGCCGATCTTTTCGTTTTCCCAATCGGCGTATCTTTAATGATGGGTTAGGCGTTGGGGCTCCGCCCATGACCTCGTGGGGGCCGGGTGCTCGTTCATACGGCTAACGAACCCGGTAAGCGGTATTCGATCGCAAAAACGTGCTTTGAAATTGTAACGAACTCCAGAATCGCTATTGGCGGCTATGGACGGCATTTTCTTCGTTTTTCCCTTCATTAACGCCGCTGAAGTTCGTTAGATTCGCAACCCCCCCATTTTTGACGCGCATAAGAATTATACGATTCGTTAGGCAAGGCAACGCAACGCATGGGAGTTAAGGCGGCAGCTCCTTACGCGGCACGAGATGCCGGAATACGGTGTCGACGATGATATCCCGTCTCGGCTTTGCAGCCGTCCGCCGCTTGCCCGATCTCTCAACGCCTCCCGGCGCAAGTCAAAGGCCGCCATCCTTCCGCAAGGGCATCATGCGAAGGAGGCGGCCTTTATTGTTAACCGGCGGTGCGGCGCGTTTGCCGGCCTTATCGCGACGGCTGGGTATTCGGCACCGTGGACGATGAACCCTCCGGGGACTGTCGCTGATAGAAGAACCAGCAGTCGTTCAGCATTTTGATCTGCCGGCGATCCTTCTTGAGATACGCCCTCATGAGCTGGTTGCACAGCCATTGCGGCATTGCTGTCGCCCTCCTCCCGTATCGTGCTGCTTTACTAGCATATGGAAGCGGGCTTATGACCGTGCAGGTCCCTCGTCGACGGCGCCCGAATTAAAGGGACCCTTCTTCCTCTTCCTCGTACCACTGCTCGAGCTGCGCCTGAAGGGCGCGAATTTCGGTCAAGAGCGAGACGAGCGGATAGGCGGTCTCCCGAATGGAGGCGAAGGAACGCTCCAGCTCGTCGATATACCGAAGCCCGCTTACCGGCGCGTCGTTCTCGTCCAACAGTTCCACTCCCGCGCATTCCGCAACGGCTCTCGGCAGCTCGGGAACGTTGTCGGCGGTCAGCTTGGACAGTTCTTTATGAAGCCTCAAATTCAGGGCGCTCAGCTGGTAAGCGTGCGTTGCGGGCATCTCGACGAAAAACAGGCTTCCGTCTCGGCGCTGCATCAGGACATAAGCCTTGTTGGACATGGCGGCGTGTTCTCCCCTCGGTCGACAAATTCTACTTGACAGTGTAGCCCAACCGGAGTCTACAATTCAAGTAGACAAGCGAGGAGGCGTCATGATTGAACGACGGCGAACTGCAAAGCTGGGTGGAAGCCGTGTCGCTGTCGGCGTTCGGTCTTCCGTTCCGGCATAAAGCCACGTTTAACGGACGGCTGCGGACAACCGGCGGCCGCTATTTTCTGAAGAGCCACCATATCGAGATCAGCCCGCACCAGCTCGCCGTTTACGGCCGGGAAGAGACGGAGCGGATCATCAAGCACGAGCTTTGCCATTATCATTTGCATTTGGCGGGGCGGGGATACCGTCACCGCGACGCGGATTTCAAGCGGCTGCTGAAGCAGGTCGGCGCAACGCTGCACTGCAAGTCGCTGCCCGGGGCGAGGCGCAGCCTGCCGGTCAAATATTTGCTCGTCTGCCGCGATTGCGGGATGTCGTATCCGCGCAAGCGCAAGGCCGATCCGCGCAAGTACGCGTGCGGGAAATGCCGCGGCCGGCTCAAGCTGGTCGAGGCGCCGCAAGCCGATTCCGCGAGCCGTTAAGGCTCGGTTCGGCCCCTTTTGTCGCCCATAAAAAAATATTGTCCAAACGCTTGACTTCACAATTGAACCATGCTAAATTAATACATGTCGCTTTTGAGAAACGACGTTCCCTGATAGCTCAGTTGGTAGAGCACTCGACTGTTAATCGAGTTGTCACAGGTTCGAGTCCTGTTCGGGGAGCCATTTTGGAGAGGTACCCAAGAGGCCGAAGGGGGCGCTTTGCTAAAGCGTTAGGGTGTAACAGCCGCGAGGGTTCGAATCCCTCTCTCTCCGCCAGCAAAGGCGATGTTTGAAGAGCCTGTTCCGGGCAGCCGGACAGGCTCTTTTGGATTTTTACAGCCATTTCTTCCGTTTGTAGTACCGCCACAGGCCGACGGCCACCAACACCATGACGAGCCACAAGGCCGGATAGCCGTATGTCCAGTTTAGCTCGGGCATGACGCGGAAATTCATGCCGTAAACGCCGACGAGGAACGTCAGCGGCAGGAAAATCGAGCTGATGATCGTCAGCGTCTTCATAATCTCGTTCATCCGGTCGGACTTCATGTTGAGCTGCAGCTCCAGCAGGCCGGTCATCGATTCCCGGAACGAGTCGATCGAATCGAGCACCCGCGAGATATGGTCGTAAATATCGATGAAATAGACGTCGGCTTCCTGGCGGCTGTAGGGGAATTGCTGGTGGCTGAGCTGCCCCAGGGCCACTTTCTCGTCGGCGAAAATGCGCCGCAGCGTGTGGAGTCTGCGCTTGAGCCGGAACACCTCGCCCGCGATCCGCACGTGAGGGTTGCGGAAAACGGCTCGCTCGTGTCCGTCGAGAATGTTGTCCACCTTGTCGACGACGTCCGCGTAACCATCCACGCAGCGGTCCAGCAGGCGGTACAGGACGCCTCCCGAGAACTCCATGTATCGGGCGGAGCGCCGGAAGTCTTCGGAAGCCGTCCGGAGCGGCTCGATCTCCTGCGGACAGACGGTGATGACATAGTTCGGTCCGATGACGTGCTCGATCTCGACAGTGGACAAATCTTCTTGAACGTGGAAAAAAGTGAGCAGCAGATGCTTGTCGTATTTGTCGAGCTTAGGGCGTTGGTTGAGCTTGATGCAATCTTCGACGATCAAGGGATGGCAGCGGAAGACGTCCGCCAGGAGGCGCTCGATCTCCTCGGGGGGAGCGCCGATGAGCGGAATCCAGGCGATTTCGCCGTCGTCCGGCACGCGGATGCCGGTCTCCCGCACGGTCTGCGAACGGGTATCGTATAGGATCATTTCGGGCATGATTTTCCCTCCTCGGAATGCTTTTAGGATAGCACATTTTGTAAATAAAAAAACTTTCGAAAAGGGCTTGCCTTTCTCGAAAGTTTCGGGTATACTCATTTTTGTCGTTTGAACGAGGCCTGATTGAGCGGGCTGCAAACAGAACAAATGTGGCCCGTTGGTCAAGGGGTTAAGACACCTCCCTTTCACGGAGGTAACAGGGGTTCGAATCCCCTACGGGTCACCAATCATCAAGAGCCATTAGCTCAGTTGGTAGAGCACCTGACTTTTAATCAGGGTGTCGAAGGTTCGAGTCCTTCATGGCTCACCAGTCAGCGTTCCGGCAGCCAACCGGAATAGCGGATACAGGATATGCGGTCGTGGCGGAATGGCAGACGCACCAGCTTGAGGGGCTGGCGGTAGCAATACCGTGGAGGTTCGAGTCCTCTCGACCGCACCATAATTTAAGAACTGAAATCCCTTGCGTAGCAAGGGATTTTTTGATTTTCGCAGATGTTGGTCATTGTTTAATTGACTTATGATTTTTGAGCTGATTTGCTTATGGGGACATTTTGGGGACATACATCAATAGCGGGGGACGGACTGTTTAAATTGGCAAGAGGATCTCGATGAATACCAACGTTTAACGATGGTGAAACCAAAGGACCGATCTAACAGACAATAGGTTAGATTGGCCCTGCAGAGTTTTAATGGGTGATCTATTTTAAGTGCCCTGACGGCTTCTGAAAAGGTCGTTATATGCGTTTGGATAGTTCGGGAGGGAAAATCTCTGGCTTAAGTGTTGTTAGCGATTAGGGGGTCATTTAGGCCCATTGGGATCATGGGATTGAATTCTGGAATTGTGAGCACCATCATTTTTTGAAAAGCGAATTCATTTTGTCCGCTGCCGACTTATCAGCGCTTTGCAATACATGACCATAAATGTTCATCGTTGTTGTGATGTTCGCGTGACCTAGACGGCTGCTAATTACTTTGGCATGGACTCCTTGATTGATGAGTAGCGTGGCAGAGGTGTGCCGTAAATCGTGAAATCGAATGTAGCGAATGCCATCACGGACAGTGAAGTTTCTCCACCATTGCGATGCGTACGAATAATAAACTGCCTTTCCATTGGTTGCGGAAAATACAAAAGAGTGGTCACCGCCAAGCCATTGGTCGCCCAATAAAGCCCGCTCGGCAATCATTTTTTCACGAAGCTTGATCAGATCCGGAATTAGGCTGCTCGGTATGGATATGCGACGAATAGAGCTCTTTGTTTTCGGGGCCTTGATCAATGGATTTCCCTTCTGAGTAAGTGAGAATGACTGTTTGACGTCTAAATACGCATTCTACAGGTCAACCTGCGGCCACTCCAGTGCAAGCAGCTCCCGCGGCGCATACCCATTGTAAGAGCCAACGTAATCAGCAGTCGCCACTCTAAGGGCTCTGACTTCAAAGCTTTAAAGACGGCTGCCACTTCTTCTTCGTTGTAGACGGAAACTTCTTTTGGAGTAACTTTTGGCTTTTTGACATCGGCGACGGGATTGTGATTAATAATTCGCCATTCAACAGCAATGTTGAAGATATTTCGTAATACTCTGTAGATGTATTGAATCGTACTGCTGGATAAGGCTTTTTCCTGACCATCTTTTCTTGCTGAGGGAGAGGAGAGGGCAGTAAGGAACGAAACGATGTGTAGCGTTTTTACTTGATCCAGCCTCATATGGCCGAAATAGGGTAGGATGTGGTTTTTGATATGAAACATGTAGTTGCGATACGTGAGCGTCTCCAAATGCTTTTGAGCGTATTTAAGCCTCCATTCCTCGACAAAATTCGTAAAGGTCAATTTCTCCGGTTCAAAGTAGGTACCCGATTTGACTTCAGTGATAAACTTTGCCAGTTCCACTTCGGCTTCTTTTTTCGTAAATCCAGAAACCGTCTTTCGATGACGGATCCGTTTTCCCTCACCATCAAAGCCGAGTTCAACTGTAAATCGCCATGTGTCAAGATCGGGCGAAAATTCCCCAAAAAAATCGCTCGAAAATTCCCCAGTTTCATCGGTCGGCTTCTCTCTCGTCAGAATGTTCGGGACGAAAGAAGCCGGCTTTTTTCTTCTCCTTGATGCGGTAGCTTTCACCTTTGATGTTTACCGTACTGGAGTGATGCAGGAGGCGATCGAGGATCGCTGTGGCCAGCACAGTGTCTCCGAAGATGTCTCCCCAAGCACCAAACGATTTGTTAGACGTAAGAAGGATAGAACCGCGTTCGTATCGCTCTGAGACGATTTGAAAGAAGAAGTGAGCGGCGGTCTCGTCCATCTTTCGGTAGCCGATCTCGTCAATGATGAGCAGATCCGGCTTAATGAACATCTTCATCTTCTGCTTAATCGCATTGGTCATGTGTGCAGTGAGCAGCGTTTGCACCAGATCGTGCGCCGTGATGAAATAGACCGTATAGCGCTGCTTTATCGCTTCGAGACCAAGCGCGACGGCAAGATGCGTCTTGCCCACACCAGGCGGCCCAAGGAAAACAAGATTCTCCTGATGCTCCATAAATCGAAGCGTCGCCAAGTCGCGGATGCGACGCTCGTCAATGGACGGCTGAAAAGCAAAGTCGAATTGGTCCAACGTCTTTCGGAAAGGCAGATGCGCTAGACGCGTCCGCGTTTGGATAAACCGGTCATGCTTGGCGAGCAGTTCTTCCGCCAAAAGATTGTCCAGAAACTCCAAATACGGTATATTTCGTTTAGACGCTTCTTCGGCGTGCTGATGTAGGATTTCGGGTATGCGAACCCATCCAAAGTGGCGCATCGCAGTCTCCAGTCTCTGTTGCAGAATCACTGGAGCACCACCTCCTCCATGAGTGTATCATAGGCCGACAGCGGGCGTTCCAACACTTCTGGTGCGGTATTTGGTACAAAACGTGGCGTAGGCTCTCCAACCGGACGACTCGTTCCTGTACGAATCCCCTCGAAGTGTTTTTTATTGCTTATAATTTTGTCTATCGTAAAATAAAATTACCCTAAATGATCAAATCGAACTACCCCAAAAAATCGTGTAATATTACCCCTCTTGATCGTCTCGGGTAAAACGAACGCAGATAGAGATTCCGATACCCTTTGTAACGAATTAGCGAAGGGTGCGGGGACGGGAGATGCTGAAGATGAGTCAGATCGAGACGATCAAAGATTTGCAGGCGATGGGGCTGGGGCCCGTCGCAATCGCCGAGCGGTTGAACATCACACGGAAGACGGTTAGCAAATACATGGCGGTCGACGCGTTTGAGGCGAAGCCGAAAAAAAGCGGAGCGGAGCAACCCTCGAAGCTCGATCCGTTTAAGCCGCTGATTCAAGAATGGCTTGAAGAGGATCGCAAAAATCGGTACAAGCAGCGTCACACGGCGATGCGTATCCATAAGCGCCTGCTCGCCGAATGCGAAGATTACGAT
>NZ_AUCP01000006.1 GCF_000429825.1 Cohnella thermotolerans DSM 17683
AATCGAGTAGGAGGAGGCGCCTAGCCTCCGTCCTCTCACACCACCGTACATGCGGGTCCGCATACGGCGGTTCCAAAAGGGTAACAAAGCTCCATATAACGAGTAAGCAAACTTTTCAGCCCTTTCGCTTCCCAATAGGAGGTCGGGAGGGCATTGTTTGTGTTTCGAGACATTTCCCATGCTCCTCGCCTGGAATAAGCCATCACGCGGCCTGCCCATTCTGGGACCCCAAGTGCTCGGAGCTCTCGGATTCGGGTCCGTACCCGTTTCCATTGCTTCCACAGGCACATGCGCAGTCTGCGGCGAATCCACTGGTCGAATTTCTCGCAGTGACCTTTCGCCGAAGCTAGTCGGAAATAGCCGATCCAGCCGATCATGTAGCGGTTTAGTTGCATAATCCGGTTTTCCATAGACATTGATCGCGTTCGGTTCGTCAGCTCTCGTATTCTCTCCTTGAATCGCGAGATGGTTTGTGGAGCTAAACGAATCGTGGCTTTCTTGTCCCTCAGGAAACTGAATCCGAGGAACTTACGGTTCCAAGGGCGATCGACCGCGCTTTTCTCTCGATTCACTTTCAGTTTCAGCTTTCCTTCTACAAAGCGTGTTACCGAATCCATGACGCGTTCACCCGCACGTTTACTGGCAACGAAGATATTGCAGTCGTCCGCGTAGCGGACAAATCGCAACCCTCGTTCCGTTAGCTCTTTGTCCAAGTCGTCTAGCAGAATGTTCGCTAAAAGCGGGCTTAGTGGTCCGCCCTGCGGCGTACCCTCTCCCGTTCTCTCGAACACGCCATTCGCCATGACCCCTGCGTTTAGATAGGCTCGAATAAGCTTTAGGACACGCTTGTCCGTCACTTTTCGGGCTACCCTTGCCATGAGCATGTCGTGGTTCACTCGGTCAAAGAACTTCGCTAAATCCATATCTACGACCCAGCGAAAGCCTTCTTGAATGTAATGCTGTGCTTGTTTTACCGCGTCATGTGCTCGCTTCCCGGGGCGGAAGCCATAGCTATGCCTCGAGAAACCAGCATCGAAGATCGGGTTCATCACTTGCAGAAGGGCTTGTTGAAGAAAGCGGTCCATCACGGTCGGGATGCCGAGCAGCCTTACGCCGCCTCCGGGTTTGGGGATTTCCACCCGTTTGACGGGCATGGGTCTGTAGGTTCCCGCGAGAAGTTCGGTCCTCACCGTCTCCCAGTGTGTTTTCAGGTAAGCTTGTAGATTCGCTACCGTTACACTGTCCACACCGGGCGCTCCTCCGTTCTGCACCACTCGCTTGTAGGCGAGCCTAAGGTTATCTCCTTTGAGCATTCGTTCTAACAAGTCGTTATTCGCTTCGCGAGAGGAAGGGGCGACTTGTGCCGACGAAGAACTCGGCACTCCGGCATACCCTGACGGCTTCACCGCTTCTCTTTGCCGCAAGCTCCCTTGCGGGATATTCTGCTGTCTTTGCTCTTCATGCGAACGCATCGGTTTCCTCTCTCCTTTCGGTTCAGCCCTTCCGGTTTCCGGCGTCCCGTACTCCCGTACTATGGCCTCTGCTGACTCCTGTAGATTCAGCGCGGCTTCTCAGCCGCGGTTACGAAATGATTTCGCGTATTCCACAGGCCTCCCCAGATAAGAACGTCATCTTTCTGCCCGCAACCACTCCATTTACACAGATAGCCTTTGGCGACTTTGGATTTCGTCATGTCGTGGTGACTCATCCGACTATCTCTGCCTCAGATGGAGTTTGTGTCCCTTGGCTCGTGCATTTGCCTCCAGCTTCCTTCAGATTCCACCTCACGGTGGACACCCTTGCTCTTGGCTAACGGTAGGCGTTCGCCAGCCCCCGTTCGGGACTTTCACCCTAGAGATGACGCCCATGCTGGGCGTACACGCAAACAAGCACCCGGGCCTGAAGGGCTTCGGGTGCTTGCCGAGCAACATATGCAGCTAAAATTACAGTTGGCTTTGAATTTTGGATTTGAGCGCGTCCTTGCTTTGCAGACCGACCAGCTTGTCGACCGGTTGGCCGTTCTTGAACAGGATCAGCGTCGGAATGCTCATGACGCCGAATTGGGAAGCCAGTTCCGGTTCTTCGTCGACGTTCACTTTCGCGATCGTAGCTTGGCCCTTCAGTTCTTCGGCCAGCTCTTCGACGATCGGGAGCTGCATTTTGCAAGGTCCGCACCAGGGCGCCCAGAAATCGAGCAGGGATACGCCTTCGGAGACCGTTGCGTTGAAATTTTCTTTCGTTACGGCTACTGCCATGTTACTCCACTCCTTTTGGGAATATATGATTGGATATTCATGCAATTTATGATGATCGGGATTGAATGAACCCCCGTTGCATCCTCATAAACCATCCCCCCGGCTAGACGTGTTGACGCTCCTTGATTTGCGCCAGCATCGAGCCGATCGTGATCTGCGAAAAGTAGCTCTCGAGCTGCTTCTCCGCTCCGCAAAACACTGAATTCATGACGTCCTGCATGTTCGAACCGACCAGACAGTCCATCTCGGGATTGCCCGAGCACCAGCTCGGCGCGAGCGAGCCAGCGGCCATCGCTCGATAGACGTCGGCCAGCGTCACGTTGTCCGGCTCTTGCGTCAGCTTGTAGCCGCCGCCCGAGCCTTCGCGGGTCGCCACAAACCCCAATTTGCGGAGACAACCGAGCACCTTCCGAACCCTCGCCGGATGGGTACAGACATTCGCGGCGATCTCTTCGCTGGAAGCCATCCCCTCCGGTCGGTGCGCCAGGAGCACGAGACTGTGGACGGCAATTACAAATTCGCTATTCATTGCGCGTCGCCTCCCCGGTTGTTACTGTAATAATATCAATTACAGTTGAACTTGTCAAGCGATCAGAAATCGACTTGATCGGGATCCGCCCCGAACCGCCGGTCTTCGTTCAAGCCGTCGATCCGCTCCATATCCTCCCGCGTCAGACGGAAATCGAACACATTCGCATTTTCGCGGATGCGTTCGGGCCGCACCGACTTCGGAATCGTTACGACGCCGAGCTGCAGATGCCACCGAATCAAAATTTGCGCCGGCGTCTTGCCGTACTTGTCCGCAAGCTCTTGCAGCAACGACACGTCCAGCCTGCCGTTCATCAGGGGGCGCCAGCTCTCCAGCTGGATGCCCTCGCGCTTGCAAAATTCGAGCAGCGGCTTGCGCGTCAGCAGCGGATGCATCTCCACCTGGTTGACCATCGGCTTGATCCGGCAGGAGCCCATCAAGTCCTCCAGGTGATGGATGAGGAAGTTGCTGACGCCGATCGCCCGCACCTTGCCTTCCTCATAGAGCGTCTCCAGCGCGCGGTACGTCTCTTTGTACTTGCCCGGAACCGGCCAATGCACCAAATAAAGGTCGACGTAGCCGGTGCCCAGACGTTCGAGACTGCGGTGAAAAGCTTCCAGCGTGGAATCGTACCCTTGCTCGCTGTTCCACACTTTCGTCGTGATGAACACCTGTTCCCGCGGAAGGCCGGAAGCGCGCACCGCCCGTCCCACGCTTTCCTCGTTCTCGTAGAGCGAAGCCGTATCGATCGCACGATACCCGGCTTGCAGCGCCGCGGCCACCGCGTTCTCCGTTTCCTCTCCCTGCTTGGACCTCCAGACGCCCAGGCCGAGCCTCGGCATCGAGATGCCGTTCAGCAGCTCCACCGTCGAATCGACGGATAAGTTCATGATGGTTCTTCCCTTCTTCGGTTATTCGTCGTCAGCACATATTTTATCATCTGCGCCCGGGCGCTGCACATTTGTATCCCGCCAACCGGTCTGTCATACTAGGGGGGACTACTCCCGACGAGGTGAAAACGATGCATATCCGCCTTTATTCCGATATGGTCTGTCCTTGGTGCCGCATCGGCAAGAAGAACTTATCCGACGCCATCCGCGAATGGGAAGACCGTACCGCCGAGGATATCACGGTCAGTTACCACGCTTTCCTGTTGGACCCGTCCCTGCCTCCGGAAGGCCTTCCTTTTAAACAAGCGATGTCTGCCAAAATGGGCGGAGAAAGCCGCCTCGCTTCCGCGCTCGAAAGGGTGCGGGAAGCCGGAGCGAACGTCGGCGTCACGTTCCGGTGGGACCGGGTAACGCGCATGCCGAACACGGTGCTCGCCCATCGGATTACCGCGCTGCTCCCCGAGGATCGCCGCGAGGAGTGGGTGGACGCCGTCATGACGGCGCATTTCGAATACGGGCGCGATATCGCCAAGCAGGATGTGCTGCTGGAGCTGGCGAACGACCTTGGGCACGACCCGAATGGATTGGCCGACCGGCTTGCCGCCGGCGAAGGAGAAGCCGAAGTGCAAGCGGATCTGCAGCGAGCGCAAAGGATGGGCATTAGCGGCGTGCCGTTCTTCGTCATCGATGACAAATTCGGATTGTCCGGCGCCTATCCGGCCGCCGAATTCGTTCGCGCGTTCGAGAAAATTGCCGAGCAAGCTAAAGCTTCGGAAGAGGCGCAATAAGCCGGAACAGCCGTCATGCCGTGCAATTGGGCCGGGCGGGCGATCTCTTCCGTGTACGATCGCCCCCCTCATCCCGAGCGGACACAGTCGAAATGGCCGCGATTTTCATCCCTGAGGCTCAACAAGGTGCTTTTGGGGCCTTGTTCGCTCGCTCCCTCCAGCCCAGACGCCCAACAAGGCGCTTTTCCGGCCTTGTTTACCCGCTCCTTCGGTCCCAGGCGCCCAACAAGGTGCATTTCGGGCCTTATTCATCAGCTCCCTCGGCCCCTGACGCTCAACAAGGTGCTTTTGGGGCCTTGTTCACCCGCTACCTCCGCCCCAGGCGCCCAACAAGGTGGTTTTTTGACCTTGTTGCTCGAGAGCGGCTGCGAGGTGAAAAAAAAGCCCGACCGTCGCGGCTCCCGGAGGGACGCGAAACGGACAGGCGTTTGAGACGTTCGCGGCGTTTGCGACGTTTGCGGAAATTGCGGTGTTTCCAACCCTTCCGAATCCTCCTGCGGCACTTGCTCAACTTGCGGCACTCCCTGCACTTGCAGCCCTGCACTTACGGCACTTACGGCACTTCCTGCGCTTCCACGCTTCCGAGACTCGCCGCATTTTGGGCGCTTGCCTTTGTTGCATTCGCTAACGAGCGTATCACCCACCCGGCAAACTCCGCCATCCCGCTCAGAACAGCGGGAAATGGCACGCGGCTTGCCGGCCCGGCGCCGCCTCCACTAAGGCCGGCTCCTCGACGCGGCACCTCTCTTTCGCGAACGGACAACGCGGGTGGAAGCGGCAGCCGGAAGGCGGATTCGCCGGCGAAGGCACTTCGCCCTGCAGAATGATCCGCTCCCGCTTACCCCGCAGCCGCGGCTGCGGAATGGCCGAGAGCAGCACCGCCGTGTACGGGTGCAGCGGCTTCGCGAACAGCTCGTCCGTACTCGCGACCTCCACTATTTTCCCCAGGTACATGACGCCGACCCGATTCGAAATATGCCGCACGACGTTGAGGCCGTGAGCAATGAACAAGTATGTAAGCCCCAGCTCCTGTTGGAGCTTCATCAACAGGTTCAGCACCTGCGACTGCACCGACACGTCGAGCGCCGACACCGCTTCGTCGGCGACGATGAATTTCGGCTCGAGCGCGATCGCGCGGGCGATGCCGATCCGCTGCCGCTGGCCGCCGGAGAACTCGTGCGGGTAGCGGTTGCGGCGGGTCGCGTCGAGCCCGACCAGCTCCATCAGCTGCACGACGCGGTCGTCGATCTCGGACGCGGACATTTTCCGATGCAAGCGCAGCGGCTCTCCGATCAGATCCTTCACAAGGAACCGGGGATTGAGCGAGCCCATCGGATCCTGGAAAATAATTTGCATCTCTTCGCGCAAGCCGCGCAGCTCCCCGGAGCCCAGCCGCTGAATGTCGCGGCCTTCGAACCGCACTTCCCCGTCCGTCGCCCGCTTCAGGTTCAGCATGACGCGGCCGAGCGTCGATTTGCCGCAGCCGGATTCGCCGACAAGGCCGAACGTCTCGCCCGGCCGAACGCCGAAGGATACATCATCGACAGCCTTCACATTGCCGACGACGCGGCTGAACAGCCCACGCTTGATCGGAAAATATTTTTTCAAATGACGGGCTTCGATCAAATACGGCTCGCTCATGACGTCTTCACCTCCGGTCCGCTCTCCAACCAGCACGCCGATCGATGGCCGTCCGGCGTCGGCAGCAGCGGCGGCTCCTCCCGGAAGCACCGCTCCTTCGCGTGCGGGCATCGCGGATTGAACCGGCACCCGGCCGGCAAGTCGCCGATGCCCGGAATGCCGCCGCGAATTGTGTAAAGCGTCGTGCCGCGTTCTCCCGTCAGCCCCGGAATGGACTGAAGCAGCCCGAGCGTATATGGGTGGCGCGGCCGCTCGAAAATTTCCTCCGCGGTCCCTTCCTCCACGATCGCGCCCGCGTACATGACGGCGATCCGGTCCGCCATCTCGGCGGCTACGCCCATATCGTGCGTAATGAGCAAGATGGACGTCTTCAGTTCACGCTTCAGCTTCTGCAGCAGCTCCAGGATTTGCGCCTGAACGGTGACGTCCAGCGCCGTCGTAGGCTCGTCTGCGATAATGAGCTCCGGGTCGCACGCCAGCGCCATGGCGATGACGACGCGCTGGCACATGCCGCCGGACAATTCGTGCGGATACTGCCCCGCGCGCACTTCCGGATCGGGAATGCCGACCAGCCGCAGCATGTCGACAGCTTTGTTCCAGGCTTCTCTAGCATTCATTTGCTTGTGGATACGGAGGGTCTCCGCGATCTGGTCCCCGACCGTAAATACCGGGTTCAGCGCGGACATCGGGTCCTGGAACACCATCGAGATCCGGTTGCCGCGAATCCGCATCATCTCGTCCTGCGGCTTGTTCGTCAACTCGTCGCCGTGGAATTTGATCTCCCCTTCGGCGATCACGCCGCCGGCGTAGTCGATCAGCCGCATTACGGCGAGCGAGGTGACGCTCTTGCCGCTGCCGGATTCGCCCACGACGCAGAGTGTCTGTCCCTTCTCGAGCGAGAGCGACACGCGGTCCGCCGCTTTGACGAAGCCCTTGTCCGTCAAGAAGCCGACCGTCAAGTCTTTGATTTCAAGAAGCTTTGGCGCCATCGGTCGAACCTCCTTCCGGTCAGAAGCGTCTTCTTCCTCGGGTCCATCGCGTCGCGGATGCCGTCGCCGATGAAGTTGACGGCCAGCACGACGATCAGGATGCACAAGCCCGGGTACACCGCCTGCATCGGATCGATGAGCATGTAAGCCTGCGCGTTGGACAGCATCAATCCCCAACTGGTTTGCGGCATCTGGATGCCGAGTCCCAGATAGGACAAGCCGGATTCGCTCAGAATCGCGTTGCCGACCATCAGCGTCGCGTTGACAATGATCGGAGCGGACGCGTTGCGCAGCAGATGGCGGAAGATGATGCCCCAGTCGGACACGCCGATCGCCCGGGCCGCTTCGACGTATTGCATCTCCCGAAGCTGCAGGAACGTGCCGCGCACGAGACGGGCGACGCTCATCCAGCCGGTCAGAGACAGAATCAGAATCATATAGGAAAATTTAGAGCCGAAAATGGCCAGTACCAGAATGTTCAGGAACAGCAGCGGGATGGAGTTCATGACGTCGACGAGACGCATGAAGAACGAGTCGATCCAGCCGCCGAAATAGCCGGAGATCGCGCCGATGAGCGTGCCGATGGCGACAGCGGCAACCGCGACGCTGAAGCCGACCAGCAGCGAAATCCGGCTGCTGTAGAGCAGCCGCGAGAATATATCGCGTCCCAGATCGTCCGTTCCGAGCAGATGGTTGCCGGAGCCGGCGGGCAAATTCGGGAACATCATATCGATCTTGGCGGGATCGTAGGGCGCGATCAAGGGCGTAAACAGAGCGACAAGAATGAAGAAGCCGAGCACAATGAGGCCGGTGACGGCTAAGCGGTTGCGCTTGAACTTCTTCCAGCCCGTTCGCCAAGCGCCCGGAGCGCGGGTGACGACATTCGCGCGATCGCCGCGAGAAGGTGCGGTCGAGACGGTCGGACTCATGCGGCTGCTCCCCCTCTCCTCGACAGCTTGACGCGGGGGTCGACGATCGCGTACATGATGTCGGCGACGAAATTGCCGACAATGACGAAGACGGCCGTTATAAGCGCGATCGCCATCAGCACGGAATATTCGCGGGCGACGGCCATTTGCACGAACAGCCGGCCCATGCCCGGCCAGTTGAAGACGCTCTCCGTGAGCGCCGCTCCGGATACGAGAATCGGCAGATCGAGCCCGATCACCGTGATGATCGGAATAAGCGCGTTGCGCAGCGCGTGCCGGAACACGACGCGGCGTTCCTTAAGCCCCTTCGCCCGGGCCGTGCGGATATAGTCCTGGTCGAGCACCTCCAGCATGCTCGCCCGCGCGTATTTCATGTAACCCGCCAGGAAGCCGAGCGACAGAACGGTCACCGGCAGCACCAGATGGTAGATCAAATTGCCGATGTCGCCTTTCTTGCCGATCGTGTACATGTCCGACAGCGGAAGCCAATCCAGCTTCAGCGCGAAAATCTCCTGCAAAATAATGCCGAACCAGAACGTCGGCATCGCGAAGCCGATGTAGGAGAGGAAAGAGGCGGTATGGTCGGACAGCCCGTACTCGGCGGTGCTGTTGTAAATCCCCCACGGAATGGCGATGACGAGGGAGAGCAGCCAGGCCGCGCCCATCAGCACCATCGTATTTTTGACGGTCGGCCAAATAATCTCGCCGACCGGGATATTGTTCTTGAACGTATACCCCAAATCGCCGCGCAGCAAATCGCCGACCCAACTCAAGTACTGCAACGGAAGCGGCCGGTCGAGCCCCATATTATGCGCCTGGATTTTGGCCACTTCCGGCGACAGGCCCGGAGACAGGAAAATCTGCCTGGGACCTCCCGGCGCGGCATGAATGAGCATAAACGTAAATAGCGAGATGAGCACGAGCACAAGGACGGACTGCAGGGTGCGGCGGATCAAATACTCGGTCATCGAAATCCCCCTAATCGTGTTAAGAGAGGGGGAGGATCCGCAGAACCCCCCCCTCTCCCCCCGTGTGCGTTACGCCTATGTTGTAAGGTCTTCTATTTGACCCACCAGTTGATGATATGGTAGAAATATCCGTACGCTATCGTGGGTTCCGGTTTGTCATCCTCCGCGTATTGCACCTTGGTGCTGACCGCTTCCGGCAAGCCGTATTGGTACAGGAAGACGTACGGTAGGTCGGTCGAGATTTCCTTGCCGACCTCCTTGTAGATAGCTGCGCGCTCGCTCTGGTCGACGGTGGAGTAGCCCTTCACCCACAAGTCGTCGAGCTTCTCGTTCTTGTACCAGCCCTGGTTCTGCCCGGCCGGGGGGAAGTACTTGGACGAGAAGATGCTCTCGGCGTCCGGATCCGGAGTGCTCAGCGACCAACCCATCAGAATCGCCGGGTATTTGCCCGGCGTCAGGTTCTGCTCGACCCAAGCGGAGAAATCGATCGCTTTGGGCGTCACTTCGATGCCGACGTCCTTCAGGTTCTGCTGAATGACGGCCGCAACTTGCTCGCGGCGGCTGTTGCCCGCATTGTATTGCAGCTCGAAGGAGAATTTATGTCCGTCCTTCTCGAGAATGCCGTCCTTCCCTGCTTTCCAGCCGTCTTCGGCGAGCAGCGCCTTCGCCTTCTCGGGGTCGTAGCTGTAGTTGACGGCCTCGTCGCCCGGATCGGCCCAGGAGCCCGGCAGGAACGGCGCGTTCATGAGGGCGCCGGTGCCTTTGAGGATGTTGTCGACCATGCCTTGGCGGTTCAGCGCGTAAGCGATCGCTTGCCGCGTCTTCTGGCCCTTGAACGGCGACCATTTGTCCGGGAAGTTGTCGTCCTTGAAGTTGAAGCCGAGGTATTCGTATTGCGGACCCGGCGCCAGAATGACGTTCAGGTTTTTGTTCGCCTTGACCGTATCCAGCAGCGGGAGCGGCACGGCGGAAGTGAGGTCCGCTTCGCCCTTCAGGATGGCCTGAATCTCCGTATTCTGGTCGGCGTAGATCTTGTAGGTCAGCTTCTGAATGTGCGGCTTGACGGAGCCCCAATAGTTCGGATCGGCTTCGAAGGTCAAATATTGGCCCTTCTGCCATTCCGTCCATTTCCACGGGCCGTTGGTGACCGTCTTGGCGATGTCGGCGCCGTAAGGATTCTTCACCAGATCTTTGACCGGAACGTCCTTCAACACGTGGGAAGGAGCGAGTTGGAGATGAAGCGAATATAAGAACGGCGCGTAGACGGATTTCAGCTTGATGTCGACCGTGTGATCGTCTACTTTGGTCATCTTCTCGATCTTGTCGAGCGTGCTGATTAACGGGGAGCCCGCATCCTTGTTAATCGCGGTTTGGATCGTAAAAATCAAGTCGTCGGCCGTTACGGGCTGGCCGTCGCTCCACTTGGCTTCCGGCCTCAGCTTGACCGTATAAGTCAAGCCGTCGGAACTGATCGTGGGCAGTTCGGCCGCAAGCGACCAGGGATCGGCGACGACGCTGCCGTGGCGGTCGAGGTCGTACAAGTAAGAAAGGATAAAGTTGGCCGTCTCTTGAGAGGCGGTGTCTTGAATATAAATCGGGTTCAGGTTGACAACGTCCGAGAAGGAGCTGATGACCAGATTGCCGCCGTCGACCGGTTGATTGGCGTCGGCGGAAGGGCTGGCGGACGGAGAAGCGGAGGCGCTGGACGAAGCTTCGGATGCCGGGGCGCTGGGCGAAGCGGAAGAACTGGAATTGGCCTTGTTGTTGCTGTTGCAGCCGGTCAGCAAGGCTCCCGCCAAAGCAAATACCGATAATAGCACGGTGAACTTGTTCGGGCTTTTCATAAGACGGATCACTCCTTTATTCGCATGGCTTCTTGCCGTACTCTGCGGTTCATCTTCACCGCAAAAATTCCCTTCGACATTTTCCGACTTTTCCGAATATTTCTGCCCCAAAAGAACCGGTATGTAGATAAATATTGCTTAAATGGACAAGTTCACCTCCGATGGGACCTGCATCCTATATCAGTTCTTCAGAAATTATATATTTTTATCCCAGAATTTACAATTGAAATCTCCTGTTTTTACAATCTTTTTTCATATTTATATGTATCTCTGGAATAAAAATACTTCATCGGAGAGAAGCTTTAAAGTGCCGTCAGGAAAAAGTTTTAAAAGGAAAAACGAACCTAAAGGCATGAACCGGTCCGAAAAATGAGAAAGCGGAACTCCGTCCGGATGTTCCGCCTTGGTGTGCGCCTTCATGATCTCCTTACGACAACGCCGGGGCCGCTTCCTTCGCGCCGACGCGCTCCGCGATGGCGCGGGCGATCCAGACGCCCGCCGCCCCGGCTTGCGCCAGGCCGCGCGTGACGCCGGCGCCGTCCCCGCCGCAATAGAGCCCTTCGATCTCCGACTCCAATCGATCGGTCAACAGCGGCCGCGCCGAATAAAATTTCGCCTCCACGCCGTAGAACAACGTATGCTCCGAGGCAATGCCCGGCGTCACCTTCTCCAGCGCTTCGACCATCTCGACGAGACTGCGCATCGTATTGTAGGGCAGCACGAGGCCGAGATCGCCCGGCACCGCTTCCTTGAGCGTCGGTTCCAGGAAGCCTTCCTTGATCCGCGATGCGGTCGAGCGCCGGCCGCGCAGAATGTCCCCATACTTCTGCACGATCACGCCCCCGTTCGACAGATCGTTCGCCCGCTTGCAAATTTCCCGCGCGTATTCGTTCGGCTTGTCGAACGGCTCCGTGAACTTGTGCGATACGAGGAGCGCGAAGTTCGTGTTCTGCGAGCCGAGCGCCGGGTCCTTGAACGCATGGCCGTTCGCCGCCATAACGCCGCTATGGTTTTCCACGACGACGTGCCCGGACGGATTGCTGCAGAACGTTCGCACCCGCGTGCCGACCGACGTGTTGAAAATAAATTTCCCCTCGTACAAGTGCTCGTTGATCTCGCGCATGACGATGTCCGACGTCTCCACGCGCACCCCGACGTCGACTTGATTGTTGTACATCTTGAGGCGGCGCTTCTTCAGCACGTCCGTCAGCCAGGCGGAGCCGTCCCGCCCCGGCGCGACGACCACGGTGTCGGCTTCGATCTCCTCCCCGTTCTTGAGCAGGATGCCGCGCACCCGGTGCTTGCCTTCCCTTTTCTCCGTCAGCAGGTCTTCGACTTCCGTCTTGAACCGCATATCGACGCGCGATTCCAAGTAATCGGCGATCGACTTCATAATCTCCAGGTTCTGCTCCGTGCCCAGATGGCGCACCTGCGCCCGCAGCAGCTTCAAGCCCGCGGCGTACGCGCGCTGTTCGATCTGCCGGACGACGTCGGTCGTCGGGTCGGTGATCGTCTCGGTCGCCCCGTGCTCCAGGTTGACCTGATCGACGTAGCGGATGAGCGACAGCACTTGCGACGACGGCAAATAATCGGTGAGCCAGCCCCCGAACTCCGTCGTGATGTTGAATTTCCCGTCGCTGTAGGCGCCCGCGCCTCCGAAGCCCGCGGTAATGGAGCAGGCCGGCAGGCATCCGGCGAACTCCTTCTTGCCGGCGGCCGGGGGGCAGAGCTTGATTTTCTCCTCGAGGATGGGACAGCTGCGGCGGCGGATCTCGTGCCCTTTGTCCACCAGCAGCACCTTCAGGCCCGGGGCCTTCCGCGTCAATTCGTAACAGGCAAAAATACCGGCCGGGCCGGCGCCGACAACGACGACATCATACCGATTCAATGAAGTCATCCTCCTGTAGTTAGGCTTCGTTCTGGCGTCCGCGGCCGGCTCTATGCAAAAAAATTCCCGACTGCGGACAGGTAGCGGATACAAGGATTCCACTTCCGTCGTAGTCAGGAATTTGCGGTTCCCGGTAGAGACTCCCGGCCCGTATTGCCGGGGATATACGATGGAAAGAAAAAACGTCTATGGCTTAGTTACGCAACCCAAATGCTACTCCGTTTATCCGCACATGTCAAGCGATAACCGCCAAAATTATTCGCCATTTCAAAATTAAATCGGAGCTATTGTCGAATTTTCGCCTAAAAAATCCTTTAAACCCGAACATTCCACCTGCCTAAAGCGATCTATTCTCCGGATTCCTTCGATTTCCCTTTGCCGGCTCTTATTCCCCCGCCGCCAGCCGAACGTCCACCTTCACCTCGAGCGTCTGCTCCGGGGTGCCGCGGTACACCCCCCTGACCGGCACGATGTCCAAATAGTCGCGGCCGTGGGCTAGCTTGACGTAACGCCAATCGACGAGGCTGTTGTTCGTCGGATCGAAGCCCTGCCAGCCGACGCCTCCAGCAGGAAGCCGAACACGCCTTCCTCCTCGCCTCCGATGCCCTTCGCATAGGCGGCGACGTCCGGATGGAAAGAAGCGTACACGGTCGGAAGCAGGTATTCCGCGTTGTCGTTCACGAACGCCTCGCTTCGGACTTTCGCAGCGCGATCGACACCGCCGTTCCTTGAAACGCCTCGAGCCCCTGTCAATATTTATTACGCAAAAGTCACAAATTCAACCCGTACAATTACGTGGACATTTCCTTTTGCGTTAGTTTTGAGTAATATTTCAACAAAAAAAGAAGCGATTTGCCTCTCCCGGGCATCTCGCTTCCGAACGTTCGGATTTGGCTCGTTCGATGCATCCTTCTTCAGGCCTGCGGCTCGGCGTCCAGCTTGCGCTTCAGCGCGATGAAGCCTCTGGCCATGGCGATCCGCCAGGGCAGAAGCATGCCGAACGCGAGCAGGAAGAACAGCGCCCCCGTCTGCGGAATCGTCACATGCCGCTCGACGACGTCGTGAAGCAGAATCCGCACCACAAGCAGAACGACGATAATGACGACGAACATTTTCGAGCGTTTGAGATAAATCTCGCCGTTCACAACCTCGAAGCGGGACGTCAGAATGAGCGGATAGGAGAAAAAGACCGCACCGACGGCGAATGCGGCGAGGCCCCACAACCATGGCACCCGCATCGCCGGAACGACGAACATGAGGAAGCCCGTGGCCATTCCGAACGGAGGCGCGACGATTTTGCGCAAAGCGGTGGGCTTGCTCGTCCCCCGAAGCCGGACAGCGATCACTAGCGCCCCTGCCAGGAGAGAGACGACGAGCGATAATATTTGCGGATGCGAAGTAGGCATGCGGTTTCGAACTCCTTTCGGACGGGAACATGCACCCTTCCTCTATTGTAATAGGCGCAACCGGCCGTAGCAAACCCCTGTCGAATTCGGAGATTAGAATTTGGCTCCCGTCTGTGTTAAACTAGAAAGAAGTGTGCAAGATAAGAAAGACGGAGAGGGTGATCGTCACCCATGAGACGGCGCAACGACAATCCGAACGGACGCGAACAGGCCTTCAACCGACCGGTTGAAGGCCTTCTTTCTTTTTTGCGCTCGGCAAACACTTTTTGAAGGAGTCATCATCCATGCCCCCAGCTCGTTCCAAACGTTTATTCGCCATTTGGATCAGCCTTGTCAGCAACGTCGTGCTGACCGTCATGAAAATCGTCGTGGGCCTGCTCGCAGGCAGCGCCGTCCTCGTGGCGGACGGCGTGCACAACGCGGGCGACATTCTCGCCACGGTGGCGGCCCTCAGTTCTTCGATGGTGTCGAAGAAGCCGGCGGACGAAGACCATCCGTACGGCCACGGCAAAGCCGAGGTCATCGCTTCCGCCATGGTGGCCATCATTCTCGTCGTCGCCGCTGTGTGGATCGGCTACCATTCCATCCTCTCGCTGTTCGAGCCGCCCAACGCCGAGAGCTGGCTGCCGTTCGTCGCGGCTTGCATCTCGCTCGTCTGGAAGCAAGCTCTGTACCTGTACACGATCCGGATCGGACGCGCGGAGAAGAGCAAGAGCGTGCTCGCCACCGCCTACGACCATCTGGCCGACGTCTACGCCTCTCTCGCTGCGGTCGTCGGCATCGGACTGGCCCTCATCGGCGGCAGGCTCGGCTGGGACTGGACGGCCTACGGCGACCCGGTCGCGGGCATCATCGTCTCCCTGCTCGTGCTGAAGCTCGGCATCGAGATCGGCAAAGATTCGGTCGACATTCTGATGGAACGAACAGTTCCCGCAGAGCAGCTCGCTCATTACGAGTCGCTGATCTCGGGTCTGGACGAGATCAAGCGCATCGACCGCGTGCGGGCGCGGGAACACGGCCACTATATTATCGTCGATGTGCGCGTGGGCGTTCCGAGCCATTATACGATCCAGCAGGGGCACGACATCAGCCGCCAGATCAAAAGCTGCATTATGGACAACGATCCCGAAGTGGTCGAGGTGATGGTGCACTTGAATCCGTGGAACGAAGGGGAGGACACGATCGTCTAGAACGCGCAAAGGACGCAAAGGGCTGCCCCCAGCGCGTGCCAAAAAGGCGCCGCCCCCGAGCCCGTCGTTGACGGGCCGCGAGGCGGCGCCTTTTTTTCGCCGCGTCAGGCGACGGCGTTGTAGGTCATAATCCAAATCGAGCCGATGACGATCGTCAGCACGATCACGAGGCCGAGAATGAGCGCCATCAGGTTCCAGCGCGGCTTCTTCTCTTCCCGCAAATGCATGAAGAAGAACAGCTGCACGACGAACTGCAGAACGGCCGTGACGAGCAGCACGACGCGAGCCGCCGTACCCTCCACGATGTCGTTCAGCACGGCGACCAGCGGAATGATGGTCAGCACGAGCGACAGAACGAAACCGATGACGTAAGACTTCAGCGAGCCGTGCGATTCGTGGGAATCGCCGTGCGCATCGTGCGAATGGCCGGTTGGATGCTGCGCCATCTTACATCACCCCCATCATGTAGACGATCGTGAAGACGAAGATCCACACGACGTCGAGAAAGTGCCAGTACAAGCTGATGACGTTCACTTTCCGCTTCGTTACGGAAGTGATGCCGCGCTTGCCGAGCTGGATCATCAGCGCGACCATCCAGCAGAGACCGACGGAGACGTGAAGTCCGTGCGTTCCGACCAGCGTGAAGAAGCCGGACAGGAAGGCGCTCGTCGAAATTTTCGCCCCTTCGTCCACCATCTTGATGAACTCGGACACTTCGAGTCCGATAAAGGAGGCGCCCAGGATGGCCGTTACGATCAGCCAGCCGATCAAGCCTTTGCGGCTGCCGCGGTTCATGCACAGAACCGCGAGGCCGCTGGTGAAGCTAGACGTGAGCAAGATGAACGTCTCGGCGATGACGCCCGGCATCTCGAACAGCTCGGATGCCGTCGGTCCTCCCGCGGTATTGTTATGAAGAACGATATAGGTTGCGAACAACGTTCCGAACAAAATACAGTCGGTGATGAGGAACAACCAGAACCCCATCTGCCGCAAGGCTTCCAGGTCGTGATGACCTCCATGCCCGTGATCGTGGCCATGCGCTCCTGCGACCGCATGGTTTCCTTGATTCGCCATCAGACTCCCCTCCTTGCAGCAGCTTCGGTGCGTTCGATCTCATCCACCGGAATGTAATAGTCGGTATCGTAATTGAACGAGTGCGCCAGCATGCAGGCTGCAACCCCGATCAGGCCCGGAATGGCCATCCACATCCAGTCGAAGACGAAGCCGAAGCCGGCGATGAACCAGAATGTCGCCTTGATGAACGGCATGCCGGAGTTCTTCGGCATATGGATCGGCTCCAGCGCAGGCTTCGGCCGCGGCGCGCCGCCGCTCGCCAGACGCTGCTTCTCTTCCCACCAGTCGTCGACTTCGCGGACTTGAGGATCGGTCGCGAAGTTGTACATCGGGGCCGGAGACGGAATCGACCATTCGAGCGTTCTGCCGTCCCACGGGTCGCCCGTCGTATCCTTCTCCATGAACTTGATGCTGTGCAGGATTTGCCACACTTGGAACAGGAAGCCCGCCCCCATCAGGAAGGCGCCGATCGTCGACACGAGGTTCAGGCCGAACCAGCCGGTGTCCCAGCCGTACGTGCTGTAGCGGCGCGTCATGCCCATCAGGCCGAGTACGTACTGCGGCATGAAGCAGACATAGAAGCCGATGTTCCAGAGCCAGAACGCCCATTTGCCGAGCTTCTCGTTCAGGCTGAAGCCGAACATTTTCGGCCACCAGTAGTACAGGCCGGCGAAGTAGCCGAAGGCGACGCCGCCGATCAGCACCTGGTGGAAGTGCGCGATCAGGAAGTAGCTGTTATGGAACTGGAAGTCCGCAGGCGCCACGGAGAGCAGCACCCCGGTCATACCGCCGACGACGAAGCACGGAATGAATCCCATCGTCCACAGCATCGGCGTTTTGAACGATATTTTGCCCTTGTACATCGTCAGAATCCAGTTGAACACCTTGACGCCGGTCGGAATCGCGATAATCATCGTCGAGATGGCGAAGAACGCGTTGACGTTGGCGCCGGAGCCCATCGTGAAGAAGTGGTGGGCCCAGGTGAAGAACGAGACGACGCTGATGCTCATGAGCGCGAACACCATCGAGGTATAGCCGAACAGCTTCTTCTTCGAGAAGGTGGCCACGACCTCGGAGAAAATCCCGAAGGCCGGCAAGATGACGATGTAAACCTCGGGGTGACCCCACATCCAGATGAGGTTGATGTACATCATCGGGTTGCCGCCGCCGTCGAGCGTGAAGAAGTGGGCGCCGAGGAAGCGGTCGATGAAGAGCAGCGCCAGCGTAACGGTCAGAATCGGGAACGCCAGAATGATCGTCAGGCTGCTCGCGAGCACCGACCATGTAAACATCGGCATCTTCATCAGCGTCATGCCGGGCGCGCGCATCTTCAGAATCGTGACGATAAAGTTGATCCCCGTCATCAAGCTCCCGATCCCGGAGATCTGAATGCCCCAGATATAGAAGTCCTGTCCGACGCCCGGACTGAACATCTTCTCCGTCAGCGGGGGATACGCCAGCCAGCCGCCGTTCGGCGAACCGCCGATGACGAACGACAGGTTGAACAGCATCGCGCCCATGAAGAAGAGCCAGAAGCTAAGCGAGTTCAGAACCGGGAACGCGACGTCGCGCGCGCCGATCTGCAGCGGAACCGCAATGTTAAACAAGCCGAACATGAGCGGCATCGCCATGAACAAAATCATGATGACGCCGTGCGTTGTGAAAATCTCGTTGTAGTGCTCCGGCTTCAGGAAGTCCATATTCGGCATGATGAGCTGCGTCCGCATGAGCAGCGCGTCCACGCCGCCGCGGAACAGCATCAGCAGCGCCGCCAGAATGTACATAATGCCGATCTTCTTATGGTCGACGGTCGTCAGCCATTCGCGCCAGAGCCAGCCCCACTTCTTAAAGTAGGTCAACACCGCGACGATGGCGACCGTCACAAGGACGATCGCCACGTCCGCGCCGTAAATCAGCGGGTCCCCGGTCACGAAGAAATCGGACGCGAAATCTTTAATCTTGTCCATTATGGGACACCCTCCTTCTCCTATTCATGATGATGCTCGTGCTCTTCCGTCGCGGCCGTCTGGCTCGCGGAAGACGCAGTCGCGCCCTCCGCCCCCATGTCCATGCCCTCGTGGTTCATGCCTTCGTGGCCGGAATCGTTCGCTTCGCCGGCCGACGACGAGGAGCCGTGATGGTGTCCGGAGCCGGTGCCCGCGCTGTACTTGGTGACGATCCTGTCGAACAATCCGTCCGGGAACGAAGAGTAGGTCACCTTCGTATCGATCACGCTTTGTTCGGCCAATTCGTCGTAACCTTGCTGCGACAGACTCGGCGACGACTTCTTGACGTCCGCGACCCACTGGTCGAATTCTTCCTGCGACGAAGCCTTCGCAATGAAGCCCATCTTGCCGAAGTGCTCGCCGGTGAAGTTCGCGCCCTTGCCCGGGTATTCCCCTTCTTCGTCGGCGATCAAATTGAGCTCCATGGCCATGCCGGACATCGTATAGATCTGTCCGCCGAGCTGCGGAATCCAGAACGAATTCATCGGCGAGTCGGCCGTCAGCTTGAATTCGACGGGCACGCCTTTCGGGAATTGAACGAAGTTGACCGTCGCGATTCCCTGCTCGGGGTAGAGGAACAACCATTTCCAATCAAGCGAGACGACTTCGATCGTGATCGGCTTCTCTTCGGAAGCGAGAGCCTTCGAAGGCTCCAGCTTGTGGGTGAACTGCACCGTAATGATCGCCAGAATCAAAATAATGACGATCGGAACGCCCCACATGACCGCCTCGATCTTGCCGCTGTGAGACCAGTTCGGTTTATAGGCCGCATCGCCTTGCTTCCGGTTGCTGCGGTACTTCCAGGCAATCCAGAAAGTCATGACCAGCACCGGCACCAAAATGATGACGCAAAGAATCGATGAAATAATAATCAAATCCAGCTGCTGGCGGGCAATGGTTCCCTTCGGATCGAGAACGCCCATGTTAACGCCGCATCCCGACAGAAGGAAGGCGATCGCTGCCAGCGGAAGCATGGCGGCGAGGCGACGATACCATCCCTTCATCTTCATTCAATCTCATCTCCTACTGCCTGTCGGCAACGTCATTGCGCGGCGGAACACACCCTTACCCGCGCTGCTGAACATAAGATATCAGAAAGTCCGGCAACATACCGCACAGTTAACAAAGGCGTCAATGAACGTTTGATAATTTGCAATAATTTGTTCACCGTTTCGACTTATGTGCAAACAAGCCCAATAAAAAAAGAAAGCCCGTGCGGAGAATACTCTCTGCACAGGCAATCTTTGCAGTTTGAGGGAGATGGTGCTTCCCGATGATTAGGTTCCTTCTTCGGCCGACTCCGGCACGTTCTCGCTGTTCTTCTGCATGAGAGGGGCGATCATGCCGAACATCAAAATTTGAACGCCGCCGACCAAGAAGCCGATGCCGATCATCAGCCCGAGATTCCGGTCGTTGAATTCGCGCATGTTCCAAACACAGCAGACGATCCCGCACAAGATGACGATCGCCGATATCCATTTAAGAGCTCTGAACATATCGAATCGCTTCATGTTCAATGCACTCCTTCCGTGAAAGCGCTATATGTGAACATTATATCACGGATTTGTGGCAAAATCATGTCTTTTGTTAAAAATAGTTGGATATCTATTCCTATTATGTGTCGAAGTCATGGCAAGGCACTCCCCGGCAGCATCCCCCTGATCGCGCCGCTTCATTCACGATGACGTTGCGAAAAGGCTAATCCCCAGGCGTCAGGACGACCCGCGAACATCGGTCATTAGATCCGTTCCATTGTTCTCCACAACCTCGACTCGGGTCGAGGGCGAAACTAAACCCCCGGCCGTTCGGATCCCGCCGCGGATGCCTTACAATTAAAGTCAGCAAAAAGAGCGGCGTCCCCATCCGGAGACAACCGGGAGAGGCCCGGATCGAACAAGGAGATTAACATGAATAAAAACGAATTTCTAGCAGCGCTCTACTATTACTTGGCCGAGATGCCCGAGCCGGAGCGAAGCAAACTGATGTGGGATTACGAAGCCTACTTCGCCTATAACCTGCAGAACGGCAAGTCTGAGGAAGAGATCGTCCGTGGGCTGGGGGACCCGGCGCGTCTGGCCGCGGAGGCACTTCGGGCAAGGCGCTTGCCGCCCCCGCCCCCTCAGCCGCAGGAGCGGCCGCAACGAATAGACGTCGCCAGGACGGTCGGCGTAACGCTGGTGCTCGTCTTGCTGAACTTGTTCCTGCTGCCGGTCGGCGTCTCGCTGTGGTCGGCGTTGCTGGCGTTCGGCGCCGGAACGCTTGCCGCCATCCTGGCCCCGTTGACGGTGGCGGCCGACTGGGCGTTTAACGGGGAATTTTCCCCCGCGACGCTGTTCGCCAGCATTGCGGCGACAGGAGCCGGCATTCTGATGGCGATCGTATTCGTCCAACTGGCCAAAGTCGGGCTGCGGGCGTCGGCCGCCTACGGACGCTGGACGCTGCGAACCTGGAGAGGAAGGAATTAAACGATGAGCAAACGTTGGCTATTCGTCGCGGCCGGACTCATTCTCGTCGGCATCGGAGGCGCGGCGTTTTACGGCTTCAATTTCAGCAAACCCCTCCCGGAATACCGGCAGCAATGGACGTTCGATTCGGGCGACCTTCGCGATCTCGAAATTTCGCTGGATTACCAATCGGTCAACATCGACTTCGTCCCCAGCAAGGACGGAACCAATTCCGTTCGGGTCGAAGGCAAGGCGAAGCAGGAAGTGATCGACCGGCTCAAAAACGTTCAGGTCAGCGACGGCAGCCTGATCATCGACCTGGACGAAAAGGCTCGTTGGTTCGGCTTGTCTCTCGGTAGCTTCAACGTCAAGCAGCAGGTCACCGTCGCTTTGACCGACGAAGCGGCTGCGGCGCTGGACCGCTTGCGCGTCTCGAGCGATGCCGGTTCCGTAACCGTCAACGGCGCCTCGGCGCGCTCGTCGGAGCTGAGCTCGGACGCCGGGAGCATTCGCGTTACCGATTATGAGGGAGAGCAATTGAAGCTCCGGTCCGACGCCGGCACCATCCGCGCGGACAACGTCAAAGCCCGCCTGGAGGCTTCTACCGATGCCGGGGGCATTCAGGTTCAGCATTTGACCGGGACCGCCAAGCTGTCGACCGATTCGGGAAGCGTCAAGCTGATCAAGGACGACACGTCGGGAGCCGATATCAAAACCGATGCGGGCAGCGTCCGGGTGCAGCTGCCGAAGACGTTCGGCGGCATTTACGATTTGCAGACGGATATCGGTTCCATCCATGCGCCGGAATCGAAGCATCTCACCGAGGACGTCGTCAAAGTGCGCACCGATGTCGGGAGCATTCACATTATCGAGGAATAGCGTTGAAGGCAAGAGGACGAGAAGTTCCCTCTTGCCTTTATTTATAGGAATACGCTCTGGCGATAACGGCCAATTTATGAGAAAATCTAAGAAACTAGGACATTTGGAGGCTTTGATGTGACCAAGCACGAAGAACTTGTCGAACTTTTCGGTTTGATCCGGCTTCATAATCGCCTGTGGAGGCAGGAATGGAGCAAGGATAATCCCCAGGACATTTCGATCAGTCAGGTGCAGACGTTGGATATCCTCGCCTCCGAAGGGCCCAAATCCAGCTCGTACCTCTCGCAAATGTTGGGCGTCACATCCGGGGGAATGACCGTCATCTCCGACAAGCTCGTCCGGCAGAATCTCGCCCAACGCATTAACGACGCCACCGACCGAAGGGTCGTCAAGCTGGAAATTACCGAAGAAGGTCTTGAGGCCTTGAAGGCCGTTCATAATAAAAGAGTCGCCCTCATGGAGAAAATGTTCCATACGCTGGACCAATCGGAAATTCGCTTCCTGATCGAAATATACCGCAAGCTGCTGAAGAGCTACCAAGAATGACTACAACGCCGCAAGGCCCGCATCCGTCGCCGGACCGGGCCTTGTTCGTTGTTAGAGGCGTCACCACATCTTGTAGCCGGGCGACCCCTTTCCGCCGCCGATCATGTCGATTAGCGGAAGCGTGTAGGCGATCACGATCAGAGCCGCCGATATCGCCACCCACAGCCCCCAGCGCTCGAACACTCGGGGCGTCTTCTCCGCCGTGTCGATCACCTCGCCGATCGGATATTCCTCTTCGCCTCTTGGCGCCCGCAGCAAGCCGACGACGGCGCACATCAGGACGATGAGACTAAGGAACAGAATGATGCCGCCGATCGCCATCGCCACATGATAAGGCATCCAGAGCACCGATTCGGGACTGTCGTTGTACGTCGTGTAATCGGTTCGGCGCGGATCGCCGAGCAGTCCGGAGCCGTGCATCGAGCCGGACATGAACAGCATCCCGACGCACCATAGCACGACTTGCAGAATGCCGATCCTGTTCAATCTCGCCGTCAGCCTTCTGCCCGTGACGACCGGAATGAGCCAGTAGCCGATGCCGAAGAAGGTGAGCGCGACGCTGGTCGCCACGGTCAGGTGGAAGTGCCCCGTCACCCACAGCGTGTTGTGCACGACGGCGTCCATCTGGTTGCTCGCGTTGACGAGCCCGCCCGCTCCGGCCGGAATGAATACGAGCATCCCCATGAAGGGCGCGAAGAAGCGCACGTCCCGCCAGGGCAGCTTCTTTAGCCAGCCGAACAGACCGGTCGCGCCTCTGGCCCGCCCGCTCAGCTCGAACGTCGCAAACAAAGAGAACGCGGTAATGAGCGACGGAACGACGACCATGAAGGTGAGCACTACCTGAAGGAACTTCCAGAAAGGCGCGATGCCCGGCTCCATCAGCTGGTGGTGGAAGCCGACCGGGATCGAGAACAGCAGCAGCAGAATAAACGAGAGCCGCGCGAGCGCGTCGCTGTATATTTTGCCGCCGATAATTTTCGGAACGATGACGTACCAGCACATGTAGGCCGGCATCAGCCAGAAATAGACGAGCGGATGGCCGAAATACCAGAACAGCGTACGGCTGAGCAGCACGTTGATCGTATCGACCCAGCCGAACGACCAGGGAATGAACTGAAGCAGCACGGTCGCCGCCACGCCGAGCGTCGCGATCTGCCACATGAGCATCGTGACGACGCCCATGAACGCCAGCAGAGGCGACAGCTTGCCGCGGTTGGTTCGCCGCCACGTCCGGTACTGGGCGAACACCCCGTAGCCGCTCAGCCAGCTGCCGACCACAAGCAGAACCAGCGCAATGTAAAAATACGGAGAAGCTTTAAGCGGGGCGTAAAACGTATACAGCACGGTCGCTTTGTTCAGCAGCACCATGACAACGCCAAGCGCGGTTCCCGCCCCCATGAGCGCGAAGCCGGCCCATCCCAGCTTGCGGGAGACCCCCGTCAGCGCTCCCCCCAGCGTGCGGCTCATCCCGGAATACAGAAATCCGATGATAAAAAAGGTAGTGAACACCAGCGCCATCAAGACGCCGTGCGCGGTCAGCAGCTGGTAATAGCCGATGCCCGCCGGAAGCGTCACCGATCCGCTCCTCACCATGCTCTGCAGCATGCCGCAAATGCCGCCCAGGAACAGGGCGGCGTATGCGAACAACAGGTGCGCCAGCACCAGCCTGCCGTCCTTGCGGTCAAACGACTGGATCATATATGCATCGTCCTTTCGGCGTTGCGTCTTTTTACTTCACGACCAGCTTCGTGAACATCATCTGATGCCCGATGCCGCAATACTCGTTGCATAGAATCAAATACTCTCCCGGTTTATCGAACGTATGGGACACCTGATTGATCTCGCCGGGCAGCACCATCATGTTGACGTTCGTTCCGGGAATTTCGAAGCCGTGCACGACGTCCGAGCTGGTAACCGTGAAGCGGACGGTTGAACCGGCCGGAACTTCCAGCGTTGCCGGGCTGTAGCCGAAAGCGTAAGCGACCATGACGGCCTCGTATTGCTTGTCGCCGATCCGCTTGATCTCCGGTTTGTCGAACGGCGGCGTCTTGTCTACCTTGGCCGGATCGATCGAATGGGAATGCCCTGCGCCCGGCGTATCCATCCCCATCGTGAAGGCCGACAGCCCGAGCACGAGCAGGAAGACGACCAGCATCGTCACCCCGAAGGTCAGCCATATTTTTTCCAAGCGATGAATGTGCATGAAGCTCCTTCTCCCCTCGTCGGCGAATGCCGGCTAATTCCGATGCACGTAAAGAACGAACACGGAAACCCACGTGACAACGAGGAAGGCGCCGAGCAGCATCACCGATGCGAACGTTCCCTTGAGCGACGGCTCCCCGGCGTTCGCCGGCTTCTCCCCGCCGGCCGGCCGCTGGTCTCCCGGCTCCTCCTTGCGTACGTCCGATACGCGTTTGGCCACGTTCCAATCCCCCTTCGAACCCGTCGCGGGCCGTTATTCAACGATCAGCTTGCCCGTCATTTCCCCATGGCCCGTTCCGCACATCACGTTGCAATAGAACTTGAACTCTCCGGCCTTGTCGGCCGTGAACGTGACGGATTGGCCGCCTTTCGCTTCCTGATCGTAGCCTTCGATCTTGAGCGAGTGGTTGCCCTGGGCGTTGTTCAGCTTGATCGTGATCTTGTCTCCCTTGGCCACCTTGATCTCCTTCTGATCGAATTCGAAGTTCTTGGCTTCGACCGTGATTTCCTTCGCGCCTCCGGATGCCGTTTGCCCGGACGATTCGGCCGACGCCGGCGCGGAGGAAGCCTCTTTATTGTCGTTCCCTCCGCCGCAAGCGCTAAGCATCCATGCCGCCATCAGCAGGATACCGACTGCAACCGACCACTTCTTCATGCGAGAGTCCCTCCAATGGATTAGGATCAATCTGTCATCATGGATCATCTTAAGGTCGGCGCGCGGTCCCTCACTGTGACCGATCTCACAACCGGCAGGCCCGAGTCATGAACTTTCTGTGACTATGCTCGCTGCGGACGGAGATCAGAACCGGCCAAGACCGGTGGTCCGTAAAGACGCGCTGATCGAGATCCTATGGCCGGATATGGATGCCAAAGAAGCCTACAGCCAGCTGTATGCAGGGATTTATCAGCTCCGCCGGTCCCTGGAGTCGGCGGGCATGCCGATTCGGATCGTCAACACCGGCAACAGTTCCTCCCTGGATCTGGGCGGCTTGTCCAGCGACGTCGACCTGTGAGAGAAGCGCCTTGGGAACGAGGGTGAAGTGGAGAAGCTGTCTTCGGAACATTATAAGAATTGCTGAATCTGTACAGGGGGGATTTCTTGGGGGAACAAGATTACGTGTGGGCGGAGCACCAACGCCAGCGTTTGCGGAGCGTCTGGCACCATTACGCCTTGCGGCTCGGCAAACGGCTGGAGGAGAGCGAAGAGCTAACGCTGGCCGCGACCTGTTACATCAGGTGCAACAACGCATGCCGTATATGGAAGAGACAGGACTTCGCCTAGGAACGGAACTGCGTCCGATACTTCTCGCCCCACGATTGCAGCGACCGGATCAGCGGAACGAGCGTCCGGCCCAAGTCGGTCATCCGGTAGTAGATCCGAAGCGGGGAGTCCTGGCCGATTTCCCGCTCGATGACGCCGTTCTTCTCGAGCTCGCGGAGCTGCAGCGTGAGCATTCGCTGCGTAATGCCGGGAATCAAACGCCGCAGTTCATTAAACCGCAGCTTGTCTTGCGCCAGGTGATAGAGAATGATCGCCCTCCACTTGCCGCCCATGATGTGCATCGGGATGCCGACGTATACCGGAGCCTGCGAGCCGCCGTCGGACACCCTTTTTTCTTTCTTCGTAAGCATATAAACCTCCGTCATTTTTAAGTATTCCTATTGTAACCGGACGCTCTGAACAATTTCTTAAAGCGAACGCGCGGGCGATGTCTTTCCAAAACTCTCCGATCGGAGCGGTCATACATCCTATTGGGATGGGCAAACATACTGGCCAGGTGCGGAAACGACGCATCTTCGGAAAAAAACGGGCAGCCGTAAAGCCGCCCGGGTTTCTTTTCTATTTCGCAATCCATATATTCAACTCGTCCCCTCCCCCTTCTTCGGGATGAGGCGTTTCCTGCTCGATTTCTATAGGATTCGGCCGATCGACTTTGCTGCAAGCCACAGTAGGGTCCTCCTTATTCCGGAATGAACTTCCCCGCTATTTTGCACAACTGTCGGGAACGTATTCGAGTCCGGCGCTGATTCCATGACTGCAGCCGGTTCACTTTGACTTAACCGTCTTGATTTTCCGGCAACGTGACGGAGACCCCTACCGTCCGAGAGCCGCTGGACTTACGGCTGCTCAGGGCCGAAGTGCTGGACGCTTAAGAAGTTCGCTTTATCTCGATACGGAAATCGCCAGACTTGCAAAAAAGGCGCCCGGCCTTCCCGCGATCCAACGATCGCGATAAGGTTCGAACGCCTTGCGAATGCGTGCGGTTTACTTGCTGTGGGTTGCGATCTCCCAGTTGACCTCTTCCATCGTGACGCTGGCCAGCTCCAGTTCCATCGCCTTGTTTTAAACGCCCTCCAGCTTCAGCTTGCCCAGCGCTTCGGCCGCCTTCGCGCGGGCGGCTTCGACCGTCTCGGCGGCGGCCAGCGCGACCGCCATCCGGCGGCCGGTCTTCGTCACCGGCTTGCCGAATATCCGCAGCTGCGTATCGGGCAGCGCCAACGCCTCTTCCGCACCGGTCAGCCGGTACGAGGACCATTCCCCGTCCGCCTTCAGCGGCCGGCTCGCTCCCGGCGACACGAGCTTGATCTCCGGAATCGGCAGTCCCATAATCGCCCTGACGTGCAGCGCGAACTCCGACAAGTTCTGGCTGATCAGCGTGACGAGCCCCGTGTCGTGCGGGCGCGGCGACACTTCGCTGAAATACACCTTGTCGCCGGAGAGGAACAGCTCCACGCCGAAGATGCCGACGCCGCCGAGCGCGTCCGTGATGGCGCGGGCGATCCGCTTGGACTCGGCAATCTGCGCTTCCGTCATCGCATGCGGCTGCCACGATTCGATGTAGTCCCCGTCCTTCTGAATGTGGCCGATCGGCGCGCAAAATTGCGTGCCGCCCGCGGAACGGACCGTCAGCAGCGTAATTTCCGAGTCGAAGCGGATAAACTCCTCCAAGATGACGCGTCCTTGCTGAACACGGCCGCCCTCCATCGCCGTCTGCCAGCTTCGGGACAGCTCCTCCTCGGAGCGGCAGACGCTTTGGCCTTTGCCGGACGAGCTCATCAGCGGCTTGACGACGCACGGAAAGCCCATCTCCCGGGCGGCCGCCGCAAATTCCTCGTACGTATCGGCGAAGCGGTATTGCGCCGTCGGAAGCCCGAGTTCCTCCGCCGCCAGCCGGCGAATGCCTTCCCGGTCCATCGTCAGCCGCGCCGCGCGGGCCGTCGGAATGACGCGGAAGCCTTCCTCCTCCAGCTTCACCAGCTCCGCCGTCGCGATCGCTTCGATCTCCGGCACGATCCAATCCGGCTTCTCCCGCTCCACGAGCTCGCGAAGCGCCTGCTTGTCCAGCATATCGATCACATAGCTCCGATCCGCCACATGCATCGCCGGCGCGCCTTCGTACCGGTCCACCGCAACCGTCTCGACCCCAAGCCGCTGCGCTTCAATGATTACTTCTTTGCCGAGCTCGCCGGAACCGAGCAGCAGCAACTTCTTCGTATGGAACATGTCCGCCCCTCCATCGGATATTGTCGTAAATCCCATTATACACGAACGGCAAGACGCACCGAAACGAGGTTCCGGTGCCCGAGCGGAGTATGAACGGCGCACATTTCACCCATTCTATTAGGGAGGACGGGAGGTGAGAACGCCATGGCCAAAGACGTGTTATGCGAAGTGAATTCCTGCAAATACTGGGCGAACGGCAACAAGTGCGCCGCTACCTCGATCTACGTGGTCAGCAACCGGGGCAGGGAAGCCCGCAATTCCGAAGAGACGGACTGCAAAACGTTCGAGCCGAAGGTTTAAGCAGCGCTGCGCGAAACAGGGGGGCGGCTCGGCGCAGAGCCGTTCCCTTGCGTTGCCGCTTCCCCCAGCATTATGCCCGCAATTGAGAATAATTATCATAAGCTGCAGAAAATTTTTCCCTGCTCTAGCCATTCTGTCCGGTCGGATCGGATCCGGAGCGCCCCAAGCGCTCGCGAAGCTGCCGCTGGACGACAATGCCAAAGCTCAACTGCTGGCCTAGTGGAAAAGCGGAACGCTCGGCTCCGAAGCGCTGCGGCTCGTTCCCGCCGGCTATAGGGAAGCCGTCGTCCGCGAAAGCGTCCGCCTGTTTACGGACGGCCTGCAGACGACGATGTTCGTCTCCGCCGCCGCAAGCGTGGCCGGAGCCGCCCTGACCTTGCTGCTGTTCCGTCTGTCGGCAAGCAGACGGGGCGGCGTCCCCGCTTCGGCCGATTCCGTCGCGAATCGCTCGTCTTCCGCGCCCTGACAGGGTACCCTCTACCCGGCCTCGCTTTCGCGAGGCTTTTGGCGCGCCGGCATCGTCTTCATGCGCTGACGATTGACACAAAATCTAACATCATATTTTCTGTGAATGGTCTATAAATCCAAATCCGGATTCTATGCCACATTATCATGTTAACTATGTTGACGATATCCAAAAACGGCTATAAAATTACGAGCATATCTTACAGGATGCAATTGGAGATTGCCCGGAACGCGGCAAACGAGGAGGTAGCGTATGAGGATTTTGATGCTAAAGCATTTTTCCTTCGACGACGAGAGCGCGATTGCGGGCTGGGCGGAACGCAAAGGCCATCCCTATACGCTGATCGAACCTCCCGAACAAGGAACATTGCCGGATCTCGATTCCTTCGATCTGCTCATTATTCTGGGAGGGCCGATGAGCGTTTACGAGGAGAGCCGCTACCCTTGGCTCGTTCGGGAAAAGCGGTTCATCCGCTCGGCGGCGGGCGCGGGCAAAGCCGTGCTCGGCATCTGCCTGGGCGGCCAACTGCTCGCCGAGACGCTCGGCGGAAGCGTCTATCGGAACGTCCACAAGGAAATCGGGTTCCACCCGATTGGGCGCACCGCGATCAAGCACCCTCTGTTCGAAGGCATGCCGGAACGATTCCACTCTTACCAGTGGCACGGCGACGCGTTCGAACTGCCGCCCGGAGCGGAAAGACTCGCCTATTCGGACGCTTGTCCGAACCAGGCCTTCGCTTACGGGCCGAACATTCTGGGCTTGCAGTTCCACCTCGAGACGACGCCGGCCTGCATTGAAGAGATGCTGCACCGCTGGTCGGACGAACTGAAGGAAGCGCCGTATATCCAGGACGCCGGACGCATCCGGGAGCAGCTCGCGCGCACCCGCGACTCGCACGCCATGCTTCACGGCATCCTGGACAATTTCGAGAAAGTCGGGGCGTTGTAAGGCAGCGGAGCCGAACGAACTGCTCCCGCCGATAGGCATGCCTGAGTTCCAATCTTCTCCAAGGAGCACCAAAATGAAGAAGCGGAGCCGCGCACAGACGTCTTCGCCTGCCGAAACTCCGCTCTCGATCTTTTAGCCGATGACGTACAATCTGCTCGTCTCTTCCCAGATTTCGCCCTTCTCCAGCCCGATCAATCCGATCTCTTCGGCCGGAAGCTCGACGTTCGGCGCGTTCACCAGATTCACCTGCGGCTCCGGACAGAAGAAGCCGCCTTGCGCTCCATTGTTCCAGATCATCCATTGCTTGTAGCCGGCGCCGACGTCGTAGACCAGCTTGACGCCCGCCCGCGTGTCGGTCAACTCCATGTAATTCCGCCCGTTCTGCGTCCGGGATGTGTAGTGATTGTCCATCGGTTCGAAGAACGGCGACTGCGTGCCCTCGATCATCTTCTTCTCGCCTTCGGACAGCGGCTGACGGCGTCCGGTCGGAAGCATCCGGCCGTCCGCTCCCATCTCCCAGCGCTCGCCGATCGTCAGCTTGAACCGGACGTCGTCCCGTCCGCTTCCCGGCGCGAACGGCGCGTTCACCGCCGTGTGGAACGCCAGCAGGCAAGGCAGCCGCTTGGCGCCGTTGTTGCGCACGGTAACCCGCTGAAGCAGCCCCTCTTCGCTCAGCGTATATTGCAGCTTCAGCGTGAATTCGAACGGCATATACTCGTAGATCGGGTGACCGGAATCGACCGTCAGCGACAGCGTGACGCGGCTCTCCAGCTTGTCCGCTCCGAAGTGGTCCACCTTCCACGCGGCCGTGTGCGCGAAGCCGTGAAGGTGGTTGCCTCTAGCCGTCTCGTTCACCGGGAATTGATACGTCGTGCCGTCCCACGGAAATTTGCCGGCGTCGTAGCGGTTGGGCGGGAACAGCACGGGAATGCCGTGAATGCCCGGGTTCGCTTTAAACGCTTCCATTTCCTCCGCGGCAGGCTCCCGCAGGAAAACGAAGTTCCGCTCCGTATCCCGGAACGCGATCAGATTGGCGCCGATCTGCGGCAGCACTGCCGCCTCGTAGGGCCCGGCCTGCAGCCAGACCGCTTGCTCTCCTTGATAGGTGCCCTCGTACGCCTTAGGAATCGTAACCATAAGATCCTCCTCAAGATCGATCGAAAAATGACTTGTACGTACATCTATCTCTAGCATAACACACTATGGCGGGAGAAGAGTAGTCCGAGCGCAGGCGGTCGAAGCGGCTATCGTTCGCAATCCCTTTGACCGAGAGGTCGCGGGCGGCCCCAATGAAAAGCGGCTGTCGCCGGGTTCCCTGAACCCGAGGACAGCCGTCTCTATTTCCGCATCAACGCTTCCGAGCGCTTCGAAGAACGGACGCAGCGGTATGTACAGCCGGTTGTCCGTCATCATCGGGGCCGGCTCGAGCGGCTTGACCGTTCCGTCGATTTTAAGCGTCGACCGGACTGTGGTTCATGTCCCCGCGGCCTCCGCCCCCGCCGGGAGTCCCCAACTTGAATTCGCGGCATTTGCGCCTCGGGCGCGTTGGCGTTCCTCCACTTCGCCTTGCCTGTCGCCGCGTCGATCGCGGTCCACCCGCCGCCGGACACGAACACCGTGTCTCCGTCCGCCAACAGCACGGGAAGCGCCGTACTGTTCGTTTGGTACGTCCACGCAAGCTTGCCCGAGGAAGCGTTCAGCTTGACCACCTTCCCGGACGCCGACGCGGCGTAAAGGTAGCCTCCCGCGATCTGCGGCGTTCCCCGTACCTTTTTGAGCGCATATTTCCATAACGTTTTGCCCGTATTCAAGGTCAGAGCCGTAATCCCGTCAGCCTTCACGATGTAGACCTTGTCTCCGGACACCGCTATGCGGTCGGCGATCGTCTCCGTCGTCGGAAGGCCCAAATCCGCCGTCCAGCGCGGGCTCGCCGCCGCCACCTTCCGGTCGAAGCTGTACGTTGTGTGCAAGTTGTACTTCGTCGCCCCCGCCGCCTGCGCGGCTTGCATCGTCCCCGTCGCGACCGTGCCGGCTAGAAGCAGTCCGGCCGTCGCCAGCATCCATTTTCGCTTCCGGCCGTGCAACTAAAACAACGATGAAGGGTAAGATTGCATGGGGAGTACCATTAGACAATCGGGAGGTCGGGCAAAATGGAGTTTCGCACGGAACACGATACGATGGGGGAAATTCAGGTTCCCGCCGAAGCGATGTGGGGCGCGCAGACCGAGCGGAGCCGGCAGCATTTCCGGATCGGCACGGAGAAGATGCCGCTGGAGCTGATTCGGGCGTTCGCCCTCCTCAAGAAAACGGCGGCCTCCGTCAACCGGGAGCTCGGGACGCTGGAGCCGGAGAAGGCGGACGCCATTATCGCCGCGGCCGAGGAGGTTTCCGAGGGCCGGTGGGACGAGCATTTCCCGCTTGTCGTCTGGCAGACGGGCAGCGGAACGCAGTCCAACATGAACGTGAACGAGGTCATCGCGCGAAGGGCCAATCAATTGTTGGAAAAATCGGGCAGCACGCTGCGCGTCCATCCGAACGACGACGTCAACAAGTCGCAAAGCTCGAACGACACGTTCCCGACCGCGATGCACATCGCAGGCAAGATCGCGGTCGAAGACGTTCTGATCCCCGCGCTCGACACCTTGAAGGAGACGCTGCGGGAGAAGATGGAGGCGTTCCGGCACATCGTCAAAATCGGCCGCACGCATCTGCAGGACGCCACCCCCTTGTCGCTGGGGCAGGAGATTAGCGGCTGGTGGGCGATGCTGGACCGCTCCGGACTCATGATCTGGGAGAGCGCGAAATCGCTGGGCGAGCTGGCGATCGGCGGCACCGCCGTCGGCACGGGCATCAACGCGCATCCTTCGTTCGGCGACAAAGTCGCCGAGGCGCTCAGCAAGGAGACCGGCAAAACGTTCGTCTCCTCGACGAACAAGTTCCACGCGCTGACGAGCCATGATCAGATGGTCTACGCGCATGGAGCGCTCAAAGCGCTGGCCGCCGATCTGATGAAGATCGCCAACGACGTGCGGTGGCTGGCGAGCGGCCCGCGCTGCGGCATCGGGGAGATCGTCATTCCCGAGAACGAGCCGGGCAGCTCGATCATGCCGGGCAAGGTCAATCCGACCCAATGCGAAGCGATGACGATGGTCGCCTGCCAGGTCATGGGCAACGATGCGGTCATCGGCTTCGCGGCGAGTCAGGGCAATTTCGAGCTGAACGTGTTCAAGCCGGTCATCTTGCACAACTTCATGCAGTCGGTGCGGTTGCTGGCGGACGCCATACGCTCGTTCAACGAGCATTGCGCCGTCGGCATCGAGCCGAACGAGCGGGTCATTCGTCGCAACCTCGAGCAATCGCTCATGCTCGTGACCGCGCTGAATCCGCACATCGGATACGAGAACGCGGCGAAAATCGCCAAGCTGGCCCACAAGGAAGGGCTCTCGCTGAAGGAAGCCGCCCTTGCCACCGGACTGCTGACCGCGGAGCAGTTCGACCGGATTATGCGGCCGGAAGACATGATCGGTGAGGTAAAGCTTTAATTTGCAGGCTTTTAACAGCCGCACGGGAGGCCGGGCGGCTGTTCGCGCGCAACCTCCGCCAGCTTTGCATAAAAACTTCAGATGCTTGTCCGGGATACTTCAGGGGATGTTTATCCCGTACAAAGTCCCCTTTCTTATTCGCGTCGGCACTCCGACTCCAATCGGGGGATTGCCTTGCTCTTACGGACCCTGGATCCGCTATTTCACGCCTGGAAGCTTATTTAAGCAATGGAACGGACAGACGATCCGTTATTTGCTTCAAAGCGTACCCCTAACGGGGAAAAACCGACGCATAGCGGAACCAGGGTCCGTTAGAATCTCAAAAACGCGATTTTCTAGCAAATAGCGGCCCCTGTGTCCGTTAGCGTTCGGATTTCTGCTCGGGTATGCTCCGAAGACGTTTTTGCTTGTGGAAAAATAGCTTGATGACTCCCGATGTTGTTTATGCAAAGCTGGCGCGCAAAATCGCCTTGCTCGTTATGCTTATTTATGCACGTCTGCCGCGTCATCGGACAGCGCCCCTTCCGATTTCGCTTCCGTCGCCGCAGCCAAGCAACGCCTCCTAGCAGCATAACCGCCTCCCGCCCATTTGCACGCTTATCTTCGTACCTCAGAAGCGACATTCGACGGCTCTCCCATCGAACCCCCTTGCCTAGCAACATATCTCCCTCCGACACATTTGCACGCTTATCCCCGCACCTCAGAAGGGACGCTCGACGGCTCCGCCTATTAAAGCCTCCCTGCTTTCCCCATCTTTTCGCGCACACGGACGGGCGAACAAGTTCCGCTGAGCAGCGGGGATAAGCCCGCAAAAATAGGCCAAGAGGGAATCCGCTCCCCTCCTAGAACAAAAGAAGCTTCCCCCAACGGTAGCCCGTCGTGCGGGGAAGCTTCTTTTCACTCGCTCAAACGCCGTCGCCGAGCGCTCCCGCCGTTGCCTGCGAAGAGCCGCCGCGACCCGCGCTTGCCGAAGATGAGCCGGCGGCGTCCGCGCCTTGCCCGCCGCGGCCCATGAACGGCCACCAATTGACCGGGCCGAACAAGCGGACCATGACGGGAATGAACAACGGCAGAATGACGACCGCGTACAAGAACAGGCCGCACAGGACGATGACGGCAATCTGCATCAGCGACAGCACGCCGGACGGCAGCATCGCCGCGAACGTTCCGCCCAGAATGATCGCCGCGGACAGAATGACCGTTCCCATGCTGCGCATCGCCTTCAGGATCGCCTCCTGCGGCGACAGCAGATGGCGGTATTCCTTGAAGCGGTCCATCAGGAAGATGCTGTAGTCGACTCCCAGCGCCATCAGCATGACGAAGCCGAAGAACGGGATAACCCAACTCGTGCCCGAATAGCCGAGCATCCGGACGAAGATCAGCTCCGTGGCCGCCATGGACGTGTAATACGTTGCGAGAAGCGACACGAGCAGGTAGAGCGGAATGACGACCGAACGGAACAGGACGAACAAGATGAGCGCGATTCCGACAATCATCAGAATGACCGTTTGCCTGTAGTCGTTCGACGAAATTTCATGCAGGTCGTTGTTCACGCTGGTGACCCCGCCGATCGCCACTTGCGCTTGATCGTAGCCGGCGCTCTTGAGCGTGCGCAGCGCCGCTTCGTTCAGGTCGTCCGTTTTCTTCATCGTCTCCACGTCGTAAGGATTGCCGGAGAAGACAACTTCGAATTTGGCGATTTTGCGGTCCGCCGACAGGTAAGTGTCCAGCGACGCTTGGAAATCGGCGTTCTTCAGCGCGTCGTTCGGAATGAACCAGCCGCTCATTTGTTTGTCGGAGGCGTCCGACAGCTCGCCCAGATAGCTCTGAGCGGATTTCAATCCTCCGCTCACTTGCGACAGGCCGTCGACGCTGTCTTGAAGCCCGCTCGTCAATTGGCCGAGCTGGCCGCTTAACGCCGCGACGCCCGATGCCAGCTTCTCCTGGCCCGCGGCAATCTCCTTCGCGCCCGCCGACAGGCTCGGCACTTGCGCCACAACTTGCCCTTGCCCGCTGGCGGCTTGCTCGATACCGCTGCGCAGCTCGCCGATGCCGGCCGCCAGCGACTTCAGCCCCTTCGCCAACTCGGCTTGCCCGCCGGCAGCTTGCTTCAAGCCGGCATTGGCCTGGCTAAGCCCTTGCGCATAGCCTTGCAGCTGCCCGTTCAACTCCCGCAGCCGGGCGCTCGTCTCCGAGGCACTGCCTTGCAGGCTTCCGACCGCCGCCTGCGCTTGCAGAAACGCCTCGTCCTTCTGCAGCTCCGGATACTTCTGCGCCAATCCGTCAAGACCGGTGCCGAGATCGCCCAGCCCTTGCGCCAGAGCCTCCTGCTTCGAGGCGATGTCGGCGTAACCGGCGGCCAGAGAGTTCATTCCGGCGCCCAGCTTCTCGTACTGCCCTTGCAGCTGCTCGCTCGCAAGAGCCAGCTGCTCCGCGCTCTTCTGCGCTTGCGCCAGACTGTCGCCCAGCTGAGCGGCGCCGGCCGATCCGTCCCGAAGCCCCGCCTCGATCCGGCGCAGCGCGTCGCCCAGCCGTCCGATGCCCGCCTCCAGATCCCGGGTCCCGCTCGCCAGCTTCTCGGCCCCGTCGGCCGCGCTTTGCAGCTGCGGCGATTGGCCGGCTAGGCTGTCGCCCGCTTTCTGGAGCCCGGCCGCCACCCGATCGATCCCGGCGGTTCCCTGGCCGATGCCGCTGTCCAGCTGGCCGACCTGATTGGACACCTGCAAGTCGGCGAGCGGTTCGCCGGTCGGCCGCGTGGCGCTGCGGACGGTCTTCACGCCCTCCGTCTGCGCCAATTCCCGCGTCAGCCGCTCGATCATCGCAAGCCCGTCAGTCGTGTCGAGCGCCTTGTCGGACTTGACCACGACGGTCGTCGGCAGCGAATCCCCGGGCCCGAAGCTGTCCGAAATGTAGTTGAAGGCCTTGACGGAATCGTACTTCTCGCCGATCTCTTCGAGCGAGTTGAACGAGACCGAGCCCTTATAAACGCTGAGCAGAGGAACGATGACGACGGCGAGCAGCAGCAGGGCGATCAGCGGGCGGTGGTAAGAGAAGCCGCCGACCGCCCCCCATACGCGGTTCGGCTTATGCTCGAGCGACCCGCGGGACGGCCAGAAAATCGCGTTCCCCATCGTCGCCAGGAAGAACGGCACGATCGTGAACAGCGCCGCGAGCAGCACGGCGACGCCCACCGCCACCGCGACCGCCGACCGGAAGAGGCTGAACGTGGAGAACCCGATCGTCGCGAAGCCGACGAGCACCGCGATGCCCGAGAACAGCACCGTCCGGCCTGAAGTGCGGTACGTCGTGAGAATCGCCTGCAGCCGGTCGCTTCCGTGCGCCAGTTCTTCCTTGAACCGGCTGATCAGCAAGATGCAATAGTCCGTTCCGATGCCGAACATGATCGCCACCAGAAAAATTTGTGTAAAAGTTGACAACGGAAAATCGAGGTATTTGACCAGATAAGCGACGATCGACTGCGACGCCAGGTAGCTGATTCCGATCGTCAGCAGCGGCACGAACGGCGCGAAGGCCGAGCGGAACACGACGAACAGAATGGCCAGAATGAAGACGACGGTAATCCATTCCGTCTTCTTGAGGCCTTCCTCGGAACTTTGGACGACATCCTCCTGGATGAGCCAATTGCCCGTATAGTAGTGTTCGACCTTCACGTCCTTCACGGCGTCGTAAAGCGCGTCTCTCGCCTCGGCGGCCGTGCGGCCTTCGAGGGACACTTCCACCAGCGCGAGCACGGTGCGGCCGTCGGCCGACACTTCCTGCTTGGCCAGCTCCGGCGTGTCGAAGGAATTGATGACCGAGCGAATGCCAAGCTTGTCTCGGTTGCTCTTCAGCTCTTCGATGCCGTGGCGGATGTCCTCCATCTCGGCGTCGCTCAGCTTCCGTTCGCCATGGAACACGAGCACCGTCGATTCCGTATCCGAGCCGGAATTCGCCCCGCTCATTTCCGCCAGCAGGCGGTTCGCTTCCATCGAAGGATAGTTGTCCGGAACGGTGATTTGTCCCTTGTCCCGAACCAACTGCTGCATATCCGGCGCGCCGAGCGCGAGCCCGACAACCGCCGCGAGCCACAGCGCAACCACCAGCCATCTGAACCGGATGATGTACTTCATCGATCGCTTTCTCCTCTCCTCTATGCTCTATGTCTCAAGCAAGACGTTCGCCAGCTTCTCGTAGGTTTCCAGGAACCGCTGGGCTTCCTCGTCGGTGAACCGATTCAGATAATTTCCCATGAGCCCCTCGATCTTCAAGTCGATCTCCGCGGCAAGCTTCTCCCCTTCCTCCGTAAGCGACAAATAAATGACGCGACGATCCTTCTCGTCGGGGATTCGCCGAATCCAGCGCTTGTCGAACAGCCGGGCGATAATGGCGGTGATGGAGCTTTTGCCGACGCAGAAAATATCGGCGAGCTCCGACGACGTACATTGCCCCTGGGATCGAATGGAGCTGAGAATGTAATACTGATCGACCGTCAATTCTTCCGGCATCAGCTCGCGAACGATCGCATTAAATCGGCGGTTGACCGTAAACATCGCTGCCGAATACCGCTCAATCGCTTGCTTCAACGTTTGTTCGTCCATAAAATATTTTCATCCTCAAATAATTTGATTGTTGAACTATTCAACGAATGAACTATAGCAAAAAATGGGCGGCGCGTCAACGCTTATTTCCGCCCGCTCGGTCTCATAATAGGGTCGAGCTCGCATTGCCAATTTCGTGCAAGGAGGAACATGATCGTGAGCCAAGACGACTATGAATTCGCCCCGCTTCGGCAGGACGACGTGGAAGAAATCCGCGCTTTGGAGGACAGACTGAGCTCCCGCAGCGGATATCCGGTTACGCTGATCGCCTACGGGCCGTCCGGCGAAGCGGCGGAACACGCAAAGAGTGCAGAAGATCGTTAAGCGAACCGCCGCGAAAATGCAACAAAGAGGTGCGCGAGCACCCCTTTGGCAAACTTGAAGCCGAACTTCTCAGCCGTTGTCCGAAGCCGCGAAACCGGCCGCTAGCCCCTCGAGCGTCCCTTCCCCCAGCTCGCCCAGACGCCAGATCGCGATCGAGGACAAGCCCGCCTCCCTCGCCGTTTGCGCCCATCGGGCCAAGGTGGCCCCATCCGCGTACCAGACGGTTCGTTTCTTCTTGTCCGCGTCTGTAAATTCGAAATGAAGGCTCCCGCTGTCCTTGTCCCGGCTAGGGGGATTCGGGCTTTTCTCCGCCAGCAGGGCGGCTTGCCGCTCCGTAATGCCCGCGGCTTTGCCCGAGCCGGAACCGGAATCGCCCGGCCATACGAAGCCTCCGGTCGCCAAGGCGAGCCCGGGGCTTCCGGGCAGTGCAGCCATCCGCGCGGCAAGCTTGCGGATGAACGCGTCGTCCGCCTTCGGCCCCGGCCCGCTGTGGCCGCCGTACAAGTTGTAGGCCATGACCACGTACACCGGGCCTTCCGGCAGCTGCAACCGGTCGAACGGCGCTCCCGGCTCCAGAACGACGCGCAGCGTCTTGCCCGTCCGCTGCAGCCTCGGATACAGCTCGGCGATCAGCTTGCAGAAGTTGTCCCAGTCGCCGCCGCTGACCTTCTCATAGTCCAGCTCCACGCCGCCGAAGCCGTAGCGGTTCGCCGCTTCTTCAATTTCCGCGATGTGGCGGCTGCGGCTCTCCTCGTCGGCGACGAGCCTCGAGAGGAGCGCCGTATCCTTCCGGCTCTCCGTGCCGTCGGCGCGGAGAATATCGTTGACAAGCGTCAAATCGAGGCGCGTTCGCCCGCTCTCCCCCGCCGCTTCCCGAATTTGCGGGAACCCTTCGAGGAATTCGTCCGTGAAGCGAAGTCGATCGGATTCGTCGAAATAGGCCGCGAATATCTGCAAGCTGTCCAGCCTTCCCGCCGTCTTCTTCAGGTCTTCAACGCCGGCGCTCCATTGCCAATCGGCGATCCATGCCGACAGCTCCGCCGCCTTCTCCCCCTGGGGCGTCTTCGGGGCGCCGGAGGGCGCCTGCCGGCTCCAAATCCATGCGATCGCCGCCGCAACGGCTGCCCCTGCAATCAAGAGGAGAACGACAACGAACGGCCGCGCCTGTCGGCTGCTGTTCATGATGCGGTGACCTCCCTGGCCATCGGATTAGAAGGTGTCGATCATCCAATCGACGCTTGCATTCCAAGCGCGCTTCACTGCGGCGGCGACTTGCTCCAGGCCGGCAAGACGGTTGCTGTATAGGACGTCGCCCTTCTCGCCGTCCGCCTGAAGCGCCGTCACCTGGACGTCGTCGAATACGCCGTCGTAAATGTCGTCGTTGTCGCCCTGCTTGTGGTAAGCCGATTCAAGGGCGATCGAGCCGGACGCAATCGAAGCGTCGATCGCTTGACCGGTCAGCAGCGGCCGGCCGTCCACCAGAACGTTCAGCTTCCCGCCTTGAACGGATACGGCAAGCTTCCTCGTCCTCTTGAGGTTGACCGGATATTGCGTCTCTTCCGTTAAATCGACGGTCGACGTCTCTTCCCTCGTATAGTAAGTCGCTTTGTTCAAAGTAAGATCGCCGGCATTCCAGTCGATCGTCTCCAGCTCCCGGTCCAACAGCCTCTCCACCGCTTGACCCGGCTTTTTCTGCTCGACGATGACGTGGTTGTTGTCCAGCGTCACCCGAACATAAGCGTCCTGCTTGCGATCGTAGCGGACATAAATCGACTGCTTGCCCACAACGTTGCCCCCGAGCGTGGCGGATACTTCCACATCCCGGTCCTGCTCGCTGCCGTTCAGCACCAGCTGCCCCGTTCCGCCGGCTTCGGAAGTGAGCGCGATCCGATTGTCCTTGAATTCGGCGGCTCCGTGGACAAGCGTCCATTTTTGCGCCCGCTTCTTGTCGCCCTCCACGAACTTCATGTCTTCTCCGGTATCGGCTCCGATTCGCATGAGCAAATGATTCGTATACCAATAAGCGGCCGGCTGCACCCGCGTCAGGTCGTAAATGCTGTCCGACCGGGTGTTGAACGCATGGCCTTCCCGGTTGAAATGAATGTTGAACAGCTTCTCGATGTTCGCTTCGTTAATGTCGGCAACGAGGCGGTTCATGCCGGAGCCGAGCGTGTTGGCGTGCATGATCATATAGACGTTCGGCACGAAGCCCAGCCGCTTCGTATAAATCTCCTTCATTTGATCGTAATCGTACGAGATGCGCGCTTCCATCTGCTTCCGGTTCTCCGCCGGCACCATATTGCTGTCGCGGATGAAATCCATCAGATAATGATTGTAGTAGGCGATCTTCATCTTGTTGCGCAGCTCGTTCTCGTTCTTGACGCCGAGAAAGTTGCCCTCGCTGTCGACCACATTGATATAGGCGAGGCGATAGCCGTTGGTGCCCATCTCCCAGTAGCCGGTCTTCATCATCTTCTTCATGTCTTTGGGCTGAAGGAACTTGCGTTCCCCGTCCCCCAGCTTGTTGGCGTAAGACAGGAACGTCGCCTTGTCGCCCAACTTCTCCATGATCGGCTGGGCAAACAGCGCGGAATCGTTGCGGCCGTCCTCGAAGGAGAGGAACATCGCCTTGTCCGGCAGCTTCTTCCCGTTGCGATAGTAATCGATAATATCCTGCTGAGAGATCGTCACGTAGCCTTGATCCTTCAGCGCCTTGAGCTGCTCCTCCAGTTGATCCTTGCCGATCAGCTTCGGCGTCCCCGTACGGCTCACCCCGAAATAGGAAACCGCGATAAAGCCTTTGTCGCTCGTCCACTTCGTCCGATCCGGTTCGGCGTACTTCTTCGTTCCCGCCAACGCGTCGTAGACCAGGTAGAACACAACAAGCAAAATCGCGAGCTGTACGGCCGATTTGACGTATTTGCGGCGGTTCTTCTTCCGGTAATCCAGAGCCAAATTTCGTTTCTGATTCCGCATTTCTGCCACTCCTGTCTACGACGGCAATTCGAAATGATCTTTGCCCTTGCGCTTCCGCGCCGCCTTCTTGTTGCGCGCTTCGACGTCCTGCGGCGTCTCTCTCGTCCCCCAGGTCGACTTCCAGAACGTAACCCAGGCGACCGGCATCTGCCATAACAGCACGAATTCGTAGAAAACGCAGAAGACGAATCCGAAAATCCACAGCCTGCTTTTGCGGAAGAACAAATGAGCCAGACTCATGAGCAATGCCATCATCAGGAGCCCCATCAGGAACGTGCCGGGAAAAACGCCGTACATGATCGGCACATAAAGCAAGTTGTACAGCACGATCACGGGAGCGGCAATCGGGACGATCAGGCCGATGAGGAAAAACAGCATCATGAACGGTTCCTTGCGCCAGATAAACGTGCACGCCCGCAGCGACTCCCGCAGCCAGGACCGCTTCCAGCGCATTTGCTGCTTCAGGAAGACGCTCATTTTCGAAGGCACGATCGTCGAGCAAATGGCGGAGTCCTGATAGCCCGTGCGATGGGTTCTCAGAATGAAGTTCGTCATGCTCCGGTCGTCCCCGAACGTGGCCGGCTGTCCGAGGAACTTCTGCTTCAGCCAGGCGTCGGCATGCTGCAAAATCAGCTCTTTCCGGTAGCAGGAGAGCGGACCGGACAGGCAGGTTACGCTGTCGAACCACGATTCGGCGGCTTTCATGATGCGGAAGGCGACATAGTAGCGCACCGTCTGCAGCTTCGTAATCGAATTCGTATATTTGTTCTCGACGTCGGTCCGGCCGGCCACCCCGCCCATCTTGGGGTCCTGGAAAGGTTGGACCAAATGCTTGATCGCCGTCGGATCGAGGAAGCTGTCGGAATCGACGAACACGACCAGATCGTGCTTGGCCATCTCCACGCCCTTCACCAGCGCTGCGCGCTTGCCTCCGTTCACCGGAAGAACGTGCATTTTGACGCGCTCTCTGGTGGCGTAACGCTCCGCTTCCCGATGCACCATCTCGATCACTTCCCGGATGCGCTCCGCAGATCGGTCCGTCGAGCGGTCGTCCACGACGATCACTTCGAGCTTATCCACCGGATAGTCCTGATTGACGCAGCTCAGAATCGTGCGGTGAATCCACTCTTCCTCGTTGAAGCAAGGAATGATAATCGACACGCCCGGCGTATAATCCGGATTGACCGGCACGTTCCGGTAAAGCGCTCCGAAGAAATAACGGGACAACAGGAACGCCGCGGCGATCAAGCTGTATAGGTAGAGAAAGTAGTTGTATTTGAAGTAAATGACGCTCTCCGCGCGCATCAGCATGACGAAGCCGGCCGCGAAGAACAGCATCGTGCTGGCCAGGTAGACGGAATAACCCCATCTTCTCCGCTTCAAATATTCGGTCAGCGGCTTCTCGAACTCGAACGCCAGCATGTGCCGCTCTTTGCCGTCGCGCTCCTGGGAGAAGACCCGCACCGCAGTCGCCGACGTGCGGACCGCCGACTCGAAGCCTTCCGGCATCGTCCCGGGAGGAATGCGGAAGCGGATGTCCACCCGGTCTCCAACCCGGAAGGCGCCGACATCGGGCTCGAACGCCGCGAGGATGCCGGTGGACGAGATGTCGACGGCGCGGCCTTTGATCCCGCTGCGCCGTTTGCCCCCCTTGGCCGCGACCGTTACGTCGAAATCCGCCATGTACCGCAGGCTGAGCATCCGGATTCGGCTCAAGTAATCGGCGTCCCCCGCCGAGACGTCATCCGCGCCCCGCTGTCCTCTCCGGTCGGGCTTCGTCCGGATGGCTTCCGGGTCGGGAACGTTGGATAAGGTCCGCCGGTCTTCCCGTGGGACCGCCATCACTTCCGCAATCCGTTCGGTATTCTTCTTCTTTAACACCGTCCATGTCTCCAATCCGGGATTCGATCCTTATAAACTCCAATAATGATAGCCGTTTGCTTCGAACTCCGATCTCGCGTATACGCCCTTGATGTCGAACATAATCTTGGTTCCGCCGGAAGCGAACAGTCCGTCGTAATCGCGGACGGTCAACGCGGTGAACGGCTCGTGCGGCACGGCAAGCACGACGACGTCCAGATCGTTCATCCCGGACAAATCGGTCAGTTCGATCCCGTACGCCTCATAGGCCGCTTGGCGATCCGCGAACGGGTCGGCCACCAGAGGAACGATCCCGTAATCGCCGAGCTCCCGAATGATGTCCGTCACCTTCGTGTTGCGAATGTCCGAGCAGTTCTCTTTATACGTCAGACCGAGGATGCCGATGCGGGTCCGGTTCGTGTCCCGCTTGAGCTTCACCAGCGTCTTGATGATGTTCTGGGCGACATACTTGCCCATGCAGTCGTTGATATGCCGTCCGGCCAGAATGATCCTGGACCGGTAGCCGGTATCCTCCGCCTTGTAGGTCAGGTAGTAAGGATCGATCCCGATGCAATGCCCGCCCACGAGACCGGGCGAGAAACGAAGAAAGTTCCATTTCGTCGCGGCGGCTTCCAGCACCGCCTTCGTCTCGATGCCCATCTGGTGGAACAGCATCGACAGCTCGTTCATAAAGGCGATATTGACGTCGCGCTGCGCGTTCTCGATCACTTTGGCCGCCTCGGCCACCCGGATGCTGCCGGCTCTGTACACGCCGGCCTCGATAATGAGCTCGTACACCTTCGCGACGGTGTCAAGCGTCTCTTCGTCCATGCCGGACACGATCTTCACGGTATTTTCCAGCCGATGCTCCTTATCGCCCGGATTGATGCGCTCCGGCGAATACCCGACCTTGAAATCCTTGCCGCAGCGAAGCCCGGATTCGGCTTCCAGAATGGGAATGCACACCTCTTCCGTCACGCCGGGGTAGACCGTCGATTCGAACACGACGATCGCCCCTTCGCTCAGCTTGCGGCCGACGATCCGGCTTGCGTTCTCTACATATTTCAGATCGGGCACGTTGCCGCTCTGGATCGGGGTCGGAACCGCGACGATGAAGAAGCGGGACCGCTCCAGCTGCGACTCGTCGGAGGTGAAGCGGACGGCGCTCGCCCGGACGGCTTCGTCGCCGACGTCGCCGGTCACGTCCACGCCGCTCAGGTAACTGGCGATTTTACGTTCGTTCAGGTCGAAGCCGATGACGTCCACCCGCTTCGAGAACGCGATGGCGAGCGGCAATCCTACATAGCCAAGGCCGATGACGGCCAGAGGCTCCATTCGTTCTACAATACGTTCGTACAATGTCATGTTGACGCTCCTATCGATTCGTCACGGCTGCTAGCCGAGCCAATCTCCCATTTTTACGAAGGTATATCCTTGCGCTTGCAGCCGTTCGATGGCAACGGGCAGCGCTTCAAGCGTATGGATGTCGTCCAGCATATGAAGAAGAATGACGCTTCCCTTCTCGGTCTGTTCGAGAATGGCGTTTACAATGTGGTCGGCGTCGTTGTTCACATCCCAGTCAAAAGTCGTCACGTCGTAGAGCGCGATGTTCTTGTAACCGGTCGCGGCGATGATCCGGGCCGTCTCGTCGTCGATCTCGCCTGTCGGCGGACGGAACAGCATCGTCGGCTGCTGCTGGATGGCTTCCATAATGACCTGGTAGCCTTTGACGACTTCCTCCTGCAGTTCCTTCGGCGTCAGCGTCGTGACAACCGGATGCGAGTAGGAGTGATTGGCGATCTCGTGGCCTTCTTCGACGATGGCTCTCGCGAGATTCGGATTCGCCTCTACGCCTTTCGCCCGCGCGAAGAACGTCGCCTTGACCCCGTAACGATCGAGAATTTCCAATATTCTCGTAATCGTATAATCCGTTCCCCAATCGTCGAACGTGAGCGCAATCTCCTTCTTGTCGGTCAGGTGGTCGTAAACGAGATTGTATTGCGCGTTCCTGTAATCCGGATTGAGCCGAATCGCATCGTGACCCGGAAGCTGTTCGAGCGGCTTCCGCTCGCCTCCGTGCTTCACCAGCTCGTCGAGAAGGATCAGCCGATAGCCGACTTCCTTGACCGCTTCGGCAATGATCGGCACGACCCCGACGACATCGTCGAATTCTTCCGTGTCGACGGCGATGATGCCGCCGCGCGTGATATATTTGCGGACGTACAAATACTTCTCCCGCTCGCTCTCTCCCTTCCAGTTGTGGAGGAAGAGACTGTACACGACGACGGCGTCCATCCCGTTATGCGCCGCCGCGAGCCGGACGTCGTCGTTGTAGTCGCCGGACTTCGTACGGACGTAACGCGGCGTGACGCCGGTCTCCCGCTCGATCACTTCGTTGCCGAGACGAATCTCGTCATCGATTTGTTGATAACCGAGCTTCGTCATATCCAGGCGGCTCAGCGTATTGTTCTCGATCTCGTGGCCGCGGGAGACGATCTCCTTCGCCAGCTCCGGCTCTTCCGCCACCCGCATGCCGGGTACGAAGAACGTCGCCTTGATGTTGTACTTGTCGAGCTCGCCCAACAGCCGGAGCATCGTCTTATCGTCCGCCAGCCCGTTGAAGGTCAGCGCCAATTCCTTGCCGCTCGTATAGACGAAGGGCAGCGCCTTGCTCGGCTCTCCCTCGTACCGGACCACTTGAGGTTTCGCAGTCGCCGTCTCGCGATCGGCGTCAATAGACTCGCCGCCGCCGAACAAACCGCAGCCCGTCAGCCATGCGAACGCCACGGCCGCCACCGGCAGCCGGAGCCATCCGTTCATTTTCCTTCTCATCGATTTGCCCCTGCCGTTTCCACTAGTTCTTCTCCCCGATCAATTCGGTCACCGTTACCAGCTTGTACCCTTTCCGCTCCAACCCTTCGATCACGGCCGGCAGCGCTTCTTCCGTATGAGTATCGTCCAGCATGTGCATCAGGACGATGCTGCCGTCATGAGCCTGGGACAGGACGTCGTCGGTGATCTGCTTCGCCGTATGATCCCTCAGGTAGTCCGAAGAGTCGACGTCGTACTGTGCGATCTTGTCGTATCCCATCGCCGCGATCACCTTGGCCGTCGTCTCGTCGATCTTGCCCGTCGGCGGGCGGAACAGCATCGTCGGCCGCTCCTGAATCGCTTCCGTGATCACCCGATAAGCTCTCAGAATATCTTCCTGCAGGCGCTCCGGCGACAGGGTGGTTACGACGGGATGAGAATACGTATGATTGGCCACTTCGTCTCCGTCGTCCAGGATGGCTCTCGCGAGGTTGGGATTCGCCTCCACCCCGTTCGCCCGCAGGAAAAAGGTCGCCTTGACGCGATACTTGTCCAGAATGTCCAGAATCTTCGTAATCGTATAGTCCGTTCCCCAATCGTCGAAGGTGAGCGCGATTTTTTTCCCGGCGTTCGGTTTGTTGTAGATCAAGTCGTACTTTGCGTTCCCATAGTCCGCGTTCATTCGGATCGCGTCGTAGCCTTCGATTTGCTCCAGCGGCTTGCGTTCGCTCCCGTGCCTGACCAACTCGTCCAGAAGCACGAACCGGTACCCGACTTCCTTGGCCGCTTCGGCGAAGAGCGGGATGACGGAAGCGACGTCGTCCAGCTCTTCCGTGTCGACCGTCAAGATGCCGCCCCGGGTCGTATGCTTCCGGATGTACAGCAGTTTCTCTCGCTCGCTCTGTCCATTCCAGTTGTGCAGGAAAAAGCTCGACCGGACGACAGCCTTCATCCCCTCTTGCGCGGCAACAAGCCGGACATCGTCGTTGTAATCGCCGGATTTGGTGCGGACATAGCTCGGCCTCACGCCGGTCTCCCGCTCGATAATCTCGTTGTCCAGGTGAATCTCGTTATAGATTTGTTCATAGTTGAGCTTGGTCATGTCCAACCGGCTCAGCGTGTTGTTCTCGATCTCGTGCCCGCGGGAGACGATCTCCTTCACCAGATCCGGCTCCTCCGCCGCACGCATGCCCGGGACGAAGAACGTCGCCTTGATGCCGTACTTGTCGAGCTCGTCCAACAGCGCGCGTAATGTCTTATCGTCCGCCAAGCCGTTGAAGGTCAGCGCCAGCTCCCTCCGGCCCGTATAGACGAACGGGAGCTCCTTGCTCGGCTCGCCGTCGTATCGGACCACCTGCGGCTTCGCGCTTGCCGCTTCGCTTCCCGCGACCTTGGAGGCGCCGTCTCCGCCAAGCAGGCTGCAGCCCGGGAGAGCGGCGATCGCAGCTGCCGACAGCAGCAGCCGCAACAAAATAGGAAATAAGCCCCTCTTATTCGACATTTTTTGATTCACCTTCCGGATGGCTGGCAGAGTAAACGCCGATAAAAAACTATAAACCGAGTATAATACAACGAAACTGATTCGTTATACCCAGGAAAATTTTACTACTCCAATCCAGCGCACCTATTCTATCAATCCTCTCTAAACAATTTCTGAAAGTTCTATCCATAAAACACAAAAAAAGAAGAAGCCACCCCGTGAAGGATGCGTACAGATGCGTTCGGCCAAAAAACGGCTGCGCCGTTCGGTGACTCCTTCGCCCAGATGACCACGAGACGGTGCCGGCTGCAAGGTCGATTTTCGTTCTTACAGCGCACAATCGCACCCAGACCTCCGCCCCGCCCCGCGCCCCTTCGTGGAGAACATGCGCCCTGCTGCAGCGACTCTTCGCTGGCTTTGCCATAACAAAGGGCGATCCCCAGGTCTCCAAGACCTTCGGGGACAGCCCTTATCGACTTCGGTTGGGCAATCAAGTCGCGTACCGGTTTATAAAGCCTATGACCGCGTTTTTATAGCCCTGGGGATCGACCAGAAACGACATGGCGTGCGGCGCCCCGGGAACGGTAAGCCGCTCCTTCTCTCCGGGAATCGCTTCGTATATTTCGTGCGCCATGGAGAAGGGAACGAAGGTGTCCTCTTCGCCGTGAATGAGCAGAATCGGCTTCGTCGCGCGCCGAAGCTGCCGCAAGGTCGAAGCTTCGCCGAAGAAATAACCCGCCTTCCATTTGCAGATAAGACTGGTAAGCGGCAGCAGCGGGAACGCAGGCAGCCTGAACATCTGCTTGAGATGATACTTCAGGATCCCGATAACCGAGCTGTAGGCGCAGTCCGAGATGACGCATTTCACCTGCTCGGGCAGCGGCTCCCCGGTTGTCATCAGAACCGCGCCGCCGCCCATGGAGACGCCGTGAAGCACAATTTGCGCCCGATCGCCGATCCGCTTCACAAGGTATTCGATCCACCGGACGTAATCTTTGCGGTCGTGCCAGCCGAAGCCGATATAGTGTCCGTCGCTTTGCCCGTGTCCCCGGTTGTCCGGCATCAGCACCCGGTAGCCGAGCTCGTGGTAAAACTGCGCGAAGCAGGCCATATCCCGGCCTCGCCCGGAATAGCCGTGGGCCAGAATCACCGCCCGCTCGGTCGGCTCATCCGCTTCCAAATAATGCGCGCGCAACGTCAAGCCGTCGTCGGACCGGATGGCGACGTCTTCGAAAGGCTGCGAGCGGAACCATTCGTACATCGCCTTCACGGCTTCCGCCTCCGCCTTCGGCAGGCTCGATTCGTCGCCCATGAACCATTTGCGGTTGCGATGTATGGCCAAACGGTAAAGATGCAGGCAGAACGCCAGCAGCAAAATCAGCAAAGCTCCCGCTCCGACCAGCACGATCGTCCACCCGCGAGACATCGATTCTCTCCTCCCGTCGTATCGCCCGTTGGGGTATTAGTTTAACACCGCGCCAAAGGAACATGCAGGAGGTTTCGCGATTTTCTCCCCTTCCGCTCATAATGCGGCCAAAAAAGCCCGGCTGCGCGGAAGGCGCAGCCGGGCCAGTGCTATGCGGCCCATGATCGTCCGACTTATCCGGCGGACAAGGCTTTGCGGGTGGCCAGAATGTATTTGGCCTGGTCGAGCGGATTGACGCCTCTTCGCGGCCGCTCCGCGTTCACGTCGGGCGGGCATTCCCGATAGCCTTCGAAGAAGGCGGACAGCACGCCCCGCCCCTTCGTCATGGAGCCCAGCCGCGACGGAAAATCGAGCGACGTGGCGACCGGAAGCAGCCCTTCGAGCTCGATGCGTCCTCCGGCGATGACCGGAGGCTCGAACGACCCGCGCATCAGAATCAGCTCGTTCATCAGCTTGCCTCCGAATTCCTCGGGAGCGGACAGCCGGAATCGAAGGATCGGCTCCAGCAGCTTCGTCCCGATCCGCGCCAGTCCGTCCATGATGCCCATCGGCGTCGCGACGACAAAATCGAGCGGGTGCGTGTGCCATACGTGATGCTCGCCTTCCACCAGCGTCACCTTCAGGTCCGTCACCTCCCAACCGCGAAGCCCTTGCTGCAGCGCTTCCGGCACCCGGCGGGCCACCTCGTTCTGGTAGCTGTCCAGCAGGTTCTCGGGCCGGACGACCGAAGCGTATTGCAGCCCGCTCCCGCGCGCTCCCGGCTCCATGCGGAACCGCAAAATCGCCCAGCAGGGCTTCGGCATCGTATAGGCGATGAAGCCCTCGCCCGATCCGGCCAGCGTCTCCTTGTAAATGACCGAGGGAGCGCCGAACGTCACAGTCAGGCCGAACCGGCTTCGCATCAGATGCGCGAGCACCTCCATTTGGATCGTCCCCATGACCTTCAAATGCAGCTCGCGTTCGTCCTGCAGCCATTGCAGGTCGAGCAGCGGATCCTCGTCCGCCAGCTCCTGGAAGGCCGCGACGACGGCGGGATACTCGGCTTCGTTCGCCCAGTGCACCTGCACCGTCAGCAGCGGCACGGCCAGCCTCCGTTCGCCGGGCACGCCTTCCGGGGAGCCGACAATGTCGCCGATGCGCGCCTGCGCAAGCCCGTAGACGGCGGCGATGTCGCCCGCCTGCAGCAAGCCGACGTCCTCCGACTTGCTGCCGTCGACCTTGCGGATTTGCGTCACCTTGTCCCAGACATCTCTGGTCGCGTTGTAGACGGAATCCCGATTCCGCACCGTTCCGTTATAAAGGCGCACATAAGCGATCCTGCCCATAGCCGGATCGCGCTCCAGCTTAAACACGACGCCCGACAACGGCGCCTGGTCGTCTCCGCCCGGTCCGGGCAAAAAGTCGGCCATGGCGTCCAGGAGCGCTTCCACGCCGATTCCCCGTCCGGAAGCGCCGAACAGAACCGGATACAGCTCGCCCTTCCGCGCGCCTTCGAGCAGCACGGGAAGCATCTCGGCCGCCTCCAGCGCCTCCTTCTCGAAATAGCGCTGCAGAAGCTCTTCGTCCCGCTCGGCGACCGCCTCCTGCAGCAAGCGCAAGAAGGGCTCGGCTTCCGCCCCCGCAACGGCGGCCGGTCCGTCCGCCTTCGCAAGCAAGCTCGCCGGGCCGACAAAGCCGCCTTCCGACCCGATCGGGGCTTGAATCGGAACGGCGGCCGGAGACAGAAGCTTGCGGATCTGGCCGAGCGCGGCCTCCGCGTCCGCGCCGATGCGGTCCATCTTGTTCACGTATATAAGCGTAGGAATGCTCATCTCGCGCAAGGCCTGCCAGACGACTTCCGTTTGCGCCTGCACGCCCTCCGCCGCCGAGACGATCAGCACCGCGCCGTCCATGACGCGAAGCGAACGCTCGACTTCGGACAGGAAGTCGACGTGGCCCGGCGTATCCACGAGATTCATGGAGACGCCCCGCCACTCAAGCCTTGTCACCGCCGCCCGGACGGAGATGCCCCGTTCTCTCTCGACGTCCAGCCAATCGGTCTGCGCCGTCCCGTCGTCGACGCTGCCCGGCGCCCGGATTCTCCCGCTCCGGTACAGCATCTGCTCGGTCGTCGTCGTTTTACCCGCGTCCACATGGGCGAAAATCCCGATATTCCGCAGCGGACGCCCTATATCGTTATGTACGGTCATCCCTTTTTCCCCTTTGCTAGCCCTCTCCGTTCATTGTAAGCCATTGCAGGAAGGTGTCAATTTCCGGCTTGGCGGCATCATTCCGCGATTGTGCTGCAATACTATAGGCAAAAAAAAAGCGGGGAGAGCGCCTTGAGAGCCATCGCTTCCATTTACGCCCGCGATCTGCGCCGGATCGCGACGAATCCGGCCGCCGCCGTCATCATTTTGGGACTTGTCCTCTTGCCTTCCCTGTACGCGTGGTTCAATATCGAAGCTTCCTGGGACCCTTATTCGCAGACGGGCCGCCTTCCCGTCGCCGTCGTCAATCGGGATGCCGGCACGACGATCCGCGGCCGCCCGGTCAACGTAGGCAAAGAGCTCGTCGCCGCCCTTCGGGACAACCCGAAGATCGGCTGGGTATTCGTGGGCGAGAAGGAGGCGATGCAGGGCGTGCGTTACGGCGATTATTACGCGGCCATCGTCATTCCGCCGGAGTTCTCCGCCCGGCTCGCCACGGCGGTGGAGGGGACGCCGCAGCAGGCGCAAATCGAATATTACGTCAACGAGAAGATCAATGCCGTCGCCCCGAAGATCACGTCCAGCGGCGCTAGCGGGATCATCGAAGAGGTGAGCAGCCGCTTCGTGGAGACGGCGAACGGGATTATCTTTCAAATATTCAACCGATTGGGGAGCGAGCTGGAAGCGAATCTGCCCGAGATCGAGCAGCTTCGGTCGCTCATCTTCAAGCTGGAGGAGAAATTTCCGGAGATTCGCCAGACCGCAGAGACGGCTAGGAACGATGCCGTCAAGCTGAATCGGATCGTCGCGGCCGCACAGTCCCGGCTTCCGGAAGTCGCCGGGCTGGCGAAGGACGGCGCGGAGCTGGCCGGCCAAGTCGGCGACGTCATCGGGAAGAGCAAGACGGCGCTGGCCGCGATGGCTCCCCAGCTCAAGCAGGATCTGATCCTTCTGCGCCAGACGGCGGGCGCAGCGGCGGCGGTAACCGACCTTCTCGGCGAGGCCGATGCCGATCCGGAAGCGGTCAAGACGGCAATGAGCTCGGCGGCCGGGCGGCTCGCGACGGGGGCGGATGTGGCGGATCGGATCGCGGACGCGTTCCGGAGGCTGGATACGCTGGCCGGCAACAACCGGTTAAGTGCGGCGATTGCCAGGCTGGAGCAAGTCCGCGACGGCTTCCGGCGCCAATCGGAGACGCTGAGCGCCATTCGCGCCGCAATCGACAAGGGCGAGGCGCCGGCGGCAGCGCTGACGAGCCGATTGAACAGCCAGGCCGCAGAGACGGCGGGCCTCCTGGATAAGCTGATCGCCGGATTCGACAGCGACATCGCCCCGCGGATCCGGCAAGCCGTCGCCCGGGCGTCTTCGGCCGCTTCCGAGGCGCAAAGCGTTTTGTCCGGCGCCGTGAAGAGCTTGCCCGAGGTTCAGGGGCTTCTCGCCCGCGCCTCCAGGGCGCTGGCCGTCGGCACAAAGGAGCTCGACGCCGTCCGGGCGGAGCTGCCCGCGGCGCAAGCGAAGGTTGAGGCGTTGGCGGACAAGATCCGGTCGTTCGAGAAGGAGGGGAATCTGCGGGAGCTGATCGATCTGCTCAAGCGCAACGCGCGGCGGGAGAGCGAGTTTTTCGCCGAGCCGGTCGCGCTGAAGGAGAACAGACTGTTTCCGATTCCAAGCTACGGCTCCGCTATGTCCCCCTTTTTCTCCACATTGTCTTTGTGGGTCGGTGCGCTGCTCCTCGTCTCCATGCTCTCCGTGGAAGTTCATGAAGAGGGGATCCGCTATCCCAGCTACCAGGTTTACTTCGGACGTTTCCTGACGTTCGGAACGCTTGCCGTTCTGCAATCGCTGGCGGTGACGCTGGGGGATATCTATATCCTGAACGTCTATGTCCTGGAGAAAGGCTGGTTCGTCCTGTTCGGCATGCTGCTGAGCGCGGTGTTCATGCTGATCGTCTACACTCTCGTCTCCGTCTTCGACAATGTCGGCAAAGCGATGGCGATCGTCCTGCTCGTGCTGCAGCTTGCCGGGGCGGGAGGCACGTTCCCGATTCAGCTCACGCCTCCGTTCTTCCAGGCGGTACACCCGTTCTTGCCGTTCACCTACGCCATCGGCATGATGAGGGAAGCGGTCGGCGGCATCCTATGGGATCTTGTGCAAGAGGACGTGCTGGTCCTGCTCGTGTTCGCTTGGGCCGCGCTTGTCGTCGGCCTGGGGCTGAAGTGGCCGATCAACCGTCTGACCGCGGGACTCGTGGCGAAGGCGAGAGCGAGCCGGCTCATTCACTAAGCGCTCCCGGCTTCGCCATGCGAATGTCGGCGAACAGACGCTTGGTCTTCTCCGAAGGCTCGATCTCAAGCTCCTCCAGCCGGGCGAGCATCTGCCGGTAGACGCGGAACACTTCGTCGTGCTTGCCTTCGGCATAGTAGCCTCTCATCAGCAAGCGGCACGCTTCCTCGTCGTAAGGCGAATGCGCGAGCTGCCGCTGCGCCGCTTCGATCATTTTCCCGTATTCGCGCCTCCGCTCGTACTGCTTCGCGAGCTCCGTCCGAAGCTCTCCTGCGGCTTGCTCCAAGTGACGGACCTCGTCTTCGGCCCAAGGATAATCCTCGTCCTTGAACAACGTTCCCTGATAGAGCGACAGCACCCGCTCCATCTCCTCCACGCGGTCGCCGGCCGGGTCCTGCTTAATGGCCCGGATAGCGTCGAGCCACCGTTCGTAGTCCGTCTCGATCGCGCCCGGCTCCAAATAATATTTCTCGTCCTCGTATTTCAAGATGCCTTCGAAGCCGAGCCGCCGGAGGTCCTTCCGCAAGAAGCTGACGCAAGTATGCAAGTACCCCTTCGCTTTCCGGTAATTCTCCTCCGGCCACAGCGCGTTCAGCAGGACGTCCCGGTGAATGCGCTCTTTGCCCCGCAGCGCCAGGAAGGCGAACAGCTCCTTCTCTTTGCCCGTGCGCCATTTGATCCGCTCCTGGCCGGCTCCTTCGGCGGCGATGTCGCCCATCAGACGCACCCGCAGCACCGGGTTGTCGCCGGGCGCCGGCGAAGGGCGCTGCTTGGCCGCTTCCCGCTTCAGCCGCTGCACCGTCTTCGCCAGCCGATCCTTCTCCAGCGGCTTGAGCAAATAATCGACCGCCTCCTGCTCGAACGCGGAGATGGCGTATTGGTCGTAGGCCGTGACGAACACGATCTGAATGTCAAGATGCTCGCTGAGGATGAGCTCGGCCAGTTCGACCCCGTTCATCCCCGGCATTTCGATATCGAGGAAAGCGACATCCGGACGAAGCGCCCGCAGCCGCTCGATCGCGTCGAAGCCGTTGCTGGCCGTGCCGACCACTTCAACCTCGCCCGTACGAAGCAGCAGCAATTTAAGAATGTTCAAAGCGTGCTCCTCATCGTCCGCCAGAAAAGCCCGTATCATTCCAAGCACCTCCGTTATCGTTTTCGATCTTTCGCGGACAGCGGCAGCCAAATCGTAATCCGGGCGCCTTCGACGGGGATGCTTTCCAGACGAGGCAACCTCCCCGTCGCCGAACACGGCAAGCGTCCCGCTCTCCGTTCGGCGCAAGCCCTGGCCGATCAGGTTCGAGAGCACCTGCAGCAGCCGCTTCTCGTCCGTCCGGGCATAGCCCGGAGCGGGAACTCGTCCTTCATCTGATCCGCCGCCTGAAGCCGCGCCGCCAGTTCGGACATGGAGCGGTAAGTGAGGAAATAGCGGCGGGCGAGCATTGTGACGGTCAGCATAATAAACAGCAGCACCAGCGAATCCGACAAGACGAGCGGCAGAAAAGTCGAAATCCGGATGCAGGAACGTATTCAAGATGAACATCGTAATTGAAGCCGATGAGCACCGCGACGAACAGCGCGAACACGATCGGGATGCACGCGAACGCCTCCCGCAGCCCCATAGCGTAGATCCGGTACGAAAGCAACGGAATGCAGGCGCAGTAAGCCGACATCAAGGACCGGTCGACCAGATCAGCTTCCGATAGGCGCTCGAACGGAAATAGCAGCAGGCGTAGACGCAAAGGATCGGATAGATGACGAACATTGAGAAATCCTTGATTTTCCAGGCCACTTCGAACGGCACTTCGGGGCGCATCTTTATGAACGTCCTCTGGCCGTTGAAGAAAATCGTTGCGCTGAAGAACAGAAAGAACAGGCCGAACAGCAGAAACAGCCAGATTGCGGTTGAAAAGCATGTAGAGACTGAGAAAAAAGACGGCGAAAATAAGCAGCACGATCAATGCCGCCCACTCCAGCGCGATTTGGAATTGTCCGGCCGCCGACAGCTCGCGGCTCAGCCCGAATCACGTCGGCATGACGATGCCGCCGCTTCTGAAGTCGTCATTGGCGACTCAGTCGGTTCGGGTAAAACTCCCATTCGCCGTTCAGACTCACCCGGCCTTGCCGGTCGAAGTCCCGGCCCTTTCAGATCGGGGACTCCCCGGACGGCGTTCGGCGACGGCTTCTCCGCCCGGCCGGCAAACTGAATCGCCGCGAAGACGAGGATAGCCCTCGCTGCGAGGAGCAACAGGAAAAAATCTATCGATTGGATGGCCCTAAGCAGCTTCGATCACCGCGCCCCGATTCCGAATTTCCCGTTCTCGATTTCCATTGTAAACCTAACGGACATAGTCCGATAGTCCCGGCGGAGACGAATAGGCGAGCGCCGCATCGTTAGGCCAGCAACGTTTCGACGACTTCGATCAGCCTCTCCCGCATAACCGGCTTGACGATGAAATCTTTGGCTCCCGCCTCAATCGCCTCTATGACCATCTGTTGCTGGCTTACGGCCGAACAGATCACGATCTTCGCTTTCGGATCGAACGCCTTGATCTCCTTCATCGCCTGCAGTCCGTCCACCCCGGGGAGGGTCAAATCCAGAGTAACGAGATCCGGCTTCAGCTGCCTGTACAGATGGACGGCTTCCGCTCCGTCGGACGCCTCGGCGACGACCTCGTAACCGCCGGAGCGGAAGATGTCCTTCAAAATGTTGCGTATAAACGTCGTGTCGTCCACGACCATGATTTTTCCGGACATGAATTCGCCTCTCTCGCCATGAATGAATCTCCGGTCTTAAGCTAACTATGCCTCATGGTGCTTAAAATCCTCTTAAACGCTTGGCGAAGCTTCACTTATCCCCAGTTTGCACACAAGTTGTCCACAGGGTTGTGTGAAAAAAGGGGGGGGCATTTTACAGACGGGGCTGCGGCGCTTTTGCGTCCTGTAAGATCGAAAATCGTGCTTACAGTCGGAGATGCGCCACTTCTACGCTCTGTAAGATCGAAAATCGATCTTACAGCCTGACCTGCGGCACCTTTGCGCTCTGTAAGATCGAAAATCGATCTTGCAGTCGGACCTGCGGCACCTTTGCGCTCTGTAAGATCGAAAATCGTGCTTACAGTCGGAGATGCGCCACTTCTGCGCTCTGTAAGATCGAAAATCGATCTTACAGGACGAAGTCAAGGTAAAGCGGTCACTGCAGCAAGATGGAAACTGTAGAGGGAAAGGGCAAACGTCATTCGCCGTCATCCAAGAAGCCGAGAAGCAAGAAGTGGGGTATTGAAAGAAATGAACGCGCCGTGGATTCCATCGTTCTATGCTTCTAGTAGGTCGGAAGTAATAAGCCTTGAGTTCGACCGCCAACCGAAATGGAAAAAGGGCGACGCAGGGATAAGCTCCCTTACGTCGCCCTTGCAAGCCGAACTCAGGATTTGTTCAAGCTGTTCCAGAACGTGATGTCGTCGATCGGCAGGCGAGCCGTCAGACGGCCCGGCGTCGCCGCTTTGCCGACGGCGATGAGCATGATCGGCACGAGATGGTCCGGTATCGAGAACTCCTCCACCAGCTTTTGCGGGTTGAACCCGCCCATAGGGACGGTGTCATACCCTCTCGACTTCGCTGTCAGCATGAACTGCATGCTGACGAGACCGCCGTCGATTTGCACGATGCTTCTCATTTTCTCCGGCGGCAAGCTGGCGTACAGCTTCAGGCTGTTCTCGGTAAACTGCTTGGCGAAGTCCTCCGGCATGTAACCGGCTTTGACGGCCATGTCGTTGATGCGGCCGATCTCCTTGTACCCGTTCAAATCCCCGAGCACGGCAATGGTCGCCGCAGCCTCGACGACTTGCTTCTGGTTGTTGGCGATCGGAAGCAGCCTTTGCTTGGCTTCCGGATCGTCAATGACCAGGAACCGCCACGTTTGCGTATTGCTGCTCGAAGGCGCCAGCGACGCTTCCGCCAACATCTCCTTCAGCTCATCCCTCGGAATGGTCACGGACGGATCGTAATGGCGGACCGAGTGCCGCTCTCTGACGACGGTGCCGTAATCCTTCGTTTGTACCGTTGCCGGCATGGAAATCACGCTCCCCAAATAAGATGATCTTCGCGCGTCATGTATAATCGATATCTTTTATTGCCACAGTTAAGAGAAGGAATAACTGTGTTTCTACAAGCACAGTATAAAGTGGCGGGACTCCGCTGTCAATCTTCTTTATCGACCGGGGAAGAACGACCGCGATTCCGTCCCTAGCATCCCCTCCGAACCGCGGTCTCATTCGCTTCCGGTCCCGTCCGTCCATCCGATGTCGTCCAGCATCGCCTTGCCCGGACCGTTCCCGAACCGGAAAGCCACCCGGACGATCCGGTCGGCGGACCATGCCGGATTCGCCGCCTTGAAGCGGGCAAGCGGAATTTCATACGTCTGGAAGACGGGTTGGATCTCTTCCTTGTACTTGCCGTCTTCGAGCGTCTCCTCCAGCCAGCCCAGCCAGGTGAACGTCGTTCGCGGAACCGGCTGTACGGGCATCACCTCGTCAAGCGGCACCCGGGCGACATTGCCGTCGCCGTCTTCCAATTCCACCGTTACTTGCACCGTCTTCCGTGCGTCGCCGCCTTCCATATCCCAGGTCAGATCCGACATCGCAAAAGCCAGAGAAGCCGCCGCCCCCTCATCCGAAGACATCCCAAAGCCCGGATCGGATTGCAGCTCGTAGACGGCTTCCCGTTCCCATTGCAGCGCGACTCCGCGGTTGCCTGTGCCGTTGCGTTCCCGATCCAGCGCCTCTTCGTGCGCCCACAATGTCATTCCCCTCGCCGCAGCGGTTGCGCCGGAAGGAAGACGGGTCAAGCTGTCCGCGTCGTCGTATCTGGCGATCGCGCGGAATGAGCCTTCTTCGAATCGGTTAAAATAGCGGGCATCCGGCAGGAAAGCCGCCCCGGCGCGGTAATCCCGGAACAACGCCGCGTACGCCTCCTGCCCGTGCAAGTTCAGCTCCAGAAACGCGGACACGTAAGCTTTGGCGATTTGCCGCTGCTCTTCGCCGCTCAGCCCCGGCTTCTTCAGGAACAATCCCGTCGGGAGCGATTCGTCGCGATCGCCCCAATCGGTGTTGAATTGCCCGTGGTTGGCGTCCGCAATATAGAGCGAAGCTTTGACGCCGGACGAACCGGGCGCAAAGCCGGTTCTCGCGTACTGCCGCTCGCCGTCGAAGCTGCTGACATCGGCGTCGCTCGCTCCCTGCATCGTCAAGTAGGACACGTCCTGCAGCCGGGCTTTTTGGCCGTCGACCGCCATATCGGTCGGAGCCAGCGCGACGACCGCGCGAACGGCGTAGCTGTCTTCGTCCGGAAGCCCGGCGTCGCCCGCGAACCAGGTATCCCGGTCGGCGGCCATCGCGGCCGCCTGCCCGCCCCGGGAGTGGCCGATCAGCGCGATCCGGCCGAAATCCAGGCGCCCGTAGAATGGCGTGGACGGATCCGCCGCGAACTGCTGCAGCTGACCGATCTGCTTGAGCAGCATCCAGGCGCGCACCTTCATATCCTCCTTCGGAATGCCCGCCCAGACCGAGTAGTTGAGGAAATTCTCGTCTACGGACACGGCGGCGAAGCCCCGGCTCGCCAGAAGCTCGCCCAAATAAGCGTAGCCCTCGTCCGAGAAATCCTCCATCAAGTGGTTGCCGTGAACCATGAGCACAACCGGAAAAGGCCCCTCCCCTTCCGGCATCCAAACCCGGCCGTTGACCGGCAGCTCCCGTTCGTCGAAGCCCCAATACTGCTTCCGCAGCCACGACCAATCGTCGATGTAGGCCGAAGCGTCCACCGACTTCGAGCGCAGATCGGCTTCGCCGGCGAATTCTGCGCGATGCTTGTCTTCCCCGCTCCCGTACGTAAACGTACGGAACTTATAAGCTCCGGGTACGGACGGATCGGGAGCGTTCAGCGATTCCGCCGCATCCGGACTCCCCGCATCCGTGCCGCCCACCGCCGTGGACGCCGGGGTCGCCTCGCGGGCATCGGTCAAAGCCCCGTAGACGAATCCGACAGCGACGACGGCCAGCAGAGCAGCCCCCAGCTTCGCCCGCAGCGGGAACCGCCGGTCGATCCAAATGCCTGCCAGCACGCCCAATCCCGCGCCAATACCTACAAACAGCAAGGCGAGGACGAGCGAAAATAAAAAATCCATCTCTCCGAAGAAGAGGATGAGCGTAACCAGCAGGACGGCGTATAGAGCGCCTCCGGCCGTCAGCGGCGGCGCCGCCAGTCCGAGCAGGCGGAACAGCCACGCCGCGAGGGAACACGTGACGGCCAAGCCGGCGAAATTCAGCACGATCGCGGCCGAGACGTCGAACGCCGTTCCGAGCCCGGTCGGCGCTCCCAACATGCCGATGGCCGCCCCGGCTGCGCTCGCCGCCCCGATTCCCGCGAACGCCCCCCGCCACAGTCCTCTATCGAGACTATAGGATCGGCCGGCGCGCAAGCGGACTTCTCTTAAGGAACGCCTCCCCTGGCTGTAAATCGGTTCCAAGTTCATTTTCCCAACGCCTCGATCATATAAACCTTGATGCCTTTAACGCCGCTCCTTGCCCGCACGGAGACCAACGCCCGTCGCGACAAATCCGTGTTCCGCAGCGCGTCTTTGGCAGGTTCGATTCTTGTACGCAGCACATATTAATAGGGAGATTCGCCGGGCGACAAGTCGGAGGACGAGTGCTCCTGGGTAAAAAAGCACGTGCCGTGCATCGTTATCACCCGTCCCCAGATCGATCAGTACGGATAGTCGTCCTGCGCCTGTCGGCGGGCCGTTTGACGTTCGTTCATGCGCCGCAGCACATCCTCGATCTCCTCGGGGTAGAGCAATTCGACCGGCGAGATTCCCTTCTCGAACTGGAAGGCGTCTCCCTCGATAAGCACGACGTACCGGCCGTTCATCCGGGCGATATGAACGCGCTCGCCGTAATCGGACAGCTTCCCCTTGACCGCGACGTCGTCCAGCTTGAACTTCAACTCGAGATCCGGCTGGAACTCCGCCAGCTTCGCCGTCGCCTGGGCCACGTCCTCGTGTGTCCATTTCTCCTGCAGCTGCCGTTTGTCCGACGCCGCCCAAGCCTCGAACTGCCACTCCTCCCGCTGGCGCTGCGGACTCCAGCCCGGCTCGGCGTTCGGCACAGGCATCGGCGCCGGGGCCGCTTCGTCCTCGATCGGCTCCGACAGCTGCGGCAGCGTCTCTTCCGCCTCCCAAGCGGCGGACGCCTCGGGGTTTCCCTGCCACTTCGTCTCGATATACTGCTGAACCATCTCCATCACCTGATCGGTCACGATCTCGGGCTTCGACTTTTCATAGGTGACGAACTTAAGGAAATCCTCGAAATAGCGGGCGTGCGAAGCCTGATGGATCTTCAGCTCGTAAGGCTCGAGCATGCCTTCCTCCGGCATGTGCGGGTACTGGATCGATTTGATGTTCCGGGCGCTGATGGCCATCTCCACCTTCGAGATGAGGCTGCGCTCGTCCGATACGCGGGCGATCTTCGATTCGAAGTCGCACTTGAGCACGAACACGAACGGATCGTCGAACAGCTCGTTCAGCTTGGCCAGCGCGACGATAAAGGCGCCTCCCCTCACCGCGCTCGTGTCCATATAGAGTCGGACCATATCGTCGCTGGCCGCGTGGAACCGCTCCTTGTCCGGCGCCGTCCGCAGCTTCTGGAACAGGTTGTAGTTCGGATTGCTGTCCAAGTCGTGGCCCGGCTCCAGCATGAACCTGCCGATCTTGGTCGGCGCGTTGTCCGTCGGCGAATGAACCTCCGCCTTGCGCTTGCCGATGCGGGTAAATTCGCTGTCGAGGAACGACTTGATCTCGCTGTCCTCATAGCCGAAATGGTCGAGCGTCTGATAGTGCTTGTACCGCTTGATCGGGTCCTGCTCCTGCCCGTCGTTGTGGATGACGAAGAACGATAGATATTGAATGGAGAATTTCATAGACGGCTCCTTTGAGGTCGCAAATCTACGGATGTCGGCGGTATGCCTTCGGTCGTAACAATCTGTTGTTCATCATACCACCCCCTCCGCCCGCCCTTCAACGCTTCTACCGGGACGCCGTTTAGCCGCCGGAGCCCGGCTTCGTCAGGCTGGGACGGCCCGAGTCCGGCGGGCTCCTGCCTCCCGCACGCTTCGCCGTCAAATTGAGAAAGCCGCGGGACGCCCCGCGGCTTTCTCTCATTATCGTCGTTCCGGCATCCATCCATCATTAAGGCTCGGAACGTTTGGCCAGCTTCTCCTGCGCCAGCCGAATCATCTCGCGGACCATCGTCCCGCCGATTTTGCCCCCGACATGGCCGACCGACTCCGTCGACAGCTGCCCGTTGTCGCCGGGCTGAAGCGGCACGCCGAGCGATTTGGCCACCTCGTACTTCACGTCGTCCGGCCGGTTCGGGTTCACCGCGTAGCCTTCCCGCTTCATCACGTCGGCCTTGAACGCTTCGACGCCCTGCTCCGCGCCCGGGACGACGAGCCGCCTCCGGCTTCTTCTAGACAATCGTAACGCCCCCTTATCCGATAATATCGCAGCGCCGTCGCTTCTCCAGATCGTTCCCCGGGCCTACGCGAATTATGCAGGGGCGTTCCTCTAGCGTACGAACCGCAGCCGAAATTCCCGCGGCGTCACGCCTTCACGCCGGCTGAAGCATGCCGTGAAATAAGCCGCCTGCCGAAACCCCGTCTCCAGGGCGATCTGCGCGATCGGCAGATCGGTTTGCAGCAGCAGCCGCTTCGCCTGCTCCAGCCGGTAGCGGATCAAATATTCCATCGGCGAGCAGCCGAACTGCTTCTGCATCCGACGGGCGATATAGACGGGATGGAAATTCAGCTCCGAAGCCAAATCCCGCGAGGATATCTGCTCCTTGTAATGCAGCCTCAGGAAAGAAGCCGCCCGGTCGGCGATGTCCTCTCCCGGACGGGGCCGTTCCGCCTGAAGCGACTCCGCGAGCAGCATGAGCACCTCCTGAAACACCGTCTGCTGCTCCCAGCGCACCGAATCGAGATGGGATTGCCGGTCCAGATCGATCAGCCGCTGCAGCCGCTCGTACATTTTCGCCGGGTGAAGCAGCCGGGTGAATTGCGGGATGTCGATCGTAAACGCCGGCATCCGGGACCGTTCCTTCGTCCCGTCCTCCACTTCCGCTTCGTCCGCCATCCGCCAACCCCCGCCCGCCTGAAAATGCAGCCAGAACGAGCCCGTCAACGTCCGGCAGCCTTCCGTCGGATAGTGGTGCAGGTCCGGCCGCAGCACCAGCGCATGACCTTCCGACACCTCGTAGCTGCGGCCCTCTTCCCCGATATAAAGGCAGCCCATCTTCACGACGAGCAGATCGAACTCCCCGATCGCCCAGCGCTCCGGATGCTTGCGGCCGGGACCGGCAAGGCTGTAGCCGTTGTTAATGAAATAAGGCAGCGGCAAAGCGTCGAAACGGATGACGGACATGCGCGTTCCCTCTCCCATCAGGTTGCGATCGTGATAGCTTTGGTTCAATAGCTGAAACTACAGCACCAGTATACCACCTATAATCGGAACTGAATAACGGAAATAAAACGTTTTCTGCTCGCATGCAACCTAGGTTTCATGGACGAAATTCGACCGATATCGGAGCAAAGGAGAACCGAACATGTCCCATCCCTCATACGATTCCTTCAAGCTGGCCGTCTACTGTACGGCGGGCTGCCTGAACGGCGATTTCGGGCGGCTGGAACGGGAATTGGCGTTTTTCCGCAAGCATTTGAAGCTGTCCAAAGTGTACATCGAGAACCACCGGGGAGACGTCAGCCTGAGCCGCGAAAGGCTGCTTGCGCTCAAAGGCTTCTTCGAAGAGCGGGGCGTCGAGACGGCGGGAGGCATTACGCCGACGCTCGGAGACGCCTACCGGCCGGGGTACGAGCGGTTGTTCGGCGGCATCTGCTATACCGACGAAGCTTCGCGCGCAAAGTTCCGGGAAGCGGTGGAGACGGCGGCTTCGGTGTTTGACGAGGTCATCTTCGACGATTTCTTCTTCACCAATTGCGGCTGCGACGATTGCCTCGCGCGCAAGGGCGACCGAAGCTGGGAGGAGTTTCGGCTGGAGTTGATGGCGGAGGTGTCGGAAAATCTGATTTTGAAGCCGGCGAGAGCGGTCAATCCGAACGCGCGAATGGTGATCAAATACCCGAACTGGAACGAAGCGTACCAAGCCTCCGGTTACAACACCGAGAAGCAGCCGCTGCTCTTCGACGCGGTCTATACGGGTACCGAAACCCGCGACCCGGCGATCAGCCAGCAGCACATTCCCCGTTATGCCTCCTACTCGCTGCTCCGCTGGATGGACAACCTCGCGCCGGGGCGCAACGGCGGAGCCTGGTTCGACAGTCTGGACTGCACTTATATCGATTACTATCTGGAGCAGGCGAACCTTAGCGTCTTCGGCAAAGCGAAGGAACTGACGCTGTTCTGCTATTCGTTGCTCAAGGACAGCGTGCACGTTCCCGCGCTCGGCTATCAGCTCGACAAGCTGGACGCGGTCGCGGGAGCGCTTGGCCGTCCGGTCGGAGCCCTTGTTTACGAGCCGCACCATGCCAAGGGCGAGGATCACCTGTACGATTATCTGGGCATGCTGGGCATCTCCTTCGAGCTGACGCCGAGCTTCCCGTCCGATACGTCCGCGCCGCTGCTCATTACGCAGAACGCCGCGCGGGACGAAGCGATCATCGGGAAAATGCAGACGTATTTGCAAGCGGGCGGCCGGATCGTCATGACGAGCGGCTTCGTGGAACGGATGACGGGCCGAGGGATCGAGGAGTTCACGACGCTGCGCCCGACCGGCAAGAAGCTCGCCGTCCGGCAGTTCGCAATCGACACGTACAGCTGCACGTTCGACGACTTCTCCTACTCGCCCGAGGCGATCGCGTTCCCGGTTTTCGACTACAGCACGAACGCCACCTGGCAGTCCGTCGTCGCGCTGCGCGGCCACAACAACATTCCGATTCTGATGTACGACAATTACAGCAAAGGGAAAATCCATACGCTCGTCGTTCCCGACGATTATGCGGACCTGTGGAAGCTGCCCGGGAACGTCGTTACCCGCCTTCGGAGCGTGCTGTCGGGCGACTTGGCGCCTTGCCGGATCGAGGGTCCGGGCAACGCCGGATGGTTCCCTTACGACAACGGGGCGTTCGCGCTCGAGAATTTCGCGCCGATTCCGCAGCGCTGGAAGCTCGCCCTTCCGAAGGGCAAAGAGCTTCACGGGCTGACGCCCGACTCGCGCGCGTCCGCAGCCGGCGAAGCCGAAGACGGGTCGGCCCTCTACGAGGTGCGGCTGGCTCCCTCCCGCTTCGCGGCGTTCCAGGTCCGATAACGCGCCGAAAAACCCCCCGAACGACGGCTTGCGGCGGCGTTCGGGGGTTTGGTTTATTTTCGGCCGATCCGGGCCATGGCCGCCGGAATGTTCGGCACTTGCGCCGCGAACGTCATAACTGCGCCGGCTCGTAATGGCGATATTGTGCGCCGAATTCGGCTCTTCGTCGGCACTCCCGCACGGGATCGTCGATGTACCGCCGGGTCAACTACCGCCGCCGGCCGACCAGCGTGAAAAACGCCGCAACCGCCAGCACGTCCGCGGCCGCGATGATGATGCCCATCGGCATGGCGGTTTGGCTGCCGCCGAGGCCGACGAGCGGCATGACGACGCCGCCGAAAATATAGGACAAGACGCCGAGCAGCGCCGATGCGCTCCCTGCGGATTGGCCCTGGTTGCGCATGGCGAGGGGGAACGAGGCCGTGCCGACCAGACCGACGCAGGAGACGACGACGAACAGCAGCGGGAGAATGGCCCACAAACCCGCTCCAGACGCAATCGCCGCCAGCAGCGAGATGCCCCCCGCCGCCGCGATGAATAGACCGGCGATGAGCAGTTTGCGTTCGCCTACCCGGCCCGCCAGACGGCCGGCAAGCTGGCTCGCGACGATGATGCCGGCGCCGTTGGTCGCGAAGATCGCGCTGAACGTCTGCGCGGAGACGCCGTACAAGTCTTCCAGCACGAACGGCGAGCCCGAGATATAGGCGAACATGGCTGCGGACACCAAGCCTTGCGCCAGGGCATATCCCATGAACTCGCGGTCGCGTGTAATCCGGGCGATCGTACGCAGCGTCTCCGGGAGCCCGCCTTTGGTCCGCTTGGCGGGGGGCAGCGTCTCCGGGAGGCCGAACAGGACGGCGACCAGCGAGGCGGCGCCGATCAGGCTGAGCACAAGGAAGACGCCGCGCCAGTCGGTAATGTGCAGCAGTTGGCCGCCGGCTACGGGAGCCACAATCGGCGCCGCCCCGTTGACCAGCATGAGCAGGGAGAAAAATTTGGTCAGCTCGGTGCCGGAGTACATATCCCTGGCGACCGCGCGGGAGAGCACAATCCCGGCCGAACCGGCAAGCCCCTGCACGAAACGAAGCCCGACGAACGACCAGATCGACGGACTTAAGAGACATAGCAGCGAAACGACGGTATACAGGATGAGGCCCGCCGCGAGCGGAACGCGCCTGCCCCGGACGTCGCTGAAAGGGCCTACGAGCAGTTGGCCGAGCGCGAGGCCGACCAGGCAAGCCGTCAGGCTGAGCTGGGTGAGCGAGGCGCTGCTCTGGAGGTCGTCCGCCACCATGGGCAAAGCGGGCAGGTACATGTCGAGCGAGAAAGGCCCGAAAGCCGACAAGAGGCCGAGAATGGCCGCAGTCCCCAGTCTCCGCTTGCCTTGCAAAGCCGAAGCCGAGATCGATTGATTCATGAAGTCCAGCCTTTCCTGTACGATGAGGATGAAGATGCTCTTGCTGCAAGAATTATAGTTACAACGGTAGGCACCGTCAATGCGCAGGAAGAAACCAGAAGTTGCAGTGGAGGCCGCCGCTTCGTAACCAGAGAAGTTGCTCGACTGGCTCCGTGGGGCGCTGTAACCCGACAATAGCGGCCCGATCCGCCGATTGCGCTCCCACGGATCGTTGCACGCTTTCCACCAGCCGCAGATTGTACCCGCATCGGCCTCAGCACCCCCACGAGCGCCGGACCGCTAACGAATCAGCCTCAGCCGTCCCGCCCGAACGGCCCGCAAACCGCACCCGGCCGCGGGACGGTTCCCCCGACTCATCCATCAGCGCAATCACTTGAAAAAGGCCGGCAAATAAGGCCGATTGCGTTCCAGCATCTCCGCCAGCAGCACTTTGGCGACGCCGACGGACGGAACGAGCGGATGCGCCGCCATCGCCTGGAGCGCCAAATCACGGCTCCCTTCCACCGCCGCCGCGATCGTCAGCCGCTCGTACGTTTTCACCGCATGAATGAGTCCCTTCGCCTGTTCCGGCACCCGCGTCACCGGCAAAGGCAGCGGCCCTTGACCGGTCACGACGCAGTTGACCTCGATGCAAGCGTCCTTCGGCAGAAAATCCAGCGTCCCCCCGTTGGCGACGTTCAGCGTCTGGATGTCCCGCCTGTCGTTGTGCAGCGATTCCATCAAATGGACGGCCGCTTCCGAATAATAAGCGCCTCCGCGCTTCTCGAGCTGCTTCGGCTTCTCCTGCAAATTCGGGTCCTTGTACAGCTCGAACAGCTCGTCTTCGACCCGCTTCACCACTTCCGCCCGGGTTCCGTTCGCCCGCAGCGATTCGAGCTGCTCCGCCAGCATGGCGTCCGTCATGTAATAGTACTTCAAATAATAAGAGGGCAATCCGCCGAACGAGCGCAGGAAGTCCGCATCCCATTCGGTGGCCGGCACGTTCTTGCCCGAATATTCCTCGCGGCGGTTCAACAGCTCCGGCAGCTTGTCTTCGCCGTTCACTTCGATCCGCGTCACCCAGTGCAAATGATTGAGTCCGACGAATTCGGTGAAAATCCGCTCGGCCGAGACGCCGTATTTGCCGCTCAGCCACTTCTGCAGCCCGATCGGGGCGTTGCACAGGCCGATGCTGCGGACGCGGGAATGGCGATGGATCGCTTCGGTCACCATCCCGGCCGGATTGGTGAAATTGAGCAGCCAAGCGTTGGGGCTTAGCTCCTCGATATCCCTGCAGATGTCGAGCAGCACCGGAATCGTGCGCAGCGCCTTCATCATCCCGCCGGGACCCGTCGTCTCCTGGCCGATGACGCCATGAAGATTCGGGATATGCTCATCCCATTTGCGCGCTTCGAGCAAGCCTACCCTCAACTGCGTGGAGACAAAATCGGCTCCCTCGATCGCCTTGCGGCGGTCGAGCGTCAAGTGAACCTGAATCGGCAGCCCCGAGCGAGCCACCATACGCTGCGCCAATGCGCCGACAATCTCCAGCTTATGCCGGCCTTCCTCGATGTCGACCAGCCACAGCTCCCGAACGGGCAGCGAATCGTATTTGCGAATGAATCCTTCGACGATTTCCGGCGTATAGGAAGAACCGCCGCCGATGACGGCGATTTTGAGGCCTTCTGCCATCTGGATGCACATCCTGTCCGTTTAAATTTGTTGAAAGTCCTTGACGACCCGCAGACGCTCGAAAAGCTCGCCCGGCAGCGCCTGCCCGGCGGCTTCGCAAGCCATCCAAACCGCACCGACGACGGGCTCCGTCTCCAGCTTGACGACCGAAGCGTCCGGCGCGGCGCCCCGCACCGCCTCCCGGATCGGCTCGACGACGTAATCGCCCTCTCCCCGCATCAGCACGCTCCCGGCGAGCACGACGTCGAACGCCTCTTCTTCCATGCCGAGCCTGCGAATGACCGCGGAAGCGGATTTGCCCAGCTCGACGCCTTGCCGCCGCAAGATGTCCGACGCGACGGCGTCGCCCCGATTCGCGGCTTCGAACAGCAGCTTCGTCAAGTCGCGGGGCGGCGTCTTCACATGGTCCAGATAGTCGTCGAACATCGCCTGCACGGAATCGTAGCCCAGGCTCCCGAGCACCAGCTCCGTCAGCAGCGTCGGCTGCTCCCGGCCGTCCCAGGCGCGGATGACCGAGCGAAACGCCTCGACGGACAGCGAACCGCCGCCGCCGAAGTCCCCGAACAGGTACGAGAAGCCGCCGCATTGGTACGTCTCCCCCGCAGGATTGCGTCCCGCGCTGTTCGTCCCGCTGCCGCAGATGAGAACGACCCCGTACGAGCGGCTCGTTCCCGCCCGCAGCCCGATCATCGTATCGCAGACGATGTCGTGCTGCGGTATCCCCAGCTCCGCAATCATCGGGCGCAGAATGCGGAAGTCCGCCTCCCGGTCCGCTCCGGCGAGGCCGAAGCAAGCCCTGTCGATCTGCTCCGGGGAGAGTCTCGCGGACGCTAGAGCCTGACCCACCGCTTCCCCGATATGCCGCCTCGCCTGCTCGTACCCCAGCTGATGATTGCCGTTGCCGCTCGAGCCCGTGCCCACGATATTTCCTTGCCCGTCGGCGATCAGGGCGTACGTTTTGCTGCCCCCGCCGTCCACTCCCAAATAGTAGCTCATCGATTAGACCTCTCATTACCGCATTGCGGCGGTCAGGTTATTCGTGCTGTCGATTCCCTCACGATCAGCTCCGGCTCCAGCTGTACGGTGGCGTTCCGCCGCGAAGAGCCGTCGATCCACTTCAGCAGCAGGTCGACGCCGTGCTTGCCGATCTGTTCGGCCGGCTGGCGGATCGTCGTCAGCATCGGCCGGAATTGGGACGCGATGATCTGGTCGTCGAAGCCGACGATCGACAGATCCTGCGGCACGCGGATTCCTTCGTTTTTCATCGCGTCCATGACGCCGAGCGCGATATAGTCGTCCGCGGCGAACACGGCGGTCGGAAGGCTCCCCGCCTCGATCCAGCGCCGGGCGATCGCGTAGCCGGACGAGATCTCAAACGTCCCCCGCTCGACGCCGAAGGGCTGCAAGCCCGCTTCCGTTAGCGCCGCCCGGAACCCCCTCTCGCGCTCCTTGCTGCTGAGGAACCAGTCCGGTCCGGCAATGTGCGCGATGCGCGTATGGCCGAGCTCGATCAGATGCCGCGCGGCGTCGTAGCCCCCCTTGTAGTTGTCCACGATAACGGATGGGGCCTGGGAAGCGCGAAGCTGATTGTCCAGCAGGACGAACGGAATTTTTTTCTTCTTGAGCTCGAGCACGTATTCTTCCTCGCGGAGCGGAGACAGCAGGATGACGCCGTCCACGCGATCCTCCTGGAAGAGCGTCCGATGAAAGGAAGAATCCTCGTACCCTGCGATGGACATGGCGAGGAAATACCCCCGTTCCGCCAGCCGGTCGCCGACCTCCTTGACGACGGCGTCGAAGACGGAATCGTTCAGCGTCGTGAGCGCCAGGCCGATGACGCCGGTTCGGCCTCTGGCCAGGCTGCGCGCCGCGGCGTTCGGCTGATAATCCAGCTCTTTCATCGCCTGCAGCACTTTCTCCCGGTTTTTCTCCCGGACGGAAGAGGCGTTGTTCAGCACTCTGGATACGGTCACGACGGACAGACCCGCCTTCTTCGCCACGTCGAAAATGCTTACTTTCATACTCCCAACAGCTCCCGGAACATCAGTGTATACCCTTACAGTACCATATGCCGCGCGGACGCACTGGAGCAACGAAGGAGGAACGAGTCCGCGATTCGGACGCGCCCCTCCCGATTCGCCATTGTTTGTTCACGTGTCCCGGCAGCTTCGTGAGCTTATCCTCGATAACGGGAAGAACGTCCTCGGCCTTCCGGTCGCCGTTCTCCACGCCGGTCAGCTCGTTGATAAACAGCTCGTTGATCTGCGAATCGTTCGAGATCAAGCGGTTGTACGACTCGAAGCCCTACGTCTTGCAACGCACGGTTCGCGAGCAAAAAACGGCTGTCATTTCTCGCCAAACTCTCACAAAAAGTTAAAACGCTTTAACTTTTAAAGCCGGCGGAAACGAAAAACCACTCTTTCATGCGTCTATTTTATTCCAACTCTGCAACCGATTTCAACAAAAAGTTTAAACGCTTTAATTTTTGTCGAATACCGACAACCATTCGCTCCAATTGACAGATGAGGACCGTCGTTGTCTAATGATACCACAGACATCTTAGACCGGAGGAAGTCCCTTGTCCATTAAAGCCAAGCTTTCGATTTTCATTTTCGCGCTGGTAGCGGCGATTCTTATCCTTAATATATCTATCTACTACGCATCGACCAGTGCCGACCTGGAAGCCCGAACGGAGCAGCAGATGAAGGTCATCGCCAAGCAGGTCGGAGCGACGGTCGAGGCGACCCAGTTATCCAGGAGGAACATGGAGGAGACTTCCGGCGTCATGCTGCGGAACGCGGCGATCGCCGCCAAGGGGCGGCTCGATCCCGACATCGACCGCGTCAGCAACGAAGAATTGGTGCAATTGAGCCGGGAGCTGGGCGTCGATCAGATTACGCTGTGGGTCCGGAAGGAGGACGGCGATATCGTCGCGGCCAAGTCCTCCGACCCGGATGAGCTGGGCCAGAGCTCGCGAACTTGGGACTACTGGTTCACGGCGTTCAACCAGCTGTTCGACAAGCGGAATGTGACGATCCCCCAGGGCCAGAAGCTGGAGCACTACTGGTCCGGGCCGATCAACTTCGCCACCAGCAATCCCGACCACATAAACAAATGGGGATATTACTACGACGGAACGACGAATTATATCATTAACCCCTTCATCGACGCGAAGCAGTTTCTGGACTACGAGGAGACGTCCGGCACCGAGGCGGTCATCGGCAAGATTATGCGGGACAACCCGGACGTGCTCGATATAACGGGGTTCGACCCGCAGTTTTTCGGCAAAGAGAAGATTATTAAATATAAGAAAGGCAAACCGGTCTACAATCTCGACGTGCGCGACATTCTGTTCGGGTCATACCGGTTCAGCGATCCGAGCGACACGGAGAACATTATGAAGGCGTCCGAGACGGGCGAGATGGTCACCGTTCAGCGGCAATTCGGCGGCGTCAAGGTGATCAAGAGCTTCATCCCCATTTCCGGTCCCTCCCGCTACGTCATCGGCTTCAGCTTCAACGGGGATTCGATCCGCAAGCAAGTCAACCATCAGCTGACCGTCCATGTCATCATCTCCTCGGTGCTGACCGTGACGGCGCTCGTGGCCAGCTACCTGCTCGCCGGCCTGATGCTTCGCCCGGTGAACCGCATCCTGGCGACGGTCAACGAGATCGCCCAAGGCCGCTTCGGCAGCAAGCTGAAGGTCAAGACCAAAGACGAATTGGGCCTGCTCGCCGACCGGATCAACGCCATGGGAGACAGCCTCCAGCATTACATGTCGCGGCTGCAAGAATCTGCGGAAGAGCTGCGCAGCACGAAGCAGTATTTGGAATCGTTCGTCAATCATACGTCAGACGCGATTCACGTATCCGACCTCGAAGGGCGCGTCATGCAGGTCAACCGCGCCTTCGAGACGATGTACGGCTGGAGCGAGAAGGAGATCGTCGGCAACGTCTTGCGCAACGTTCCGAAGGAGCAGGAGAAGGAATTTGCGGAAGTATGGGACACGGTGCTCAAAGGCGGCTCGGTCGCCGACCTGGAGACCGTCCGGTTCGCCAAGGACGGCAAGCCGTTCGACGTCAGCCTGACCGTCTCCTCCATCCGGGACGAATCGGAGGCCATCGTCGCCGTGGCCACTATCTCGCGCAATATTACGGCGCGGAAGGAAACGGAGGAGCTTCTCCGCCGGTCGGAGAAATTGTCCGCCGTCGGCCAGCTTGCCGCCGGCATCGCCCACGAAATCCGCAATCCGCTGACCACGCTAAGAGGCTTCGTGCAGCTGCAGCAGAAGCAAGGCTCGCTGGCGCCTTCCTACTTGCAGATCATGCTGTCGGAGCTGGACCGGATCAATTATATCGTCAGCGAGCTGCTCGTCTTCGCGAAGCCGCAAGCCGACCGCTTCCGCTATGCGCCGATCGCGGACATCGTGCTGGATATCACCCTGCTGCTCGATTCGCAGGCGCGGATGACCAACGTCCAGATCGAAACCCGGTTCTCGGCCGACCTTCCCTCCATCTGGTGCGAGGCCAACCAATTGAAGCAGGTGTTCCTGAACCTGCTGAAGAACGGCATCGAAGCGATGCCGGATGGGGGCTTGCTGCTGGTGGAGGCTTACGCGGAACCGGAGAACGGGGAGATCGTCGTCCGGATTGCCGACGAGGGCGAAGGCATCGCGGAGGAGCATCTTCCCCGTCTCGGCGAGCCTTTCTATTCGACGAAGGAGAACGGCAACGGCCTCGGTCTGATGGTCAGCCAGCAAATTATCTCGAACCATAAGGGGACGATGGCGTTCGACAGCAAGCCGGGGGAGGGAACCCGGGTGGAGGTCCGTCTCCCGCTCGCGAGCGAAGGGAAGCGTGCGGACTTCCCCGGCCGCGTTCTTCCTTAGCCGGAGCGTCCCCGCTTCCCCTCGATGTGTCAGGCCGACACCGCCGAACTTCTGAGCACTTCGTAAATGTCGGCATGCTCGTACCCGTGCGCCTCCGCGACCGCCTTGAAGGTGATTTTCCCTTGGGCCGTATTGATGCCCTTGGCGAGCGCCGGGTTGTCCAATGCGGCTTGGCGGTAGCCCTTGCCCGCGATCAGCAAGCCGTACGGCGCGGTGACGTTCGTCAGCGCGATCGTCGACGTGCGGGCGACGGCGCCCGGCATGTTGGCGACGGCGTAGTGAACGACGCCGTGCTTGATGTAGATCGGATCGTCGTGCGTCGTGATCCGGTCGATCGTCTCGATCGACCCGCCCTGATCGATCGCCACGTCGACGATGACCGAGCCGGGCGACATGGCGCGCACCATCTCCTCCGTGACGAGGCGGGGCGCGCGCGCGCCGGGAATGAGCACCGCGCCGACGACCAGATCCGCGGACCGGACCGCCTCGCCGATGTTGTGGTGGTTCGACATCAGCGTCTTGACGCGGCCCTGGAACAGATCGTCGAGATGGCGCAGGCGGTCGGCGTTAATATCGAGGATGCTGACGTCCGCCCCGAGCCCCAGCGCGATGCGGGCCGCATTCGTTCCGACGATCCCGCCGCCCACGATGGCGACTTTCGCCGGGGCGACGCCCGGGACGCCGCTCATCAGCACCCCCTTGCCGCCGTGCGCCTTCTCCAGGAAATGCGCCCCGATCTGAATCGACATCCGCCCCGCCACTTCGCTCATCGGCGTCAGCAGAGGCAAGCTGCCGTCGCTCAGTTGAATCGTCTCGTACGCGATCGCCGTTACCTTGCGGTCGACCAGCGCTTTCGTCAGCTCGTATTCCGGCGCCAGGTGAAGATACGTGTACAGAATCAACCCTTCGCGGAAAAAGCCGAACTCCTCCTTCAGCGGTTCCTTCACTTTCACGACCATATCCGCGGACCAGGCCTCCGAAGCCGTCTCCACGATTCGGGCGCCGGCCTCCGCGTAATCCTTGTCCGCATAGCCTACGCCGGCCCCCGCATTCGTCTCCACGAGCACCTCGTGGCCCGCCCGGACGTACGATACGACCGTCCCGGGCGTCAGGCCGACGCGGCTCTCGTTGTTTTTGATCTCCTTCGGTACTCCGATGCGCATGGCGACCCCTCCCGCTTTTACGATTGGCGCATGACTTCTTTGAACGTGCCGACGATAAAGGCCAGATCCTCGTCCGTCGAAGACAACGGAGGAGAGAACGTCAACACATTATTATATCCGGCGACGGTATCCCCGTTCTTCCCAATGATCAGCCCTTTGGCCTTGCAGCCGGCGATGATCCGGGCGACGTCCGGCAGCGGAAGCGGTTCCTTCGTCGTCTTGTCGCTCACCAGCTCGATGCCCATCAGAAACCCGAATCGGCGAATGTCTCCGACGAGCGGATGATTCCGCAGCTCGCCTATCTCCTCCGCCAGCTTCTCGCCCAAATAGCGGGATCTCTCCACTAGATTTTCCCGTTCCATGATTTCTAAATTCTTCAGCGACAGCGCGCAGGCGGCCGGATTGCCCCCGAACGTGCTCACGTGGCGGAAGTGGCTGTATTCGGCCCCACCCTGAAAAGCTTCGTAAATGTCCTTGCGCACCGCCGTCGCGGACAACGGCAAGTAGGCGCTGGTCAGCCCCTTGGCCATCGTCACGATGTCCGGCTTCACGCCGAAGTTCATATGCCCGAACTTCCGTCCCGAGCGCCCGAACCCGCAAATGACTTCGTCGATAATGAGCAGCACGCCGTATTTCCGGCAAATCCGCTGCACCTCGTCCATGTAGACCTGATGCGGAACGAGAACGCCCCCGCCGGTGATCGCCGGTTCCATAATGACGGCGGCGACCGTCTCCCGGCCTTCCCAGACGATCGTGTTCTCGATCTCGCGGGCGCACTGCAAATTGAACTGCTCCTCCGTCATCCCTTCCGGCCGGCGATAGCTGTCCGGCGGGCTGACGTGCAGGAACCCCGAGGCGAGAGGCTCATAGCGGAATTTGCGCTGCGCTTGTCCGGAGGCGGCGAGCGCCCCCATCGAGTTGCCGTGGTAGGCCCGATAGCGCGAGATGAATTTGTAGCGGCTGTGCTCGCCGATCTGCTGGTAGTATTGCCTGACGATTTTGAACGCCACCTCGTTCGCGTCCGAGCCGCTGTTGGAGAAGAAAACGACGTAGTCGTCCTCCAGCCATTCGTTCAGCTTCTCGGCCAGCCGGATGGCGGGCTTGTGGCTCTGCGTCAGGGGAAAATAGCTCAGCTTGACCATCTGGTCGTAAGCGGCCTTGGCCAGCTCCTCCCGCCCGTAGCCGACGTTGACGCACCACAGTCCGGACATGGCGTCCAGATAGCGGTTGCCGTCCACGTCCGTAATCCAGGAGCCGCGCCCCTCCTCGGCGATCAACGGAGGAGACTTCTCATTGTAGGACGCCATCGCATGCCAGACGTACTTCCGGTCCTTCGCGAGCAGCCCTTCGTTCTCGGTAATCATTCTCTCATTCCTCCTCCAGCCGGATTAGTAGCGTGCCGTCAGCATTTTTTTGCGGGTGTAAAATTCGACGCCGTCCCTGCCGTTCGCATGCAGGTCGCCGTAGAACGATTTCTTGTAGCCGGAAAAAGGGAAGAACGCCATCGGCGCGGGGACGCCCAGGTTGACGCCCAGCATCCCGGCGTCGATCTCGTCGCGGAACTGCCGGACGGCCTTGGCGCTGTCGGTGTACAAGCACGCCCCGTTCGCGAATTCGGATGCGTTGGCGATCGCGATCGCCTCCGTCAAATCGCGGGCCCGGACGACGGACAGCACCGGCGCGAAAATCTCGTCCGTCCAAATTTTCATCCCCGGCCGGACCCGGTCGAAAATCGTCGGCCCGACGAAATAACCCTTACCCGATACCGCTTCGTCCAGCCTTCCGTCGCGAACGAGCTCGGCTCCTTCCGCCACGCCGCTCTCGATGTAGCGGATCGTGCGCGCCTTGTTCTCCTCGCGGATGACCGGGCCGAGGAAGACGCCCTCCTCCAGCCCGTTGCCGATCCGAATCTCGTCCGCCGCTTTCGCCAGGCGCGAGACGAGCTCGTCGGCCACGCCGCCCACCGCGACGACGACCGACGCCGCCATGCAGCGCTCGCCCGCCGATCCGAACGCGGCGCTAATAATGTTGCTGACGGCGTTGTCCAGGTCCGCGTCGGGCATGACGATGGAGTGGTTTTTGGCGCCGGCGAGCGCTTGAACCCGCTTGCCGCCGGCCGCCGCCGTCTTGTAAATGTACTCGGCGACCGGCTGCGAGCCGACGAACGAGATCGCCTTCACCTTCTCGTTCTCCAGCAGTCCGTTCACCACGTCGTGCGCGCCGTGAACGATATTGAGCACGCCGGCGGGCAGCCCCGCTTCCGCGAACAGCTCCGCCAGCCGACAGGCAAGCAAAGGCGTCCGTTCGGAGGGCTTCAGCACGAACGTATTGCCGCAGGCGATGGCGAGCGGGAACATCCAGCACGGCACCATCATCGGGAAGTTGAACGGCGTAATGCCGCCGACGACCCCGAGCGGGTAGCGGTACAGGCCGGATTCGATGCCCGTCGCGATGTCCGGAAGCTGGCTGCCCATCATCAGCGTCGGCGCTCCGGCGGCGAATTCGACGCATTCGATGCCGCGCTGCACTTCTCCGTGCGCTTCCGTATAGCTCTTGCCGTTCTCCAGCGTCACCAAGCGGGCGAGCTCTTCCCAATGCTCCGTCAGCAGCTGCTGGTAGCGGAACAGAATGCGCGCCCGGCGCGGCACCGCCGTCTTGCTCCAGCCGGGGAACGCCCGATGCGCGGCTTCGACCGCCGCGTCCAGCTCCGCCCTCGCGGAGATCGGCACCTCCGCGAGCGTCTCTCCCGTCGCCGGGTTCGGCACGCTCTCGTAGCGGGAGGCGGCGGACTCCGCCCAGACTCCGCCGATATAATTGCGAAGCTTCGTTCCCTGCGCCTTCGGCTTCGCTGCGGTATCGTTCATCCTTCATTCGCTCCTTTCGGATGCCCCGCCATCGTTCGTGTGAGGTTTCATCCCAATTATATCGCCCGAGATGGGGACCGCATTAGACAATACGTTAAAAAATAAAGGGGCCTAGGCGTACACGGCGGGCGGATCGAATATTGCGTTAAGTTTTATTGCATAGTTATGACGTGACAGATGCCTGTATTCGGCACCTTTCCCGGTTTATCCCCGGCTCATCCCCCTGCTTATCCCGGCTTATCTCCGGCTTATCCCCGCTCCTCAGACGCCTCATACCGGACACCCCGCGACCTTCGCAACGATCTCCCCTGCCTCGAGAGCTCCGGGAAGTTCGCACACCGCCGGCCGGCCTTCCTCCGGGAGCCGATCGAGCTAACGAACTCAGCAACCGCTATCCGACCCAAAATCCGCGTTCTCAACACCCTAACGAATCTGAGAACCGCTATCGTACGGATTTTACTGGTATGAAGCCCTTCTGCAAGCAAATAAGGCATGTCCGGTTCGTTAAGCTGCTCCTACAGGCTTTGCAACGCGAAATAACGTGTCTGAAGTTCGTAAGCTTCTGCCACGCCAAGCTCCGCCAAAATAAGCTGCGGACATGTTCAGACGAAGAAGACGCCATGTACGCGGACGTTTGGGGAGCAACTTTGTTTGACGGTTTAGATGCCGCAGAGGGAAGCGCATAAGTATACGGGGCTATTTTTCCACAAGCAAACATGTCTTCGGCGTCTTTAGAGCTTCATGGAGCATGACCGAGCAGAAATCCGAACACTTCGCAAGGGAGGGGGAAACGCTCGAGCGAAGATCGGCTCAAGGGGTGGAGTGAAGGGGGCAAGCTGCTTTCGCGAACCGCTTCTGGCACACCGCCGTGCCGGTCCATACGCCAAGAAGCCGCTTCGCCATCGGCGCGAAGCGGCTCCTCCATCTGCTCTCTCTTAAATAACCCGGCTCAGGAAATGCTCCAAAAACCGCTCCTCCTGAACATCCACGCATACGCTGACGTTGGGCTCGCCGCCCGGCTGCTCGGCCGTCCGCGCCAGCGTCTCGCCCTCGGTGTCGACGACGATCCGCATGCGCTCCAGCGTCACGAAGCTCGGATCGATCACGACGCCGATCGCCAGCGGGTCGTGCAGCGCGCATCCGCCGATGCCGGGATAACCCTTTTCGTAGAAATCGATATAGAAATCCGTCATATCCGCGAAATACCGTCCCAGCTCCCCGCTCCGCTCTCTCCAAACTTGCACGCGGGAGGAAGGCAGCAGCGTTCTCATCGTCACGTCGAGCCCGACCAGCGTAATCGGCAATCCCGAACGGAACACGATATCCGCCGCTTCCGGGTCGCTGTAGATATTCGCTTCCGCATACGGGGTCACATTGCCCCGCCTCCGGACGGCGCCGCCCATGATGACGACCTGATCGACGAGGCCGGCGATGCCCGGATCCTTCTGCACGGCTAATGCCAAATTGGTAAGCGGACCTACGAAGACGAGCGTCACTTGGCCCTCGCGCGCGCGGACCTGCTCGATGATGAAGTCGACGGCGGGCGTCGGCAGCGGCTTCCGCTTCGGTTCGACCCATTCGGCCCCGCCAAGCCCGTGCTCGCCGTGGATGTGCCTCGGGTAATCCGTCTTCACGCGGCGAAGCGGCTGCTCCGCTCCCGACGCGACGGGGACGTCGCTGCCCAGCTTTTCCAACACGATGAGGGAGTTGCGGGTCGCTTCCTTCACGGTGATGTTGCCGAACGTCGTCGTGAGTCCAAGCACGTCCAGCTCGGGGGAACGGATGGCGTAAGCGATGGCCAACGCGTCGTCTACGCCGGTGTCGACATCCAGTATGATCGGTTTGGCAGTCAATGGATAACCTCCCTGTTCGTTAAGCAAAATCGATGCTTTACTCAACATATCATATTTTGGCCTTTTCCGCCCAACGCCGCCTAATCGTTTCACCCGGCCGAACGCGCAATCATAGGATGTCGCAGCGATTTCTGCGCGCATCTTACAGAAGGGACGGAAAAGCCCAAATGACCCCAAAAGCGATCCGAACGGCAGGTATCGGCTCAAGCAAGGCCATTGACGTCCTCATTCCCGCCATCGAGAAGGATCTCGCCACGCTCCCCCACACCATTGACAGCATCCGCAAGCACGTTGGGCACCCTATCGGCTCCATCTACATCGTCTCGCCCGAGAGCGAGCGGATCCGACGGTTGTGCCGCCGCAAAAAATGCAAATTCGTTCACGAAAGCTCCGTTTTGGACCTGAAAAAAAGCCGGATCGGATACCGCTCCAAGACGTTCGAGCGTTCCGGCTGGCTTTATCAGCAGCTATTAAAGCTGAGCGGGGACACCGTCGCCTCCCGCCCCTGCTTTCTGGTCGTCGACGCCGACACCGTGTTCATTCGGCCGCATCGGTTCCTGACCGGTTCCAAGACGATCTTCTATTGCCGCAATTGGAGCCAGCCGGAATATTTCCGAACGTATCGCAAACTGCTTGGAGGCCGGGCTCCCGCGCGTTCTTCCTTCGTGACGCACTACATGCTGTTCGAGAAGAAGAAGCTGGCCCGGTTGAAAAAAACGATCGAGCGCAAGCACGGAACGAAGTGGTACAAGGCGATCCTGAAGAGCATCGACAAGACCAAGCCGTTCGGCTTCTCCGAATTCGAGACGTACGGCAACTTCGTCTATGCGTCCGACCCGTCCGCAGCGATGCTGAGAAAAGCCCGCAACAAGCATATCCACCGCAGCTTCGCTTCCTTGTCCTCCTCAGAGTTGAGACGGCTGGCGGGCAAATTCCGGTCGCTCTCTTTTCACCAGCGGAAAGCTTACTCGCGCAAACGGTCTAGATAGGCTCTGCCGTCCAAGCCGGACCGGGCGCGGCGAACGCCTTTTATCCCTGCACCGTGTCGCCCCGGCCGTACCACGATCATTCCCCTTTCCCGATTGGATGAATGAGATCGATGTGCCGCTATTCCTTCACGCTCCCCAGTTGCATTCCCGCGACGAAATACTTCTGCAGGAACGGATACACGACGAGAATCGGCACCGCCGCCACGATCGTGATCGCGGCCCGGATCGACAGAGGCGTCACCATGCCGGTCGTCGAAGGATCGTGATTGACGCCGGCGGCAAGACCCGGATTGCCGTTCGAATTCATCGTCGAGGAGAGCAGCTTCATCAGCTCGTATTGCAACGTGCTCAAATCTTGTTTGGAGGACGCGTACAGGAAGGTGTCGAACCAGGAGTTCCACTGGCCGACCGCGATGAACAGGGCGACGGTCGCCAGCACCGGGGTGCAGAGCGGCAAAATGACGCTGAGGTAAATGCGGAAGTCCCCCGCCCCGTCGATTTTCGCCGATTCCACGAGGCTCTCCGGCAGCGTCCGGATGTACGTCCGGATGACGATCAGGTTGAAGGCGCTGATGAGCCCCGGCAAAATGTAGACCAGAAACGTGTTCAGCAGATGCAAGTCCTTGATCAGGAAGTACGTCGGAATGAGGCCCGCGCTGAAATACATCGTGAGCACGAACACGGTCGTAATGAACTTGCGGAACATGAATTCCGGACGGCTCAGCACGTAGGCGAGCATGGACGTCAGGAAAACGCCGAGCACGGTGCCGATAACGGTGCGGGCGACGGAGATCCAGAACGCATGGCCGATATGCCCCGTGATGAACACCGCCTCGTAGTTTTGAAGCGTCCAGTAGCGGGGCCAGAGGTAGATGCCTCCGCGCGTCGTGTCGGTTCCTTCGTTGAAGGAGACCGCGAGCGTATTCAGGAACGGATACACCGTCACGACGACGACGAACAGCATGATCAAATAGTTGACCGTGTGGAAAATGAGCGGCTCGGCTTGCAGCTGTCTTTTGGCTGTCGGCATTCGGAACTCCCCTTTAAATCAATCGTTCTTCGCCGAGACGCTTGGCGATGGAATTGGCCAGGAACAGCAGAACGATGCTGACGACGGTTTTGAACATGCCGGCCGCGGTCGCGAGCGAATAATTGCCGACCTTCAGGCCGTACTTCAGCACGAAGATGTCGATCGTTTGCGACCAGTCGACCACCTGCCCGTTGCCGAGCAAATATTGCACCTCGAACCCCGCATCCAGAATGTGGCCCAGGTTCATGATGAGCAGAATAATGATGACGGGCTTGATGCCGGGCAGCGTAATGTGCAGCATTTTCCGGTACCGGTTCGCGCCGTCGATCTCCGCGGCTTCGTAGAGGGACGGATCGACCGAGGCGATCGCGGCCAAATAGATGATGGCGTTCCAGCCGACTTCCTTCCACACGTGCGAGGCGCCGACGATGCCCCAGAAATATTTGCCTTCGCCGAGCCATAAAATCGGCGAATCGATCAGGTGCAGCTTCATGAGCACGATGTTGACGATGCCGTCCTCGGTCGAGAGCGACGTCGCGACGATGCCCGTCACGATCACCCACGAGAGGAAGTGGGGCAAGTACGAGATCGTCTGAATAAAGCGCTTCGCCAGCGACTTCCGGATTTCGTTGAGCAGAATCGCGAAGCCGATCGCCGTCACGAACCCGAGCACCATGTTGATCAGGCTCATTGCCACGGTGTTCCGGAGCACCTGAAGGAAGCCTTCGTCCGAGAACAGGAAGTGGAACTGATCCCATCCCACCCATTGCTGGTTGAACACCGAGAAGCCCGGCCGATATTGTTGAAAAGCCATCAACCAGCCCCAAATCGGGACGTAAGCGAACAATACGATATAGATGAGCAAAGGAAACGACATCCAAATGAGCTGCCGCTGACTCCACATCCGCTTCCGGATCGTGCCGGTCCGTCGCTCCGTCCGTCTCGGGGCATCGCTTCCCAGGACCGTATCCTGCATGATTCTTCCTCCTCTTCCGCCGCCTTCGCCGCCCGCGCGGCTTCCGGCTATTGTCTGAAATGAGGAAGGCACGAAGGAACTCTTCATGCCTTCCGTCCGTGCTTATTTCACGCTCCAGTTGTCCATCCGGTACTTCAATTGCTCGTTGATGCGGTCCTCGTAAGCCTTGACGTCGACCTTGCCGATTTGCTTCACATATTCGTCCCAGACGCTGTCGAACTCCTCCGGCTTGGACAGGATCGCTTTCGGCAAATATTTGACGCCAAGATCCTCCAGCTTCGTGGAAGCGATCTTCGCCGGCGAGCCGTCGATCAGGTCGATGCTCCACGCCGGGTAAGAGATCCGGTTTTCCGGCGCCGGCGAGAAGAAGTCGGAGGGCAGCTTCACGCCGTAAGCCGAGAACAGCTCCTTGTCGATGTCCTTCAACGTCGCGAAATACTCATCCGGTTGGCTTCCCGCGTCGGTAGCGTTGCCGTCGCTGTATTGGCCTTCGATTTTCGGAACATAAGTGAGGAACGACGAAGCCCGGTTCGCTTGCTTCCAGGTGACGTCCTCCTGCTGATTCCGCATCTCGGGCGTCCGGTAGAACTTGCCTTTGTCGTCCACCAGGTAGTCCTCGCCCTCGATTCCCCAATTGAGCACCTTCGACCACTTTTCGTCGAGCAGCGTATCGAGGAACTTGAGAATGCGGACCGGATCCTTGGCGTCGACCGAGATGCCGAACCCGTTCTGCAGGTTCAAAGCCGGCCGGTCCAAGTAATAGTCTCTGATGGTGTCGTCGTAGACGAGCGGGATGCCCAGGTACGTCCGTTCGAACTTCTGCTGGGTGACGAGCGAATCTTCGCCTTGTTGGAAGTTCCAGTGCTGGTCGAACATGCCGAGCACGCGGCCGCTGGAGATTTTGGCCAAATACTGATCGTAGTTTTGGGCGAAAGCTTCCTTGTCGATGATGCCCTTGGCGTTCTCTTCGTTCAGCTTCTTGTAGTACTTCTTGGCGATCTCTTTGTCGGCGAAAATTTGCGCGGTATTCGTCTTGGGATCGACGACGACCCCGCCGTCGTTCGGATACCCGGCCAGATGCTCCGGCGCGTTCAGCAGCGGGAACTTCCGCCAGTCGTAGGCGAGGGTGGTGAACCCGATCGTCGGCTGTCCGTCGATCTCCGGATGTTTGGCCTTATACTGCTCGATGAGGTTGAAATAGTCGTCCAGCGTCTTAAGCTTCGGATAGCCGAACTCCTTCAGTACCCCCTTCTGAATCCAGAAGGCCGGTCCGGAATAATAGGTGGAGACGTAATTGCCCTGATAGACCCCGTAATTCGGCAGCCAGTAGATGTGTCCGTCGGACGGGTCCTTCATCATGTTCCACACTTTCTCGTAGTGCTTCTTGATATTCGGCGCATATTGCTCGATCAGGTCCTCCAGCGGAATGACCGCCTTGGCGGCCGTCAGCTTCGGCGACGCCGTGATGAGGTCCGGATAATCGCCGCCGGCGATCATGACGCCGAGCTTCTGCTCCAGGTCGCCGACGAGGTATTCTTCCTTGAGCGTAACGCCGAGCTCGTCTCTGATTTTCTTGTAAATCTTGTTGTTCTCCGTCGGAATCGGACCCGAGGCGCCGTAGAACACCGAAATTGTAAACGGTTCCGTTTTTGCGTTGCCCGAAGCTCCGGCGGAAGCCGATGCGCCGGCCGATCCGCCGGTCGTTCCCGACGCCGACGGGCTCGCTTCCCCGTTTCCTTTTCCCGAACAACCCGCCAGCAGCAGGCCGAACGCAAATACCGCGCTCAAGCCTGCGAGAGCCGATCGCTTGACATGAACCCCCATCCCATTCCCTCCTTAGGCAATTGCGGAACCGGGCCGACGCCCGGTATTCGATCCGCTCCTTTTTTATTATCCGGTTCCTGAATGCGGTTACAATGAACGGATTTCAGGTTCATCCCCCTCATTTTGCGAATCGGCCGCGAGCGAAGTCGGCTTCGCCCCGCAGCGCTTCTCGAACTGCTTCAGGAAGTGGTTGTAATGGGCGTAGCCGACGCTTTCCGCGATGTCCGCCATTTTCCGTCCGGGGTCCTCCCGAATCAGCCGGAGCGCTTCGGCAATCCGCAGGTCGTGCACGCGCTCGAGCACGCTCTTCCCGTAACGCGCCTGGTAAGCTTGACCCAGGTAGGCCGCGTTGAGGAAAAACGTTTCCGCAAGCCCCTTCACGCTGATCGGTTCCCGGAAATGCTCGCGAATGTACCGGTCGGCCGCTTGCAGCGGATGCGCCCCGCGAAGCGCCCTCGCTTCCGCCATCGCCTCCGCGGCGGCTTCGGCGAAGCGCTCGAGCGCCGCGAAGCTGCCGTCCAGGCTGGGGAGCGCTCCCTGGCCGGAGGTGAAGCTCTCCCATTCGCGCAGCCGCTCGGCCGGATCGATGCCCGCTTGCTGCAAGACCAGCGCGCTGCGGTAGAGGAGATGGTCGAGAAACGCGGCGACGGAGGACGGGCTCTGCCGTCCGTCGCGGAGCGTCTCTCGCAGCTGCGCGGCTTCCGCCCGAAGCCGCGCGCCGTCGCCCCATTCGAGCGCTTCGAGAAACGGGCGCCCGTCGGCAAGTCCTAAGCCTGCCGCCGCGGACGGCGCAGGCTCCTTTTCCGCGTACCGGACCGCGTCCCGTGCGCGATCGAAATAGAAGGCCTGCAGCACGGCCAGGGCGGACGCGTACGAGTGCCGTATCGTCCGCAGATCCCGCTGCGGAAGACCGACGGCCAACCGGTAAGCGGAGTGCGCCTCCGGCCGGTCCAGGGTCTCCCGGATCGCGTTCACGAACGCTTCCGCCCCAGCGAAGCAGGACGTCCCGCACACCGCCGCCGCCGGACCGAACCCGGCATCGGCCGGCACGTAGGCGTGGCCGTGCCGGCGCGCGGCTTCGCGAACCGCCCGTCCGGCATCGTCCGGCTGCTCGGCCTCGAGCAGCAGAACGCGCCACTCCTCGCATTGGCGGGACAACGCCTCGAGGTCGTCGTCCCAAACGGCGTCCTCCGCGTCTTCCCCATCCGCTTCGAGCAGACGGGATAGCGCCGCGGCAAGCCGCTCTCTGTCCCGAAGCGCGCGCAGCGAATCGGCCGCGCGCGCCGCATCCAGCTTGCTTCGGATGTCGGCCAACACATACGCGGCTTCTTCCGGAACGATAGGCTTCAGCAAGTAATGGGCCACTCCTTGACGAAGCGCGCTCCTCGCGTACTCGAACTCGCCGTACCCGCTCAAGACGACAAAGTGAACCCGCCGTCCGTACCGGCTTTGCGCGAGCTCGATGAGTTGAAGCCCGTCAACGGCGGGCATGCGGATGTCGGTCACGACGACATCCGGCCCGAGGCGGCCGATCGCCTCGAGCGCCTCTTCGCCGTCTTCGCAGGCGCCGCATATCTCGAAGCCGTGCGCCTCCCAATCGACGAACAGCTTGAGCGCGTCGATCGCGAACGGCTCGTCGTCCACCAGCAACGCCTTGTACATGTCAGACGGCTCCTTTCTCTTGCGAATCGGATTTCAACGGGATCCGGAACACCGCTTTCGTGCCGACATCCGGCAAGCTCTCGATCCGGAAGTCGACCCTGTCGTCGTAATAAAGCCGAAGACGCTGGTAGACGTTGCGCAGCCCGATGCTCGCTCCGTCCCCCCGCTTCTCCCGCATCTGCTCCGTGATCGCGTCCAACTGCTCCGGGCTCATGCCGATACCGTTGTCCTGCACCTCGACGATCAAATACGCGGACGAGAGCCGCGCTCCGACCCGGATGCCGCGTTGCCCCTTGACCGCTTGCAAGCCGTGCTTGCACGCATTCTCGACGAGCGTCTGCACGCACATTTTCGGCACCGGCACCTGCTTCGCTTCCTCCTCGGCCTCGATCGCGTAGTCGAACCGGTCGGCGAACCGGAACTTCTCGATCTGCAAGTACATCTCCGTAAAATGCAGCTCTTCCCGCAACGGGACGAGGTCCTCCGACCAATTGATCATTCGCCTCAGCAATAGCGACAGGTTCCGGATGATCTCCGCCACGTCCGCGTACTTGTTCTTGGCGCTTACGACAAGCAGCGCGTTCAGCGTGTTGAACAGGAAATGCGGGTTCATCTGGCTCTGCAGCAAGTTCATTTCCGCCCGAACCCGCTCCAGCTCCAGGTCTTTCTTCTGTAACTCCAATTCGTACACGTCGTGAATGAGGGAATGGATCTTGGCCGTCATCAGGTTAAAGTTGTGGATGAGCCCGCCGATCTCGTCCTTCCCTTCGGGGGAAGCGATCAGGTCGAACTTTCCGTTCTTCACCTTGGTCATATGGCGCAGCAGCCGCTTGATCCGTTGGTTGTAGGAGCGGAGAATGACGACGATGAGCGCCGTCGGCACAAACGTGCTGACGATGCCGAGCTGCCAAATGAATTTGCGCGATTTGAGCACCGCCTCGGATATTTGGCTTTTGTCTGTCGTCCCAACGAGCTTCCAGCCGGCCAAATATTCGTCTTCCCCCAGCGGTTCTTCGAGAAGGAGCATGTCTTTCTCGGCCTCCCCGCCGTCGAAGCGGACGAAGTCCGGATTTCGCGTATCTTCCTCTTGCGACGAAGAGAAGATGATTCTTCCGTCGGGATCGACCAGCTTGAGGTTCAAGTCCGGCCTGCCCTGATTCATCAGTTCGCTCAGCCTGCTCGTATTCAGATCGATTTTTAAAATCTTCAAATACTTGCCATAGATCGAAAAATCGTTCATCGTGCGGAGAATGCTGAAATACGTTTTTTGGCTTCTGGAGTTGAGCGGCTCCTTGTCCCGGTAAACGTACAAGGTGATTTTGCCCGGATTGGAGAGCGTGCGGAGATACCAGCCGGTCTTCTCGTCTTGCTCCTCCAGACGAAAATAGTTCCCCCCGCTCTCGATCGTATCGTTGTTCGTATAGATGCCGATCGTGTCCACGGACGTGTAAGCCGACAGGAAGGGGACCATCTTGCTTTTCAACCCGGCGTTGTAAGTCTCGTAGAAATCGACCGAATCGGCATAGTCCTTATCCAGCGGTTCGTAGAACGTACGGTCGGACGAAATCGAATGGCTGAGCGTCACTCCGCCGATGATGATGTCGTACACCGTCTTGACGGCACGGTCCATCGACGTCTGCAAGTTTCTCTCCTCGCGGGCCTGAACGCTCTTTGACACCTGCTCGTAAAAAAGAACGTTAATCGTGATAATCGGCAGCAAAACGCACAGCAGGTAGATGAGCGTGAATTTGTAGTTGAGCGAAATATCGTTTATGATTCCGAAAAGCCGGAACGGACGTCTCATCGGTTTGGCCACCCCCTGCGGCCCGGCGGATTCCGGTAGGCGGAAGGCGTCATTCCGGTCCGTTCCTTGAAATGGCGGACGAAATCCTCGGCATCGCCGTATCCGACGGTTCGGGCAACTTCCGCGATTTTCATCTCGGTCCGCCGAAGCAGCGTCTTCGCCGATTCGACGCGGTACGTATGTACGAATTGATGAAACGTCTCCCCCGTCGCCTTCTTGAACAGCTGCCCCAAGTAAGCCGGCTGCGCGCCGAGCGCGGCGGCGACATCCTGAAGCTTGAGCGGCTTGCGGAATTGTTCTTGGACGATTCGGATGGCCTCCGCGACGGCGGACCGGCGGCGATCGAACCGTTCGGCGGCCAGCCGGCCGTACCGGCATAGCCTGGCGCGCAGCTCCCGAACGCCCGCCGCTTGCGAGGAACCGACGGAACGCGGTCCCGGCAAATCTCCAGGCTGTTCGAAGGGGCCGTATCGCCGGTTCACCTCGACGGTCAGATCCGCGATGAACGCCCGGATGACGGACGGACCGGCCCCATTCGCGCGCATTCGTTCGAGCGCCTCGTCGAGCGCGGCTGCCATTCCGTCCGCATCGCCGGCTTCGATCAGCCGGAACAGCCTAGCGCCGGCTTCGGGATCGGGAATCGGAACGCGATATAGAGCCGAGGACGGGCATTGTGGCGCCATGAGGATGCCTTGGGCGATCTCGATGCCTGCGAAGGGCCGGTTGTCGCGAAGATGGGCCGCCTCTCGGTGAAGCGCTTTCAATCGCTCCGGTCCCTGACCCCAGCGGCTGACAAAAAGCCAGACGTCATCGCCTGTTTGATTCGCAAGCCGGCTGTGAAGATCGGACAGCACCGAGGCAAACCGCTCCGGCTTGCCGACGATAACCGCTCCAATGCCGCCTGAGCCGTCGTCGAAGAGCCGAACTCGGCCAGCTGCTTCCTCTTCCTCCAGGACGAAGGCGGTTCCAGCGTTTCCGTTTCCCTTCTCCGCCAAAACGACGCAGACGTCCGTGTCCTCCTCCATTCCCAGCATGGCCGAGGCACGCCGGCGCAGCTCCGGGTCGTCTTCTCCGCGGACAAGCAAGGCCAACGCCGCGGCGGCGGCTTCCTTCCGCTCCAGCGCCGCATCCTGCTCCTCCGCTCTCTCCCGTTCGAGCTCGATCCGCAGCTTCGCAAGAACGCGATCGAATTCGAAAGTGTCGATCGGCTTGAGCAAATAATCGGCCGCCTCGTGCCTCATGACGCTTTGGACGTACTCAAATTCGCCGTACCCGCTCAGCAAAATGAATTTGGCAGGGCAGTCGGCGCGCATCCGCGCCTGCCGGATCAGCTCAATCCCATCCATGACCGGCATGCGGATGTCGGTCACGACCAGATCGGGCCGGCAATCCAAGATCGCTGCGAACGCGTCCTCGCCGTCCCTCGCCTCGCCGCAAACCTCGAACCCTCGGGCCTTCCAATCGACCAGGAGTCTCAGCCCTTCAAGCACCAGCGGTTCATCGTCGACCAGAAATACCTTGTACAAGCTTCCGCCTCCTTTCCTTTTCTCCCCGACGTCCCATTCGGATATCTCTGATTGCGTTTACATATTTGGGTTCGAGTATAGGCAAGGAAAACATTTTCGTCAACGAGCCGGCTCTTTAATCCGCGTTCGATGGTGACTGAGGAATGCGCAAACCTCGATTGAGCAGCGGGGATAAGCAATGAAAAGAGCCTCATCCTCCACAAGGGAGCATGAGGCTCTTGCGCCGTCTATGCCTCCATTAGCGCTTGACTTTCAATTCGATCAAGCGCGCGGTTTTCTTCCGCGGGAGCGTGACCTTCAACTGTCCGGAAGAGGCGTGCCAGACGACGCGGCTGTCGCTTTCGCTCGGGTAGGCGATGCGAACCTCCGCGTCCGCGCCGGCCAGCTGCGGGATCGGCAAGACCGCTTCCGCGGATGGTCCGCCGAGCCGCCAAACGGCGACGTAAGCGCGGTCTCCGTGGCGAAGCCCGAAGCTGATCCAGTCGTCCTGCGCCGTCGGCAGGCCGAGCGGCCAGAAGGGCAGCGACTGGGCGATGTCCCCGCGAATCGTCTTGTAGTAGTCCAGCGCCTCCTTGACCAGCGCCCGCCGCCGCGGGCTGAGCTCGGCCAGATGGCCGCTCTGGTGAATGCGAAGCAGCATGGCGTTCACCATGTTGAAGACGACTTCCTCGTCGTCGCCTTCGCGCAGCGGATACGACCAGATCGCCGATTGCTCCGGCGTCAGCGCCGACGGCGAGCTCGCGGCGATCGCCGCGTACTTGACGTAATCCTCCTGGTCGCTGGTGGACTGAATGCTGTGCCGGCTCAGCATCGCATAGTCCATCCGCATGCCGCCGCTGGAGCAGTTCTCGATGACGAGATCCGGATATTTGGCGAAAATCGAGTCGAGCCAAGCGAGATACGCGCGGTTGTGCTGCAGCAGACCGTCCCCGAAGCTGTCGGCGTTCGTCTCGGTGCCGATGCCCGCGTTGATGTTGTAGTCCATCTTGATATAGCCTACGCCGTAGTCTTCGACCAATCGGCGAATGACCTCGTTCGCGTGCGCGACGACTTCCGGGTTCCGGTAATCGAGCTGGTAGCGGCTGCGGTCTTTGACCCGCTTCCCATGGCGCATAAAGAACCAGCCGTCGTTCGTCTCGGCAAGCTTCGGGCTCCGGATGCCCATGACCTCGAGCTCCAGCCAGAGGCCGGGAATCATGCCCTTGCCGCGGATGTAGTCCAGCACATATTTAATGCCTTCCGGGAACCGTTCGGAAGAAGGCAGCCATTCGCCGACCCCGTCCCACCATTCTCCGGAGGCGTACCAGCCGGCGTCGATGCAGAAGTATTCGCAGCCGATCTCCGCCGCCGCGTCGATAAGCGGGATTAGCTTCGCGGTCGTCGGGCTGCCCCACAGGCAATTCATATAATCGTTGAAAATGACCCGAAGCAGCCGGTTGTCGTCGTTCGGGCGGCGTATGGCGCGGCGGTACGTCGTGAGCTGGGCGATCGCCTGCTCGAAGCCGCCTTTGACCGCGCCTACGGCCGCCGGAACGGTCGCAAACTCCTCGCCCGGACGAAGCTGCTTCCACCAGTGGTTGTCATGCTCCGTCGGACCGCTGACGAGCAGCGTAAGGAAATTGAACTGATCGATGATTTCCCAATGCCAGGAGCCGTTGTGCTCGATTTGCCAGACGAGCGCCGTTCCCGCTTCCTTGTTTTCCAGCACCGCCATCGGAATATGCTCCGCGGCCGACCAGGAGCCGGTGTTGCTGCAGGAGATCCGCTTGGAGCTGCGGTCGGTCATATGCGACAAGCCCAGCTCGGGCAGCGTGTACGTCCGCCATTGCAGCTCGCTTTGCCAGCCGGAGTGCGGAATCGACACGGCGATCTTCGCGTCGCGGTCGAGCTCGCCTTCCTTGTCCAGCCCGGTCAGCGCGAAGGTGGAGACGTATTCGACGCCGACCGGCTCGCTTCCCGCGTTCTTGAGAACGGTCCAGCAGCGAACGACGGACACGCCTTCGTAGAACTGGATATGCGAAGTCGACTCCAGCTTCGTCTCCGGGTCGACGAGCGCAATCTCCAGCTTGCGGCCGATCTCGTTGCGGGAATCGTTGTGCGACTTGTATCGCATGCGCAAGCCCGGGAACGTGGCCCGGTGCGTTCGCCCGTGATACTCCGCCCGATCCTCGCCCGTTAACTGCAGCTCCAGAAGGCGGAAGCCCTCCTCCTGCTTCTCGGCCACCAGCTCGGGCCGGAACGGCTCCGGCCCGAAGTGCAGCAAGCGGACGTCTAGCGAATCGGTCACTTTCAAAACGAGATGCAGGCCGTTCTCCGTAATCTCGATCCATTTGCTCATCGCAACAGCACCCTCCGTCGATCCAATTGAGCGCGACGCCGCAATATAACCCGATCGTTGCGTTGCACGCCTAAACGCAAACTCAGCGCCTTTCAAGGCGCTGAGTCCAACCAAGCGTATTCCTTATTCCCTTTATTGGGCCGAGCCCAATTGCTGCCAGGCTTGCTCGATTTGGGAGATCGCGTCGTCCTTCTTCAGGTTGCCGCCGATGTAAGCCTGCATGATCTCGCCGAACTTCTGATGGAACGTGTCAAGCGAGTAGTTGATGGACAGATCGCCGGATTTCTCCGTCTTGAGGATCTCATTCATTTGCTTCGGCATGTCAAGGTTCGGCAGCGGAGCGTCCTTGATCGGAGGAATCACCTTCGCGATGTTGGAGAACCACTGCTTGCCGTAGTCGGACGTGTACAGCCAGTTGAAGAACGCGATCACTTCCTTGACGTTCTTCGAGTCCTTGTTGATGCGCAGCGCTTGGTCGGCGCCGGTGATGATTTGGGACTGTTCCGGCTTGTCGCTGACCGGGTAGCCCATGATGCCGATCTGAATATCCGGGTTGATCTTCTTGATCGCTTCTTCGTCCCAAGCCCCCTTGCCGGTCATGATCGCGGCTTTGCCGGAAGCGAAGTCGCTCACTTCAGCGTTGCTGTCGCGTTCAAGCGGCTTGTCCGTGCCGTGCTTGACGGTCGTGTCGATGAAGTTGAAGAAGTTGTTGTAGAGAATCGGATGGTCTTTGAACGTCGTTTTGCCGGCGATGAAGTCGGCCACGAGCGTCTTGGCGTCGGTTCCTGCATCCGTCGCCGCCGCGTCGACGAAGTGCTGGAAGATGTGCTTCCATACCCACCACTCTTTGTACGCGTTCGCGAACGGCGTAATGCCTTTCGCTTCGAGCTTGGCGATGGCGTCGTCCAATTGCGCCGTCGTCTTCGGCACCTCGGTGATGCCCGCTTCTTCGAACAGCTTCTTGTTGTAGATCAGGGCGAACAGGTTGCCCTTGACCGGAAGGCCGAGCACCTTGCCGTCGGAAGACGTCATGTTGGAGCGGACGGCGTCGGTCATCGCGGCCGCCAGCGGTTCGTTCGTCAGGTCCGCGCTGTATTCGGCGAACGTGTCGATGTCGCCGCCGGCCGTCGTCTGGAACACGTCCGGTATGTTGCCCGACGCGATGCGGGATTTCAGGACCGTGTTATAGTCCGACTGCATGATCTCCAGGTTGATCGTGACGTTCGGCTTCACCTTTTTGTATTCGGCGATGTAAGCGTTGAACGCATCGGTGTATTCCGGAGAAGCGGTAAACATATTGATCGTGACCGGTTTGGAAGAATCGGCGCCGCCCGAAGCCGATGCGGATGCGGCCGGAGATTCGCCGCCTGCCGCGTTGTTGTTGTCGCTGCTGCTGCCGCAAGCCGCCAACGCGCCGGCCATCAGGACCATACTGGCCGAAAGTGCCGTAACTCTCTTTAACATAGATTCGCCCCCACTCACAGGTGTTGATTTTGGATTTCGTAGCCTATTCTAAAGAAATCGGTTGTCGATAAAAATGTAGATAAGTGACCACTTGAGGGTAAAAAAGTGTAGTCCTCGTCCAGTTCACTTTTATCCATCCGATCGCTTCATCCGGTATTCGGAGGGCGAGATCGAGAAATAATTCCGGAACGCCTTGCTGAAGTAATTTTTGTCCTTGTAGCCGAGCATCTCGGAGATTTCCTGAATTTTGAGGTCCGATTCGCCCAGCAGCTCCTTCGCCTTTTCCATCCGGATTTTCTGCACGTATTCATGAATGCCGCAGCCGTACTGCTGCTTGAACAGCTTCATCAAATATTCCCGGCTCAGAAAATATTTCTCCGTGAACATCGAAATTTTGATGTCCTCGAAATAATGCTGGTCGATGTAATCTTTGATTTCGCTGATGTCGAACGAACGATCGGTGCTCGCGGCGCTGCGGATCTGGTAAGCGTAATAATCGGCGATCCGGCACAGAAGCGCCTCGTACTCGTCGAACCGGACGAAGTCGGACCCGATGCCGATCGCCTTCAAGCCCTCTGCGCCGCCCGTCGCCAGTTTATGCGAAGGAACGCCGAATTCCAGCGCCATATCGCCGAGGAGAATGAGGAACTCGTGCAAGATGCGGCTGGCGTCCTTCAAGCTGAAGCTGTCCAGGCTGCGAATTTTCTTCGTAAAATCGAGCACGATGCTTCGCACCTGATTCGCGTTGCCGGCCTCGATCGCGCTGCGAATCAGAGGAAGGCGGCTGGCGATCGTCGGGCTCTCCTTCGCGCTCGAGGGATCGGGCCGCCGGTCGGACACCGCCACGTCCCGCAGCTTTAGCAGATCGATCTCGTTTGCGGCCGTCTCCGCATATTCGTAGGAAGCCGCCAGCTTCGACACGTCGGGGTCGGACGTTCCGACGCCCGCTACGGAGATAATCCCGAACAGGTCCTTCAAGGCGCCGACGACCTTCTTCACGAAATGAATCGACCTTAGCGCAATGTCTTCCGGATAGCCGCCGGAGATCGTCTGAATGACGACGACTTCCCGCTCCCGCTTGGGATGGGCAAAGCCGAAGCTCTTGAAGCCCTCCTCCGCAAATTCGTTAATGACGTTGGACACGGCAAAAAGAAGAAGGTCCGTCTCCCCGTTGAAGCGCGCTTCCGTCACCTGCTCCAGGTTGAGCATCCGCACGACTGCGGCGCCGAACCGCTTGCCCGGATCGTCCGCGCCGATGAGCCGGAGGAACGCCTCGTTATTTTTAACCTTGAAATTGCGTTCGATCATCGAGAGATAAATATTTTCCTTGAGCTTCGGCACCGACATATTGAGCGTTATGTTGCGGTTGATGAACTCGCTCTCGCTTTCCTTCCGGGCCCGCAGCACGTCGATCGCCTTGCGGAGCGCTTGGTTCAGGTCCTGCCGGTTCACCGGCTTCAGCAAGTAATCGACGACCTTGGAGCGAATGGCCTGTCTCGTATATTCAAAATCGTTATAGCCGCTGATGACGATCGTAAACAGATTCGGATAATCTCTCTCCACATGCTGAAGAAACGCCATCCCGTCCATCTCGGGCATCTTCATGTCCACGAGCACGAGATCGGGTTTGCGCTCTTGCAGCAGCGCCAGGCCGGTTCTCCCGTCCCCGGCTTCCATCACTTCTTCCACACCGAGACCTTCCCAGTCTCCCAATATGCGAATCGCCTCGCGCGACGGTTCTTCGTCGTCGATAATCAGAACTTTATACATGGCTGCCTCCCCGCGGAATCATCATGCGCATCTCCGTTCCGGTCTCGTCCGTCGATATCGCAAGCCCCGCCTCTTCTCCGAAAATGAGTTGGAGTCTCGCGTTCAAGTTTTTGAGACCGATATTGTCCCCCTCGCGATCCTCCCATTCCGTCCGGAACGATTGCAGAATCTCCTTCAGCTTCTCCGGAGGAATGCCCGGCCCGTCGTCCTTCACGGAGATGACCGCGTGCGCCGGTTCGAGGTGGATGCCGATGACGATCGTGATCGTGCTGGAGACTTTCTCCAGCGCATGCTTGATGGAGTTCTCCACCAGCGACTGGATGGACAACTTGGGGATGGCGAGGTCCATCAGCGATTCGTCGAAATCGTAGACGACCTGCAGCCGGTTCCCGAATCGGGCTTTTTGCAGCGCCAAATATCGTTCGATATGTTTTATTTCTTCTTTAGCATGCACGATGTCTTTGCCGCTTATGCAATATCTTAGCGTCAGTGCCAGCGCGTCCACCATGTCGGCAATATCGTCCATTCCGTTCTTGAGCGCCTTCGTCGAAATGGCCTGAAGCGCGTTGTAGAGGAAGTGGGGATTGATCTCCGCCTCCAGCGCCTTCAGAATGGCGCTTTTCTCGACCAGCTTCATTTTGTAGCGCTCGTTGATCAGCTCGTTCGTCCGCTTGACCATCAAGTTGAAATGCTTGGACAAATACGCGATCTCGTCCCTCCCCTTCACCTCGGTCTCCGCGTCGAACATCCCCTTGCTGAAGCGGCTCATCTGGAGCGACAGCCGCTTGAGCGGCCGCGTGATGGCGTTCGAGGTCAACGTCACGAGCACAACGGACAGCGCCAGAAAGCCCAACCCGATGAGGATGCTGATCCGGCGGGCCGTCTGGGCCGTGCGGTTGATCTCGCTGTACGGAATCGGTTTGACGAGCTTCCAGCCGTCTCCTTCGCTTACGTTGTACACAACCAAATACCGCTTATCCCCTTCCGTCCAAGAGAAACGGTCGCGTCCCCCGCCCTGATCGAGCCGGTCGAAAAAGCCGGAAGAACGGACGTTCCGGTAAAAATTCACATCGTCCAAATGGAAAGGCACATTGTTCGAATCGAGGAAGAGCAGATGCTCCCCCTTGTTGAACGGGATGTCCCGGATGATGTCGTTTTTGCCGCTGTCGTTAAAATAAAAGCTCAGCACCGCCCTCGGCCTGCGGTCGGCGAGGGAGCGCAGCACCCGGTGATACGCCATGAAGCTGTCGCCCGTCCCGGTCGGATACCCCGTCTCCGTCGGAAAAACGAGCGACTGGATCGAGCGGTTCTTGTCGCTCTCCATCGCCTGCTTGTACCACGACTGCTGCGGAATGGTCGCGTCGGTTCCCGCCCGCACCGTCGCGTTATAGCGCTCGCGCGCGATGTAGATGTATTTGTGCTCGTCGACCAGATACAAGTAAATTTGCTCCAAATCGTGGCGCGAGTAGTACAAACTTCTCAGATAGTCTTCCAAATACAAGCGCGAAGCGTAATCGGTCTCGACGTGGTTGATGGCGTTGATGATGTCGTCGTATTTGATTTGCGGCAGCGACAGCTGCTCGATCTCCGCGAAGTAGTTCTCGAAGTTCTTGTTGACAAGCATCAGGTTGTTCGAGTTGCTGGCGATGCTATGATCGACCGATTCCTTCTCGATGATCATGTAGGAAATGACCGTGAGCGACGCCACCACCAGAATGATAATGGACGTGAAGAGTAAAATAAGTTTGTTTACCAGCCTGCGGGTCGCGAAGTTCCCCAGCTTCCGCACCGTTTTCCGGAACCAGTCCATCCGTTCTCTCTTGCCCCCTTGCGCGGGTACAGTTCACCTTATTACCCTTAACTGTTTACTTAAATCCATTTTTTCGGCCGAAATCGGTGTTTATAATGCAATATAGCCTAAACGCCTTGGGGATGTACAGCCGCCCCAAAGCGGCTTGCGAAAGTGAAGCGACATAAAAAAGAGGTGTGGGGTATGAACAATTTGCGCAGAAGGCTGGGCGCCAGGGTGGAATTCGGGCTGTTCACGTTGCCGGTCCTCATTTGCGTCCTGGTGGCTTTCTATATTCCGTTCGTCCTGACCGTCCGGTATTCCCTGACGAAGTGGAACGGGATCTCCAAGCATCCCAAATTTATCGGATTGGACAACTTCAAGCAAATTTTCATGGGCGACGCCAACTTCAGCCATGCGGCGTGGTTCACGGTCAAATACGCCGTGCTGTATATCGTCCTGATCAACGTGCTGGCCATCGTGCTCGCCGTTATTCTGGACATGAAGCTCAAGTCGAAAACGTTCCTGCGGGCCGCGTTCTTCATTCCGTACATTTTGAGCCTGGTCATCGTAGGGTTCATCTGGAAGTTCATCTTCATGCAAGGCTTCGAGTCGCTCGGCAACAGCACGGGCTGGAGCTTCTTCGGCTGGAGCTGGCTAGGGAAGCCGGGTCTGGCGTTCATCTCGGTGCTCTTCGTCTCGATCTGGCAGTCCATCGGCTTCTATCTCGTCATCTATATCGCCGGCCTGCAATCGGTGCCGGACGATCTGAAGGAAGCGGCCGTCATGGACGGAGCCGGACCGTTCCGGCGATTCTTCAGCGTGACGCTCCCGCTGCTCGCGCCTTCTGTCACGATCGCCGTCTTCATGGCGCTGACGAACTCGATCAAAGTGTTCGACGTCATTCTGTCGCTGACCGGCGGCGGACCCGGCGGCACGACTTTCAGCGTCGCCTACGACGTTTACCGCGATACGTTCCAGAACAACCTGTACGGTTACGGGACGGCCAAGGCGCTCATTCTGTTCGTCGCCGTCCTGATTATCACCATTCTTCAATTGACTATCTTCAAACGCAGGGAGGTTGAGGGCTAATGCGCGCCAACAAAGCCGGGATGGTCGTTCTGGAGATCGTGTTGATCCTGCTCGCCCTCCTGTTCCTGTATCCGTTGTTCCTGGCCATTTTCAACTCCTTCAAGAGCTTCCAGGAGGTCATGACCGACGTCATCGCCTTGCCGAAGCACTGGACGTTCGACAATTACTCGTACGTTTGGAAGTACATCAACTATCCGCGGCTGTTCCTGAACAACACGGTCATTACCGTTCTCGGTCTCGCGGGCATCATCCTCGTGTCCTCGATTGCGGCTTACAAGCTGTCGAGAACGAAGTCCCGCGCCAGCGCGATCGTTTACTTTATCTGCATCATGCCGATGCTCATTCCGTTCCAGTCCATCATGCTGACCGTGCTCAAGACGGCGCGCTTCCTGCACCTGTCCGACAGCACCTGGGGACTCGGCCTGCTGTACTGGGGCTTCGGCGCCCCGCTCGCCGTGTTCATCTATCACGGCTTCGTCAAGGGCATTCCGAAGGAGATCGACGAGAGCGCGATGATCGACGGCGCTTCCGGCTTCCGGCTGTTCTTCACCGTCATCTTCCCGCTGCTGAAGTCGGTTACGACGACGATCGTCATCATCGACGTCATGTGGATCTGGAACGACTTCCTGCTCCCGCTGCTCATGGTCAACGGCTCGCCGACGACCAAGACGCTGACGCTCGCGGCTTACACCTTCGTCGGCCAGTACACGTCCGACTGGCAATACGCGATGACCGCCATGGTCATGGCCGTGCTGCCTTCGATCATCGTGTTCATCTTCCTGCAGAAGTACATCGTCAAAGGCGTCGTCGCCGGGGCCGTCAAAGGCTGAGCGCGATTGCAGAGCCAGAAGCTTCCGTTCCCGCTGCGGGTTCGGAAGCTTGTTTTTTGTTTAGCCGCGCCGCGGTGCGCCGCTTGGGTCGCTGTAAGCCTGGGAGAAGAGCCCCGCGCATATAGAGGGCCACCGCCAAAGCCGGAAAAACGGAAAGCCGGAATATATCCTTAGCGGATTATAGTGTTGAGCGTCTCTCTTCTCCAAAGGCGGCTATCATCCGGCGGCCGCTCGCTATCATGAAGGGGATCATACGGTTCCTCCGCCCTTCCGCTCCTTGATTCGATGCAAATCTTTTCCTCATTCTCGCTCCAAAAACGTTAACCTGTATGATATAATTCAGTTAACATATATTGTTTGCTTCAGGAAAGGAACGAGACGGCGATGAACATCCGGCTTCGCGGGCACCATCTTCTCTGTCTTCTCGGCTACAGAGGCAAAGGCTATTCCGACGGCTTCTGCGCCAACATGACCGACGTCTACGAGACGTTAAGGAAGCGTCCGGACACAACGATCGACATCGTCGAAGGGCCGGACGACATCTGCCGGGCCTTCCCCGCCGATCAACCGTCGCATTGCGAAAATACGAGCGTCTACCGCAAAGACCAAGCGATCCTCGAACGATTGGGGCTGCGTACGGGCCGATCGCTCCGTTGGAAGACGATCTGCGAGAAAGTCTCCGCCTCCGTCGCCCCCGGCGATATCGCGCATTTGTGCGCCGATTGCCGCTGGCAGCCGCTCGGCCTGTGCAGCGAAGGCGTCGGCCATATGCGCCAAGACCCCGCCCGCAGGCTTCGGGAGCTGCCGGGGAACGTCCGCCCCTAAGCGATTGAACGCTCATTCGTCTTGCTCGTCGGCTGGAGAGCCACCGAGTTCTTACGCCCACGTGAGTCTCACGCAGAAAGCTAGATTGTAGAAGGCCGCGTTCGCGCCGGGGATGGACTCCTTCCCCGGCCGCCCCCCTTGCATCCAACCCCGAACCAACGCCGCATGATTCCTGTCTTGACACTTGTGCAACAAGGGGCCTCCCCGCCTATGAATCTATTATTCCGCACAATCGTCATTTTGGACTAATACCTGGTCCTTATCCTCCCGGCGCGGCTCTTTGTCCCCCGCGTTATTTGCGGTATGATAAGCGTATGGAAGGAGCCAGCCATCATGGGGGAACATGCGTCGTCCGATTTGAACGATCTGTTGATTCTGGACCGGACTAGGGACTGGACGGAAACCGACGCGCTCTATCCGTTCGCGCTGGACGAGCTGCTCTGCCGGCGAACGGGCGAAGGAGGACCCGCCGTCTGCCACCTGTGGCGGCATCCGCGAGCCTTCGTCATGGGATCGCGGGACAGCCGCCTGCCCGGTGCGGCCGCGGCCAAGCGGTGGCTGGAATCGGCGGGCTACGACGTCGTCGTCCGCAATTCCGGCGGCGCGGCCGTTCCGCTGGACCTGGGCGTCGTCAATTTGTCGCTCGTGCTGCCGCAGGACAAAGTAGGCGATTTCGGCTTCCGCCGGGATTTCGAGCGAATGTACGAGCTCATTCGCGAAGCGCTCGCCGGAACGGGCCGGTCTATCGAGAAAGGCGAAGTGCAGGGCGCGTACTGCCCGGGCGACTTCGATCTGAGCGTCGGCGGGCTGAAGTTCTGCGGCATCGCCCAGCGGCGGCAGACGAAGGCCTGCATCGTCCAGGCGTTCGTCGTCGCCGAAGGGTCCGGACGCAGCCGCGCCCGTCTCGTCCGCGAGTTCTACGAACGGGCTGCGGGCGAAGAGACGGACGCTTCGAAGTACCCGCAGGTGACGGAAGACAGCATGGCGAGCCTCGCCGAATGCGTCGGAATCGGGCTCGGGGCGGCGGAGATTTTCGCCGAAGAGGTTAAGCGGGTCGTACGCGCCCGCCAGACCGAGGAAGGATTGGCCGCTGCCGCAGCGAAGCTCCGGCTGCCGCAGCCGGAAGAAGTGCGGGAGTTGGCTCGGAAGATGAGAGCCCATTATTTCAACGAACTGGAGGTCTGACCGTGAGAGACGAGCTTCTGAGAAGGTTTACGACCTATGTGAAGGTCGATACGCAATCCGACGAGAACAGCGAGACGTGTCCGTCCACGCCCGGACAACTGACGCTCGGCCGGATGCTGACGGAAGAACTGAAGAGCATCGGCATGCAGGAGGTGACGATGGACGACAACGGCTACGTCATGGCCACGCTGCCGGCCAATACGGACAAGGAGGTGCCGACCATCGGCTTCCTCGCCCATATGGATACGGCGACCGATTTTACCGGGGCGGGCGTCAACCCTCAAGTGGTGGAGAATTACGACGGACAGGACATCGTCTTGAACGAGGAGCAACGCATCGTCCTGTCTCCGCGGGATTTCCCCGAGCTGGCCAAATACAAAGGCCATACGCTCGTGACGACGGACGGCACGACGCTGCTCGGCGCCGACAACAAAGCGGGCGTGGCCGAGATCATGACGGCGATGGCCCATCTGATCCGGCACCCGGAGATCGAACATGGCAAAATCCGAGTCGCCTTCACGCCGGACGAGGAGATCGGCCGCGGGCCGCACCGGTTCGACGTGGCCGCCTTCGGAGCCAAGTTCGCCTATACGGTGGACGGAGGGCCGCTCGGCGAGCTGGAATACGAGAGCTTCAACGCTGCGGTCGCGCGAATCAAGGTCCTGGGCAAGAACGTCCATCCCGGCACCGCCAAGGGCAAGATGGTCAACTCCGCCAAGATCGCCATGGAATTGCATTCGAAGCTGCCCGCGCAGGAGGCGCCCGAGTTCACCGAGGGCTACGAGGGCTTCTATCACTTGCAATGGATTCGGGGCGACGTCGAAGAGACGAGCCTGAGCTATCTCATTCGCGACTTCGACAAGAACCGGTTCCAAGCGCGCAAGGACGAGCTGGTCCGCATTGCGGAGGAACTGAAGGCGAAGTACGGGGAAGAGAGAATCGTCCTGGAGATCCGGGATCAATACTTCAATATGCGGGAGAAAATCGAGGAAGTCCCCGAAGTCGTGGAGCTCGCGCGGACAGCGATGCGGAACCTCGGGATCGAGCCGGTCGTTCGCCCGATCCGGGGCGGAACCGACGGTTCTCAGCTGAGCTACATGGGGCTGCCGACGCCGAATCTGTTCACCGGCGGGGAGAATTATCACGGCCGTTACGAATACGCGTCGCTGGACGTCATGGAGCTGGCGACGAAAGTCATCGTCGAGATCGCCAAGTTGGCCGTCCGGCAGGCCTAAGGACCGTCGCATGGCCAGAATCCGAACCTCCGGCTGTTCGTTCGCACTCGCGAATGGGCGTCCGGGGGTTTTTTGATTTTTCAGAATCCGCAAGTTCTGAATGATCTCCGCAGAGCTCCTTCGTTGTCGGAAGACGCCGAAGGCGTTTTTGCTCGCACGGTCAGACGCCGGTTTCCGACTCGGGCCAATACCGGTAGCGCTCCAGATCGAGCCGGCCTTGTCCGTCCGTCTCGACGCCCTCCTGCCGCAAATAATGCTCCTGCATATAGCGGGACTCCCCGTCCGTCAGGGCGATCTCTCCCTTGGCGTTCACCACGCGATGCCACGGCAAACGGTGCTTCCCGCTGAGCGAATGCAAGATCCGCACCACCTGCCGCGCCCCTCTCGGACTTCCCGCGCAAGCCGCGATTTGCCCGTAGGTCATGACCCGTCCTTCGGGAATGCTTTTCACAATATCGACGACTTTCGAAGTAAATGGTTGCATAGGAAGCTCCTTCTTACATCAAACCTCGTAGCTTCATTGTTGCACCGGCTCGCTTCAACAACGCGAATGGCGGATAGAAGAGCTGTTGCGCCCAAACGAAGTCTGTCGCTGCTGTAACCCGAAAAAAGCTCCGCTGAGTCCAGCGGCGCGAACAGCGTCTTGCCTTCTTGCGCGCAAGCGCTGTGGAAAGCCAAGTGGAATCGGGCCAACAGCTCTTGATGCGTCACCTTCGGCGAAGACAGGAAGTCGTACCGCACGCCATCGATAATTTCGTACCGCTCGTCGATCAGGTATCTTGCCGATTGCTCTTTGATTTTCTCGCCGGATCTCGGTGTCTTGGTCTTGGACTTCGTCTCGTTCATGGTCCGCACACCTCTTCTCGGACAATCGCAGGCAGACTGCGGGGTTTGTCTCCATGATACCACAACAACGCAAAAACGGCGCCTGCATGCGCGCATGCAGAACGCCGGTTCGACTTCGCGGCTATTGCGCCTTCGCTTCCGACTGCTGAACCAGAACTAGGTAAGAGACATACTTCCTCGCCTCCGCAGTCAGCAGCAGCACCTTCCTCCGGGCTTCCGGCTCGCTCTTCCGGACGAAGAGAACGTCCGCTCCGTCCAGCCGCTCGTACACCCCCGCGATCGAGAACCCTTGGCCGATCAGCTCGTCGATCGTCCGCTTCTCCTCGGCGTACTCGTCAAAGGCGGACATCAGCGCGCACCTCCGATCGGCAGCTTCTTGACCGCAGCCTGCTCCGCCTGCCCGAACCGCTTGCGGTGCAAATAGCGGCCGCCGCCGGCCCGGCCGACGAACGCCTTGTCGCGGATGACGAATTCGCCCCGCACGAGCACCGACACCGGCTCCCCGACAACCTCCATTCCCTCGAACGCATTGTAGTCGACATTCATATGATGCGTCTCGGCCGAGATCGTCCGCTTGACCTTCGGGTCGAAAATGACGATGTCCGCGTCGCTGCCGATGGCGATCGTGCCCTTCTGCGGGAACAAGCCGAACAACTTCGCGCTGGACGTCGAGACGATGTCGACGAACTTGTTGATGGAGATGCGGCCCTTCTCGACGCCCTCGGAATACAGCAAGGTGAAGCGATCCTCGATCGTCGGCCCGCCGTTCGGAATTTTCGAGAAGTCGCCGAGTCCGAGCTCCTTCTGCCCCTTGAAGTTGAAGGAACATTGATCGGAGCCGATCGTCTGAAGCTGGCCGTTCCACAACGCGTCCCACAGCGCTTGCTGATGGGATTTCTCGCGCAGCGGCGGGGACCAGACGTATTTGGCGCCTTCGAAATCGGGCTTCTCCAGATAGGAGACGTCCAGCGTCAAATATTGCGGGCACGTCTCGCCGTACACCTTCAGCCCTCTCCGGCGGGCTTCGGCGATTTTGTTCACGGCCTCGGCGCACGTCACATGCACGACGTACAGCTGGGAGTCCGCCATGCCGGTGAGCTCCGCCGCCCGTCCGGTCGCCTCGCCTTCCAGCTCGGGAGGCCGCGTAAGCGCGTGGTGGATCGGATCGGTGTTGCCTTCCTCCAGCGCCTTGGCGACCAGATAGTCGATGACGTCGCCGTTCTCGGCGTGCACCATGACCAGCGCGCCGTGCTCTTTGGCGAGCAGCAGCGTCCGGTACAGCGTGCCGTCGTCCGCCTGGAACACGTTCTTGTACGCCATGAACACTTTAAGCGACGTAATGCCTTCCTTCTCGATCATGAGCGGCAGCTCGCGCAGGACGTCGTCGTTCACTTCCGAGACCATCAAGTGGAACCCGTAGTCGACGACGGCTTTGTCCTTCGCCTTCGCATGCCAGTGCGCGACCGCGTCCGCCAGCGGCTTGCCCTTGTTCGTCAGGCAGAAGTCGATGACCGTCGTCGTGCCGCCGTATGCGGCCGCAATCGTGCCGGTCTCGAAATCGTCGGCCGTTACGGTGCCGCCGAACGGCATGTCGAGGTGCGTGTGGGGATCGATGCCCCCGGGAAACACATAGCAGCCCGAAGCGTCGACGATCTCCGCGCCTTCCGATTCGAGGTCGACGCCGATCATGACGACGATGCCGTCGTCGATGAGCACGTCTCCGAAGAAAGTGTCCGCCGCCGTGACGATCGTACCGTTCTTGATGATCTTTTTCATGTCCTACACAACCCCCATTTCCGCTTCGTTTAAGGCCGCCAGCGCCTTCTGGCGCTGGTTCCAGCTCATCGGGGCGAGCCCCTCGTCGATCTCGACCATGTCGATCGCGCCGTCCACCGGGCAGACGATCGAGCACAGGTTGCAGCCGACGCAGTCTTCCTCGCGGACGACGAGAATTTCCTTGCCTTCGGCGTTCGTCTTCCGCTCGATGCACTGATGCGACGTGTCCTCGCAGGCGATGTGGCATTTGTTGCAGTTGATGCAAGTCTCGGTGTTGATCCGGGCGACGACCTTGTAATTCAGATCGAGATCGCCCCAGGTCGAATACTTCTCGACCGACCGGCCGACCAGCTCCGCGACCGACGCGAGCCCCATCTCGTCCAGGTAGTTGTTCAGCCCGTCGATCATCTCTTCGACGATGCGAAAGCCGTGATGCATGGCGGCGGTGCAGATCTGCACGCCCGTCGCGCCCATCAGCATGAATTCGACCGCGTCCTGCCAGCTGGAGATGCCGCCGATGCCCGAGACCGGCACGCCGACCTCCGGATGTCTCGCGCACTCGGCCACCATGTTCAACGCGATCGGCTTGACGGCCGGCCCGCAGTAGCCGCCGTGCGCGCCCTTGCCGGCGACGTGGGGGATCGTGTTCCACGAATAGATGTCGACGCCCGCGAGCGAATTGATCGTGTTGATCAGGCTGATCGCGTCCGCCCCGCCTTTGACCGCGTGCCGGGCGACGACCGTAATGTCCGTAATGTTCGGGGTCAGCTTCACGATGACGGGCGTTGTCGCCGCTTCCTTGACCCAATACGTCTGCATCTCGACGAGATCGGGCTGCTGCCCGGAAGCCGCGCCCATGCCGCGCTCCGCCATCCCGTGCGGGCACCCGAAGTTCAGCTCCAGCCCGTCGACGCCGATCGCCTCCACCCGCTTGACGATCTCGTGCCACTTCTCCCGCTTCGGCTCCACCATGAGCGACGCGACGACGGCATGGTTCGGGAACCGCTTCTTCGTCTCGTAAATTTCCTTCAGGTTCACTTCGAGCGGCCGGTCGGTGATCAGCTCGATATTGTTGAAGCCGGCGACCCGCCGGCCGCCGAAGTGGACGGCCGCGAAGCGCGAAGACGTATTGATGATCGGATCGCCGAGCGTCTTCCACACCGCTCCGCCCCATCCGGCTTCGAACGCTCGCTGAACCTGATAGCCCGTGTTCGTCGGCGGCGCGGACGCCAGCCAGAACGGATTCGGCGACCGGATGCCCGCCAGATTGATGCCGAGGTCTGCCATCGTAACCATCCTCTCTTTCTTCAAATGGCGATCGTCTGCTGCGTTACGGAGAAATGCCGGCTGATCGCATGGGCGGCTTCCTTGCCTTGCTGGGCGGCGGAGACGACCATCGCCTCGCCCTGCCCGCCGCCGAAGACGATGTCTCCGGCCGCGTACACCTTCGGATGGGACGTGCGGCGGGTGGCCGGATCGATCTTGACGACGCCCCGTTCGTGCTCGAGCCCGAACGCCTCGATCAGCCCCGTATGCCGCGTCTGGCCGATCGCGACGATGACGGCGTCGACCGGCAGAAGAAACTCGGAGTCTTCGATCGGAACCGGCAGCCTGCGGCCGTCCCGTCCGGCTTCCGGCGACAAAGCCATCTTCACGCACTCCAGATGGGTCACCTTGCCGGATTTGTCCCCGATAATCCGGACCGGAGCCGTCAGCCAGCTGAATTCGACGCCCTCCTGCTTGGCGAACTCGTACTCGAATTCGTAAGCCGTCATCTCCTCGCGGGTGCGGCGGTAGACCATCTTCACATTCCCGGCGCCAAGCCGCACCGAGCACGTTGCGGCGTCGATCGCCGTATTCCCGGCGCCGATCACGGCGACGCGGGCCCCTTCCAGCTTCACGTCCGGCGCCGCCGTCTTCGTCGCCTCGACGAACCGGATGGCGTCGTACACGCCTTCGAGGTCCTCGCCTTCGATGCCGAGCTTCGGCACGTAGCCCATGCCCGCCGCCAGCACGACGGCGTCGTACTGCTCGAGCAGCTCCGACGGCGGCACGTCCGCTCCGACCTTGACGCCGGTCTTGATCGTCACGCCCAGCTTCTCGACCTGCTCGACTTCCCAGAGCGAGATCGGCTGCGGCAGGCGGAACGATACGATGCCGTACGTGTCGAGTCCTCCGGCCAGCTCCCTCGCTTCGTAGACGACGACCTCGAACCCGTCGCGGGCCAACTCGCGGGCTGCGGACAACCCGGCGGGCCCCCCGCCGACGACCGCGACCTTCTTCCCGTTGGGCGTCCCGGCCTGGAACAACGGCTTGCCGCTCTTGATCGCCCAGTCCGTCGCATAGCGCTGCAGCAGGCCGATTCGAATGGGCTCGGAGGCGTCGTTCAGCACGCAGGCGCCTTCGCACAGCTCCTCCGTCGGGCAAACGCGGGCGCAGCTGGCGCCGACGGGATTCGAATCCATGATCGTCGTCGCCGAGCCCTTCAGGTTGCCCGTCGCGATCCGTTTGATGAACGAAGGAATATTGATGCCGGTCGGACAAGCCTTGATGCAAGGGGCGTCATAGCAATACAAGCAGCGGTTGGCTTCTTCCACCGCGGACTTGACCGTCAATCCCGGCTCGGCCTCCGCGAAGTTCGCGGCGAACCGTTCCGCGGATAACGTCGTTAACGAAGCTGCTTTTCCCATCGGTTATCCCTCCATGTCATCGACAAAATGTTCTGAAAATACAATCTCTTTTATGGTAAGATGATGAACATCGGGCGGCATTCGACGCTATGGACCGCCGCACAACGATTGTTTGCGAAAGCGGGGATACACGCATGGATTCGGAAGAACGCTTTCTGACGGTTCGCGAAGCGCTGCAGCGCCCCTCGTTCCGCAACGCCCAGACGGTCGCGGGCGAGGACGGCCTGAGCCGCCGCGTCAGATGGGTCCACATTCTCGAGACGTTCAGCTTCGAGGCGCTCATTCACGGGGATGAGATGATCCTGACCACCGGAATGGCCTTCAAGCTGGAGACCCGCTCCTCCGTCGCCTTCATGGAAAAACTGATCAAACAAAACGCCGCCTGCCTGTGCATCGAGCTCGGCCAATATTTCGATTCCGTGCCCGACGAGCTCAAGGAGCTGGCCGAACGCCACCGGTTCCCGCTCATCGTCTTCCCGAGCACGGTCCGGTTCGTCGATATTACGCAAGATTTGCATTCCCTGATCATTAACCGGCATCATCGGATGCTGCAGGAGCTGGAGAGCATCTCACGCGAATTCTCCCGGCTGGCGCTGACCTCGCAAGCGACCGCGAACGTCCTCAAGCTGCTGCACCGGAGCGCGCAAGCCCAGGTCATCTATCGCCCGCTCGAAGGCAAGCCGGTCTTCATGCCGAACCCTTCCCCGGGCGAGCAGAACGCGATGCTGGAGCAGCTCGGCAGCTTCTGGGAAGAGACGGACGAGCTCAAAGTGAGCGGCGCCCCCTATTTGCGCGAGATCGAAGGAGCCACGTGGATCGTGAAGCCGGTCGGAGCGCTGGAGCAAATCTGGGCTTATCTGATTCTCGTCTGCCGCCATCAGCCCCGAGAGTTCGACTTCCTGCTTCTCGATTCCGCCTCGCTGTCGATCGCCCAGGAGCTGCTTCGCACCCGCTACATGGAAGAGCGCAAGCAGTTCGCGGAGAATATCTGGGTGGACGAGCTGCTGAGCGGCCGGGCCGACGACGACCAGCAGCTCAAGGCGCTCATCGGTCCCGACTTCAAAGGCTTGAACGAGCTCCACTTCCGGGTGTGCCTGTTCGAGATCGAAAACTTGTACGAGCTGAACCTCGATCCTTCGGAGAACGAGCTGGAGACGATCCGCTTCCACCTGTCCCTGCTGATCCGGTCGGCCTTCGAGAAGTTCTCCTTCCGGCCGCTCATCACGGTCAAGAACAACCGCCTGGCCGTCATTGCGCTCGACCGGAAGGCCAAAAGCCCGAACAGAGGCCGGCTCCAGCAGGCGCTGGAATCGGTTCTGTCGTTCCAGGCCGACGACAAGCTGAAGGAGCTGAAGCTGCTGGTCGGCGCGGGCAAGTCGCATCTGCATCTACGAAATGCATATTCCGGCTATCAGGAAGCCATTCAAGCTTTGTCGCTGTACGCCTGTTACAAGAAACCGATACTGTTCTACGAAGAACTCGGCGTCTTCCAACTGCTGCTCAACCTCAACGACGGGAAAACGCTGCAAGCCTTCATCCGCAATTATCTCGGCCCGATTATCGATTACGACGAAGCCCGCGGCAGCGAGCTGCTCACCACCCTGAAGGTATACCTCGACCACGACGGCTCCAAGCAAATCGCCGCCCAGAAGCTGTTCATCGTCCGGCAATCCCTGTATTACCGCCTGGAAAAGATCGCCGAGCTGCTGGGCGAAGACTTCATGTCGCCCGAGAACCGCATCTCCATTCAAGTGGCGCTGCGCGCCTACCAGCTGCTTCATCCCGACAAATTCGAGGAGAAGGCGGAGGGCTAAGCCCGAATCCCGCGAGTCCGCCTTCGGAGCGGACGGCTTCGCTCCGAAGCCATCCGCCATCCGCGGCCATTCGGGCGTCTATTTCATCGCCATCTCCACAATTTCGTTCGTGTAGGCTTTCGTCGGATCGGCCGCCGTCTTGATGACGCCGAATTGAAGGGCGATGTCGGCCGTCTGCTTGAAGGCCGCTTCGTCGATATAGCCGATCTTCGACTTGTCGAAGCCTTCCGGGGCGACCAGCTTGGCGACTTCCTGCATCATCGTCAGCTGATGCTCCTTCGTCGTGCTTCCGTCTTCGACGCTCTTCATGACGATATCCGTCGCGGCGGCCGGATCGGCGATCGCGTCTTGCCAGCCTTTGAGGGACGCCCTCACGAACTTGACAGCCGTCTCTTTGTTTTTATCCAGCCAACCCTTGTTCGCGAACAGGTTGTCTTCCAGCATGGCGACGCCTTCGGCGTTCATGTCGATGACGTTCATATCCTCCGCCTTCACGCCGGATTCCAGCGCGACGTGATATTCGTTGTACGTCATCGCGGAAGCCGCGTCCAGCTCGCCGGAGAGGAATTGGTCCATCGTGAAGCCTTGCTTCGTGAACTTGAGGTCTTTGTTCGGGTCGAGCTTATACTTGTCGAACAGCGCCAGCAGCTCGTACTCGTTGCCGCCCATCCAGTTGCCGACCTTCTTGCCCTTCAGATCGGCCGGGCCGTTAATGCCTGCGGACTTCTTGGAGACGAGCACCAGGCCGCTCTTCTGATAAATTTGCGAGATTTCGACCAGCGGCAGGCCCTGCTCCTGATGCGCCAAAAGGCTCGCGACCCAGTCGACGCCGATGTCGGCCGCGCCGTTCGCCACCTGCTGCTCCGGTACGATATCGGGTCCTCCCGGGACGATCTCGACGTCCAGCCCCTCGTCCTTGTAATAGCCTTTGTCCAGCGCGACGAAGTACCCCGCGAACTGGGCTTGCGGCACCCACTTGAGCTGCAGCTTCACCTTGACCGGCTCGGCGGACGGCGTCTCGCTCGCGGCTTCCGTGGAAGCCGGGGCGGCCGAGGACTCGGAAGCCGATCCGGACGGGCTCGGACTCGCCGCCGGCTCGTTGTTGCCTCCGCCTCCGCAAGCCGTCGCCGCCGCGACGAACACCAGCATCAGAGCCAATAGCCATACGCTTCTGTAATGCCCTTTTCTCCCGTTCATTCGGTTCTCTCCCTTATTTGGATGATGAACACAGCAGGATTTTGTGGAGTAAAGATTTTATGCGATCGGCAAAGCGGAGGCCGAACGGCCCGCCGTCCTGCCGGCTGTGCTGCCATGGTGCGGCTTACGTTCGTTGCGATGGATGCCAGCGGATGAACGCCTTCTCCAGGCGCTCCACGATCAGATAGAAGAGGACGCCCGCGACCGCCGCCACGACGATGCAGGACCAGCCGAGCGGCATCTGGGCCACCTTGATCGAATTGGAGAGCAGATAGCCGAGCCCGCGCGACGAGAAGAAAAACTCGCCGACGATCGCCCCGATCATACTGGCCGTCGCGTTGATCTTGAGCGCGGTGAACACGTAAGGAAGGCTGTTCGCGATGCGCAAATACGTGAACGTCTCGCGCTTCTTCGCCGCGTAGGAAACCATCAGGTCGAGCGCCAGCGGATCGACGCTGTTCAGCCCCTTGTACGCGTTCATCGCCATCGCGGCCATCGTCGTCGCCGTCACGATGGCAACGCGGGAGCCGATGCCGTCGCCGAACCACAGGTTCATGATCGGAGCGAGCGCGACGATCGGAACCGCGTTCAGCGCGGCGGCGAGCGGAATGCCGCCGAAGCCCCAGCGGGGCCACAGCGTGGCGACCAGCGCCGCCAGGAAGCCCAGCGCGGAGCCGGCGAGCATGCCGAGCACCGCTTCGCTCATCGTATAGCGCGTATAGGACAGAAGCAGATCGATGTTGCCGGTCACCGCCTTCCCAATGGCGGAGGGGAGCGGCAGCTGGTAAACCTTAAGCTGAAATAGCGAGTGAAAAACCTTGAACTGCCAGAGCGCCAGAAACAGAATACCCGCAGCCATCGGAAGCGCGATCCGGACGGCGGCTGCGCCCGTCCCCCGGCTTCTTCTCGCCGGAGCGCCCGCAGAGCTTGCGACGGCGGGTGCCGTGAGGCCCGTCAGGGATTCCCCTTCCATCAGCGAGCGCCTCCTTTCGCCCGGAAGTCGGGCTGCCAGGGCGAGACGGCACGTTCGAGCAGGCTGATGATCCAGTAGCTGAGCACGCCGAGCAGCGCGCCGACGATAACCGTCGCCCAGAACATATAAGCGTGGGAAGATCCGTAATAGAGGTTGCGAAGCATGATGACGCCGATGCCGTGCTGGGCACCCATCAGCTCGACCAGAATCGCTCCGGTCACCGACAGCGGGGCGGCGATCTTCAAGCCGCCGAACAATCCGGGCAGCGAGGCGGGAAAGCGCAGCTTCCAATAGACGCTCCACGGCTTGGCCGCGTAGGAATGCATAAGCTCCAGCGCCGAAGGCTGCACGCTGCGGAGCCCCCGAAGCATGTTGAGGGCGACCGGGAAGAAGGTGATGTAGCCGGAGATGAGAATGCGCGACAGCTTCTCGTCGCGGACGATTCCGTAGATGATCGGCGCCAGCCCCAGAATCGGAATCATCTGCGAGGCGATCGCATACGGGAACGCCAACTGCTCGATCCGCTTCGACGCGCTCATCAGCACGGCCAGCGCCGCTCCGGCAGCCGCCCCGAGAAGGAAGCCCAGCGCGGCGTTGCCGAAGGTGACTCTGCCTTCCTTCAGCAGGGTCGGGGCGTAGTCGCCCATCGTCCGAACGATCTCGTGCACGTAAGGAAGCTTGGATTGCGCGAGCGGCACGTGCCTCGCTTCAAGCAAATACCAGGAGACGAGCTCCCACAAAGCGAGCAAGGAGACGGCCCACACGAGGACCGGCAGCGCGCGGCCGCGCGACAGGAAGGTACGCCCTCTCACCCGCTACACCCCCTCGAAGCTGTCCCGAATCTTGGCGATGAGTCCGAAAAACTCCGGGCCGTTGCGCATCTCTTGGGTTCGCGGTCGGGGAAGCGGAATTTCCACGACGGCGGACAATCTTCCCGGGTGAGGCGAGAGGACGAACACCCGGTCGGAGAGGAAGACCGCCTCGGGGATGCTGTGGGTGACGAAGACGACCGTGCTCCCCACCTTGCTCCAGATCGACAGCAGTTCCTCGTTCAGCCGCTCGCGGGAGAACTCGTCGAGGGCGGAGAACGGTTCGTCCATGAGCAGAATTTCCGGCTCCATGGCCAGCGCCCGCGCGATGGCGACCCGCTGCTGCATGCCGCCGCTAAGCTGCCAAGGATATTTGTCGCGGAACTTCTCCAGACCGACAAGCTCGAGCAGCTCCGCCGCCTTCCGCTCGCGATCCGCCTTCTTCACCCCCATCAGCTCCAGCGGGAGCGTGATGTTGGTCTTCACCTTCCGCCAATCGTACAGCACCGGGCTTTGGAACACGATGCCGTACTTCTGGGCCAGCCTGGCTTCCCTGGCGCTCTTGCCGGCCACCGTCACCGAGCCTTCCGACGGCTGCAGCAGATCCGCCATGATCCGGAGCAGCGTCGTCTTGCCGCATCCGGACGGACCGAGCAGAGAGACGAACTCCCCTCTGCCGATGTTCAGACTCACCTGCTGAAGCGCCAGAACCTCGGAAGCATCCGTCCGGTAGCGCATGCTCACCTGCTCGAGCTGAATTTCCTGAACCGTCGTCGCGGTCATGGTCATCTTCGTTCCCCCTCCCAACCCGTTGCGCGCGAGAATCCGGTTTACGAACATAAGTTGTGTAATGTTTATGTTATTTTACATTACTCTAATTGATTAATACCCATCTTACACGCAGGAATATCGTTATTCATTAGACATTTCGTCAAATCGGCACCGTCCGTTTCAGTCAAAACGTCTATTTTCGAGCCTCTTGCGTCTTTTTTGTGTAATATAATATAACATTAACCCTTCGACTTCGCCTCCGGTCCCGCGACTGCGCATCGGTGTTCGAGCTCTATTGCAGGCTTATCCCCGTACCTCAGATGTTCACCCGCTCGGCCCCCCGTTCGCGCGGGCTCCCTTCGCACGCTTCCGCCGATCGCGGCTCCCCTTTCGCGGGAATCGCTCTTCCAGTTGCGGCTATCGGGCAGCTTATCCTCATCCCTAATCGCGGAGGATCGTGTCCGTCGCTTTCGCTTAGGACGATCGGCTGAGCGGAGGGGATAAGCCTACAAATGTCGGGGAAAGCGGAGAGAGGGCCGATCACGTGCATCGGACAAATAAAAAAAGAACGCCCGAAGGCGTTCTTCCGCAGCCGCAGCCGTCCGGCGAAGCCGGAGGCGGCAGGGTTTAATAAGCGTATGCGAACAAGCCGTTGATGTGCGACAGGTAGCGGATGTTGCTCGCTTCCTTCATGAGCGTCGCCGGCGTGCCTTTGAGTCGGATGTTGTTGCCGCCGATCATGGCGACGCCGTCTTTGCGGCCCAGGCTTCCGAGCGTGCCGGAGAAGACCGGGTTGAAGGCTTCCATCTTGCCGCCTTTGATCAGGGCAGCCAGGTTGCGGCCGACCGTCTCGCCCATCTGCCAGGCAAGCTGAGCCGTCGGCGGATAAGGACGGGCGCCTTCGCTCGGAATGACGACGGCGCAGTCTCCGGCCAGGAACACGTCCGGGTGCGAGGTGGATTGCAGCGTCTCGGTAACGGAAGCGCGGCCGCGGTTCACTTCGATGCCGCAGTTGGCGACGATCGGATGGCCTTGGACGCCGCCCGTCCAGATGATCGTGTTCGCTTCCAGCACGCGGCCATCCTTCAGCGATACCGAGTTCTTGGTCGCTTCCGTAATCGCTACGCCCGTGATGATTTCGACGCCGCGCTTCTCGAGGCTCGTGACCGCGCGCTCGATGAGCTCAGGCGGCAGAACCGGCAGAATGGCCGGGCCGGCTTCGACGACGTACAGCTTGATGTCGGCGAAGTCGATGCCTTTGGAGCGGCAAACTTCCGGCAGACGGTCGGCGAATTCGCCAACCAGCTCGATGCCGGTCAAGCCGCCGCCGCCCACGACGATCGTGGCGTCGGCTTTGTTGCCGGATTGCTTGTACGCATCCAGGCGGTCGTAGACGTGAGCGCGAATGCGGTTCGCGTCGTCGACGGATTTCAGCGTGAAGCTGTTTTCCTGCAGGCCCGGAATGCCGAAGAACGCCGTCTCGCTGCCGAGGGCGACGACGAGCGCGTCATAAGTGACGGTAGCGCCGCTGGCGAGCAATACTTTCTTGTCGTTCGGCTTGATCTCGGAGACCGTATCGATGAGAAGATTGACGTCTTTGCCCTTGAGCAGCTTCTCAAGCGGCAGCGCGACGGCTTTCTCCTTGATGGTGTCGCCGGCGAGGCGGTGAAGCTCGGTGATGATCTGGTGCGTCGGGTAACGGTTCACAAGCGTAATCCGGGCTTCGGCCGGGCTCAGGTCTTTGCGCGCCGTGAGAGCCGCCAACAAGCCGCCGTAACCGCCGCCCAGAATCAGAATATGTTTAGACATGTCCATCCTCCGTTCTTATCCGTTGTGAGGTTTGATCAGCGTTGTTGTTTGTTTTCCGCCAAAACGCTCAAGAAAGCTTGCGCGAAGCGCAGCGTCTTCTGCACTTGCGGATCCTTCAGCATCCGCAGAATGCCGAACAGCCCGATCGTGGTCGTGTCGGCTTGCGCGCGGTCGTTCGCTTCGATGGCCGCCGCGGCGATTCCTTTCGCCTTCTCGGCGACCGGCTTGACGAATTCGCCGATGCCGTGCGCAAAGTCGTTGATCAGCACCTTGTCGGTGGCGACGGTCTGCGCGAAATCGTACGCCTTGGTCAGGAAAGTGACCATTTCGGCCAGCTTGGGCAGGTTATCCACCAACACGGTAAGGGATTCCTGGACTTCCGGCTTCAACAATTGATCAAGCACATCTTGCGAATTGCGTTCTACTGGGGCTTCTTGCGTTTCGAGCGCTTCTTGCGAAATTTGCGACATGCGTGACGTCCTCCTTTGCAGTCATTTCCTAATCGGTTGCGGTCTCCGTTCCTGACGTGCACGTATCGATCCGGTCCCAGCCTGCGCGAACTTTGTACCATTTTTCACATAAAAGGCCGTCCCATGACGGCGGTATCCATGCAAAATCGCGTCGAAACAATTCTCAGCTGCTTCCGTCTTCGCTCACCGTGAACAGGCAGGTCGAATCTGAACCTTTCTTGTCTATTCTACACCGGATGAAGGCAAACTTAAAATAAAAATCTTTGCTTTTTCGATCGCTAAGTTCTGTAAATTGTGATTTATGGCACAAAATCCGACGGAATCGGCTTCATACGGCTATTATGGCGCTTCTGTTGCGCCTCTTATTCCCTCCGGCGGCGGCCGGCGCCGATTTTGCTGCGGACGCGCCAAGCCGCCGCCGGGGCCGGTCCGCCGTCAGGAACGGCGAGCGGCTTTGCCTTCGTTGTAAGCGCGCAGCAGCGTATGCCGGTTCAGGCGGACGCGATGCGCTTCCGCGAGGCTCCGTTCCAGCAGTTCGGGTTCGACGCCCAGCTCTTCGATCGTCGCCGGTCCCCCGACCTTCCGGAGCAGGCCGCGAATGGCGTCCGCCGAAGGGACGCGTTCCAGCGCCAGCCGAAGCTTCTCCGCGGCTTCCGCGCTTCCGGCGGCTTCCTCGAACGCGAGCGAATGATACAGGCCGCTGATCTCGGCGCAGGCGACGCCCACCTTGGCGCCGTGCAGCAACGCGCGCCGGCCCGTCCGCATGAATTCCATCTCCCAATAATGGGACAGGTGGTGTTCGGCGCCCGACGCGGGATGGGATTGGCCGAAAATGAGCATCGCCAGCCCGGATTCGATCAAAGCCCGGATGAGCAGGCGAATTCCCTCTTCCGTCCGGCTTCCGATCGCTTCCGCGTTCTCCGCGCAATCGGCCAGCGCCCGCTCCGTAATTGCCGCCACCAATTCGGAGTAGGGCTCGCCGGCCGTCAGTCGGCCGAACGTCCAGTCGAACAGCGACGTATACTTGCCGAGCATGTCCCCGAACCCGGCGGCCACCATCCGGGGAGGCGCCTGCCGGAGCACGTCGAGGTCGGCGAAAATCGCCAGCGGCCCGATGGCCTGGACCGTTATTTTCTCCCCTCGAATGACGATGGGCGCGCCTTTGGAATTGAAGCCGTCGACCGACGGGGCGGTCGGCACCGAGACGAACGGAATGCCCGCCGTATACGCGGCGTATCGCGAAATATCGTGCAGCGTGCCCGATCCGGCGGCTACGATCACGTCCGCCTTAACCCGCTGAACGTCCAGCAGCACCTGGACGATCGACGCTTCGTCCGCGATGACGTCGCCCAGTTTGTCCGGCTTCACCAGCGTCAGCTCCGGCTCCAGTCCAAGAGCCGCCAGATCCTGGAGCAGCCGGTCGCCGGCCACCTTCACAGTGTTCGTGTCCGCGACGATCAGAGGCTTGCGGAAGCCTTTCTCTTTTATATAAGGCGCCGCCAAGGACAAAGCGCCCGCCTCGGCCACGATCGGCTCCGGAAACGCCGTCTCGATCCGGACCCCGCGCGCCTCGGCCGCTTCGCGTATTCTTGCCGTCAAATCTGCCGTCATGCTCGGTTCAGCTCCCTCTCCCGTTTTTCGAATCCGCCAACTTCCTTATCATACCGCAAACCTCCCGCCGGACGGAATCCTTCGCGATTCCGCGCACGATTGCCTGCAGCCTCCGCCCGCCGCCTCCTTTAATCGAAAGTCCCGGTTTCTACTAAGATCTTGAAAAAGCAAACCTGAAATATTAAGTTCCCGCATTGTTGCCGAGAGACTGGCGATCGATAATGAGGATACATCCGTTAAGAGGGGGATACGAACTTGGATACCAAGTCGAAGAAAGCACTTACAATCGCCGTGGCCGGAGCTCTGACTTTGAGCCTGGCAGCTTGCGGCAGCAACAACTCCAACAATAGCGGCGACGCGTCGGCAAGCCCGTCGGCTTCCGCCGGCGGCTCGCAACCTGCAAGCAGCACTCCCAGCGCGGATTCGGGCAAGAAGGTCAAGCTGACCTTCCAGAACATCTATGTGGACCCGAACACGCCGACTTACAAGACGGCGCATCAAATCGTCGAGCAATATCAGAAAGAACACCCGAACATCACGATCGAGTTCGACTCGCTGAACACCGACCAGCAAAAGCAAAAACTGAAGACGCAAGCGGCTTCCAAGGAAATTCCGGACATCACGATGGTGAACCCGGCCGCTCAAATGAAGCCCTTCGTCGACGCCAATCTGTTCGTTCCGCTGAACGACGTGCTCGACAAGAACGGCCTTCGGGACACGTACCAATCCGGACTTCTCGATTACTACAGCTTCAACGGCAACACTTACGCCCTCCCCGACGGCAACAACATCGAAGTCGTGTACTACAACAAGGATCTGTTCCAGCAAGCCGGCATCTCCGCACCGCCGGCGACGTTCGACGAACTGCTCGCCGACGTGAAAGCGCTCAAAGCCAAAGGCATCACGCCGATGGCGGTCGGGGAGAAGGATACGTGGACGGGCTCCTTCATCTTCATGAACATCCTGCTCCGCACGAACGGCGGGCCCGGCTTCCTGAAAGACGTCGTCGACGGCAAGAAAACGTTCGAGGATCCGGCGTTCATCGAAGCCGTGGAACGCTTCCAGGATCTCATCCAGGCCGGCGCGTTCGAAGAAGGCGCCACCGCGGTCGACGCCGACTCGGGCCGCAACCTGTTCACGACGGGCAAAGCCGCCATGTATATGCTGGGCACTTGGGAGACCGGTTCGATCGACGCCTCTCCGATCGGCGGCAAAGTCGCGGCGTTCCAGTTCCCGACCGTCGACGGCAAGGGCGACATCAACCAGTTCATGCTCGCTCCGGGCACGGGCTACGCGATCGCGGCCAACAGCGAACATATTCAAGAAGCGAAGGACTTCCTGAACTACTACTGCCTGAACTTCCCGAAAGTGCAATTCGAGCAGAAGAACGCGGTCGGCCTGCCGCAGAAAGTCGACGGCGACCTGAAGGCGGCCGGCTACTCCGACCTCGCCATTAGCGTCATGGATCTGTTCGGGAAAGTAAGCGGCGGCGACATCTCCTTCGACAATACGATGAATCCGGCGGTGTCCCAGGCCCACTTGACCAGCTTGCAAAACCTGTTCGTGCAGAAAGTGGATGCGGCTCAAGTCGCCAAAGAACATCAAACCGCTTTTGAAGCCAACAAGTAAAATCCTGCATGATCGGAAGCCGAGGCGCGAAGGAGCGAGACTCATCTTCGCCTCTCGGCTTCCGAAGCAACGGAGGCGACGACCTTGAACGTCCTGAAAGTTCCCAAGCTCGCGATCGGCGTGTTCATCCTGCCGGCTCTCATCTTGTATATCTGCATTGTGTTTATTCCGATTCTCGTCTCGTTCTACACGGGCATGCTCGATTGGAACGGCATCGGCGAGACCAAGTTCGTCGGATTCGAGAACTTCCGCAACCTGTTGTTCCACGATCCGGTCTTCTGGCCGGCCGTGCGCCGAACGCTGCTGTACGCCGTCGCTTCGATGGTCGAGATTCCGTTCTGCCTGATAATGGCCGTCCTGCTCAACCGCTACGTGCGCAAAGCCAATACGCTTGTCTCGATCTACTTCACTCCGGTCATTCTGTCCGTCGTCATCGTCGGACAGCTGTGGAAGACGATCTACAACCCCACGTCCATGGGCGGCATGCTGAACGAGGTGCTGACCTCGGTCGGCCTGCAAAGCTGGACGCACACCTGGCTCTCGGAGCCGAAAATCGCGATTTACTGCATCTATTTCGTCTCGTTGTGGCAATATTTCGGCTATCATCTGCTCATTCAGTTCACCGGCGTCCAAAACATTCCCAACGAAATTTACGAGGCGGCGAAGATCGACGGAGCGGACGGCTTCCAGGCGGACCGCTACATTACGTTCCCGATGATCGTGCCGATCTTTAAAATATCGATCGTGCTCGCGTTTATCGGATCGCTGCAGTCGTTCGACCTGATTATGGTCATGACCGCCGGCGGACCGGCCCACGCGACGGACGTCATCTCCACGCACATGTACAACAGCTCGTTCCTGTCCATGAAGTACGGCTACGGAAGCGCCATTGCGACCTTCCTCGTGGCGCTCTGTCTCGTCTTCACGATCTTCATCAATGCGGTCATGAACAAAGTCGAGAAAAGGTTCGGCTAGGGGGAGGCGCACCATGAAGTTTAATCTCGTCAAAGGACTTGTCTTCCTGCTGATCGCCGTCCTGGTCGTCACCCAGCTGTATCCGCTCTTCTGGCTGCTGGCCTATTCGCTGAAGACGAACGAGGAAATCCTCGGGGGGCAATTCTTCGCTCTACCGGCGCACTGGAGATGGGAAAACTACCAGGAAGCCTACCATAACGGGCATTATCTGAAGTATCTGGGCAACAGCGTCTTCGTCACGGCGGTTACGATGATCTGCGTCATTCTGCTGAGCTCGATGGTCGCCTATGCGATCTCCCGCTTCAAGATCCGCTTCGGACCAGCCGTTATGCTCGTCTTCCTCGTCGGCATGATGATTCCGATGCAGGCGACGTTGCTGCCGCTCATGAAAATTTTCAAATTCATCGACATTCTGAATACGCACGGGGCGCTCATCCTGCCTTACATCGCGTTCCAGATGCCGATTGCGGTCTTCATCCTGAGCGGATTCATAAAGTCCATTCCGACCGAGATGGAAGAGTCGGCGTTTATCGACGGAGCGAGCGTGTACCGGATCTTCCGTTCGATTATTCTCCCGATCTCCATCCCGCCGGTCATGACCGTATGCATTCTGACGTTCATTACGATCTGGAACGAGTACATTATGGCCGCGACGTTCATCTCCTCGGAGAGCTTGAAGACGCTGCCGTTCGGGGTCTACTCGTTCGTCAGCCAGTACAGCGTCAACTACGGCGACATCGGGGCCTTCATGGTTATGGGCGCGGCCCCGGTCATTCTGATATACTTCATTCTATCCGATAAAATCACCAAAGGGATGGTTGCCGGAGCCGTCAAAGGGTAATTCGGCGACGCCGTCGGAACCGAACAGGCGCCGGTCCGCGAGGGCCGGGAAGGTCTGCCGCAGAAGGAGAAGGACACCGTGGCACGGGGCGAGCATTCCATCAACTCGAGATTGTTCCTGCTGTTCGTATTTTGCATGACCGGCATTCTGCTGCTGATCAGCTTCCTCTTCTACAATCGGACCATCGTCCAGTATCACCACAAGCTGGCGGACATTACCCAGAAGAACGTCTCGCAGTCCGGCGCCTTGTTCGATCTCCTCCTGCGCGGCTACGACAGCTTGTCCAAATCCATCAGCACGAACATGGACATGATCCGGCTTCTCCAGGAGAAGCCGGAAAACCCGGCTATCGACTTCATCAACGAGCGCTCGATCACCAATATGATCGGCGCTATTTACTATTCCAGGGAAGATATCATTGCTATCCACGTCATCAGCGCCGGGGGGAAGGTGTTCAACTACGGCAACGTCATGAACGTCATCGATCCGGATTACGCGAAATCCGCCTGGTTCGCCAAAATCAAAGAAGCGGCCGGCAAGATGGCGTGGATCGGGGTGTCGGAACGTTCCATTATCGACAAGGCCGAGACGCAACCGGTATTCGCCTTCGGACGGCTCATTTACGATCTGAACGAACATACGCCCATCGGGATCGTGCTGATTGAGGTGGAGCCCCAGCCCATCCTGGATGCGATGGACAATTTGAAGCTGGGGAAGAACAGCGAGATTTACCTCCAATCCGATCAAGGCAATATCCTGGCCTCCTCCGTGAAAGGCGCCAAGGAGATTCCGGAGCCGATGCGCAGCCTGCCCGCCCCCCGAAGCGAGCAGGATATCGTCACCCGGGATTTGAATCGCCAGCTCATGATCGTCTCCAAGCTTCCCTTCGGCGGGTGGACGATCTGGAGCCGGACGCCGGACACCGATCTTGACGTCGAGCTGGATCAAACCAAGCGCTTCCTGTTCTTCGCGGTGGCGGCGCTCATCGTCGTCTCCGCGCTGATCGCGTCCCTCGTCTCGCGAACGATCTCCTCGCCGCTCAAACGAATGATTCGCGAGATGAAGAAAGTGGAAAGCGGCAATTTCGCCGGGCAGCTCAACGTCTCGTCCTACAGGGAGATCAACCAGCTCGCCGCCTCGTTCAACCGGATGGTCCAGCGCATCTCGGAGCTGATCGAACGGGTGAAAATATCGTCGGTCAGCGAGAAGAACGCGGAGCTTCACGCCTTGCAAAGCCAAGTCAATCCGCATTTTCTGTACAATACGCTGGACATGATCTACTGGATGCTGGACGAGAAGGGCGAGGATCGGCTCGGCGAAGTCGTGCTGTCCCTGTCCCGCATGTTCCGCTACAGCAGCCATTGGGAAGCCGGAATGGAAGTAACGCTCCGGGAAGAGCTGGAGCAAATCGGCTATTACCTGACCATTATCTTGAACCGGCTGGACGGCCGCCTGACGGTCGACATCGATATCGACGAGCGGTGGATGGCGTTCCGCCTTCCGAAGATGACGCTTCAGCCGATTATTGAAAACGCCGTCAAACACGGCCTGGAGCCGCTGGATCGGCCGGGAACGCTGAACGTATTCGCGGAAGCCCGCGAGCGGTACTGGACGCTGACCATTCAAGACAACGGGATGGGAATGTCGGCGGCCGAACGGAACGACCTCATAGAATCGATGCAGGGCCGGCGGCCCGGCGGCAAAACCCGCGGCGGCATCGGCATGCAGAACCTGCAGAGCCGGCTGCAGTACATGTACGGAGAAGCCTACGGCCTCCGGGTGGAGAGCGAGCCCGGCCGCGGAACGACGGTCGTCCTGACGTTCCCGCTCCCCAAGGAAGGAGATGCCCCCGAATGAACATTCTGATCGTGGACGACGAAAGCGTAATTCGCGAAGGCGTGAAAAGAACGATCGAGCGCAGCGGTTCCGGCCACAAGGTGTTCGTGGCTTCGTCGGCGGACGAAGCCGCCGAGGCCTTGGATCGCCATTCGGTCGACATCGTGCTGACGGACATTCTCATGCCGGGGATGGACGGCCTCGAATTCATGAAAGTATCCCGCGGCAAATACCCGAACGTCCGCTGGGTGGTCATCTCCGCTCACTCCGAATTCGCTTACGCCCAGAAGGCGGTTCAGCTCGGCGCACGAGACTACATCCTGAAGCCGATCGGCAAAAAGAACCTGATGGAGCTCATCGCCGCGTTGTCCGGGGAGATCGAGAAGGAACGGCTGCACTCCAGGGAGGAAGAGTTCATCCGAACGAGCCTCAAATATTTGCGCGAAGCCGTGTTCCAGCGGCTTGCGGCGGGGCTCGACATCGGCAAGCTGGATTTGAGCCCGTTCATGGAAGCGCACCCCCGGTTCCGGCTCCTTATGGTGACGATGGACGCCGGCAGCAAGAACGTCCATCTGGAGCATTTCATTATCGACAACGTGCTGACCGAACTGATCGGCCTTCACGGGTCGGGCTTAGCCGTCAGCCTCGACCGCCTGAGCCTGCTCGGTCTCGTGACGTTGCGCGAAGGCGTTGCGATGGAGACGCTGCTCGGCGAAGTCAAACGCCACTTGAAGCATTATTTGAAAATTCCTTTCCAGGTTCATCATTCCGAAGAGCTGACCGACTTCAAAAAGGTGCCAAGGATCGTCGCCCAGTTCCGCCAGGCTCCGGCTTCCGGCACGTACGTCTCGTTCGACGGCGGCAGCGACCGGGCGATCGAGGTGGCGCTCCATTTCATCGACAGCCACTACAACGAGGATTTGTCCCTGGAGAAGGTCGCCTCCATCGTCTTCCTGAACCCGATCTACTTCAGCCAGCTGTTCAAGCAGAAGACCGGGCAGGGCTATAAGGAATACGTCATTTCCTTGCGCATGGAGCATGCCAAACGGCTGCTCGCCAATCCCGACCTGAAGCTGGCGGACGTCGCCGAGCGGATCGGCTATCAGGACGTTCGCCACTTTACCCAGGTATTCCGCAAGAAATTCGAGATGACCCCGACCGAATACCGTTCGCGGCCGCTTTGAACCGGTACGGTCCGGAAATCGCCGAACGTGATATAATGGGGAGGCAGTGCAATTACGGACAAGCGCTGTCCGAGCAGGAAAAGAGGCGTGAACGATGGAACTCGCGACATTTGCGGGCGGCTGCTTCTGGTGCATGGTGACGCCTTTCGAGAAGCTGCCGGGCATTCACGGCATCGTCTCCGGTTATATGGGCGGAACGATCGCCAATCCGACATACGAGCAAGTGAAGAAAGGGGACACGGGACATCTGGAAGTCGTCCAGATCGCCTTCGATCCCAGCCTTTTCCCCTACGAGCGATTGCTCGAGCTGTATTGGGTCCAGATCGATCCGACCGACGACGGCGGGCAATTCCACGACCGGGGCTCCCAGTACCGGACCGCGATTTTCTACCACAACGAGCGCCAGCGCGAGCTGGCTGAGGCTTCCCGGGACGCGCTGGCCGCGAGCGGGCGCTTCGGCAAGCCGATCGTAACCGCCATCCGGCCAGCCGGGACGTTCTACCCGGCGGAAGACTACCATCAGGACTACCATAAGAAAAACCCGAAGCACTACAAGGAAGACCGGGAGAAATCCGGGCGGGACGCCTTCATCGCGCGGCATTGGCGGAACTGAAATCTGTTATTTCGAGAGATTATGACCTACATTTGGAAGAATTAAGATCGACTCAGTTTCATAGTTTCATAGGCAGCGTTGTGCTATACTGCCCTCAGTTACCGCATTAAACAACAGGAGGACCGTATGAGCACAACGCAAATTTGGAAGAAAACGATCATCGCACTCTCTTGCCTCACCGTCTTCGCCGGAGCCGATCTTGCTTTCTTGCCGGGCGCCGGACAAGCCTCGGCGGCGACGGTGCAAGCCGAATCGACGGCGAGCCAGAAAGCGGACAAAATTATCGCGTTTGCCCAATCCTTGAAAGGAAAGGTCACCTATAAATTCGGCGTCAACAATCCGAGCAAGCTCATCTTCGATTGCTCTTCGTTCACGAAGTACGTGTTCGGCAAGTACGGCGTCAGCCTGAAATGGGGCACCAAGTATCAGAGCCAGGCGGGCACTTACGTCGCGAAGAAGAACCTGAAGAAGGGCGACCTGATCTTCTTCAGCTCCCCGAGCGGAACGTCCAAGAAAATTACGCACGTGGGCATCTATATGGGCAACGGCAAGTTCATTCACAATACGATCGGCAAGTCGTTCAACGGCATCGCCATCGGCGATTTGAACGCCAGCAACTATCAGAAGCGGTACGTGACGGCGCGCCGGGTGCTGTAGAAACGGCCTGGGAAGCGCTTCCGCATTCGTGAGGCTTCACGCCCGGACAAGCCTCCGTACGAACGTCGGCGGCAAACGGCGCCCGCCTATCCTTGCGGTAGGCGGGCGCCGATTATTATTGCGGCATGGGGTGCGCCGGCTACAGCCTCGTCCGCCGGATCGCCTGGTTGATGACCTCCGAGAAGACGAGCCCGAAGGCGATGGCGCCCGATAGCGTGAACGCTTCGAACGCCCGCTGCACCGCCATGTCGTAATGATTTTCCACCACGTTGCGCATCGCTTCGAACGCGATTCCTCCGGGGACGAGCGGCACGATGCCCGAAACGCTGAACACAATGATCGGCGTCTTGCACACCTTGGCCAGCAATTGGCTGATGACCGTAACCGCGAAAGCGGCGGTCAGCGTTGCCAGAATCGGATCGGCCGGAAGCTGCAGGAGCGAAGAATAAATCATCCAGCCGAGCATGCCGACTAGACCGCAATAGCCAAGATGCCGGCCGGGGACGTTGAAGAGCAAGGCGAAGCCGGCGGAAGCGACGAAGCTTGTGGCGATCTGCTCGATCATCCTCCGATCGCCTCCCCGCCGAGGAACGACAGCACGAACGCGATTCCGGCCCCGATCGCGAAGGCTGTAAGGAACGCCTCGGCTCCCTTCGACAGCCCGGATACGAAATGGCCGGCCATCAGGTCCCGCACGGCGTTCGTGATGAGCACCCCCGGCACAAGCGGCATGATCGAGCCGATCACGATCTTGTCCAGACTTTGCCCGAGCCCGGTTCGAACCAGGAAGCTGGCCAGCAAACCGACCGTCATCGCCGCCGTAAATTCGGAGAACAGCTTGATGGAGACGTAGCGCGGAACGTACAGCATCGCCAAATAACCTGCGCCTCCGCAGATCATGCCCGGCACGAAGTCCGCCCAGCCGCCGTCGAACATGATGAGGAAGCACCCGCTCGCCAAAGCCGCTACAAGCAGCCGTACCCAGGTTGGGTAGCCTTCCGTGGACACGTCGACCTTATACAGCCGCTCGTAAGCCTCCTCGACCGTCAGCTCCCCCCGGCCGATTCGCCGCGAGATGTCGTTGGCCATGACGACTTTGCGCAGATCGGTGGAACGATCGGAGATCCGCATCAGGCTCGTCGAGGCATCCATTCCTCCCAGCGAGAAAATAATCCCCGTCGGAGTAACAAAGCTATGCGCGTTCGGCACCCCGTACGCGGCCGCGATCCGGTTCATCGTATCTTCCACCCGGTACGTCTCGGCTCCGTTCTCCAGCATGATTTTCCCGGCCAGCATGCAGACCTTGGCGATCTGTCCGGCGTTTGGCGCAGACTGCTGCACGATCCAGTCTCCTTCGATGTCGAATGTCTCTTTCGTTCATTCTAACAAAAACCGCATCCGTTCCTCAAAGCATTAGTCTTCCAGCTATAAACGCCAAATGGCGGCGCAAGGGGAGCCCCCCTTTGCACCGCCATTTTTCCAATTCCCCCTATTCCGTCCGGCTCTCGCGTTGCTCGGCGATGGCCGACAAGCCCGGCTCGCCGCCTTCTTCGTCCGATTCCACGTACCGCTTGAGCGCGGCCAGCTTGTTCTCCCAGAAGCGCTCGTAATAGGCCAGCCACCGCTTCAACTCCTGCAGCGGCTCCGCCTCCATCCGGTAGCGCGTCTCCCGGCCGACCTTCCTCTCCTTGACGAGCCCCGCGTCCGCCAATATGCGCAGATGCTTGGACACCGCCGTCCGCGTCATCGGATAATGCCTGCTGATCGCAGTGACCGGCATTTCCCCCTCGCTAAGCAGCCTGAGCAGGCTGCGACGCGTCGGATCGGCGATCGCCTGGAAGACGTCGTGCTTCGCAGGTTCGGCAGCCATCGCTCAAGACTCGATATACTTGGCCAGCTTCTGCCCGATGCCGGTCCAGCCCTGGGCCATATTCTCGCGCACCGCCGGATGGGGCTGGCCGAATTCGGTCAATTTCTCCGGGTCCCATCCGTCGTGAATCAGCGTAAACTCCGTCTTGCCGTCCAGCTCCCTCAGCTCGAACGTCAGCGTCCAATCCTTGCCCCAGCGGAAGGAGACGCGATGCGGAGAGTCGATCTCGGTCACTTTGCAGGGAGAATGGCCGAACGGTCCGGCGTCCAGGTGGAACTCGTGGCCGACGACCGGTTTAAAATCGTTGGGCATAAACCAGGCGGCGATCCCTTCCGCCGTGGAGACGGCCTTCCACACTTTGTCGATCGGCGCGTTCAGCACCTGCGTCTGCCGGATGGCAGGCAGTACGTTCGGATTGCTCATCAATAAAAAGCCTCCTCTTCTGTTGCAGCGAAGGGAAAGGAGTTTAGCCTCCAGCCGATCGGGCTCGAAGGTCCGATCCCGGACACGGAATTTCTTCCGCCGCCGCATTTTACGCAACCATTCGGTTTCGCTTATGATTATACGAAACCAAATGGTTTCGTGTCAAAGGCATTTTTCCGGGAGTTTCAGGAATTCCGAAGCCGCATCGTTTTGGAAGCGGCCCATTTCTTGAACGGGTTGCCCAACGTTCCCCGCATGAACATCCAGCTGAACAACGGAGCGCTGCCGGTGACGAGCATCAGCACGTTCAGAACGAGCGGCGCGCGGCTGAAATGAACCGTCGCGATGAACGCAGCCATGCCGGCGATTCGGCCCGCGTTGAGCGCGAGCTCGCGGACGACGACGTATTCGACCCGTTGCCTAGCGCTGCTCTCATTTTTGCCGATCAAATCGAACACCGTCGACGTCATCGGAATCGCATACAGCGGGAATGAGAGCGAAGTGACGACGCCGAAGACGAGCATGGTGGAATAACGGATGCCGAAGAAAAACGGAACGATGACCGCCGTCATCGCGGCCGCTCCCGCCAGCATGCCCGCGGACCGCCACGACGGCTTGAGCCAGCGCCCGACCGCAAAGAAGCCGACGAAGGAGACGGCGGACGAGATGAGTGTGTAGTTGCCGAGACGCAGCTCGCTGCCGGTCTGGATGTAGACGAGCAGGCTGATCATGAGGCCGAAGACGCTCTCGCGAACGCCCTGCACGATGAGCGCGCCGAGCACCGGCCGCCATGGCGTATGGGGCAGCCGCCAGATCCGGACGGGAAGGCCCCATTCGTACTCGCCTTCGGTCCGCCGATTGCGAAGGAGAAACGTGGCGAGAACGCCCACGACAAAGATGCCGAGCGAAATCATGAAGATGATTCGGTACCCTTGTTCCGCCGGCATGCGCGAGATGAGAAAGCCCGAGCACCACGGGGCGATCATGCCCGCGAGCGCGCCGATGACGCCCGCCAGTCCATTGTAACGGTCCCGATTGTCCGCGTCCGTCACTTCGAAGTAAATGACGTTGAACGCGAGCCAGAACAAGCCGTTCGCCGTCCCCTGCACGATGCCGAGCAGCCATATATACGGGATGCATCGGGTGCCGAGCAGCAGGACAAGGGCGTAGAAAACGGCGGAAGCGCCGATTCCGAGCCGCAGAACGAGCCGTTTGCGCCCGCGCTTCACCGCGTAGCCCCCGATCCAGAACGTGAGCGCCATGCATACGTGGGCGATCAGCGTAAACCAGCCGAGCAAGGCGAAGTTTTTGCTGGCTTTCCAGATGTACACGCCGAGGAAGGTGCCGGACAAGGCGCCGGCGGTAATAAAGAGTCCGTTGACCACGAGCAGCAACCGGGTCTGCCCATCGAGCCGCCCATGCGAAGGGGCGGGCGGATGATGTTCCAGCATAAGCGATAAACCTCTCGGGGCGATTTGGAATGGAAGACCGTCATAACCTCCCCTCAATGGACCGAACGCATTCATATTTTCGGATTTCTTAATTGAAATGTTCTTCGACAAGCTGAGAGCGACGGCTGGACAACCTTATGCCCGACCAGGCGCTCAACCGTCGATAAGCGCCAGTTCGCGCTCGACCTCGTCGAGCTGATCCTCCCCGTATACTTTAAAGCCGTTGCGCCGCAATAGCGCCGTCGTTCGCCCCTCGCCCGGAATTTTGTTGTCCGTGAACGTTCCGTCGTAAATATAAAGCGTCCCGCACGACGGACTGTCCTGCTTAAGAATCGCAAGGGCCACATCGTGCTTCAGGGCCAACTCAAGCGTCGCCCTCGCTCCCTTCTCGAACTCCGCGGTCACGTCGGCTCCGGAGCCGGTCACAACCCGATCCCCTTGAATTTGGGCGTCCGGCCTCGGCGTCGGCAGCCCTCCGGTCACCTCCGGGCAAATCGAGACGAGACGGCCTTCCTCGTACCACTTGAGGAAGCGCGCGTCGAGACAGGGGACGTCCCCGTTATCGTAGCGAACCTTATGGCCCAGCAGGCAGGCGCTGACCAATATTTTTCTCTTCATCCGACTCTACCTCCTTAATTGAACGAATTTTCTTATAATTAATGTACGTTAGGACGGACTTTAATTCAATCGGATTAAACGGATTTATTTTTGGAATAGTTCCATAGTTGCTATACATTGGTTAGAAACATTGGATATACTGAAGGTGATGAAGCATAAAATAGACAAGCTGCAGGAAGAGGAGGAGCCATCATGAGCACCCTGAAGGAAGAAGTCGCGCAAGTCCGCCAAGCCGCATACCCGATCGATCCGGCCGTCCTGAACCGCTGGTCGCCCCGCTCCTTCCTGGAGAAGGAAGTTCCCGAGAACACGCTGCTCAGCGTACTGGAAGCCGCCCACTGGGCTCCGTCAGCGTTCAACGCTCAGCCGTGGCGTTTCATCGTCGCCCGCACCCGCGAGCAACGGGAGAAATTTTTTCCCTTCATCGGCGAATTCAACCGTTCCTGGTGCGAGAAAGCGCCGGTTCTCGTCCTGATCGTGTCGAAGACGGTCACGGACAAGGGCGAGTTTCCTTCTCACGCCTTCGATACCGGAGCGGCATGGGGATTCCTCGCCTTGGAAGCCGCTAAGCAAGGCCTCGCCACCCACGCAATGACCGGCTTCGACTTCGCCAAAGCGCGCGAAATTCTTGAAATCCCCGAGGATCATGCGATCCAGGCGCTTGTCGCCATCGGCTACCAAGGTGCGAAGGAAAATTTGCCGGAAGGCATCCGGGCCCGCGAAGTTCCGTCCCAGAGAGTTCCGGTCAAGGATGTGCTCTACGAAGGATCGTTCGGGAAGTCGTTTAAATAAGCCTGGCGCTCCGAAGAAGCCCGCTGGTCCCCATGAAGGAGGACGGCGGGTTCTTTGCTTTTTGGGCGGAGCATCCGGTGTGCGGCTTTGCGGGCCAAGCTTGGGCGAGAGGGCAAGCCGCCGCAGCCGACGAACGACCGGTTGAAGACGCTAGCCGCCTCGCTGACCTTGAGCGTGTCTTTTGTTCAGGAAGAGGAAGACACGGCAGTTGGAACGTTAGCCGGCCGCCGATGGCTTGCGCTCGTAAAATTGGAGCGTCGCGCTCCAGTTCCATTGCTCGTAAGAAAAGGAAACGGGCGCTCGGCCTCATGGCTCGTCCATTGGGACGGCTCGGCGGCGCGGGACGCGACGATCCGGTCCGCCCCCTTCCAGTCGAAGGCTTGATCGACGAACCCCGCAGGCGTATAGAGGGCCGGCTTCCCGAGCGGAACGGACGCGACCTCGAGCCTTTTGTTCGTCGTCGCTTCCCTTCCTTCGCCGGCGATATAAGCCAACCGATTCCCCTTCTCCGACCATTCGAACCATTGCTCGTTATTCGCCATGACATCCAGCTTCTGAAACGTCGCCCCGTCCGCGGACAAGACGCATAACGTATTGGCATCCGCCGACAGCGAGGCCGTAGGCGTTGCGAAGAAAGCCATCCAGCGGCCGTCCTCCGACCACTTGAACGCGCTCGTTCCTACGGCAAAGAAGCTTGCCGACTGCCGGGGCAACGCATACAACGCTTGCGGCTGCTCCGCTCCCAGCGGAATTCTCCGGATCAGCACCTGCGACCAATCCCCTCCCGGCAGCAGCTCGGCCCGGGTAGAAGCCACGAACCCCGAACCGTCCGGCCACCAGGCGAATCCCGAGATGTTCTTGGCCGCTTCAGCGGGCCTGTCCGGCTTCTCCGCGTCGATCCATTCCAGCCCCTCCTCCGTTAGATAAGCCAACCGATTCCGGTCCGGCGCCCACTGGAAGCCGCCGGCCAACTTCGCCGAGACAAGCCGCCCTTCCGCTTCGTCCAATCGGCGGACCCAGAGCTCCCGTTCCTGCTCCCTTCTCGTATATGCGATCCACCGCCCGTCGCGGGACCAACGCGGGTTGCGTACGAATTCCCCCCGGGTAAGCCGCTTCTCTTCCTTGCCCTGCTTGACCCACAAATCGCCGCTCCTCACGAACGCAGCCACCGGAGAACCGTCCGCAGGTTCCGCCCGGACGCTCGCCGAAGGGATCGTCGCCGAGAGCGATGCGACGACCGCTCCCGCGACGATCGCCCATTTTCGCAAAATAAGCATGGTTATCCCCCTCGCCTTCCTGAATCTCTGCTATACCATTTCCATTCGGCGCCGGAAGCATGCTCGGCAGCGTGCGGGAGGCGGGACTCGGACGCACGGATCGTTGACATTCGGCCGCCGAACCCATATCTTTAATTTAAGATATATCGAGGCGTTTTTCGCCCGGAAAGGTGATCCCCGCTATGCCGACCAACGATCAGGAACGTTCGCTTCAGCTTTATATCGCGTTATCCCGAGCCAGCCAATGGGTCAACGCCCACGCGGACAGGGATATCAAGCGGTTCGGCATGAACCGCACCGAATTCGGGGTGCTTGAGCTGCTCTATCACAAAGGTTCGCAGCCGATTCAGCAGATCGGCAGCAAAGTGCTGATGAGCAGCGGCAACATTACGTACGTCGTCGACAAGCTGGAGCGGAAACGGTTCGTCGTGCGCAAAACGTCCACCGAAGACCGCCGCTCCGTCTACGCCGAGATCACGGACGAAGGAAGAGCCTTCATCGAGGAAGTTTTCCCCGGCCATGCGGACGTCATCGAGCAAGCCGTCGGCGGTTTGACTGCGGAAGAGCAGCTTCTGGCGGCCCGGCTGCTGAAGAAGCTCGGCAAATACGCCCAGGAGACTTACTGAGCGCACGCGCCGGCGCGAGTGGAATCCTTCCTCCCGCGAAAATCGCGGGTTCTTTTTTTCCCGCCGCACCTCCTCCTGGGCTCTCGCATACGATTACATCAACTTGGTTTCATGCCAAAGGAGAGATTCGCATGAGCTTGCCATACCGGGCCGAGCCCCAAACGCTGTACCGGGCGACCGACGAATGGGTCCGCTCGCTTCGGTCCTATCACGACCATTTGCATGCCGTTTGCGGCCAATGCCTCCATCGGCCCGTTCGGGTCGAGACGGTGGACGGGGACGTCTTCGAAGGCACCATCGTTCACTGCGACCGGGGCATCGTCTATTTGATGCAGCCGGCGGAACAGGCGGTACGCGCGCCGTTTTTCTTCCCGGGACCGAATCCGAACTTCATCCTGCCCTTGGTTCTGTTCAATTTGTTGGCCATTACGCTCATTTAAACATACGCCCAGCAGCGTCTCGGCGACTAAAGGAGTGATTGTCCTTGGCTTTTATGCCCCCTCTGGGACCGCAAGGGTTTCAGCAGCGGCCGCCTGCCTCCCCGCCGCCTTCGTCTCCGCCGCCCCGGCCTTTGACTTCGGTTCTTGCCGTCGATCCCGGCGCCATTCGCGGCTGCCTGTTCCGGTTCACGTTCATCTGGCCGCGGTTCGGCAACGGCTTCTGGTTTTACCCCACTTTCGTGGGACGGACCTCGGTCGCGGGATTTCGCTGGACCGGCCGATTCTGGATCTATTCCGGACTGGATTTGAGGCGCATCGAGACGTTCTCTTGCTTCTAAGCCGGGCAAAACGCTTTGGCGGCCTTGGACGGCGAAGAAGCTTTGCGGAGATCATCGGCAATGAACAAGCGTGAAACTTATCTATTCTGCATGATGAACGGAAGGGGCTGTCTTTCGGACGAGGGCAGCCCCGCTCCCGCGCTTTCCTCGCGCACCGACCTCCTATTCGGCGGCGCACCGCGGACATGTCCCGAACAGCTCGATCCGGCAGCCTTCCACGAGATAACCGCCCCTCCGCTTCGGAATCTCCCGCGCGGCCTGCCAATAATCCCCCGCATCGATATCGTGAATTTCCCCGCAGCGTTTGCACGTAAAATGGCAGTGGTCCTTGCTGGCGAATTCATACCGATGGCTGCGCTGGTCGTCCGTGATCTCGGCGATCAGGCCCAAATCCTTCAGCGCTTTCAGCGTGTTGTAGACGGTCGCTTGGCTCATGTAGGGGAAAAGCTTCTGCATCCTCGCATAAATTTGATCCGCCGTCGGATGGGACAACTCCAGGAGAAGCTTCAGCACCTCTACACGCTGCGGAGTAATTCTGAGCCCGTGCCCTTTCATAACGCCGACAAGCTCGTCGATACTCATAAGCCTTCCCCTTTCCGCATAACCATAATGGGACGCCATCGTGAAATCGCTTCACTTTATAATTATTATTATAAAATATTGACTGTAATGAAGTAACGGCTTAAAGTAAAAATGTACCCATTTATTTCTATTCCACAAGCTGTTAGCGGGGTAATGGAAGAAGACCATTTCGAAATCGAAGGGAGAAGAATTCATGGACAGACTGACGACCAATCAGGGCGTGCCGATCGGGGACAATCAGAACTCGAGGACGGCAGGCCAGCGCGGACCGACGTTATTGGAGGATTATCAACTGTTGGAAAAGCTGGCCCATTTCGACCGCGAGCGGGTGCCGGAACGCGTCGTGCATGCCAGGGGGGCGGGGGCTCACGGCGTTTTCAAGCTGACCAACAGCATGAAGCGGTATACGAAGGCGGCCTTCCTTCAGGATGAAGGCACGGAGACGCCCGTCTTCGTCCGGTTCTCGACCGTCGTTCACGGCCAGCACTCCCCGGAGACGCTTCGCGACCCGCGCGGCTTCGCGGTCAAGTTCTACACGACGGAAGGCAATTACGACCTCGTCGGCAACAATCTCCCGGTCTTCTTCATCCGCGATGCCATGAAGTTTCCCGATATGGTCCACGCCTTAAAGCCCGACCCGCGCAACAACATCCAGCATCCCGACCGTTACTGGGACTTCATGTCCCTCACGCCGGAGTCGACCAACATGCTGCTGCACCTGTTCTCGGACGAAGGGATTCCCGCGAGCTACCGGCATATGAGAGGCTCCAGCGTCCACGCGTTCAAATGGATCAACGCCTACGGCAACACCGTATACGTCAAGCTGCGCTGGGTGCCGAAGCAGGGGCTGAAGAACCTCTCGGCCCAGGAAGCGTCCGCCGTTCAGGCCGTCGACTTCAACCACGCCAGCCGCGACCTGTACGAAGCCATCGAACGCGGCGACTATCCGCAATGGGATCTGTTCGTCCAAATTCTCGATCCGGCCGATATCGACAGCTTCGACTTCGACCCGCTTGATGCGACGAAGGATTGGTTCGAGGACGTGATCCCCTATCAGCTTGTCGGGACGATGACGTTGAACCGCAATCCCGCCAACGTGTTCGCGGAGACGGAATCGGTCGGCTTCAACCCCGGCGTCGTCGTTCCCGGCATCGAGCCGTCGGAAGACAAGCTGCTTCAAGGCCGCCTCTTCTCCTATTCGGATACGCAGCGCTACCGGATCGGAACGAACTATTTGCAGCTGCCGATCAATTGCCCGTTCGCCCAGGTGGCCAACAACCAGCGCGACGGTTCGATGCCGTTCAAGCAGCAGAGCGGCCATATCAATTACGAGCCCAACCGTTATCAGGATACGCCGAAGGAAGATCCGGCCTTCACGGAAGCGTCCGCTCCGTTGTACGGCGCGGCGGGAAGGCAGAAGATCGCCAAGACGAACGACTTCGGGCAGGCGGGGCAAGTTTGGAACCGTTACTCCGACGAGGAGAAGGCCGCCGTCTTGAACAATCTGGCGGCCGATCTGGCGCAGGCGGCGGAGCCGACTCAACTGCGCGCGGTTTGCAACTTCTATCGGGCGGATGCCGAGTTGGGGCAACAGCTCGCGGATCGTCTGAAGATCGATATTACGCCTTACATCAGTCATGCGGCGGTTCCGAACAATTAAGTCGGTCCTTTTCTCAGTCCGAAGCCCCGGCCTTGTCAAGGTCGGGGCTTCGCGTGCGGACCGGACGGGTTATTGCGGCGCCGGGATGCAGCCGTAACGGACTTCAAAGGTCGCCCCCAACGGCACAAGTTCGTAAAGATACCGGTGGATCAGTTCCTTCTCCACTGGAGTCAGAGCGTTCGTCGTGCTGACGTCCAAATAGATCGTCCCCGTCCACGGATTGTACTCGTTGAAGGCGATCCGGCCTTCCGAGAACATCTCGTTCATGACGCCTACGATCCCCTGCAGGTCCAGGCTCCGGGTCATCGCCGCCCGGTACACGCTGTCGGGGATCTCTTCCGCCTGGGGAACCTTCTCCTCCTGAATCCTCGAATACTCTTTGATTTTGAAGCACACATACGGAACCAGATCGGTCGCGGCGAACCGCTTAAGCGCGATCCGGTCCGCATCGTCCAGTCGAAGCTGATCGTCCCAAGCATAGATCGTCGCCATGTGCTTGCCGAGAGAATGGATGCGAACGTAACGAAGATGCGGAAAGCGCTTCCTGATCAAGCTTTCAGATAACAGCCGGGTTCCCATAAAGATCACCCCATATCTTGAAAATAGAGCCGGAATGATTGCGCTTACATTCATCGTTTTCGATATGCCGCGTCTTTATTACTTATATGCCGCCAGCTTGCCGGGCAACCCTTCTTCGGAAAATTTCGGCTCCTAACCTCCGCCTCCCCTCCGATCGGCTTCGCAATGGCCATCATGAAATTGTCTTCATTATAACACTTCGGTTTCCATTTATGATGCACCTCCCGACCCAAGCCGCCGCGCAGCATGTCGAACAACCGGTTCGGCATACGCTGTTGGGAGAGCTTGCTTCGTTCGCCGGGAGCATGGTCATCCCGACCGCCATGCGCAAGACGTTCCACCTGCGCAGGAAAACACGGTCCCGGGCGGCCTCCGGCGTCCGTGCATGCCTCCCGCCTCCGAATCCGGAGACCTCTCCGCCGCGTAAAGTCCGGGAATCGCCTCACCGGAGGAACCGAGAACCCGCCCGGACAAGTCGGTTAGCGATCCGCCCAAGGTTTGCGGCCGCTGCCGGACCTGCCAGCCCGGCTCCGATCATGATGACATCGAATTCCAGGGATCGATCCCTCCTTCGAGGGCTGAGTATTCGGAAAGCTTTTCCGATTCTCATTTCGGTTACTCCTGCCGTGCGCCTGCCGCCTCTTCCAGATATTGTTCGAGCCGGTCGGCGCAATAAGCGGACTCCTCTTCCGTCCAGTCCAGCCAGTCGGCCATCGCTTCGATCACCGGAGTCTTCCAAGTCCGCACGGCCGCGATGTCGAAAAACAACCAGCCCGTCCGGCGGATGAAAAAATCCTCCGGTTGGACGGTCATCTCGTGCTCCATGGCGTAACGCAGCCGAGCCGCGACTTCGGCGGACAGACCGTGACGTTCAGCCCATTGCCGCGTTCGCGAATCGATCGCAAGCGAGAACAAGGCATCGACGTTCGAGCCGTAAAATCGGGCCAAAGCCTCAGCGTCTTTGGGGCTTAGGCCGATCCGGGCCCCTTCCTTCGTTTTGTGGGCCACGAAACTTCCGTATGACGAGGAGCCGCCTACGTCTCCCCCGGAGATCGGAATGCCTCTCGTGCGGCACGGTCCCGCCGATCTTCCCGCCCGGTTGCCTTCGGCGGCAAGCCGCTTGACCACGTCGTCGACGACGGCCTCGGCCATCTTGCGGTAACCTGTCAGTTTGCCGCCCGCTATCGAGATCAGTCCCGAAGGCGAGTGAAAAATCTCGTCCCGGCGTGAAATTTCCGACGGATTCTTGCCCTCCTGTTGAATCAGAGGGCGCAACCCCGCCCAGCTCGACTCCACATCCGCTTCCGTCAGCTTGAGATCCGGGAACATGAAATTCGCCGCTTGCAGCAGGTAATCGCGATCCTCCGCGGTCGCCAGCGGATGCGCGATGTCGCCTTTGTAATTCGTGTCGGTCGTGCCCACATAGGTCTTGCCTGCCCTCGGAATGGAGAATATCATCCGGCCGTCCGGCGTATCGAAATACACGGCTTGGCGAAGCGGAAACCGACGCTGGTCAAAAACGAGATGCACCCCCTTGGTCAGCCGCAACGTCTTGCCTGTCTTGGACTTGTCGAACTCGCGGACGGAATCGACCCATGGGCCGGTCGCGTTGACGACTTTCGCGGCCCGGATCGCGTATTCTGCGCCGCCCGCCGTGTCCCGTACGAGCGCGCCCGTCAGCTTGCCGGAAGCGTCATAAGCGAAAGACTCTACCTTGGCATAGTTCACGGCAAGCGCCCCCAGTTCTCTCGCCTTCTTCATGACTTCAATCGTGAGCCGCGCGTCGTCCGTCCGGTACTCCACGTAGTAACCTCCGCCTTTAAGCCCTTTCCTCTTGAGCAGAGGCTCCCTGCGGAGAGTCTCTTCAACGCTCAGCATGGACCGGCGCTCGGCCTTCTTTACGCCCGCAAGGAAATCGTACAGCCGAAGGCCGATGGAAGTCGTGAATTTCCCGAATGTGCCGTCTTCGTACAGAGGGAGCAGCATCCATTCGGGCGTCGTCACATGAGGCCCGTTCTCGTATACGATTGCCCGTTCCTTGCCGACTTCGGCGACGACCCCGATTTCGAACTGCTTCAAGTATCGCAGCCCCCCGTGCACAAGCTTCGTCGAACGGCTCGAGGTTCCAGCCGCGAAATCCTGCATCTCGACGAGGCCGGTGCGCAAGCCGCGGCTTGCCGCGTCCAAAGCGATGCCCGCTCCCGTAATGCCTCCCCCGATTACGAGCAGGTCGAGCGGTTGATCACGCATATTCTCCAGGATGGCAACGCGTTCCCGGGCGGAGAATGTGCCGGTAAACGGTACGGATTGGGACATGGCCAATTTCCTCCCTGATGATTGATTGGACTATAAAAAAATCCGATCGGTTCGCGGAAGCAAAAAGAGAAACCTCGAACGGGTTCCGGGGCGAACGCTCCGGAACCTCATGCGAGGTTTCTCCAAGATCTCCAACCGATATGAACTTGTATTATTTATTATAGCACGATAACGGTTTGAATGCCATGGCGGCTGTTACGGCCCGCTGCCAGCCTGCGTAAAGCTCGCGGCGCCGGCCTTCGTCCATGGAGGGGCGGAACGTTCTATGGATCCGGCGCAGCCGGACAATCTCGTCCCGGCTCTTCCAGAAGCCGACCGCGAGGCCGGCCAAATACGCGGCGCCGAGCGCGGTCGATTCATTGATGACCGGGCGCTCGATCGCAACGCCGAGAAGATCGCTCTGGAACTGCATCAGAAAGTCGTTTTTTACCGCGCCCCCATCGACCGCGAGCGTTTTCAATGGGATGCCGGCATCCTTCTCCATCGCGTCCAACACGTCTTTCGTTTGATAAGCGAGCGCCTCAAGCGTCGCCCGCACGAACTGCGCCTTCGACGTTCCTCTCGTCAGACCGAACACGGCCCCGCGCACGTCGCTGTCCCAATACGGGGTGCCGAGCCCCACGAAAGCGGGCACGACGTATACCCCGTCCGTCGACTCGACCTTCGCCGAGAGTTCCCCGCTCTCCGCCGCCGATTCGATCATTCCGAGCCCGTCCCGGAGCCATTGAATAGCGGCGCCTGCGGCGAACACGCTTCCTTCGAGGGCGTATTCCAGCTTGCCGTTCACTTCCCACGCGATTGTGGTGAGCAAACCGGAAGGGGACGGTTTCGCCTCCGAACCGGTATTCATGAGCATAAAACATCCGGTGCCGTACGTGTTCTTGACGCTGCCCGCCTCAAAGCATCCTTGCCCGAACAAAGCCGCCTGCTGGTCTCCCGCGGCGCCCGCAATAGGAATCGCCCGGCCGAGCCACTCCGCCTCCGCTTCCCCGTACACTTCGGAGGACGAGCGGACGGCAGGCAGCATGGAGACCGGAATGCCGAACAGGTCCAGCAGTTCTTCGTCCCAACGCCTTTCGTGAATGTTGAACAACAACGTTCGGGAAGCGTTGGATACGTCGGTAACGTGAACGCGTCCGCCCGTCAGCTTCCAGATGAGCCAGCTGTCGACCGTGCCGAACAACAGTTCCCCGGCCTCGGCCATTGCTCTTGCATTTTCCGCATGCTCGAGAATCCACGCCACCTTCGTGCCCGAAAAGTAAGGGTCCAACAATAAGCCGGTTTTCCCGCGAACGAGCGTTTCTTTTCCTTGCACTTTCAGCCTTTCGCAAATATCCACCGTCTGCCGGGACTGCCACACGATCGCCGGATAAACCGGCCGGCCGGTTGCCTTCTCCCAGACGATCGCCGTCTCCCGTTGATTCGTAATGCCGATTCCCGCGATGCGGTCCGGAGCGACGGCGTTCTCTTGGAGAAGCTTGCGCGCCACGGCAACGACCGATCGCCAGATCGCTTCCGGGTCCGCTTCCACCCAGCCGGCATTGGGGTAGTCCAACGCAATCTCCTGCTGCGTCATGCCCCGGATTTCCCCCGCCGCATCGACCAACATGGCTCGAGAGCTCGTTGTTCCCTGGTCCAGGGCCAGAATGAACCGTTCCAATCTTAGCGTCTCTCCTTTCTATCCCCCGAGCCCCCACAGCTCCCGCCTGGAGGTCGTAATCGCCGTGGCCCCGGCCCCGAGCGCCGCGCCAACGTCCTCCGCCGACCGAATGAGTCCCCCGGCAATGATGGGAATGCCCGTTCTTTCCTTCACCTCGCCGATCAGATGAGGAATGACGCCCGGCAGCACCTCGATAAAATCCGGGCGGGTCTTCTCGAACAACGAATAGCTCTTCTCCAGCGCGCCCGAGTCGATCAGGAACAGCCGCTGCACGGCGATGAGCTTGTTCTGTTTTGTCTTCTGAATGACGCTGGCCCGGGTCGAGATGAGCCCCGCCGGCCGAACTTTCTGGCAAAGAAATTCGGCCGCGTATTCGTCGTTCTTCAGCCCGTCGATGAGGTCGGCGTGGAGCAGCACCTTTTTGCCGTGGCGTTCCGCCAGTTCCACAAGCGGACGAAGCTGTCCCAGGTGACCGCCGAGCAGCACCAAATAAACAAAAGGGGCAGCGAGTACCCCTTCGAGTTCCTTTGCCGTTCTTACCGCCGGCAATACGGTCTGGTTCCGAAAAGGCATATCAACCCTTCACCTCCGCAGTTGCGTCCGCTCGCGATCTCTCGGCATCGGCTCCGCGGTGCTTTCCCTTATGGTCAGCTTCGTCGGGAGCACGACCTTCTTGGCGATTTCGCGCCTCGTGCTCAGGCGGTCGGCGAGCAGCTCCACGGCCGTCTCGCCCATGAACTCCATATGCACTTTGACCGTCGTCAACGGAGGCTGCATAAATTCGGAAATGGCGATATCGTTGAAGCTGATGATCGAGACATCTCGCGGAACCTTGACTTTCGCCTCGTGCAAGGCGCGCAGCGCTCCGACGGCCATCGAATCGTTTTCGATGAAAAAAGCGCTTGGAAGACGCTCGGCGGCCAACGCCGTCCTCATCAGCTGGTAGCCATCCTCCGAATACAGGTTCTCGCCCGTGTAAATAAAGGCAGGGTCGTACATTCCCCGCTCCTTCAGCCACTCTCCGAATACCAGTTCCCGCTCGTCCCGCACCCTCTTGCCGTTCACGACGTTGTGCCCGCCAATGTACCCGATCTCCCGGTGGCCGAGACCCGTCAGATGCTCCAGTACAAGCCCGACGGACTTGCGGAGATCGATGACGACCGAGTCGAAGCGCTCGTCGTCCGGCGACGAATCGACGAACACGATAGAGTCGAGATGGGCCGGGAACCGGTCGAGATCGTCCTTCTCGAAGCGGCCGATCGCGATGATGCCGTCCAGCGGCTCCCCGTTCCAATTGATCGAACCCTCGGTGCTGTGCAGGAAGACTCTCACCAAGTCGAACTGCCGCTGGAAGCACTCCCGTTCCACGCCGAGCCGAATGGCCAGATAATAGGGATCGAGCAATTCCTCCTGATCCGTGTACCAATTGATCAGACCGATCCTGTAACGCTCCTTGCCGGTCGCGGCCGGAGAAGCCCCGCTGCCGTTGCGCTCCCGAGGCGTTCGATAATTAAGCTGCTGGGCGATTTCGAAGATCCGCTTGCGCGTGTCGTCCGATACCGACAGGGTCGGATCGTAGTTGAGCACACGGGAGACGGTCGCGGTGGAAACCCCGGCCTGCCCGGCGATATCCTTTATAGTAGCCATGCCTCGTTTTCCTCCCTGTCGGTCCGCGCGCCGACTGGGCGAGCGGACGGTATTCAAATCTCTTCGGCCGGAACGACGAAGCTCGCGTATGGCTCCAGTCGGCGGCCCTTAAACGTCCTCACCTTATCCGTATGATTGAGAACAAACCAAATTTGTTTATTTCCGGCGTTTCGGGCGTACACTTCCACACCCGGTTCGCTTTCAATATGCCAAATTTGACGTGTCTTGACAATGGATCGGGCGATTTCGTTCAAAATATCGGAATCGACGCCTCCGCCGATGTAATAGACAACGCCGTTGCCGTAGACATTGCGGGTAACCGCCGCTTCCGGGAAGAAGACGGAATCGTGCCGGTATAGCGTCTCGGCCGTCGTCGGTCTCAGCAAGTCGCGCCACACCTCGCAGACGCCGGACGTTGTGCTGTCGGCGGAGACGATCGGTTCGCGGCGCCCATTCGCCAGCGCTTCTCCGGCATGAATGGTCAAGCCGCACATATCCGCGACGTAACCCGGCATTTCCATGCCGAAATGCAGGTTGTTGTCCCGATCCCGGATCCCGGTTCGGAACGAGAACACTACCGTTCCCCCTTCCGAAGCAAAGCGGGCAAGCCGCTCTCCGAGTTCCCGGTCGATGATCTGCAGCGCAGGCACGAGGAGCACTTTATACTTGGAGAAATCCCGCGTCGCCGGGATGACGTCGATATGGCAATTCAGCGAATGAAACGGCGTATACAGCCGCAGGAGCTCCTTCGTGAAATCGAACGCCTCGCTTTGCCGCTGAATGCGCCAGGACCAAATATTGTCGTAGTCGTACAAGACGGCGATGTCCGAACGGATCTCCGATTGCAGTGCTTCGCCATAGGGAGTGATCTCCCGGAACACGGCGCGCACTTCCTCATACTTGGACCCGCGCCGGTTGTCATGATCCACGATGCCCATGCAGAATTGCTCCGCGCCGCGGTTCATCGCCCTCCAGCAGAAGTAGAGCATGTCCGTGCAGCCGTGGGCGAACGCCTGCATCGACCACATCTTCGCCTGTCCCGGACGAGGCAGATAACCGATGACATCATGGCCTTGCGCGCCCATCAACTCTTCTACGATCCAGAAATTCTTGTCTTTTAACCCGCGATTGAAATCGTGCCCGAGCGCGATATGCGCCGGCGTGATCGGTTCCGCCAATCCTCCCCAGACCGGGTAGTTGTCATACGACATGAAGTCGAACGCCTCCGCCTGCTCGGCATGGTCGAACCACTTGTCGAAGAACCCGCCCGACACGTTCGTCGTCACCGTCTGATGCGCCCCTTTGTTCTCTCTGACGATGGCGGCCATCTCCTTCGCAAAGCTGTTGAGAGAGTAGGAGCGGAACCGGGCCCAATCGAGCCGCAGCGCCGGATTGTGCGTCGTGATCGTAGCCGTCGGAATCGGAATCTCGTCGAAACGGTTGTACGTCTGTCCCCAGAAGATCGTCCCGTACGTCTCGTTCAGCGCTCCGATATCGCCCTCGAATTTTCGCTCCAGGAACCGTTGGAAGGCCGTGTGGCACTGTTCGCAATAGCACATGTCGCTTCCTTCGTGCCCAAACTCGTTGTCCACCTGCCAGGCGACGATCGCGGATTCGTCGCGGTAATGCCGGACGAGCTTGGCGGTGATCCTTGCCGCATACCGGCGATATTCCGCGGAATTGAAGCAGTACTGCCTCCTTCCGCCGAAGGCGCGCGGCCTGCCGTATTCGTCCTTGGACAGCACCGAAGGGTGCTTCTTCGCTAGCCATGCCGGGAACGTCGCCGTCGGCGTGCCGAACATAACCGCGAGTCCCTTGCTCTTCAATTTCCGGATAACCCCGTCAAAAAACGAGAAGTCGAATTGTCCGTCCACCGGCTCCATCCGGTGCCAGGCGAACTCCCCGATGCGCACCATGTTGGCGCCAAGGCCGACGATGCCGTCCAAATCCTCTTCCATCAGCTCTTCCGGCCAATAGTCGGGATAATAATCCACTCCCAAATACATGCTGTCTGCTCCCTGTCGTTATTCTTTGACCGCGGTGCCGAGCACCCCGGAGATGAAATGCCGCTGCAGCAGCAGGAAAAATACGATGATCGGGCCAGTGGCGATCGTGACGCCCGCCATGACCTGGCCGTAATCGATACGCGACAAGCCGAACAAGCTCGACAACGCCACCGGCAGCGTGTACATCGACTTGGAGGACGCCGCGATCAGCGGCCACAAGAAGCTGTTCCACTGGTACATGAACAGGAAGATCGCCGTGGCGGCCAGCGCCGGCTTCACCGACGGAAGAATGATGCTGGTGAACAGCTTCCATTCCCCCACGCCGTCGATCCTGCCCGCTTCCATCATGGCGTCCGGAACGGCCTGCATGTTTTGCCTCATGAGAAATATCGCGAACGGATACGCCAGGTTTGGCAAAATGAGCGCCTGATACGAGTTCAACCAGCCCCAGGCGGCCATCATCTTGAACAGCGGAATGACGAGCGCGTGGAACGGCACCATCATCGACAGCAGGAAAGCGGAGAACAGCGCGTCGCGCCCTTTGAACTTGAATTTGGCGAACGCGTAACCGGCCATCGTGCAAATCATAAGACTTAGCGCAGTGTAGATCGTAACGACAATGAGCGAATTCGAGACGACCCGTCCGATGTCGATCGCTTTGTCGAGATTAGAGATATTGTCCCATAGCTTGGCTCCCGGCTTCAATATCGGCGGCTTAGCGAATACTTTCCCGCTCTCGTTCGTCGCCGAAACCGCCGCCCAATAGAACGGGAACAAGGACACGATCGCGCCTAACGCCAGCAGCAGGTAGACAAGTACGTTCGTGCGCAGCGTTCTCATGCTTTTTCCTCCGTCCATTTAAATTGGATGAACGAGACGACGGCAATCAGAACGACGATCACATATGCCAGCGTCGAAGCGTATCCAAAATCGAAATAACGGAAGCCCGTCTGATACAGGTACATCCCGATCGTCAGCGTGGCGTCGCTGGGCCCGCCCTTCGTCAGCGTATAGGGCTCGTCAAAAAGCTGCAGCGTTCCGATCGTCGAGAGAATCGCCGTAAAGAGGATTACGGGCTTTAACTGCGGAATGGTAACGGCAAAAAATTGCTTGAACCGGCCGGCTCCGTCCAGACTCGCTGCCTCGTACAGGGATTCGGGAATATTTTGCATGGCGGCCAGGAAGATGACCATGTTGTAGCCGGTCCACCGCCAGGTCATCGCCAGAATCAACGCGGCCTTCGCCCATATCGGATCGGACAGCCACGGAATCGCCTTGATGCCCAAAGCGCCGAGGAACTGGTTGATCAGCCCGTCCTCCATGAGCATGATGGAGAAAATGATCGAGTACGCGACGAGCGACGTCACGGCCGGCATGAAGAAGGACACGCGAAAAAGGCCTTTCCAGCGTTTGATCGAGTTCAGCATCGAAGCGAGCACGATCGCCCCGAACAGCATGATCGGAACTTGGACAACGAGAAGAACAAATGTATTTTTTAGCGCCGTAAAGAAGATATCGTCGCTGAATAATCGACGGTAGTTGTCCAGACCGGCGAAGGTCATCTCCCCGCCCTGTGACGTCTGGAAGCTGAGAAGAAAAGAATATAAAATCGGATAAACCATAAAAATGGCGAACAGAACGATCGCGGGGGTCAAGAATAGGTATGGGATATAGCTCTTGGTTCTCACCTTAGGCTCCTCCTTGCAGCTGGCTCGGTGATGGAAACAGGAAGAGATTTAGGATCCTCTCCTAAATCTCGTTCCTGTCGTGCCGCGATCCGATTAGTAGTTGTTTACGTTGCGCTTCGTCCGGCTCTTGAGACTGTCTGCAGCAGACTTCAAGGCTTCCTTGGCGGATTGGCCCATGAACACGTGAGCTTGCGCCTTGACCGCTTCGTCCATGGCGATCGCATAGTCCTTGGTGTAGTAAGGCGTCGGAATGCTCTTCATTTCGTCCGCGAACAGCTTCCAGATCTTCTGTCCGCCGAAGAAGGCGACGTCGGATTGGAAGATCGGCTGCGAGTACGTGGAGAGCAGAGACGGGAACAACCCGTGTTTTTCCATGGCCATTTGCTGAACCTCAGGCGTCGTGGCGAAATATTTCGCAAACTCGAATGCTTCGTCGGGATGCTTCGTCGCGGAGGGAATCATCCAGCTCGAGCCGCCTAGGTTCGCCGCTCGGTTGCCGCCCTTCTCGAACGCCGGAAGCTGGATGACGCCCCATTTGCCGTTCGTGTCTTTCGCCTGATCGATAATAGTGCCGTAATACCAAGCGCCGAACGGAACGGTGGCCACGGAGCCGTCGACCGTAGCGGATACGGTTCCATCCCAGCCGTTGACGTCTTTCACGAGATCGGCGTCCCCAAGCTTCTTGAGGGTATCGAGCGCTTGAACGGCCTTCGGGTTGTTAAAGTCGATATTGCCGTCTTTGTCGAAGTAGAATACGCCGAGCTCATTGAGCATCATGCGGAAATTGGCGTCATCCTTGAATTTGTCGGCCGGCAGCAGGTATGCGCCGGTTTTTTCCTTGATCGTCTTGCCCGCGGCGATGAAGTCGTCCCACGTCTCGATGCTTTCCGCTTTAACGCCGGCTTTGTCGAAAATGTCCCTGCGGTAGAACAGACCAGTCGGGCCCGCGTCGAACGGCAGTGCGTAATAAGAGCCGTCTTTGGAAGTCAGCTGCTGTTTGAACGCCGGAAAGTCCTTGCCGTCAAAGCCTTTATCGCTCAAATTCAGAAAACCTTTTGGGAACGCATCCAAATATCCCTGAATGCGGTCATCCTCGACAAGCACGATATCTGGAAGCCCTTGGCCGCCAGCCGCAAGACCCGTGGACAGTTTGTCGTATACGTCCAGGCGGCCCATGTCCTCGACTTTAAGCTCGACGTTAGGGTGGTCTTTCTTATACAATTCCATTGCGTCGTTCAAGGCGCCGACATTGACGTTCCATGCCCATGCCGACAAGGTCACCTTGTTCTCGTCCGCCGCTCCGCTTCCGGAATCGGAAGATGGAGCGGCATTGTTGTCATTCGAGTTGCCGCACGCTCCCAAGACAACGGATGTGGCCAGCAGCAGGCCGATACCTTTGGAAAGCTTGTTCATTTCGTGTTTCCCCCTCATTTTTGAAAATTGGATTGAAAACGCATCCACAACCATCCTTATCCTAGCTAAATATTAAGTAAAAATCAATACTTTTTTAGTTAATATTTACCCAAGGATAGACGTCTCTTTTTTCGCGATGTTTGAGGTAGATTTCGGCCGCCGCCAAGTTAACTCCGAAGCTTGCCGCTTTTATGATAGAATCGGTCTAACGACGCGCAAGAGGAAGGAAGACGAACGCCATGAACCATCAGCAATTGATCGACGCGGGGTTGAGCTATCCGGGAACCAGTCTCCGGTATCCGTTCGATCCGGAAATGCCGGTGCTGTACGTGGGGAACCGAATGTTCGCCCTGTTGGGCGTCAGGGAGGACGGGGAGAGCGTCAATCTGAAGACGTCGCCGGAGGAAGCGTGGCTGCAGCGCGAGACGTACCCCGGAGCCGTGCTTCCCGGCTATCACATGAACAAGCGGCACTGGAACACCGTTCTGCTGAACGGAAGCGTGCCGGACGAAACGATCCTGCAGATGCTGGAGGATTCGTACCGGCTTGTGCTGGACAACCTTCCGAAAGCGGTGAGGGAGTCTCTGGCCTGGCGGGCCCCCTAGCCGCCTGGATACTCGTACGAGCGCCCGTGGAGGGCGCCTTTTTCCGCAACGAGTCTTGACAAATGACCCTCTATATTCGTTGTACATACAAAATCGTAAGAGGAGGTGCCCGCCTTGGACGATGGCTTCCTGCAGACGTGCCTGTTTTTTACCGCCAACCGATTGGGACGCGCCATCACCAAGATGGCCGAAGAAGAATTCGCGCCCACCGGGCTCAGTCCCATGTACGGCTATCTGATCCGTCTGGTCGCCGGTGCGCCGGGCATTTCCCAGAAGGAACTGGCTGAGAAGCTGTCCATTACGCCCTCCACGCTCACTCGATTCGTCGATAAGCTGGAAGCCAAACGGCTGGTCGAACGGAAAGGGCAAGGCAAGACGGTGCTCGTGTACCCGACGAAGAAAGCGGAGGAACTGTTGGAATCGATCCGCCAAGCCTCCCGAAATCTGCACGATCGGTACGAGGCTCTCTTGGGCGCAGACGCGGCCAAGCGATTGACGGAGGACTTGAACGCTTCCAGCGCGCTGCTGGAGCGGCATTAATTTTTTGCGGATTTATATTTTGTATGTACAAACAAAATAAAACGAACGGAGTGAGGGATCCTTGGAAGCCGACAAAAGAAGAGCGAAATTTCATTACGGGTGGGTTGTTCTGGCCGTTACCTTCGTCACCTTGCTCGTCTCGGCGGGTATCCGGTCCATGCCCAGCCTTTTTATGCTTCCGTTCGAAAAGGATTTCGGCTGGAGCCGCGGGGGAATCTCCAGCGTCGTCTCGATCGGGATCTTCCTATACGGGCTGGCGGGTCCCTTCTCCGCCGCGGTGCTCCTGAAGTTCGGCATTCGCCGGGTGACGGTCGCTTCCTTGGGGACACTGGCAGCCGGCCTGACCGCCACGCCTTGGATGCAAGCTCTCTGGCAGTTCGAGATCCTGTGGGGCGTCGTATCCGGACTCGCCACGGGAATGATGGCGAACGTCCTCGGCGTTACGGTTGCGAATCAATGGTTCGTCAAGCGGAAAGGACTTGTGGTCGGCGTTCTGACCGCCAGCGCGGCAACGGGGCAGCTGCTGTTCCTTCCCATGCTGGCCGGGATTACGGTTCAGTCCGGCTGGAGAACCTCCGTTTACACGGCTGTCGCCGTCATCGTCGCGCTCATGGTTCTCGTTGCCGTCTTCATGCGGAATCATCCCTATGAGATCGGAGCCGCTCCATACGGTTCGGAGGAGAAGACCAAGCCGGCGGCGTTCCAAGGAGACATCTTCGCGGCGCCGCTTCTCGCGCTGGGCGAAGGCTTGAAGAACAAGACGTTCTGGCTGCTCGCCGGCACCTTCTTCTTCTGCGGCTTTTCGACGAACGGCCTGATCGGCACGCATCTCATTCCCGCCTGCGGCGACTATGGCATCATGGAAGTGACGGCGGCCAGCCTGCTCGCCTTCATGGGCATCTTCGACCTGTTCGGCACGACGTTCTCGGGCTGGCTGTCCGACCGCTTCGACAGCCGCTGGCTCCTGTTCTGGTACTACGGCCTTCGCGGTCTGTCGCTGCTCTACCTGCCTTACGCGCTCGGCTCCGGCCCGCTCAACCTGATCGTCTTCAGCGTCTTCTACGGGCTCGATTGGATCGCGACCGTGCCGCCGACCGTCAAGCTGGCGACCCAGGAATTCGGCAAGGAGAAATCCGGGATGATCTTCGGCTGGGTCGTCGTCGCCCACCAGATCGGCGCCTCCGTCGCCGCCTACTCGGCGGGAGCCATGAGACAATGGCTCGGTTCCTATACGGTTCCGTTCATGGCCGCCGGCATCGTCTGCCTGTTCGCTTCGCTGATGGCGATTCGCATCTCCAAGACCGGAGCGGCGCTTCGGCGAGCCGAAGCCTGACGCCGCATTCCGCGCTCACCCGGCTTCCCGTCCCGCCCGGATTTGCTTGCTGCGGAGCTGCCCGCAGGCGGCGTCGATATCGGCGCCGTGCTCCAGGCGGACGCTACAGCTGACGCCCTGCTTCTTGAGCGTATCGAAGAACGTCCGGATCGATTCCGGTTCGCTTCTCTGGTATTGGCTATGTTCGTCCACCGGATTATAGGGAATCAGGTTGACGTTGACGAGCGGACGCCGCCGGTCGCCGATCAGCTCGGCCAGCTCCAGCGCATGCTCCTTCCGGTCGTTGACGTCTTTGAGCAGAATGTACTCCAAGGTCAATCTGCGGTTCGTGCGCTCCAGGTAATAATCGATGGCCGCCATCAGCTTCTCGATCGGTATGGCCCGGTTGATCTTCATGATGCGCGTGCGAAGCTCGTTGTTCGGCGCGTGCAGAGATACGGCCAGGTTCACCTGCAGGTCGCTGTCCGCGAACTCGCGGATTTTATCCGCAAGACCGCTGGTGGACACGGTAATGTGGCGGGGCCCGATGGCCAGCCCTTTGGACTCCTTGATGACCCGGATGAAATCCGCCATGTTGCCGTAATTGTCGAAAGGTTCGCCGATGCCCATCACGACGGCGTGGCTCACCTTCTCGCCGCGGCCCGCCCGATCCAAATGAAGCTGAACTTGCATAATCTGCTCCGTGATCTCGCCGGCGGACAAATCCCGGCTCTTCGCGAGGAGGCCGCTCGCGCAGAAGCTGCAGCCGATGTTGCAGCCCACTTGCGTCGTCACGCACACGGACAATCCGAATTTGTGCCGCATCAGCACCGTTTCGATCAGGTTGCCGTCCTTCAGCCGGAACAGAAACTTGATCGTCCCGTCCGCAGACTCCTGCCGCGTATGCTCGCTCAGCGTGGAGATCGCGAAATGCTCGGCCAACGCCTCCCGGCAGGATGCATGCACGCCGATCATGTCCTCGAACGCCGTCGCCCGCTTCCGGTACAGCCAGTCCCATACTTGCAGCGCCCGCGACTTCTTGTGGCCGCACTCTTCCAGCCAGGCGGTCAGCTTATCTAAAGTCAATCCGTAAATGGATTCCCGTTCCATTTCCATTCCTCGTTTCACTAGCAAACTTAACGTTCTTCTCTTTTGCGATTCGCTTCTTATTGTCCCAGAGTTAACGTGATTTAACAAGTTCCGGGGGGCCTCCCCTTCCGTCCTTCCTGAACGGGACGCCCGAGAATCCCGACAAAAGCGCAAAGAAACCGCTGCGCGCCGCGGTTTGTGCTTTTCTCCGCTTCTGTTTATCTCGCCGTCCAAAGCCGGACAACCCGCTCCGCGCAATCCGCGAGAAGCCCGTAAGCACCCCGCATCGCCTCTTCCAGCGCCATCGGCCCGTTCACGATGGAGAACGCGCTGACGACGCCGTGCCGGTACATCGACTCGACGCCCCGTCCGAGCGCCCCCGAGAGGAGGATGACGGGAATGCCTGCTTTCTCGGCCGCCTGGGCTACGCCGAACGGCGTTTTCCCCATCTCCGTCTGGTCGTCGCTCTGCCCTTCGCCGGTCAGGACCAGATCGGCCCCGAGCAATTTTTCTTCCAGCCGACTGGCCTCGATCACCAACCGCACTCCCTTCTGCAGCGTACCGTTCAGAAAGGCGACAACGGCCGCGCCCAGACCTCCCGCCGCTCCCGCTCCCGCCAGATCGCGAACCGGCCGGTGCAATTGCCTTTCGATCACCTCAGAGAAACGGTACAGATTGCGGTCTAACGCGGCGACCATGTCGGGGTCCGCGCCTTTCTGCGGCCCGAACACCGCGCTTGCCCCTCTCGGTCCGCATAACGGATTGTCCACATCGCAGGCGGCGGTGAAGACGCTCTCTTCAATCCGGGCATCGAAGCCGCTCAGGTCGAGGCGATGAAGACGGTCGAGGCTCCCTCCGCCGAGCGGCAGCTCCCTGCCGTCCCGATCCAGCAACCTGGCCCCCAGCGCCTGGATCATGCCGGCCCCGCCGTCATTCGTTGCGCTTCCGCCCAAACAAACAATAAAGCGGCGGCAGCCTTGGTCCAGGGCGTCCCGGATCAACTCGCCCGTACCGTAAGTCGAGGCGATCAGCGGATTGCGGCGTGAAGCCGGGATCCGATAAAGCCCCGACGCTTCGGCCACTTCGATGACGGCCGTCGCTTCGTCCTGCAAAATGCCGTATTTCGCCTCAATCAGTTCCCCAAGCGGGTTATGAACGGTCGCGCTGCGAATCCGGCCGTTCATCGCGCCGACCAGGCTTTGCACGGTGCCTTCGCCTCCGTCCGCCATCGGCACCCGAACGATCTCGGCGTCCGGAAGGACCCTTCGTATTCCTTCCTCCATGGCCCGGCAAGCCTCGGTCGCGGTCAGACTTCCCTTGTAGGAATCGGGGGCAAGCACGATTCTCATCTTGTTCCTCCTTCGAGAACAATACAGAAATTAATTAATTTGATGGAAAATAGAGGAGATAGCAAAATATTGTAGAATTCCATTTTTTATCGAAATGCAGCCGCTAGTTCGGTCATTAATGGGGGGGACTATGAAGTACTCGCGTTTTCCATTCACAATGCGATGGATAGCCATCGCATGTTTATTTGCCGTTTTCCTGCTGCCGAGGCTGGCCCACGCCGCGAATGACACGTCGGTCATTCGGGACTGGAAGGTGCAGTGGATTCCGGAGCAAGCCGTATCGGAAGCGGTCCCCTCCTCGACGAGACCGTGGATCGAGTCCGGCGCGGACCGTCCCTTCACGGTTCTCCCCGAAGGCATGCGGGGAATGTGGGTCCGCTTCACCGTCCCGCCCACCTCCGGCTGGCAGCGGCCGGGTCTGCTCGTCGATCGGCTGTACGGGCTCGATCTGTCCGTGTACGAAGACAACAAGCTGCTGTATGATTCGAAACGCGATTTTATATTTGATTTGAACAAGCTGCTGGTGCCGATCGACCAATACGCCGTGCCTAAGGAAATTTATGTTCGGATCCTTTCCTCAACCGAACGCGTCGGGTTCATTAGCAGCGTCCATATAGGCAACTTTGAAGCTTTGTCGAAGCGGTTTCTGTTGAAGGATATGCCCGACCTGCTGCTTGGAACCTCGATTGTTTTATTATCGCTTATGATGCTGCTCTGCTCCGGCTTCTTGCATCGGACACAAAGGAGCTCCTGGATATCGCTTTGTCTGATCGCACTGACGATGGGAACGATCATTATCGCGTATTCGCCTCTGCCTTATCTTTATTTTCGGCCATTCGGCAAATTTCTTCTATTGCTCTTTGATCTGTCGCTGTTCATTATGGTTCCGGCGATCAATTATTACGTCGATCAGGTCTTTGAAGGTCAGTTCCGTCTTTTTACGAAGTTCCGGCATTGGCAGGCAGGCTACTGCCTCCTCTGCATGATCTGCCTTATTGTTTATTTAGCAGCCGGCAACCGTTTTTACAGCGTTTATTATGTATTGACTACCGCCATTTTAGGGGCGTTTATTCTCGTGCAACTTGTCTTCATTATCCTCTTATCCGTCCTCTATGCCAAGAAGGGCAACAAGAATGCGGTGCTTTTATCGTGCGGCATTATATTTCTCGCGCTTATGGGGACGGTCGACTTGATCTTATATTTCTTGACCGGCAAGAGATATGTGCTCTATCTATGGAAATTCGGCATTATCGGCATGATGATGACGCTTGTCTTGATCCTCGCAAGACGAATTTCGGCCGATTATGGGAAGCTCTTAAACTATTCCAAGGAGCTGGAGTTGTATAATTAGGGCTTGCTGAACAAGATCAATTTAAGCTGCTCCCAACGCATGAGCCTAGACCGTGATTTTCTTTGCGGTTTTCATGCAAAAAATCGGACGGAACGCAATGAATCTGAAAAAAGAGAAAAAAAGAACCCGCAGTCGCCGTTCCAGGTTCATAACCAGAAACTGGATAGCGATGACAGTTAAACTTGTATGAGCACCGCGGGAGCAAATTCGGCCCAAACCCAACTTGCGTTTGCCTTCGCCGAACTTTCCTTCGATCGCATTGCGCTGTGCAGCGTCTTGCTTCTCTTGCTTTCGATCATCGGCGTCACGTTGTTCTTTGGATGGCCTGCCAAGCT
>NZ_KE386957.1:0-7730 GCF_000429825.1 Cohnella thermotolerans DSM 17683
TGTTCGTCTCCATATCCTAACCTTACCAAAAACAGAAATCAGGCGGAAGACCTGCTCCCACCCCAAAATTTATAAATTCTATAATGTCAAAAAAAGCGCCGTTGCCGGCGCTTAAAACGATCGTTTATTTGTTTTCCAGCACGTTTTTCAACGTCTGCAAGTCTTTCTCCGCGTCCCGGAAATGCAGGACGAAGCTCTCATCCCGCTGGAAGACGGTAAAGATAACCTTGCTCCCCGAGCCATAGGGAACGACCCTCATCGGATTCAGCAGTTCCCGTTGCGAAGGCTTTTTCAGGTAATGGTCCAATATGCCGTAGCCGTTTCTGTCCGCGAACCTGAGGCTCATCGGCCCTTCCCGCGTCTCGGCGACCCAGCCGTCCCCGGCTTTCCTGACCCCCAGGCAAAAGGAATTCGCCCACGCGGGAAAGTTCTCCGGATTCGCGATGTATTCGTACACTTCGTCGGGCGGGCGATCGATGGCGACGGTGAGCGTTCTGGAATGGAGAATTCCCGGCATGCTCGAATCCCTCCTCACGGTTTTCCGGATGTCCGCTTCCTCCTCTATAAGCTATTACGCGAATCGCGTCCCGAGAACGCCTCATCCTCTTCAAGTTTGATCCGCATAACGCCACCAGATGAGCGTGCAGGCGATGCCGACGCCCCCGACGCCGCAATCATGTTGATGATTACCAGCGGTCAATGCCCAACAACTTGCGTCCTGTCGAAGTGAGATAAGTACGGCAAGTTTTAGCGTTCCAGCTCTGAATCCTTTTCATCAATAAGGAAGGGTTCTCTTCAACGGCAGGGAACAAAGTTAGAGGCAGCCAGTTGCAATCAGAATCAAAATCATAGCTATAAATTTCTGAATTAAAAATTAGTAAATCACCCATATTGACCACATGCTTATTGCCCTCGTTCTTTCCTGCGGGAAGATGGACCGACTGTTGAAGACACACTCTCCCCTTCACATGAGAAGGCTCTTTTTGATCCAGATTAGCCCAAAGCGCTTCGGTTCCTAGAATTTCACAGAACGCCTTATATACGGGTTCGTACATCCGAATATCCCATAGAAATTGATGATGCACTTCCATTTTCTGATTTTCACTTAATGAATCGATCCATTGGAGGTAACGCAATATATAAAAGTTTGTCACAGCTCTTGGAAATAAGATAAAGCCGTTTTGCTCCCAGCCTTCAAGGTTCATCCCCTGCAACTCCTCATCCTCTTCGTCCCAGAGGGCTACAATGAAAGCTTAATCGAACGTAATCGAAGCAACAATCAAGCATCTTGTCTTCTATTTTTGTTTTGTTATATATATTGCTATGGAGATGGAACGGACTATCATTGAGTTACCGTAAAAATCCTAGTTTATTCGTTAGGCAAGGCATGATATATATTGTGGTTATTTCGAGTTGAGGGAGTATGAAATGGCGATGACAACTTTTAGAGAGGAAATCCGAATCCGCTTGCTTTATGCAGGGAAGGTTTCCGAAACACCTAATTGGAATTTTCCAAGCCACAAACACGATGATTTGCATGAAATCTTAGCGGTTTGTGACGGAAAAGGGGTGTTCACGATCGGGGGGACGACTTATTCAGTAGGAAAAGGAGATATTCTCGTTTATAACAAAGGAGTTTTGCATGAAGAGCATTCCTCGAGCGAGAGCCCCTTACTCATGTATTATTGCGGATTTTCATTCCCTTCCGTCGTTCATTCTTCCGATGATTGGGTCATCCCTCCGGATCAAGAACCGGTCATTCGATCCAGCCGTTTTTTCTCGGAAATCGCTGCCTTGATGAAAATGTTATTTGATGAAGCTTCCGTAAAGGAGGAAGGGCACGAAATTATCAGCCATTATTTATTAAATTCGATCCTTATTTTGATAAGACGCACGCTTCAAAGCCAGAATCACATTAAGGATCAAGAATCTAATAGTCTTGCGGTGCATATTAAGGATTACATAGATAAAAACTTCACCCAAAATATAAGTTTAAAAGAATTAGGGAAACAATTTCACGTTAACCCTTACTACATATCTCATGTATTTAAAGGCAAATATAATATTTCTCCTATCAACTATTCGATTCATCGGCGTATTGGCGAAGCAACAAAACTTCTTGTGTCTACTGAGATGAAGGTATGGGAAATCGCTAAAATCCTCGGCTATGACAATCCAAACTATTTTTCGATTATGTTTAAAAAAATAACAGGTCAATCACCGAATCAATTCCGGGAAAGCAACCAGAGAAATTTATACCTGCAATAAAGATTCGGCTGCCTGAACGAAACCTTTCAACGAACCGGTTCACGGCCGCCGTCGCGGCGGCCGTGACCAAGTTAAGCGCGCCCGGGCCGCTTCGGCGTGATGCGGGTCGATCTCCAGCGTCACGAGGCGCCCGTCGGGCGGCAGCGCCCGGGCCATCCAGATCGTGCTGTAGCCTCCCAGCGTGCCGATCTCCAAAATCCTCGGCCTTCGCCATCCGCGCCAACAGATGCAGCAGCTTGCCTTGGGCCGGAGACACGTCGATCTGCGGCAGCCCGGCTTGCCAATTGGCGGCCAACGCTTGCTCGAGGACGGAATCGAACGGTAGGAGGCGTTCCTCTTTGGTTTTCTCCCTTTTAGAATGAAGCGCTCCGGGCCGTCGTCGCCGGATACGGCGCGACCTTCGTCTCCTCGCCGGTGCGTGCGGCCCGGAACGACGCGCCTTACGCCCGAATCGCGCTCCCCGCTTCGGATAGGATATAGCGCTTCTCCACCCGGGGCCCGAGCGTGCTGACCACCTCGTTGGCGATCGTGCCGGCCCAGCCGGCGACTTCCTCCGCCGTTATCCGTTCGTCTCCGTCTTGTCCGATCAGCGTAACCGTATCGCCCGGGCGAACGTCTCCGATGTCCGTCACGTCTGCCGACAGTTGGTCCATGCAGATTGAGCCGATGATGACCGCCCGCCGTCCCCGAATGAGCACACAGCCGCCCCGGTCCGAAAGCGCGCGGGAAATGCCGTCCGCGTACCCGATCGACACCGTTGCGATCCGGCTGTCGCGGGGGGCGACGAAGCGCCGGCCATAGCCTACGCTCTCCCCGGCCCGGATCTCGTTCACGCGCGTGACGCTCGCCTTCAGCGACAGCACCGGGCGCAGTTCGAGCCGGGCGTTGCGCTTGTCCCGCTCGCGCGGGAGCAGGCCGTAGAGTGCGATGCCGGGACGCGCCAGATCGCAGCGCAGCTCCGGATAATTCAGAATGCCGCTGCTGCTCTGAAGGTGCAGCCTGCCGGGATCGAATCCCGCGGCCCGCACACGGCGGACGACGCGATCGAACCGTTCGATCTGCGTTCGGGTAAAGGCAACGTCCGACGGCTCCTGGCTGTCCGCGGCCGCCAAATGACTGAACGTGCCCGTCACGCGCAATCGGCTGTGCCGGTACATGGACAGGACCCTATCGATCCGTTCGCACGGCTCGCCGAGCCGGTTCATGCCGGTGTCGATTTTCACATGAACGTCGATACGCTTCCCGAACGCCTGAAGCCGCGCCGCATCGTCGGCGCCTACGACCGTCTGGGCAAGCCGATAACGGACGAGATCGTCCAGACGATGCGACGGGGTGCAGCCGAGAATCAGGATTTCTCCTTCCAGGCCTTGCAGCCGCAAAGCGATGCCTTCGTCGATGTTCGCCACCGCGAAGGAACGGACGCCGCACGCGTACAGCCGCGCCGCGACCTGGGCGGCTCCGTGACCGTATGCGTCCGCTTTGACGACGGCCATCACCTGCGTTCCGGCAGGAAGCGCGCTGCGCAGCGCCGTCAAATTATAGTCCAGATGGTCGAGACGGATTTCGGCCCAGGCGTTAGACATGACGATCGCACCCCTCCGGGTCGTAAACGGTCACGACAAAGCCGTCCTTATTGTTGCCGGACAGCCGCCATCGGGCGCCGCTAGCGCGCGGCAGCGGTACGGGGGTGTCGCCCTCCTCCGCCCGGACGTAATAAATCTCGGCGAGCGAAGCGCCCTCGCCGGCGTAGAGATGGGTCTCGCCGCAAGCGTATTGCTTGAGAAATTCGGTATACTCCTCGAGGCAGAGTCCTTCCCTCTCCATAATGACGGAATGCGGATAGCCCACATAACGGAAATGCCAAGGCTCGCAGGCGATGCCTGTCCGATCCGTTTTGTCTGCCCGATAGCGCTGGACAAATCCGTATTTCGCCGCCAGCCGTTTAAAAACGCCGCACGCGCCCCGATCGGGGAAGGCGGGCCGGATATAATCCACATTCCCTTCGTACAGCCCGACATCGACCGCTAGGCCGGTCTCGTGTTCGCTTGCGCCGGGAAGCGCCACGTACTTTGCCGTAAAATCCGCACCGTTCTCCCGAAGGGAGGTCGCGTATAGACGCTCCTGGGCCGCTCTCGAACGATAGCCGCTCACCACCGCGATCGACGTCCTCCCTCCGCAGGCTTCCAGCAAGGCGGAGAGCAGCGCCAGGCAAGTCCGCTCCAGGAGGATGCCGGGCTCTTCGCGCCGGGAAGCTTGGAGGATGCCGTCCGGAACGGGGACGATTTGTTGCGCGGGCCGCCTTACGGGGTGATCTTTATTGACGAGAATGAGCTCGCCGTCGTACAGCCGGTCCCGCCTCATCTGCACGACGGCGCTTGCCCGCGCGGACGGCTTCCCTCTCCGCATCGTCCATGCTGTCATGGCCTCGCCTCCGATACGGCCGATGCGATCAACCGGTCGAGAAGCTCCGGGAATTCGATTCCCGCCTCCCGCATCATGCTCGGATATCGGCTAGTGGCCGTAAAGCCGGGGATGGTGTTCACCTCGTTGAACAGCAGCGAGCCGTCCTCGGCCCGAAACAAGTCGACCCGCGCAAGACCGCTGCATCCTAGAAGACGGTAAATGCGCAGCGCCGTCTCTCTTGCTTCTTCGGCCTGCTCCGGCGTGATGCGGGCCGGAAGATGAATAGAAGCGGTAGTTAGCGCGTACTTCTCCGTCAGATCGAAAAATTCGCCGGCCAGCTCGATCTCGTCGATCGCGCCCGTGATAGGCCGCGCGCTTCCGAGCACGGCGACACCGAGCTCGAAGCCGTCGACGTGACGCTCGATCACCGCCTTGCCGTCATGCAGCAGCGCGGCCTCGGCGCCCGCGATCAGCTCCTGCCGGGTGTACGCCTTCGTAATGCCGAACGACGAGCCCGACCGCGCAGGCTTCACGTAGAGGGGAAAGCCCCATTTGTCCGCCGCCTCCAGCGACCGGGTCAGCGGTTCTCCCGCCGCTATCGTCATAAAGGGGGGGACGCGGATGCCGGCCGCCTCCACCAACGTCTTGGAGATCGCCTTGTCCATGCAGATGGCGGAAGACAACGTATCGCAGCCGACGAACGGGATGCCCGACAGCTCGAGCAATCCCTGCATCGTGCCGTCTTCCCCATTCCTTCCGTGCAGAACGGGAAAGACAACGTCGAGCGGCGTGAAGCGGTATTCCGTTCCGGTCAGCTCGATGAGCCCCTTCATCGCCCGATTCGGCGAGAGCATGGCCGGCACGCTTGCGGAACCGGAACTCCAGCCGTCTTCCCGAATGCCGTCCGTCTCCCCGTAATAGCGGTACCAGCGTCCGTCCCGCGTCACGCCGATCGTCACGACGTCGTACTTTTCCCGATTCAGATGCTTCAATACGGCTGCCGCGGAGGACAGCGACACGTCGTGTTCCGTCGAACAGCCTCCGAACAGCACCCCTACCGCCAACTTACTCATCAGTCGCCCTTCTCCTTTGTCATGGAATGACTTAAGAATAGCGGGCCGATCTTACGAACCTATGCAGACAAGCTTAGGAAAATCATAAGATTTGCTTACCGTTTCTTCAAAACTTCCCAATCCGCAAAAAAACAGGTTGCGCAAATATTGCGTACATAATATACTGTTTATACAATCCACAATTAATTCGATTAAGGGAGATCGTCTATGCATTCTCATGCCATTGAAGTGAAGGGCCTGCGCAAGAAGTTCGGCACCCAGGTCGTGCTGGACGGCATCGATCTGACCGTCCCTTCGGGCACCGTGTTTGCGCTGCTCGGTCCGAACGGCGCGGGCAAAACGACGCTCATCAACATCCTGTCCACGCTGGTCGCTCCGGGCGAAGGCAGCGTCAAAGTCGCCGGGCACGACGTCGTCAAGGAGAGCGACGAAGTGAAGCGTTCCATCAGTCTGACCGGACAATTCGCCGCCGTGGACGAGATGCTGACCGCAACGGAGAACCTGCGGATGATCTGCAGACTCACCGGTCTGACAGCCGCGGAATCCCGCCGTCGCACCGACGAGCTGCTGAAGCGGTTCGACCTGACGTCGGCCGCGAACAAGCGCGTCAAGACATACTCCGGCGGCATGCGCCGGCGGCTGGATCTCGCCATCAGCCTCGTCGCGAGCTGTCCGGTGCTGTTCCTGGACGAACCGACGACGGGCCTGGATACGATTAGCAGGCGGGCTTTGTGGGAGATCATTCTCGAGTTGAAACATCAAGGCATGACGATTTTTCTCACCACGCAATATTTGGAGGAGGCCGACGAGTTGGCCGATCGGATCGCGGTCATCGCGGGCGGCCGCGTCGTGGCGAACGGCACCGCCGAGGAGTTGAAATCGCGCGTGGGCGGGGAAGTGCTGGAACTTTACGGCGACGGGGACGAGGTCCTCCGGGCCGTCCCGATCGACGGCAGCGTGCAGGACGTCAGACGGACGCTTAACGAGCTGGCTCCGCTTTATCCCCAGCATACCCGGGTCGGCATTCGCAAGCCGAGCCTGGATGACGTGTTTGTCGCCTTGACGGCCAAACCGGGTTTGACGACCTTATCCAAGGAGGCCATGTTCAAATGAAAACGATCCAATCTTCGGTCCGAACCGCTTCGGCGGGCGCGACGAACGCCGTCTTCATCGGACGCAGCATCCGGCTCAGCTTGCGCAATCCCGAAGCGCTGCTTATGGCCATCGTTCTTCCCGTCATGCTTATGCTGCTCTTCACCTACGTATTCGGAGGAGCCATCGCCCCGGGAGGGGATTATGTCGATTACGTCGTCCCCGGCATCATTCTGCTGTGCGCCGGCTTCGGTTCCGCCAGCACCGCCGTCGACGTGAACCAGGACATGACGAACGGCATCATCGACCGGTTCCGGACGATGCCGATCCGCAGCCGCAGCGTCATCACCGGCCATGTTGCGGCGAGCCTCGCCCGCAACCTGCTTGCGACCGGCGTCGTCGGCGGCGTCGCGCTGCTCCTCGGCTTCCGCCCGACGGCAAGCGTCCTGGAGTGGCTCGCGGCGCTGGGCGTGATCGCGTTGTTCATTCTCGCCTTCACCTGGCTTTTCGCCGCGATCGGTCTCGTCGCCGGCAGCCCGTCCGCAGCTTCCGGCTACGGCTTCATTCTCCTGTTCCTCCCCTATCTGTCCAGCGCCTTCGTTCCGACGGAGACGATGCCGGGCTGGCTTCGGGGCGTCGCGAATCACCAGCCGATCACGCCGGTCATCGAGACGATTCGGGGGCTGCTCACCGGCACGCCGATCCGGAACAGCGCCTGGCTGGCGGTCTTCTGGTGCCTGCTTATCCTTGCGGCCGCATTCGTCTGGAGCGTATGGTCGTTCCGCCGCAAGTCGGGACGGCGCTAGATAGCGCAGGCCGCCCGTACCTCCGGCGATTGGCTGCTGCAAGATCGAAAATCGATCTTACAGCCTCGGCTGCGGCTCGACGGCGCCC
>NZ_KE386957.1:8185-136174 GCF_000429825.1 Cohnella thermotolerans DSM 17683
CAGCCTCGGCTGCGGCTCGACGGCGCCCTGTAAGATCGAAAATCGATCTTGCAGCCTCGGCTGCGGCTCGGCGGCGCCCTGTAAGATCGAAAATCGATCTTACAGCCGGGACCGCTTGGAGGTCAGGCAGCGATCGCTCGTTCGCAAACTACGCTGGAAATGGACAAAAAACGGCGGCGCAGGGAGCTTCCTCTCTGCACCGCCGTTTTTATGCTGCCACGCTAATCAACCCGCCTGTTATCGAGCCAGCCTCCTGCGTTATTTTCCCGATGCCGGCTCCGGCTTCTCCGCTTGCTTGCCTTGCAGATAGACTTCGATGCCGTCCAGGATGCGCTCCAGCCCGAATAGAAAGTCGTCGCCTACCGTATTCCCTTCCGCGCTCTCTTCGGTGTATACGCCGGATTGAACGAGCGGATGCAAGTACGGATAACGGTCCGGCCCGACCAGAAGCTTAAGCTCCTTCGTATAGCCCCGTCCGCTGAACGAATCGGGCGCGGTTCCGGCCTTCAGCGCGCGGTCCATATCCCGCAGGACGATGCCTACGTTGCGGGCATATCCGCTCAGGAGCAGAACGAAAGACATTTTCTCGTAACCGTTCAGAGGAAGATTCCGCATCGTCCGAAGCCCCCAGTCCACGATCCGAAGATGATTGGGCGTTAGCGGAACGCTCGTGATCGGGATGTCGACGAACCAGGGATGGTCCCGGATAAATTGAATGGTCGCGTTGACGTAATCTCTCATTTCTTGCCGCCAATCCTCGTCCGGCCGCTCGGGCGGGAGCGGAATGTCGCACGCGGCGTCCATCATCAGCACCAGCAGATCGTCCTTGCTGTCCACGTATCGGTAAAGCGACATCGTCGTAAAACCTAGCGACTGCGCGACCCGGCTCATCGACACCGCGCCCAGCCCGTCCCGATCGGCGATCGCAATGGCCGCTTCGACGATTTGGGGAATGCTGAGCTCGCCCTTCGGCCCCCGCTTCGGCTGCTTGACCTTTCCCCAGCTGAGCCGCACGGCGTTCGGCAGATTCCGGAAAGCTTCGTCGTCCCCAATGTCTTCATTCGGCATAATTGCGTCCTCCATCATCATTTCGTCGTCACGAAAATGTATATTCAATAAACAGTATATCACGCTTCGCTGCGCCGCAAAACACCGTCCCCCGACCTAAGTCGGGCAACCGCCTTCCCCCGAGCAGGAGGCCGCCCTTGGCCGTTCGTGGTAAGGTTAACAGTAGATAAGCTTAAATTGTGAAGAGGTGACGTTATGAGTATCAATCGGAACGCCTTCATCGGCTTCCTGCTGCTGGCGCTTGGATCCATGATCGCGTTCAAAGTCCACGGTTCCTGGTCGACCGGCTCGGTTTTCGAGTATTTCTGGCCCACGCTGTTTGTCGTCCCGGCCGGCGTCTTTTTCCATTGGCTGTATTTCTTCCTGAATCAGAGAGGCGTCGGTCTTCTCGTGCCGGGGGCATCGTGCTGTCCGTCGGCATCTTGTGCCAGATCGCCACGCTGTTCGACAGCTGGGAGACGATGTGGCCCGGCTTCATTCTCGCGGTTGCGGTCGGCCTGCTCGAGCTGTATCTGTTCGGCAGCCGCAACCGTTGGCTGCTTATTCCGATCTTCATTCTGACCGGACTGTCCGGCCTGTTCTTCGCCGCTTATGCGGTCGGGGCGCTTCTGGGCAAGCTGTCCCACCTGCAGCCGCTTATCGTGCTGGCCTTCATTGCCGCCGGCATCGGCCTTCTCCTATTCCGGAAGAAGGAGAACGTCTATCGCCAGCCTTGGGAGTAAAGCTGCCCGCCAGGCAATCCAGCCCGTCTCCGATCGCAGAGGCGGGTTTTCTTCGTTCCGCCCGAGCCCGGCTGTTTCCCGCAAGCTGCTTCGCCGATGGTCATGCGGCTTTTTCGCTCTGAGGTTCCCGGCGAACGGAAGCTCCGGATCCTGCAGCAGCGCAAGCGTCTGGTCGGCGACCGCTTTCTCGTGCTGCAGACGGGCTTGCTCCCGTTTGATGAGCCAGAAGGCGGCGTCCTGACCGGCCCTTCGACCGACGCGGGCCGCGCCGGTTTTACGCCGATGCGGCCCAACTCCTGAGCTGCATTCCCCGGCGCGGGTCTGAACTCTCGGCAAACGGCCAGCACCCTATGCAAAAAAGCACCCCTAAGGGTGCTCAGCCTGCCGGAGAAGCTCGGCCTGGACGCGGCAACAAAGCGTTGCCGCATCTTCCGCTTGCCGCTCCTTAACTCTGCGCCTTCTTCCGCTTCCGGCTGTAAATATCGACATAAACGGCCAGCACCAGAATGCCTCCCTTGACGATATACTGCCAGAATGACTCCATGTTCATCAGGCTCATCCCGTTGTCGAGGCTGCCCATGACAAGCGCGCCGATGAGCGCGCCGACAATCGTGCCCGAGCCGCCGACGAGGCTGGTGCCCCCGATGACGCAGGCGGCGATCGCGTCGAGCTCGTAGTTCTGGCCGGCGCTCATCGTCGCCGCGTTGAGACGGGCCGTCAGCACGAGCGCGGCGACGGCGGCGAGGGTGTTGCACAGGACGAACACGAGCAGCACCTTGCGCCTGATGTTGATGCCGGACAGCCGCGCCGCCTCGGCGTTGCCTCCAATGGCGTACACCTGGCGCCCGAACGTCGTATTTTTCGAGATGAATGTGAACACAAGCGCCAGAACGACGACCATGACGAACGGGACCGGAATCCCCTTGTAGCTGTTCATCACCGCGACGAAGCCCAGAATGAGCGCTCCGACCAGAATCATCCGCAGCAGGCTGATCGCCAGCGGCTCGACGTCGAAGCCGTACTTCCGGCGCGAGGCCCTTTTGAGGATAACGAGATAGGCCGCGACAAGCAAGCCGGCGATGCCGAAAATCCACCCGACGACGTCGGACGTGTAGGACTGTCCGATCGACTTCAGCGACGGCGACAGCGGAGCGACGGTCACGCTGCCCGTCGAACCAAACAGCAAGCCCCGGAAAACCAGCATCCCGCCCAGCGTGACGATAAAGGCCGGAACCGCCTTGTAGGCGATAATCCACCCCTGAACCAAACCGGCGGCCGCCCCGATCGCGACCGTCACGACGATGACGGGAATCGTGCTCCAGTCGTACCAGACGTTCAGCATGGCCGCGACGCCCCCGGTGAAGCCGACGAGCGAACCGATCGACAGATCGATGTGGCCGGCGACGATGACGAGCACCATGCCGATGGCCAGAATGGCGGTCACCGACATTTGCAGGAACAGGTTGGACAAGTTCGTCGCCGTCAGGAACCGTTCGTGCAGCAGCGAAAACAACACCCATATCGCCAGCAAAGCGCCGATCATCGTATAGGCGCGGGCGTCGAATTTGAACCAATTCGCCCGGCGCGCCTGTTTGGTCGTTACCGTATCCATCGTTGCGTTCATCCGCCTTTTCCCCCCGTTGCCGCCGTCATAATCCGCTCCTGCGTCGCGTCCTTCGCGCGAAATTCCGCCACCCGCTTGCCTTCCGCGATGACCATGATGCGGTGGCTCATCCCCAGCAGCTCGGGCAGCTCCGAAGAGACCATGATGATGGCCACCCCTTGGCGGATCAATTCGTTCATCATGTTATAGATTTCGAACTTGGCCCCGACGTCGATGCCGCGCGTCGGCTCGTCCAGAATAAGAATTTTCGGCTTCGTCAACAGCCATTTGCCAAGCACCACCTTCTGCTGGTTGCCCCCGCTCAGCGTGCCGACGACGGTCTCCACCGAGCCGGCTTTGATCCGCAGGGCGCGTATCGACTCGTTGCCGCTCGCCACTTCGCGATTCGGATCGAGGACGCCGCCGGCCGCGAACATCGGCAAGCTGGCGAGCGTCAGATTGCTCTTAATGTCCATGCCCAGCACCAGGCCGAATTTCTTCCGGTCCTCCGAGACGAGCGCCATGCCTTCCCGGATAGCCTGCTCCGTGTTCCGGATGCGCACCGGCTTGCCGTCGATCTCCACCAGTCCGACGCTTTCTCCGGGGTAAGAGCCGAACAAGCTCATGACGAGCTCGGTCCGTCCCGCTCCCATTAAGCCCGCGATGCCGAAAATTTCTCCCTTGCGCACTTCGAACGTGATGTTGTCGATCACCTTCTTGCCCGCGAACTGCGGATGCAGGACCGAATAGTCCTCCACCCTCAGTACGACGTCCCCCGGCTTCGCCTCGATCCGCGGGAACAGCTCCTTCAATTCCCGCCCCACCATCAGCGAGATCACCTTCTCCTCGTTGATTTCCCTGGCGGGATACGTGCCGATCGTCCGGCCGTCGCGCAGCACCGTGATCGAGTCCGCGATGCTGAACACCTCATTCAGCTTGTGCGAGATATAGATGCAGGTGACGCCGCGCTTCCGGAATTCCCTCAGGATGTCGAGCAGAATGGCGACTTCCTGTTCGGTCAGAGCGGCCGTCGGCTCGTCGAGAATGAGAATGCCCGCGTTCTTCGACAGCGCCTTGGCAATCTCCACCTGCTGCTGCTTGCCGATGCCGAGCGTCCCCGTCGGCGTCTCGGGACTGACATCGGTCAGCCCGACCTCGGCGAGCCACCGCTCGCTCTCCTTAAATACGCGCTCCCAATTGATGATGCCGAACCGGGCCTTCTCCTTGCCGAGAAAAAGATTCTCCGCGATCGACAGATCCTTCACCAGCGCAAGCTCCTGATAAATGATGGCGATGCCCGCTTCCTCCGCATCCTTGATGCCGGAGAACCGCTTCTCCTCGCCGTTAATCAGAATGTGGCCGTCGTAGCTCCCCGTGGGATACAGCCCGCTCAGCACCTTCATCAACGTCGACTTGCCGGCTCCGTTCTCCCCGCAGAGGGCGTGAATCTCTCCCTTCTTCACCGTGAACGTCACGTCGTCGAGCGCCTTGACGCCGGGGAACTCCTTCGTAATATTCCGCATCTCCAACGCTGCCGTCATGCCATGCCCACCTCTCGATCGCCTCTCGAATCGGGAACAAGGGAAGCCCGCAAGCTACGGGCTTCGCCTTCTTTTATCCGGATCGTCCCTCGCCTGCGGCTATTTCGCGTTTTTGTAGACGTCTTCTTTCGAGTGGAAGCCGTCGGCGATAATCGTGGAATCGATATTGTCTTTCGTGACCGCGATCGGCTCAAGCAGCACGGAAGGAACGTCGATCTTGCCGTTGTTGACTTTCTTGTCGGCCCCCGGGTCTTCGCCCTTCGCCAGCTTGATCGCAAGCTCGGCGGCTTTCTCCGCGAGCGACTTGATCGGCTTGTAGACGGTCATCGTCTGCGTGCCCTCGACGATTCGCTGGGCTGCGGCCAACTCGGCGTCCTGGCCGGACACCGGAATTTTGCCCGCGAGCCCTTGGGCCGTCAGCGCCTGCACAACGCCGCCCGCGGTGCCGTCGTTCGCCGCGATGACCGCGTCGATCTGGTTGTTGTTCGCCGTCAGGGCGTTCTCCATGTTGGCGAGGGCGTTGGCCGGGCTCCAGTCTTTCGTCCATTGGTCGTACACGATCTGGATGTCGCCGCTGTCGATATACTTCTGCAGAACGTCCATGGCGCCTTTCTTGAACAAGTGGGCGTTGTTGTCGGCTTCGGAGCCGCCGATGTAGACGTACTTGCCCTTCGGCGCCTTCGCGACGATCGCTTCCGCCTGCATCTGCCCGACCTTCTCGTTATCGAACGAGACGTACAGGTCGACGTCGGAGTTTTTGATCAAGCGGTCGTAGGCGAGTACCTTGATTCCCGCTTCGTGCGCTTTCTCGACGATCGCCGCGGTCGCTTCCGCGTTGTGGGGAACGACGACCAGCACGTCGACGCCCTGGGAAATCAACGACTCGGCTTGCGCGATCTGCTTGGCGTCGTCGCTGTTCGCCGCCTGCACGTCGACCGTAGCGCCCAACTTCTCCGCCGCCGCCTTGAACAGGTCGCGGTCCTTCTGCCAGCGCTCCTCCTGAAGCGTATCCAAGGAGAAGCCGATCTTGATTTTGCCGTCTCCGGATGCTGTCGCTTCGGAGCCGGATTCGCCCGCGGCGCTGCTGCCGTTCCCGTTGCCGTTCTTGCCGCATGCGGCCATGGCGAGCAGCAAGGCGACGAGGAGAATGGCGACCCCGCTTCTTTTCAACCCTATCTTCATCCTGCGTCTCTCCCTTTCTCATTAATGTAACAGCTTACATTTCGAGAATAACACGCCGTTCTCGCCGGAAGAGGACGCATATTCTGGAATATCTTGCGGCGTTCTGCACTTTTTTGGTTCCGCTCGGAACCGGGTCGAGCCGCGGCGCGGCTCTATCCTTTTTTGCCGATCAGCGCCTTCCGGTAATCCGTCGGCGACGTTCCGCAGCATTTTTTGAACACCTTGCTGAAGTAGTTCGGGTCCCGGTAGCCGACCTCGTAGGCGATCTCCTTGAGGCTGCGCTCCCCGTCCGAGAGCAGCGCCTTCGCCCGCTCGACGCGGCATTCGGTCAGATAGTCGATGTAATTGACGCCGAACTGCTCCTTGAAACTTTTGCTGATATAGAACGGGCTCATGCCGGCCTCCTGCGCAATCGTCTCCAGGGAGATGTCCCGATGGGAATTCTGAGCGATATACTGCTTGATCCGATGAATAACGTCCGGCTCCAGACGGTTCTTGTACTTCTCCGCCTCCTGCCTGAGCTTCTTCAGCAGACACTCGGCCTCCGTCCGAAGCTGGCGGTAATCCTCAATCCGGAAGGAGAAGTAGGGAGGTTCCGTCTCGATTCCCATCTCCGTCAGCACCCGGAACGAGAGCCATATCGATTCCAGCGCCCGCTGCTGTGCCCGGTGAATGTTCAGGCCCGACCGTTCGCTCTGTTCGATCGCTTGCCGGATCGTCTCCCACGCTTCGTCCCAGCGTCCGAAGCGGATCTGGTCGGCCAGCTGCCGCTCTCTGCGCTGCGCCGCCGGATCGTTCGCCCCCGTCCCCGTTCCGGAGGGAAGATCTTCGTAGAGCCGGTATCTGGCCGGCAGAGAAGTATCCGAAGTCGCCGTCAGTGCTTCCTGATACGAGAAGCGGATATGCTCCAGCGAGGCGTACGGGCTTCCTACGCCGATGAAGCCGTTCAGGCCGTGCGAGCTGTCCAGCAAGCCGAGCAGTTGGCGCACCGTCGACGCCGCCTGCGCCCGGTAAGACTTGCCCGCTTCCAGGAAGATGACGATCGGAATTTGCCGGCCGGACATCGCGCCCACCCAGCCGTTCGCCATCCGCCTCACCTTCTCCTTGACCGTCCCGTAGAACGATTCCGCCGCCGCCCCGCCCTCGATCCGAATGACGAGCACGAAGGCTTCGCCCGTCGTGTCCCCTCCCAGCAAGCCGACCAGCTCGTTCAGATGAACCTCGTGAACGTGATCGAACAACAGCTGCGTCACGACATCCGCCTCGACGACGGACAGCATCCGCTCGATCGCGTTGCGTTCCCGGATTCGCAACTGGGAGTCGCTGCGTTCCTCCTCGATCTCCTTCACGACGCGGGCGACCGTCTCCTGAATCTCGCTCGCCTTGCTGGGCTTCAGCAAATAATCCTTCACGCCGAGCTTGATCGCGGAGCGGGCGTATTCGAACGTATCATAGGCCGTCACCATAATGAACTTCGTGGCGGGATAGTCGGCGCCGATCCGCTCGATCGCCTCCAGGCCGTTCATGCCCGGCATTTTGATATCCATCAGAACGAGATCGGGCCGGAATTGCGGCACCAGCTCGACCGCAAGCTTCCCGTTCTTCGCCTGCATAAGCTCCATGTCCGGGAACTTGTTGCGAAGGATGGCGGCCATTCCTTCCCGTTCGATCTGTTCATCGTCAACGATGAGCAGCTTAATCATAGGCTTTGACCTCCCTTGTTTTCGGAAGCGTAAGCGTCACCTTCGTGCCCGTTCCTTCCCCGCTTTGAATCTCGATCACGTCCTCGCGGCCGTAGAACAACCGGAGCCTCCGGACGACGTTGCCGAAGCCGATTCCCGTCGAATGGCCGCCTCCCTGCTGCGCGGCGGCTCTCTCCTCGAGAATTGCCCGGATCCGCTCCTCCGGCATGCCCGTGCCGTCGTCCTCGATGTCCACGACGACCCGTTCCCCCTCGTCCCGAACCCGGAAGCGGATCGTCCCTCCTTCCTCCAGCGGCTCGACGGCGTGAATGACCGCGTTCTCGACGATCGGTTGCAGCGTCAGCCCCGGAATGGACGCCGCCAGCGCGCCTTCGTCCACGTCGAACTCGTATTTCAGCCGATCGGTAAACCTGGCTTTCTGAATGCCCAAATATTCCTTCAGAACGCGAATCTCGTCATACAGCGTCACGGGCCGGTCGAGCCGCTTCAAGTTGTAACGCAGCAGTCCGGCGACGCTCGCCAGCAGGTCGCTCGTCTCCTCCGAGCCTTCCAGATAAGCCTTCTTGGACAGCGTATCCAGCGTGTTGAACAGGAAGTGAGGGTTGATCTGGCTCTGCAGGCTGCGAAGCTGACTCTCCTTCAGCAGCAGCTTGCTCTCCTTCAGCTCGCTCTCGAGCTGGGCCTTGTGCTGAATTTCGGAGATGAGATTGTTGATGTTGATCCGCATCCGGTCGAACGTGCGGGCGAGGAAAGAGATTTCGTCGCTTGCCGGCGCCTCGATCGGCGTGTCGAACCGGCCCCGCGACAGCTCCCGGGCGGCCTGGGTCAGCTTCTGGATCGGCCTCGTAATGCTCAGAGAGAACCAATAGGTGAAGAGAAGGAGAATGACGGTGATCAGAGCCAGCATCCAGAAGCCGAGCTTCTTCAGCTCGTTGGACTGCCGGATCATGCCCCGATAGAAATGGTCGTATGTCTTCAGATCGGTATCCAGGAGCGTGAGCGTCATTTCGGAGATGTACTTGGACAGCCTCGTCGCTTCCGTGAAGTCATTGAGCGATTCTTCGTTGTTTTTCTCTTCCAGAAACCTCACGGAACGGTTCGTCGAATCGACCAGCGAATCGATCAGGCTCAGATAGTTGGTCAGGGTGAAATGATTGCCGTCGTTGCGCAAGGCCGCGATTCTGTGCTTGGCGTCGGTCAGCCTCTTCACGCCCGCCTCCACCCCGAGCTTTCCTTCCGCATCGGGAGTCTGCAGATAGTTGTTGAGCGAAGTGACAAGCTGCTGGCTGGACGCCGTCACTTCGTTCATCTGCAGGTATCGTTGCAAAATCTGGTTATATTGGCCTTGCATCTTCTGGTTGTAATAGGTCAGCACGACCCAGATAGACACCATGATAAAGAGAACGATGGCGGTGAACGACAAAATTTTCTTCTGAATCGTATTCATGACGTTCCATCCGCCTTCAACAGCCGAATGTCGGTGTAATAGCCTTCGTAATTGAGCGGAAAAGCCTCCCGCTTGAGCCATTTGATCATCAACTCGACGCTGAGCTCGCCCATCTTCCCGGGGGATTGCTCGATGATGGCGTTCATCTTCTTCTCCCGAAGCAGCGTCTTGATCTCCGAGCTGTCGTCGAAGGAATAAAGGCGGAACTTGCTGAGCGTCGCCCGCTTCGAGATTTCCTGCACCATGGCGCCGGCGTTGTTCGCCGTCACCGCGACAAATGCGCTTACATTCGGCTGCTGGTTCATGACGTCGTTGATTTTCGCCACGACCTTCTCCCTCGTATTCCCCGCCGCAGCGATAATCGGCCGAATGCCGGGATACGACCCGAGCACGCTCAAAATGCCGTCAAGACGTTTGCTCTGAAAATCTTCCCGGCGATCCGACACCATCAGCACGACGTTGCCCGAACCGCCGATATCGAGGGCGAGCTGCTTGCCGATCATCTCGCCCGCCTTCCGATGATCCGAACCGATATACGTACGGCGCAGACTCTTCTGGATCGGGACGTCGTTGGCGACGGTGAACACCGGAATCCCGTTGCCTGCCGCCTTCACCGTCGCCAGCTTGTTGAACTCGTCGGTGTCCAGCCCCTGAACGATGATTCCGTCCACTTTGGAGGCGATGGCGATCTCCATGTTTTTGAGGAAATCCTCCTCATTCGTTCCGTAGCTGCCCCAGACCGCCAGCTCCGCTCCGTAACGTTCGGCGGCCTCGGCCGCCCCTTTCTCCACCTCGTCCCAGAACGGGGTGTCCGTCTCCTGCGTAATGAGCACCAGACGGTATCCCGAACGCCGGTCGTCGATCTCCGCGGGCACCATCAAATCGTCGCGGAAAAGTCGGATTAACGAAGACAGCGTAAAGCCGAGCAGCACGAGACAACCGGCGGCAACGACAGCGATCAGCAGCTTTCTCATGGGATCGACTCCTCCGATCACGGCTCGGCGCATATGTAATCGCTTGCAAAACAAGCGGCGCATCGGAACCGGACCGTATCGTGAAATGGCTTGCACTACCATTTTTACCTGGCCGTCCGGCCCGAAGTCAAGCGTTTTCCGCCGACACTCCGGCGCTTATGTGAAAATATAATAATGCAGCCCAACAGGAAAGGGACTTTCGCCATGATCGATGTGTTTCTCGACGATACCCGGCCGAATCCGCCCGGATTCAAGTTGGCCCGAACCGCGGAGGAAGCGATACGCTATTTGAGAACGAAGAAAGTGAACGTTCTGTCGCTCGATTACGATCTGAGCTCGTCGCCGAAAACCGGTTACGACGTCGTCCGCTTCATGGTCAACAACCGGATTTATCCGCAGCTCATCGTCATTCATTCGGCCAACCCTTACGGAAGAAGAAGAATGCTGAACTTATTGCTGGCCCGCAAGCCCGAGTCGGTGAAGGTGACGGTCAATCCCCTTCCGTGGATCTAGGTGCAAATGGATAGGGGCTGTCTCCATCCGGTCTATTACGACCGTCTGGGACAGCCCCGGTGCATCAGGCGCAAGTCCTGGAATGATCGGCCGGCGAGCCGATCCGCCTTGCTTCGGTCAAGCGCTCTCCGCGCTCAGGTCCAGCCAAGCCAGCTCTTCCCGCGTCAGCCGGATGCGCGAACCCTCGTCGCAGGAGCGCAGCTCCTCGAGCGACTGGGCGCCGATCAGGGCGCAGGTCGGAAAAGGCTGATTCTGCACGTACGCCAGCGCAATCTGAATCATCGTGACCTTCTTCTCCGCCGCGAGCCGCTTGGCCCGCTCCAGCCTCTCCCAATTGCCGTCGCTGTAGAAGACGCGCACGAGATCGGCATTGTCGCGGACATCCGGCGAGAATCTCCCCGTGAAAAAGCCTCTCGCCTGGGACGACCAGGAGAGCAGCGGCATTTGCGTCCGTTCGTGCCAGGCGCAAGTCTCGGCGTCCGCGGACACGCAGCCGGCCCAGAACGGCTCGTTCGGTTTGGCCAGGCTCAGATTCGGGCTGCTGAACGCAAAGCCGGTCAACCCGTTCGCCGCCGCGTAATCGTTCGCCTCTTGGATGCGCTGCCATGTCCAGTTCGACACGCCGATCGCCCCGACGGTGCCGGCCCGAATGGGCTCATTCAACGCTTCGACGATCGGGCCCACCGGCACAGACGGATCGTCGCGGTGCAGCGCGTACATATCGATGTAGTCCGTCTGCAGCCGCTCGAAGCTGACGCTCAAATCGTGGCGGATCGCCTCCGGGGTAACGCGGGGCCCCCGCGCGTCATGATGCGCTCCTTTGGTCAGAATGACGAGCTGGTCCCTGTTGCCCCGCTCTCTCATATAGCGGCCGATCACTTCCTCACTCTGGCCGCCGCAGTAGACGTGCGCGGAATCGAGGGAATTGCCGCCGATGGCGAGAAATGCGTCCAGATTGGCCGCCGCTTTCTCGTACGAATCGTGTTTGAAATAATCCGTTCCTTTCATCAAACGGGACACGGGCTTGCGTACCCCCGGAATCGAAATGTATTCCACCTCTCCCCAGCCCCCTTCGCTCTTATCCGAGCACGACTCGCGTCCGCTCGCGGGCGGACTTCAGACAAGCGTCGATCACTTTCATGTTCCGCACGGCGTCGGAAGGCTCGAAGCGCTGCTCCGTCTCTCCCTTGATCACGCGGGCCAGATGGTCCGCCTGCTCCGTGTACGCGTTAACGTGCGGGACCTCCACTTCCCTTCGGACCCCATTTGAAGTGACAAAAAAGTTGCCGCTGCCCGGGGTGGGCGTAATGTACGCGGACGGCACCTCGATGATCCCCTCCGACCCCAGCACCTCGAGCGTATTGCGGGGAGCCGCCCACATGCCGCAGTCGAACGCAAGCGCTACCGATCCGGGGAACTCGATCAGCCCAGACGCCATCATATCGACGTCGTCATGCTCGGGGGAGAACAGCGCGCTCACCGTCGCCGCTTCCGGCTCCCGCCCGAGCAGCAGTCGGGCCGCGCTGATCGGATAGCAGCCGACGTCGTAAATCGAACCGCCTCCCCAGTCTTTACGATACCGGACATTCTTCTTGTCGCCGGCATTGTTGAAGGTGAAGGCTCCCCGAATGCCCCGTATCTCTCCGATCTCGCCGGAAGCGATTATCTCCTTGATCGTGTCGTAGCGGGGATGGTGGCGGTACATGAAGGCTTCGGCCAGCCGAACGCCCGCCTTGGCCGCCGCTTCGGCCATTTCCGCCGCTTCCCGCTCCGTCAGCGCGAGCGGCTTCTCGCACAAGATGTGCTTGCCCGCCTCCGCGGCGCGGATCGCCCATTCCCGGTGCAAATGGTTGGGAAGGGGAATGTAGACGACATCGATCGAATCGTCCGCGAGCAGCGCTTCATAGCTGTCGTACGCCACGGGGATGTTCAGCTCCTCCGCGGTGCGCTTGGCCTTGTCCGCATCCCGGCTCGCAATGGCGGCCGCCTCGTTCAGCCCGGACAAATGCAGCCCCGGGATGACCGCCCTTCTCGCGATGTTGGCGCAGCCCAATATGCCCCATTTCAGCTTCTTCTTCATCGTGCGCTCCTCACCTCTAAATCGAAGTTATATGACTATATTGCGATTATAATGAAGGCGATTTAAAATGAAAATGACATTATTTTGCATTCGATTAGAACGATATTGTCGCCGAGGGGAGCCCATGCCCATGATGCGCCAAAGCCACCTGCTCACGCTGCCGCAGATGCCGTTCTTCTGCTTCCCCGAATCGGTGGGTTATTACTGGGACTATCCGACGCACAGCGTCTACCGGGAAGCCGGGGCGCTGAACAATTTCAACATCCATTACGTCGTTGCCGGGAAAGGGTACGTGGAGATCGACGGGGAGGTGCATACGCTGGGGCCCGGCGAAGCCGTGCTTTACTTTCCGCTCCAGAGACAGCGCTACTACAGCAGCGAGGACGATCCGTGGAAGATCCGATGGGTTCATTTTTACGGCAGCGGGTTGCAAGACTACCTGATCGAGCGGGGACTGCATCAAAGCCCTCTGTGGACGCTCCGGCAGCCGGACTTGTGGGAACAGACGCACGAAGCGCTCCTGACGGAAGCCGAGAACTATCGCATGCTCCGTCCGGTACAACTGTCGACCTTGACCTACGGGTTGCTGGCCGCGTTCGTCGAGCAGGCCGTTCCGCTGACCGGAGCCAGGTCGGGAACGGCGGGCAACCGCATTTTGGAGCTCCTGCCCTTGATGCAGCAGAATGCCGTCAAGCCGTTTCTGCTGGAGGAATGGGCCCGGCTGGCGGGCGTCAGCCCCTACTATTTCTGCAAGCTGTTCCGCAGCGTCATGAAGATGACGCCGATGGACTTCGTCACGCGGTGCCGTCTCCAGATGGCCAAGCAGTGGCTGCTGGAACGCAAAGAAGCCAACATCGGCCAAATTGCGGCGGATGCGGGCTACCCGAGCGTCAGCTATTTCAACAAGCGGTTTATGGAGCACGAAGGCATGACCCCGACGGCTTACCGGCGCCTATACGGGGGATGATCGACGGTCCGTTAAGAACGCAAGACCGAGTCCGCTGCCGCCCGTCTCCTTGTTCCTCGACGGCTCGGCCCGGTAGAAACGGTCGAAAATATGAGGCAGCGCTTTGCTGTCGATGCCCGATCCGTTGTCCCGCACGACGATCGTCGCCTCTCGGTCGGCGACGACGCGCACGGGCTCCTCCCCGGCATAGTCGAAGATCACCGAGAAACCTTCCATCCGCGGATCGAGACGCAGCTCGCTCGCGCAATCGCGCAAATAAGCCGCAAGATCGATCGGTTCGAGATGGAACGGAAGCCGCTTCAGATCGAGCTTGGAAAATAAAAAGAGCTCATCGATCAACCGATCCATTTCGTTCGTCTTTTTCGCGATCATGCCGATATATTTGTCCCGCATCGTCTGCGTATCGGCGATGCCGTCCTGAAGACCTTCGACGCACGCTTTAATGCCGGCGGTCGGCGTCTTCAGATCGTGGGAGATGTTCGAGATCAGTTCCTTGCGTTTTTCCTCGTACTGCATTTGCAGGCGAATCGATTCGCCCAGCCGGACGCGCATTTCTTCGAACGCCGAGCCCACTTTGCCGATCTCGTCCTTGCGCTTCAGCTTCACCTCGCGGCTTAAATCCCCGTCCTTGATCTGTTCGGCGGCACGACCGCGTTGACGAGAGACTCGTCCTCCCATTCGGGAAAGAGCTAAAATTTTTAGGTGAAAATCAAAAGAATAGTGGGCTTTCTTCGGGGCTATTGTCTGATAAGATAGAAGGGATAACGTTAGTGGGGACTTGACGAGGAGGAAACGAGATGGCCAATCCGGCAAAACGCAACGAGCCTTTGGTAACCCATATTTATACGGCTGACCCTTCCGCTCACGTATTCGAAGGCAAGCTTTACATTTACCCGTCGCACGACCTCGATCACGACAAAGTGTCGAACGACAACGGCGACCAGTACGATATGGAAGACTATCACGTTCTGTCCATGGAAGACGAGAACGCTCCTTGCATCGATCACGGGGAAGCGCTTCATTTGCGGGATATTCCGTGGGCCAAGCAGCAGCTTTGGGCGCCGGACGCCGCTTACAAGAACAATACGTATTACTTGTTTTTCCCGGCCCGGGATCATGACGGCATCTTCCGCATCGGCGTCGCCACCAGCCCGTCGCCTGCCGGACCGTTCACGCCGCAGCCGAATTACATTCCGGGGAGCTTCAGCATCGACCCCGCCGTTCTCGTCGACGACGACGGCAAGTCCTATGTTTACTTCGGCGGTCTGTGGGGCGGACAGTTGGAGAAATGGCAGACCGGCACGTTTCAACCGGATGCCGAGGGACCCGCGGCCGACGAGCCGGCGCTGGGGCCGCGAGTCGCGGAGCTGAACGACGATATGCTGAGCTTCAAGGAATCGCCGCAGGAAATTTCCATCGTGGACGAGGACGGCAAGCCGATTCTGGCCGGCGACGAGGACAGAAGGTATTTCGAAGGTCCTTGGGTGCATAAGTACAACGGTTTGTATTATCTCTCCTATTCGACCGGCACGACGCATCGCATCGTCTACGCCGTCAGCGACAATCCGAAGGGTCCGTATGTGTTCAAAGGCACGATCCTGACGCCCGTCGTCGGCTGGACGACGCATCATTCCATCGTTCAATTCAAGGACAAATGGTATTTGTTCTACCATGACAGCTCCCTGTCCGGCGGGGCCGACAACAAGCGGTGCGTCAAGTTTACCGAGCTCCATTACAACGACGACGGCACGATCCGGACGATCGACCCTTACGACAATTAAAATAAATATGCCGGCCGGCTCGAAAGCGATCGAGCCGGCTTTCCGCATGGGACGTTTAGTCGTCCATCTGATTCGCGAGTCTCTTGAACACGTCGTTCAGGTTCCGCATCCGTTCCTCGACTTCCGGCTTCACGCATCTATACCGGTGCTTTTAGCGACTTCACTGCTTTCATGACGGCTTCCGGATGATTTTGCGGGATCATGTGGGCGACGCCGGGCATAACGATAAGCGTCGAGTTCGGCAGTTGTTCGTGCAACCGGAAGCTGTGCTCCCTTGTCTCGAAAGGGTCGCCCGCTCGCTTTGATTTCTTGATATCTCCCCATGATCTCTTTAACGGACGATTCAGTGATTCGGATTTTGCTCCACGATCAGAACGGAGCGCGCCAGCTCCTGAATGACGTCCGACAGCATCTGCGAATTCATGTACAGCGCTTTGATATAGGCCTCGCCGACCTGAGTGGACGTATAATGGGGCTGCACGCGGTTCAACGTAAGAAGGATGATATCGAGCTTGCACTTGTTGCAATCGCACTTCAAAGTACGATTCGGAAGAACGTGCTCCTCGAAAATGTTAATGACGATCGGTTCCATCGCATTCAATATGGTTTTATCTTGGGTGAGCTCCATACTTCTTCTCCTTGCTTCTACCGGCTGTTTTCCTTAAAGGATACCATAACCTCCCATGGAACATAAGCAGGCCGAACGGTCTATTTCCATGTCATGGCTCAGAACCGACGGGAACCTCGGGCACAAGATCGATTTTCGATCTTACAGCGCCCTATCGCGCCGAAGCCCCGGCTCTAAGAACGAATCTCTGCCACGACACCGTGCTCGGCGATCAACGCTCCTATCATGGCGTCCCGTCTAGGTCCGGCGCATATAGGCTCGTACCGTAAGCGGTGCGAAGACCGCTACGATAACCGCGGCGCCGATGAGGGAGAAGGCAAGGTCCCTGCCGATCGTTCCGGCATTGGCAAGATCGCGGACGGCCGTGACGAGATGCGAGATCGGGTTAATGTTCACGAACCACTGAAGCCATTTGGGCATCGTCTCGACCGGTACGAAAGCGTTGGAGAGAAAAGTGAGCGGGAACAACGCAAGCATGGAGATCCCCTGCACGCTGGAAGCCGTGCGAGCAATGACGCCGAAGAAGGCGAAAATCCAGCTAATCGCCCAGGAACACGCGATGACGAGCACCGCGGCGACAACGACATTCCCCAAACCGCCGTCGGGCCGATAACCCATAATATACCCCATGGTCAGGGTGAGCACGGTCGCAATGGCATACCGGATCGTATCGGCCAGCAGAGCTCCTGCCAACGGGGCGATCCGGGCGATCGGCAACGACTTGAACCGGTCGAATACGCCCTTGTCCATGTCTTCGCGCAGTTGGACGCCGGTGACGATGGAGGTTGTGATGACGGTCTGCACGAGAATTCCGGGAATGATCACCGGCAAATAATTGTGTACGTTGCCGGAGATGGCGCCGCCAAAAATATAGGTAAACATCAAGGTGAAAATGATCGGCTGCAGCGTAACGTCAAACAGTTGCTCGGGGGTGCGGCGAATCTTCAATAGACCCCGGTAGGCCATCGTCAAGGAGTTGCGTACCGATTGGCCGAAGCCCGTGTAATTTTTCAATTGGCGACCGGGCGCTGCTGTACTTCTCATACTCTCATCTCCTCCGCTGCGTTCGATGGCTCGGTCTCCGGTGACGCATTCTCTTTGACCCCGTGGCCGGTAATCGTCAGAAACACCTCGTCAAGCGTCGGCTTCTGCACACTGATCTCAGCCAGACGAATCCCCCCGGTCCGAAGGGCGATAAGCAGATCGGTGACCCGGTCGGCTTCCGCCATCGGTGCCGTAATCTTTCCGGCTTCAGCCGACACGTTGGAGCGGACCTTCAGCACCTGTTCGACAATCTCGCGCGCGTTCCGGATATCTTCCGAATTCTGAACTCTCAATTGCAGCGACGAATTGCCGACCGATGCTTTCAGCTCATCCACCGTTCCTTCGGCGACGACCCGGCCGCGGTCGATAACCGCGATTCGGTCCGCCAGTTGATCCGCTTCATCGAGATACTGCGTCGTTAACAGGACGGTCGATCCCGTTTTCACCAATCGGCGGATCGTCTCCCACATCTGCGCACGCGTGCGCGGATCCAGTCCGGTCGTCGGCTCGTCCAGGAAGATGAGCGGCGGCTGTGCAATCAAGCTTGCGGCCAGATCCAGCCGGCGGCGCATGCCTCCGGAGAAATTTTTTAGCGGACGCTTCGCCGCTTCGGTCAAACCGAATTCCTCCAGCAGCTCCGCTGCCTTGCGCCGCGCCTCGGCACGCCCCAACCCAAGCAGTCTGGAGAAAATGATCAGGTTCTCGGTAGCGCTCAAGGATTCGTCGACCGACGCATATTGGCCTGTCACCCCGATTAATTGACGCACGATCTGCGGCTCCTTCACCGCATCGTACCCGAAAATGCGCGCCGTCCCCGCATCCGGCCTCAGCAAAGTGGCCAACATTCGAATGGTTGTGGTCTTGCCCGCTCCATTCGGGCCGAGCACGCCGTAGATCGTACCGGCGCGGACGTTCAAATCGACGCCGTTCACTGCATGGTTGTCGCCAAACGTTTTTTTGAGTCCACGGGCCTCAACGGCCCATTCCTCCTTATCCGGCATTGCAATCCCTCCTCGTAATCGCTCATTACATGGGAATGATAGCTCCCGATTATGAACTGAGTTTGAACGACGAAATCGTCCGACCATGCGAAGGAGGACGTTGTTCCGGCTGCTGCGTTGTCTCCGGGAGCTAGTGCGCTCACCGGCTCGTCGAGCAGGCCCGGCTCCGGAACGCCGATCATCGCCCTACGCGGTGCATTCGCACTTTAATTGCATTGTAAGGATTTCAGAGGAGTTGTTGAACCTGCCGGAGAACGGTTTGACGATCGGTCTCCGGGCGGAGTCCTATTTTAGCCAATGCGTAACTCCGATCATCACCAGCAATCCGAGAATAAAAGAAAAGGTGGATGCCCGCTCATTCCCGTCGCCATGACTCTCCGGAATCAATTTTTTATAAACGACAAACAGCATGGCTCCCGCGGCAAAAGCAAGACCGTAAGGAACGGTCGCCGCAAAGCCGCCTGTAAATGCATAACCGATCCAGCAGAACAACAATTCTACCAGAACGGTCATTGCGGCCGCCCAAAATGCCGCCCCCTTGCTCATTCCATGAGTGATCAGAAACAAGGCCGTCAAAAATCCTTCGGGAATATTCTGCAAACCAATGCTCAATGCGACGATGGCACCCAAGCTCTGGCTTGTACTACCGTAACTGACACCTACGGAAAGACCTTCGGGAAGATTATGAAGGGCCATCGCAATCAGGAAAAAAAAGGAACCGGTTTTTAACGCGGGTTCTGTGACCGAATGTCCGGGGTCCTCGTGCGGAACATACCGTTCCACCAACGTCAAGATGGCCGTCCCCATCAAAATCCCGAAGGACAGCACGAACAGATTGGACAGCTTTAAAGCGGAAGGAATAAGCCCGTAATTTTACCTAGGGAAACTTTTGGGGCAAAAAAAATTCAATAACCCTTTTAATTACGGATTATATATTACGATTGCACGGGTATAAATCTTTTTTTAGATAGTCGACGCAAGGGTGAAGCACCGTAAAAAATATAGATATCGCAGCGCCTCGTGAACTCGACATAGATCGCTCGCGAGAACCTGAGCTTGTTCCTCGGGCTTTGTTTCGTAGTTCCATCCAATCTCATTTCCAGACAGAAATATTGCCGCTTACTTGAACCAGCCCTTTTCTCTGAAACGTTTGATCGCTTCGATACGATTGCTCACGTTTAATTTGTCGAGAATGACCGATATGTAGTTTCGGACGGTCCCGTTGGTCAGGAACAGCTCGTCGGCGATCTCCTTCGTATTCTTGCCGTCTGCGATCAGCCCGATCACTTCCGTCTCCCGTTCCGTAAGCGGATTCTCCTCGCTGTAAGCTTCATCCACCAGCTCGGCTGCGTATATCCGGCGGCCCGCCATAATGCTGCGAAGCGAATCGGCCAGTTCCTCGCTCGGGCTGTCCTTGAGCAAGTAGCCGTGCGCGCCGGCCTTGATCGCGCGCTCGAAGTAACCGGCGCGGGCGAACGTCGTCAGAATGACCACTTTCACCTTGCTGCCCGCCTCTTTCAGTTCCTCGGCCGCGTCCAGTCCGTTCTTCAGGGGCATCTCGATATCCATGATGCATATATCCGGCTGATAGAGCTTAACCAGCTTAATCGCATCCGCGCCGTTGTCCGCTTTGCCGACCACTTCCATATCCGCTTCCAGATCCAGCAGAGAGGCAAGCGCGCCGAGCAGCAGCCGCTGATCCTCCGCAACGACTATACGAATCATAACGCCGCCTCACCTTCAGACTGAATCGATACGTTCGGGACTTTCATTATAATTTCCGTCCCCTCCCTTGACACGATCCCCAGGCTGCCGTTGACAAACTCGAGACGTTCCCTCATCCCGCGCAGCCCGTTCCCTCTAAAATAAGGAGCCGGGCCGGCGAGTCCGATCCCGTTGTCCCGCACCCGGATCTGCAGCTCGGCCGGCGTCTGCTCGATCTCAATGGAACAAGCGGTAGCCGAGCTGTGCTTGACGATATTCGTCACCGCTTCCTTCAGGCACATGCTTACGACATTTTCGCTAAGCAGGGAGGTATACGCGAGCCTGGGCTCTCCCTTCAAGGTGAACTCGATGTTCGCCGCCTTCAATATTTGCCGCAAGCGGTAGATCTCGTCCTCCACATGCGTCCCTCGCATCTGCGTCACCAGCTCGCGCAGCTCTTTTAGCGCGATTCTGGCCGTCTGCCGCACATCGTCGATCTCGGACTCGGCCCGCCGCGGGTTTTGCGTGATCAGCTTGCCGGCCAGATCGCTCTTGAGGCCGATCAAAGCCAGCTTCTGACCGAGCGTATCGTGCAGATCGCGGGCGATGCGCTGCCGCTCCTCCAGCTTGACGAGCTCGGATATCCGCTTGTTCGCATCGTTCAGCTCGCCCTGCAACAGCTCCCTTTTATTGCGGGTGTAAGTTGTAACCGGAAGCAGCGTCACCGCGATCAGGCAGACGAATACGAACGGCGCCTGGGTAATCAGCACCGAGCTGGCGTGCATATAGCCGACATAGACCATCAATATCGTCGCGGTCAGATGGATCGTATACAGCGTGATAAATCCGGCGAATTTCCGAATGTTCCCGATAAAGAAAGCCAGAAAAAGCGAAAAATAGACGTAACCGAACATCAGCGTCATGGCAATCGAGAATAAAATCTGCACCCCGGTCCAAAAATAAACGAGCAAGCCTTTCGAACTGAACGAGAGCAGGTAACAAACGAAAAAACCGAGAATCATGCCGATGCCGATGACCACCTGGTACATCGTCGATGAGCGGAAGACAAAATAAAACGGGAGGATATAGAAGACGACCCACACATACGGACTTAGCCCCGTACTTCTCTGAAAAATCTGATACCACTTCTGCATACGGCCCCTCCGTCTTTTATTCCGAGTCCGCTCTCCTTATATTGTAACCTATTCCGGCCCACCGCATCGCAGTTATTTCTTCGCGAATCGCACCTACTTGCCCAGCTTGCCCCGTGCGCATGCGGCGCGCCGCTCCGCGGCCGTGAGCCGGATTTTCCGGTAGCCGACGAATGTCTTGCTCTCCTCATCCCATAGGCGGAAACGAAGCGACTGCAAGCTGGTGCCGATCGTGATCGTAGCCGCCTTTTGCAGCGGGGGAGTGGCCAAGTGCGCTTTTTCGAGATTGTAGTTGGGCACCTTCGGATTCAGATGATGCACATGATGGAAGCCGATGTTGCCGGTGATCCACTGCAGAAGCCGCGGAAGCTTGTAATACGAGCTGCCCTCTACGGCGGCCCGGACGTAGCTCCACTCGGCCTCGTTCTCGAAGTACGAATCCTCGAACTGATGCTGGACGTAAAAGAGCCAGATGCCTAGCAGGCCGGATACGAAGAAGATCGGTCCCTGAATGAGGAGGAAATCCTGCCAGCCGATCGCCCAGATCATCAGCACGTACAGGGCGGCAATCAGCAGATTGGTCAGGTAGGTGTTCATTCGCTCCTTGCGCCGTGCGCCCTTGGCATTAAAGCGATACTGGATCAGGAAGACGAAGATCGGACCGAGTCCGAACATAATGAGCGGATTGCGATAGAAGCGGTAAGCCAGCCTGCGCCACCTGGGGGCGGCGGCATACTCGTCCACGGTAAGAATCCACATGTCGCCTACGCCTCTTTTGTCGAGGTTGCCGCTGGTGGCATGATGCTTGGCATGACTGTTTTTCCACTGCCTGTACGGCACATGGGTCAGGATGCCCAGAATCGTACCTATCATATCATTGGCCCGCTTGCTCTTGAAGAACGATCCGTGGCAGCAGTCATGGAACAGAATGAAAGTACGGATCAGGAATCCCGATGCCGCGATCAGAAGCGGTAGCGTCAGCCAATACGACACGGACAAGCCGGCGTAGCCGGCTAACCATAGCAGGATCAGGGGCACAAGCGTATTGGCCATCTGCACGAGGCTCGACTTCGAATCGTTTTTTTCAAAAGGAAGCGTGCTTTGCTTCAGTTGGGCGATTTCTTTTGTTGCTTTCAATGCCGTGTCCCCCTTGACGTTTGCGGATGTTCTCCCCGCAACGTTATCTTCATTGTAAAGAACGCCGAAAAAGTATCGTAGTCACAAACGTCAATTCGAGGGGATGACAAATGTCATATCGATCAGGGTGGAACTGTTCTAGCGAGCATTCTTCACCGGAATTGTAAATCTCAGTAACGACAAATCGCAATAAGCTTTCTAAGCCCCAGTCAAACTGGGTTTAATGTACAAAAAAACGGCATCGCTGCCAGCGATGCGCTCTCCCACCATTGTCCTGTGAAAAAGAAAAGCTGATTATCCAGTTACCTCAGGTCTTGCTGAAAATAAAGTTTTAGGGGCCGTCCCTCACTTTCTTCGGTACTTTTTCACCTTTCTCTTTGGTTTTGGCTTCTTAAATAGAAACCGAATCGTTGAATCGATTAAACGTTCGAAGGGTATCTTTTCTATGATGAGACCTAAGGCTTGATCTAACGATGGAGGCGACGACGTCTCTTTGTGCGTACGATCCCGCCCCGCTTTTTCCAGGTTCCGTATGCTCTCGAGTTCTTGCTGGACGAACTGTCTCCACTCCGGGTCAGCTTCCGCAGCTGCCTCCGATATCTCCACCGATTTATTTTCTCCGATAGTAGTATTGTCTTCCCTAGCTGAAGGAAGATAAGTATGATCTTTGCTTACTTCCTTCAATTCCTCCTCCTTGTTCAGATTGGAGTTCGGAAGCTCCGTGGAATCGGTTTGCCTGTGATCAGACTCAAGTTTACTTTGACTATAATCCATAGTTACTCCTCCCAGTATAAGTCAACAACAACGCTCCGGTCCTGGACAACCCCACGAGCAGTACGACCTCTCTATCAGCTCTTTCCTTCATATGTTTATGTGCCGCTCTGCATCTCGTAATGGACTGAAGCGGAATTTATCCGAACAATGTGCGAGTACCCATATAATCGCAGATATCTATACATATACTGAACTCAAAATGGTTGATTATAACAGATTGGAACTTGCACTTTCAGACGGAAGTTGATTTATCGTGTATCATGGCCGAAAGCATCGATGCAGGTAAGCATAATAAGACAGAGGGAGCGAGAATGAAATTGAATACCAAGAACATGGGATTTGCAGACAAAATGCTATTTATTCTTGGATTAACATTAAGCGGTGTAATTGCTTTTGTTCTTGTGGTGGGCGTAATTGTTGCGGTGATTAAATTATATATGGACGACAAAATGCGTACTGTACAAGTTCATTCCGCCCCCATGCTGGATGATGAGCAGGAGCCGGAGCTCATCGCTGCTCCGTTTGAGCAAAGACTGGCTGAGGCGGTTCGACATCATGAAGAAGCCGTAGCCGGAAATAGAGACGCCGTACGGGAAGCGAATCGTGTCATCGGACGATTGCGTCTGGATCATCCGGGCCACCCGATAGTGGACGCGTATCACGGAAGCGTGATGGTGCTGCTGGCAAGGACTATGCATGACCCGATGGAACGGCGAAAGTGGACGAGGCGCGGACTTAAGCTTCTCCATGAAGCTGCCGCTTCTTCTCCCCAAGATCGTACGATCCGCATGCTTCGCGACACCATTGCATCCCGATAGACTGAACGCTTGGCTTTCATAAGGGGGTGAAGCAAATGCCAGAGGGTAGTCAGGATCTCTCGAGGATTTTTCGCGAAATCAAGCGAGAATTCTTCCGTTTCGCCGACAGCTATGCAAAGGCTGTTAGTGGCGGTGCGAATGTGACCGGCAAGAAAATCATGGAGGCTGTAAAAAAATCGGATCAACCCTCCGATATTTCTATAGCGAAATTGATATCGACCGTTAAAAGCGGTGTACAATATGCCGGTGAACAAATGATAAAGTCTGGAGCGGATTTAGTCGAACAAATGAAAGAAAAAGCAAAAAAACAATAACGTGCCCGTAAGAAAAGCTCCTTTCGGACGTATTCAACGAAGGGGTATGGTAAATATGGCTGACTCTTAGGGACAGCACCTTTTGAGTCAGCCTTTTCCACTACTCTTCTTACGGTTCGTTACTCTGTACTTCTTAATTCCCTTTCCGCGCTTGTTTCTCGAGGTGCTTCTGTTCTTTTGCTTTTGCTTTATCCGCTTTGTGAGTTTGTTTCTCGAGGTGCTTCTGTTCTTTGGCTTTTGTTTTTTCCGCTTTCTTTAATTGCTTTCTTGCTTGCTTCTGCTCTTTCGTTTCTTTGTCACTCATGATTCATCCCTCCGATAGATTGGTTCAAACGTTGTCTGATGATATTCGGATTAAAATATTCAAGCATCTGAATTCCCGGCGCAGGTCCGAAATAAATCGAGTATTTTTTATATGGCACTTTATCGCGCAGCTCCGGAAAACGAAGCCGGATCGGCTTTTGAAACAGATCCACCGCTTCTTCCTCATTTTTCGCCCCGGAGTCAAGCACTTTTCTGAACGTTTGCAAACCCAATGTGTTGATTGATTTTCCTATCCCCTCCTTTCGGTGTGCTATCTTCTCAAACAAAGAAGGCGGCACATGCTTCGAGTAAACCAGCGCAAGATTGTGAGATACCAGAAAGCGGCTCTTTTCGATCATCAAGAGAGATTCTCTTATATAATACGGAGCACCGGAGAACTCGCTAAAAAGATCGGCATGTTCTTCATCTATTTGTTCTTGCCGAATGACATGAACTACCATTTTTTCGTTCAACAGAGTTTCCAGCATCTCTGTTGTCCGTCCGTCCGTCACCAGTAACATTTTAAATATCAACCCATGCAATAAATCAAACGCCCTTCCCGCATCATGCGAATCCATGTCGAAAGAGTTTATATCTGTCATACACTCACCTCCGTTAGCGAATGTCTGCCCGTGATGCTTCGTCACTTTAGAAAAAACCCGAATCGCGGAGTCCCTTCCAGAACGTATGAAATTCGTCAATATTGATCTGCTGCTTCGCATCGGAACGTGCAGACTGCGGATTCGGATGCACCTCGACCATAACCCCATCGGCGCCCGCAGCAAGTACTGCCTTCGCGCAGGACAGCAGAATATCCTTTCGGCCGGTGGAATGGCTGACATCCACGAGCACCGGAAGATGAGTCTCCTGTTTCAATAGCGGAACTGCCGAAATATCGAGCGTGTTTCTCGTCCATTTTTCGAAAGTGCGTATTCCGCGCTCGATCAACATGACCCGGTCATTCCCGTTATACAGGATATATTCTGCCGCAAGAATGAACTCCTCCAATGTGGCGGAAAGGCCTCGCTTCAGAAGAATAGGCAGGCCGGTTTGGCCGACGGCTTTCAGCAGATCGAAGTTCTGCATGTTGCGGGCGCCGATCTGAAAGATATCGACATAACGGGCTGCCGTATCGATTTGTGAAGGGCTCATGATTTCGCTGATGGTCACCATGCCGACTTCGTCGGCCACTTCCTTCATGATTTTCAAACCTTCCACACCGAGCCCTTGAAAGTCGTATGGAGAGGTTCTCGGCTTGAACGCGCCCCCGCGCAAGACGGTAACACCGGCATTCTTCAACGCGGCCGCAACCGTCAGGAGCTGGTCTCTCGATTCGATTGAGCAGGGACCCGCGATCATGACGTGCGAGGCGCCTCCAAATTCGGCATGCTTGACCCGAATAATCGTATCCTCGCTCTTGTGGTGGCGGCTCACTAGGAGCTTTCGTTCATTTTTGGTATTTTTCTTCATTTTTGAACGAAAAATCTCCGTAAATAAGTACATGACCGTGTCGTTATCAATGGGTCCCGGATTATGACTGGTAAGCTCATTCACCATTTGCTGGACACCAATCGGATCCGCTTCCGATATCCCTTGTTTTTCCTTTATCCGAACAATTTCATCGGCCGTACGCGCCTGTTCATTCAGCAGATGAAGCAATTGTCGGTTTATCCCGTTCAATTGGAATTGTAATTGTTGCAATTGTTCACTCATACGAGCACTCCCATCTTTTCGGCCAATGACGGGAACCTTTTCCTGGCCAACTTATGCTTACACTCCTAAATCCCCTTCCGCCCGCCTCAGCCAGTAACTCTCGAGCTTGTTCATGTTCACTTCAAATGAATTTATGAACATATACCGGCTTTGTCGACGGGACGTTCTTCACAAGCTCGACACGGTCAAGCAACCTGGAGTCCGCGACGATCTCTACGGTGACAGGCACATGCAGCTTCCCGGATAAATGAGAACGGACAACCTCCTCCGACCATTTCCCGGAATCATGCGAATCAAGAAGAAAGTGCAGCCCATTCTCCAGCTCCAGCGTCTTCCAGGAATCCGGAACAGGAGATAACGAATATACGGCTTCTTGTATATCCGCACCGTCCAGAACGATATCGCCATAACGAATTCGCTCTTTACTCCTGCCGTAATGTACGAGCTTGCCCCCCGTTCGGCCGCAAGCACACAAGGAAGGTTCGACAGAGATGATGTCTTCATTAAAGTATCGCAGCAGAGGAGATCCCTGATGGGAAAGCGTTGAAATCGCTGCAAACCCCCTCTCTCCTTGAGCAACGGGACCTGAACCGTCTTCATGCAGCACTTCCACGAAAAAATCCTGTTCCGCGATATGCATCGCGCCGTATTCGCACATCGTAGCGATATTAGCGGTTTCCGTCGAGCCATACATATTAAATACAGGCACGCCCCACAGCTTCTCTATATGCTCCCTACGCTTGTCGCTCATTAATTCTCCGGCAACGCATATGGCCCGTAATGCCGGAAAATTGTTGCTCGGAGTCGAACCGATCAGACGCGCTGTTTCGGCCAGGAGCTCAAACTCTCGCGGGAGCCCGGCGGCTACCGTGACACGAAGACGCTCCATGAGCTGCAGCACTCTTGGGTATGGCGTAATTACGGTGCGTCCGCTTGCAGGAACAATCCCTGCTCCCGACAGCCATGCCGCTTGCTGCATCAGGAACGCGGGCAATGACATCGCGTATGGATAGCGGATCAGCACAAAATCTTCGGCTGTCAACCGAACCCCGCATTCCTTCAGCTGTCTTCCGCCAGTCTTCAAGTCCTCTTGGGTGAACCAGGAGGAGGAAGGCTCTCCGGTCGTGCCGGTAGATTCGTGGTATTGCGCAATCTCTTTCATTTCGACGGCAAGGTGACCGAAAGCGCCGGCTTTCCGGAGATCTTCTTTTGTTGTAAGCGGCAGTGTTTGGATGTGGTCTAATCCGATGCCATTCAGGTTATATTTCGATAATTTTTCCTTGTACAAAGGAGATTTTAGAATGCGTGCCAACAAATCCTTGAACTTTCGCTCCCGCTCCCGATCGTTGTCAGTCATAACGCAGCACCTCCTCTCCTGTTTAAGAGGTTTTGACTAATTGAACACTCGGGTCACTTTGCCGAAAGTACGGGGGATGTCGTGTCTGATTTCGACCTGGCAGTCAATCCCGATCCGATCAGCCATATGCTTTCGGATTTTCTCCGCCAATTGCTCGTCGCTTAATTTCGTCCGGAACGGCTCGGCTTCGATCTTCAGAACTCCGTTATTCAGCTTGAAATAATACCACATGCCCACATCGGGAATTTCCATAAGGAAGTGTTCCAACAAGAACGGGGAATAATCCTCACCATTCAATTGCAGCATATTTTCCTTTCTGCCTCTCAGCTGCAAAACGTCCATGGTGTTCCCGCAAACGCATCTGGCCTTTTGCAAATAACCGATATCCCCGGTTCTGTAACGCACCATCGGCATTCCTTCGCGCAGCAGCGTCGTTACGATGATCTCTCCGGTTTTGCCGTACGGAAGCGGCTTCTCCGAAACAGGATCAATAATTTCTACCTTTACATGTCCTTCCATGACGTGATACCCTTTGTGTTCGCTGCATTCAACACCAACACCCCCGCACTCTGTCGAGCCGTAGAAGAATGACACTTCGCAGCCCCACCATTTCTCCAGCCGGTCGCGGAAGGTAGAGGAGCACCCTTCGCCGGTAAGCCAAATCTTCTTAAGTCGGATATCTTCACCTATTTTGATACTATACTTCTCGCTTTCTTCCACCAAAAGCGCTGCATAGGAAGGAGTGGTAGCGAGTACCGTGGCTTGGTATTCCTTCATCAGCTCCAATGACTTATCGACGGGAGCCATGTATCCGCCTTTGCCGAGCGACAGCACCGCCGTTCCGAACGCAAACTGGAACAAACGTTGAAAACCGAGACCGGGTAGTGCAAACTCATACGGCAGCGCAATGGCCGCAACATCCTCGTCCGACTCCTTGAATATTTCCGAATATTTGGGCAGCAAATCGTATATATACTGATCAGCTAACGTGTAGGCGGTATAAATCGGCTTCCCCGAAGTTCCGCTTGTAAGGTGAACCTGACCGATTTCTTTCGGATCGACGCATAAGACCTTCTGCTTATCTCCTCGTATAACGTCTTTCTTGAGCAGCGGTACTGAAGCTAATTGCTCCAGGCTTTCGATTTTCGGTTCCGTGAAGCCCGCTTCTTCCAGCTTCGAACGGTAATATTCGTTGTTGTTCCAGACATGAGCAAGCGTAGCGTTAATGGCTTTCACCTGATAGTCTTCAATTCTTTGCCGAGGTAGCTTTTCAATGGTTATTCCTTCTTCGTCCAATTGCTTAAAAAAATCCTTGAATTGTTCCAGATGGGACGAATGCTGGTCAATGGAAACCATCATCTTATGGGATTGCAATTTCATAAAAAACCTCCTAAGAAGCAATGGCCGATTCTTTTATGGTAAAGTGTGACAAACTTACTACAATAACCATGTGCACGATTAAGTGAAATGAACGCCGTAACGGATTCCCGCATCGATGCCACGTTATTTTTCTTTCCGACAAGTTCTGCCCTCCTCCGTAATTACTGTTATGAAATGCACGACTGTAAAGAATTGACTCGGACAAACGTACATTTTTAATAAATGAGTATTTCATCCAACCTCTATATGAGGATCGCACATATCGTAACAAGTAAGCTGGAAATGCAAGGAGGGGATTTATCTGCGTTGCTTTTACGTATTGGAAAAGGACCAAGATTTTCAATATCTCAATATACCAGGTTTTCCGCCGGATTTATCATTGGGAGGGCGATAGGAATGGCAGATCAAAGCGTCCATATGAAACAATTCGAGGAAGCCAAAACACTCCATAATCATGGGGTGAACGGAGACAAAAAAGCGGTGATAAAAGCAAACGAGATGCTCTTAAAGATTCGTGAGTCCGAGCCTGATAATGCACTAATTGAAGCCTATTACGGCAGTACTCTCGTTCTATTAGGCCGGGATGCCGTTAAAATTCTGGAAAAAGCGGATAAGGCGCAGGAGGGATTAGACGCATTGAATCAGGCCGTTTCTTTAGACTCAAACCATAAAGAAATTCGGTTGTTACGCGGTAACATTTGTGTGAGGCTGCCAGAATCCTTTTTCCATTGCTCGGAAACGGCAATCGAGGACTTCACCTTCCTGCTTGACCACTATAAAGAGAATTCCAGCTACCTTACTCAAAAGCAAGTACGCGAAGTACTGCGAAACCTAAGTTTAGCTTACCAAAATGTAGGAAAACCTGACAAAGCAGATGCAGTCTTGCAGCGTCTCGTTCAATTGGAACGGAAGAAAAATCATAAGAAAAGAGAGGGAGTAGACCATTGACATTCGATGAGAGACTCGACAAGATTAAATCGCTGTATAAGGAGGGCGCGAAAGACAATGTAACCGCCGTTCAGGAAGCGAATCAGCTGTTAGAACGGTTGCGACTCGATTATCCGGATCACCCTCTTGCGGAAGCTTACCATGGCAGCATCATGCTTTTAATCGCTCGGGATAAAACGAACTCGCTCGATAGGTTAAGATGGGCGAAAAACGGCTTAAAGCTTCTCGACAAAGCGGTAGCAGCCGCTCCGCACGACAGCAGGATCCGATATCTTCGCGGCAGGTCCGTATACAGGCTGCCAGAGAAGTATTTCCAACGGACGCAGACGGTGATTGAAGATTATACCTTCGTGATCGATCAGGAGTTCCTTCAAGAGGGCCAACTTGAGAACATTAACTACTCGAAACTAACCTATGAGCTCGGCGAGGCGTATCGCAGAATCGGTCGGAACGACGATGCGGCCAGATGCTGGACAAAGCTGGAGCAGCAAACGCAGGATCCGGAATTCAGGCAGCTTCTCAGGCAAAAGCTGCAATCCTTGGAAGGCAAACCTGCGATTGAACACATCCAAGCCAACGAAAGCATGAAATCGATCTTGATAGGAAGAGCCGCTCGCGCCGTCGGCAATGTACTCCTCAAATGGGTGGAAGAGGAGGAGGAAAAAGAAGCTCGAGGTAAGCGTCACGAAGAAGAGATGAAAAAAGAAACTCGCCGTAAGCGTTACGAAGAGGAGATGAAAAAAGAAACTCGCCGTAAGCGTCACGATGAGGAGATGAAAAAAGAAACTCGCCGTAAGCGTCACGATGAGGAGATGAAAAAGAAACGCGCCGTAAGTCGAAATCGCATATTGAAAAGACGCCCTAAGTCAATATAATTGTTGAAAATCTTTTGTGGAAAAGACAACACGAAACCAAGGGGTGCAAGAAGTCGGTTATCACACCCCCTCTTCATTCGGTCCAGAATGTACCCGCAGCTTAGCCTGAAGGAAGATTGCCGGGTCATAGCAAGTACGCTTTCGCCAAATGGCAACCCTAACGATCGTCAAACCGGTAGAAGAATCTTTTCGGGGGATTGGTCTTTCCAAGCAATGATGGTTCATCTCGCTAGGAGGTGAGGAATCTCCCCGAAAAACATGACTTCCCCTTAGGGTAGCCGAGGCTTTATGCCTTGTCTATAAACCATATTAATCTACGAGGAGGTGAGGCACATGTCAGATCACATAAAAAAGGTCTTCAAGGGAGTAAAGAAAGAGATCCTATATTTCGCCGATGTTGCTTTGAAAAGCGGCGCTACCAACGTCGGCAAAGAACTTGCGAATGTGACGCGCGATGTAAATCAACCGTCCGATTTAAATTTAGGAACGATCGCCAATTCCTTGAAGAGCGGTATAATGGCGGCTGGCCAAGAATTAATGAGGGTTGGACTGGAGCGCGTGAATGCACTCTCCCCAACGGATCAGAAATCGAAAATGTCCGAGGAATCCACGTGGACATAACAATCTGAGAAAGAGGATTAAAACAGGAGTTCTACACAAAAAGGCTCTAGCCGTCAATCGGCTGAGGGCCTTTCCCTTTCATCCTCACTCTATTCCCTTCCGTAGAATATATTGATCTTGGATATCGTTCAGGCGGCAAGAGATTACGAAACTGGAGTGTGGGTAATTTTGAAAAAAGCATTCGTCAACGGCGTTAACATTTGTTATGAATGGATCGGGGAAGGATTTCCTTTGATCGGACTTACAGGAAAAGACAGCGACATGGACTGGTGGAACCCGGCAATCAAGGCCGCGTTAAGCGAAAGGAACAGCTTCATCATGCTCGATCATCGAGGTACAGGCCGGAGCGACGCTCCGACAGAAGCGTACGACATCTCGGATATGGCCAAGGATGTCATTGGGCTAATGAACGCGCTCGATATCGAAAAGGCACATATTTTAGGCCAATCCATGGGGGGAATGATTGCGCAGGAGCTTGCAATCGAATTCCCCAGCCGCGTGTCGAAATTAATCTTATGCTCCACGACCTGCGGGGTCAAACGGGTGCCGCCTTCTTTTCGGATGATCAAGTGGCTGATGCGAAAGAACGCTGCATTTTCCCCGCAAGACACGCTAAATATGCTTTACTCCAAAGTCTATATCCGGGAGAATCCGGACTTGATCGCTTCGCTCGTGGAACGGATGCAGATCGCGCCTTCGAACCCTAGAAGCATGGAGATTCATCATGAGGCGAGCAAGAATTTCGATTCGTACCATCGGCTCGGGCGAATTTCGGCACCAACGCTTATTATTCACGGCGAGGATGATTGGGTCTTCAGTCCGAAGCATGCCAAGATTCTGAACCGTCGTATTCCGGGCTCCAAGCTGATTCTATTTCCCCATGCGGGCCACGGTGTCTTTTCACAGGAGCATCGCAAGGTGTTGGAGGAGATCCATCGTTTCGTCGATTGATCGGCATTAACGAAACAAAAAGACGACTCTTATTCATTTTGAATGAGTAGTCGTCTTTTCCATTCAGTCTAACATTGCGGCATGTCGTTTGAACTGATCCTCCAAAACGAGACATGCCATGGCCTCTACGACCGGCACGATTCTCGGGCAAATGCACGGATGCCGGCCTTCTATGCGAATCTGCTGATCTTCTCCTTTAATGTTGAGCTCCCCCCTAGGAGCATCGGCCTCGCTGTCCGCCTTGACATCAAGTTGTCGTTAGCGGCTGATCGTTTCACCCGAATGCTCCTTTCTCAGAGCGAGTAGTTTGCATAAGCTCATTCAATGGCCAGCTTTGTTCCCCAGCCGCCGCATGTCCAGCTTCGTTCGTCATGATAAGTTCGGCTCCTTAGTTTACAGCTTTTAAAGCAATATCCAACACTTCCTCAATAGAGCGGGCGGAGCGGTTCCGTTTGATCAGCGCCACGCCGATCTGCAGCGCGATCCGCTGTGCCCGTTCGCGGGCAGCCGCATCTTCGATGTGGTCGATGTCCGCGACGTGGATAAAACCATGGACGCGGCACAACATTATCGCCCCGGCAAATCCGATTGTGTCCTGCAGCAGTCTTGCCACATACAAATCCTGATATCCTCGGGTCTTCGCCATCCGGTCGGCGGCATGCCCGTTCCAAAGCTCGCGGAACTGAAGCTCGAATTGTGTCCATAAGTCGTGCACGGTATCCAGCAGGTAACGGCGGTAATCGGTGCGCTCCAGCGCATCCGTGCTCCAGCCCTCTTGGCCTGAATAGTTCAGCAGCAGATTGGCGATAACCGTCCCGATATCAAAGCCCATCGGACCGTAATAAGCAAATTCGGGATCAATGACCTTCGTCGAATCCGGCTTGATGAAGATATTATCTGTATGCAAATCGCCATGCAGCAGGGCCTGTGCTTTCGTCAGAAATTTCTCCCTCAGCAGCGTGACCTCGAGATGCAGCTCCTTATCCGCCCAAATGCGCTCAACGGCATCTCGGATATGAGGCTCGAAGATATTCATCCGGGACTTTGTATAAGGAGCGTATAAGATGAGATCCTCGGTGATATTGCAAAGCTCCGGATTGATGAACGCTTTCACCCGCAGTTTCTTCTCCTGTTGGTCCATGGCCAGGTCCGAGGTGAAGAACAACGTCCGCGCCAAGAATGATCCGATATGCTCGGCGAACAACGGATAACGGCCCCGCTCCATCAGTCCGCGGCGCATGACGATGTGATCACTCAAATCCTCCATGACCATCAACGCCAAATCCGGCTCGTACGCGTATACCTTTGGCGTCAGATCAGGACAAAGCTCCCCTTGAATGCGCAATGCTTCGCATTCAATGCGTACTCTGTCCAGCGTCAAGGGAACCGATTCGCCGATTACCTTGGCGTAAGGCAGCGCCTGCTTCAGAATTAAGGCCCGCCCTGATGCCGGATCCGATATATGAACCACAAGGTTAAGATTACCGTCGCCGACCTCCCGTGACTTCAGCTGCGCACCATCCGGGAATACATCCTCGATGCCGCGTGCATACTCGACCGCTTCCGCTTGCGTTAAGGCGTGATAATTTGTCATTTCCGCATCCCTCCGAATACCGATTCCTATTTAGCCTAGCATATATCGGCGAGCACGGGCTGGAGCTGTTCCGTGACGGCAAGGGCGTATTGACGCACTGCAATGCCGGCGGCTTGGCGACAGCCCGCTAAGAAAAACTGCGTAAACTCAATATATTAATATGCATAGTGATTCTTGATCACCTAAACACTTGCGTAGAAAACATTGCCAATGGAGGCTTGTTTAAGCATTTCATCGTTCCACGTTGCCTCTTACGGATTTCGCAACAGCGTTAGCAAGGTGAAACAATAATCATTAAATGAAAAAAGGGGAAGTGCGAGATTTCAACAATGGCTATCGCTATCTGGATCTGGCTTATATGCCAAGCGGAGATGTAAAGGGAGGAATCGAAAATCAAGGCTACGGATCTCACGCAAGAGATCTCGACGTGAGACGTTTTAAGGACTTATGTTGGCCGCTCATCGGCTAAAACACCAGGGTGTTTTTCCAATGTCCACTATAAGGGGTGCACTTCAGTAGGAGGGGGTGTTATTTATTAGACATATTCGTCACTTTAGCTTGTCAAATGTCATAAAAAGAATCTTTACTTCAATACATATAATAATATGGTTTTTTTGGGGGAGTGAATGAAATGTCGAATGGATTTGTCGTTCGTTCCTTAGACGAAATAAGGTTTTGGTCGCGTATTATGAAGGAACATTCACTTTTTTTGAAACTTGGTTTTAGATGTGAAGACACTCAACTGATTAGTGAAGCAAATCATTTTTATTCCACATTCGAAGCAATCGAAAGCAGAGCGCATACATTTGACGCTGGAGCAGACCCGCAAACCATCCAACGTTTTAATCTTGAAGTTCATACCGCTGTCTCCCACATTTGGGCATTTAAAAGGAAAGTGCTTGGCTTAATTTTACAATGTCAGCTTCCGGGACAAAATAACTTCCCTTTGTTGGTAGATCATACAAGCAGAGAAGCATTTTACTTTAGAAATCGACTAGAACAACTCAATGCAGGGCGATTAGATCCTTTACCCGATGCCATTATCAACGAAAATGTGTTCTTCCTGAGAATAATGGCGGATCACGCAAAATTTATTGGTCATCTCCTTGACCCTTCCGAAAGGAAATTAGTAGACCAGGCAAGACAATTTAGCGAAGAATTTGACCAATTATTATTTCAGGCAAGGGACATAGATTCCATGCGCCCGCAATCCCAAACCGTTCCTTTACTAGACCAATTTTTAGACCAAAACAGAGTCTCGGTAAAATCATTGCGGGACTTCAAGAAAACCGCACGCGACTTAATTGAAGCTTGTCGAATAAAAAGTATCATCCATCCGTTATTAGCGGACCATGTTTTCCGCGAGGCTGAAAGATTTCTTTTCATCATCGACATGTTCGAAAATACATTGACCGGAAAACCTGCCCAAAATGTTTACTTTGATTGATATTTCGGATAATCGAATGAGCCTGCAAATTAAGGTATATATAAGGAAATGAACTGCCTTTGTACGCGGTTAAGGGGTCAAGCCAGAATGGCTTCATCGGTTACTTGCTGTCCCTCTTGCAAAGGGACAAAAATCACGGCGGCGGAGACAATCCGCGTTACCGAAATTTTTTACCGGGCAATCCTTAAGAAGGAAGGGCTTGACACTTCATGTCATTGTCCTTCCGAACTAACAGTGAACAGCACTCCACATGTGTGGAATGTAGGATATATTGAAACAAAAAAACGGCATCTCTGCCGTTTCATGTCTAAAAGCTGGTGGGTTCTCAGGGACTCGAACCCTGGACCAGATGATTAAGAGTCACCTGCTCTACCAACTGAGCTAAGAACCCGAATGAAGTTTGGTGGAGAATAGGGGGATCGAACCCCTGACCTCATCGCTGCCAGCGATGCGCTCTCCCAGCTGAGCTAATTCCCCAGGAGCTTGTCGTTCTCTTGACGACAAGATTGAGTTTATCACAGCGGCGACGGTGCTGTCAACGTCCTTTTTGCCGTCTGAGTCCGAAGGAAGAAGCGGTTGCGATTTTGACTAATTTTGTGCAAATCCCGCTTCCCCCTTCCCGCTTCATTAAATCCCGTGCTTGTTGATGAGCGAATTGAGCTCCTTCAGAAACATGTTAATGTCCTTGAATTGCCTATATACGGACGCAAACCGGACATAGGCGACTTCATCGACGGCGTACAGCTGCTCCATGAGCAGTTCGCCGATAACGCGGCTCTCGATCTCCGGATTCGCCGTGTTGCGCAGCTCCCGCTCCACGTTGGAGACGATCACTTCCAACTGCTCGATCGATACGGGCCTCTTCTCGCAGGAACGGAGCAATCCGCGCAGCACCTTGTCCCGGCTAAACTCCTCCCGCCCCCCGTCCTTCTTGATGACGATCAGCGGCGTCTCCTCGACCATCTCGAACGTCGTAAATCGGCGGCTGCACTGCTCGCATTCCCGGCGTCGGCGGATCGATTTGTTGTCGTTGGCCGGACGCGAATCCAGCACTTTCGTGCCGTTATAATCGCAATAAGGGCATTTCACGCGCGTATCATCTCCTTCCCGAAATCGATGGATTGTAGCCTGATTTTCCCATGCTATCCCTTACATGAAGCTTGCTGCAATGCACATAATACTTGTACCAACCGCAAGGAGGTGAACAACAATGGGCGCAGGATCCCGCAGCAGCAATCAGCTGGTCGTCCCTCAAGCGTTCGGCGCGCTGGACCAACTGAAGTATGAAGTGGCGCAAGAACTCGGTATTACCCTTCCGCAAGACGGTTACTATGGCAACATCGTAACGCGCGACACGGGCCATATCGGGGGCCAAATCACGAAACGTTTGGTTCAGATCGCCGAGCAGCAACTTGCCGGTCAATTCAAGTAATGGTCAGTAACCGATAAACGGAAAGCTTTGAAGCCCCAAGGCTTCAAGGCTTTCTCTTGTTTGCGGAACACGGACGAATTATAAGTTCTTATGCACCTGCTTGTACTTATTGTAATAATAAAGAACCTTCTGAACGTATTGCCTCGTCTCCCCGAACGGAATGTCGCGAACGGTCTCCTCCTTGCCGTCCCACTTCTTGCTCTTGAGCCATTCGCGAACGTTGCCGGGACCGGCGTTATAAGCTGCCAGGGAGACGACCAGGTTGCCGTCAAATTGCCGCAGCAGCTCCTGGATGTACCAGGTGCCGACCCGAATGCCGGCCTCCGGCTCCCGCCCGATGTCGTCCATGGTCAGGGTTCCGAAATTTTTCTCCCGCTTCAAAATCCACTGCGCCGTGTCCGGCATCACCTGCATAATTCCGATGGCGCCCTTCGGAGACACCGCTTCCGGCTTGTAGTTCGATTCCACCCGGATGATGGAGGCGATGAGCAGCGGATCGATCTTGTAAAGCTCGGCGGTGCGTTTGATTTCCTCTTTATAGTATATCGGATAAATCGTTCTGCCAAGCCACTCGGACCGGATAAACAAAATTCCGATGACGACGACGAGAAGCAGCAGGACGGCTCGGGTCCGTTTGTTTTTCCGCTTCCCCTTCATGCCAGTCCCATATCCCGCCAGAACCGGTCGACCTGCTCCACGGTATGCTCAAGGCTGGAACCGTTGTCGATGACGATATCGGCCAGCCTTCTTTTCTCTTCGATGTCCATCTGCGCGTTGATGCGCTGCATCGCCTCTTCCTCGGACAGCGCGTTGCGCTTCATCAGCCTTTCCAACTGAACGGCGCGCGGCGCGTAAACGACCATGACCCGTTCGAAAAAGGGCTGCAGCCCCGACTCGTACAGAAGCGGAACGTCGACGACGACGAGACGGTCCGGCCGTTCGCGCTGCAACGCTTCCATCTGGTCGCGCATCGATGCCCGGATGGCGGGATGCGTAATCGCTTCGAGCGCTTTGCGTTCGGCTTCGTTCGAGAAGACGATCGCGCCCAGCTTGCTCCGGTTCAGCGTTCCGTCCTCGTTCAGGACGGCTTGTCCGAACCGCTGGACGATCTGACGAAGCGGAGCCTGCCCGGGCTCCACTACTTCCCGGGCGATCCGATCCAAATCGACAAGGGCCGCTCCCCGTTCCGTCAGCAGGCGGCTGACGGTGCTTTTGCCGGTGGCGATCCCTCCGGTCAGTCCGATATTCATGCTGCACCTCTTCTTTATCTATAACAGCTTCATGATTCCCATTACGATCAGGATAATGCCTGGAAGAACGGTTAAACGCCGAACCCAGCGCCATCCCGCGACGACGAAGCCGACTCTCATGCCGAGCCACAGAAACGTTCCGCTCGCCAGGGAGATGAGCCCGGCGGTAAGAAGCGGCGGAAACCCGACCAGCGCCGCCCCGATGCCCGCACCGAACGCGTCCAGCGACAAGGCCATGCCGAGCAGAAACGCTTCGCCGGCCGTAATAATGCCCGAACGGTCGACGTCTGCTGCGGACGGCGTCCGCAAAATTTGAATAATGATGCCCATGCGCCGCAGTTCCAAAGTGAGCACCGCACGTTCGGCCGAGGCCGAAGCGGAGAGCGGAACGGAAGCCGAAGCGGAGACCGAAGCCTTATGCTCATCGCTTCTCTCCTCGGCAGGAGAGGGACCTTCCTTCTCCCGGTTGCGAAAAAACTGCACCAACGCCCAAATCCCGATGCAGATCAGAATGCCGGCGCCGACCGCCGACGCTCCATGCGGCGACAGCCAGCGGGACAGCGCGACTCCGACCATCATCGATGTCAGGATGATCAGTCCGGAACAGAGCGAAATAATGGCGACGGACAGCAGCGGAATGCGGATTTTGCGCAGGCCGTAGGTGATGCCGACGCCGAACCCGTCAAGACTGACCGCCATGGCGAGCAAAATCAAAGACATCAAGCTGTAAGGATGCATGGCCGTTCCTCCTGCATGGCGAAACATCGTCGTTCCCGTCGCCTTGGGCGCAGGAACGCCTCTGAATCCATCCTATGCAGGGCGGAGGCGAATGCCCCCTTCGATTTATTTCGCCTTGAAGGGCCGATTGTCTCCATCAAGCCGCAGCTTGACCGCGTTCGTTCGCGCCTTGCGAACTCCCGGACTGTCTGCGCCTGCCGGCGCCGCGCTTCCCTTCGGGGGTTTCTGGCACTTCGGGCAGACGTGCGTGCCCCGTCCTCCGACCGTAAATTTGACGATGGGAGAGCCGCATCGGTCGCAAGGTTCGCCCGTTCGGCCGTACACGCGAAGCTGATGCTGGAACATCCCCATCTCGCCTTGTCCGTTGACGTAGGACTTGATCGAGGAGCCTCCGGCTTCCACGGCGGAGCCGAGCGTGGCCCGAATGGACGCATACAGCCGGTTCCGCTCCGCTCCCGTCAGCGTGTCGGCCGGCCGTTCCGGATGGATACGCGCAGCGTGAAGCGCTTCGTCCACGTAGATGTTGCCGAGACCGACGACGATCTCCTGATTGAGCAGCAGCGGTTTGATCTTCGTCGTCCGGCTGCCGAGCGCCTTGCGGAACGCCTCCGTCGTGAACGTATCGTCCAGCGGCTCGAGCCCGAGCTTGTTGAGCGGCGGGGAGCGGAATTCCTCTCCGGGCGCGAACAGATGCATCGTGCCGAATTGGCGGACGTCTTTGTATCGTAAAGCGGTACCGTCGGTAAAATGGAAAATGACGTGCGTATGCGGTTCAACGGGATCTTCTTCGCGGTACAAGCCGTATCGGCCCTCCATGCGCAGATGGGAGACCAGCACGAGTCCGTCGAGGAGAAGCCGCAAAAACTTGCCGCGCCGCTCGACGCCTTGGAACGTGCGGCCTTCGAGCATGGCCGCAAACGCCGCCGGATCGTCCGGCTTCTGCAAGATGCGGGGCAGACTGACGGTTACGCTCCGGATCGTCTTGCCGGTGATCAAGCTTGTCAAGGTGCGGCGCACGGTTTCGACCTCCGGAAGTTCCGGCACAATTTGTTCCTCCTTTACAGCCTATGAGCTTTATTCGTTATATAGGATAGGTAAAGGCCCGAACCGCCGGTTCAGGCCGATTGGTTTTATTTCGCTTCGTACCAGTTGACGCCGACGTTGACGTCCGCCTTCAGCGGAACGTCGAGCGGGAACGCGCCCGCCATCACTTCGGGCACGAGCGCCGTCATCGTCTCCAGCTCGTCCGGCGGAACCTCGAAGACGAGTTCGTCGTGCACCTGAAGCAGCATGCGGCTTTGCAGGCCGCGAGCTTTCAGCGTCTCGTCCATTCTGACCATCGCGAGCTTGATAATGTCGGCGGCCGTTCCCTGGATCGGCGTGTTCATCGCCGTCCGCTCCGCGAACGACCGGAGATTGTAGTTCGAGGCGCGAATGTCAGGCAAGTAGCGGCGCCGGCCGAGCAGCGTCGCCACGTAACCATCCTGCCTCGCTTGCGCTACGATGTCGTCCATATATTTGCGCACGCCGGGGAAGGCGTTGAAGTATTGCTCGATGAACGCGGCGGCGTCCTTCCGCGTAATGTTCAGGTTCTGCGACAGGCCGTAGTCGCTGATGCCGTACACGATGCCGAAGTTGACGGCCTTCGCCTGCCGCCGCATATTCGAATCCACCTGATCCGCCGGGACGCCGAACACGTCCATCGCCGTCTTCGTATGAACGTCCATCTCGTTGCGGAACGCTTCCTTGAGCCCTTCGTCGCCGGATATATGGGCCAGCACCCGAAGCTCGATCTGCGAATAGTCGGCCGCGAGGATATGCCAGCCCGGCTCGGAAGGCACGAACGCCTTGCGGATCTGGCGGCCCTCCTCCAGCCGGATCGGAATGTTCTGCAGGTTCGGGAACTGGCTGCTCAGCCGCCCCGTCGCCGCGATCGTCTGCCGGTAATACGTATGGATTTTGCCGTCTTCCGGCCGGATTTCCTTGAGGAGTCCTTCGATGTAAGTCGATTGCAGCTTCGTCAGCGTCCGGTAATGGAGAATGAGGCGCACGATCTCGTGATACGGCTCCAGCTTCTCCAGCACTTCCGCGTCGGTGGAATAACCGGTCTTCGTCTTCTTGATGACGGGAAGGCCGAGCTTGTCGAACAGCACTTCCCCGAGCTGCTTGGTCGAGCCGATGTTGAACTCGAAGCCCGCAAGCCGGTATATCTCGCCCATCGTCCGCTCGATGCCGCTCTGGAACTCCTTGCCCAGCTCCTCCAGCGCCTCCGCCTTGACGGTAATGCCTTGCTTCTCCATCCCGGCGAGAATGACCGACAGCGGTTGCTCCAGCTCGTAATAGAGCGTCCGCATGCCCGCTTTGTCCAGCTCTTCGGCTAGCGGCCCCGCGAGCCTGCGGACGGCGTCCGCCTTGGCCGCCAGATGGGCGGCCAGCGCTTCGTCGTCCGGCACGCGGAATTTCGCGCCCTTGCCGAAGACGGCTTCGTCCGTGGCGATGGCGGGCAGCCCCTGCCGCGCCAGCAGCCCCGCGAGCGACGGGTCGGCATCCGTCGGATCCAGCAAATAAGCGGCCAGCTGCACGTCGAACGCCAGGCCGCGCAGCGCGATGCCGGAACGGGCCAGCACCAGCTCCGCCCGATGCAAGTCGCAGCCGGTCTTCGCGGCATCGGCATCCGCCAGCCAATCGCGCAGCGGCCCGGCCTCTTCCGCCGTCAGCGAAGCGTACGGCAAGGCGAAGACGCGGCCGCCCGCTGCGATCGCAAGCCCTATGCCTTCGCTCTCGTGCGGGTTGTCGCCGTGCGACTCGACGAGCAGCGCTTCCGCCTGCGGCAGCGCCTCGTTCAGCGCCTTCCAATCGGCCGGCCCGCGCACCCAGACCGTCTCATAGGCGGCGGCTGCCCGGGCGGCCTCCGCGTCGTCCGTCTCCGCCGCGCCGGCCGCCGCGGACGACAGGTCGAGCCGCTCGATCAGCGACTTGAACTCGAGCTTGCGGAAAGCGGCGGCAAGCTCGGCCGCGTTGTAGCCTTTCCACTCCAGCTCGTCCAGCGTCCGCTCCAGCGGCACTTCCCGGAAGATCGTCGCCAGCCGCTTGCTCATGCGCGCGTCCTCGTGGTGGCTGCGAATATTTTCCCCGAGCTTGCCCTTAATCTCGCCCATATGCTCCAGCACGTTCTCGACCGTGCCGTACTCGGCCAGCAGCTTCAGCGCCGTCTTCTCCCCGACGCCCGGCACGCCCGGGATGTTGTCGGACGCGTCGCCCATCAAGCCCTTCAGATCGATGATCTGCTCGGGCCTCAGGCCGTATTTCTCCCCGATCTCGTCCGGCGTATAGCGCTCCACCTCGCTGACACCTTTGCGGGTGAGCAGCACCGTCACCCGCTCCGAAGCGAGCTGCAGCATATCCTTGTCGCCGGAGACGACGACCGCCTCGTGCCCTTGCTCTTCCGCCAGGCGGGTCAAGGTGCCGATAATGTCGTCGGCTTCGTAGCCCGGCAGCTCGAACTGCGCGATCGAGAACGAGACCAGCAGCTCCTTGAGCAGCGGGAACTGCTCCGACAGCTCCGGAGGCGTCTTCTGCCGGCCCCCTTTGTACTCGCTGTAGCCTTCGTGGCGGAACGTCGTCTTGCCCGCGTCGAAAGCGACGAGCAGGTGAGTCGGCTTCTCCTCCTCGAGCACCTTCAGCAGCATGGTCGTAAAGCCGAAAACCGCGTTTGTATGTAATCCGCTGCTGTTCGTAAGCGGAGGCATCGCGTAGAAAGCCCGGTTCACGATGCTGTTGCCGTCGATCAGCAGCACTTTGCGCTTCTTGTCGCCCATCTCTCATCCACCTTGTCCGGTAGCGTGCGTTCTAGTCCATCATACCATAAACACGCCCCTCTCCGCGACGAACCGGGAATGGGAAAAAGCGGTCTACCCGTCGGGCAGGCAGGATAAAAACTCCATACGGAGTCGAACCACCTGAAGCGCTGTGGACCAAACATGCAGAAGGAACCGAGTTGAGGGGATAAGCATCCAAATAGGATGAAAAAGGGGCCATTCGGTGTCGAAAGTCTGAAGAAGGGTGAAGACGCAGAAACGTGAAGACGCAAAAAGACGGGGCCGATATTCGCCTTCAGCCCCGCCTTCCACCTGTCTGCATTGCCTCCGATGCCGCCGCCGTTACTGGTTCAGATCCGGGCGCTTGCCCATAACGAGGAACACGACGCTCTCGCCGATGTTCGTCGCGTGGTCGGCGATCCGCTCGATATAGCGCCCGACGAAGCTGAGATGCATCGCCTGCGTCACCGTCTTCGGATTTTCCGCCATCAGCGAGAACATCTCGCGCAAAATTTGCGAATACAGCGCGTCCACCTGATCGTCGTCCTTGGCCATCTTGTACGCCAAGTCGATGTTCTCGTCGATGTACGATTGGATCGACTCGACGATCATCGTGCGCACGATCAGCGCCATTCTCGGCAGATCGTGCAGCGGCTTCATCAGCGTCTGGCCTTCCAGACGCAGCACGACCTTCGCGATGTCGACGGACAAGTCGCCCATCCGCTCCAGATCGGACGAAATTTTGAGCGCCACGAGAATGCGGCGCAAATCTTTGGCTACCGGCTGCTGCGTGGCGATCAGCTTCGCGCCCAGATCGGAGATGTTCTCCTCAATCCGGTTGATGAGCGGATCGTTCTTCACGATCTCCCGCGCCGCGGCCGTGTCCAGTTGGCCAAGCGCGGCCATTGCATCCGCCAACGCGCGCTCGACGCGTTCTCCCATTTCCACCAGCATGTTTTGCAATTGCTCAAGCCCGATATCGAACTCCTTGCGCGTCACCATCGCCGCTCCCGGCCCCCTTATCCGAATCTTCCCGAAATATAGTCTTCCGTGCGTTGATCGACCGGCGAAGAGAACAAAGTCTGCGTGTCCGCCGCCTCCACCACTTCTCCGTTCAGGAAAAACACCGTCCGGTCCGAGATGCGGGCCGCCTGATGCATGTTGTGGGTCACCATGACGATCGTGTATTTTTTGCTGAGCTCGCGCGTCAGTTCCTCGATTTTCGTCGTTGAGATCGGATCGAGCGCCGACGTCGATTCGTCCATGAGCAGAATGTCCGGCTCGACCGCAAGCGCCCGCGCGATGCAAAGCCGCTGCTGCTGTCCGCCCGACAGGCTCCACGCCGACTTCTTCAGCACGTCCTTCACTTCATTCCACAAGGACGCCGCGCGCAAGCTTCGCTCGACCAGTTCGTCCAGCTCCGCCTTCTTCATCCGGCCGTGGAGCTTCGGTCCGTAAGCGACGTTGTCGTAGATCGATTTGGGAAAAGGATTCGGCTGCTGGAACACCATGCCGACCCGCTTCCGCAAAACTTCGACCTCCGTCTCCGAAGCGTAAATGTTCCGCCCCTGAATCGTGACGTCACCCTCGATTCGCACGCCCGGTATCGTGTCGTTCATCCGGTTGAGCGTGCGGAGCAGCGTCGACTTGCCGCAGCCCGACGGGCCGATGAACGCCGTTACGCTGCGCTCCGGGATGGACAGATTCACGTTCTTCAGCGCGTGAAAATCGCCGTAGTACAAATTCAATTTGTCGATTTCGATAATCATAGGCTCGAATTCCCTCCCGGGGCCCCGGCGTCAGCCGAACCGGCCGGAGATATAGTCGTCCGTCGATTTCTTGGACGGGTTCGTGAACATCTTCTGCGTATCGTCGTATTCGATCAAGTCCCCGAGGAAGAAGAACGCCGTCTTGTCCGAGATGCGGGCCGCCTGCTGCATGTTGTGCGTGACGATGACGATCGAATATTCCTTCTTCAGCTCGGCGATCAGCTCTTCGATTTTGGAAGTGGACACCGGGTCGAGCGCCGACGCCGGTTCGTCCATCAGCAGAATGCTCGGCCGAACGGCCAGCGAGCGGGCGATGCAGAGCCGCTGCTGCTGCCCGCCGGACAGGGCGAGCGCGGACTGATGAAGGCGATCCTTCACTTCGTCCCACAATGCCGTCTTGCGCAGACACTCCTCGACGATCTCGTCCAGCGCTTTCTTGCCGCGGATTCCGTGGTAGCGGGGACCGAACGCGACATTTTCGTAGATCGACTTATGAAAAGGATTCGGACGCTGCCAGACCATGCCGATCCGCTGGCGAAGGCTGACTACGTCGGTTCCGGGATCGCAAATGTTCCGGCCTTCGATCCATACCTCGCCTTCGATCCGGGCGCCCGGAATGAGATCGTTCATCCGGTTGAGCGAGCGGAGGAAGGTCGATTTGCCGCAGCCCGACGGTCCGATCAGGGCCACGACCTCGCGGGCGGGAAATTCCATGCTGATCTTCTTGACCGCCTGCTTCTCGCCGTAATAGACCGACAGATCCTTCGTATAAAAAGCGTGCTTGCTCATAGCTGGCTCCTCCTACTTGCTCGCGGTTAGTTTGCGGTACAGGACGCGTCCGAACCAGCGGGCGCCGAGATTGAACAGCAGCACCATAATGACCAGCACGGCGGAGGCGCCGGCCGCGATCTCCGGCGCGTCGGGCGCAAGCCCTTCGCTGTTGATCTTCCAAATATGCACCGCCAGCGTCTCCGCGGGACGGAGCGGATTGAGCGGCGAAGTCGGATGCAGCGGGTTCCAGTCGGTGAAGTCGAGCCGCGGCGAGCTCATGCCCGCCGTGAAGAGCAGCGCGGCGGCTTCGCCGAACACGCGGCCGGCGGCCAGAATCGAGCCCGTCACAATGGACGGCAGGGCAACCGGCAGCATGACCGACGTGATCGTTTTCCACTTGGACATGCCGAGCGCAAGCCCCGCTTCCTTCTGCTCCCGGGGCACGGCCCTCAGCGATTGTTCGGTGAGCCGGACCATCATCGGCAGGTTGAACACCGTCAGCGCCAAGGCGCCCGACAGCAGCGAATAGCCGAGGTTGAACGTATTGACGATGACGAGCAGGCCGAACAGGCCGACGACGATGGAAGGGAACGAGGACAGCACTTCCACCACGAGGCGGATAAAGTCCGTCAGACGGTTCTGCTTGGCGTACTCGCTCATATAGATGCCCGCGCCGAGGCCGAGCGGGATCGTAATGATCATCGTCAGCACGAGCAGGAACAGCGAATTGAACAGCTGCGGCCCGATGCCCCCGCCGGTCTTGATCGCCTGCGGGAAAGACGTAAGGAAGTGAAAATCGATATGCCGGACGCCCCGCACGAGCAAAAACCCGAGCAAGGCGGCGAGCACCGCCATAATGAGCACGGCTACGCCGATGATGACGCTGGTGGCGATCCGGTCGACCGTCTTGGCTCTCATCGCTTCACTCTCCTCTCCAATACGCGGACGACGAATACGAACACGAAGGTCATCAGCAGCAAAATAAGCGCAAGGCTCCACAGCGCGTTGTTATGAAGCGAGCCGGAGGTCGTGTTGCCCATCTCCAGCGTAATGATGCTGGTCAGCGTCGTCGCCGATTCGAACAGCGAGTGCGGGATATGCGGAGCGTTGCCGATGACCATCTGTACCGCCAGCGCCTCGCCGAACGCTCTCGCGATGCCGAGCACGACGCCGGTCAGCAGAGAGGGCAGCGTCGTCGGCAGAATGATCCGGGAGATCGTCTGCCAGCGCGTCGCGCCGAGCGCATAGGAGCCTTCCTTCAAGCCGCTGGGCAAGCTGCGCAGCGCGTCGGTCGCGATCGTCGTGATCGTCGGCAGGATCATGACCGACAGCACAAGCGCACCGGCCAGAATCCCGATTCCTTGACCCGGGAACGTATCGCGCAGAAAGGGCACAATAACCGACAAGCCGACGAAGCCGTAAACGACCGACGGAATGCCGGCCAGCAGCTCGATGGCGGGCTGAAGAAGCGTTTTCCCGAACTTCGGCATAATTTCCGTCATAAAGACGGACGCGCAGAAGCCAAGCGGAGCCGCGATGACGGCCGCCAGCAGCGAAGTGGCGAACGAGCCGAACAGGAACGGAAGCGCCCCGAACGCTGCAGGGTCTCCTTCCGGATTCCATTTGAGTCCGAACAGCATCTCCTTCACGCTGACGCCGTTCGCAATAAACGGCGCAAGTCCGCGCGAAGCGATAAAGTAGACGATGGAGAAGATGATGACGATCATCAGCAGCACGCAGAAATAAACGTAAAATTTCCCGCGAAACTCCTCGGCGATATGCCGCTGGCGTTTAGGGGCCTTCTCCGCGGGCGCGGTGCGAATATCGGTCGCTGGTAAATTCATGCAAGGCTCTCCTTTAACGGCAAGGAGAGGCGCACGTATGTCCGCCTCTCGCCGCTTGAGATCATTCGATCTGCAAGGTGCTTATGATGTTATTTGTTCGTGACGTTGCCGGCCGCGTCGCGTTCGACTTGCATTTCCGACACCGGCACGAAGCCTTGCTCGACGACGACGCCGCTTTGAACCGCATCGCTCAGGATGTAGTCCAGGAAAGCTTTGACTTCCGGAGTCGGCTCGCCTTTCGTGTACATGTGCTCGTAAGCCCATACCGGATATTTGTTCGTCTTGACGTTGTCGGCCGTCGGCTCGACGCCGTCGTATTTCAGAGCCGTAATCGAATCGTCCAGGTAGGACAGAGCCAGATAACCGATGGCGCCCGGCGTTTCCTTTACCAACTTCTTAACCGTGCCGGAGGAATCTTCTTGGATGGAGCCCTGCAGGTCTTCCGTCTTCGTGCCGAGCGCGTATTTCTCAAACGTTGCGCGGGTGCCGGAGCTGGCCGGACGGTTGACGATGACGATCTTCTGATCGGCGCCGCCGACGTCTTTCCAGTTCGTGATTTTGCCGGTGAAAATATCGACGAGCTGCTGCTTGGTCAGGTTGTCGACGCCGACCGCCTTGTTGGCGACCGCGGCCATCGCGACGACCGCAACTTTGTGGTCGACCAGTTCCTTCGCCTTATCGGCATCCAGCTTCTCTTCCGCGAAGATGTCGGAGTTGCCGATGTTGGCTTGGCCGTCGGACACTTGGGACAGCCCCGTGCCGCTGCCGCCCGGTTGAACTTGAACCGAGATGCCTTTATATTGATCTTCCGCCATGAACTTGTCGGCTACCGCTTGAGCGAGCGGTTGAAGCGCGGTGGAACCGACGGCGAGGACGTTGCCGCTCAGCTTCTCGCCTCCAGCGCTGTCGCTTGGGCTTGCGGAGGAGCTTTCGCTTGCGCTCGGGCTGGCGCTGCTTGCGTTATCGGAGCCGTTGGAGCTGTTGTTGCCGCAAGCGGCAAGAGCTAAAGCAAACACTAACGTCAGCAGCATGACAAAAGACTTTTTCATTTCGACAGGTTTCCCCTTTCCCATTGGCCAATCTCGTTATTTGTTGTCTTGCATCTCTGATTCTATCTGCCGTGCGTCAATGGCATGTTTTCGTTTTGTTAACGCAATGTAAAATCTAACGGCCGTTAACACATTCAGGAGGGGGCGGGGCGGCGAAGCCGGCGGTTACGCTTCGACGCCGTTCAACTGCGCGGCCAGCTTCGCGATCTGCTCCCGAATCTGCTCGGAGACGGCGCTGGCTTCGCGGGAAGCCTCCGTCAAGCGGGCCGCCGCCGCCAGGTTGTCCGAGCTGATCTCCCACAGCTTGCCGAACGTCGATTCCGCGTTCTGAACGCGGCGAACGCCCTCGTCCGATCCCTTCTTGCCTTCGCGAACCGACTCGGCCGCTTGCTCCGCCGCATCGGACATGTCGCGGAGCTGCCGGTTGATTCGCTCGGTCGATTGCTTCGTCTGGTCGGCGAGCGCCCTTACTTCCTGGGCGACGACGGCGAAGCCCCGGCCGTGCTCCCCGGCTCTCGCCGCCTCGATCTGGGCGTTGATCGCAAGCAGGTTGCAGCGGTCCGCCAGCTCCGAGATCAGCTTCGCAATGCCGGACGCCTCCGCCGTCCGCGCAAGCAGCTCCGCGACGGATTCCTCCTGCCGGCGCGCCGTATCGCTCCACAAGCGGAACAGCTCAAGCATATGCGCCAGCTCCTTGCGGCCGCTCTCCGCGACGGCGGAGAACCGCTCGCTGCTTTGGCGGGAATGATCCGCCGCGCCCTCCACCTTCTCCACCGCCGCGTGCACGTTCCGGGTCATGCTATCCGCCACCCGAATCGTCCGGATTTGACGCTCGGCCGCCTCCCGTTGGAGCAGGCGGGAGATGTGAAGCAGATCGCCGATCGTGAGCAAGCCGGCCGTCTTGCCGCCCTTGGTGACGACGATCGAATCGTACAGCGTCTCGTCGGGTCTCGACATCGCCCGGTCGATCAACGTCTGCGGCGGTACGTCCAGCTCGGCAACGAGCGGCTCCGCGTCCATGAGCAGGGTGATCGGCTTGTCTCCGAACAGCGCGACGCCGAATTGCGAAGCGAGAGAGCGGAAGAACCGATGCTTCATGACGAGTCCGATCGGACGGCGGTCTTCGCCGGCGATCGCCACTCCTTCCAGATCGGTTCGCTGCTTGAACAAATCCATCACTTGACCGCATGTTTGCTCCGGGGACACGACCGGACCGCTGCGGACCCATTCCGACAAGTCCAGTGAGTGGAACGTCTCCCGCACCTCCGGGGACCTGGCGGCGGCGCCTTGTTTCTTAACGGCGTCTTCCTTCTTATGCCGATGCGTGTCGGCGGGTTCGGCCTGTGTTGACGCGGCGGAATGTTCTGCGGACGGTTCTGCAGGCGGATTTATCAAAGCGATGCTCATCGGTTTATCCTCCCGGACTCCCTGTCGGAGCGTTAAACTTCTGTTGCGTAAATCCAATGTTAACAAAAGCTTGTCAATTCTCCGTTCGGGCATTGTTGTCCGAGTGTTAAATGTTGGGCGGAAAGACCTATATCCCCGTAAAAGCCCGAAGACGACAGATAACCGGACGGCCCAATGCCGTCCGGTTCGCTTCAACGTTGCAGGCAACTATTCGTTTCGGTCCGATTCGCCGCTCTCTTCTTCGTTTTCCGAAGCGTCCAAAAGTCCCAACCGCTCCGCGTCCTCGATTCTGTAGCTGACCAGCACGTATTGATAAGAGCCAACTTCATCCTCCCGCCCGTCGCTCGGGAACATCGGGTCGGGCGGCGCTTCGGAACGCGTGATGCTCTGGATCAATCGGCTGAGCGATTCCTCCCACTCCTTGCCCGTCACCCGGCTCGTCGCGCTGGTGACGACGACGTGGTAGGGTAGCCGGCCGAATTTGGCGCCCTTGGGAGTTTCCTCGCGGACGAGTTCCAGCCCCTTCCGGTAAAGCCTCAAGCCGGGATCGAGCCGGCGGTGAACGAGCGCCATGATCGTCTCCAGGTGCTCCGCATTTTCTTCGAGGTTGCTATTGTAAACCACTTCGCTCAAATCGACGGCTTGATAGTAGTGCTCCGTCAAATTGCCGTGCTGGCGCGTCTCCTTGATCTCCAGGAGCTCAGCCTTGACCATTTTCTTGACATGATAGTAAAGGCGCAGCGGGTCCTCGCCCATCTGTTCCGCCAGCATTTTGACGGTGACGGGACGATCGGCGGCCAGATGCAAAATGCGGCTGCGGCGCGGGTCGGCCAAAATTTTGAGCAATTCCAGATTGCTGTTCTTCCATTTCACCGGATTCCAATGCCTCCCGACGTTGTATCGATGAGCCTAGCATAGCATAGAATCCGCTCCTTCTGCAGTCCGGGCCGTTCAGCCGGCGCTTCTGACGACCTTGACGGCGGCCAGGATGAACAGGACGTAAACGAACAACCCGATGCCGGAGGCAAGCAAAACCGCCGAAATCGACGCCCCGGCGGACAGCAAAACGGAGACGATGGCATACGAGACCGGCACGAGCCCCATGGATGCGGTGGACAGAACGCCTTGAACGCGCCCCATCATGTCCCTCTCTACCATTTGTTGAATGAGCGTGGAAGTCAGGTTGTTGCTGAATGCGACGAACAGGCCGATCGCGAACATGAGTCCGACGCCCTGCCAGACCGCGGCGATTCCGCTGAGCAGCGCGGTGGCGACGCCGAGCAGCGCGATGAGCGCCAGCGCGATCAACGCCCTCCTTCGCTTCAGATTCAGAATGCCTGCGATGGACGAGCCCGCCATCATGCCGACCGCAATCGAGATTTCCATATAGCTGAGCGCCAGCACGTCCCCGTTCAGGGAACGGTTCACCAATACGGGCAAGCCGGCGTTCAAGGGGCCCGCAAACAGCAAGTTGACGACCATGGACACGCCCATAAGCACAACCAAGTAACGAAAGCTTCTAATATAAGCGATGCCGTCCTTCCACTGCCGGAAGAACGGAGGCCGCTCCGCGGCATCGGCCGAACCGTCATCCCGAACGAGCCGGACGGCCGCTGCGGCCGCGAACAGGAAGAGGGAGCTTGCCGCGAAAGCCGCTTCGAACGATATGAATTTTAATAAGTAACCCCCGAGTGCGGGTCCGAGCAGAAAGCATAGCTGATTGGTCGTCTGAAGGATGGAATTGCCGCGGGCGAGCTGATCTTTGTCGATGATATTGGGGAGCATCGAGCCGTTGGCCGGCCAATAAAATCCGTCGAGCGCTCCGAAAGCGAGCGCGAAGCCGAGCAGCCCCCAAATGGACAGGGATCGTTCGAAGACGAGAACCACGAGCAGCATGATCAGCACCGCCCGGATGCCATTGGAGAAAAACAAGAGGACGGATCTTCGCATTCGGTCCGCCAGCACTCCGGCGAACGGCATCAGGAGCACGCGAGGAACGGTCGTGGCCGCCATCACGATGCCGATCCAGCTTTCGCGATCCAGCCGCTGCACGACGAACCAGGATTCGGAGAGAAGGTACACCGAGAAAGCCATGCTCGTACACGCGGATGCCAGCCACAGCGCGAGAAAGTTCCCGTTCGTCCACACTTGCCGCCTCGGCCTCGCCGCCGGCAGCGCCCCTTGCCGTTCCAATTCCATCTTCCCTACACCGCCTTCTTCTCTTTAATAAATTTCATCGTTGTAATTTATTTTAATGATAAATTTGATTATAATGAGTTCCCGTATCGCTGTCGAGAACAAAATCGGAATTGCCGCCCGTTATGCCGCATAAAGCGCCGCCCGTTCCCCCGGCGATTGGCTAGCTAGTGCGAAAATCGATATTCCAGCCAATACGGCGCCGTTCGCCGCATAGAACTTTTTAGGTTAAAACGGTCCCGGATAGGGTACTTTAAGATTGACGTAGGATGGGTGAAAAAGCGTGCATGAGGAGGAGTCAATTATGAACAAGAAGTCTTGCCTGTTCTTGGCAATCGTTGCCATGGCAGCCGTGTTGGCGCTGAGCGCCTGCGGCGCCAGCAAAAACAACAATGCGGCGAACAGCCCGTCTCCGACCGCATCCGGTTCGGCATCGGCAGGCGCTCCTGCGGCAGGCGGCGCGACCAAAGAAATTACCGTCGATGCGAAGAGCTTCGAATTCACGCCTGCGGACATCCAATTGCATGTCGGCGACACGGTCAAATTGACCCTGCATAATTCAAACGGCAACCATGGCCTGGAAATTCCGGATTTGAACGTCAACCTCAAGAACGGCGAGTCGACCACCTTCACGGTTGACAAAGCCGGCACTTACGATTTCAACTGCTCCATCCAATGCGGCTCCGGCCACGACAACATGACCGGCAAGATCACCGTATCCTAAGCAGAATCGGCGATAAAAGAAGGGCTCTCCTGCGAACGGAGAGCCCATTACTTATGCCATTTAAACCTCTTCTGCCTTTTAAACCTCTTCGACGCTTACCCAGGTGCCGCGCTCGATCGACAGGTCGACCGCTTCGAGCACCTCCTGGCAGCGGACGCCGTCCAGGAACGTCGGCGCGAAAGGCGAATTCGCCGCAATATGCTGCACGAATTCGTACACGATATGGACGAAGCCGTGCTCGTAGCCGATAATGTGGCCGGTCGGCCACCAGTTGCCGGCGTATTTGTGCTGCGGCTCCGTCGCCAGAATGCGGCGGAAGCCCGCCAATTCCGGCTCGTCTTCGCGGAAATACACTTCAAGCTCGTTCAGCCGCTCCAGATCCCAGCGGATCGTGCCCTTGCTGCCGTGAATTTCGAACGTGTTGGCGTTTTTGCGTCCGGTAGCGAAGCGGCTGGCGACGAAAATGCCCATCGCGCCGTTCTTGAAGTCGGCGAGGAACGCCGTCGCGTCGTCGACCGTCACTTCGCCTTTCTCGGAAGAGCCGACCCCCGACAATCCGGAAGTCGATACCGGAATCGGACGTTCCTTGACGAACGTGCGGTTGTGGCCGACGACCCGGTCGAATTCGCCGATCAGGAACCGCGCCAGGTCGATGCTGTGCGCATTAATGTCGCCGTGCGCGCCGGAGCCCGCCACTTCTTTCTTCAGGCGCCACGCGAGCGGGGTTTCGGGGTCGACGAGCCAATCTTGCAGATAAGTCGCGCGATAATGGTGAATTTCCCCCAGCTTGCCGCTGTCGATGATCGACTTGGCAAGCTGTACGGCCGGAAGGAACCGGTAATTGAAGCAGATGCCGTGCTTCACGCCCGCCTTCTCGGCTGCGTCCAGCATCTCGCGTGCATCGGACAGGTTGAGCGCCAGCGGCTTCTCGCAGAAGACGTGCTTGCCCGCCGCAATCGCTTCAAGCGCGATTTCCTTGTGCGCGTCGCTCGGCGCGTTAATGTCGATGAAATCGATGTCGTCGCGCGCCACCAGCTTGCGCCAGTCGGTCTCGTAGCTCTCCCAGCCGAACTTGGCCGCCGCCGCCTTGACGCCTTCCTCGTCGCGGCCGCAAATCGCCTTCATGACGACGTCCGCGTCCATGTCGAAAAACATGCCGACATCTTTATAAGCGTGGCTGTGGGCTTTGCCCATAAACTTGTAGCCTACCATGCCGACGTTGATTTTTTTGCTTACGCCCACCACATTTCACCCGCCTTTTCGTTCAGGATCAGGTTGTTCAGGAAAGCGGCCGCCTTGCGGAAGCCTTCGTTCACGGACATGAGGCTGTCCTCGTGCTCGATGCTGATGGCGCCGTCGTAGCCGACGAGCCGCAGCGTGCTGACGAGATGCTTCCAGAAATCGTCGTCGTGACCGTAACCGACCGTCCGGAATATCCAGGACCGGTTGATCTCGTCGGCGTAAGGCTTCACGTCCAGCACGCCGTTAAGCGCGGTGTTGCGGGCGTCGATCTTCGTATCCTTCGCGTGCACATGGTAGATCGAATCGCCGAGCGCCTTCACGCACTCGATCGGGTCCATCCCTTGCCAGAACAGGTGGGACGGGTCGAAGTTGACGCCGATATTGTCTCCCGCTTCGCGGCGCAGACGAAGCGCCGTCTCGGTGTTGTACACGAGGAAGCCCGGATGGGATTCGATGGCGACCTTCACGCCGTGCTTGCGGCAGAACGCGGACTGCTCCTTCCAATACGGAATAGCCACTTCGTTCCACTGCCATTCGAGCACCGTCAAGAAATCCGGCGGCCACGGGCAAGTCACCCAGGAAGGATATTTCGAATTCGGCGATTCGCCGGGACAGCCGGAGAACGTAATGACCGTGTCGACGCCGAGCTTCTCGGCGAGCTGGACGGTCGCGACGAAATCTTCATGATGCGCTTTGGCGACGCTCTCATCGGGGTGCAGCGGATTGCCGTGGCAGCTGAGCGCGCTGATCGTCAGGCCGCGGGATTCCACCGCCGTGCGGATGCGGTTGATGGCCGCTTCGTCGTTCAGAATCGCTTTGGCGTTGACGTGCGAGGTGCCGGGATACGCTCCCGTGCCGAGCTCGACGGCCTGAATGCCCGCCGATTTGGCGGTGTCCAGCGCTTGCTCGAGCGATTGCTGGCCGAACAGTACGAGGAAAATTCCAAGTTTCACTGCCTTCACCTGGCCTTTCGGGTAATGGAGGCGCCGCACGCGCACGCCGGGCCAAAGCGGATTGCCCGTTGCGCAACCGTCAGCTTCGGCGTGCGGTCGGCATCTTAGTTTAACGATCAAACTTAGTTTACTAGAAAAATGAAGCGCTGTCATCTGCCTCGGGAACGATCTCCAGAATCGCAGAAGTCCCCTCGCATTTCCCGGGCAATGTCAGACGAAGGAGACGGCTTCTCCCTTGGCGGCGGATTCATAGATTGCTTCCAGAATCTGCTGCACGACGTAGGCTTGCTTGGCCGTTACGACCGGAGCCTGATCGTTCAAAATCGCGTCGATCCACGCCCGGGCTTCGCGTTCGGCCGAATCGTTCGGAGCGGCCGGATTCCATTGGTCGCCGAGCACGATTTCCTTCGTATACAGACGGCCGTGCTCTTCGCCGTTGACGCGCAGGCCGTTCTTCATGTCGGCGCCCGCCTTCGTCCCGCTCAGCGTCACCTTCGCTTCGTCCACGTCCAGCGTATTGAGCGCCCAGCTCGATTCCAGCCATACGGTGGCGCCGTTCTTCATCGTGATCATGGCAAAGGCCGAATCTTCCACCGTAAACTTGGACGGATCCCAGTTGCCCCACGCGTTGGCCGGGCTGCCTTGCTCCGCCAGCTTGCGGTAGGTCGTGCCGAGAACGGTGCGCGGCTCGTAGTTGTCCATCATCCAGAGCGCGAGGTCGAGTGCGTGCGTGCCGATATCGATCAGCGGGCCGCCTCCCTGCTTCTCCAGATCGAGGAACACGCCCCACGTCGGTACCGCCCGGCGCCGAACGGCGTGCGCTTTCGCCAAATAAATTTCGCCAAGCTCGCCGTTCCGGCAAGCTTCCTTCAGCCAGCGGCTGTCCGCGCGGAAGCGGTTCTGGTACGCGATGCTCAGCTTGCGGCCCGTCCGCTCCGACACCTCGAGCATCCGGCGGGCGTCCGCGGACGTCTTCGCCATCGGCTTCTCGCACAGCACGTGCTTGCCGGCTTCCATCGCGGCAATTGAAATTTCGGCGTGCGTATCGTTCGGGGTGCAGACGTGCACGACTTGAACGTCGGGATCGTTAAGCAGATCCTGAACGCTGCCGTACACTTTCGCGTCCGGCGTGCCGAACTTCGCTTTCGCGTCGTGCGCCCGTTCCGCGGATACGTCGAAAAACGCCGTCAGTTTTGCTTCCGGGATTTTGGCGAGCGAAGGCAAATGTTTGCCATAGGCGATGCCTCCGCAGCCGATCATGCCGATATTGACAGTGCTCAACCGGTTGCCCTCCTTGCGGGGATGATGAATTCCATCTACAATTCAAGTATAGCATGTGTTGTCCGGAATCCCATCACCGATCATGAGTCGTCATTATGCTATTTTGCTATATGGGGGGTTTTTTCGGCGTGCAAAACAATAAAGAAAAAATCGAATACGAGAACCCGCTGCTGTCCATTAAAGTCTGGCAAGCGCAGAGGAACAGCAGCTTTTCGGTAAAATGGCACCATCACCCGGAGTGCGAGATGATGCTCGTGCAGCGGGGCCGGCTGGACGTCGAGGTGGACAACGAGATTTTCACGCTGCGCGAAGACGACGTCGTCGTGCTCGGCAGTTCGCAGCTTCACCGCGACCGCAGCTATGACGAGAAGCTCGAATATATCGTTTTGCAGTTCGATTTGCAAACGTTTTTCGATCAGAGCACGATCCCGTATCTTCAGTATTTTAACGAGACGAAAGTCCCGCTCAGCGCGATGAATTACATTTTCCGGGACAACCCCCAAGCAAGGCGCGGCGTGGCGGACTGCATCCGGGAAATTTACGACGAGGTGCTGCGCAAGGAAAGCGGTTACGAGCTGGCGGTCAACTTGCTCATCAAGCGGATCTTGCTCATTCTGATCCGGAGCGACACGCTCGGCCTGCTGGCGGATCAGGACCGCGTCGAGCGGATTCGGCTCAAGCCGGTGCTCGATTACGTCGAGCACAACATCGGCGAACGGGTGACGGTCGAGGAAGCGTGCCGGTTGGCCAACATGAGCTACTATTATTTCGTTAAATTTTTCAAGAAAGCAATGGGCCTCAGTTTTACCGAATACGTCAACTTCCGCAAAATCAAGCGCGCCGAACAGCTTCTTCTGACCCGCGACCTGAGCGTCAGCGAGGTGGGAGACCAGACCGGCATGCCGAACATGGCGCATTTCTACAAAATGTTCAAGCGCTTCAATCACTGCTCGCCCAAAGAGTTTCAGCGCAGGATGCTGGCCTGGGGCCGGCGATAAGCCGGCCTCCGCTCTCCTCATCCGCCTCCCGCCCTCTACGTTCCGCCTATTTCCTCCTTTCGCCGCACGTCGTCCCATTAGGTATAATTTCTTCATTGAACCATGCATTGCTTTTCGGTATATTAACATAGGCGCTTATTTACAAGCGTACAAAATTCATCTTTGGATGTGAAATCATGCGCATTCCCAAATACGGGCGGATTCTGGCCTCGCTCGTCTGTCTGACCGCGCTTGCGGTCTGTTTCTTTGTTCCGGGGATCGGCCGCGACGCCGCGGCGGAACAGAAGACGCTGACGATGGGCACGTCGCCCGACTACCCGCCCTATGAGAACGTCGACGCCGCAGGCAGCGGGGACATTGTCGGGCTCGACGTCGACATCGCGAACTACATCGCCGACAAGCTCGGCTACAAGCTGGTGATCGCTCCTTCCGATTTCGACGGGCTGATCGCCGCCCTGCAGACGAAACGAGTCGATTTCGTCATGTCCGGCATGTCGGTTACCGACGAGCGGAAGAAGAGCGTCGACTTCTCCGACACGTACTATCAGGCGCGTAATACGATCGTCTCCTTGAACGATTCTCCCTATGAAAATTTGGAAGAGTTGAAGGGCAAACGGGTCGGCGTCCAGCTCGGCTCCACGCAAGAAACCGTCGCGAACGGCTTGCCGGACGTTCAAGTGACCAAGCTGAACAAGATCCCCGATCTCATTCAGGCGCTGAAGGCGAATCGAATCGACGCGATTATCCTTGAAGATGCCGTCGCCGCCGGTTACGTCGGAGCGAACGCCGATTTGAAATTCGCCATGGTTCCCGCTTCGGGCGACGACGAAGGCTATGCGATCGCCTTCCCGAAAGGCTCCCCGCTCGTTCCGGAATTCAATACCGTCCTGAACCAGATGAAGCAAGACGGAACGCTTCAGACGATGATCGACAAGTGGTTTGGTACCCAAACGTCGACGGATCAAGGGGGCAAAGGCGGACTGAACTTCGCCAAGCTGCGGGATTACGCGGGCTACCTGTTCCGGGGCGTCTACGTGACCCTGCTGTTCACCCTCGTCTCCGCAGCGTTCGGCTTCGTCTGGGGAGCGATTTTGTCATTGTTCAAAATTTCCGGCATCGCCCCGTTAAGATGGTTTTCCACCGTCTACACGTCCGTCTTCCGGGGAACGCCTCTTCTGCTTCAGCTCTTGTTGTTTTACTATGCGATCCCGCAGTTGTTCCATTACAACATTCCGGCGCTGCTGGCGGCCGGTCTCGCTTTCGGCCTTAATTCGGCCGCCTACCTGTCGGAGACGATCCGCGGCGGCATCCTAGCCGTGGACAAGGGTCAGCGCGAAGCTTCGCTTGCGCTCGGCATTCCTTACCGGACGATGATGGTCAGCATCATCATGCCCCAGGCGATCAAGAACATCCTGCCCGCCCTGGTGAACGAATGCGTCGCTCTCGTCAAGGAGTCTTCGCTCGTCTCGGTCATCGGCGTCGCGGACTTGCTCCGGCGCGCCAACGTCGTGCAGGCGAACACGTTCCTCGCGTTCGAGCCGCTCATCGTCGTCGCCGCTATCTACTACGCGCTGGTGCTCGTGCTGACGTCTCTGGCCCGGCTGCTTGAAAGGAGGATGCGTCGCAGTGATTAAAGTCGAACATTTGTTTAAAAGCTACGGCAAGCATGAGGTGCTTCGGGACATCTCTACAACGGTGGAGAGCGGGGAGGTCGTCGCCGTTATCGGCCCCTCCGGCTCCGGCAAATCGACCTTTCTCCGCTGCCTTAATCTGCTCGAAACGCCGACCTCCGGGAAAATCGTCGTGAACGGCGCAGATTTGACCGACCGGAAGACGGACATTACGAAGGTGCGCCAGCGCATCGGCATGGTGTTTCAGCACTTTCACCTGTTTCCGCATATGACGGTCATGGAAAATCTCATTTTCGCGCCGACACGGGTGAAGGGGCTGTCCCGCGGCGAGGCGCAAGCCAAAGGGATGCAGCTGCTTGAGCGCGTCGGCTTGCGGGACAAAGCGGACGTGTTCCCGTCCAAGCTGTCCGGCGGCCAGAAGCAGCGCGTCGCCATCGCGCGCAGTCTTGCCATGGACCCCGACATCATGCTGTTCGACGAGCCGACGTCCGCCCTCGACCCCGAGATGGTCAAGGAAGTGCTCGCGGTCATCCGCGATCTCGCTTCCTCGGGCATGACGATGCTGATCGTCACCCACGAGATGAAGTTCGCCCGCGAGGCGGCGGATACGATCTACTTTCTCGACGGCGGCCGTCTGCTCGAGCGTTCCTCGCCGGATCGCTTCTTCGCCCGGCCGGAAACCGAGCGCGCCGCGCGTTTCCTGGAGCAAGTGCTGTAGCGATACGCACCTTACTCGGTTTATAAAGGCGCAAGCCCGTAAGGTCGCAGCCGGATGTGGCCGGCCGCCCCGAATACCCGCCAAAGAGGCTCAACTGCTGAGCCTCTTTTGTTATTTCCGCTGCCAATGCGCCTTTGCTGCATTCCTCGCGTCCCCCCTCCCACTATCCCGTGCGTTCAGGGAAGCAATCTTCGGCCTTCTATTCAGGAAGCGGATCGATTTCGTTCTGAAGGAAAGGGATAGTGGGACGGGCCGAAAATTTGCCGTTTAGCATCCCGATCGTCTTCTGAATCGAGGGGATAGTGGAACGAGTGGCTGAAAGAGAGGACGACGTAGCGAGGCGATCCTGAGGGAAGGGGATATGAGGACGGACTCGGCGTGCAGCCCGCCTAACAGCCAATAAAAAAAGCTGCCCCAAACGAGCAGCTTCTTCCTACTTCGTTAGCGTCGAGCCGCTTTTGCGGCTGACCATCAGCTTGTAGCCGACGCCGCGGATCGATTCGATCTGCACGGTCTGCTGATTCAACTCCAGCTTTTTGCGCAGCGAGCTGACGTGCACGTCCACCGTCCGCTGGCCGCCGATGTAATCGAAGCCCCAGACGACGTTCATCAGGTCGTCGCGGGTAATGACGATGCCCGGACGTTCCGCCAAATACAGCAGCACCTCGAATTCCTTCGGCCGCAGCGTAATCCATTGGCCGTTCAGGAACACCTCGTACTTGTCGGGGTAAATCTGCAAATCCCCTAGCGTAATGACACGTTCCCCGCTCTCCGTACCCGCTTCCTTCGTCTCCTCGTTGCGGGAGCGGCGAAGCACCGCCGCAGTTCGGGCGAGCAGCTCCGCTACGCCGAAAGGCTTCGTAATATAGTCGTCGGCGCCCAGCTTGAGCCCTTGGACCACTTCTTCTTCCGCGTTGCGCGCCGTCAGAATAATCACCGGCGTCTTGACTCCGTTCTGTCTCAGCTTTTGCAGCACTTCGAAGCCGTTCATGCCCGGAAGCATCAGGTCGAGAAAAATAATGGCGTAATCCTCATGCATCGCATGGTGCAGACCTTCCGCCCCGTTCCCGACAACCTCCGTCTCGTAGCCTTCGAGCGAGAGATTGTAGGTAACGAGCCGCGCAATGGTCGGTTCGTCTTCAATGATCAGCACTTTGTCCGACATAGGTTCCTCCGGTCCGGCACAAAGTCTGCCGTTGTTGTGCTCTCCAAGCCAATTTATCATGCCACTGTAAACCGGGCGTTATCCGATTGTTAGACGAGCGTAAAATTGACGCTCCGATAACTTAAGGCTGCAGCAGCGGCAGCTCCAGAATGAACCGGGAGCCTACGCCGACAGTGCTCTCCACCCGGATGGAGCCGTGGTGCAGCTCCGCCAGGTGCTTGACGATCGAGAGCCCCAAGCCGGTGCCGCCCGAGCTTCGGGAACGGGCTTTGTCCACCCGGTAAAACCGTTCGAAGATCCGGGGAAGATCCTTCTTCGGAATGCCGATGCCCGTATCGGACACGGTGATGCGCACGCGGTCGTCGGCGCCTTCGGGGTCCGATCCTTCCAGAAGCTCGGCATGCACCTTGACCATGCCCCCGTCGGGCGTGTAATTGATGCCGTTCTGCAGCAAATTCAGAATAATCTGGCCGAGGCGGTCCTCGTCCGCTTCGACGAAAAGCCCTTCCTCGACCTCAAGGTCAAGCTTGATGTTTTTCTTCGTCGCTTCCGTCGACATAAACTCGATGAGCCGCTCCAGAAACGCATGCAGATCGACGGGAGAAAACTGCAGCGGGGAGCGGCGGGATTCGATTTTGGACAGCTCCAGAATGTCGCCGATCAGCCGGTTGAGCCGTTCGCTCTCGTCGTGAATGATCGTCAGGAACGATTGCGCCGTCTCCGGGTCGTTCATCGCCCCCGCGAGCAGCGTCTCCGCAAAGCCTTTGACCGCCGCGACCGGCGTCTTCAGCTCGTGCGAGACGTTGGCGACGAATTCGCTGCGCATCCGCTCCAGGCGGCGAATCGCCGTCACGTCCTGCAGAACGAGCAGCAGCCCCGGGTCCTCATGCTCGTTCATGCGCATCGGCACCAAATTCAGTTCAAGCAGCCGTTCTTCCGGAAAATAGACGGTCAACTCCTCGTGCCGCGGCTCGTGATCTTGCAGCGCCTCGCGCACGAGCTGCAGCAGCTCGTATTGCTGCTTTGCCTCGGTATAGCTGCGGCCGACCCTCTCCTTAGCCGTGCTTCCGAGCAGCCGCTCCGCGCCGCGGTTGTACAGCGTAATGCGTCCGTCGGTGTCGATCATGACGACGCCGCTCGTCATATTGTCGAGCACCGATTGCAGCCGCAACTCGTTCTGGCGGATCTCGTTCACGTGGCTCTGCAGGCTGGCGGCCATGGCGTTCAGCGCCCGGGCCAGCTCGCTCACCTCGTCCTTGCCTTCGGCCGGGACCCGGATGCCGTAGTCCATGTCCGCCATCCGCTTCGCGGCGGACGTCATCCGCTCCAGCGGCCGCGTCACGTTCAGCGCGATGCGGTAGCTGACCGCGGCGGCGATGACGAACAGGACGATCAGCCCGAGCACGAGCGCCAGCCACATGTTGCCGAGGCTGCGCTCGACGTCCTTGAGGCTGACGGCGAGCCGGACGATGCCGACCGTCCGGTCGCCCGACTTCACGGCCATCGCTACGTACAGCATATTCTCGCCAAGCGTCGGGCTGTTCCGAATGCTGCTGCCGAGGCCGGCAGCGAGCGCTTCCTTCACTTCCTTGCGGTCCGAATGGTTGTTCATCGTCTTCGGATCGTGATCGGAGTCGCCCAGCACGAGGCCGTCGGGCCGGATGTACGTGACCCGCATGTCAGCCAACTTTTTGAACCGCTCAGCCTGGCTCTGCAAGTACGACGCCTGCTCGGCTTCCGGCTTCCCTTCGGGCCAGGGCGCTGCGGCGTTCAGCACGCGGATCTCCGCCACCATATGCTCCTTGAGCGCTTCCTGGTGGTTTTCCTTATACGATTGGCTCATCCAGAGCCCGGCCGCCAGGACGGTCAGCCCGATCAGCAGCATGAACAGAACGGTCAGCTTAATGCGAAATTTGTGCATGGGTACTCCCCGGCGATGGTTGAATATTTAGTCGAAAAAGACGATCAGGCAAACACCGGATCTTTAAATTGGGCCAGCTTCTCTTTGGAGTCGCGATCGACGTCGGCGTGCAGGCTGTTGCCGTGCGAATCCATTGTGACGATGGCGGCGAAGCCTTCGACCTGCAGATGCCACATCGCCTCCGGAATGCCGAATTCCATGAAGTCGACGCCGTTCACTTTCTTGATGCATTCCGCGTAATATTGCGCCGCTCCGCCGACCGCATTCAAGTAGACGCCGCCGTGCTCCTTCAGCGCCGCGAGCGTTTTCGGCCCCATGCCGCCTTTGCCGATGACCGCGCGAATGCCGAACTTCTTCATAATGTCGCCTTGATACGGCTCCTCGCGAATGCTTGTCGTCGGGCCGGCCGCCTTGACGTGCCAGCCTTCGTCGTCCTTGAGCATGACGGGACCGCAATGGTAGATGACGCCGCCGTTCAAATCGATCGGCGCGTCGTGATCCATCAAATACTTGTGCAGCGCGTCGCGGCCGGTGTGTATCTCGCCGTTCAGGATGACGACGTCCCCCACCTTCAGCGAACGGACCTGCTCTTCCGTCAGCGGAGCGGTCAACACGATCTCGCGGCGCTCCGCCGCCGGAGCCGCCTGCGCGGAAGCGGCCGCTTCGTCCGCCTCGTTCATTTTCACATTGGAGCCGGTCTCGTAAATCCATTCCTTGATCTCATGGCTCTGGCCGTCGAGCAGAACGCCCTGGCGACGGTACGCCCAGCAGTTGTATGCGACCGACACGAAGAAGCTGGCCGGCAGCCGGTTCATGACGCCGATTTTGCAGCCGAGCAGCGTGACGTTGCCGCCGAAGCCCATCGTACCGATGCCAAGCTGGTTCGCTTTGTCCATAATGTAATCTTCCAGCTTCGCCAGCTCCGGAATCGGATTGACGTCTTCGATATGGCGGAACAGCTGCTGCTTCGCCAGCTCGTAGCCCGTCGTCCGGTCGCCGCCGATGCCGACGCCGATGAAGCCCGCGCTGCAGCCCTGGCCTTGCGCCTGATAGACCGCGTGCAGGATGCACTTGCGGATGCCGTCGAGATCGCGCCCGGCTTTGCCGAGCGCTTCCAGCTCGCAGGGCAGGCTGTACTGGATGTTCTTGTTCTCGCAGCCGCCGCCCTTCAGAATGAGCCGGACGTCGATGTCGTCCTTCTCCCACTGCTCGAAGTGGATGACCGGCGTCCCCGGGCCCAGGTTGTCGCCCGTGTTGGCGCCCGTCAGCGAATCGACGGAATTCGTGCGCAGCTTGCCGTCCTTCGTGGCGCGGGCGACCGCCTGGCGAATCTCGCGCTTCATGACGATCTGGTTGGCGCCGACCGGCGTATGCACGATGAACGTCGGCATCCCCGTATCCTGGCAGATCGGCGAGACGTTGCATTCGGCCATCTCTATGTTTTGCGCGATCGTGGATAAGGACAGGCCGGCGCGGGTGGCGCGATCCTCGGCTTCGCGCGCCTTGGCGATCGTTCTCCTGACGTCGGCGGGCAGGTTCGTGGACGTCTCGACGATGAGCTTGTAAATGCTTTCTTCGAATGTAGACATAATACCGATAAATCTCCTCTCTGTTCGCAAGGCTTCAACAATTATATAATAGCACACAGATACGCATCGGGAGAAAAGGAGTCCGTCATGCCCCACCATTTTCTCGCTTATTTGTACCGCCTGCAATATATCGAGCGTTGGAGCCTCATGCGCAAGACGACCGGCGAAAACGTCGCCGAGCACTCCTACCACACGGCGCTGCTCGCGCATCTGCTGGCCAGCATCGCCCGGCGCGTGTTCGGCCGCGACGTCGACCCGGAGAAGGCGGCCGCCTACGCCTTGTTCCACGACGCGACCGAGGTGTTCACCGGCGACATTCCGACGCCCGTGAAGCATCATAATCCCGAGCTGCTCGGCAACTTCCGCCAGATCGAGAGGCTTGCCGCCGAGCGGCTGCTGTCGACCGTGCCGGAGGCGCTTCAGGATGTCTACCGCCCGCTGCTGTCGCGGGAGGCGGATTCGCCGGAGATGGCCAAGCTCGTGAAAGCGGCCGACGTGCTGGACGCCTACCTGAAGTGCGTCAGCGAGATGTCCGCGGGCAACCGCGAGTTCGCCACCGCGCGCAAGCAGATGGAGGAACGGCTGCGGAGCTTCGACCTGCCCGAAGTCGCCTGGTTCCTTGAGAACTTGGCGCCCAGCTTCGAGAAAACGGTCGACGAATTGTCGGAAGATATCGGCGGCGACAGCGTCTGACAAGCCGAATTGTCCTGTAAAAATAGTTCTGTATAGCCTTCCATTATTAACCATATTAGGCTATGCTTAAGCTGCAACTTGTAACGGGTGGACGGCACTCTTCGGGAAGGAGGAGGCTGTTCATGGATTTATTCCAATCTCTCTCAGTTCTCTTCGCATTCGGTGTCTTCATCATTACGCTGCTGACGTATATCGAGAAGAGGAAATAATCCGTTGATTCCTGTTTGGTGCGAAACCATACTGGGCATTAACCACCCATAACAAGTTGCTGAGTTGGATCTTCGTGGTCCGACTCATCTTTTTTGAAAACGCGTTCATTTCCTCGCCGAGCAGGCGAGCGAAGCATACAAAAGCCCGGCCCCTTCTTTGCCTTGCGGGAAGAGGAGCCGGGCCTCGCGCGTTCCGGGCCGCTTACGCGTACCACGGGTCTTGCATGAGCCAGATGATGACGAGGAACAAAACGAACGTGACGGCGCTGAGCGTCTGAACGCGGGACACCGCGCCGGACGCGTCCTGGCTGTTTGCGGCGGCGGCTTTGATCCGCTTGAGCGGACCTTGCAGGATGCCCGAGAACGCCCCGATCGCCACGAACAGGACGAGGATCACGATCAACCAGGACACTTTGTAATCCTGCTGGGATATCAGGTAACCGCCGGAGAGCAATTGCAGCACGAGCGCGAACTGCCCGATTCTGCCCGCCGTCAGAAGGCCGCTGGCCAAGCCTTCCTGCGCAGGGGTGGACAACTGCTTGAAGCGGCCCGCAACGAACGGCAAAATCGCGTAAATGCCCATCCCTACGGCCCCGACGACGTGCAAAAACAGCATAAACGTAAGCATGTTGGAAAAGTCCTCCTTGAGCATATGTACGGCAAGTCAAGTTCAGTATACACAAATCGGGCGACAAACAAAACCGGCGCGCAAAAAATCCCCTTGCCGGGACGGCGAACGCCTCGACAAGGGGTGAAGTTGGAGCTTTATGCCGTCGATCAGGCGTTTTCGACGATTCGGATAACGTTGCGGACGGATTCCGCGGATTTGTCGAGCGCGGCTTTCTCTTCCGCCGTCAGTTCGAGGTCGATAATCTTCTCGATGCCGTCTCCGCCGAGCACGGCCAGGACGCCCATGAACAGGTTGTCGTAGCCGTATTCGCCTTGAAGCAGGGCGATGACCGGCAGAATGCGCTTCTTGTCCTTCAGAATCGCTTCGGTCATCTGAACGAGCGAAGCGGCCGGAGCGTAGTACGCGCTGCCGTTGCCGAGCAGGCCCACGATCTCGCCGCCGCCGACGCGGGTGCGGGCGACGATCGCGTCGATCTGATCCTTCGGCAGCAGCTTCTCGACCGGAATGCCGCCGATCGTCGTGTAGCGGACGAGCGGAACCATGTCGTCGCCGTGGCCGCCGAGCACGACGCCGCGGACGTCTTCGACGGATACGTTGAGCGCTTGCGCCAGGAACGTGTTGTAACGGGCCGTGTCGAGGACGCCGGATTGGCCGATGACGCGGTTCTTCGGGAAGCCCAGCGTCTTGTTGGCCACATAGGTCATCGCGTCAACCGGGTTCGACAGAATGATGACGTAAGCGTTCGGGCTGCTAACCTTCACTTGCTCGCACACGGACTTGACGATGCCCGCGTTCGTGTTTACGAGGTCGTCGCGGCTCATGCCCGGCTTGCGGGCGATGCCGGCCGTAATGATGACGACGTCGGAGTTCGCGGAATCCGCGTAATCGGCGGTGCCTACGATCCTAGCGTCCACGCCTTGAACCGGCGTCGATTCCAGCATGTCGAGCGCCTTGCCCTTGGTCGGGTTCTCGAGTTGGGGAATGTCGAGCAGAACGACGTCGCCCAGTTCCTTCTGAGCCAACATGAGAGCGGTAGTGGCGCCGGTAAAGCCTGCGCCGATTACCGTAATTTTCGCGCGTTTGATAGCCATGGGGGTATTGCCTCCTTGTATGTGTCGATCAGTCGCAATCCCTGCCAGTAATCTTCATGCACTCCGCCATCCGTTCTTGTCAACCAACCATTCCGCTCCAGCAACCGGGCACGTCCCAAGCGACGTTATATGCCGACGCCTGGACGGCCTCCAGCCGCGATCCCCCTTCGCCGCGCCTCTGTCCCCACGACGTTATTCGCCGGGTGTCCAGAGGGCCGAGCCCTCGGAGTCCCCCTTGGAGGGGGGATATAGAGGGTTCGGCCCTGGTATAGGAGGTTCGGCAGCTTACATATTTTTGATAATCTGATCCGCGAACTCGGAGCACTTGACTTCCGTAGCGCCTTCCATCAGACGGGCGAAGTCGTACGTGACGATCTTGCTGTTGATGGATTTCTCCAGCCCTTTGTAAACCAGATCGGCCGCTTCCAGCCAGCCCAGATGCTCAAACAGCATGACGCCGGACAGAATGACGGAGCCCGGGTTGACGACGTCCTTGTCCGCGTATTTCGGAGCGGTGCCGTGGGTCGCTTCGAAGATGGCATGTCCGGTCACGTAGTTGATGTTGGCGCCCGGAGCGATGCCGATGCCGCCGACTTGGGCGGCCAGGGCGTCGGACAAGTAGTCGCCGTTCAGGTTCAACGTCGCGATAACGTCGAAGTCGGTCGGACGGGTCAGCACCTGCTGCAGCGCGATGTCGGCGATGGCGTCCTTGATCAGGATTTTGCCTTCGGCAAGCGCCGCCTTCTGAGCCGCGTTGGCCGCTTCTTCGCCTTGCTCGGCTTTGATTTTGTCGTATTGGCCCCACGTGAAGGTTTTGTCCGCGAACTCGGTCTCGGCCACTTCGTAGCCCCAGTTCTTGAACGCGCCTTCCGTGAATTTCATAATATTGCCTTTATGGACGAGCGTAACGGATTTGCGTTTATGTTTGATCGCGTATTCGATCGCGGCGCGAACGAGGCGCTTCGAGCCTTCGGACGATACCGGCTTGATGCCGATGCCGGACGTCTCCGGGAAGCGGATCTTCTTGACGCCCATTTCCTTCTGCAGGAAGTCGATCACTTTCTTCACTTCGGCCGTCCCGGATTGATACTCGATGCCCGCATAGATGTCTTCCGTATTTTCCCGGAAAATGACCATGTCGACCAGGTCCGGACGTTTGACCGGAGAAGGCACGCCGTTGAAGTAGCGAACCGGACGCAAGCAGACGTACAGGTCCAGTTCCTGGCGGAGCGCCACGTTCAGGGAGCGGATGCCGCCGCCGATCGGAGTCGTCAGCGGGCCCTTGATCGCGATGATGTACTCGCGGATGGCGGTCAGCGTATCGTTCGGCAGCCATTCGCCGTACGTGTTGAACGCCTTCTCGCCGGCGAACACTTCGTACCAGGCGATCTTCTTCTCGCCTTTATAAGCTTTCTCGACGGCTGCGTCCAGCACGCGCTTGGAAGCGCGCCAGATGTCGCGGCCCGTGCCGTCGCCTTCGATGAAAGGAATGATCGGGTTGTTCGGTACGTTCAGAACCCCGTTCTGAACTGTGATCGGCTCGCCGGAAGCCGGAGCCGCGAATTTCTCGAATTGTGCCATGGATTCGTTCTCCTCCTAAGTACGTATTGGGTATTTGTCCGCAAGAAACCGGCGTTCCGCCCTTTCGCCCCCGAAGGAGACACGGGACAGTCCGCCGGCGTGAAGAAGCCGGCTCAGCCGCGCTCGGCGATCGGCACGTAATGTTGCCCGACCGGACCGACGTATTCGGCGCGCGGACGGATGAGGCGGTTGTCTTCGAGCTGCTCCAGAATGTGAGCCGTCCAGCCGGATACGCGGCTGATCGCGAAGATCGGAGTGAACAGGTCGCGCGGAATGCCGAGCATCGTATAGCAGGAAGCGGAATAGAAGTCGACGTTCGGCTTCAGGCCCTTCTGTCCGGTGACGAGCTCCTCGATCTTCACGGACATGTCGTAAAGCGTCATGTCGCCCTTCAGTTCGCCGAGCTGGCGGGACATTTGCTGCAGATGCTTGGCGCGCGGATCGCCGTTCTTGTAAACGCGGTGTCCGAAGCCCATCACCTTCTCTTTCTTGTCCAGCTTCGCCTGGATGTACGACTCGACGTTCGCGAGCGAGCCGATGTCGTCCAGCATGACCATGACCGCTTCGTTGGCGCCGCCGTGAAGCGGTCCCTTGAGCGCACCGATGGCGGAAGTGACGCCGGAATAGATATCGGACAGCGTTGCCACCGTTACCCGCGCGGCGAACGTGGAAGCGTTCAGCTCATGGTCGGCGTGCAAGACGAGAGCCTTGTCCAACGCTTCGACCGCTACGGCGGCCGGCTCTTCTCCGGTCAGCATATACAGGAAGTTGTGGGCGATGGAGACGCCCTTCTTCGGAGCGATCGGCTCCTTCCCCTGGCGAATGCGCGCGAACGCCGCGACGACCGTCGGCAGCTGCGCTTGCAGCTTGACCGCTTTGCGGATGTTGGCTTCCCGGCTCATATCCTGCGCCTCTTCGTCGTACAGCGCGAGGCTCGATACGGCCGTGCGCAGCGCCGCCATGGAGTTGCTGCCGGCCGGATACAGGCGCAGCCCGGCGATCACTTGCTCCGGAACGGCCGCGTATTGGCCGAGCTGGTCGATCAGGCCGTTCAATTCCGCCTGCGTCGGAAGCTTGCCGTGCCACAACAAATAAGCGACCTCTTCGAAAGTCGCCTTCTCCGCCAATTCGTCGATGTCGATGCCGCGATACGTGAGGACGCCGTCGATGATGGAGCTGATCGACGAGGTCGCGGCTACGATGCCTTCAAGACCTTTCGTTGCCGTCATGGAATTCTCTCCTTCTCAAGAAAAATGGAAGAAACCGCAAAGGCGATTCCGGCTTGCGCAAAACCAAGATGAAGCATGTTCCGCCCGCGCGCGGCGGATATCCCGCACGATTCGTTGCGAAAAACCGGCAATGAATACGGAATTTCGGTCAATTTTAATGATAAACGATTTTGACATTGAATGGAACCGAACAAGGCATAAAAATGCTTTATCGGCGCCATAGAAAAAAGCGATGAGCCTTCGCCGCAACGCGTTTCGACCCGCTCCGGACACCGGGCATAGTGTGCCATCCCGAATGCGCCGATATACCTGCAATGTCATATTATAGGGAAATCGACCGAATACGTGTCCGGTGGGAAGCGCTGCCCTCCAACGGTTCCGACAGTGGGCAAGAAGCGGAGTCAGGTGGTAAAATGATTCCAAACCCATGGGCCGGTCGGCATACAGAAGGAGGCTCCTCCGCTTTGAAGCCATTCAATCAGGTAACCGGCATGATCGACATCGGCTCCAACACCGTCAGGCTCGCCGTCTACCAGGTAGCGGCAAATGGCGCCTATCGCGTCATCGACCAGGGAAGATGGCCGGCGAGGCTGAGCCAGAAGCTCGACAGCCACGGCCGTCTCCCTCTGGAAGCGATCGACGAGCTCGCGGACGTTCTCCGGCATTTCCGCCGCATCTGCAGCATGCACGGCGCCCAGCGCATCCGCGCCGTGGCGACGGCGGCGATCCGCCAGGCGGCCAACCGGGCCGAAGTGCTGGACAGGCTGAGCCGCGAGACCGGACTCTCCATCGAGCTGCTGTCGGGTGAAGACGAAGCGCGATACGGCAGCGCCGCCGTTCTGCGCACGATGGACGTCGCGGACGGCTTCCTCGTCGACATCGGCGGAGGAAGCACCGAGATCAGCCTCATCAGGAACCGCAAGCTGACGGAGGCGGTGTCCTTTCCCTTCGGCTGCGTGAACACGGCGTCGCGGCACGCTTTGAACGGCGGCGCCGTCTCTCCGTCCCAACTGGAGCAGATCGGCGAGCTGATCCAGTCCGCTCTGCGCTCCGAACCGTGGATCGCTCACCACGCCGGTCTGCCGCTTATCGGGCTCGGCGGCACGACGCGCGCGCTGGCCAAGCTGTGCCAGCGGGCGGGCGAATACCCTTACGCCAACTTGCACGGCTTCGAGGTGACGGGCAAGACGCTGAACGATACGCTGAACAAGCTGGCTTCCTTAAGTTTGGACAAGCGCCGCAAAATTCCGGGCTTGTCCAAGGACCGGGCCGACGTCATCGTGCCGGGTCTCGCCATCCTGCGCGCCGTAGCCCGCCAATGCTCGGCATCCCGCATCGTCGTCTGCGGAGCGGGGCTCCGCGACGGGTTGTTTTTCGAGACGTGCCTTCCCCTTGCGCAGACTCCGACCTCCAGCCAGGTGCTGGAAGAAAGCGTGCGCAATCTGACGGCATTGTATCCCGCCGCTCCCGAAGCGCACCTGGCGCAGGTGAACCGGCTCGCCTTGAAGCTCTACGACCGGCTTGCGCCGCACGCGGGTCTCGACCCGTCCGCCCGCAAGCTGCTGGACGCCGCATCCCGCCTGTTCAAGATCGGCGCCGTCATCGATTACAACGATTGTCCGGACCATACGTTCTATATTCTGATGCACGCCCATTGGAACGGGCTGTCGCATCGCGAAATTTTGCTTACCGCCGCCATCGCTTCGTACCGGAGCGCCAGTCCGCTGCGCCGCAAGCTTGCGCCGTACCGTTCCATTCTCAAGGAAGGGGATTTCGATACGGCCGCGAAGCTCGGATCGCTGCTGCAGCTGGCGGCGGCGCTCGACCGCAGCGAATCCCAGGCGATCGGGACGCTGGACGTCTCCGTGAGCGGAGGCAACAAGCTGCGGCTGACCGCGACCGCAAGCCGCTCGTTGCCGATGGAGAAGATGGAGGTGGAGTCCATCGCCAAGGAATTCAGGAAAGTGTGGGGGGTCTCCCCGAAGCTGACGGTTGCCCAGCCATTGGCGGCCAAATAAAAAATAAGGCGTCCGAAGCCCGCCTTATGAGCTAGAAGATCATTCTTCTTTTGACATGCACGCCGTAGCCGTATTTGCGCCGCATCAGCTTCATCTGCTCGTTCACGAATACGGATATGTCGCGGAGCTTCCGCGCGTTGGGCCGAATCGTCTCCTTGACGATTCCGTCCACGATGATGTCGAATACGATCATGATTTCTCTCCTTTCGCCTTATTGAATCCATTGTATGCCGCTTTTGTTCATTCAAGATGATGAATTTGGCATGGCTAGTGTAAAAATTTATACTCCTTACGAACGCGCAAACGGCCCCGCCTCCCTCACAAAAAAGGGAGCGGGGCCGTTCGTTCTTACGGCTCCAGAGCGGCCGCGGCCGTCTTCCACAGCGGAATGTCGGACGCGGCGAACTGGCTTCTAAGCGGCGGGTTCGCGCGGCTTACGCGCACGTAATTGCCGCTCGGCTGCAGCTCGCGCGCTTTCACGTTGTCCTGCAGGTTCATCTGCAGCAGATTCAGAAGCATCAGCCGCAAGCCTGGATCGTATACCGGACAGAGCAGCTCCACCCGGCGGCTCAGATTGCGCGTCATCCAGTCGGCGCTGGAGATGTACACCTCTTCCTCGCCGCCGTTCGTTACCGCGAGAATTCGGGCGTGCTCCAGGAACCGGTCGACGATGCTGACGACGCGCACGTTCTCGCTCAGCCCCTCGACTCCCGGCCGCAGGCAGCATACGCCGCGCACGATCAAGTCGATCGAGACGCCTGCCTGGGACGCTTCGTACAGCTTGTCGATCATCGACTGGTTGGAGAGCGAGTTCATTTTCGCCACAATTCTTGCCGGACGTCCCGCCTTCGCGCACGCGATCTCGCGGTCGATCAGAACGAACAGCTTCGGCTTGAGACCGGCGGGGGCGACCGCGAACGCCCGCCAATCGTGCGGGGTCGAATAGCCGGTCATTTCGTTGAACAGCGCCGAGGCGTCCGCCCCGATGTCCGGATGGCACGTAAACAGGCCCGCATCGGTATAATGGCGCGCCGTATTCTCATTGTAGTTGCCCGTCCCCACATGCACGTACCTGCGCAGCGCCCCGCTCTCGCGGCGAACGACGAGCGTAATTTTCGCATGCGTCTTCAGGCCGACCAGCCCGTAGACGACGTGGCAGCCCGCCTTCTCCAGCTGGCGCGCCCACGCGATGTTGCGCTCCTCGTCGAACCGCGCCTTCAATTCCACGACGACCGTCACCTGCTTGCCGGATTCGGCCGCCGTCGCCAGCGCCTGGACGAGCACGGAATTGACGCTGACGCGGTAGAGCGTCATCTTGATCGCGAGCACGTCCGGATCAGCCGCCGCTTCGGAGATGAAGTCGTTAACCGCCTCGAACGACTCGTAAGGGTGGTAGACGAGCACGTCGCGCTCCCGGAGCACGGACAGGATGTCGTCCGCTTCCTCGAATTCGTCCGGGTATTTCGGTTCGATCTTCGGATAGCGCAGATGATCGAAATTTTGCAGGGAGCCTGCGAACGTGGACAGGAAGCCGAGATCGAGCGGCCCGTCGATTTCGAAGATGTCCTCCGTAATGTCCAGTTCGTCCGTCAGCAGCTCGCGCGCATGCCGGTGCATGCCTTTCTCGATCTCGAGCCGGACCGGAAATCCCCGCCTGCGGCGGCGGAGCTCCTTCTCGATCTCCTGCAGCAGATCTTCCGCCCCTTCCTCGTTCAACGACAGGTCCGAATTGCGCGTCACGCGGAAAGCATGAACCGCCTCCGTAACGTAGCCGCTGAACAGCTGGCCGATCTGCTGCTTGATCAAATCCTCGAGCAGAAGATACGTTTGCTTGCGCGCGTTTTTGCGGCCCGGCACCCGGATCGTCCGCGGCAAAATCGACGGCACCTGCACGATCGCGCAATAGTCCTGATCGGCCGACTTCTCGCTCTCGACGCTCGGCCGGAGCACGACGGCCAAATACAGCTCTTTGCTGTGGACCAACGGGAAGGGACGGCTGATGTCGACAGCCATGGGCGTGAGGACGGGATAGACGATGTCCTGGAAATATTCCGTCATCGCTTCCGCCTGTTCCTCGTTCAGATCGTCCCACGAGACGATGACGGCGCCTTCCTTGTTAAGCGCCCGCATCAGCTCCCGGTACGTTTTGTACTGCTGCCGGACCATTTGCTTGGTGCGTTTCATGATCCGCTTGATCAATCCGTGAGGCGTATACCCGGTAAAATCCGTTTTGTGGAAGCCGGCTTTCAGTTGATCCTTCAATCCGGCGACGCGCACGCTCATGAATTCGTCCAAATTGCTGGAGACGATGGACAGGAACTGGAACCGTTCGAGCAGCGGCGTCGACGCGTCTTCCGCTTCCTCCAACACCCGCCGGTTGAATTCGATCCAACTCAAGTCCCGATTGATGTATTTTTTGGACTCCGCCATGTGCAGGATCCCCCTAGAACCGCCAATTATCGCGGTTGCCTTGTCCTCTCATTATGTTGGAGAAATGTAAGACGGATGTATGCGTTTTGTTAACCGGGCGTAAAATGGAAAGCCGAACCGTCCGCGAAAGTCGAAAATGCTCGGGGAAATGAGCGCCAAGTCTTGTGCCAATCCGATTATCCATCCTCTAAAATGGAAGAAGCGACAGGCGAAGGAGGACGGCGCGTGGATCGACGGATTGGCGGCCAATGGCTGCGACTCTTCATGGTGGCGGCCGCGGCGATCGGATTATTCTTTGTTATCGGTTGGGCGTTGCCGCTTATTTACCCATTTCTATTAGGCTGGCTGTTGGCGTATGCGCTGAACCCGCTCGTGAACACGCTGCACCGGTCGGCGCGGTTCCCCCGCTGGCTGGCCGTTACCGTCACGCTGCTGCTGTTCACCACGGCCATGCTCACGGTCGTGTCCGCGCTCGTCATGCGGCTCGTGAACGAAATCATGAACTTGTCCGGCTCCTTCCAGCAGCTCGTGGACTGGGCGGAGAGCTCGGTGGACGCTTTTCTCGCGAGACCCGACATCCAGAACCTGATCGGCCGGATCAACGCGTTCTATCATGATAACCCGAACTACCAGGAGACAATCAACGGCCGAATTTCCGATACGGCCAATGCCGTCGCCGAGGCGGGCTCGAACCTGATCGGCACGCTGCTGAACGGCATCGTCGGCGTGCTGTCCTCGCTTCCCCAGGTCGCGACCATTACGGTCGTCGTGCTGCTCGCCTCTTTCTTCATCAGCAAGGACTGGAACCGTTATTTGAGCAAGCTGTTGGGCTGGTTCCCGGAGCCCTTGCGCCTAAGGGCGGGTTCGGTGTGGCGCGACCTGCGGCACGCGCTGTTCGGGTATGTCCGCGCGCAGCTGATCATGATCTCGATCACGGCGGTCGTCGTCATCGTCGGCCTGATCGTCATCGGCGTCAAAAACGCGGTGTCGATCGGCCTGCTCATCGGCTTCGTCGATCTGCTCCCGTATCTGGGCGTCGGGGCCGCCATGGTGCCGTGGATCGCTTACCAATTTATCGTCGGAGATTGGCAGCTGGGAACCGCCTTGTCCGTGCTGTACGGGGTCGTGCTGGTCGCCCGGCAAATCATCGAGCCGAAGGTGCTCGCCACGAGCGTCGGGCTCGATCCGCTGCCGACGCTGATCGCGATGTTCGTCGGGCTGAAGTTGTTCGGCTTCGCCGGGCTCATCGTCGGGCCGGTCTCGATCGTCGTCCTGGCGGCTTGCCACCGGGCGAACGTGTTCCGGGATATCGGAAAGTATATTTTGTACGGGGGAAAATAGGGATGGGGCGGTCCCTGGCGCGATTGCGCGCTGTAATATCGAAAATCGATATGCAGACCGGGTCGTCCACGGCAAGAATGGCTTGGGGCGGCGGACGCTCTTCTGCGTTTACCGCCCGAACGGTCCGCGGTAAATGCGCAGCGAGCCCGAGCGGAATTTGCGCTCCAGCCAGAGGAACATCCAGACTCGGTACATCGGCCGCGTGAACGGCAGCAGCAGCGTAATGCCGACGATGTCGGACAGGAAGCCGGGAACGACGAGCAGCAGGCCGCCCGCCACGACGCACAGCCCGTCGAGCACCGCATGACCCGGAGCTTGGCCCGCTTGCAGCAGGCGGCGCGCTTCCTCCCAGCTTTTGCGCCCTTCGGAACGGGCCAGCATGGCGCCGAGGACGGCGCCGAGGAGAAGAAGACCGAAGGTCGGCCAGCCGCCGATCCAGCTGCTCATCGCGACGATTCCCGCCAGTTCCGCCACAATTCCGATGAACAGAATCACGGCCGCTTTTCGAAACCACATGGCCACCCCTCCTTCTTCTCTAACAGCATTTACGCAGACGAAGGGGCCGACGTTTCGTCCGGCGGCCTTCCCTTCCGGCTTACTCCGCTTCTCCCTGCGCCCTTCTCCGCAGCAGCTCGTAAATGTCGGGCGCCTTCCGGTCCAGAGCGACGACCTTCCAGTCGTCGTTGATCCAGCCGTGCAGCGTGCTTCCTTTGGCCAGCAGCTTGCCTTCGGGCTCGCCGTCTTCGGCGAAGGCAGCGCCCGCTTGCGTGAAATCTCCAAGCACGACCCGGTAATCGAAGCGAAGGCGGACTTTCGAAATTTCGCTGACCCGCGTAAAAATCGTGACCCAATCGTCGTATTTGGCCGGCTGCAAATAAGAAGCTTCCAGATGAACGACCGGCAGCAGCAAGCCGCGGTCTTCGATTTCCTTGTAGGATAGCCCCGCCTGGCGAATCCATTCCGTGCGGCCGATCTCGAACCAGGTAATGTAATTCGTATGGTAGACGACCGCCATCTTGTCGGTCTCCTGATATCTGACCCGCACCGGGTGCATAAACCATCCGTTCAAAGCGATCCCTCCCGCCGAGAGCTCGTACGGCAACCCCTATGGGTCTCGCGCAGCTCCCTCTTCATGCTTGCTTGGATTTAACCTGAACAACGAAGAATAGCGGCAACGGTCGCCGCTATTCCTCCTCATGCGATGTTATCCGGTTTACAGCACCTTCGCCTGGCCGGAGTAAATGACGCCCTTCTCCGCGTACAGAGTAATCTCCATGCCGTCTTGCAGCCGATCGAGGGCTTCCGAGACGCCGACGATGACCGGGATGCCCAGGTTCAGGCCGATGACGGCCGCATGGCACGTGATGCCTCCGCTCTCCGTAATGATGGCAGCCGCCTTCTCGATGGCGGGCATGTAATCCTTGTCCGTCGACGGAGCGACGAGAACCGCGCCGTTCGTCATCTTGCGCACCGCCTCGTCGGGCGTGCGGGCCGTGACGACTTTGCCGGTGGCGCTAAGCGAACCGATGCCTTGTCCTTGGGCGATCAGGTCGCCGATGTGATGGATTTTGATCAGGTTCGTCGTGCCGGAACGTCCGACCGGTACGCCGGCCGTAATGATGACGGTGTCGCCCATGCGGACGAATCCGGTGCTCAGCGCGCCTTCGACGGCAATGTTGAACATCTCGTCGGTCGATCCCGCGAGCGTGCCTTGAACCGGCACCGCGCCCCATACGAGCTGGAGCTGCCGCAGCACGTGCTCTCTCGGGGTGACCGCGATAATCGGCGACTTCGGACGGTATTTGGACACCATCCGCGCCGTATAGCCGCTCTCCGTCGACGTTACGATCGCCTTCGCGTCGAGATCGAGCGCGGAATTGGCGACCGCCTGGCTGATCGCTTCCGTTACGGACGTCTGTTGGGCCTGGGCCTGCTTCTGGAAAATCTCGCGATAACGCAAAGCCGATTCGGCGCGGACGGCGATGGCGGCCATCGTCTGCACCGATTCCATCGGGTATTTGCCCGCGGCCGTCTCCCCGGACAGCATGATCGCGTCGGTGCCGTCGAAAATCGCGTTCGCCACGTCCGAAGCTTCCGCACGGGTCGGGCGCGGGTTGCGCTGCATCGAATCGAGCATCTGCGTCGCGGTGATGACGGGCTTGCCGGCACGATTGCACTTCTCGATCATGCGCTTCTGCACGAGCGGAACCTCTTCGGCCGGAATTTCCACGCCGAGGTCGCCGCGGGCGACCATCAGGCCGTCGGACACTTCGAGAATTTCGTCCAGATTGTCGACGCCTTGCTGGTTTTCGATTTTGGAGATGATCTGAATATGGCTGCCGCCGTGACGCTCCAACAGCTCGCGGATTTCAAGCACGTCGCTGGCGCGGCGCACGAAGGAAGCGGCGATGAAGTCGACGTTCTGTTCGATGCCGAAACGGATGTCGCTCGCGTCCTTCTCCGTGATGCCCGGCATGGAGATGGCTACGCCCGGGACGTTGACGCCTTTCTTGCTTTTGATCTGTCCGCTGTTCACGATGCGGCACTTGATTTCGGTTCCCTGGATCTCCAACACCGTCAAACCGATGAGGCCGTCGTCGATCAGAATCGTCGACCCGACGCGAACGTCGTTCGGAAGCTCCTTGTATGTAACCGGAATCCGGTTGATGTCGCCGAGAATTTCCTCCGTCGTCAGCGTGATCGTCTCGCCCTGCACAAGTTCGATCGGCTCTTCCTTCAGCTTGCCGAGACGGATCTCCGGGCCTTTGGTATCGAGCAGAATGGCCACGGTTTTGCCGAGCTCCTTGCTCGCCTGGCGAATGGTCTTGATGCGGTTGCCATGCTCCTCGTAGTCGCCGTGGGAGAAGTTGAGGCGGGCGACGTTCATGCCGGCTTGAATGAGCTTCTTCGTGTTCTCCAGCGATTCGCTGGCCGGGCCGATGGTACAGACGATTTTCGTTTTGCGCATCATTTCTCTTGCCTCCGTTTGAATTCCATCATGAAATGACTGAAACCCGAGCCTTCCCGCTCGCGGGCGGGAAGGCTTCGGGGACGTTCTTCCGTCGGGAAGCGGGCGTTACGATTATTCCTGCAGCGCTGCTTCCGCTATGGCCGTTGCGCCGGCCCCGCTCTCGGCTTGCAGTTCGTCGAATTCGCCGATGGAGCGGAACTTGCGGTAGCGGTCCTCGATAAGCTGCTCCGGCGTCAATGCGGACAACTCCTGCAGATGCCGCCAGATCGCGTCCCGGATCGCCTCCGCTTGCGCGGCCGGATCGCGGTGCGCGCCGCCCTTCGGTTCCGGGATAATCTCCTCGATAATCCCGAACGTCTTCAAGTCCCGGGCCGTAATCTTCATCGCCTCCGCGGCCTCGTCGGCCTTGGACGCGTCCTTCCACAAAATCGACGCGGCGCCGTTCGGGGAGATGACGGAGTAAATCGCGTTCTCCAGCATGAGCACGCGGTTGCCGACGCCGAGCGCCAGCGCCCCGCCGCTCCCGCCTTCGCCGATGACGACGCAGATGATAGGCACGCCGAACGTGGCCATCTCCCGTAAATTGCGCGCGATCGCCTCGGATTGGCCGCGGGCTTCGGCGGTGTCGCCCGGGTACGCGCCCTTCGTGTCGATGAACGTCACGATCGGGCGGCCGAATTTGTTCGCCTGCTGCATAAGGCGCAGCGCCTTGCGGAACCCTTCGGGGTGCGGGCTTCCGAAGAACCGCTGAATGTTGTCCTTCGTATCCTTGCCCCTCTGATGCCCGACGACCGTTACCGGCACGCCGTTCAGCTTGGCGAGTCCGCCCACGATCGCCAGGTCGTCCGCGAACAGGCGGTCTCCGTGCAGCTCGATAAAATCGGTGAACACCATATGGATATAGTCAAGCGAAGTCGGCCGCTGGTGCAGGCGGGCCAGATGCATGATCTGGGCCGCGCTCAGTTGGCTGTAAATTTCGTCCTCCAGCTGCTTGTACCTCTCCTCCAGCCTCGCCAGCTCCTCGGTAAAATCGATTTGCTGATCGACGCCGACTTGACGCAAATGTTCGATTTTTTTGCGAAGCTCGTCGAGCGGCTTCTCAAACGGCAGTTCAGCGGACATCCGCTCGCTCTCCTTTCACGGCATGCATGTCGAGCAGCTTGGTCAAGAACGCCTTCATGTCTTTGCGATGAACCACTTTGTCCAGTTGGCCGTGCTTCAAATTGAATTCGGCCGTCTGGAAGTTGTCCGGCAGCTTCTGCCGGATCGTCTGTTCGATGACGATGCGGCCGGCGAAGCCGATCAGGGCTCCCGGTTCCGCCAGATTGTAGTCGCCCAGGCTTGCGAAGCTTGCCGAGACGCCGCCCGTCGTCGGATCGGTGAACACCGAGATGTACAGGCCGCCGCTCGCCTGGAATTTCGCCAGCGCAGCGCTCGTCTTGGCCATCTGCATCAGGCTCAGGATGCTCTCCTGCATCCGGGCTCCCCCGGAGGTCGAAAACAAAATGAGCGGCAGCCGCTTCTCCATCGCCCGCTCGATCGCGCGGGTCACTTTCTCGCCTACGACGGATCCCATGCTGCCGGTGAAAAAATCGAAGCTCATGACGCCGATGACGACGGGGAATCCGCCGATCTCGGCTTCGCCGGTCACGATCGCGTCCCGCAGGCCGGAATTTTGCTTCTGCTGCTCAAGCTTCTTCTTGTAACCGGGGAATTCGAGAGGATCTTTGGATACGAGATCCGCGTCGATCTCGACGAAGCGGTTCTCGTCGACCGTCATCGCGATGCGCTCCAGCGCGTTCAGCCGAAAATGATGATCGCAGGTGGAGCAGACCTTCAGGTTTTTCTCAAGCTCTTTGGTGAATTGAATATTGCCGCACTTCGGGCAACGGTTCATCAGCCCTTCCGGAATCTCGCGCTTCGGCCGCTCCGCGGCGGCGTTGGCGTTCGAGGTCGGCTGGGCCGGGACGACCGCATATTTCTTCTTCTGAAAAAAATCCTTAAACACAGCGACACCTCACAAGGCGCAAAAATGGCGGTCCGTCCGATAGTCGTTCGGGAACGGTCCGCTTCGTTCAGGCGTGACGTGCGCGGGGCAATCCGCCGGCGAGCGTTCGCTCGCGGAGGAATCCGGTTCGGCTACAAGTGCAGAATGCTTCCGAGCACTTCCTGCACTTCCTGCACTTCTCCGGACGGCACCAATATCTCGTATTGAGGCTTGGTCAAATTAATGGGGCGAACCTGCACGAGGAAGCCTTCCTCGGTCAGACGCTTCTGAATCCGTTCCGCAATCTTCGCGGTCGGTGCAATGTAAATGACCGTCCACATGAAGCGGTACCCCCAATGGATGGCATAATTCTACTGAATGCGTCGTTAGTAATCGCGAGCCGAGCTCATCTTGGAATTTGATCGTTCCGGACCGCTCCCTGCCTTAGGTCGAACGGACTTGCAGCGCCGAAAATACCGTGGGAGCCAAGACTCGCTCCACAATAAAGAAATGATAGCACAGATGCCGTGAGACTAGCAACCAAGCATGCCGCGCAAGGGGTGGAGGGCGTTCGGAGGACGCACACGGGCGCTTTGGCAGCGACTCGCGGCCTATCGCGCCGTGGGCGGGGGGCGCGCAGGCGCCTTGGGTAGCGATTCGCGGCCTACCGCCCGTCGGCAGGGTGTACACGGCCCCTTGGTAGCGAATCGCTACCTATTGAGCCGTCGGCGGAGCCTGCACCGGCCCTTTGGTAGCGCATCGCTACTTACCCCCTGCCTGCACTGGCCCGCTTACTTTATGCGAATGCTGCCTTCGCCGAGCAGCTTCTCGACGCTGCCGGTAAGCTCCGGCGACGGCTTGACCCGCAGCTCGTCGGAGAGCGCGACGGTGCGATGCTCGCGCTCGTAGTGCAGCAGCGTCGGCAGCGGCCCCGGATGGGAGGCGAGCAGCCGCTTCAGGCTCGCCAGCACGCCGGGCCGCTCCCGCTCCGCGTCGATGCGGATGTAGACGCGCTGCGTCGGGCTCTCGCCGGACGGGCGGGCGGGACGCGCGGCCTGCACCGCATCGTCGCCCGCCGCAGCCTTCGCGCCGCTCGCTCGCGAAGCTCCCGCAACGGCAACCGCCCCCGCTGCGCCCGGCGCGGACGCGCCCCGCCGCGGCGGAGCCTCGCGGCGTCCCGCCGCCGCAGGCGGCTGCGCCCCGGCGCCGGCAGGCGCCGAGGCGCTTCCCGCGCGCCGCGCGCCCGGCCGCGCGTTCCCGAGCCGGCGCAGCCGCTCCGCTTGCGCCGGCAAATCCGGCGCGCCGAGCGGCACAATGTCGTCCGCCAGCAGCTTGAAATCCTCGTCTCCCTGCTGCAGCTTCGCCCGCACGAGCACGAGCGCGCCTTTGCCGGCTACGGCCGAAGCCCTTTTCCAGACGGACGGGAAGACGACGAGCTCGACACCCATAATGCGGTCTTCCAGCTCCAGAAACGCCATCGCCTGACCCGACCGCGTGACGATCGGCTTGACCGACACAATCATGCCGGCGGTCAGCACCGCGGCTCCGTCCTCCGCCTCCGCCAGATCGACGAGACGGTCCAGCCCGAGACGCTCCCACAGGCCGTCGTATTCGTCGAGCGGATGGCCGGACAGATAGAGTCCGAGCAGCTCCCGCTCCATCTCCAGCGTCTGCGAAGCCGTAAACGGCGTCACCTCCGGCAGCTCGACCTCCCAGTTCGGCGATTCGCCCAGATCGAACAGCTCAAGCTGCAGCTCTTCCTTCTCCTTGCGCCACGCGGCCGCCGCTTCCACCGTCTCGTCGAGCGCGGCGAGCTGCTGCGCCCGGTGGCCGGGAAGCGAGTCCAGCGCGCCCGACAGCAGCAGCGACTCCAACACGCGCTTGTTGCACACGCGGGAGTCGACACGGCGGCACAGGTCGCTCAGACTCTCGAACGGCCCGTCCTTCCGCTCCGCCAGAATGCTGTCGATCGCCTGGGTGCCGACGTTCTTGACCGCGGCGAGGCCGAAGCGGATCGCTTGCGCCCCCTCGCCTTCCCGCCGGACGGGCGTAAACAGCACCCCGCTCTCGTTCACGTCCGGCGGCAGCACGGCGATGCCCATCCGGCGGCATTCGTCGACGTACTCCGCCGTCTTGCGCTGGTTGCCGATGACGGCCGTCAGCATCGACGCCATGAACGGCACCGGATGGTGCGCCTTCAAATAGGCCGTCTGAAACGCCAGCACCGCGTAGGCGGCGGCGTGCGCCCGGCAGAAGCCGTAGTCCGCGAAGCGCACGATCAGATCGTAGACGCGGTTCGCCTCCGCCTCGCTGTAGCCTTGGCCGAGACTTCCCTTCACGAAATGCGTCCGCTGCTCGTCCAGCACCTCGCGCTTCTTTTTGCCGACCGCCCGGCGCAGCAGATCCGCTTCCCCGAGCGAGAATCCCGCCATCGCGGAAGCGATCTGCATGATCTGTTCCTGGTAGACGATAATGCCGTACGTATCCTTCAGAATCGGCTCGAGCGACGGGTGCGGATACTCGATCTCCGTCTCCCCGTGCTTGGCGCGGATGAATTGCGGGATAAACTCCATCGGTCCCGGCCGATAGAGCGCCACGGCGCTGACGATATCCTCGAACGAGGACGGCTTCATCTCGCGCAGCACGCGCCTCATGCCGGCGGATTCGAGCTGGAAAATGCCCGTCGTATCCCCCCGCCCCATCAGCTCGTAGGTGAGCGGATCGTCGTAGGACACTTCTTCCCAGCGCAGCTCCCGCCCGGTCTCCTCGCGAATCCAGCCGAGGGCGCGCTCGATGATGGACAGCGTCCGCAGCCCGAGAAAATCCATCTTGAGCAACCCGACCGCTTCCAGATGCTCCATTGAATATTGCGTGAGCGGCACGCCGCCGGTTCCTTCCTGCAGCGGCACATAGTCGGTCAGCGGCTCCGAGGAGATGACGACGCCCGCTGCGTGCGTCGACGCGTGGCGCGGCATCCCTTCGGCGCGGCGGGCCATGGCGATCATGTCCGCGACCCGCCCCTCCGCCTCGCACAGCGCGCGGAACTCCGCGTTCTCCTTCGCCGCGCGTTCGATGGACATCCCCGGCATCCCGGGAATCATCTTGGCCGCCTTGTCCACTTCCCCGTACGGCACGTTCATGACGCGCCCGACGTCCCGGACCGCCGCCCGCGCGGCCAGCGTTCCGAACGTAATGATCTGCGCGACGTGCTCTTCGCCGTACTTGTCCGCGACGTAGCGGATGACCTCGTCCCGCCGCTCGTCGCTGAAGTCGACGTCGATATCGGGCATCGTGACGCGCTCCGGATTGAGGAACCGCTCGAACAGCAGCTTGTGCTTCAGCGGGTCGACGTCCGTAATCCGCAGCGCGTAGGCGACAAGGCTGCCTGCCGCCGAGCCCCGCCCGGGACCCGTCACGATGCCCTTCTCGTGCGCGAACCGGATGAAGTCCCAGACAATCAGGAAGTAATCTTCGAACCCCATGCGGCCGATGACTTCCAGCTCGTACCGCAGCCGCTCCTCCGCCATCCGGCGGAAGGAGGGGCCGGCGGTGCCGGCGCCGCTGGAACGGGCGCCATCGTTCATGCCGTCTTTACCGCCGTCATAGCCGTCAGCGCCGCCGTTCCCGCCCGAACGCTCTCCGTCGCTCGTCTTCGGCAAATTCGCACCGGCCGCTCCGTTCCCGGCATCGCCCTCGCCCGCTTCGCGCCACTCCGGCAAATGGCCGTACCGGCGCTCCAGCCCCTCGCGGCACAGCCGCTCCAAATAAGCGCCGGCCGTCAGCCCCTCCGGCAGCGGGCGGAATTCGGGCAGGATGTGCCGCCCGAATTCCAGCTCCAGCTCGCACCGGTCCGCGATGAGCGCCGTGTTGGCGATGGCCTCCGGCAGGTGGCGGAAGAGCGCCTGCATCTCCTCGCCGCTCTTGAGATAGAGCTGGTTCGTGTCGATTTTGAGCCGGTCCTGGTCCTCCAGCGTTTTGCCCGTGCCGATGCAGATGAGCACGTCCTGGAGCGCCGAATCCTCCTCGCGCAAATAGTGCGAATCGTTCGTCGCGACGAGCGGAATGCCGGTCTCCTCCGACAGCCGGATGAGCCCCGCGGCGACTTTCTTCTGCTCCAGCACGCCGTGGTCCTGAATTTCCAGGAAGTAGTCTTCGCCGAACAGCGCGCGGTAGCGCAGCGCCGTCGCCTTGGCTTCGTCGTAACGGTCGTGGAGCAAATGCTGCGACAGCTCGCCGCTCAGACAGCCGCTCAGGCAGACGAGCCCCTCGGCGTGCTGCGACAGCGCCTCGAAATCGATGCGCGGCTTGTAATAGAACCCTTCGAGGTGGCCGATCGAGGTCAGCTTCATCAGGTTCCGGTAGCCGGCCTCGTTCTTGGCGAGCAAGGTCAGGTGGTAGATCGGCTGCTCGCGGCGGGAAGCCCGCTCGAGCCGGGAGCCGGCCGTCACGTACGCCTCCATGCCGATGATCGGCTTGACTCCCCTCTCCCGGCAAGCCTTATAGAAAGGAATGGCGCCGTACATGACACCGTGGTCCGTCAGGGCGAGCGCCTTCATGCCCAGCTCGGCGGCTTTGGCGGCCAGCTCCTTGATGCGGGAGGCCCCGTCCAGCAGGCTGTATTCGCTATGAACGTGCAAATGCACGAATCCGCACATGGAACGATCCCTTCTTTTCCCGTAAACTGCTTCTCTTAATTGTATCATAAGGCCGTCGGCCCGTCCCATATAGTTGATAGTGGAGGGGATGGACATGAACGGGGAATTGGATCGGCTCTATCGCTTTTATTCCCAGGCTACGCTCGATTTCTTTATCGCTTTCGGCGTCGTGCTCGGCGCGGCGATGCTGGCGGGCATGGCGTCGCTGTTCCTGTGGCGGTCGCCGCAGGAGACGATGCTCGACATCGCCGGACGCATCAAAATATGGGCCGTCGTCGTCGCGATCGGCGGCTCGATCGACCCGATCCGGGTCATCGAATCGCACGTCATGGAAGGCTATTTGTCGCCGGCCATCCAGCAGATCGCCTACATCCTCTGCGCCTTCCTCGGCGCGCACCTGGCGACGGAGCTGATCCAGTGGATGTGCCGGAACGCGGGGTGATCTGCGGCGATGCGGGTTCCGGACTTTAATCGGTTTCGCGGAGGCATGCAGGCGGTCGCGTTTTTCGTCTGCGGGATGATCGTGGGAGCGGCCGTCTACAGCGCCATGGTGCTGGATCAGACGAGCCGGATCGCGGCCCAGAATTACGAGATCAAGGAGCAGCTCGACCTGACGGAAAAACAGCTGCTGGCGAACCGGCAGATATCGGTCATTCGCAGCATCGTCATTTTCGTCCTTCCGGAGGAGAACAAGCCCGCCCTCGAGGCGGTCGTGCAGGTCGAGCTGAAGCAGAGGCTGGAGAAAGATTTGTCGATTTTGAAAGGACGCAGCATCTACGACATCGGTTCCGACGCGCAGCTCGTCCGCAAGCTGCTGGAGGGCAAGGTGTACACGGACATCGGCGACAAGAATCTGAGCGTCAGCATCCGGACGATGCTCGTCGCCGACAGCGTGCTGCAGGTGTGGGTGGAAGCGAAGACCGCCTTGCGGAAATAAGCGCGGAGGCGGCGTTTATGCTACAATAAAGGGCGGTGTGCAACCAAACAATCCACGTCGTCCAAAAGGGGTTATGCGCTTCATGATCAACGCGTTGCAATGGATATTCGGCCTGATCGTCGTCGCGACGTCCGTCTTGTCCGTTTACTTCAGCTACCGGTCGCGCCGCAGCGCCGATCCGGTCCTGCGGGGCCTGTACGGCGCCCGCATGAACATGTGCATCGGCGTCACCCTCATTTTCCTGGCGCTCATTCAGATGGTGCTGTTCAGCGGCTCGACGCTCCGCGTCATCGTCGGCTCCCTGTTCATGCTTCTCGGGCTGTTCAACCTGTTCGCGGGCATGCGGAACCATTCGCACTTCACAAAGCGTCGATCGTCTGCGCGGTAAGCATCGCCCGGGCCATGACGTCGCCGTCCTGAAGCACCTGCACCTCCATCATCAGATGCCGGCGGCTCGCTTCGATAATGCTCGGCACGATGGTGATCGAGGCTTCGATCGGCACGGTGCGGAGAAAATAAGCGGTCATGTTCTGCAAGACATGCTCCCCCTTGCGCAGATCTTCGGCCAGCTTGGCCGCCGCCTGCTGCATCAGCACCGTCAGCACGCCTTCCGACACCGTTCCGAGCGGCCCGGACATCTGGGGCGTGGCCAGTCCGGTGAACATGAGCCGGTTGTCCGCCTCTCTCCGCTCGGCGAAGCCCCCCCACATGAGCGCATCGAACGTCTCGCCCAGTTCCGGGTGCCTTCCCGCGAATTGCATCGCCCGCAGCACTTCGGCGCGGCTGACGACGCCGACGAGCTTGCGCTGCCGGTCTACGACGGGCAGCAACTCGATGCCTTCCGACACCATCCGGTGAGCGGCGGAGGCGATCGGGGTGCTCATCGTCACCGTCATCGGCCGTCTCGTCATCAATTTATCCAGCGTCTGCGAAGCCGGCGAGCCGACGACGTCCTTGGACGTAATCATGCCGACGACCCGGTTCCAATCGTCCGTCACCGGAAACCGCTTGAACCCCGTCTCCGCGCTCAGCTTCAGGAAGTCGGCGACCGTCGCCGACTGCTTCAGCGCGCCCGTCCGCGCCGCCGGCTCCACCAGGTCGGCGATCATCATAATTTTCCGCTTGATCAGCCGGTCGAACATGGCGCGGTTGATCATCGAAGCGACCGTGAACGTGTCGTGCTTGCAAGTGAGAATCGGCAGCTGCCGCTCGTTCGCGTACGCCTTGACGTCCTCGCTCGTGCCGAATCCCCCGGTCACCAGCACGCCGGCTCCGTGCTCCAGCGCCACCCGGTGCGCGTTCTCCCGGTTCCCGACGATGAGCAGGCTGCCCGCGTCGATGTATCCCATCATCTCGTCCAGCTCCATCGCGCCGATGACGAACTTGTGCAGCGTCTTCTCGAGCCCTTCCCCGCCGCCCAGCAAGTCGCCCTGGACAATCTCCAGCACTTCGGCGAACGTCAGCTGTTCCGGCCGGTTGCGCCGCTTCTTGTCCACCCGCACCGTCCCGATGCGCTCCTTCGTATTGACGTACCCGAGCTGCTCGGCTTCCTTCAGCGCCCTGTACGCCGTGCCTTCCGACACGGACCGGTCCTTGGCGATCTGGCGGACCGAGATGCGCGTGCCGACCGGAAGCTCCCGGATGTAGAGGAGCAGCTGCTCGTGCTTCGTTAATTCGCCGTTCGTCGATTCGGCGCCTGCCATGATCTTTCCCTCGTTTCGAAACATTGGATTATGAGATGAATTATAAGGGATATCGATGCCGTTGTGCACGTCGGGCCGGGAACGCGCCGGACGAGAGGGGCGCCGGCTTTCAGCCGAAGGAGGCTCCGGCTCATTTGCTTAATTTTATCCAATTTTTTCGCACAACCTTCATACCCAAATCGCAGTTAAAAGATTAAATTGGTAAAAGAGACCTATTTCGCTATCCTTCGACTTGTTGTGCAACCGTTTGCGTGCGCATGTCGCAAATCGCGTTTGGATCTTTAGCCGTTCTCACCTTAACTGGAGGCAACACGATGGAAACGTTCTGGAATATCGTCCGCCTGGACTTGTTCGTCTCTTGGCCCGAGACGTTTACGATTTGGTGTCTCGCTTTCACGCTGCTGGAGGGCCGGCCCCCCGGCATGTATGTCCGAATCGCCCTGCTGACCGTCGTGGCTTCCGTCTATACCGACTCGATGTTCTATTTCGTGCCGCGTCAGCTGCAGCTTCTCAATTCGCTGCTGATCAATGCGGTTCTGGTAGCCGCCCTGTTCCGCAAGCTTCCCCGGAGGCGGAAAATCGGCGTCTTCGTGACGTCTTATCTGATCGCCATTATGACCGATTTGGGCTGCACGCTCATTGCGGTTAACTTGCTGGGAGCGCCTTCGGCCGACTTTCCTGTGTCGTCTCCCTTCTATCTGGTTGTGGCCGGTATCTATCCGATCCTGATAGTGGAATGGATCGTCGCCGGACTTGTGGGGAAAGGCGGCCTTCCTTCGATCCGGCGCTTGTTCTCCGCGATCGTCGACAACACCAAATCGGGCGTCGTCCCGCTTGTTCTTCTGATTGCGTTGCAGCTCGGCATGCTCGGCACCGTTCAAACGTTTCATCTGACCCGGCACAGCGACAACCATTCCGCGTTCATCGCCGGCCTTTTGTACGCCGCCATCCTGCTTTGCATGCTGTCGCTTGTTCTCGTCCTGCGTCTGCTGGCCCGCACCCGGGAAGAGACCGCGCGCATGGCCCAGGACGTCTATGTGGAAGAGATCAACCGGATGTTTACATCCATTCGCGGCCAGAGGCACGACTTTCTCAATCACGTCCAGGTCATGTACACGATGCTGCAATTGAGAAAATACGCGGAGCTCGGCGCGTACATGGCCGATGTCGTGAAGGAAACGCACAGCGTCAACGACATCGTCCAGCACGGGTCGCCCGCTCTCGCCGCTTTCGTGCAAGCGAAGACCGCGGTGGCCGTCAGCCGGGGCATCCGCTTTACATACGAGCTGTCCGACGATTGGAACCATCTGTCGACGATTCGCATGATCGATATTGTCAAAATCGTCGGCAACCTGGTCAACAACGCGTTCGACGAGGCGGAGCGGATGCCCGCCGAAGCCAGAGTGGTTCATGCGGTCCTGAAGTGCCTGCCGAGCCACGTCGAGTTAACCGTCAGCAACCGGGGGCGAAGCCTGAACGAGGCGGAACGGGAGATGATCTTCCTTCCGGGGTACACGACCAAAGCGGATGAGCACGCCGGTCTCGGCTTGTCCATCGTCCAGGAAAGGGTCAAGCACTATCAAGGCTCGCTTACCGTCCGGAACGAGCCTCCCGACACGACGGTATTCAGCGTCGTTCTTCCCCGCAAGGGGGCGGGCGCCGCCGCCGGACAAACCGGTTGAACGGGCGACGCGTAAGGGCGCGGAAACTCGGTTGCCCCTTGCCATATCGAAAACCGATATCGCAGCGCCCTGCGCCGCTCGTTTGCCGGTTGTGCGGCCGCCACGCAGCAACGAGAGCGCGATCATACCGCGCTCCGTTCTTGCAGCACCGCCCATTCGCTAATCCCGCGGGGCGCACCAGCGCGCGCCGTTCGCGAGCAGGCGCCGGAATTCGGGAACGGCGAAGGAGGGCCGGTGATGCCCGATCTGCACGTACGGATGATAAGGCGGCTGGTCTTAATCGCCGAGCACGAGCGCTTTTCTCCGAATCTTCATATTCCTCTCCGCCTTCCGTCAACTTGAATGCCCGGTGTTACCAAGGATACGGCCGGCCGAGCAGATCGACGAACGCCGGCTTGTCGCCGCGATAGCGTTCGCGGTCCGCGATCACGTCCATAATATGGACGGAAGCCTGCTCGGGCGTATAGGTCGCGCCGGCGTCCAGATGCCCTCTCATCTGTGTCTGCACCCATCCCGGATGAATGAGCAGCACCTGGCCGCCTTGCTCCCGCAGCTGATTATGCAGCAGAACCGCCTGCATATTCAACGCCGCCTTCGACATGCAATAGCCGTACCAGTTCGTTCGCTTCGCGGCTCCGATGCTGCCGGCCTCCGAGGAGATGTTCGCGATCAGCTTGCCTTCCGAACGCATGAGCGGCTTCAGCAGCGCGTGGACCACGCGGAACGCGCCGAGCGCGTTGACGTTGAACACTTGCAGCATCTCGTCGAAATCGAGGTCTTCGTCATAGACGGTCCGCTCGATATCGCCCAGTATGCCGGCGTTGTTAACGATCAGATCGATCGCGGCGGCGCTCTCCGCAATCTGCGAAGCAGCCTGACGAACGCTTGCGTCGCTGCCGATATCGAGCGGAATGACGCTCAGCCGGTCCGGATGCTCCTCCCGCAGCTCGTCCAAAGCTCCCCGAGCGGAGGCGTATTTCCCGGCGAAAACCTTGCAACCCCTTTCAAGAAGCCGTTTGACGAGCTCCAACCCGATTCCCCGGTCCGCCCCGGTCACGCATGCCGTTTTGATCACCGCGACATCACGATCCTTTCCTCGCCATCTCATCTAATAGAGAAGGGCCCGGCCACCGGGCCCGCTTCTCTCCATTTTTACGCTTGCAGCTGCTTCAATTGATAGAACTCGCCGCGCTTCGCCATCAGCTCTTCGTACGTCCCGATCTCGACGCACCTTCCCTGCTTCATGACGACGATGCGGTCGGCGTCGCGGATCGTGGACAGCCGGTGCGCCACGATGAACGTGGTGCGCCCCTTGATCAATTGCTGCATTGCCTTCTGCACGTAATACTCCGACTCGTTGTCCAGCGCCGACGTCGCTTCGTCGAGCAGAATAATGGACGGATCGCGGATAAGCGCGCGGGCGATGGCGATCCGCTGGCGCTGGCCGCCCGACAGCTTGCCGCCGTGCTCGCCGACCGGCGTATCCAGCCCTTGCGGGAGCTGCGCGATAACATCCTCCAGATGCGTCATCCGCACGACTTCCGCCAGCTTCTCCTCGCTGACCGACGGCAAGCCGTACGTAATGTTTTCCCGGATCGATCCCGAGAACAGCACCGTGTTCTGATGAACGACCGCCAGGTGCCGCCTGTAAGCACCCATGTCGAGCTCCTCCATCGGTATGCCGTCCACCCGCACCTGTCCTTTGAGCGGCTTGTTGAAGCCGATGACCAGGTTCAGCACGGTCGATTTACCCGCTCCGGAAGCCCCGACGAGCGCGATGCACTCCCCCGCCTTGACGTCGAGGTTAAAGTCGCTCAGCACGTGCCGGTCGGAATTCGGATAGCCGAAGTGGACGGACTCGAACGTGAAATGGCCTCGAGGCGCTTCGAGCTTTTTCTTCCCCTGATACTCCTCGGTGTCCTTGGACAGCAAGATTTCGGTGACGGAGTAGATGGACTCGAAGCCCTTGGCGATGTTCGGGTAGACGTTCAGCAATTGCGAGATCGAGTTCAGAATCATCGTGAAGAACGACTGGTACAGCACGACGTCGCCGACCGGAATGGTGCCGCGGTACGCGAGCAATATCGTGAACGCCAGGCAGAGCACCTGGAACACCTGGAACGTCACCCATGCCGAGGAGCCGAAATACGCTTCCACGATGTCGAGACGGTAGCCTTTGTTGCGCAGCTTGCTAAGCGTGTTGTCGATCTTGCGGATTTCCGTCTGCTCCAGACCGTGCGCCCGCGTGACCGGCATCATGCCGACCATCTCCGACACCTGGCCGGACATCGATTCGATCTGCTTGCGGAATTCGCTGTTCGTGCGCCGGATTTTCTTGCGGAAAAACGAGACGACGACGAGCGCCGTCGGAATCGTCAGGATGAAGAAGCCGGTGACGAGCAGACTCCGGGAAGCCGTGATGCAGATCGCGACGATGACGCTGACGATCGCGGGCATGACGGACATCATCATCTGCCGGGACAGAAACTCGATGGCTTCGACGTCGCGCAGCACCTTCGATTGAAGCTTGCCTGCGGCCAGCTCGCCGTGCGCCGCCATGGACAGGCGCTGCAGCTTGCGCACGAGCGTACTTCGGAGCCCCGCCTCGACGTAGCGGATCGCCTTGCTCATATAGCTGATGTGAAGCACTTGCGTCGGAATGTTCTGGACAATGACGACGAACAGGAGGATGAAGTTCCACCACAACGCGGCCGTCCCGTACTGATCGGGCTTCGTCGCCATATTGATCAGATTCGCCGTTACGATGGGCAGGACGTAAACCGGCGAATGCTTGATCAGGAAGAAAAACGTGGACAACAGCAATTTGCGCCAATGATCCCTGTAAAGCAGCGATAAAATGTGAAACGGACGGCGGTCCGTCAACGCTTCGTTCTCGAACAGATGCTCCAAGCCGTACGATTGGGATTCGGCGGGTTGGGAAGCGGCAGCCGCAGCGGTCGACATGATGAGCGATTCCCCTTTCTCCACGCGATAAACACGCGTTCACAAAAAGCTAACTACCCCATTTTCGGGCATAACTCGCTTAGTGTAAACCGGAGAAATGGAGAAGAAGCCGCGGCATTCAGCGCTGCGGCCTCCATAACGGGCTTTATCGGCACAGAATCTAACGATATCTGCCGCTTGATCAAGTTTTCGCGGTTTTGCCCTTCGAGAGCCCGTTCGCTTTTTCTCCCTATCGCTCAGGCTCCGATCATTTTGAGAATGAGCGACGCTTTCGAGTTGACCTGCATTTTCAGATTGATTCTGGAAATGTGGACTTTGACCGTATGGCGGCTGATTCCGAGCAGATCGGCGATGCGCTTGTAGTCGTAATCTCTCATCCAATAATTTAAAATTTCTTTCTCCCGTTGCGTGAGCCGGTACTTCTCCGCCGCTTGCTCGAAGGCGGATTCCGTCAGCCATTCGTTCATTAACAAATCCCTCCATGAGCGGAAATAAGATTGAGGCAAGCCCGTTTTCTCCTCATTATAGACACCGCTTTCCGCGGATGCTGTCAGTTTGTCGTGTCGGATCGGATTTTCACAACAATTTTTCACAAACGACAAAAATCCCCGCTGCAGCGGGGTTAATCCAAAGCGTTACATCTGTCGCCCGTCCGGCCCGGCGACAGCAAACCCGTTCGAAAAAAACGGAAAGAAGTCGATTGGTGCGGAAAGCTTCGGCGAATCGGGTCGAATGCGGGACCGGAAGTCGCGGAAATAGCGGTCGGTTCCTCTCTTGTTCGGCAACATGTGGGAGCGAAACGTGAGGCTGACCATGGGACAGGCTCCCGTGATCCACTACTTGCCGATGTTGTACCAGAAAATTACGGAAGACGCATTCGATCCGACCGAGATCGTCACGCATAAAGTGCCGCTTTGGACCGAAGCACATGGTCGTGCTTGACAGCGGATAGCATTACCCCTTATGTAATGTTAGAATGAGTAAAACTTTGATTGGTTGCTTAAGCAGGCAGAATTGTTCGCATTCGAAGCCGAATTCTTACGCATCTGGAGGAGGTAGCCATGGAACAATTGGAGGTATTTAAAGCCTTGGCCAATGAAACGAGGCTGCTCATGATGAAGTGGTTAAAAAATCCGGAAACCTATTTTCCAAAGCCGCAAAATGGGGATATCCACGAAGACGGGGTTTGCGTGAGCGACATCCATAAAAAAGTCGGATTGTCACAATCCACAGTATCCTTTTACCTATCGATGCTGCAAAACGCCGGATTGATAAAAGCCAAACGCGTTGGGCAATTTACTTATTATAAAAGAGATGAGGAAAACATTAAAAAAATAACGGAATGGTTGTCCAGAGAGTTGTAAAGCCGTTGAATGTCCAACTCCCTTGCACAATCGTGCATTTTATTTTATTATTACATCGAATATTATAGATATTTAAATTTATATATACGGAGGGGCGAAGATGAATCGGTTCGAAAAGCACAAAGGTTATTCACGCATGTTTAAAGAGAACCATCTGACGCTTGGATTGTTTTTTCCTTTGGAATCCTACGAAGGCAGCATTCCGGAGATGAACGTCGATAAGCAAATCAAGCTGGCCAAAAGAGCGGAAGAGCTGAATTTCGCCGCCTTGTTCGTGCGGGATGTTCCGTTGCATGACCCCTATTTTGGGGATGTGGGGCAAATTTATGATCCCTGGGCTTATCTAGGATATCTAGCTGCCCATACCCAAAACATCGCTTTGGGCACCGCAAGCATTATTCTCACCTTGCGTCACCCTTTGCATGTAGCCAAAGCAGCTGCTTCCATCGATCACTTGTCCGGCGAACGCCTCGTTCTCGGGGTAGCGACCGGGGATCGTCCTGTAGAATTCCCAGCCTTCTCCGTTGATGTCCAACAGCGCGGCACTTTGTTTCAAGAAGCCCTTTCGGTCATGAAAAAGGTGTGGAAGGAAAACTTTCCGGCGATCCGAACGCCGCGTGTCGATCTGTCGCAAGCGGACCTTTTGCCCAAACCGCGTCTGTCGGATATTCCGGTGCTGGTTACCGGCCACAGCGCGCAGTCCATTGAATGGATCTCCCAACATAGCGACGGATGGATGTATTACCCTCGAAACGTGAAATTTCAAGCGGAACTGATTCAAAATTGGCGATCCCTCACCGATCCGTTTAAACCGTTCACTCAATCGCTCTATATCGATTTGACCGAAGATCCGAATCATCCGCCGGTTCCCATTCATTTAGGATTCCGAATCGGGCGCAATCCGTTGATCGAATTCATTCAGTTGCTTCAGACAGTAGGCGTCAATCATGTGATCATCAATTTAAAATATGGCCATCGTCCGGTTGAAGAAGTGATTGAAGAGCTGGGCGAAGAAGTCGTACCGCATTTTCCCGCAGTGACCGGCAAGCAGCAGGAAAATTCGTGAGCAGGTTCTGGCCGGGTATACGGGCATTTCCCGATCGGAAGTGGCGTTTCTGTATAACACGCTGGCTGAAGATAAGGATAGCGAAGAAGAAATCGGCAAGCATTACGACAATCTGTTGCAACGAGCGTATGCGTTAGGGCATAGCTACGGCGATTCCGGGGACGCGGGAATCGGTTCGCCGGGAAGGAGGAGCTGACAGCGATGGCTTACCGTGTGTATGCGATGGATTTTTCCTTCTACAACTCCATGGGCATTTACAGTTTTGAAGCGCGGTGCGAGATGCTGCAAGAGATCGGCTACGATGCCATGCATATGTCCATCTGGCACGGAGAGCGGTGGCGGGATGCGGCGAAGCTTGGCAGCGTCAAGCCGAAATATGGGCTGGACGTAGCGGGTGTGTACGTCGTGCTGGATTTGTCTCTAGGCGAAGACCATCCGAAAAATCAAGGCATCCTGAAATTGTTGGAGACGATTGAGGGGTGTTCGACGGTCGAACTCGCGATCCAGTCCGTTGGCGGCCATCTGCGCCCGTCGGATCCGGCTGGCGACGACATCGCGGTGAAGTGGCTGGAAAAAGCGCTTAAGATTTGCGAGCGTCGAAACATCGATCTCCTGCTCTATACGCACCTGTCCTTCTGGGTCGAACGCCACGAAGATGCGGTGCGGCTGTGCCGGCGGTTGAACCATCCCCATTTGGGAATCGTGTTCTGCGGCTACCACTGGTACGCCGTCGACGGAACCAACCTAAGGGGCATACTGGAGGCGGCGGCGCCGTATCTGAAGCAAGCGAACCTGTCCGGCAGCCGCCGGAATCCGCACGGATTCGGCAACGTGGCGACGATCGAGCCGCTGGACGAAGGCGAGCTGGACAACTTCGCCTTGCTTGGAGAGCTTCGAAAGATCGGTTTTCAGGGGATGATCGGTTTTCAAGGCTGGAGCGAAGGGGGCGACGCCTACGCGAAGCTGAAACGGTCGCTCCAGGCTTTCCGCGACATGGAACGTCGTCTGGAGGCTCATCCGCACTGGGCGGAATTGAAATTGCTGCCGTAATGTTGCCGCTGCTTGACAGCGCGCTCGTCGGTCGCCGTTGGCAGGGGCGCTTTCCGCCAGCCGGCGGCGATCCGGCTTCAAGGTTGCCCCCCTTCACGTACCGCTGAGAACTATGTTTTTTAACTGCAACACAGCGCTTTTCAACTCGCTCTCCTTTTCCAAGTAAGCGAATAAAGCTTTGATCAACGGGCCGTTCGGCGATTCCTTGCTTACCTCCTTCCGAAGCAAATCCAAGATCTCTTGCAGTTCCCGCCGGTGTTCGCTCCCGGCCTGAATGTCTTGAAGCGTCATCTGGATCTCCCCAAGCAGCTCCTCGATCATCTCGGTCTTCTCTTCTTCTCCTCCTTCCGCTCCCCAGTGAATATACCGCTCGAAGGCAGATTGCCGGAGCATCGGTTTCGGCCCGGTTGCAATCAAATGTTTAACCAGCACATCCAATTTATCCAATATAAAACAAGCCGTCTCTTCAATCGATAGCAAATTGGCTTCTTGAATAATCCAGAACTGGTACTCCTTCAGAAGCGCTTTGTAAATGAATGCGAGATCCCATAGGTAAGGTTCGATCTCCTCCCCGTACATACTCAACAGACAGTCTTTGTGCCACTTCATCAACCTGCCTCGAACGCGAAGCCGCAGCGGATGGAACTTGGCGTCCTGCTGGATGGGGAGCTCGGCAAATTCGACCAAAATGAACTTATACTCCAAAAAATACTGAAACCGAAAAATGATTTGTTGAAGAAACATGTCTCTCGCCGAAGGGTGCGGAAGAAGCTTCAGCCTTTCGGCCTCTTCGAAGTAAGCGTTCTGGCAATGATCGAACACCTCGCTGAACAAGTCTTCCTTCGACCGAAAATATTTATAAACGGAACCCTTGGCGATCCGGCAATCGTCCGCGATATCTTGGATCGAGGTCGAAAGAAACCCCCGTTCCTTAAAAAGCTTGGTTGCCGACCGGATGATCTCCTGTTTCGTTACGATCATAGGCAGTATCCTTTCTTGACATCGGTATGACTTATCGTACAAAATAATAAACACCAAGTCAAAGCCGGGTGTCCATTAACAACTTAGAGACAAAGAAAGCAGGTTTAGTTTGATGACGGATAGGATTAGAAGGAATCATGTGGAGAACGATCATACTGCACGCTCTCGCGCCAAAACCGTAATACTCATCCTCGGAATTATGCTAGTAGCCGCAAACCTTCGGGCTGCCCTCACCGGATTGGGTCCCTTGGTCGGGGCCATTCGCTCCCAAACCCACTTGTCCAACACGATCACAGGGATGCTTACCACTTTACCGCTGCTTGCGTTTGCCATTCTCTCTCCGTTAACGCCCAAAATCACTCGCCGATTAGGGATGGAACTGACCTTAATGGTCAGCCTGGTCCTGCTTACGATTGGGATTCTTGTCCGTTCCGCTCCTTCGATCCCGACATTATTTATAGGAACGTTTATCATCGGGTTGGCCATTGCAGTCGGCAACGTGCTTCTGCCGAGTTTGGTCAAACGGGACTTTCCCGACCAAGTCGGACCGATGACAGGCGCTTACTCGGTATCCATGAATGTCTTCGGCGCACTGGCATCCGGAATTAGCATACCGCTTTCGGTCGAAGCCGGTTTAGGCTGGCGAGGGTCTCTCGGAAGCTGGGCTTTATTGGCGGGATTAGCGGTCTTATGCTGGCTGCCGCAGCTTCGCTACCGTCATGTTACGAAGGTTTACGAAAGAGAAGGTTCGATTTGGCGTTCCGCCCTTGCATGGCAAGTCACGCTGTTCATGGGACTTCAATCCTTAATGTTTTACATTAATGCGACTTGGCTGCCCGAGATCTTGCATGAGAGGGGCATGAGTATTGCATCGTCCGGGTGGATGTTGTCTGCGATGCAGTTTGTCAGCCTCCCCATTTCTTTCGTTGTTCCGGTTCTGGCCGCCCGTCAAACCAACCAAAAAGGAATCGTCGTAGCTACGGTCATTTTTCATCTCGCTGGCTATCTCGGATTGCTGTTCGGGCCTGCCGCGCTTACATGGCTCTGGATGATTTGTATCGGTATTGCTGTCGGAGCAAGTATCAGTTTGGCGCTTGCTTTTTTTGGGCTTCGCACACACAACGCCCGACAAGCCGCCGAATTGTCGGGCATGGCTCAGTCCATCGGCTATCTCCTGGCGGCCATCGGCCCGATTCTGTTCGGTTTTCTTCACGATATAACCGAAACTTGGTTCTTCTCATTGATGATCCTAGTTATCGCCAGTATTCTTTTATTGATTGTGGGTCTCGGCGCCGGCCGCAATGTTTATTTAAGCTCGAACGGACAACGCAAAGCGCCTGTAGCTGTGCATGAAGCTCAAATATAATTACGTCTTCATATAGCTATTCAAACTAAAAAACCTTCTTTCCCGCCGCTCCCGATGAAGCAACGAAAAAGAAGGTCGGCTGCATCCGCATGCATCGCTCGATGGGTCAGATTTTGAGCTCCCCAAGCTTGATCAGCTCGACAACCGCTTGCGAACGACCTTTGACAGTCAACTTTTGCATCACATTGGAGATGTGGTTGCGGACCGTTTTCTCGCTGATAAACAATTGCTGGGCAATGTCGCGGGTTGTTTTGTCCTGCACAAGCAGTTCGAAAACTTCGCGTTCCCGATTGGTGAGAAGGAATTTGCTTTTGTGGTCGCTGCCTTTCAACGTGTGTCACCCCTCCTTGCCCGGGATTGGAATGATTACAAGGTTAAGGGATACAGTCAACTTTATCATATGAAAGGCGTCGGACGCTGGTGCGGTAACCCGGTAATTTTGGGCGTACAGCCTTGCTCGGATTCATTCGCCGACGATGGCGTTCCGGTGATGCGGTACCGCCAGCTACCGATCTCATTTTCTCCGGGACTCACGATAATATATGCAATGGCAGCGGTCCCGCGCAACCGGGCCAACGCCCGTTTTGCAAGCGCTGAACCGCCTCCTGAACGGGATTTCCTACTGGCAGTCGAGCTTCTTCCATTCCCGGTAAGGCATTGAATGGCGCACCGCTTATGCCCGCTCTCCATGAATACCCCGGAGGTCATCGATGAAAATTCGGTTTTCCCGACAAGTAAAAACCCCGAGCGAACCTTGCCGGTTCGTTCGGGGTATCGTGCTTTCTCTTCGGCTTGGGCTCGCTCAGCGGAGCGTGCCGGATCGGGACGGTGCCGTCGGCGCATAATAGTGGGGCGCCGTCTTCGCGGGAAGCTGCGTGCCGGTTCCGGCCGCTTGCGGGAAAATCCGTTCGACCAACGCGTTAAATTGGGCGATCAGCCCTTGAATCGGGCGTCCGTTCGTGACGTCGGCAGCATAGGTTTGCACTCTTCCGTAAAAGTCCGGGTTTGCCGAGACGTAGACATTTTCGACCGTCGGCTCCATGCCCTTCACAATGTCCGCAACCTTATTCTTGATCATATCGGAGACGTCCGCGTTCGTCGTCCCCGCCGTGCCGGATTGCCCGGTGCCCCCCGCCGTCAGGCCGCCTGCACCCTTCATGCCCGTCCGGGGAACGGTACTGCCCATGTTCAACGGATGATAATGATGGCCCTTCACGCCGTAATGAGACCGGAACGTATTCGGATTGTTCAAGCCGGTGCCGCGATCGGGAAGGGCCGAGCCGCCCGTGCTGTACCGGGAAATCCCATGAGCGTTTTGCGTTCCGACCGTGCTTTTGTTGCGGTTCAAATGCGTCCGCACTCCGTTCTTGTCCTCGACGATCGCTACGTACGCGTTGCGGTTCGTCAACACAACGAAGGCCGACTTGATCTCCGGAAGAGCGGCCAGCTTGTCCGCGATCTTCTGGCTCATCTCCATGCGGGTATTGCCGTGCAAGCCGGTCAAATTGTTGTTCATCTGCTGAGTGCCGCGAATCCGGTTCGCCTCGTTCGCTCCGTCGTTCGCAAAGCGGGTTCCGTTCAACCCTTGCATTTTATAACTATTGGGCCGGATGTTTTTGTTCCCGACATCGCCTTGCTTGGTCATACAGCCCGTCATTGCCAATGCGGTTGAGAGGACAATGGAAGACACGGCCACACCTTTAAGCATCGTAACCCTCCTTGGCTGTAATCTCGGCGTTGTCCGCCAATGCTTAAGATGCCCCGGGCCATGGCGAATATGCCGCCGCCGTTCGTATTGACAATAGTACATTTTGCATCTATCATGAGGGTACCTGCATTTAGTACCTGGTTCTAATATCTGATAATAAGAGGAGCGATCGCGATGATTCGCACGAACGAATGGAAATCGAACGCCGCCATCACGGGGATTGGCAGCTACGTCCCCGAACGGCGCTTGACGAACGACGATTTGGCCGCTATGGTCGATACGAACGACGAATGGATCGTTCGCCGGACGGGCATCCGGGAGCGGCGGATCGCCGCCCCTGATGAATTTTCCAGCCACTTGGCCGTCAAGGCGGCACAGCAGCTGCTTGCGCGCTATGCCAAAGAAGCGGCCGACATCGACGCTGTCCTTGTCGCTACCACAACGCCGGATACGCCTTTTCCTTCCGTCGCGTCCCGCGTCCAGCGGGCGCTCGGCATCCGGGCTTGTCTGGCCTTCGACCTGAACGCCGCCTGCGCCGGATTCGTCGCCGCCCTGCAAGCGGCCGGCGGTCTGCTGCAAACCGGCGCCTACCGCAAAGTTCTCGTGATCGGCGTCGAGACGCTGTCCAAAATTACAGATTACTCGGACCGCTCCACCTGCATTCTGTTCGGCGACGGAGCCGGCGCGGTGCTTCTGGAATCGGCGCCGGAAGGAGCGTTCATCGCTTCGGACGCCATGACGGACGGCTCGGGCGGCGGATCGGTTTATGCGGCCGGTTTGTCGACCGAATGGGACGGCCAGCCGCTCGCGGGCGGCGGCAAAATCGTCCAGAACGGCCGCGAGGTGTACAAATGGGCCGTCTCGCACGTTCCCGAAGGCGTTCGCCGCATGCTGGACAAGGTCGGCCTAGAGCCGCGCGAGCTCGACTGGTTTGTGCCGCACAGCGCCAATCTGCGGATGATCGAAGCGATGTGCGAACGGCTCGAATTGCCGGCCGAGAAGGCGCTCTACAGCTTGACGCATTACGGCAACACCTCGGCGGCTTCGATTCCGCTGGCGCTCGATCTGGCTGTGCGGGAAGGGCGGCTCGCCGCCGGCCACCTCGTCGCGCTGTACGGCTTCGGTTCGGGGCTGTCGCAGGCCGGGCTCCTGCTCCGATGGACGCTAAAATCCCCCCAAAAGTGACACGATGCTCCGTAGCGTATTCCGAGCACTTTTTGGGGCCCCCTAAACAATAAAAACAGGCCCCGGACAAAATCGCCCGGCAGGTTCAGTATGTGCAGGAGCACAACGCCTTGATCAGTTGCACTTCGCCTGGGTTCGCGATCAATATTCGCCGCATATGCAAGCATTGCTGCAAATCTTGCAACGAATGGGGTTGGAGAAAATGCCGAAACGCGTGCTGTTCGTCTTCGTTCTCCCCAGCGGGAGGGTGGACACGCTCAACCGGATGCGGATCCAAGCGCTGGCGGGCCGGAAGTACAGCGCGGTCATATCCGGCACCGGCTGTTTTTTCTCGTGCGCCAACTGTAGGACGCGATGAATCCACTCGTAAGGGTTTTGCCATTTGTCCAAGAAGTACCGGTGATTCCGGTCGTTCACGAGCGTGAAACGGTCGCCCAGCGCCTTCATGCTCACGCTTCCGTAATGGTGGATGAACGTGTCTTCCGCGATAACCAGAGCTTTCTCGAGCATTCGGACGCGGATGTTAAAATCATCGTTCTCGAAATTGCCCAGCTCGAAGCCTTCGTCGAAGTAGCCGATCCGCCGGAACAGCTCCCTGCGGAACAGCAGGCAGAACCCCATCAGCCGGTCGGTACGGCGCCAGCGCGAAGGATCCGGATTCCAGCCGGGTTGCGGCCCGTCCGGACGCTTTCCGCTTTCTCCCTCTTCCTGCGGACGCGGCGACGGGGGATCGTTTTCTCCATTTGCCGATTTTGCTCGCCAAACAATTCCACCCACTTAAGCTCGGGCAACGGTTTACATGACATTATATGGGCAACGTGTCCATTCGCAACGGCATCTGTACGCCGGGGCAAAGGCCGTGAAGAGCGACTGCACAGCCAAAAACGCCTTTGCCGTCGGAAAACGGCGAAGGCGTTTGATTCGCGCGAACGACCCCGGCGGCTGCACGCCGGGGTCGCCATTTCCGTTCAGATTAACGTTTGCCGACCGCTATCCATTGAATCCATCCTTGAGGTTCCGGCGCGAATCGCGTACGAACGACTTCCAGGACGGCTTCGCCGGCGCTTCTTCGCTTTAAGAAGCAGGCGTACGACGGGTGGTCGGACATGGCGATGACGACATAGGACATATCCTTGAACGGCTGCTCGAAGGTGACGGTGAGTTCGAGACTTTCCATCGAGCCGTTAAAGGAATAGGGCTCGCTGCCGAACAAGAGAGACACATCGGGCTGCGCGGCCGCAACCGGGAGGAAGGCCAGATGCGAAGGGGCAACGCTGCCTTCCGCCAAGTGATCCCCGCTTACGATTCCCGAAGCCGGCTTTAACTGGCTGATGTCTTCCCTCTGTTGGGCGAGGTTGTTTTGCAAATCCGCCAGAAACTCTGCCAGTTGCCCGGACAGCTTCTCGCCCGTCACGCTGCCGTCGGCCAAGTGATGGCTTTGAACGGCCTTCTCCCCGATATGCTTCGAAAGAACGGAGCTGTCGATGATATGGGAAGAGCTGACGCTGTGAACGGCGAGTTTCTCGGCGGATACGGCTCCCGAAGCCAAATGTTCGGTGCCGACGCTCGTCTCCGCCAGCTTCTTCCCGTCTACGCTGCCATCCGCCAAGTGCCGGTTGTCGACAACTTTATCGCCTAGATGATGAGACCGTACGGCCTGTGCGGCGAGGTGGGCATCCGTTATGCTGTCGGGGGCGGGCGCGTAAGCTGTTGCTTCATCCGGCTTGCCGGTTTGCGCAATATACTCGACCAGCTCCGAAGATAGCTTCTGCAGGGTGACGCTGCCTTCCGCCAGTTGCTCGCTCTTGACCGCTCCTTCGGCCAAATGCGAGGTGAGAACCGTGTTCTCTCCCAAATGATGCGACTGGACCGCCCCGGGAAGAAGATGAGAGGCGCCTACGCTGCCAAAGCTCAGCTTCTCGGCCGTTACGGCTCCCGCCGCCAAATGTGCCGACTCCACGCTGTCTTCCGCCAGCTTCTCCGCCGTGACGGCGCCGTCCGCCAGCTGCTCGGACCCTACGCTGAGAAGAGCCAGCTTCTCGGTCGATACGCTGCCGTTCGTCAGCCTCTCTTCCGTTACCGGTTTGCCGGCCAGCATCAGAAATTCAACGACGTTCGCCGACAGCTTGCGAACGGTCACGCTGCCGTCTTCGAGCTGATTCTCTTTGACGGCGCCGAGGGCGAGCTTCTCCGTGGAGACCGCTCCGTTCGCCAGCTTGGCGGTATTGACGCTGCCATCCGCCAGTTTGGTCTCCGTTACGGCGCCGTCCGCCAGCTTCGCGGCGGCGACCGCTCCGTCGGCCAGCTTGGCGGCCGTCACATTGCCGTCTTCCAGCTTCGCCTCCGACACAGCCGCGTCCGCCAGTTGCGCGCCGGTCACCGAACCGTACGCCAGCGCATTCTCGGTCACGCTGCCATACGCCAGCTTGATTCCGGATATGCTGCCGTCCGCCAATTTGACTCCGGTTATTGCACCGTCGGCCAGCTTCGTCTCCGTTACGCTGCCGTCGGCCAGCTTCCACTCGGTAACCGATCCGTCCGCGAGCGCGTTGGAGGTTACCGCACCGGCCGCCAGCTTGCTCTCCGTTACACCGCCGTCGGCCAGAGCCGCCTCCGTCACGCTGCCGCCCGCCAGCTTCGACTCCGTGACCGCGCCTTCCGCCAGCGCGCCGGACGCCACCGCGCCGGACGCCAGCTTCCGCCCGGTGACCGCGCCTTCGGCCAGAGCCGCTTCCGTCACGCTGCCCGACGCCAGCTTCGACTCCGTGACCGCGCCTTCCGCCAGCGCGCCGGACGTCACCGCCCCGCCCGCCAGCTTCTCCGCGGTCACGGCATGGTTGGCGAGCTTGTCGCTCGTAACGCCTCCGTCGAGAATCGACCGTGCGGCGACGGCTCCGTCGGCGAGCTTGCCTTCCGTCACGCTGCCTTCCGCCAGCTTATCCTCGGTTACGCTGCCGTCGCGCAGCTTCTGCTCCGTTACGCTGCGATCCGCCAGCTTCGTCGTCGTGACGGCCGCGTTCGCCAAAATATCCTCCGTCACGCTGCCCGCCGCCAGCTTATCCTCCGTAACCGAATCGTCACGCAAGTGGACGGTGGCCACGGCGGACGGCTCCAGCCGCTCCGAGTCGATTCTCCGCTCCGCCATCTTCGCGAGGGCGAACATATCCGGCGCGAGATGGGAGATCGAGACCGCGCCTTTGCGAATGTGGAACCCCTGGATCGAATCGGGCTTCATATGTTTGCCGCTCACCGACTCGAGCAGCAGGTGTTCGCTTCCCACGCTGCCCGCGGACAGCTTCTGCAGCGTAACGCTGCCGTCCGCCAGCTTCCCGCTCGTCACCGCGCCGTCGGCAAGCGTCTTCTCGCCGACGATGGCATCCCCGAGATGAACGGCCTGGACGGCTCCTTCCCGAATATGCCCGGAATCGACGATGTCCGGCAGCAGATGCCCGGAATCCACCGATTCCGCAGCGATATGCCTTCCCGTTACGGCCCCCGGCTGCAGATGAGTCTCGCCCACGCTGCCCGCCGCCAGCTTGGAGTAGCTGACCGAGCCATCGGACAAATGAATTTCCCTCACGCATTCGTCGGCCAAATGGTAGCCGAGCACCGCCTGCGACGCCAGGTGGCGGCTTCCGACGGCTTCCACGTCCAGATGGCGCTGGCCGACCGCTCCGTCCCGAATCGCATCGGAGGTGACCGCCCCTTCCGCAAGCGCAGCGGAGCCAACGCTGCCTTCACCCAGATGTTCGGCTTGCACCGCGCCGTTCTGCAAATGGCGCGAACCGACCGTTCCGTTGTCGAGCGCTTCCCGGGAGACGGCTCCTATCGCCAGCGCCTTCTTGCCCACTGCGCCTTCCGCCAGCTTCGAAGCCGTGACGCTCTTGTCCGCCAGCTTCGCGCTCGTCACGGCCATATCCGACAGCTTGTCGGTAGAGACGCTCTCCGGCGACAGCTTCAAGGAAGTGATCAAATGATCCGTCAGATGGTGCGAGAAAATCGAGCGAACGCCCAGTTGACGCTCGCCGACGGAGCCGGGCGCCAAAATTTCCGAGGTGACCGATTCGGGCTGAAGCGCGGCGCTGCCCACGGAACCGGGAGCCAGATGGGCCGGCCCGATCGATCCCGGACGAAGGTGCTTCCCTTCGATCGTCTGCTTCGCGATCGCTTCCCCTTTGACGGACTCTTCGCCGAAATGAATCGGCCTCAAGCTGCCCGACACGAGCTTGTCGCTCGTTACGCTGTTCTCGGCCAGATGGGACGTACGAATCGCACCCGCCGCCAGATGGCGAGCCTCCACCGCCCCGTCGGCAAGCTGCGCGGCCTTCACCGCGCCCGGAGCGATCTGTCCCGTGCCGACCGCGCCACCGGCGATTTGCTTGCGGGTGACCGCTTCGGGCGCGAGCTGCGCCGTATGGACGATGCCGTCTTGCAGATGCTCCTGCGTGATCGATTTGTTCGTCAAATGCCGCCCTTCGATCGCGCCTTCGGTCAGATGGCGGCGTTGAATGAGATGATCGGCCAGTTTATCCGACAGCACGCTTCCCTTGGCCAGATGGCGAGATTGCACGGCTTCGTCGGCCAGTTTGCCCGAGACGACGCTTTGGTCGGCGATTTTCGTGGACGTGACCGCATGTTCGACCAGATTGATCGTCGCAACCGAACGCTCCGCAAGCTTGGGAGCCGTTACCGAACCGTCAGCCAAATGTCGACTATCGACGGCCCCTTCGGCCAGATGGCCGCCTTGGACGGCCTCTTGCCGAAGATGTTCCGCCTCGACGGATTCCTTGGCCAGTTTGGAGCCAGACACGGCCCGGTCGGCCAATTGCTCCGTTCCTACCGCGCTTTGCGCCAGATTGTCGGATTGAACGGCTTGCGGAGCCAGGTGCTTTCCCTGCAGCACTCCGGGCGCGATATGTTCGGCCCATACCGAGCCATTCTTCAAATGGCGGGAATCGACGGCTCCCGGGGCGATCTTCGCTTCGGTGACCGCCTCGTCCCTGATTTTCGAATAGGTGACGGCTCCTTCCGCGAGCTTCGAGGTGTCGATCGATTCGTTGGACAGGTTCTCGCTGCGGATCGTGCCGCTGCGGATTTTGTCCGTGGTGACGGATTGGTCTTTGAGCAGGTCGGAAGTGATAATGGACAAGCTTAAATGCTTGGATTGAATCGAACCTTCGGCGATTTTGTCCGCGCTGATCGTGCGGTCGGCCAGCTTCTCCGACGTGACGCTGCCATCCTTCAGCTTCTCGCTCGTAATGGACCGGTCGCGGATTTTTTGCCCGGAGATCGAGTTTTTGGTCAGATGCTCGCCTGTAATCGATTCCGGGGCATACTTGGAAGAAGTGATGGAACCGTCGGCGAGCTTGATCGCGGTCACGGAGAAGTCCGCCAGCGCCTCCGTCGTCACCGCCTCGGCGGCGAGGTTGTTGGGACCGACGGCGAAAGGGGCCAGCTTGTCGCCTGTGACCGACTCATCCGCCAGATCGTCGGTATACACGATCGGCGCCGGCCGAGCCGGCATCCGCTTCTCCGCCAGCTTCTGGTGGCGCCAGTTCCGCTGTTCGCGAAGATCCAGCCAGACCGGGTCGTCCGGGACGTTCGTCTCTTCCGCGGAAGAATCTTCCGCACGCGGCTCTTCCTTCGTCTGCATCAGTTCCGTCAGCGTTCCGGCCGTCTCGGCGGATTGCCTGTCCGCAGCCTCGACCACCGCCACGATCTCCTCCACGGCGTCCGCCCGCTCGGCCGCCTTCGGCTCCGCGGCGGTTACGGCTTCCTGAACGCGCTCCGCTTCCCGAAGGGCAGCCTCAAGACTTTGCTTGGCGGATTCGTCGGGCGCTGCGCTCGCGGCCGGAGGCGGACCGGCGTTGCCCGATCCCCTGGCCGGCGCCGGCTCGGCGACTGCGGTCTCCCCGTGGACGTTGATCGACTTGGATGTCTGTTTCTGTATATCGTCCAGCCATTTGAGCTCCATTTTGTTCGGATTGTCGACGTAGTACAGCGGCCGGCGCGCATTCTGATTTTTTTTGCCTTTGTTGCTTTTTTTCATGTCCATCTCCTTCCCCAGCGTGAAGTCTAACGTATCATATGCATTCACCCTTGGGCGCGTCACGAGAAATGGACCGGGTAAAAATAACGGTTTACATTTCAAAGCTGCGGGAGTATATTATAACCAACAAGAATTTTTGCCCTAAGGAAACTTTATGTCATAGACGCCACAAACATTGCCTTGAACAACTTTGAAACACTTAAAGAGGTGAACACCTATGCAAGAGGAATATGTCGTTTCGCCTTCGAAGACGTCCCGCGGCTGGCGCAGGAACGCGAATCAGCCGTCGCTCCCCGAAGTGCACCGCTCGCTGAAAATTCCGAAGAGCGGCTCCGGCTTCCGGAAGTTTCTCGCCTTCGTCGGCCCCGGCTACCTGGTCGCCGTCGGCTACATGGACCCGGGCAACTGGGCGACCGACCTGGCGGGCGGCTCCCAGTTCGGGTACACGCTGCTCTCGGTCATCCTGCTGTCCAACCTGATGGCCATCGTGCTCCAGGGGCTGGCCGGCAAGCTCGGCATCGTCACCGGCCGCGATCTGGCGCAGGCGTGCCGGGACCATTACAGCAAGCCGGTATCCTTCGGACTTTGGATTCTGTGCGAGCTTGCGATCGCCGCCTGCGACCTGGCGGAAGTGATCGGCGCCGCCATCGCACTCAATCTGCTGTTCGGCATTCCGTTGCTGTACGGCGTCATTCTGACCGCTTTCGACGTGCTTCTTATTCTTTTCCTGCAGAACAAAGGGTTTCGGTATCTGGAAGCCTTCGTCATCGCTCTTATCGCCATTATCGGGATTTGCTTCGCCGCAGAGTTGATTCTGTCGCAACCGGCCGTCGGAGACATGCTTAAAGGGTTTATCCCCACTTCGAGCATCGTCACCGATTCCTCCAAGCTGTATATCGCGATCGGCATATTGGGCGCCACGGTGATGCCGCACAACCTGTATTTGCACTCGTCCATCGTCCAGACCCGCCAATTCGAGCAAACGCCGCTCGGCAAGCGGCAGGCGATCAAATACGCCACCTGGGACTCGACGATCGCGCTGTTCTTCGCCCTGTTCATCAACGCGGCGATTCTGGTCATCGCCGGCGCCGCCTTCCATACGACCGGACATACCGAAGTCGCGGACATCGGCGAGGCGTACCATCTGCTCGCGCCGCTGCTCGGCACGACGATGGCGTCCATCATGTTCGGCGTCGCGCTGCTGGCGTCGGGGCAAAATTCCACGCTGACCGGCACGCTCGCGGGGCAGATCGTGATGGAAGGCTTCCTGAACTTCCGGATGCCCGCCTGGCTCCGCAGGCTTGTCACCCGGCTGATCGCGATTATCCCGGCCGTCATCGTCACCGCGTTATACGGCGAGAAAGGAACGACCGACCTGCTCATTCTGAGCCAAGTCATTCTGTCCATGCAGCTGTCGTTCGCGGTCGTGCCGCTCGTGCAGTTCACGTCCAGCAAGAAGAAAATGGGCGAGTTCGTCAACCGCCCGTGGCTGAAAATTACGGCATGGGTCATCACGGCGGTCATCGTCGTGCTGAACGCTTACTTGCTCTACTCGACGTTCTTCGGGTGAGAACAGCAACGCCCCGCTCCCTGTCAAGGGCAGCGGGGCGTTTTGTTTTCTCACTTCCGTTCGATCTCCGCCGCTGGCGCGAACCGCCCTTCGGCGAAGCGGACCGTTCGGCCGTCCGCGCCTTCCGGCACCTCGTACACGACGCCGGCTTCGAGGAACAGATAGCGCTTCGGGTAAGGCGCGTAGCTGGTCACCACCCAGTCCTCTCCGTCCCGTTCAAGGTAACCGTTCAGGCAATGCAGCTTGCCCTCCTTCGTGTACAGCACCGTTTTCGTGCCGTAACCGAGCAAATAAGCCGCCAGTTCCTCCCCCATATCCCAATCGTCCCCGGACGCGTTGGAGAACAGCCGGGAGAACAGCTCATCCTCTTCGTCGTAGAAGACGGACTGGCCGAAGCGGTTGCGGGACAACGCCGGCTTGTTCAGGTTCGGCGCCGCCACCCCGAACGTCGACGCCGCCTCGCCCGGCGCCAGACGCTTGGCCGTCGATTTGACGTTCCAATCGTAGCAGGCGAAGACGGCCATCGTGGCGCGATAGGAAGCTTCCGCGTATTCCGGGTCGCGCAAATGCTCGTAAGCGGATAGAGCGGCGGCCGCGACAAGGCCTCCCCAGAGGGAGTGAATCATATAAGCGAGCGCTTCCCACCACCGGTCCGGATTTTGCGAACGATAGTCGTTGCTGAACCCGATGTTGGCCAGCAGCAGCTCCCCGTATTTCGCCGCCCGGGCGGTCTCCCCCGTCAAGCAGAGCGCTTGGCACGTCGGGCCGAAGCCGGCGTTGTCGAAATAATGCTCCGTAATGGCTCCTTGGTACCCGTCGCTTTGTTCGGCAATCTCCCGGGCGAACTCCAGCCATAATTCGTTCAGCGTATCGTACAGCTCCGCCATCCCGGCTTCCCGCAAATCGCGCAGCAAATCGGCCACGTAAAGAATAAACACCCCGTTGAGCCGGGTTTCGTTGCGCTCTCTCTGCGATTCGTGGAGATTCGGGTCCAGGCGGACGATCAGCACTTCCGCGGCCCAGCGCAAGTAACGTTCCGGCTTGCCGAGCCGCAGGCACGATTCCGGACAGCGGGACAGCAAATAAAACACGTGAGCGATGTAATCGAGGTCAAAAATGCGGTAGAAGCTCCCGTACACGCGGCGCGGACGGCGGAAGTCGCCTTCCTCGAACCAGTGCCGGCGAATGTCGTGAACGGCGCAAAGCTCCGCTTTGCCGATCTGGTCGGGATTCGGCTTCGTGAGCAAGTTTTTCTGCAGGATAAAAGCGACTTTGCCGAGCGATTCTCCCTGGTTGGATAAAGGAAGGAACGCATAAGGGCGCGGACTGCCTTCCGGACCGGCGAACCGGTTGCCGCACAGCCATTCGGCCCGCCGCTCCAGCACGACGTCGATCGACTCGAGCACGTTCCAGACGAGCGTATCGATGCGCCCGTCCCCGAAGCGGGCGACCAGCTTGCGTTCGCCCGGCTCGCCGGGGAAGACGGCCGCCCGGAAGCTGCCGTCCGCTTCCCTGCCAAACGAGCCGGTGATGTCCTCGGCGAGCAGTTGCCCGTTCGGCTGCATCGACAGAAGCTCGACACGCTCGGGCGGAACGCCGTCCTTCGTCGTCACCGACGCCTCGAAGCGCCCGCCTCTTGCCACAACCGGCGTGAAGCTCCAGCGCGGATGGCCGAACTTCAGTCCTTGCGAATAGAAATCGTCGCGGCTGCTTACAGGCGCAAACCGGAATTCCCATTCGGCCTTCGCGCCGGGCTCCAGAATCAGCGCTTCGTAATCGCCGTTATAGATCCAATCGGCGGAACCCGCGTCCCCGCAGGACGATCCGTCGTCCGTCAAGTAGAGTCGGTGGAAGACGATCCCGTCCAGCGATGGCGACACCTGTTCCAGGAAGCGGTTCTCGTAACGGCAATACGATCCCAGCGTCGCAACGCGCCCTCTCGTCCCGTACACGCCCAAATGAGGCCCTTCGTTGCTGCGGCGCATCGCCGCGAACTTCGGAAAATCGCCTCCGATATGGGGGAACAACGCGCAGGAGTGGTTCATGTTGCGCAGAACGTCTTTGTCCCGGAACATAACGTAAGCCAGCGAGAACCAGATCGAGAAGGAGGTGATCGACGCCGTCTCCTCCCCCTCGTTGCGCAGCGCGACGCTCCAGATGAGCTCCCCGCCGTCCGCGGAGAGAGCGTACGTCTGTTCCGACGCCACCCGGCCGAAAGAATGCCGCACGACGGCCGACCTGTCTCCCGTCCGGATGACGCTCGGCTCGCCCTCCCCGGCTCCTGCCTCTCGTCCGCCGATGGCGAGCGAGGGCGCTCCGAATCTTTTCTCCGCATCGGGATAACCCATTTCCGCCAAAAGTCCCGGGGAGATGACCCAATTCATGCCGTGCGGGTCCCCTCCGAGCCGCAGCGAGTCTAACGTTCCGCTATCCGACAGCTCCAGCGAAAACGTATCGTTCTCCAGTCGCAGCATCGTTTCTCCTCCAATCGGCGCTAACCGCTTCGCCGCGGCGGCGCACCGGCCGCGCACATCGCTTGCCGCGCCGTTCTCTTTTTTTACCAATCCATGTCACTTCTTCACGCCGCTCATCGAGATGCCTCCGAGCACCGCGTCCTGCGCGAAGTAGAACAGAACTAGCGGGAGCGCGACGGACACGCTGGAGACGGCCATCAGCTTCTCGTATTCGATGTTGTACGCGTTCTTGAACAGGTTGATGCCGAGCGACAGCGTATATTTCGACTGGTCGTTGATGAAGATCAGCGGCGTCAGAAACTCGTTCCATACCCAGACGAAGTGGAACATGCAAATGACGACGACGATCGGCATGCACAGCGGCAAAATGATGCGCCAGTATACCTGCCACCGGTTGCAGCCGTCGATGCCCGCCGCTTCGTCCAGATCGAACGGAATGCCCATGATGTACTGCCGCGCCAGAAAGATGAAGAAGGCGGAGCCGAACATGCCGGGCAGCATCATCGGCCACAGCGTATTGATGAGCCCCAGGGCGTTGTATTCGATGTAAAGAGGAATCGCCGTCACGTCCCACGGGATGACCATCGTCCCGATGACGAGCAAGAACATCGCGCCGCGCCCCGCGAACCGGATGCGGGCGAAGCCGAAGGCGGTCAGCGTGGAGGAAAACACGGCGAACGGCGTCGAGACGAGAACGACCAGCAGCGTGTTCAGGAAAAACCGGGTGAACGGCTGCGCGGTCCAGGCGTCCTTGAAGTTGTTCCATTGAAAATGAGCCGGAATCAGGTTCGGTTCGGGCGTGAAAATAGCGTCCGGCGCCTTCAGCGCGGTCGACAGCATCCAGGCGATCGGGTAGAGGAAGGCGATCGTTCCGAGCGCGAGCAGAGCGTAAACGAGAATTTGCCGGCTTAAGTTTTTGAAGGCTGGCGTCATCTTTTGCCACTCCCATCCGCTTCGTAGTGCACCCAGTACCGGGAAGAAAACATAATGGCGCCGGTCAGCAAAATAATGAGGACGAACATCACCCAGGCCATGGCGGACGAATACCCCATCTCGAAATGGGTGAACGCGCTCCGGTAGACGTGGAACGAATAGAAGTACGTCTCGTTCGCCGGACCGCCGCCGGTCAGCACGTAAGCGACGACGACGGTTTGAAACGCCGAGATCAGGCTCGTGATGACGTTAAAAAGGATGGTCGGCGTGATCAAGGGAAGCGTCACGTTGAAAAACTTGCGAAGCGGACCGGCTCCGTCGATGGACGCGGCTTCGTAATATTCCGAGGAGACGCCCTTCAAGGCCGACAAATACAGCACCATCGGCGATCCTACGCCCCACAGCGCAATGATCACCAGGGAGAAGAGCGCGATGTGCGGATCGGTCAGCCAATGCACGCGCGGGAGCCCGACGAGCTGCAGCGCGTAGTTGATCGGGCCGAAATCCTCGTTGTACAGCCAGGACCAAATCAAGGCCAGCGTTACCCCTTGAATGAGGGACGGCATGTAAAATACGGCGCGAAACAGCTTGATGCCGAACGTGGCCCTGTTCAGCAGCAGCGCGATCAGAATGGCCAGAACGACCTGCAGCGGAACGACAAGGAAAACGTACTTGATCGTGATCCATAACGATTTGAAATAGAAAGGGTCGGACGTAAACATGCGGACGTAGTTGCCCGAGCCGATAAATTTCGCTTTGCCGATCATGTTCCATTCCGTAAAGCTGACGATGAGCGAGAAGGCCATCGGTCCCAGCATCAGCGCGACGAAGCCGATCAGCCATGGAGAGATGAACAGCCAGCCCGCGCGGTTATCGCGGCGGCGGCGCCTCCGCTCCGCCAGCCAACCTTGCGGGCGGGCCGCGGTTTGATTTGCCATGGGTATGCAACCCCTTTTCTGCCTGGAAAATAAATCGGGGAGACGAACGCCTCCCCGAACGTTGCCTGACTCGTCCTTATTGCAGCGCTTTCTCGGCGTCCTTGGCGGCCTTGTCGATCGTGCTCTTCACGTCGGCGCCGTTCACGAAGATCGCCTGAATGGCCGACTTCAGCATGTCCTCCGCCTGGCTCCATTTCTCATAGCGGTTGCCGGCGATAATTTTGTCGGAGTTTTTCAGCTCTTCGGCGAACGGCTTGAGAAGCGGATCGTTCGCATAGCCGGACGCTTCGTCGACCGCCTTGACCGGCGAGAAGGAGAACTTGTCGGCGGTAATGATTTTGCTGCCTTCGGGGCCGGACATGAACTTGATCAATTCCCAGGCGGCCTCCTTGTTTTTGCCGTTCTTCGGCATGGAGTAGCCGGACGTGTGGACGATGCCTTTCAGCGTGCCGCCCTCCGGAACCGGATGCGTGACGACGCCCAGATCGATCTTGCCGGCCTTCACGATATCGTTGATCGGCCACATGCCGTTGTCGAACATCGCGATCCGGCCGGTCTCGAACGATTCCAGCCCGTTGTTCGTGCTGAACTTGCCGGACGAGTTGATTTTGGAGGAGACGTCGTACAAGCCCTTGAGGAATTCGATCGTCTTGACGTTCTGCTCGCTGTTGAATACGCCGTCCGTATGGCGTCCGTCGTCGCTGACCAGGTCGCCGCCGTTGGACCAGAAGTACGGCTGCATCGTGAAAATGTCGTCGGGCGTGGAAATAAATCCGTATTGGCCCGGCTTCGTCAATTTCTTCACCGTGTCCGTAAACTCGCTCCACGTCCAGCCATCCTTCGGATACGGAACGCCCGCTTCGTCGAACAGCTTTTTGTTGTAATAGATGGCGCGGGTCGAGAACGTCGTCGGCAGGCCCCAGATTTGGCCGTCGTATTTCATGTAATTGACGATGATGTCGTAGTACATGCCCATGTCCACTTTGTCTCTCTCGATATAAGAGTCGAGCGGCTCCAGCCCGCCTCCCGGCGTGTACATCGGGAAGTTCCAGGCCATGAAGACGTCGGGCGCCGTGTTGGAAGCGAGCGACGTCAGCAGCTTCTGATCGTAGTTGTCGGGCACGGATTCGACCTTCACTTCGTAATTCGGATGCTGCTTGACGAACTCGTCGATCGCATTTTGATAAGGCTTCAACGTGCCGCCGGAATCCCACGTCATGAAGCGAAGCTTAATTTTCTCTCCGCTGGAAGCGGAAGCGCTTCCGGAAGCGGCCGGAGAAGACGACGATTCCTGTCCGCTGTCCCCATTGCCCCCGCAGCCCGCCAACAAGCCGGCGAAGACGGCCGCCGCGGTCGCAAGTCCGAACGTTTTTCTGCTGTTCCACATACTTTACCCCTCCTGTAAATGTTCTTGCTTGTTATGTGTAACCCCCGGGTTGGAAAGCGAGGGAGGCACATCGTGGAGTCTAAAATCTAATCGTTTAGATTTTGCCGCAAAAACCTTCTGCTCCATGCGCCGATCCGTTCGTCCGCCCCGGCATCATCCCGGAGCGGGGCCCGTCGAATCGCGGACGATCAGCTTGCACAGCGGCTTCGCCTGTTCTTCGATAGCTCCGTTGTCCCGAATGATCCGGTTGAGCGCCATCATGCTTTGTACGCCGAGCTCGTGGAGCGGAATTTCCATCGTCGTCAGCCGCGGCGTCAAATAGTCGCTGAATTCCCGGTTGTCGAAGCCCATGACGGACAGGTCCTGCGGAACGCGGACTCCGATCTCTTGAGCGGCTCTCAGCACGCCGACCGCCATCACGTCGTTCATGGCCAGAATGGCCGTCGGAGGTTCGGGAAGCGCCATGAGCTCGCGGGTCAGCCGTTCGCCGGAAGCGGTCTCCCAGTCCCCGGTCTTGATGAGTCCGGGATCGAACGGCAGCCCGCAATCCATCACAGCCTGGTAGAACCCGTTAAACCGGAGCCTGGACGGAATCGAATCGATGAGCCCGCTGATGACGCCGATCCTTCTATGCCCGAGCCCGGCCAAGTATTGGGTCGCCTCGTACGCCGCCCGCTCGTCGTCGTAGTTGACGGACACCGCATTGTCGGCGTAGCAGTACGTGTAGACGATCGGTTTGTCCTTGGGGGGAACAAGGCCCGACAAATCGCGCGAATGGACGCCGACGTAGATCATGCCGTCCACCTGCTTGCCGACCAGTTCGTCTACCGCCGACAGGACCACGTCCCGGAAGCGGTCCACCGCATGAAAGCTGCGTCCGATCCGCTTGTGAAGCCGCAAGTTGACAAGCAAGATATGGAGATCGTGCCGCTCGGCGCAATCGTGAATGCCGTCGATGATTTCCGGCGTGTTGAACACCGTGACGTCCTCCGCGATGACGCCGATCGTATCGGTTTTCTTCGTCTTCAGGCTCTGGGCGATCGTATTGGGCTTATACTGCATTTCCTCGATCACTTTCAGAACCCGCTCCCGCGTCTTGGGGCTGACGTTGCGCGTTCCGTTCAGCACATACGACACGGTTGCCGTGGACACGTTCGCTTTGGCCGCGATGTCTTTAATGCTCGCCATTTGGCTTCTCCCCGCTCTTTGCATCTAAACGTTTAACAACCTGTAACCGTTATATCATGGCCGCCTGCCGCCGCGCAACCCCTTTTTTGTAATCCCTTTCATCTTTTTTGCGCCTGATCCGCCGCTCGGCGAAGGCACCGGGTACGCTCCGGGGGTTACGAACGCCGCTTTGATCAAGTTCTCCCCTCCTTGCGCGGGCTTCCGTCATAGCATGCACGGAAGGAGGGGCAACGAGCACGGCGGTTGTCCTTCGCCGCATATTGAACTTTTCGGACCGTTATGTCACACTTTAGAGAAGCAACGGCGTCCGCTTTGCGCGCCATCCCGCCGGAAGATTTTTATTAAAAAGAAGGAGTGGCCAAGACGCATGAACCGTTGGCTGCTGCGCTCCATGACGGAGCTCACGTCCCGCAAGTTCGTCTCCCGCATGGCGGGACGATTGGCCAAATCGCCGCTCAGCCGGCGCTGGATTCCCCGATTCGCGGCCCTGTACCGGATCCCGATCGAAGAAGCGGAGAAGCCGCTCGGCGAATACGAGTCGCTCAACGACTTTTTTACCCGCCGGCTGAAGCCCGGCGCCCGTCCCGTGGACGAGTCTCCGGACGCGTTGGTCAGTCCCGTCGACGCCCTGGTGACGGCCTGCGGCAAGATCGAAGAAGGCATGCTGCTCAAGATCAAGGGCCAGGACTATACGCTGGACGAGCTTCTGCACGATTCGCCGCGCATCGCCCAATACCGCGACGGCTATTTCTGGGTGTTGTATTTAAGTCCGACCGACTACCACCGGATTCACGCCCCCTGCTCGGGCTCTGTCGTCGAGAGCGAGCACATTCCGGGTCGGGTGTACCCGGTCAACGACTTCGGCCTGACGGCGATGCGCCGGGTGCTGTCGCGGAACGAGCGGCTCGTGACGTATATCCGGCACGACGGAGGCGAGATTGCCGTCGTCAAGGTCGGGGCGCTGAACGTCAGCAGCATCCGCTACGTGGAGCCGCGGCCGAAGAAGCTGGAGCGCGGGCAGGAGCTCGCTTACTTCGAGTTCGGCTCGACCGTCGTCCTGCTCACCGAAGACGACACCTGCGTGCCCCGCGCGAACGTCCGGCCCGGAGACAAGGTGCGAATGGGCGAACGGCTGGGAAGCCTCGTATCCGCGGACGATTCGGTATGAACGCAAAAAAATGGAACGGCTCCGTCTCCCGCAGACGCTTGCGGGAACGGGGCCGTTCTTGCATTTTCTCCGGGGGAGGCCCGATACTGCGGCGTCTCAAGCAAGGCGGCGATCTGCGCGGCGCTCTCCCGGTGCGCTTCTGCCGCAGGCTGCCCGCCGACGAGGATCATTTGCTCCAAAGCGTCGAGCAGCGTGAAATTGTAATCGCCCGGAATGCCGAAAACTTCGGCAATACCTTCCCCCTTCAAGCCATCGGCGTCCTTAATAAGAGAAGAGCCCTATCGGATCTCCGAAGGGCTCTTGCCGGTATATTGCTTGAATTGGCGGCTGAAAAAGAAAATGTCGCGGTAACCGAGCGTATCCGCCACCTCCGTCACGTTCATGCCCGCGTGCAGAAGAAGATGCTGCGCCCGCTCGATGCGCGAGCGGATCATGTACGTTTGCACGGACGTGCCGATCAGCTCCTTGAACTTGATGGAGAAGTAGCGGGAAGAAAGCCCCGCCCGCGCGGCCAGGTCGTCCACCCGGTGCTGGATGCCGGGATGCTGCCGAATGTAGTTGGCCACCTCGTGGATGCTCTCCGTCAACTGGTTGCTGGCTTTGCGCTCCACCGGCTCGTCGCGGTCGTGCCGCAGCAGATGGATCATCAGCTGCTTCAGAATGAGCCGCGCTTCCTCCTCGGCGGCGAACGTCTTCACGAGGAACAGCCGCACATACCGGGACAGCAGGTTCTCGAACTCGAACGTGTCCTCGATCGTCCGGTAAGGCTCGGGAACGAGCGACACCGGCTCGCTTACGTCGAAATGGATGTACGTCAGTACGAGCGGCTTCTGCGGACGGTGGGTCGCGCTCGTATAGTCGCCCGGACGGAACAGGAAGCAGCTTCCCTTGCCGACCGTATACGGAACGTCGTTCAGGACGACCTCGCCTTCCCCGCTCCATACGTAGAACAGGTCGTAATTTTCCAGCGGCTTCTCCCGCTTCTGCCACTTCCAGCCGGGCTCGCACACCGTTTTGGCGAAATAGGGAAGCAACACGAACGACTCGGGCGAAACGTTAAGCATGAGCGCAGCCTCCTTGATCTTCGTTGCATGCAGAAAGTCCGAGCGATGCCGCCGCCCGGCGGATCCGGGCCAGCCCTTCCTCGACCTCCGCTTCGTTCATATGCGCGAACCCGAACAGCGCGGACCGCCGATCCGAGCCTTCGCCTCCCTCGACCGCGTATCGGCGGCCGTCCCCCCACCAGACGCCGAGCTCCCGGCAGCGGAGCGCCAGCCGGTCGTAATCGTTCGGCGTTTTTTTCCAATAGGCGAACAGCAGCAGCCCCGCGTCGGAAGGCACGACATCGAACAGATCGCCGAGCTCTTCGGCAAGCCCCTGCCGAAGCTTCGCCTGCAGCCGCTGAAAAATCCGCCGCATCCGCCGCAGATGGCGGTCGTAGCCCCCGTCCGTCATCCATTCCGACAGCGCGTGCTGCTCGGCAATGCCCTCCGGGTGCGGATCGTACAAGCTTTTGGCCCGGACGAACGGCGTCCGCAGCGAGCGGGGCAGCACCGCGTACCCGATCCGCACCTCCGGGCGCATCGTACGGGAGAAGCTGCCGACGTAAATGACGCGGCCTTCCCGGTCCAGCGATTTGAGCGGCTCGATCGGACGCCCTCCCCAACGGAAATCGCTGTCGTAATCGTCCTCGACGATCCACGCCCGTTTGCGGGAAGCCCAATCCAGCAGCTCCAGCCTTCTCTCCAGCTTCAGCACCGCCCCGGTCGGGAATTGCCGAGTCGGCGTCACGAACAGCAAATCGGCGTCCCAATCCTGCGGCACGATGCCTTCGCCGTCGACTTTGGCCGCGACAAGCGCCGCTCCCGTCGCCTTTACGGCCCTGAGGGTGCCCTGGTAGCAGGGATCTTCCACGACGGCGGTCCTCCCTTCTTCCAACAGGAGCTGCGTCAGCAGCGCGATCGCCTGCATGGAGCCTCCGGTTACGACCACGTCTTCCGGACCGCAGACGATGCCGCGCTCCCGCCGCAGCCGCCCCGCGATCGCCCGCCGAAGCTCCAGGCTTCCTTCGGTCGTCGACGCTTCGTCCGGACGGTCGCCCAGCCTTTTCCACTGCGCGGCGACCCGGGATCGCCACTCCATCCAGGGGAACCACTTCTCCCCCATCCCCCGCGGGAAGAAGGAGAGTACGCCGGAACCGCCGGGAGGAGCCGGCATGTCCCGCTCATCTTCGGCCTGCTCCATGACGCGGAAGCCCCAGGCGGACAGCGCCGGCGTATCGGGCGCCGAACGACTCCGCTCCCGCCCCGCGGCATCCGGAGCCGGTTCGCCGGCAGCCGCGGACGGCCAAGCCCCCGGCACGCCGGAGACGAACGTTCCCTGCCCGACGCCCGCGCGCACGTAGCCTTCCGCCGCAAGCATCTCGTACGCAAGGCTGACGCTTCCCCGGGACAGGCCGTACAGCGAAGCGAGCTGCCGCGTGGAAGGCAGCCGTTCCCCCGGCGAGAGCGTCCCCGCGGCGATGCCGTCGCGAAGAGCCCTGTAAAGGGCGAGATGCTTGCTGCCGCACTCGCTTAGCATCCTCTCGTAAGGCAACTGAAGCGTCATAACCTCTCTCCGATTCGAATGGACTATTGATTTTAATCTAAATTGGATCTTTTCGTTTGTCAATCCGGGCACTAGACTTGAATTCAATCGATGAGACGGAGGAGTGGACGAACGATGAGAAGAAAGGAATTCGAAGTGACGGATCAAGAAGCGATCGAATCGTTTCTGCGGGAGCGCGGCGACGGCGTCCTGGCGTTCGCGGGGGACGACGGCTGGCCCAAGGCGGTTCCGCTTAATTACGTTTACACGGACGACGGCAGCATTTATTTTCACGGCAGCAAGAAAGGGGAGAAAATGAGAGGCTTGTCGCTCGACGCCAAAGCGGAATTTGTCGTATACGAAGCCCACGCGTTCATTCCGTCCTACTTCTCCGATCCTTATCTCGCCTGCCCCGCCACCCAGTACTTCCGTTCGGTCCGGATACGGGGAACGGTGAAGCAAGTGGAAGAGCCGGCGGAGAAAGCGAGAGCGCTGGCCGCGCTGCTTGGAAGCCTGCAGCCCGAGGGAGGCCATGCCCCCATCGACCATGAGGACCCCAAATACGCGCCGCCGCTCAGGGGCGTCGCCGTCTTGCGCCTCGATATTGCCGAAATGACGGGCAAATTCAAATTCGGACAGAACCTGTCGGACGAACGGCGCGAGAAGGTCATGCAAGGACTGGCCGAACGCAACCGGCCGGGCGACCTTCGGACGATCGAGGAAATGCGCGCGGCCGCTTCGGAACCGGAGTAAAACCGGCGCGGGGCTTGACTATTTTTCCCGTAAAAAGCCCCCGTTGCGATGACGCTCCCCTTCCAATGGTGTATAATAACTGCGAACGATCGGCGAACCGGTTGATCATCGCCGTAACATGAACACGTGGAAGGAAGAGAAGGACATGAACCCCCTCGCGCAGCAGTTGAATGACACGATCTCGCGGGAGAGCCCGTCTATCGCGCGGATGCTCTCCGAGCTGGGCAAAGCGATTTACTTCCCGAAAGTCGGCATTTTGAGCCAATCCGCCGAAGCGAAGCAAAAAGCGAAGCTCTACAACGCGACTATCGGCATTGCCACCGAGCAGGGCAAACCGATGCATCTGCAAGTCATTCAGGATAAACTGTCCGCTTACGATCCGAAGGACCTTTACGAATATGCCCCTCCCGCGGGCAAACCGGAACTGCGCGCCATCTGGCGCGACAAAATGCTGAAGGAGAACCCGTCGATCGCGGGCCATCAAATCAGTCTGCCGATCGTCACCAACGCGCTGACGCACGGGCTCAGCATCGTCGCGGACCTGTTCGCCGACGCGGGCGACGCGGTGGTGCTGCCCGAGAAAAATTGGGAGAACTACGAGCTCACCTTCGGCATCCGGCGCGGCGCCGTGATGGTCGAGTATCCGCTGTACGACGAGCAGGGCAAGTTCAACGCCGCCGGGCTGCGCGAGGCATTGCTCGCCCAGAAGGATAAAGGCAAAGCGATCGTCGTGCTGAACTTCCCGAACAACCCGACCGGCTATACGCCGGGAGCGGAGGAAGGACGCGCCATCGTCGCCGCGATCAAGGACGCCGCCGAAGCGGGCATCCATATCGTCGTCGTCACCGACGACGCCTACTTCGGGCTCTTCTTCGAAGATTCGCTGCACGAATCGCTGTTCGGCCAGCTGTGCGGCCTGCACGAACGGGTGCTGCCGATCAAGGTCGACGGCGCGACGAAGGAAGATTATGTCTGGGGCTTCCGCGTCGGCTTCATCACGTACGGCGGCGCTCCGGAAGCGACGCTCGCCGCGCTGGAGCAGAAGACGCTCGGCATCATCCGCGCAACGATCTCCAGCGGTCCGCACCCTTCGCAGACGTTCGTGCTGGATGCGCTGAAGTCCCCGCTGTTCGAGCGCCAGAAGGCCGAGAAGTTCGCCATCATGAAGAGCCGCGCGAACAAGGTGAAGCAGCTGCTGGACAGCGGCAAGTACGGCGACGAATGGGAATATTATCCCTTCAACTCCGGCTACTTCATGTGCCTGAAGCTGAAGACCGTCGAGGCGGAAGCCGTCCGCCAGCGCCTGCTGGAAGCGTACGGCGTCGGCACGATCGCCCTCGGTTCGACGGACCTGCGCGTCGCGTTCTCCTGCATCGAGGAGCCGCAGCTCGAGGATCTGTTCGACCGCATCCACAAGGCGGTGCTCGACGTGAAAGCGGCCGGCGCCGTCCAGGCCGGCAAATAAGCTTTACCTATGCGACAGCCCGCAGCGAAGTCACTTCCGTTGCGGGCTGTTTGGTTTGTTGCTCGCCCCTCTCCCCTAATCGTCGTCCTCTGCCGTTTTGTTCATGGCGCGCCGAATTCGGCGAGGGAGCAGCCCCCCCGACCAGAGCAGCGCAAGCGCCAGCGCGATCCACCAGAGGCCGGGCTGTGCCGGCCGGTCCGGCAACGCCGCCGCCAGCCACTGCAAAGCCGCAGCGGTGATGCCGGCCGTTCGCGCGACGGCGGCCGCGCTTTGCGGGCGGCGCTCCGGGGGCAAGGGCACGGTCGCGGCATTGGCCGCGAACCGGACCCGCGCCAGCTCGGTCAGCTGCATGCCGCCGACGAGAACGGCGATGGCGAACACGACCGCATCCAGCACGGACTGCCGGACGAAGAGCGCAATGACGATGAGAAGCGCGTTCCAGCGCCAAAAAGCGCCGAACGTATCGCTTCGCAGCAGCGTCTTCGCATACAAATACGTCCAGGCGGAATCGCGCCGCCAACGCAGCAGACCGGCTGCCCAGACGATCCAGGCCCGCTTCGCCGGACGGTCCGTCTCCGAAGGAACGTCGACGAACCAGCCGAGAAACCGCATCCAACGGCGCCGGGCGGCGAGCTCCTCGTGGATGAGCCTGTCCCATGGCAAGGCGTGGCGGATCTGCAGCCGCGCTGCCGAGGCATGCGCGCCCGCGCAGAGGACGCCGAACGCGACGGCCCACGCGAACGGCTTGAGCAGCAGCCCCGCCACGACGGCTGCCGCCGCCGCGTACCGGGCCGTCCGCAGCCCCGCGCGCCAGGCGCCCGCCGCGATCCGGCGCTCGGTCCAGGCCGCGTACGCGTTCCAGGCGCCGAACAAGCCGAGCGCTAGGCCCAGCAGCGGCAAAGAGCGGGCCGCGGCGGCCGAAGCCGTCGCGGGCGCCAGCGAATAAAGCGGCGCGAACGCGCCAAAGGCCGCCGCCATGCGCAGGGCGGAGGCCAGCATCCCCCGGCGAACCTTGGGCCGGACGACGCCTTCCAACGCGCCGCTCTCCAGCGGCAACGCGAAGACGGTGTCCGCCGGCTGGAAATACGTTCGCAGCGGCGCATACCAAGCGAGCAGCGTCAAGACGGCTGCGCCGACAATGTCGGAAGGCCAGTTATCGGGCATGTCGTTCAGCAGCCGGACGTATCCGGTCACAAGGGTAATGCCGATTCCCGACAGCACCAGCCCGAAGCCGCTTTGGAACACGTATCGGAAATAGGGATAAAGTTCTTTGCGGAACGCTTCCGCGCGGGCCTGCAGAAGCGATTTAAAGCCGGCCAGGCGGGTCCGGCGGAGGTCAGACAAACGGCCTCCCCCCCTCCTCCGCGGCCTCTACGAGCGCCTCGAACGCATCGTCGAGCGTCGGCTGCCCGCCGGCGGCCGCCTTCACTTCGTCCGGCGTGCCGGAAGCGACGATCTTCCCCTGGTGCAGCACGATCAGGCTGTCCGCGCGCCGCTCCAGCGCCGGCAAAATATGCGAGCTGAGCAAAATGGCGCATCCGTTCGCGCGGGCCTCATTCAAAGCGCCGAGCAGCGCCCGCGTCGCGAGCGGGTCGAGGCCGAGGAACGGCTCGTCGATAATGAGCAGCGGCGGGGAGACGAGCAGGGCGTTCATGAGCATCACCTTCTGCTTCATCCCTTTGGACAACGTATCCGGCAGGTTGTTCATCGCCTTGTCCATCCGGAAAAGCTCCGCCAGCTTCGCGGTCCTCTCCCTCGCTTTCCTTTCTTCGAGGCCGTATGCCATCGCCGTCCACCGCAAATGCTCCGCAACCGTCAAATTCGGGAACAAGGACGGCTGCTCCGGCACGTAAGCGCAGGATGCGCGGAATTTGTCCCTGTCGTCCTTCAGGCGGACGCCCGCCACCCGAACTTCGCCGGAATGGGGAAGCATGAGCCCGAGAATATGTTTGATCGTCGTGCTCTTGCCCGCGCCGTTCAATCCGATGAGGCCCGTCAACTCCCCCGGCCGGACGGAGAACGTCAGCTCGTGCAGCACCGGCTTGCGCCTGCTGTATCCGCCCGTCAAGCGCTCAATGTCCAAAGCCGGAATCATCGGCTTACGCCTCCTTCGTTCGTTCTTCCACGCTTTCGATTATAAACGAGCGAACCCGGCGGCACAAAATGAGCTCGATCATTCCCCGGGCAAAGGCGCAAACGCCGTTAAAAAACGGGCCCCCTTCCCGGGAAGCCCGCCGCCTGGCGATGTGTATGGAACCGATCAGGACTGGACGTCGATTCGGGTAACGACGTTGTTCTCGATCGTGACGACAACGTTCCGGTTCGGCGACAGCTCGCCTTCGTCGCCTGCGATCTCGACATCGTCCGATACGTTGTAAACGACGGAACCGGTAACGCCGTTCACGGTTTTGACGAGGGAGAGGGTGGCGATTTTCCCTTCCGCGTTCAGCGTAATCGTTCCCACCTTGCCCGAATCCGTCGACCGGTCCTCTTCGGACTCCTTTTTCACCTCGATAAACACGACTTTGCCCTCATACGTGCGAACGAGCACTTCGTCACCGGCCTTAAGCGCGGATGCCGAAACTTTGTCGCCGTCGCGGAAAACGAAAACGTTCGAAGCCAGCGTCAGCGTGACGACCGTTCCGCCGGATGGCTTGACCTTCAGCGTGCTGCCGGAGACGCTTTGCACGGAACCGGTGATCGCCGTCGCGCCCTGATCCGGCAACTGCTCGTCCGCGCGGTCGAGAAGCGCGGCCAGCTCGGCGCGGGTCACCGGCTTGTTCGGCCTGAACGTGTTGTCGTCGTAGCCCGTGATGAGCCCTTTCTCTACGGCAACGGCCACGTAACCGACGGAAGCGGCCGGGATTTGGTCCGCGTCGCGGAACTTCAGTTCGGCGTCCATGTTCGCCTTCGCTTCGTCCTCCAGTTTCAGCGCCTTGACCAGCAGGATGGAAGACCAGAGCCGGTCGGCCGCCTTATCCGGCTGCACGAACGCATCGGATTCCTCGAACAGGTCGTTCTTGAGCGCCACCTTCAGGTAGCCGACCGCCCAAGGATATTTTTTCTGAACTTGCTTGAAGTCCTTGAAGTTCAACGTTGCGTTCCTATTTTCCGGCTTCTCCGCCTCTTCCTTCAGCCCAAGCAGGCGGACCGCCGCGACGATGGCTTCGATTCGCGAAATATTGTTGCGGGGCTTGAAGCTGCCGTCTGCGTACCCGTTGAACACTTGCTTGGAAGCCAGGCGGATAATATGCTCGTAAGCCCATTTCCAATCCCTCTCGTTCAAATCCCTAAAATCGAGGTTGAACTCGATCTTGACTTTGCCCTGCGATGCCTTGGCATCCTTCGCTTCTTGCTTGGCCGCATGTTTAGCCCCATGCTTCGAATCGTTCTTGTCCTTTCCGTCCGCGTAAACGCCGGAAGCGCCTCCCACCAGCATGCCCGCCGCCAGCGTCGCCGCCGTCGCTTTTTTCCAGAACGAGGATCCCCGTTTTGCTTTGCCGTTAAGGTTCTCTGTCATTGTTCCAATCGCTCCCTTGTCTGATATATCCGGCGCTCCGGCCCGGTTGGGCGCCGCGTAATCATAACGTTCGGGCACAGGCGGCGGGATAACAGGGTAGTGATCGAAAAATGCGACGATCGGCATATAAAAGACTCGCATTCCAGGACCGACCGGTCCCGGAATGCGAGTCTTTGGTCGGATGGTTAAGTGCGAGGTGCGAAGTTCCTCCGGGTTATGGCGTAGGAGGCTCGGACGCGTTGCGCTTCTCCTTCAGCCACCGGGGCGCGCCTTTGTTTTTGCTGTCGCGCTTGCGGTCGGCCTTGCTCTTCGCCGCCCGCGGCACGCGAGCCGGCCGGCCGGCGGCGCTGCCCGGCGGCAAAGCCGCGGCATCCGGCGCCGGGCGGCGAACCGGCTTGCCGGCCGGAGCGGCCGCGGGCGCCTTCCGCTTGACGGCGGCGGGCGGCCCGGACTCCTGCGGCGCGGGAGACCTCCTTCCTCCCGGCCCCCGCGCCGTCCCCGCTCTCGCCCGCGGCGACAGGTCCGCGTCCCGGACGCGCCGAAGCTCCTGCGCCGGCAGCAAGCGGCCTTCCCGCATGCCCAGCTCCGCGATGTCGATGCCGAGCCGCTTGCCGAGCTTGGCCATAATGAACCGCTCCTGCGGCTCAATCAGCGTGATGGAGCGCCCGGCGCGGCCCATGCGGCCCGTTCGGCCGGCGCGGTGGACGTAATGGTCCGCGTCGAGCGCGGGCTCGAACTGCACGACGAGCGGCAGGCCCGGAATGTCCAGCCCTCGCGCCGCCACGTCCGTGGCGATGAGCAGCTTCGTCCGGCCTTCCCGGAACTTCCGCATCGTCTCGCCGCGCTCGCGCCCCGGCGTATCCCCGTAAAGGGCGTCGGCGGCGAAGCCTTCGTAACGGAGCTTGCTCACCAGCTCCCCGATCCGTTCGATGTCGTTAACGAACACAAGCGCGCCCGACGGCTTGAGATGGCGGGCGAGCCGCCGGACCATATCGATCTTGTCCCGCCGGTCGCAGACGATAAACCCGTGCTCGATCGTCGCCGGCAGCCCGTTCCCGCTTCGCTCGTCCGTCGCATCCGTCTCCCACGGATTGTTCAGCCAGCGGCTCTCCGCTTCCCGCATCGCTTCCGAACGGGTCGCGGAGACGAACACCGTCTGCCGCTCGCGGGAGGCCCCCCGCAAGACCGATTCCACGTCGCGCTTGCCGCCGAGCGCGAACACCCGGTCCGTCTCGTCGACGACGACCGTCTTGACGGCGTGAAGCGGCAGCTTCTTCAGCTTCGCGACTTCCCACACGCGTCCCGGCGTGCCCACGACGAGCTGAGGCCGCCGCTTCATCCGCTCCAGCTGCCGCGAGAGGGCGGCGCCGCCGATGAGCGCCACCGTCTGAATGCCGAGCGGCTCTCCGTACGTCTCCGCCACGCGCACGATCTGCATCGCCAGCTCCTGCGTCGGCGCCATAATGACCGCTTGCGTCTCCCGGCGCTGCGGATCGATCCGCTGCAGCGTCGGCAGCAAATAGGCGAGCGTCTTGCCCGTGCCCGTCGGCGAGCGCAAAATGCCGTCGCGCCCCGCGGCCAGCGCCGGGATCGCGCCGGCCTGCACGGGGGTCGGGCCGGTCATGCCGGCCTCGGCCAGCTTCGCGGCCAGCCGCGCGTCCACGCCAATCGCCTCGAAAGCCCGGGCGGCGGAACCGGCGGCTCCGTTCTCCCCGCCGGCAGGCGAAATAGGTTGGTCTATCATGTTGGTGCTCCTCTCACTTCTTGTTCAGCAAGCCGGACAGCAGCCGGTCGGCGATACGGGGGAACAATTGGAACAGCCGAGCCCCCGCGGCCGAGACGAACGGCAGATCGAGCTCCGGCGTTCCGCGCTCGACGACCGACACGACGGCGCGCGCCACCCGTTCCGGCTTCAGCATAAATCGGCCCAGATTGCGCACGTACGTCCCTTCCGGATCGGCCCGTTCGAAAAACGGCGTGTCGATCGGCCCCGGATTGACGGCCGACACCCGGATGCCCGTCCCTTTGCAATCCTGGCGAAGCGCGTTCGTAAATCCGAGCAGCGCGTGCTTGGAAGCCGCATAGGCGGTCGATTTCGCCGTCGCTAGTTTGCCCGCTATCGACGCCACGTTGACAATATGGCCTTTTCCGGCTTCCAGCATATAGGGATAAACCGCCTTCGCACAGCGAACGGCTCCCATATAATTGACATCCATCATCTGTTGAAAATGGTCCAGCGAAGCTTCGGCGAACGGCACGAATTCCCCATAGCCCGCGTTGTTGATAAGCACGTCGATCCTTCCGCGGCGCCGAACGACCGAACGGACCGCATCCCGAACGGCGGTCTCGTCGGTTACGTCCATGACGACGACCTCGTGCTCTCCGCGAATCGTCGCCGACACGGCCCGCAGCTTGTCCTCGGAACGCGCGGCAAGAACCGGAACGGCGCCTTCGGCCGCCAGCCTTCTCGCGGTTGCCGCTCCTACGCCGCTGGACGCGCCGGTAACGAGCACGATCAGCCCTTGCAACGGCACCTTCAAGCTTGTCCCTCCTTCGCGCCGCTTGCGACACCGGCACGGCGATTCACATACAAAAAGCCCCTGACGGGGCTTATATAAACAGTATACGATTCCGTGTGCTCTCTTGCAATCGGGGCTCCGCAATCAGGCGATCAGAACCTGAATCTCCATCTCGCCGATTCCGTCCATAATGAGCGGAACGGCCAATGCGCGGCCGGAACCGACATGGTCCGCGAACTCGGACCGCATAATGCGGGGCGGCGTAATGTCGACGCGGACGCCCTGATTGTACAGCAGCGTGCTCGCGTTCCCGCTGATCATATTGCCCAGCTCCGAAATGGCGCTCTTGCCCATCTCGTCGATCTCGGTGATGACGAACCCGCCCATCATGGCGGAAATAATCTTCAGGGCCACCGTCTCGCTGAGCCCGAAGACGATGTTCCCGTTCATCTGGCCGGTGAGGCCGATCTGAATCCAAACATGGTGATCGACGAATTGAATATCCTTAATAGCCAACTGGCCCGTACTCGGACGAATCTGGACCATCTGTTCGATTACAGTGCGCGCGGACTCCAAAAACGGGTTGATGAACTCTGCCTTCATGACTGACGCCGCCCCTTTGTCTCAATTTGCAAATACTGGCCGCACATAATTTCTTTTATTATACTTAATTAGGGCTTGCTGAACGAACAAAAAATCCTTATTCCACAAGGGATTTGAGCTACTTTTGTCGAATTTATCTGCAAGGAAAACATAGAAA